>NZ_JABBNC010000022.1 GCF_012933445.1 Actinoplanes sp. TBRC 11911
ATACGAACCATAACTTTCCAAGGTTCACATCTGGCCGGGAAAGCCTGCCGTACGAAAGGCGCATTACCGGGCAAAAATCGCTCCACAATGGACGGGAGTCCCACATCGCGGGCGCTGGGTTCAGGATGTGGTCGCCGGTCCCACTAGCCGGCCACGAGTCCCACGATATGGAAGCGCCGCGAGCCACTCGCTGAGCACGGCGGCCCAGCGCGCTCAGCCCGTCCACCTCGGTCACCGGAAATGTCGGATATGCGCGGCGGTGGGCCGGGAGGATGCGGTGCCCGGCAAGTCGTCAGCGAACTCCACCCATCAAGCGGCGCAGCGGCGGGTTGAGGGCCCACACGATGGCGCCGATCGCGATGGCGATCGCGCCGAGGATGCCGAAGTACGGCACCTCGCGGTCCGGGCTGTAGTAGCTCGCCAGCGTCCCGGACAGCGCCGTCCCCAGCGCCACCGACAGGAAGAACAGCGCCACCATCTGCGTACGGAAGACCTCCGGCGCGAGCTTCGTGGACAGTGACAGCCCGACGGGGGAGAGCAGCAGCTCGGCGAACGTGAAGACCAGGATGATGCCGGACAGGCCGAGCAACGGCACGCTGTTCGGGCCGCTGCCGGCGAACGGCAGGAACAGCAGGAACGCCACGCCCATCACGATCGTGCCGAGCGCGAACTTCACCGGGGTCCCGGGCTGCCGCGGGCCCAGGCGGGTCCACAGGGCCGCGAAGACGCCGGACAGGATGATGATGAAGACCGGGTTGATCGACTGGACCCAGGCGATCGGCATCTGCCAGCCGAACAGGTTGCGGTCGAGCCGCTCGGCGGAATAGATGGTCACGACCGTGAACTGCTGCTGGTACAGCGACCAGAACGCGGCGCTCGCGATGAACATCGGGATGAACGCGACGACCCGGCGCCGCTCCACCGGGGTGATGCGCCGACTGGCCAGGATCAGCCAGAAGTACGCGATCGACACCACGATGCTCAGCACCACCACGACGTTCGACAGCGAGGCCGCGGTGATGATGCCGGTGAAGGCCAGCAACGCGACGACGACCGCGACCGTGATGGCCGCCGCGAACACCCACGGCCGTTGGCGCGCGGGCAGGGGGTTCGCCACCGCACCGGCCGCATCGCTGAGGCGGCGCCGGCCCAAGGCGTACTGGAAAAGGCCGATCGCCATGCCGACCGCCGCCACGCCGAAGCCGTAGTGGAAGCCGACGTCCTTCTGCAGCAGGCCGGTGAGCAGCGGCCCGACCAGCGCGCCCAGGTTGATGCCCAGGTAGAACAGCGAGAACCCGGCGTCGCGCCGCTCGTCGCCGGGCGCGTAGAGCGTGCCGACGATGGAGGTCGCCGTGGCCTTCACGCCGCCGCTGCCGAGCGCGATCAGGATCAGGCCGACCGCCACGCCGGTGAGTCCGGGGACGGTCGCGAGCGCGATGTGGCCGGCCATGACGACGACCGCGCTGACGAACAGGATCCGCTCGGCGCCCCACATCCGGTCGGCGAGCCAGGCGCCAATCACCGTGGAGAGATAGACAGTTCCCCCGTACGCCCCGACGATGCTGGTCGCCGTGGCCTGGCTGATGCCGAGACCGCCCTGGGCCGCCCCGAAGTACAGGTAGATCAGCAGGATGCCCTGCATGCCGTAGAACGAGAACCGTTCCCACAGCTCAACGCCGAAAAGGTTGGCCAGTACCCGGGGCTGTCCGAAAAAGCCCCGATCCTGATCGGCGATGGTTTGCACGCTCATTGTTGCGAGGTACCCGGGTCATACCCGCACGAATCGAGCCATTTGTGTGATGTGTAGCGCGCACCGGCGTACGGGACCATGCTGGGGTTTGTGGAAACTGAACTCTTCATCGGTGGCAAGTGGGTCCCCGCGTCCTCGGGGAATCGATTCGACGTGCTCGATCCCGCGACCGGCGACGTGATCGCCACGGTCGCGGACGGCAGCGAGAGCGACGCGATCTCGGCGGTCGACGCGGCCTCCGCGGCGGCCGCGGGCTGGGCGGCGACACCTCCTCGCGTACGCGGTGAGGCCCTGCGCCGGGCCTGGGAGCTGATGACCGAGCGCGCCGACGCGCTGGCCAAGCTGATCAGCCTGGAGAACGGCAAGGCGCTGACCGACGCGAAGGGCGAGGTCACGTACGCCGCGGAGTTCTTCCGCTGGTTCGCCGAGGAGGCGGTCCGCGGCGACGGGCTGGTCACCACCGCGCCCAGCGGGGCCAACCGGATCGTGGTGGTGCGCCAGCCGGTCGGGGTGTGCGTCCTGGTCACGCCGTGGAACTTCCCGGCCGCGATGGCCACCCGCAAGATCGGTCCGGCGCTCGCGGCGGGCTGCACGGTGATCCTGAAGCCGGCCAGCGACACGCCGCTGACCGCGCTCGCGATGGCCGCGATCCTGGCCGAGGCGGGTGTGCCGGACGGCGTGGTCAACGTGCTGCCCTCGCGCAGCTCGGGCAAGGTCGTGGGCAAGATGCTGCACGACCCGCGGGTGCGTAAGCTGTCCTTCACCGGTTCCACCGAGGTGGGCCGGATCCTGCTCGCGCAGGCCGCCGACCAGGTCGTGAACACGTCGATGGAGCTGGGCGGCAACGCCCCGTTCGTGGTGTTCGCCGACGCCGACCTGGACGCGGCGCTGGACGGCGCGATGATCGCCAAGATGCGCAACGGCGGCGAGGCGTGCACCGCGGCGAACCGCTTCTACGTCGAGGAGTCGATCGCCGGCGAGTTCTCCCGGCTGCTCGCTTCGCGGATGTCCGCGCTCGTGGTCGGTCCCGGCACGGACGAGAAGACGCAGGTCGGACCGCTGGTCAACGAGGACACGGTGGCCAAGGTGGACGGTCTGGTGCGCGGCGCGCTGGAAAGCGGCGCCTCGGCGGTCACCGGCGGCACGCGTCCGGACGGCCCCGGCTTCTACTACCCGCCGACGGTGCTGACCGGGGTGGCGGCCGACGCGCCGATCCTGCGCGAGGAGATCTTCGGGCCGGTCGCGCCGATCGTCACGTTCGGCTCCGAACAGGAGGCCGTACGGCTCGCCAACGACACCGAGTTCGGCCTGGTGGCGTACGTCTACACCGGCGACCTGGCGCGCGGGCTGCGGGTGAGCGAGGCGATCGAGGCCGGCATGGTCGGCTTGAACCGCGGCCTGGTCAGCGACCCGGCCGCCCCGTTCGGCGGGGTGAAACAGAGCGGCATCGGTCGCGAGGGCGGCCACGAGGGCCTGCTGGAGTACTTGGAGTCGAAGTACATAGCGGTCAACTGGTAACCGTCTTCGCATGCGGACGAGGGGAACGTGGCCTGCGACACAGCGTCCGCGGGCGGGCGTCGCGTACGCTCCTGCCGACCGTGCCAGGCGACCTGATCTGTCGCATTCTGACCGAACGGACGATCTTCTCCGCGATTCGGTCAGAGTGGACGCTACGACCGTACGTAGCCAGAGGGTGCTTACTCACGGGAAATGAACTATTTTTCTCTCGGCCCCCGTACCCCCTGTCATGTACACGGGGGCTTGCCCGATACTTGTCCGGCGTTTCGACGTCCGGCACAGCTCGGGACCCCTTGGAGAGGACGACTACCCCCATGCGCACCAAACTGCTGGCCCTCGCCGCGGTCGGCTTGATGGCGACGACGGTCATGACGGCCTGTGACGGCTCGGATGACTCGAGTGACGCCAGTAGTGGCGCGATCGCCGGTGGCGAGACCGGAGCCCGTGTCGGCGTCATCCTGCCGGACACCAAGAGCTCGACGCGCTGGACGAGCGACGACCCCAAGTTCCTGAAGCAGAAGTTCGACGCCGCCAAGATCAAATCTGATATCAAGAACGCCCAGGGCGACCCGGAGAACTTCAAGCGCATCGGCGAGCAGATGGTCGACAGCGGCGCCAAGGTGCTGATCATCGCGAACCTCGACGCGGACAGCGGCAAGGCCGTGATCGACGCCGCGCACGCCAAGCACGTCCCGGTCATCGACTACGACCGGATGACGCTCAACGGCGGCGCCGACTACTACGTCAGTTTCGACGGCGGCAAGGTGGGCCAGGCGCAGGCGGGCTCGCTGCAGGGCTGCATCAAGGACCAGAACATCAAGGACCCGATCGTCGCCGAGCTCAACGGGTCGCCCACCGACAACAACGCCACCCTGTTCAAGACCGGCTACGACCAGCTGCTGCAGCCGCTCTACGACGACGGCCGCTACACCAAGGGCCCGGACCAGTGGGTGCCCAACTGGGACGAGGACGAGGCCACCGCGATCTTCACCCAGATGCTGACTCAGCAGCCGAAGATCAACGCGGTGCTGGCGGCGAACGACGGCATCGCGAACGCGGTCATCGCCGTGCTCAAGAAGCACAAGATGAACGGCAAGGTGCCGGTCACCGGCCAGGACGCCACCGTGCAGGGCCTGCAGAACATCCTCGCCGGTGACCAGTGCATGACGGTGCTCAAGCCGTTCCAGCCGGAGGCCGCCGCGGCCGCGGACCTCGCGATCGACCTCTACAACGGCACCAAGGTGCGCGCCACGACGGTCCCGGAGAAGGACCCGGAGTCCGGCGCGTACGTCCCGATGGTGGCCCTGACGCCGCGGGCGATCACCCTCGACGGCATCAAGGACCTGGTCGACGACGGCACCGTCACCAAGGACCAGCTGTGCACCGCCAAGTACGCGGCGAAGTGCGCCCAGCTCGACATCAAGTAGCCCCGGCGATCCAGCAAAAACGCCGGCCGGACCCGCGAGGTCCGGCCGGCGTTTTGTCGCACACGCTCAGGCGAGCAGTTCCTTCACCCGCGGGATGACCCGCGTCCCGTACAGCTCGATGGCCCGCATCAGCTTGTCGTGCGGCAGGGTGCCGACCGAGTACTTCAGGTCGAACCGCTGAATGCCCAGGTCGGTGATCGTCTTCGCGATCTTCTGCGCCACCGTCTCCGGGGAGCCCGCGTGCCAGGCGCCGGTGTTGATGTCCTCCTCGAAGCGGTTGCGGGCGAGCGGCGGCCAGCCCCGCTCCCGGCCGATCCGGTTCATCATGGTGCGCGCGTGCGGCCACACCGTCTCGAGGGCCTCCTCGTCCGTCTCCGCCACGAAACCGGGGCTGTGCACCGCCACCGGTAAGTCGGGCTTCTCGAACTCCTTCAGCGCGCGGTGGTAAAGGTCGACGTACGGCTCGAAGCGGGCCGGTTCGCCGCCGATGATGGCCAGCACGAGGGGCAGGCCGTACTGCGCCGCCCGCACCACCGACTCGGGGCTTCCCCCCACACCCACCCAAGTACGGATATGTCCGGACTCGGTCTTCGGGTAGACCTGCTGGTCGGTCAGCGGCGGCCGCACCGACCCCGACCACGTCACCGCCTGCTCCTTCAGCAGCTCGACCATCAGGTCCAGCTTCTCGGAGAAGAGCCGCTCGTAGTCGCTGAGATCGAACCCGAACAGCGGGAACGACTCGGTGAACGAGCCACGCCCCAGCGTGATCTCGGCGCGTCCGCGGGAGACCGCGTCCAGCGTCGCGAACCGCTCGAAGACCCGGACCGGGTCATCCGAGCTCAGCACGGTCACCGCGGTCCCGAGCTTGATCCGCTCGGTGCGGCCCGCGATGGCGGCCAGCACGATCTCGGGCGCGGAGATCGCGAAGTCGTCCCGGTGGTGCTCGCCGACCGAGAACACGTCGATCCCGACCTGTTCGGCCAGCTCCGCCTGGGCGACCACGTTGCGAATCACCTGCGCGTACGGAAGCTTGTTGCCGTCCTCGCCGATCGTGACATCGCCGAAGGTGTCTATACCGAATTCCACGCCACCGATGCTACCGGCGCCCCTTCAGGCGCCGGCCCATCTCCCGGGCGATCTCTCGCTGGGCGTCCCGGGTGGCCAGGACCTGCCGTTTGTCGTACGACCTGAGGCCGCGCGCCAGGCCCAGTTCGACCTTGGCCCAGCCGTCCTGGAAATACATCGACAGCGGTACGAGGGTGAGCCCGTTGCCGTCGTCGAGCTGGTGCAGGATCTTCACGATCTCGGACTTGTGCAGGAGCAGCTTGCGGGTGCGGCGCGGGGCGTGGTTCGTCCAGCTCCCGTATCCGTATTCGGCGATGTGCAGCCCGTACAGCATGATCTCGCCGTGGTGTTCCTGCGCGAAGGCGTCGACGAGAGACGCCCGGCCCTCGCGCAGGGACTTCACCTCCGTGCCGTTGAGCACGATGCCCGCCTCGTAGGTCTTGAGGATCGCGTAGTCGTGCCGCGCCTTCTTGTTCGAGGCGATCAGGGTGCGTCCGGGTTCTTTCGTGGCCACTGGTGAAGGCTAAGGCACCGGCCTGCGCATGCTGTAGGTCACATTGCTCAGGCGGTGCGGCTCGTCTTTCACGTGGATGGCCGTCCGGTCGTACGCCTGCCAGCCGGCCGCCCCGGCCCGGTTGAGATGGCGCAGGTCGTCGAAGCGCTCGTCGGTGCCCCAGCGCAGCAACCCGCCGGGGTGATGGAAGGTGGCCGTCCAGTCCATGAACCGGTCGCCGCCGAGGGTGCCCGCCGCGCGGTACTCGAGCCGCGCGTACTCCCAATTCGTCACCCCATGGATTATGCCGAATGGGAAAGGTTCGTGCACGGGCAGTCCGGTCCGGCTGAATTGTCCCCTGAGAAAACCCTGATATAGACCGAACGATGGTTGGTTGCGCAATCGACTCGGGCTTACGCTGCGCCGGACCAGTGTCTTGTCTCGGGGGGAGACGCGATGGCTACGGGTGGTGTGGCGCGGCTTGTCTGCGGCCGGTGGACGAAATGGATCGTGCTGGCTTTCTGGATCGTGATCCTGGCGATCGCGGCGCCGCTGGCCGGAAAACTGACCGGCGTCGAGAAGAATGACAATTCCTCGTGGCTGCCGGGTAACGCCGAAGCCACTCAGGTCGCCGACCTGCAGACCCGGTTCCAGCCCGACGACATCATCCCGGCGGTGCTCGTCTACGAGCGTACGGGCGGCCTCACCCAGGCCGATCGGCAGAAAGCGCAAGCCGACGCGGGCGCCTTCGCGTCGGTGGCCGGCGTCAGCGGCCAGGTGGTCGGCCCGGCCGAGTCGCAGGACCAGGCAGCGATCTCCACGATCGTGCCGATCAAGGTCGACGCCGACGGCTGGGAGAAGATCGCCGGGGTCGTCGACGACGTCAAGGCGGTCACCGCGGGCGCCCCGAGCGGGCTCAACGTCTACCTGACCGGCCCGGCCGGCAACGCGGCCGACTCCGCCTCGGCGTTCGAGGGTATCGACGGCACGCTGCTCTACACCACCCTGCTCGTGGTCACCGTGATCCTGCTGATCACGTACCGGAGCCCGGTTCTCTGGCTGTTGCCGATCGTGTCCGCGGGCGTCGCGCTGACCACCGCGCAGGGCGTCATCTATCTGCTGGCCAAACACGCCGGGCTGGTGGTCAACGCGCAGAGCGCCGGCATCCTCACGGTGCTGGTGTTCGGCGCCGGCACCGACTACGCGTTGCTGCTCGTGGCGCGCTATCGGGAAGAGCTGCGCCGGCACGAGGACCGGCACGAGGCGATGCGGTTCGCGCTGCACCGGGCCGGGCCGGCGATCATCGCGAGCGCCGCGACGGTGGCCATCGGCATGTCGATCCTGACCCTGGCCGAGCTGAACTCCACCAGCGGCCTGGGCCCGGTCGCGGCGCTCGGCGTGGTGGTCGGCCTGTTCGCCATGATCACCTTGCTGCCCGCGCTGCTGGTGATCTTCGGGCGGTGGCTGTTCTGGCCGGTGCGGCCGAAGTACGGCACGGCCGAGCCGACCGCGACCGGTCTGTGGGCCCGCGTCGGCGGACGCATCGCCCGCCGGCCCCGCGCGGTCTGGATCGGCACCGCGCTGGCCCTCGGCGCGATGGCGCTCGGCCTGCTGCAGCTCAACGCCAACGGCCTGTCCACGGCGGACTCGTTCACCAAGGAGCAGCCGTCGGTGGTCGGCGAGCAGGCGCTGGCCCGGCACTTCCCGGCCGGCGGCGGCCAGCCGGTCACGGTGATCGCCAACGCGCTGGCCGAGGCCGCGGTGCGTCAGGCGCTCGCGAGCACGCCCGGCATCACCGCGGTGGCCGACCCGATCGTGCGTGGTGACCTGGTCCTGCTCGATGGCACCCTGGCCGACGCGCCCGACTCGAAGGCCGCGCAGGCCACGGTGGAACGGGTGCGCGACGCCGTGCACCAGGTCCCGGGGGCGGACGCCAAGGTCGGCGGCCTGACCGCGATGACCGTCGACATCAACGACGCGAACCGGCACGACAACCGGTTGATCATGCCGTTGGTGCTGCTGGCCGTGCTGATCATCCTGGGCCTGCTGCTGCGGGCGATCGTCGCGCCGCTGATCCTGATCGGTACCGTCGTGCTCTCCTTCGCGGCGGCCCTGGGCGTGAGCGCGCTGATCTTCCGGCACGTGTTCGGCTTCGCCGGCGAGGACACGTCGTTCCCGCTGTTCGTGTTCGTGTTCCTGGTCGCGCTGGGCATCGACTACAACATCTTCCTGATGACCCGGGTACGGGAGGAGGCGCAGCAGCACGGCACCCGGCGGGGCGCGCTGATCGGTCTCGCCGCGACCGGCGGCGTCATCACCAGCGCCGGCATCGTGCTGGCCGGCACGTTCGCGGCCCTGGCCAGCCTGCCGCTGGTGGCGTTCGCCGAGATCGGGTTCGCGGTCGCGTTCGGCGTCCTGCTCGACACGCTGATCGTCCGGTCGGTGCTGGTGACCGCGCTCAACCTGGACATCGGCGGGGCGATGTGGTGGCCGAACAAGCTGCGCAAGGTTCCCGACGAGGCGCCGGAGGCGGAAACGCCGTTGTCATCATCTGAACCCGAGCTAACGCACTGATCGCCTCGCCTTGCAGGGTCGCATAAGGACGACCCGGCGAGGCGAGGAGACGAGCCGATGAAGGCTGTGCGAGTTCACTCCTACGGAAAACGACCGTCTGTCGACGACATACCCGTACCTAAGGTGACCGGCCCGCTCGACGTGCTGGTCCAGGTCGGTGCGGCCGGGCTGTGCCGCACCGACCTGCACATCATGGAAGGGCAGTGGGCGGAGAAATCCGGCGTCACCCTGCCGTACGTGATCGGCCACGAGAACGCCGGCTGGGTGCGCGAGGTGGGCCCGGCCGTCACCAACGTCGCCCCCGGCGACGCCGTCATCCTGCACCCGCTGGTCACCTGCGGGCTGTGCCGGCCGTGCCGCTCCGGCGACGACGTGCACTGCGAGAACTCGAAGTTCCCCGGCATCGACGTCGACGGCGGCATGGCCGAGTTCCTGCTCACGTCGGCCCGTTCGGTGGTCAAGCTGGCCCCCGGCCTGGAACCGGCGGCCGTGGCGGCGCTGGCCGACGCGGGGCTCACCGCCTACCACGCGGTGCGCAAGGCGGTGCCGCTGCTCTACCCCGGGACGACCTGCGTGGTGATCGGGGCGGGCGGGCTCGGCCACATCGGCATCCAGTGCCTGGTCGCGATGACCGCCACCCGCGTCGTGGTGATCGACCCGAACGACGGCGCTCGCGCCCTGGCGAGCGAGCTGGGCGCGCACGAGGTCCGCCCGGAGGGCAAGGGCCTCGAGGACAGCGCGGACCTGGTCCTCGACTTCGTCGGCGAGCAGGGCGCCGAGGCTCAGGGACTCGCCATGACCAAGCGGGCGGGGAACTACTTCGTGATCGGCTACGGCGGCTCGGTGAACATCCCGACCATCGATCTGATCTCCACCGAACGCAACATCATCGGCAACCTGGTCGGCTCCTACAACGACCTGGACGAGCTGATGACGCTCGCCGCCCAGGGCAAGGTCACCCTGCACACCAAGACCTACCCGCTGACCGCGGTCAACGAGGCGATGGACGATCTCGAGGCCGGCCGGCTGCGGGGGCGCGGAATCCTCGTTCCGTAGGGGGCCCTTTTGTACAGCAAGGACGGGCAGAGCTACTTCATCGTCGACGGCCACACCCATTTCTGGGACGGCAGCCCGGCGAACCAGCTCAACCGGTACGGCGAGGGGTTCGTCAAGTGCTTCTACGACTACCACACGAACCTCTCCCCGTACGAATACCGGTGGACCCTCGAAGAGTTCGAGCGCTTTCCCGAGGAGCGCATGATCTACGACTTGTTCGAGTCCGGGTACGACGACGTCGCCGTTCTGCAGAGCACCTATCTGACCGATTGGTTCGTCAACGGGTTCAACACGACGGCGCAGAACGGTGACATCGCCGCCCGTCATCCCGGCCGGTTCATCGTCAACGGGCGGTGGGATCCGCGCGACGGCGAGGCCGGGCTGGACAAGCTTGAACGGTTGCAGGAGCGCTGGCAGCTCAAGGGCGTGATGCTGTACACGGCGGAGTGGAAGGGCGATTCGAAGGGCTGGAAGCTCAGCGACCCGTGGGCGTACCGGTATCTGGAAAAATGTCGTGAACTGGGGATCGTCAATATTCATGTGCATAAAGGGCCGACGGTTTACCCGATGAACCGGGACGCGTTCGACGTGGCCGACGTCGATGATGCGGCCACGGCGTTTCCCGGCCTGCGGTTCATCGTCGAACATGTCGGGCTGCCGCGGCTCGAGGACTTTTGCTGGATCGCCACGCAGGAGCCCAACGTGTACGGCGGGCTGGCGATGGCGATGCCGTTCCTGCATTCGCGGCCGCGCTATTTCGCGCAGATCATGGGGGAGTTGGTCTACTGGCTCGGCGCGGATCGCCTGTTGTTCGGCAGTGACTATGCGATCTGGCAGCCGAAATGGCTGGTGGAGAAGTTCGTCGATTTCCAGATTCCGGTGGACATGCAAGGGGAGTACGGAGTGCTGACGCCGGCGATGAAGAGGAAGATTCTGGGGTTGAACGCGGCGCGGCTTTATGACCTGAAGGTGCCGGGGGAGCTTGATGTCGCGTGACGCCGGGTCGGCTGGCCTAGAGTTTGCCCATGGGTGAACGGCTGGACTGGCAAGACCCGACGCTGCGCGAGTGGGACTGCACCGTGCTGTGGTCCGACCCCGCCGACCCGGAGGCGGGCATCGTGCTCGACCGGTCGGCCTTCTACCCTGGCGGGGGAGGGCAGCCGCCGGACCACGGCGTCCTGCTCTGGCAGGGCGTCCAGACCCGGATCGTGGACACCCGCAAGGGCGACGACTTCCGCCTGATCCCCGCTCCCGGCGACCCGATCCCGCCGGTTGGCACCGCCGTGCGCGGCGCCATCGACGACGAACGCCGCAGCACGCTGATGCGCACCCACTCCGGCCTGCACATCCTGTGCGGCACCGTCTTCCGCGACTTCGGCGCCCTGGTCACCGGCGGCAACATGCAGCCCGGCGAGGCCCGGATGGACTTCAACCTGCCCGAGGTCCCGCCCGGCTTCAAGCAGTCGCTGGAGGACGCGGTGAACGCCGAGATCGCCGCCGACCGCAAGATCGTGGCCCGCGTCCTGCCACGCGCGGAGGCCCTGGAGATCCCGACGCTGGTGCGGACGCAGGACGCGCTGCCGCCGCTGGACGAGCCGGAGATCCGCGTGATCGACATCGTCGGCCTGGATGTGCAGGCGGACGGCGGCACCCACGTCGCGTCGACCGGGCAGGTGGGGCATGTCGAGGTGGTGAAGGTGGAGAGCAAGGGCCGCCAGAACCGCCGGGTCCGCATCCGCCTGTCGTCCTGACCGCGATCCCCAGGCCCCCGCACCGGGACCTGGGCGTCTCGTCGCCCGCGCCTACCTGATCGATCGTTCGTTGGTGGCGGTGCTCGCGGCCGCCTCGCGCACCACGTCGGCCACGACGGCCGGGCGGGACATCATCACCACGTGCGACGCGCCCTCGGCGACGGTCACCTTGGCGCCCATCCGGTCGTAGGAGAACCGGTGCACGTCCGGGTGGATCGTGCCGTCGGCGGTCGGCAGCACCGCCCAGGACGGGCGGGTCCGCCACGCCGGCGTCGGGGCCTTCTCGGTGAACGCCACCCCGGAGAGCGGGCGTTGTGAGATCGCCATGAACGCGGCTTCCGCCTCCGGCAGGTCTGCGCAGAACGCCTCGTGGAACCCGCTCGGGTCGATCGAGAACTCGGCGCCGCCGTCCGGCAGCGGCGACGGCCGCAGGAACGGGCCCACCGCCGGCGCCGGGAACTGGCCCTGGAACGTGGCAAGGTCCTCGCCCGCGTCGGGCGCCATGCCGGCGATGTAAACCAGCCCGACAACGTTGTCGGCCACCCCGGCCGCGGTGATGACGGCACCCCCGTAGGAGTGGCCGACGAGCAGGACCGGCCCCTCGATCTGCTCGATGACGCTCTTCGTGTACTCGGCGTCCGCGACCGTGATGCCGCGTAACGGATTCGGCGGTGCCTTGATCGTGAAGCCGTCGCCCGCCAGTTCGGCGTGCAGACGGCTCCAGCCGGACGCGTCCGCGAACGCGCCGTGGATGAGAACAATTGTGGGATTAGCCATGGTCAGTCCCTCCTACTGAGCCATTAATCCAACGCCGATCGTATTAAGAGGGCCCGCCCGGCGCCACGGCCGCCGCGAAAAAATGAAACCGGGTACGAATGATCGCAATCGGACGGACCGGGCCGAAAAGATCTCTAGACTCGGTTCTCCGTGTCCATGGCGAAAGCCTGGGCCGGACACCGGCCCAGGCGTTGACGAAGCGGTGGGTCAGTGCCCGCCGTGGCCGCTGTGGCCGCCGTCGCTACGGCGGCGTTCGAGCGTGAACTTCTCGAAGACCGACAACTCACCGGTGGGCGTGATGATGTTGTAGTAGGTCACGTAGATGCGGGTCATGTCGCCGGGGTGACGGCCCGGGTCGACGGTGAACTCGGCGAAGCCGTACGGGTGCTCGGCGTCGCGTACGCCGATCCAGACCGCTGTCTCCTGCTCCTTGACCGAGTTGAACTTGCCGACGTGCTGGGTCTGGACGAACGCCGAGTGATGCCCGTGCCCGTCGGCGTCGTCCATGGTGAAGCTGTTGTTGGTGATGCCGGAGACGCCGCCACCGCCGAGGACCATGTGCGTGGTGCCGTGCGCGCTGTCGATCACGTCGAGCGCGGCCTGGCTCGGGTTGGGGGTGAGGGTGACGCTGCCCGGAACGACGCCCCGCACCGCCAGCGAGCGCTCGTAGTCGTGCTCGTGGCCACAGACCACCAGATCGACGCCGTACTTGTCGAACAGCGGGCCGTACGCCGCGCGCAGTGCGAGGTCGGGGCCGTTCGCGGCGGTCGCCGAGCTGATCATCACCTGGTGCATGCAGATGACGATCCAGTCGATGTCCTTCGAAGCCCGCGCCGACTTGAGCTCCTTCTCCAGCCAGGCGAGCTGCCGGCCGCCGGAGTAGCCGTTGATGTAGACGTCGCCGCCCTCCTGCAGGGCGATGTCGTCGTTCTGCAGGGAGATCACCTTCACCGAGCCGACCGTGAAGGAGTACCAGAGGTTGTCGAGCTCGGGCTGCGTCTCGGTCGAGGGCAGCTCGAAGTAGGTCTGGTACGCGTCGAGGCCGAGCTTGCCGTTGCCCAGCTCGATCTCGTGGTTGCCCGCGGCCGGCATCCACGGACGGAACCGCGCCGAGCGGCTGTTGTTGGCGAGGAAGTCGTGCCAGACGCGAACGCGGTCGGGCCCGGTGTTGGCGTAGCAGAGGTCACCGTTGAGGAGGTGGAACAGCGGGCCGACCTTCTCGATGCCGGTGACGATGTCGGCGGCGGCGGGCGTGGCGTTGGGCTCGAAGTCCCGTCCCGAGGCGTCCGCCGGATTCGCGCCGGTCTTCCACGTCACGCTGGGCGCACCCTGGTCTCCGAAGCTGGTGAAGGTGAAGAAGGACCGGCCGGACGGCGCCGTGTGGAAGGTGCCGGCGTCCGGGGTGGCGCCGTCGTGCTGGGCCGCGTACAGGTAATCGGTATCGGCCCTGAGCTTGCTGATCAGCGCGTGATGGACCCAGACGGTCCGCCCGGAGGTGCCGTCCACGTAGGTCTTCGTGGTCGCGCGCACGGTGGAGCCGAAGCCGCCACTGAGCGTGCCGTAGACGACCCGCGGGTTCTTGACGGCCGCGTCGGTGACCCACGAGACGACCATCTGGCTGCGCGGGTCGGCGCCGAAGGTCAGGTGCAGGCCCTGGACGGGGGTGGTGGACGAGCCGGTGGTGAGACCGGTGACCGCCGACTTCGCCGGGGCCGCCTCGCCGGCTCCGGCGCCGAGGACCAGCGGTCCGGCCGCGGCGCCGGACACTGTCGCGCCGAACAGGCCAAGCGCGTTGCGACGGGAGATTCGAGTTTGCTGGGATTCTTCTGACATTCCTGGGCCTTTCGCGTCTTCGGGTGCGGTCGACCACCAGCCCGGCAGCAGCCGTGGTGAACCTGACAGCGGGCGGTGCGCGCGCGCCACGGACGCTAGGAAGCACGGACGACGGGCGTACCGAAACAGGTGTGAACGCCAGATGGCAGTCACCGCAACGGATGGCAACTCCCGACGGCCCGTCGCTCAAGTCGGCGCCCGGGGGTCAGGCGAAGCGGCGCTGCGCGATCACGCGCGTCACCCGTACGGCGCCGAGCCGGACCGCGCGCTCGACCGACCACCGGTCCGTACGTAATCGGGTGGTCGGCATCGAGATCGCCAGGGCGCCGACGAAACGGCCGGCCGCGTCGGTCACGGGGGCGGCCATGCAGCTGAGCCCGTGCTGGAATTCGTCCACCTCGACCGCGAGGCCGGTACCCCGTACCTGATGTAACTGCCGCCGCAACACGCCACGATCGGTGACCGTCTCGTTGGTTACCGCGGGCATTCCGGTGTGGTCGAGCAGTGTCTCGCAGTCCTCGGCGGTCAGTGTGGAGAGCATCAGCTTGCCGAACGCGGTGGCGTGCGGCGCCTGATGGAACCCGACGTTCAGCGGATGGATTCGCGGATGCACCGGGCATTCGGCCACATGCGCGACGATCATCTCGGCGTCCCGCAGCGCCGCGTAGTAGGCCGCGGCCTGCGCCTCGCGGTGCACGACCGAGGCGACCCGGCGGACCTCCGGCGGCACCGCGATCTGCCGGTGCAACCCTCGGGCCAGGTCATCGACGCGGTGCCCGAGCGCGTACGCCTGTTCGTCCGCGAGATGAACGAGATAGCCCCCCGCGACGAGCGTCGTCAGCAGATGATAGGTGGTCGGGAGGGTGAGTCCGAGCGACTTCGCGACGTTCTTGGCAGCGACCGGGCCGGCCGCGGCGGCGACGTGGTCCAATACGCGCATCGCCCGCTCGACGGATTGAAGGACGCCGGTGCCCTTGCCGCTCATGACCCCCAGCGTGCGACGAGGGCAGAGAGAGGGGAAGACCAATGGCTGATCGCGCGAAAGGTGGCCCACGATGATCTTCATTACGGCGAAATTCACCATCAAGCCCGAGTACGCCGAGAGGTGGCCCGAGATCGCCGGCCCGTTCACGAGAGCGACCCGCAACGAGCCCGGCAACCTGTGGTTCGAGTGGTCCCGCAGCCTGGACGACCCGAACGAGTATGTCCTGGTGGAGGCGTTCCGCGACGGGGATGCCGGGGCGGCGCACGTGAATTCGGCGCACTTCAAGCAGGCCCAGCAGGACTTGCCGCAGCACCTGGCCCACACCCCGAAGATCATCAGCCAGACGGTCGACCAGGACGATTGGTCCGAATTAGGCGAACTGGCGGTCAAGTAAGGCGCCGCCGATACCCCGGAGCCCTGCCACCGCACCCGAACGGGTGGCAGGGCCGTCACCACTACCACGAAGCACTCGCCGCGGATCCGACATTCGCGGAGATGAAACCACACCGTCTCAAGGCCGGACTCCGCGTCCGGGGGCTGCGCAGCCGCCTCCTGCTACGCGAGGTGATCGCCCCATGAAGCCACGTCATCCGCGCACCCCCACGACAGTGTCACGCCCGCGCCACCATGCCCGTACGCGTGGATGACCTGACCCTCGGCCTCCACCCGCGGACCACCCCGACGAGCCGGGCGCAGACCAATCCGCGACCCCCTTACCCGTACGCCGGAAAGCTCTGGCACAACCGCACCACAACGCCGCACGATCGCCGCCGCCTCAACCGGATCCGGCGCCACTGACGAGAGCCCCTCCTCGAACGTGCCGCCCAGCACCACATCGTCGCCGCGCGGATGCACATACGTGAGGCCCGCGGGATTGTCCTCGTCGCGCACCGACTCGACGAGGCCGGGATTGTCGGCCAGCACGATGTGGCCGCGCACCGGATACACCGCCGTGTCGCCGCACAGCTCGCGGGCTGCCAGCCCGGTCGCGTTCACCACGATCGGCGCCGCCGCCGACGCCGCGGCCAGCGACACCGGCCGCCGTCGCACGACCGTCGCACCACCGTCCACCAGCTGCGACAGAAGCCACGCGAGGTACGTGTCCATCTCCACCAGCGGCGCGCTGAAGCGGAGCTCGCCGCCGGCCAGGACCGCGTCGCCGATGGACCGGGCCCACCACGGCAATGCCGCGAGCGGCGACCGTAGCACCATCCGGGTGTGGCGAACCATCACCCCGGGCACACCGGCGTCGGCCTGGCGCATGAATTCCCGGTACGCCGACGCGGCCCACCGACGCACCCGCGGGTCATCGTCGGTATGCGTCGGATACCAGACCGCGGCCGCGACCGAGGACACCGTGTCCCGTACGTCATGGGCGGTCCAGATCGTCACGTCCGCCCCGCGCTGCTGCAGCCGCCGCGCCGCCGTGAGCCCGATGATACCGCCGCCCACCACCACCACATCCGCCATGCCCCGACCCTGCGGCCATCTCCGGCGCGGAGGCCAATTCCGGTTGCCGCACCACCCATCACAACCGCTTATCCCGTACGCCGGGAATTCGTTCTACGGTTCGAGGATGGACCTGGACCGCCTCCGTTCCTTCCGCGCCCTCGCCGAGGAGCTGCACTTCACCCGGGCGGCGGCCCGTCTGCACCTGACCCAGCCGGCGCTGAGCCAGCACATCCGGGCGCTGGAACGCCAGCTCGGCACCGACCTGGTGGTCCGCCACGCACGCGGTTGCACGCTCACCGAGGTGGGCGAGCGCGTCGCCGCCGAGGCGTCCCGGCTGCTGGCCGAAGTGGACGCCGCCGAGGCCCGGATACTGGCGGCCGTGCACGGTCGCGACGGCCGGCTGCGGCTGGCCTACACGCGGTCGGCGCGCGGCGGCCGGGTGGACGCGCTGGTTGCTCGCTTCCGGGCGGCGCACCCGCAGGTCGACGTGGTTCCGGAGACCGGCTGGACCGCCCCGAACGTGGCCGGCCTGCTGTCCGGCCGGTTCGACGCCGCGTTCGTGCGCCCGCCTCTCGACGAGCCCGCGCTGACCGTCCGGCACCTCGACAGCGAGGAGTTGCTGCTCGCGGTGCCGGCCCGCCATCCGCTGACGGGCCGCCGCCGGATCTCCCGTACGGACGTGGTGGGTGTCCCGGCGGTGATGTGGCCGCGGGAGAACGGCCCGGGTATGTTCGACCGCACGATCGCGCAGGTCTGGCCGGGCGGCGGCTTCAACCTGGTCCGCCACGAACCGGACGACGAGCAACTGCTGCGGGCCGTGGCGCAGGGCAGCGTCGTGGCGGCGGTTCCGGCGGGCCGGGCCCGCGCGCTGAAGGTGCCCGGTGTGCGACTGCGGCGGTTCACCGCGCCGGTGCCGACGCTCGACATCGCGTTGGCTTATCCGAGCGACACCACCAATCCCGCCGTACGCCTGCTCGTCAGAGCCATGGAGGAAGGGTGGGCGCCGCGTCCAGACGATGCGGGCGGCCGGTCAGATACGCGGTGATCTCGGCGAGCGGGCCGGACACGCTTCCCGGGCCTGCCACCTCGGCGAGCTGCCAGCGGCCGGGGGCGTCGGTAGCCGTCAGCGTCAGGCCCGCGCCTTTGCCGCGTTTGGCCACGATGTCGTCGCACAGGGCGGTGAGCAGGCCGGCGGGCAGGTCGGCGAAGGTCACCCCGGCGTCGAGGTCGACGGAATGCACCGACGTCTCGCGGGCGCGCATCCACACGATCTCGGTGGCCGGCACGGTGCGGCCGGAGTTGGTGACGACCGGGTTCCGCCACTGCTCGTCGGTGAGCTCCGCGAACGCCGCGTCGAGCCGTGCCGCCGAGCTGTGCAGCCACGCGGACAGCTCATCCGCGGGTAACCGGCTGGCCAGTGCGATGCCGTCGGCCCGGGCCTGCGGGGAGGCGTACATGGGGGAGGGAATGCCGGTCCGCGCCCACCGCACCAGATTCATCAGCGCCTCGGCGTTGGCCGCGACGTGCCCGACCACGTGCGCGCGGCTCCAGCCGGGCAGCAGGCTGTCCGGGCCGAGGGGCAGCGCGGCGGCCGTCTCGAGAAACAGCGCCGTCGTGTCGGTCATCCAGCGCCGGGAGTTCATCGCCGCGTCACCCTCGTCCTGCATCAGGTCATTGTGCACCAGCCGCCGCCGGCGTCCGGCCGGGATCTCGGCGGGGCGATAGGGTCGTTCCGGTGCGTGCCGTGGCGATCGTCGGGATGGATGCGGAGGTCCCGCCCGGCACTGTCGTTGTCGTCATCGACGTCATCCGAGCCTTTACGACGGCCGCGGTCGCGTTCGAGCGTGGTGCCACGGAAATACTTTGTGCGGCGACGTCGGAGGCCGGCCGAGATCTCCGGCGCCGGTATCCCGATTGCCTTCTCGTCGGCGAGACCGGAGGGCTCAAGCCGGCGGACTTCGACGTCGGGAACTCGCCGTTCGAGATGTCGACCGCGCGGCTTCGGGGCCGGCGTCTGGTCCAGGCGACGTCGAACGGGACGCGTGGGCTCGTCCGGCATCGTGACCCGGTGGCGCTGCTGGCGGCATCGGCACGGAACGCCGCTGCCACCGCGCGGTGGATCCGCACGAGTCACGCCGGGGCGCCGTGCACGCTGGTCTGCACGGGGCGTACCGCGGAGGACCTTGCCTGTGCGAGATACCTGAGCGATCTTCTCCAAGGTGCCGAGCCGGGGCGGGCGGAGCTGGTCGCGGGCATCACGCGGGGCGCCGCCGAACATGCCCGCGCGTATGCGAGCCAACCCGAGTCCGGACGCCTCGACCTGTCCGACGATCTTCCCGTTCTGCTGCGCTGTGGACCGGTCCGATTTCGCCATGGTCGGCGAGGTCCGCGGCGATCACGTCGCCCTGATGAACGTGTCCAGAAGGGATCACGCGGACCAATCACCAGTCGCGGATGATTTCCGGGACGGTGCTTGGGGCTAGCGTCGCGACCAGTCCTCAGGCGATTGGGAGCCACGCATGGGATCCTCGCGCACGCATCAACGAGTGAGCACCGCCGTTCTGGCCGGGCTCCTGATAGGCGCTTCCTTCGGGTTGGCCGCGTGCGACGGGACCGGCGAAAACCCGTCGAGCCTGCCTTCGGGCCGATCCTCGGAACGGTCGTTCGAGCGTCCCGCCTCCGGCGCGGCGCAGACGGAGACGGAGGCGGAACCCACCGAGACGCCGGAGCCCGAACGGACCACCAAGCCCACCCCATCGCCGACATCGACCCCTGCCACGCGAACCCTGCCGACGCGGACCACCGAACCGGCCGGCACCACGACGACCACGACCGAGGTCGCACCGGCCGAGCCCACGCAGACGACCACGGCCGCGCAGCCCACAACCCCCTCCGTCGCGGCCGTCGCCTCGGAATCCGGCACCTGGGGGCCGCTGGCGTGGCTTCTGCTGATCGCGTTCATCGTCGCGCTGGTCATCGGCGGGCTGTTCGTCTACCGGTCGCAGCGCCGGTCGGCCTGGGACACCGAGGCCCGGGCGCTGGAGTCGGAGACCCGTGCCGTCACCGCGACGCGGCTGCCGCCGGTGCTGAGCACCAACAATGCCAGTCAGCGCGGGTTGGCGTGGCCCCCGGTACGCACCGCCATGGATGATCTCGTGGCCCGCTGGAACGCGCTGACCGAGCGGGCCTCGGGCGAGACCCGGCGGAACTGGTCACTGCGGATCAGCGGCCTGCTCCAGGAGCTGATCGTGGCCGTGGACAGCGAGAACGAGGCGATGGCCGTCGGAAACGACTGGACGCTGCTGCGGCCACGGGTCACCCACACCCAGAACGCCCTCGCCTCCGCGCTGGCGGTCCAACCGCGACCCGAGCCGCCACCTGCGGGTGAGCCGGGGCCGCACGCGTACGGGACCTGATCCTCGCAGTCTGTTCTCCGACTGGATCTCCGCTCCCGATCAAGATTCGCGGCACGGCGGGATCGGTCGGCAGGCCCAGGTTCCAACTAGACGAGTAAGTCCTGACTGTGGTGGTACCAGAGCTGAGGCGCTGTGGTGATCCGTTCGCGGCCGGGCGGTCCCGCTATGTGGACACTGCGGTCACATCGTGGATTTTTGTGAACCTTGGAGAGTTGCGCCCACATACGAGCCATAACTCTCCAAGGTTCACATTCGGCCGGAGAAACCTGCCGGGCGAAAGCCTCGTTATGTGACAAAGGTATTCTCCATAATGGACGATAGTCCCGCATCGTGGACGGTGGGTCCATGATGCGGACGCGGGTCTCAGCAGGCGGTCGCCTGTCTCACGGAATGGAAGCGCCGGCGCGGCTGCGCGCCGAGCCCGCCTGCCCAGCGATCCAGCCAATCCAATAAATATCGGGAATGTCGGATATTTCGAGGGGTGGCGGAGGGCTGGCGGACGGACGGCGGTCAGATCGCTGACTCGCCTACGGCCACTGACTCGGCTTAGGACCTCGGCACGCTGACCCGGCGCGAGCGTGAGGTGCTCGTCCTGGTCGCGCGCGGCCGCACGAACGGCGAGATCGCCGACGACCTGGTGGTGACCGAGGCGACCGTAAAGAGCCACCTCGGCCGCGTCCTGGCCAAGGTCGGCGCCCGCGACCGGGTCCAGCTGGTGCTCTTCGCCCACGCGAACGGCCTCGCCGCCGCCGAGTTCTGACGGCAACCCGCGCGTGCCGAATTTCGGTGGACCGGTCCGGCCGTCTGGGCGAGGATCAGCGGCGTGTCCGTTCCCGCCCGCCAGGTCCGTGCCCAGTACACGGCCGACACCATCACTGTCTACCAGGCGTACTCGCCGCGGATCGCGACGCCGGCGGTCGCCGCGGGCCGGTTCGTGGACCCGTTCCAGCGTGATCGGATGACGTGGATCAAGCCGTCCTTCCTCTGGATGATGTACCGGTGTGGTTGGGCCACGAAGCCGGGGCAGGAACACGTGCTGGCCGTGGAGATCACACGGGCCGGTTTCGAGTGGGCGCTCGCCCGGGCCTGCCTGAGCCACTACGACCGCGACATGGACGCGAGCAGAGCGGACTGGTCACGACGGCTCAAGAGCAGCCCGGTGCGCGTGCAATGGGACCCGGAACGCTCGTTGCGGTTGCAGGCGTTGCCGTATCGGTCGCTGCAATTGGGGCTCTCCGGCGAGGCAGTCGACCGGTACGTCGACGAATGGACGGTCGCGATCAACGACATCACCCCGGCCGTCGCTCGCATCCGCGACCTGCTGGCGGCCGGTGACCACCAGGCGGCGGCAGCCCAGCTCCCGCGCGAAGAGGTCTACCCGCTGCCCGACCGGCTCGACACCCGGATCGGTGCGAGCCCGGCTCGGTAGTCTCGCTGTGACGCGCCACGGCCTTCAGACGTCGCCGGCGCAGCTGCTTCGGGTGAGGACGGCGAAGTTCTCGGCCGCCTGGTCCGAGAATCCGGCGGTGCGGAAGCGCAGCGCCAAAGCGTCGACCCTGGCACAGGTCTGATCAGCCGGTTCGTTGGCCGGGCCGGCATTCGCCGGTAGCGCGCCGAAGGACAGCGAAGCGATCACAGCGGTGACGGCTACGTGGGCTACTCGAGTTCGGATCGGCATGGTCGTCTCCTCATCAGGCTTTGCCGTTGTTCCGAGGGTGTGGCTAGGCGTCAGGTATCGGATCGGGCACCCACGCAGCGATTACCCGGCCGCCGCCTTAGACCGGCTTGGCGTGCCTTAACCGAGTGGGCCAAATATGGCGGATCATCCGTTTGACGGTGGTCTGCCGCTCTGATCTGCTGGTGGGCATGGCTCGGGCGTTGCCCTTGGTGGGTCGTCGCAGAGAACTGGCGCTGGTGACGGACGCGCTCGTCGCGGGATCCGGGCCGAGCGCGTTACTGCTGGTCGGCGAGGCCGGCGTGGGCAAGACCCGCCTGGTCACCGAGGCCATCGGTCACGCCACCGCCGCCGGCGTGACGGTGCTCGTCGGGCATTGCCTGCCGATGTCCGAGCGGGTGCCGTTTCTCCCGCTCACCGAGGCTCTGCGACCGCTGGGCCCGGCCGTGCTGGATCGATGTCCCCCGTACGTGCGTGCCGAACTGACCCGGCTGCTGCCGACCTGGGGTACGGCCGCGGAGGCGATCGCACCGGGCCCGGTCCAGGGCTGGGAACGGGGCCGGCTGTTCGCCGCGTTATGCGATCTGGTGGTCGCGCTGACGGCGGAGCGCCCCTGTGCGCTATTGGTCGAGGACGTGCATTGGGCCGACGCCACGACGCTGGACTTCCTGTCCTATCTGACGGTGGACGGCGCCATCCGGCTGGTAATGACGTGCCGGGAGGAGGACGCCGACGCGAAACGAGATCAGTGGTTCGCCGAGGTCGCCCGGCAGACCGCGGTGGTGCGGCTGGCGCTGGGCCGCCTGTCTTATCCGGAGGTCGCCGAGCAAGTCGGTGGTCTGCTGGGTGCGGCGGCGCCCGCACCGTTCGTCGACGAGGTGTTCCGGCGCGCCGAAGGTAACGCCTTCTTCACCGAGCAACTCGTCGTCGCCGGCACCCGCGACGAGGCCGCACCGCAGCGCGGCGTCGGGCTGCCGAGCGCCCTCGCACAGTTACTGATCTCCCGGGTCGAGACCGTCGGCGACGACGGCCGCGAGGTGCTCACCGCGCTCGCCGTGGCCGGCCGCGGACTCGACGACACGCTGCTGGCCTCGATAACCGGCCTGATCGGACGTCGGTTGAGTGCCGCGGTACGCGAGCTTGTCGACGCCCGGCTGATCGACCGGCCCGGCCCCGACGGCCGATACCGGCTGCGGCACGCGCTGGTCGGCGAAGCCATCGCCGCCGACCTGCTGGCCGGCGACCGGCGGGAGCGCCATGCCGCCGTCGCGCGGGGGTTGACCGCGCATGCTGCCGCGGACGGTCCCGGCGAGGTCGCCGAGCACTGGGCGGCCGCTGGCGAGACGACAGCGGAGATGCCGTGGCGGCTGGCCGCCGCGACGGATGCCGAGCGGATCTACGCCCACCGGGAGGCCGCGACCCACTGGGAGCGGCTGATCGCCCTGTGGCCGCGCGTGCCGGCCGCGACCCGGCCGGCCGGAGCCGACCTGATCACCTCGTACCTGAACGCGCTCGCCGCCCTCGACCGGTGCGGTGACACCAAGCGGGCTCTGCCGCTGGCCGAGGAAGCCGTCCGCACGTTGCCGCCGGAGACCGATCCGCGACGACGGGCCCTGCTGTACGAGCGGATGGGTTTCTATCGCGAGCTCGATGAGAACGGCGCCGGACTCGCAGCGTTCGACGTCGCCATGCAACTGCTGACCGACTTCCCCGTACGCATGGAGCACGCTGTCGTTTTTCTCTCCTATGGCGGCGCACTGTGGGAGCTGGGGCGCGACGACGACGCCCGCCACTACCTGGATCAAGCCTTCGACGCCTGCCGCTCGGAGGTGCCGGTCAGCAGCGAGGTCTCGAACCTGTGCCTGCTGGCCTGGCTGCTGCTCGACGCCGGTGACGTCGACGCCGGCTCGGCCAAACTCGGTGAGATCGAAGCCATGCTCGAACGCCACGAGCGTCACCCGGCCACGCCCTGGGTCGCCCAGGAACGCGCCGAGACATTGCTGGTGCTCGGCCGTCTGGAGGAGTCCGCCGCCTCGGCGCGATCGGCAATCGACGCGGCCCACCGGGACGGGCTGGACCAAGCCGCCGTCACCCAACTTCTGCGGTGCGACCTTTTCGAAGCGCTGGCCGAGCTGGGCCGGCACGCGGAGGCCGAGGCGGTGATCCTCGCCGCGACGGACGGCGTTCCGACCTCCGGTGCCTCGTACGACCACATGATCAGGGCGATCCTGGACATGCTGTCCGGCGACGTCGCGGCCGCTTCCGCCCGCTGGGCGGCCGTCGAGGCGGTGACCCATCCCAAGAACCTCTTCTACGGCGGCAACCTCGTCGACCGGGGCGGGATCGACCTCTGGGCGCATCGGCCGCGGGAGGCGTTGAGCCGCATCCTGCATTCGCTGCCCAAGGTGGACGACGGCGAGTATCGCCGCTTCACCGCCGCCATCCTCACCACGGCCATGCGGGCCTGCGCCGACATCGCCGAAACCGCCCGCGCACAACACGACCCCGCCGCCGACCGGCTGGCTCAGCATTCCGTCCAAGAACTCCGGCGCGCCCACCAAGCGCTGAAGCGGGACCCGTTCGCCGCGCACCCGTTCTACGCGACCGCGGCCGCGGAGGGCGCCACCTGGAACGCCGAACTCACCCGCGTCGCCGGAGCATCCGATCCCGGCGCCTGGACCCTCCTGAACCGCCCGCACCGCGTCGCGTACGCCCAATGGCGCCAAGCCGAGGCCCTGCTCATCGCCGGGCACCGGTCGCCGGCCCGCGACTGCCTGCGCGAAGCGGCACAGGCAGCCCACAACCACGCGCCGCTGCTGACCGAGATCCGCTCCCTGGCGCGCCTGGCCCGCCTCGACGTGCTCGCCCCGGTTGTCACCGAACGGGAGCAGCCCGTCGCGTACGGGCTGACCCCTCGTGAGACCGCGGTCCTCAACCTGATCGCGGAGGGCCTGACCAACACGCAGATCGGCGCCCGCCTGTTCATGAGCAACAAGACCGCCAGCGTCCACGTCACCCACATCCTGACCAAGCTCGGCGCCACCAACCGCGCCCAGGCCGCCGCGATCGCCCAACGAGCCGGCCTCGTCGCGCCGGACCCTTCCCATTGACGTTGCCTGGACATGCAGGTCCCCGCGGGCTCAATGGGACGTACCTGCCCGGGTACGGCTCAGCAGCAGGGTGGTGTTGCCCGTCTTCTCCAATTCGTGGAACCAGGTCGTGTGCCGCAAACGGGACAGGTGCGACGGATACCAGCGCCGGGACCCACCCGGGGTCGGGACCCGGTCGGCGTTCAGGCTCGCGCAGATCTGACGGTAGCTGGTCCCAAGGCGCAGATCCGCCAGGATGCGCAATGCGATCACCCGCGGGCACTGCGGGGGCCGGCTCATCGGTTCCGCCGACGTGGGCGAGGGTGGCGTCCGAATAGGGAGGCGACGATTTGGCAGATCGACCGATGGGTGAACCGCACCTGTGACCGCGCGTGCCTTCCGCGTACGCCGGTTCCGAGGCCGGCGATCGTGTTGATCAAATAGGCCGCCGCGACGGCGCCGACCAGGGACGCGAAGGCCCAGATGAGCGGCGTCGGATCAGCCGACGCCAGCAGGGACGAGATGTGCACGGTGGTCTCCCAGGATGGACGGGAGGCCCGGTGCACGTCCGAGTTCCCGCAGGCCAGCAACGACACGCAGTTGCTGTGCCGAACCAGGGCCACGGGGAACCACGGGGGTTTGCACGACGCGCCCGCGCGGTCGCGCGGCGGCGGCACGCCCGTGCTCGAGAAGACTGGCCTGACTGGCCATCGCCAGCAGCAGGTCGACGAGCCGGGCGACGAACAGGCGGACGATGGCGGCCAGCGTGAACGTCCAGCGATGCAGGACATCCCCGACACGCCCGTCCCGGATCAAGACGGCAATGACGTCCAGCCGCGGCTGTGCTGCCCCGACCATGCGATGCCGCACGTGGGACACGGCGGCGAACAAGCTTTGATCGGTGGGACTCGAGGTGGGCGGCTCGGGTGGCTGCCAGCGACAACCGGCGGTCAGCAACGTGAGGCATGCCGGATGGCACGAGCGAATCGGCCAAGCCGGATCTGAGTCGAGCTGAGCGATTGTGGTGGGGTCGGCCCAGATCGTGATGCCGTCGGACGGCCAGCTGATGTCCAGGGTGAAGGGCCGCAACCCAGGTCCGGGGTAATACAAAAGGAGGTCGTCCACCGGCGTCGAAACAAACAGCGTATTCAGAGCATCGGTGAACGCGGACTTGGCCAGAACCAACGACATCCGCCGATTGATCGCTGCGAAGGGCTGCCACTGCCACGGCGCCGTGACGTTGTCGCGTGGCATCGCCGGTGCCGCGGTCGGATCCGTGCCGCTCGGCTCGTGCTCGGCGGTCTCCCGCGGCCGCCGCCATTCGTTCATGGTGCGACGTTATCCCGGGCGCACCGGTGTTCCGGTAATCCTCCGCCTCGGTTGATGCAAGACGAGTCAGGGACTGAGTAGTCCGTCGGTGCCGAGGTTGCGGATCGAGGCGTCCAGGACCTGGGCCGTGTGGGCCATCGCCATCGCGGCGCCCTGCCGCTGCATCGCGGACGCCACCTGCATCAGGCACCCCGGATTCGCGGTCACCAGCAGGTCAGCTCCCGTATCCAGGACATTTCGCGCCTTCCGGTCGCCCAGCTCGGCCGCCGGCTCCGGGTTCAGCACGTTCCAGATGCCTGCCGAGCCGCAGCACAGCTCCGGGTCGGCTATCTCGGAAAGCTTCAGCTCGGGGATCCCCGCCAGCAAGGCACGGGGTTGGGTCCGCACCCCCTGCGCGTGCCCGAGATGGCACGCGTCGTGATAGGCCACCGACAGGGGCAGCGGATGCCGCACGGCCACCGGCCCCAGCTCGGCCAGCAGCTCGGCCAGGTCGCGGACCTTTGCCGTGAAGGCCGCCGCCCGCGCCGCATAAACCGGGTCGTCGGCCAGCAGCACGTCGTACTCCTTCAGCGACGACCCGCAGCCCGCGGCGTTGACCACGAAATAGTCCATCGCCAGCTTCTCGAAGGTGTCGATCAGCCGTCGTGCGAACTTCTGCGCCTCGGCCTTGCGGCCGTTGTGGACGCTCAGCGCGCCGCAACACCCCTGGCTGGGCGGAATCAGAACGTCGCAGCCCTCGGCGGCCAGCACCCGTACGGTCGCGGAGTTGACCTCGGGGAAGAACGCGCTCTGCACGCACCCGGTCAGCATGCCCACGACGGCCCGGCGACGGCCGCGGGCGGCGACCCGTTTGGGCGGGCGTGGCACCTTGCGCAGGCGCGGGGCCAGCGACTCCATGGCGGCGAGGCTGGGTGCCATCCGGCGTAGCAGGCCGCTGCGGCCGACAAGATCCTGCAGACCCGATTTCTGGTACGCCCGTAGTGGCCCCCGCAGAAGCCGCAGCCGCCGCGGGTACGGGAACAGGGCGAAGATCGCGGCGCGCAGGGCACGGTCGCGAGGCGTACGGGAATGGCGTCTTTCGACCTGGGCGCGCGTGTCCTCGATGAGCCGGTCGTACTGCACGCCGGACGGGCACGCCGTCACGCACGCCATGCACCCGAGGCAGCGGTCGTAATGCTGCACCATCGAGTCGCTGAGCGGTTCGCCGCCGAGGCCCGAGTTCATCAGGTAGATGCGCCCGCGCGGCGAGTCGGCCTCGGCGCCCCACAGCACGTACGTGGGGCAGGTCGTCAGGCAGAAACCACAGTGTACGCAGTCGGCGATCAGGTCGGCCCGCGGTGGGTGGTCGGCGTCGAAGGCGGGCTCGCCGCGTACCGGGCCGAGCACGTCGCGGGGCGGCTCACCGGTTCCCCAGGTGGCGTCGACCATCAGATCCCTCCCACGAATCGGCCGGGTGCGAAGCGGTGCGAAGGGTCGAACTGGTCCTTGATCCGGCGCATCAGCGCGAGACCGGGAACCGGCCCCCACATGTCCAAGATGTCCCGCACGTCGGAAGGGGCGGTGAGGACAACAGCGTGCCCGCCGGCCCGTACGCACGTCGCGCGCAGCAGCTCGACCTCGGAGATGTCGCGGGCGGCCGCGTAGAGCACCCCGGTCCCGGCCGATCCCCGGACGACATGATCGCCCTCGAGCAGAGCGGCCACTTTGGAGATCGGCACGGACAGTTTCATGCCGATGCCGCCGGGCTTCCACGGGTAGCGGCCCCACCATTCGGGCGCGGATTCGGTGATGTCGCCGCCGATGGCTTTTTCCACCCTTGCGGCCCGATCCCGTACGCCCTGAGCAGTCCCCTCCAACAGCACCACGAGGTCACCCGAGGCGGAGTCCACTTCGATGGCCGTCGGAGCGACCTGAGCCGCGAGCACCGCCGCCACCGAGGTCACGGGGGCCGGGGAACGGGCGTACCGGGAGAAGGGTGGCCGGGGATGCAGGCGGAAGGCGCATTCGGTGATCAGCCCGAGTGTCCCGTACGAGCCGGTGAACAGCTTGCCCAGGTCGTAGCCCGCCACGTTCTTGACGACCTTGCCGCCGGAGTGCGCGATCTTCCCGTCCGGCCGTACCACGGTGATGCCGATCAGCAGGTCCCGCGCGGTGCCGTAGTGCATGCGCCTTGGGCCGCTGGTGTTGACCGCGACCGTCCCGCCGACCGTGCTCCCGTCCGGGCCGTCCAGCGCCAGCACCTGATCCCCGAGGTCGATCTCGGACAGCGGAGTCCCGGCCCGCACCACCGTGATCAGGTCGCCGGCGGCGTGTTCGACCACCCCGGTGAGCCGGTGCGTGTCGATGATCAGGTCGAGGGTGCGTGGTGGGGGAGCCCAGTTGATTTTCGTGCCGGCGCCGCGCACCACCACGGTCATGTCGCCGGTCGCGGCGATCAGCGCGGCCGCCTCCTCGGTGGACGCCGGCGCCGCGACCAGCCGCGCCGCCACCCCGGCCACCACGTCGTCGTCGCCGGCGGGCCGGGTGAGCTCATCAAGCGTCGTCATCAGCAGGGCCTCCGCCGGCCGTCAAGCGTGTCATCAGCAAGGCCCCCGCCGCCGGGCCGTCAAGCGTCGCCATCAGAAGACCTCCGCGACGCCGGCCTCCTGCAGCGGGTGCGCGCCCCGATGTCGTCCGGGCCGTTCGCCGCACAGCCGGGGGGTCGGGAAGATCTTGCCGGGGTTGGCCAGGCCGGCCGGGTCGAACGCGCACCGGACCAGCTGCATCGTGTCGAGGTCGTCGTCGGTGAACATGCGTGGCATGTATTTCGCTTTATCCGCGCCGACGCCGTGTTCCCCGGTGATGGACCCGCCGTACTCGATGCACAGGTCGATGATCGCGCCGGATGCCTCCTCGGCGCGTTCGGCCTGGCCGGGCACGTCGTCGTCGAACAGCACGAGCGGATGCAGGTTGCCGTCGCCGGCGTGGAACACGTTCGCGACCCGGACACCGTGCGAGGAGGCCAGCTCGTCGATGCGCCGCAGCACCGAGGGCAGCGCGGTCCGCGGGATCACCCCGTCCTGCACGATGTAGTCGGGGCTGATCCGCCCGACCGCGGCGAACGCGGACTTGCGGCCCTTCCAGATCAGCGCGCGTTCGACGTCGTCGGCGGCGACCCGGATCTCGAAGGCGTCGTGGGCCGAGCACAGCGCGGTGACCTGCTCGAACTGGGCTTCGACCTCGGCGGCCGGGCCGTCCAGCTCGACCACCAGCACGGCGGCGGCACCGGCCGGGTACTCGCAGTGCACCGCCGCCTCGGCCGCCTCGATGGCCAGGGCGTCCATCATCTCGATCGCGGCCGGCACCACGCCCGCGCCGATGATCGCCGAGGTGGCCGCGCCGGCCTGGTCGACGCCGTGGAAGGCGGCCAGCAGCGTGCGGACGGTCTCCGGCAGGCGGGTCAGTTTGACGGTGACCTCGGTGGCGATGCCGAGCGTGCCCTCGGAGCCGACGAACGCGCCGAGCAGGTCGTAGCCGGGCGGGTCGAGCGCCGGGCCGCCGAGGCGTACCAGGTCGCCGTCGGGGGTCACCACCTGCAGGCCGGTGACGTGGTTGGTGGTGAACCCGTACTTGAGACAGTGGGCGCCGCCGGAGTTCTCCGCGACGTTGCCGCCGATCGAGCAGATCTGCTGGCTGGACGGGTCGGGGGCGTAGTAGTAGCCGGTCGGGGCGGCGGCCTTCGTGACGTGCAGGTTGATCACGCCGGGCTCCACCACGGCTCGCTCATTTTCTGGCGAAATTTCCCGAATTTTCCGCATCTGGGACGTCACGATCAGCACCCCGTCCGCGTGCGGGAGAGCCCCGCCGGACAACCCGGTCCCGGAGCCCCGGGCCACGAACGGAACCGACAACGACGCGCACGCCCGCACCACGAACGCCACCTGCGCGGCCGTGTGCGGCAACGCCACCAGCGCCGGGACCACCTTGTAATGGGCGAGGCCGTCACACTCGTACGTCCGGAGTTCCTGCCGATCGGTGATCACCTGATCGGCCCCGAGTTCCGCGCGGAGCCGGCCCGCCAGAACCTCGATCGCGGTCAATGCGGCCTCCTGAAGCACATCGCCAGGAGGTCAACCTAACCCGAAGCGGCGGCCGGCGCGATGCTACGCTCCGAATCCACCACATCACCCCTGGTCAGACGGTCGAGGGCGGCGTCGGAGATCGGCTCGCGTCTGGCACTATGGCCCGATGTTCCTGACCGAGCGAGCCACCCGCGTCGCCGCCGCCGCGGCCTGTGCGCTGGCCGTGGCCGCCGGGTGTTCGTCCGGTGGCGACGACGACGCGCCCGATCCGAACCGGCAGATCGACGTGACGACGATGCGCGGGGCGCTGCTGCAGGCCAACGAGATCGGCCCCACCTGGACCCCGCCGGACGACACGCCGAACGCGAATCAGCTGGTCAGCATCTGCGGCGGCACCACGACCGCGCCGCCGGTGCCGCCCGGCGGGCAGGTCGTCGCCGCCTCCTTCGTGGACGAGGGGGAGAAGGGCGCGCAGACCCTGGACCAGACCGCCCTGGTCTACCCCGACGTCACCGCCGCGCAGGCCGGGCAGGCCGCGTTGCAGGGCCTCGCCGAGAGCTGCCAGAAAAACCTGTCGGTGCCGGCCGTCGTCAATGCCGACCGTTCCGAGCCGGCCTACACCGAGACCGTCGACCTGCAGCCGCTCAACCAGGGCGGCTGGACCGGCACCGTGGTGCTGCGCCACAAGAAGTACGAGCCCAAACACCCGGGTACGGCGGACACCGCCGTCGCGATCCTGCAGACCGGCAACGTGGTGCTCGTCGACGCGTACGCGATCTATCAGCTCGGCAGCGCGACCCCGGCGGCGAACTTCAGCGCCGACTGGCAGAAACTTGTCGGCTCGGTCGTGCAGCGGGTGGGATAGACAGGCGGCCCAGAGTTCGTCTAATGTTCGCGGTGCGCCGTTGCGAGTTCTTCCCCCGTGGAATTCGCAGCGGCGCTCCACTGTGTCAGCCGGTGGTCACCGGCAGTCTCTGGTATCCCTTGATCGTCAAGCTGTCCCGGCGCTGCACGCCGTCGGAAGCCGGGCGTAAGCCGGGGAAACGCCGCATCACCGCCGGGAACGCGACCTGCGCCTCCAACCTGGCCAGCGGCGCACCCAGGCAATAGTGGATGCCGCCGCCGAACGACAGCGGCGCATTGTCCGGCCGGGACAGATCCAGCCGCCCCGGATTCTTGAACCGTTCCTCGTCGTGGTTTCCCGCCGCCAGGTACGCCACCACCCGGTCACCCGGCTCGATCGGCACCCCGCCCAGCGTCACCGGTCCCCACGCCACGCGACTGACCAGGTGCACCGCGGAGTCGTACCGGATGAGCTCCTCGACCGCGGTGACCGGATCGGCCAGCAGGCCCGGCACCTCGCCGGGATTGTCCGTCAGCGCCACGAGACCGTTGGACAGCAGGTTCGTGGTCGTCTCGAACCCGGCCATGAACAGCAGCCCGGCCATCGTGAGCAGCTCGTCCTCGCTGAGCCGGTCACCCTCCGCCTCGACCGCTGCCAGCGCGCTGAGCAGATCGTCACGCGGATCGCGGCGACGCTGCGCGACCAGAGCGGCCAGATAGTCACGGATCGTCCGCGCCGCCGGGTCGGCCACCGCCAGGGTCGCCGGGTCGATCGTGTCGGTCACCCGGGTCGCGTCGCGTACCAGGCCCTGGAACTGCGGACGGTCCTCGGCGGGCACCCCGAGCAGCTCACCGATCACGAACACCGGCAGCGGAAACGCGAACCCGGCCACGAAGTCGTCGCCGTCGCCCAGAGCGTCGAGCAGCTCGCCGACCTTCGCCTCGATCGCCTCGCGCAGCGCACCCACCCGCCGGGGCGTGAACGTGGAGCTGACCAGCCGCCGCAACCGGGTGTGATCCGGCGGGTTCATCGTCAGGATGCTGGTGAACAGCGCGTACAGCGACGGGTGCTCGGCCCAGTCGTCCAGGCCGAGCATCGCGAGCATGCCGGCGGGCGGGTGGCCGAACCGGGAGTCACGCACCACCGTCGCGCAATCCGCGTACCTCGTCACCACCAGCGCGCCGTCGCCGGCCCGCAGCACCGGGCCGATCGCGCGCAGCCGCGCATACCGCGAATACGGGTCGGCGCGGCCGGCCGGCGTCGTCAACTCGTCGAGCAGGGTCGATACCTCGGGGCCTTCGGCAATCTCCGCCACGAGAATCGACCCTACCGGGGGTTGAGCCCGGCCGAGCCGGTGCCATAAGCTCAGGCCGGTTTCATCAACCACAGTTTATGACGCCCGACATCGGGGGATGTGCATGGCCGCGCGACCTGCGCGTCCCTGCTCATGGGCGTCGTCGGCCGCTCGAAGAAGGAGGCGGGCGTGGTGGGCGCCTTCTCCATCGCCGAGAAGCTCGACCGGCTGTTCCGTCAGGCCCGCGCCGCGGGCCGGACGGAGCCCAGCTACATGGCCGTGGCCGAGGCGATCCGCACCGATCAGGGCGTGCCGATCTCGCACACCTACATCTGGCAGCTGCGCACCGGCAAACGCGACAACCCGACGGTCCAGCACCTGACGGCGTTGGCGCGTTACTTCGGCGTCCCGGTGGCGTATTTCCTGGACGACGAGCAGACCCGCCGCGTCGACGGCCAGCTCGAGCTGCTGCAGACGTTGCGCGACGCCGGCGTCACCGAGATCGCGATGCGCGCCGCCGACGTCTCGCCCCGCGGCCGCGACACGATCAGCGAGCTGATCCGAAAGGTGTGGGAGTCCGAACGCCGCCCGGACTGATCCGCCGGAACGCGCTGCTGACCAGGCTCAGCCAGGCGACCTCGTCGGCCATCTCCGGCCCGACCGCCGCCCACGTGCCCGGCGTCTCGCTCGGCGCTTCCCCGGTCTCCCTGCGGTGCAAGGCGAGTGCGATCGCTTGCGCTTCCATCCCAGCTTCCCCGTACGCCTGGGGGGCGTACGTGGCGGGCAGGAAGCCGCGCAGGGCGAGCATGCCGTCGCGGATCTCGATGACGCGGCGGTAGAGGCGCAGGTGCACGTCGTCGACCCCGGCCAGTTCGATCACGGCGCGGCGCGGGGAGAACAGGATGACCTCGGGGAACGCGTCGTGCATGGCGGTCCACAGCGGGCGCAGCACCAGCAGCGACCGGTACGCCCGTACCGCCGACCGGATCCGCCGGGTGGCCGGCACCAGCAGCCCGAGCAGGACCAGCAGCAGTCCCGTCCCCTGAAAGACGCGGGCGACCGGCTCGAACCGGGTGAAGTCGACCGGCACCCCAGCCCCGTACGCGATGATCAGCGCTGATTTCACCGAGGCGTAGAGCGCCACCAGCGCGGTTCCGGCCGCCATCGCGCGCAGGCCCAGCCGCGGCAGCCGGGGCGGCGCCTGGTGCGCCACCGACGCGAACAGCCTCGACGCGGTGACCAGCACGGCGCCCAGATAGGCCTCCAGGATCACCCAGTACGCGACGTGCGCCGCCCCCAGGTCGTCCGCGATCAGGTCGGGACGGGTGTCGATGCCCCCGGCCGCCACCGCGAGGACCTCCAGCGCGACCAGCACCCCGAGGGCCAGCGCCGGTTGCCAGCGCGCGCCACCGCGGCCGGTGGCCAGCGCGATGAACCGCAGCAGGAAGTACGCGGCCAGCACCCCGAACAGATGAGCCAGCGTCGGCACCCCGAGACGCTCGTCGACCGGATCGAACGCGGCCGTGCGGGCCAGCGCGAGGCACAGGATCGCCGCCCACAGCGTCCGCTGCCGCCGGTCACGCCACAGCGTGGGCAGCCGGACGACCACCACGCCCCACAGCACCAGCAGAACCGCCGTGGTCAGGACCATCGTCAGTCGTCGAAACCGAGCGAGCTGGCCAGCCGGCCGGCGGCGACGCGCGGCGGACGGCCACGGATCAGCGAGGCGATCATCTCGGCCTCGCGCTCCTGGGCCGTGGTGTAGCCGACCCGGCCCAGCACCCGGCGTACGGTGGCCGGGTCGAGGTCGGGAAACAGCGAGGACAGGCCGGCGTCGGCGCCGGAATGTCCACTGAGGATGTGCGCCAGCTCGTGCAGGACGATGTGCTCGGCGTGCAGCGGCGAGGTGCCCGGGTCGTAGAACACGTGATCGGCGCGGTCGGTGCCGACCCACAGCCCGCACGGGGCGTCCGCGCTGAGCCCGGGCACGGCGTGGCGCAGCAGCGGGCGGCCGCGCCGCCCGGCCAGCTCGGCGCAGAAGGCGTCCAGGTCGAACGGGCTCGGGATGCGGATGCCGCGCAGCCGAGCCTCGCACCGCCGGCGCAGGCTTTCCATCACGCAGAGGCTACCCGGGGGCCACGCTGCGCGGAACTGCGCGAAGAAAGCGCTTACCGAACAGTGATGCCCGGGGAGATAGCCATTCGGCAACGCTGCGCTTAGCCTTACGAATCTCAGGGCAGGAGGAATTCAAGTCGTTGAATCGAAACCCGAAGGGTGGCTGGCGTGAAGTACGTCTATGACTTTGCCGAGGGGAACAAGGACCTCAAGGATCTGCTCGGGGGCAAGGGCGCGAACCTCGCGGAGATGACCAACCTCGGGTTGCCCGTGCCCGCCGGATTCACCATCACGACGCAGGCATGCCAGCGTTACCTCACCGACGGCGAACAGGTCGAGGGCCTCGGCGCGGAGATCGACGAGCACCTGGCCGCGCTGGAGGGCGCCATGGGCCGCCGGCTCGGCGACCCGGCCGACCCGCTGCTGGTGTCGGTGCGCTCCGGGGCCAAGTTCTCGATGCCCGGCATGATGGAGACCGTCCTGAACGTGGGCCTCAACGACGAGTCGGTGGCGGGGCTGTCCCGCCAGGCCGGCGACAACGACCGCTTCGCCTGGGACTCCTACCGGCGGCTCATCCAGATGTTCGGCAAGACCGTCTGCGACGTGCCCGGCGAGGAGTTCGAGGACGCGCTGCACGAGGCCAAGACGGCGAAGGGGGTCACCGACGACGTCCAGCTCGACGCCGAGGATCTTCGGGCACTCGTCACGGCGTACAAGAAAATCTTCTCGAAGCACACCGGGCAGGAGTTCCCGCAGGACCCGCGCGAGCAGATGGATCTCGCCGTCGCCGCGGTGTTCCGCTCCTGGAACGCCGAACGTGCCGTGGTGTACCGCCGTCAGGAACGCATCCCCGCCGATCTGGGCACCGCGGTCAACGTGGTCGCGATGGTCTTCGGCAACCTCGGGCCGGACTCCGGGACCGGCGTGGCGTTCACCCGCGACCCGGCCACCGGCGAAAGCGGGATATATGGGGATTATCTCCAGAACGCGCAAGGCGAGGACGTGGTCGCCGGCATCCGCAACACCATCGGGCTGGCCGACCTCGAAGGCCTGGACAAGAAGTCGTACGACGAACTGCTGCAGATCATGGCGACGCTGGAGGGGCACTACCGCGACCTGTGCGACATCGAGTTCACGATCGAGCGCGGCAAGCTGTGGATGCTGCAGACCCGGGTCGGCAAGCGGACCGCGGCGGCGGCCTTCACGATCGCCTCGCAGCTCGTCGAGGAAGGCATGATCGACCTGGACGAGGCCCTCGACCGGGTGACCGGCGCCCAGCTCGCGCAGCTGATGTTCCCGCGGTTCGACTTATCCGGCGATCCCCGGCCGCTGACCTCGGGGATCGGGGCCTCACCGGGTGCGGCGTCGGGCGAGGTCGCGTTCACCTCGGCGCGGGCGGTCGAGCTGGCCGACGAGGGCAAACAGGTCATTCTCGTACGCCGGGAGACGAACCCGGACGACCTACCCGGCATGATCGCGGCCCAAGGGATCCTGACGAGCCGTGGCGGGAAGACGTCGCACGCCGCGGTGGTGGCGCGGGGGATGGGCAAGACGTGCGTGTGCGGGGCGGACGCGCTCGACGTCGGGCGGGACCAGTTCACGGTGGACGGTCAGGTGGTCCGCGAGGGGGACGTGGTGTCGATCGACGGGACCACCGGGCGCGTGTATCCGGGGTCGGTGCCGGTCCGGCCGTCGGAGGTCGTTCAGTATTTTGAGGGGTCGCTGGCGCCTTCTACGTCTCGTCTCGTCGGTGCGGTGGATCAGTTGATGACGCACGCCGACTCGCTGCGGGCGTTGCGGGTGCGGACAAATGCCGATAATGCGGAAGATTCCGCTCGTGCCCGGCGGTTTGGGGCGCAAGGGATCGGGTTGTGCCGGACCGAGCATATGTTCCTGGGGGATCGGCGGTCGCTTGTCGAGCGGCTGATCCTGGCGCGTACCGATGCGGATCGGGATGCGGCGCTGGACGCGTTGAAGCCGTTGCAACGCGCCGACTTTTTGGCGATTTTCCGGGAAATGGACGGACTTCCCGTGACAATTCGCCTCATCGACCCTCCGTTGCACGAGTTCCTGCCCTCGCTCGAAGAACTAGCCGTCAAGGTCGCCGTCGAACACGAACGCGGCCAGACCGACGAGCACGACGAGCAGTTGCTGGCCGCGGTGCGGCGCATGCACGAGCAGAACCCGATGCTCGGGCTGCGAGGCGTACGGCTGGGCCTGGTCATTCCCGGACTTTTCGGCATGCAGGTCCGCGCCATCGCCGAAGCCGCCGTCGAACTGGCCCGCGACGGCGGCACACCCCACCCCGAGATCATGGTGCCGCTCGTCGGTGCCGTCCAGGAGCTCGAGACCGTACGCGTCGAGGCCGCCCGCATCATCGACGAGGTGGTCGGCGACTCCGGCGTCGACGTACTGATCGGCACCATGATCGAAGTCCCGCGGGCCGCACTGACCGCCGGGCAGATCGCCTCGGCGGCCTCGTTCTTCTCGTTCGGGACCAACGACCTCACCCAGATGGCGTGGGGCTTCTCCCGCGACGACGTCGAAGGCGCGTTCTTCTGGCGCTACTTCGAACTGGGCATCTTCGGCATCTCCCCGTTCGAGTCCCTCGACCGCGACGGCGTCGGCCGCCTCGTCCGCATCGCCGCCGAAGAAGGCCGCGCCGCCCGCCCCGACCTCAAACTCGGCGTCTGCGGCGAACACGGCGGCGACCCCGACTCCGTGCACTTCTTCCACGAGGTAGGCCTCGACTACGTCTCCTGCTCCCCGTTCCGCGTACCGATCGCCCGCCTCGAAGCCGGCCGCGCCGCGGTGGAATCAACCGGTTCCGACCACCGCTGACGATTTCGCAGGGGGCCCTCCGGGGGATGTGTTCCCCGGAGGGCTCTTTTTGTCGGAGGTGGGGTCTAGCGTCGGTCAGTGACAGCGGACACAAGGTCACCCAGTCGAAGGAGCCCGCGATGGCGTCCCAGCTCAACCCGTACATCACCTTCAACGGCAACGCCCGCGAGGCCATGGAGTTCTACCACTCCATCCTCGGCGGCGACCTGACCGTCAACACGTTCGGCGAGTTCGGCAACCCCGACCCCGCCGTCGCCGACAAGGTCATGCACTCGATGGTCACCTCCCCGCGCGGCTACATGCTGATGGCCTCCGACACGGCCCCCGGCATGCCCTTCACCGCCGGCAACAACATGAGCATCAGCCTGAGCGGCGACCCGGGCGAGGGCCTCGAAGACGTCTGGGACAAGCTGGCCGCCGGCGGCACCGTCCACGTCCCCTTCGAAAAGCAGATGTGGGGCGACGTCTTCGGCCTCCTCACCGACCGCTACGGCATCCAGTGGATGGTCGACGTGGTCGCCCAGCAGTAACGCCCCCGGCGAGGCCGGCCCCGGCCTCGCCTCCCCTTCCCCCGCCCGGCCTCGGGGTTCGCCGCCGCTCGCCCGCGGCGTCCTGCTTCGCGGCCGCTTGCCCGCGGCCACCCGCTTCGCGGACGACCAACAGCTCGGCAATGACGCGACCCGAGGGCAGGCTCGTCCTCGGCCGTCGACGTCGCTGGTGGCCCGGCGCGCTTGGGGACTCCACGGCGCCGCGCCGCTCGACAAGATCCCTCTTGAGGACACATTCGCGGGATGGCGCGCCCGGCCCGAATGGCCCTCGGTTGTCGCGCGCGGTGCGGGCCCGGCTGCCCGGGAGGCCGACCGCCCATGACCGCGCGAACGTGTCCGCATAATAATAATTTTATCACCATTCACACCTTTCTACGTCTCATGTCGGCATGCCAGGTGGCTGTCCGTGTGCAGTTCTTGGGCAGCCCGCGCGCCGCGTGTCCGCGAAATCGGAACCTTGGCAAGTTAGGGCTCGTATGTGGGCGTAACTTTCCAAGGTCTCGAAATCCGACCCCCATCGCGCCCCGCAAAAGCCAACCAACGCTGATAAATCGACCGTCCTCATTAGACGATCGCCCACGATACGAGCGTCTTGTTCCGGATAGTGGAACTGTTCAGCTGTTTCTGGCGCCGCTCACGCTCCGATGAGTTGACCTTGCGCGGCGGACCTGCGCGGACCGTCGCTGTGGGGAGCTGGGACCTTCCGGTCGTGGCGGGTGCCCACACCTGGGTGGGGGTGGCTGCGGTGTGGGCAACCGCAACTTCCTCGGCGTCGCGACTGCCCACACGGGGGTGGGGGTGGCTGCGGTGTGGGCAACCGTCACCTCGGCGTCGCGACTCGCCACGCCCGGGTGGGGCGGCCACTGTGGGGAGCTGGGACCTGCCCGGACCTGGCGGCGTCGCCTCGCACGGGGACTCCCCGCCGACGGAACCAGTTGAACAGTTACGAATAGTGAGACGGCGGACGCAGGCGCGCTTAGCCTTCCGGAAATCCCACACGAGACACTGTTCCGAACGCTGGCAGCAATCGATCGCTTCGCCGAGCCAAGAGTGCCACGCGACCCGGCGAGCGGAATCGCCCACAGTCGCGTCTGGCTGACGCAGCGCACGGTGATGCAGGCGGCGCACGGCGGACGCACGCAGCGAACGGCGGACGCACGCAGCGAACGGCGGACGCACGCTGCGGCACGCCCGGTCAGACCAGACGCGGGCACCGCCCCCGGTCTCGCGTCAGTCGCCGTACTCGTCCGGCGGCTCTTCGTCAGGATCGAAGAACAGCTCAGGCTCGGATTCGGGCCCGCGTTGCCGCACCTCCCGCGTGCCGGTGGAAGTCAGCTTCGCCTCAGCCGTGGCCGCGGTCGTTGCCCGGACGGTCGCCACCGAAGCGGCCCGCCCGGAAGGCGACCCCGACGAATCCGCGACGGTCTCCGCTTGCGCAGCGGGCGCCGAGCCGTGCAGCTCGTCGAGCACCTGCTGCCCGAACTTCGCCAGCTTGCTCTGGCCCACCCCGCTCACGGTGCCCAGCTCGGCCAGCGTCGACGGGTTCAGCGTGGCGATCGCGCGCAGGGTGGCGTCGTGGAAAATCACGTACGCGGGCATGCCCTGCTCCTTCGCCACCGACGCCCGCCATGCCCGCAGCCGCTCGAAGACCGGCGCGGCCTCCGCCGGGAACTCGGCCGCCTGCGCCGCCCCCGGGGTCGCGGCCGAACGAGCCTTCGGCGCCCGCGCCTTGACCGCCACCTCGCGCCGCATCATCACCTTGGCGTCGCCGCGCAGCACCTCGTCGCTGCGCGCGGTCAGCACCAGCGCACCGTAGTCGGCCTCGACCGCCAGATAGCCCGCCGCCAGCAGCTTGCGGATCACCCCGCGCCACTCGGCCTCACGCAGGTCCGTCCCGACACCGAACACCTTCAGCTCGTGATGCCGGAACTGCCGCACCTTGTCGGTCTCCTTACCCAGCAGGATGTCGATCGACTGCCCGGCCCCGAACTTCTGCCGGCGCTCGCGATCCAGCCGCCACACCGTCGACAGCATCTTCTGCGCGGGCACGGTCGCATCCCACGACTCGGGCGGAGTCAGGCACGTGTCGCAGTTCCCGCAGCCCTGGCCGTCGACCGTCTGCCCGAAATATGCCAGCAGCTCACCGCGCCGGCACGACACCGTCTCGCACAGCGCCAGCATCGCGTCCAGGTGCTTGGAGGCGTTGCGCCGGAACGCCGCGTCCCCGTCCGAGCTCTCGATCATCTTGCGCAGCTGCACCACATCCTGCAGCCCGTACGCCAGCCACGCCGTCGACGGCAACCCGTCCCGTCCGGCGCGCCCCGTCTCCTGGTAATACCCCTCGACGGACTTCGGCAGGTCGAGGTGGGCCACGAAGCGTACGTCAGGCTTGTCGATGCCCATGCCGAAAGCGATCGTCGCCACCATGACCAGGCCGTCCTCACGCAGGAAGCGGGACTGGTTCTCGGCACGCACCCGGCTGTCCAGGCCGGCGTGGTACGGTAGAGCCTGAATGCCCTGCTGCGTCAGGAACTCGGCGGTCTTCTCCACCGACGCACGTGACAGGCAGTAGACGATGCCCGAGTCGCCCGCGTGCTCGGTGCGCAGCAGCTCGAGAAGCTGACGGCGCGGCTCGTTCTTGGCGACGATTCGGTACTGGATGTTCGGCCGGTCGAAGCTGGCCGTGAAATGCCGCGCGTCGGCCAGCTGCAGCCGGGTGGCGATCTCCTGCCGGGTGGCACTGGTCGCGGTCGCCGTCAGCGCTATGCGGGGCACGTCCGGCCAGCGCTCGTGCAACATCGACAAACCCAGGTAGTCGGGCCGGAAGTCATGACCCCACTGCGACACGCAGTGCGCCTCGTCGATCGCGAACAGTGAAATCTTGCCCCGGTCGAGCAGCCGCTGCGTCGCCGGCACGCCCAGCCCCTCGGGCGCGACGTACAGAAGGTCGAGCTCGCCGTTGACGAACTCGGCCTCGACGATCCGCCGCTCCTCGAAGTCCTGCGACGAATTCAGGAAGTTCGCCCGGACGCCCGCGGTGCGCAGCGCGTCCACCTGGTCCTGCATCAGGGCGATCAGTGGCGAGATCACCACGCCGGTGCCGGCCCGGACCAGGGCCGGGATCTGATAACACAGCGACTTGCCGCCGCCGGTCGGCATCAGCACCAGCGCGTCACCGCCGCCGACGACATGGTCGATGATCTCGCCCTGTTGACCGCGGAAGGCCGGATAGCCGAAGACGCGGTTCAGCACGTCCACGGCGGCGGAGACGGGAGGCTCGGATGGCGAAGTCACGTGGCGATATTAGAGAGGGGGACCGACATTCGGCTCGCGCCCTGTGGACAAACCCGCGATGTGGATAACGCCCGGCCCCTTCGCCCCGCCACGTAGCGTGCCTTCCGCGATCGCAAATTCACGGAATTCCGAGTACGGAGGTGGTGGTCAGACGGACGTCGTGGGAGTCAGGTGATCAAGGGCCACCATCTCCAGCACGACCTGCGCCGGCGATCCGGACGCCGCGCGCAGTGTCAAAGCCGCCTTCTGCTCGGCGTGCTGCTCTGCCACTTGGTGCAGCGCCGACACGCCGGCACTCGACAGGTGCGTCACCGCGGACAGGTCGACGGTCATCGCGACCGTGCCGCCCCGGCTGCGGCGCAACAGCTCCTGGCGGGCCTGGAAGGCGGTTGTCGTGTCGAGCGGGCCCTCCAGCAGCACGTCGGTCTCGTGGCCGCCGGGCTGTTCGAGCACGCGGAACTCTGGCTCGTCGGGTGTTTTGCGAGTTTGGGTGGGGGTGGGGGCGGGGTGCTGGTGTACGTCGAGAAGCCGGGCCGGACGCACCAGCGTGTGCCGGACCTGGGCGACCGTGCCGTCGGCGCCGGGTTCGACGCGCAGGCTGTCGACGAGCTGGGCGGTGAGGGCGAGACCGCGCCCGCGGGTGGGTTGGCGTTCCGGTTCCCGCCAGCGGCCCTGGTCGGTGACGGTTGCCTCGATCACACCGGCTGGGGTGAGCGTCGCCCGCAGCGTCACCTTCGGGCCGCGGCCGCCGTCCGGCGACGGTCCGGACGAGGCGGAGCCGTCCACGGGCGGCCCTGACCCGTCCACCACCGACCCGGCGGCCACCCCGTCGAACGCGTGCTCGATCGCATTCGTCATCAGCTCACCGAGCGCATGCTGCAGCACGAACACGTCCTGCTCGGTAGCCCCCACTCCGTCCAGCCACCCGTCCAGGGCCCGCCGCGCCTCCCGCAGCACCACCGGCCGTGCCGGCAGCGACAGCGTCAACGCCCCGGCCACCGGCACCCGCTGCACGGCGAGGAGCGTGATGTCGTCGAGGTGCCCGGTGGCCCGCACCAGCAGCTCGACGGCCTGCCCGCACACCCTTTCGGCCGCCGTCGCGTCGGATTCGTGCAACGCCCGCCCCAGCGCGCTGTCCGCCGCGATCCGCGCCAGTTCGGCCTGGCTGGCCGCGTACGTGCGCCCGGGCCTTTCCAGGATGCCGTCGCTGTAGAGCAGCAGCACGTCGCCCACCTCGAGGTGCGCGACTCCGACGGGGAACGTCCCGCCGGTGCCGAGCGGCGCCCCGCCGGTGCCGTCGAGGTAGCGCGTCCGGCCGCCCGCCGAGATCACCAGCGGTGGCGGATGACCCGCGGTGCAATATGTCACCGCCCCGGACACCGGGTCGAACAACACCTGGCAGACGGTTGTCGCGTGCGCCGCCGGCACCCGCGCCGCCAAGCGGTCCGCGGCTTGGAGCGCCTCCACGATCCCGGCCCCGTCGCTCAACCGGTCCTGGATGACCGCGCGCAGCTGCCCCATCACCCCGGACGCGGTCACCCCGTGGCCGACCACGTCGCCCACCGTCAGCGCCACCCGCCCGCCAGGCTGCGGCACGGCGTCGAACCAGTCCCCACCGGCGGCGGTGTCGGCGTCGGCCAGCAGGTACGAGGCGGCCACCTGCGCACCGGGCAGCACCGGCAACCCGGCCGGCAGCAGTTCCCGTTGCAGCGCGTTCACGACGTCGCGGCTCTGCTCGTAGCGGCGCTGCAGGTGGGCGGCCTCGTCGACGCGTTTGCGGACCATGTCGGTGACGTCGAAGCCGACCCCGACGACCCCGCGGCGCTCCCCGTCGACCACCCACGGCGTGATGGTGAAGTTCGCGTACATCTCCAGCACCGACCCGTCGGGCTGGTCGAGGTGGACCCGCCATTCCTCGCCGTTGACGGGGGCGCCGGTGCGGTACACCTCGTAGTACGCGTCGACGATCTGCTGGCCGACCAGGTCGCTGATCACGTCCCGGATGGGCAGGCCGCGGAACTCGCGGCCGGGCAGCACCGACCGGGTGGCCGCGCTCAGCGTCAGGACCCGCAGTTCCGGGCCTTCGCAGACGGCCAGGATGAAAGGCACCTGGTCGATCGCGGACAGCAGGAGGTCGTCCATCCTCCCCATATTGCCGGAACCCGGCCGGAAAGCGTCACTCGGCCAGGGGTAGCTCGATCGTGTGAGCCGTGTGCGACGCCTTGGTGGCCAGATATCGGACGTTAGCGGCGGAGAGGTGCACTCCGGTCGGGATCTGCTGGGCCACGTCAATGCCGCAATCAGACAATTGGTCCGCTTTGTCCGGATTGTTCGACAGGAGCCGGATGCGGTCGGCGCCGAGCGCGAACAACATCTGCGCGGCAGCACTGTAGTCACGCTCGTCCTCGCCGTGCCCGAGCGCGACGTTCGCCTCGTACGTGTCGAGCCCGGAATCCTGCAGCGCGTACGCGTCGAGTTTCGCGTACAGGCCGATGCCGCGGCCCTCCTGGCGCAGGTAGAGCAGGAAGCCGCCCTGGTCGGCGATCTTCTCGACCGCCTCGCGGAGCTGCGGGCCGCAGTCGCAGCGCTGGCTGCCGAACACGTCGCCGGTGAGGCATTCGCTGTGCGGGCGCACGAGCGGCGGCCGTCCGCCGGCCGCGCATTTGGTCAGGGCGCGCTGCCAGTCGCCGAGGCCGAGGGCCAGGTGTTCCTTGCCGTCGACGAGCCCGTCGAAGGTCATCACCCGTGCCGTGGTGGTGTAGCCGTCCCCGAAGCGCAGCGGAACAGTCACCTGCTGCCGCACCGTGGCTTCCTTCATCGGTCCTCCTCGTTGATCCCGCGCCGGTATCCCACCGGTTCAGACCGCGACCGTGCCACTCATATTCGCCCGGATTATCTTGGACGCAAGTCGAGCAGAGGGTGGGGCTGCGGTCGGTGGTTGAGCGTCCTTATGTGTTGCTGAGCTGTGGCATGTCCATTGACGGATACCTGGACGACGCAAGCCCCGACCGGTTGCTGCTGTCCAACGACGCCGATTTCGACCGTGTCGACGACGTGCGGGCAGGCTGCGACGCGATCCTGGTGGGCGCCGCGACGATCCGGCAGGACGACCCGCGTCTGCTGATCCGTTCACCGCGGCGGCGCGCGGCCCGGGTCGCTCGCGGCGTGCCGGCCGACCCGGTCAAGGTGACGGTCACCGGCAGCGGCGGCATCGATCCCGCAGCCCGGTTCTTCACCACCGGCGAGTCGCTGAAGCTGGTCTACTGCGCATCCGGGGTCGCCGACAAAGCTCGGGACAAACTGGGGGAAAACGCCACGATTGTCGATGCGGGCGACCCGGTTGATCTTCAGCGGATAACCCAGGACCTGGCCCGGCGCGGCATCAGCCGGCTCATGGTCGAGGGTGGCGGCCATATGCACACCCAGTTCCTTACCCAGGGACTGGCGGACGAGCTTCAGCTGGTCGTCGCCCCGCTGTTCGTCGGTGACTCGCGGGCGCCGCGGTTCGTGTACGACGGCACGTTCCCGTGGGGCCCGCGGAACCGGGCGAGGCTGGCGGAGGTCCGTCAGATCGGCGACGTGGTGCTGCTGCGCTATGGCTTGACCGAAAGATTCGGCGAGTAGCAACTCAGGCCCCGGTGCGCGCCAAAACCGGCTCGGAAGAGGGCACGTAGCCGACGGCCGGCGAGACGGGCGCCACGGTGCGCACGGACTTGGCGAGCGAGGCCGTCCGCAGCCGCCGTGCCGTGCGCGTCCCGAGCACGGCCGCGCCGGGCAGTGCGGCGACGAAGGCGAAAACCCCGTACACGACCGCGGTGGTCAGGCCTTGGGTGGCGGTGAGGCCGGCCGCGCCGAACGCCCACGCCGTGACGGCCTCGCGGGGTCCCCAGCCGCCGACGTTGACCGGCAGCGACATGGCGAGAAGGGCGAGCAGCATCAGCGGGACGAGCCGCAGCATCGAGGCGTGCGATCCGGCGGCGCGGGCGGCGACCACGAACGTGGCCAGGTGCCCGGCCAGCACGATGGTCGAGGCCAGCGTGATGCCCGGCCAGTTGCGGCGGGCCAGCAGCCCGGTGCGGATCTCGGCGAGCCCGGTGCGCACCCCGGCGGCCAGCTTCGAGCCGCCCTGCCGCAACCGCCGGCACGCGAGCAGGACCAGGGTGAGCGCGAACAAGGCCGCCACAAGAGCGACGAAAACCGAAGCGCCGTGCCGGGAGATCTGGGTGAGCACCGGCGACGGCACGGTCAGCAGCACGGTCACGCCGACGACGAGGAGCACGATCTGGCCGGCGGTGCGTTCCAGGACCACTGCCCGTACGCTTCGGCCGACGTCACCCTCGTCGCGTCCGTGCTGCACCGCGCGGTCGACGTCGCCGAGCACCCCGCCGGGCAGGGCCGCGTTGAGGAACAGCGCCTTGTAGTAGTCGGCGACCGCCGCGCGCATGGTGAGCCGCAGACCGAGGCCGCGCGCCACCAGGCACCAGCGCCACGCCGAGAACACGGTGGTGGCGACGCCGATCGCGAAGGCGAGGGCCAGCGCCGGGCCGTCGATGACCCGGAGGCCGTCGAGGAAGGCGCCGGTACCGAGCCGCCAGAGCAGCACGGCGAGGATCGCCACCCCGCCCAGGATCCGCAGCCAAGCCCAGATCGTTCGCGTCACGTCGCCGCCCCTTCATTTGCCCGTTGCTACCCCTAATACGCCGGGGCGGGCATGAAGGGTTCAGCCGAAGATCGCTAAAAGATCAACGTGACCGACCGTAGCCGCCCGGCGATCCTTCGAATATGCCTCGGTTTGCAGGCCGGGGCTCTGTTCGGCGGCCGCGGACAGCCATCCGTGCAGCCAGGTGTCCAGCAGCGGAGTGGATTGCAGGTGCCAGGCGCTCGGACGGGGGACCACGGTCGCGCCGGCCTTCTCGAACGCGGCGATGGCAACGGATGCGGCGGAAGGTCCCAGCAGCCGCCGCCCGTCGGTGACGCGCCGCTGGTGCGCGTTGAACGCCTCCCCGACGACGGCGGGCACCGGCGGGTCGAGCGTCACCTCGCCGGTCACCGACAGCGTGAACAGCGCCGGCGTCCGCGACCCCGCACACGCCGCGACGAGGCCGGTGACCTCCGCCTCGGTGAGCAGGTCCAGCAGCGCGGAACAGGTGACCAGGTCGGTTCCGTCGAGGTCGGCGGCGGTCAGCGAGGTCACGTCGCCGAGCACGGTCTCGACCGTGACCCCTTCGAACGGCATGTGCGAACGCGCGTAGTCGAGCAGCGCCGGGTCGCGGTCCATCATCACCCAGTGCTGGGGGGTGGGCAGCTTCGGCGCCAGCCAGCGGCCCAGCGAGCCGGTGCCGCAGCCGAGGTCGCGGATCACCCGGACCGGGCCGGGGATCAGCGGCAGCAGCTCGGCGGCGCGGGCGGCGGCGTCGGCGGGCTCGCGCAGGCTCAGCCAGGACTCGCTGAACTCTCCGGTCATGCGTGGTCTCCTCGTGCGTCCAGGACGGCGCCCAGCCGGCGGGCCGTGTCGCTCCAGGCGGGCAGCCTCTCACGGCGGGCGCGGGCGCGGGCACGCAGCCGGTCGCGCATCGCCGCATCGGTGAGCCAGCTCCGCAGCGCCTCGGCCAGCGCCGCCCGGTCGTCCTTGGGCAGGAGCACGCCGGGCAGGCTGCCGTCGGGTGCGGTGCCGAGCGCCTCGGGCAGCCCGCCCACCGCCGTCGCGATCACCGGCAGGCCGCGGGCCAGGGCCTCGGTCACCACCATCCCGTACGTCTCGGCACGTGAGGGAAGAACAAAAAGATCCGCTTGCCCGTACGCCTGAGCGAGCGCGACCCCCGTACGAGGCCCGACGAAGTGGATCTTTGGGTGGTGGTACGGGACGGGGTGGGCGAGCGCGCCGACGAAAGTGCACGACCAGTCGAGGTCGGCGAGATCGTCTTCGAGGACGCGTACGAGCAGGTCCTGGCCTTTGCGCGGGGTCACCGAGGCGACGCAGAGCAGCCGCTCGCCGCCGGGCTGCGGCGATGCCAGGGGAGCCGGGTCGACGCCGGGTTCGACGACCGCGACGCCGTGCACGCCGTCGTGCAGGTCGGCGAGCCGGTGCGCGGCGGCCCGGCTGGTCGCGATCACGGTGTCCGCGGCCAGCAGCGTGCGGCGTTCGCGTTCACGCAGGAACATGGCGTGCGCGGCGGACAGCCCGGTCTCGTCGCTGAGCGGCAGATGCACCAGCACGATCAGCCGTACGCGGTGGGCGTGCGGTTCCAGGATCTCCGGGACGCCGCAGCCGACCAGCCCGTCGACGAGCACGTCGGCGTGGTCCGGCAGGTCGTGCAGGGCGGCGGCCAGCGCGTCGCGGGCCGCGGTGTCCGGGGACGGCCACGTGCCGTCGACGAGGATCTCCTGGACGTCGCGGTCGGCGGCCAGCAGATCGAGCACCTTGCGGTCGTAGAGGTTCCCGCCGCTCGGTGCCGCTGGGTCGTCGACATTGCCCGGCAGCACCGCGTACAGCGGATGAATCAAAGGTCCCGCTCGTAGGACGCCCACGCGACGTGCGACTCGTGCAGCGTGACCGCGATGCCGGTGACGCCGGACGCGTGCGGGCCGAACGAACCGTCGGCGATCTTGGCGGCGAGCCGGTCCGCGAACACCTTCGCCAGGTACTCGGTGGAGGTGTTGACGCCCTTGAACTCGGCGACGTCGTCCAGGTTCTTGAAGTTGTAGTCCGCGCAGATCGCGTGCAGGTGCTCGGTGGCGGCGCCGATGTCGACCACCATGTTGTTGGGGTCGAGCTCGGGCCGGCGGAAGGTGGCGTCCACGATGAACGTGGCGCCGTGCAGGTTCTGGGCCGGGCCGTACGCCTCGCCCGTGAAGCTGTGCGCGATCATGATGTGATCGACGACGGTGACGCTGAACAACCTCTGCTCCTCGGTGCTAGTCGATTCAGTGGTAGTCGATCACGTGACACAGGGCCGCGAGACTGCCGTCCACGAGCCGGGGCATCACGTCGGGCAGGTCGGTGAAGTCCGACCGCCCGGTGATCAACGTGTCGAAACGGGGGTCGGCGAGCAGTTCCAGGGCGAGCGCCATCCGCTCACCGTAGGACCGTCGCCGGCCGGGGACGATGCCGCCGACCTGGCTGGACCGGATCGTCAGGCGACGGGAGTGGAAGAACTCGCCGAGCGGCACGGTGACCTGCTTCTCGCCGTACCAGCTCATCTCCAGGACGGTGCCCTCGGCCGCGACCAGCTCCAGCGAACGGGTCAGCCCGGCCGAGGTCGCGCTGGCGTGGATCACGAGGTCGCAGTCGCCCAGCGCGTCGGCCGGCGCCGCGAACGGGACACCGAACGCGTCGGCGATCACCCGGCGGCTGGGATCGGCGTCGACGACCTGCAGGCGTACACCGGGAAAGCGGGAGAGGACCGCGGCGATGGACCCGCCCACCATGCCGGCGCCGACCACGGCGATGCGGTCGCCGATCAGCGGGCGACCGTCCCACAGGGCGTTGACGGCGGTCTCGACGGTGCCGGCCAGCACCGCCCGATACGGCGGCACATCATCCGGAATCACCGTCACCGCACTGGATTTCACGACATATCGCGTCTGATGCGGGTAGAGGCAGAAGATGGTCTTGCCGACTAACGCCGGGTCACCGGCCTCGACCACACCGACGTTCAGGTAGCCGTACTTGACCGGGGCCGGGAACGACCCCTCCTGGTACGGCGCGCGCATCGCGTCCCACTGGCTCTGCGGCACCTGGCCGGTGAAGACGAGTGTTTCGGTGCCGCGGCTGATCCCGCTGTGCAAGGTCCGCACGAGAACCTCGTCCGGACCGGGATCGCTCACCGGCTCCTCGCGTAGCTCCCCCTTTCCGGGGAAAGCAAGCCAGAAAGCACGCGCGTCACCCGGCATGGATATCTCCTCACCGCCGAACCCAACTGAACCGATCGTCCCCGCAGCGCGTGTAAAGCGCTGACAGCCGCCACCATACGCGGCAGCCGATCTTGCACCTGGAGGCACGGTGACACACCCAGTGACCACGGCGACACCCGTACGCGGACCGGTGCTCGGCCTCACAGCCCAGCTGGTCCTGCTCGGGCTGCTGGCCGTTACGCCGGGTCTGACCACGTTTGGGCTGGCTGCGGGCGTGATCTACGGAATTGTGCTCACCGGGTTGCTGGCCGCGGGCCTCGAACGCACCAGCGCCGCGCGACTCGGGGCTGCCAACGCCGTCACGCTCGGTCGCGCCGTGCTCGTGGGTGGTGTCACAGCGATGGTCGTCACGTCGTTCACCATGAACATCAACGTCGCGATCCTCGTCGTGGCCGCCGGTGTGGCGCTGGCGCTCGACGGTGTGGACGGTCAGGTCGCCCGCCGCACCCGCACCACCTCGGCGCTGGGCGCCCGCTTCGACATGGAGATCGACGCCTTCCTGATCCTGGTGCTCAGCGTGTACGCCGGTGACCGGTTCGGCTGGTGGACGGTGGCGCTCGGCGCGTACCGCTACCTGTTCGTGGCCGCCTCCTGGGCGATGCCGTGGATGACCGCCGCGCTGCCGCCGCGCTTCTCCCGCAAGACCGTCGCCGCGATCCAGGGCGTCGTGCTCGCCCTGGTCACCCCCGACCTGCTGCCGCACGCCGCCGCCGTGATCGCGCTGGTGATCGCGCTCGGCACGCTGACCTGGTCGTTCGGCCGCGACATCGTCTGGCTGCACCACGCCCGCCGGGTGCGCGAGGCGGCCCGCACCCGCTGGTCGGCCCGCCCGGCCTGGACCACCGAGGCCCCGGCCGTCGTGCACTGAGGCAGCACTTCAGCTCACCCGCGTCACCGTCCCCGGCCTGGCCGGGGACGCCGCGTCCGGATGCAGGACCGCCGCGATCGCCTCGACCCCGTCGACCAGGCGCGGACCCGGCCGCACCACCAGGCCGTCCCCGTCGATCGCCCACACCTGAGCCCCCGGGAAATGCGGGACCACCGTGCGGGCCTGCTCGGCCGCGCCGTCCAGGTGGAACCCGCACGGCGTGACCAGCACGATGTCGGGCCCGGCCGCGGCCATCGACGCGTACGTGACCTCCACCGAACGCTGCCCGCCGCGCGCCGCGACCGGCTCGCCGCCCGCCGCCGTCACCAGATCGGGCACCCAGTGACCAGCGGTGAACGGCGGATCCACCCACTCCACGATCGCCACCCTCGGCCTCCGCCGACCCGCAACCCGCGCCCGCACCTGGGAAAGCCGTGCCCGCAGCCCGTCGACGAGATCAACACCCCTCTCCCGTACGCCCGCGGCCTCACCCACGGTGACGAAGGTGCCTAGCACGTCCTCCAGCGTGTACGGATCGAGCGACAGCACGTCGGCGCGGCAGCCGAGATGCTCGAGCGCGTCGTCCACGTGCCCGGACGGCAGCGCGCACACCCGGCACAGGTCCTGCGTCAGGATCAGATCGGGCGCGAGGCCCGCGAGAGCGCCGGCGTGCAGCGTGTACAGGTCGTCGCCGGCCGCCATCCGCTCCTTCACATAGCCGTCGATCTCCGCCGGGCTCATGCCCTTCGTGTCGCGGCCGCCGACCACCACGGTCTTCTCGGTACGCGCGGACGCCGGCTCGTCGCACTCGAACGTCACCCCGACCAGGTCGTCGCCGAGGCCCAGCGCGTACACGATCTCGGTCGCCGAGGGCAGCAGGGACACGAGCCTCACCAGAGATCCCCCTTCGCGGGCGTCATCGTCGAACCACCCGCCGGACACGATACGCACGCGGGCCACGGCCCACATCGGTCCAAAGTCGGTCGGCCGAAAGACCTAGGCCGCCCCCGCGGACTCTGCCCACGGGCCGATGCGCGCGACCGGGACCGGCGTCGATGCTGTCCTCCACGCACCGGACAGACGGGGGAAGACCATGACCAGTGCACCGCTCGCCCACACCGACACGCTCGTCCTGGACTACCTGGCCGCGTTGTGGGCGCAGAGCGAGGATCTCGACCCCGGCCTGCGCGACGACCTGATGACCACGGTGGCCGACTACATCGCCGTCCGCCGCCGCGGCCTCGACGACCCCGCCGAGATCATCCGGCGGCTGGGCCCGCCGGAGTCGCTGGTCGCCGCGTGCCATCGCGGCGCCATCCCGGTGCACCTGCGCCTGCCCGCCCTGATCGCGCCGCCGCCCGCACCCGCCCCGGCTCCCACCGCGGGCGGCGGCGTCGAATACACGGCCGTGGGCCTGCTCACCGCGGGCGCGCTGGTGCTGCCCGGCATCGCCCCGGTCGCCGGGCTGCTGCTGTCCACCGGCTCCCAGCACTGGACGCCGGCGCAGAAGACGATGGCGTGGACTCTGACCGTGGGCTCCGGCGCGGCCGGCCTCGCGTTCGCGCTGATCGTCGCCGCGCTGCCCGGCTCGGCAGCCGTCGCCATGGTCATGCTGTACCTCGTGGCCAGCGCCGGCTCGATCGCGGCCGGCGCGACCCTGATGAACGCCCTGCGCCACCCACGCCCGGCATGACCCGTCCCGCCGGCCGATTTCATCCGCAATGGATGAGGCTGATCTCTGCGGGCGCTGCCTACGCTCCGATCCGCCCATGTCGATCGATCCGCATGCGTGCCTCAGCCACGCAACGCACCCGAGCGCGGACGGCGTCGGCGAGACGGAGGAGCAGCATGTCCGATCTGATCATCATCGGGTACCAGGACCACGACACCGCCAAGCGCGCCTACGACCAGGTCCTCGAGCTCAACAAGGACCACATCGTGGAGCTCACCGGGCTCGCCGTGGTCACCGTCGACGAGAAGGGGCACAGCCACGTCGACACGCCCGGCAAACTCGTCGCGGGCGGCGCCGCCACCGGGGCGCTGTGGGGGACCCTGCTCGGGCTGCTGTTCCTGGCGCCGTTCGCCGGCATGCTGGTCGGCGGTGCGCTCGGGGCGCTGTTCGGCAAGCTCGGCAAGTCCGGCATCGACGACGACTTCCGGGACCGGGTCCGCGCCATGCTCACCCCGGGCAAGGCCGCGGTCGTGGTGATGAGCCAGCAGCGTACGGAAGACAAGTTCGTCGACGCGTTGAAGCCCTTCGGCGGCGAGGTCCTGCAGACCTCCCTGTCGCACGAGCAGGAGAAGGAACTGGCCGACGAGCTCGGCGCCAGCTGAGCATCATGCAAGCCTCCACGGGACGCGTGGTCGCGGCCGCGGCCGGCCTGGTCATTCTCGGCGGGCTGGCCGGCGGCGCGGTCGGGGCATGGGTGGGCTCCGACGACGACGGACCGGGCGGGACCGCCTCCGCCGCCCCGGCGAGCCTCAGCGGCTGCGACGTCGCCGCCGTCGCCACCAAGGTCTTCCCCTCGCTGGTCACCGTGAACGTGCAGCGCGGCGACGCGGGCGGGCTGGGCTCCGGCTCGGTCCTCGACGCCGACGGCAACATCCTGACCAACGACCACGTCATCGCCCCGGTCACCGGCGGCACCATCACCGTCGACTTCGCTCGCGGCCCGGCCGGCGTCGCCGCCACCGTGGTCGGCCGCGACCCGGCGACCGACCTCGCGGTCCTGCACGTCGACCCGGGCGCGGCCCGGCTCACCCCGATCGTCGCCGGCGACTCGTCGGCGCTGGTCGTCGGGCAGCCGGTGGTCGCCGCCGGCTCCCCGCTCGGCCTCAACAGCACCATCACCGCCGGGGTGGTCAGCGCGCTCAACCGCTACGTGAACGTCGGCCAGGGCGACGAACCCGCCGCGCTGATCAACGCGGTGCAGACCGACGCCGCGGTCAACCCGGGCAACAGCGGCGGCCCGCTCACCGACTGCCAGGGACGGCAGGTCGGGGTCAACTCGGCCGGAGCGCAGACCCCGGACGGCGGCGGCGGCTCGATCGGCCTGAACTTCGCCATCCCGATGGACTTCGCGGTGTCGGTCGCCCGGCAGCTCATCGCGAACGGACGCGCCCAGCACCCGGTGCTCGGCGTGCTGAGCGTGACGGTCACCGACGAGATGGCCAAATCCACCGGCCTGCCCCGCGGCGCCCTGGTCGAACAGGTCCTGCCCGGCCTCGGCGCGGCCCGCGGCGGCCTGAAGCCCGGCGACGTGATCACCGACGTCGGCGGCACCGCCGTCAACAGCACCGACCGTCTCCTCGTGGCCGTGCAGTCCCACCGGCCGGGCGACACCGTCCAGGTCGGCTACCACCGCGACGGCGCCACCCACCAGGCGGGGGTGACCGTCGCGACCCCCTGATCCCGCAACGATCGAGGTCTGCCGGCCTTCGAAGGCGTCGTCCTTCTCCTCACCCACACCGAGATGGTCCTGTGTGTCCGGATCACCGGCGTCGTCGGCATGTGCCGGCTTCATCGCCGTCTGACGAACGTCTCAGAGCGACAGCATCTCGCCGATCACCTGGTCCCAGACGGCCCGGGGCGGGAACTCGTGTCCCACACCCGCCAGCCAGACCAGGCGGGCACCCGGGATCTCGACCGCCAGGGTCTCCGCCTCGGCGCCGGGAAAGAGCGGGTCCTGGGTGCCGTGCAGGATCAGGGTAGGGGCGGTGATGCGGCCGAGGTGCTGGCGGAACGGCGGCCCGCCACCGCAGAGCCAATGGTTGGTCTGGCTGGCGGCCATGTCGGTGGTGCGGTCGTAGACGCGCTCGACGAGCCGGCGCAGTTGCTCGTCGTCCGCGGTGAACGGCCCACCCATCTCCCGTACGTCGCTGACCAGGCGATCCACGGCGGTGCGGCGCTGCGACCAGACCGGGTCGGGTTCCGCGACCGTGTCGAACGGCGTGCCGGTGTCGTCGCCCGGCCCCGGCCCGGGTGCCGTGGACATCAGGGTGAGCGACAGCAGGCGGTGCGGCCGCTCCACCGCGATCCGCTGCGCGAGGGCCCCACCCATCGACAGTCCCGCGATGTGCGCCCGGCGCACACCGAACGCGTCCAGCACCCCCAGCCCGTCGTTCGCCAGATCCGCGTCGGTGTACGGCGGGCGCCCCGCCGGATACGAGATGGACCGCCCGGTGTCGCGATGGTCGTACCGGATCACGAACCGCCCGCCGGCCGCGAGCCGCCGGCAGAACTCGTCCTCCCACCAGTCCATCGAGCTGGCCCCGCCCGCGATCAGCAGCACGCCCGGATCGCCACGCTCCCCGAACGCCTCAGCACACACCTCGATGCCCCCGACCGGCACCATCGTCTCGGCAGCCACCGCCCCATTCTCCGGCAATTTCCCGCGTACGCAGGTACGGCGCTCCCACCCGCACCGGCACGTCCCCGCGCGGGTCCACGGGCTCGGCACCCCGATGTGGTGCTATAGAAACGTGTTACCTGACTTATCCGATTACGTCCCACATCGCACCGTAGAGGACGCCCCCTTCGAAGGTGTCCCCGTGCCCGGCCTGCGCGCCGACTACTTCCGGCGTGCCGCCGGCTACCGCATCGCGACCGTCGGCCGATACTCGATCGGCGGCCGCGACCTGCTCATGGCCTGGGGTTACGTGGACGAGGAGCACTGCCGGCACAACGCCGTCCGCAACGACGACGGCACAGGCTGGCACCCCGCCGCCGACGGCTGCCCCGAGGTCGAGCTGATCCGCGACGGCCAGGCGGTGGTCGGCCTGGCCGTCCGGGCCCCGACCGGCCACTGGGTGCGGGGCTAAGCCCGCCCACCGGCCGGCGCCGTGGGGCGGAGCGCGCTTTGCCGGTCTGCGGTGCGAGGCGGCGGACAGTCGCGGGTCCCCACACCGGGCGATGGTGCGCTGGGCGTGGGGAGTGGCGGCGGTGGGAGGGTGGCAGGTTCCCACACCAGGGTGAGCCGCGCGTCGGTGTGGGGAGTTTGGGCGCCTGGAGGGTTGCCGGTTCCCACACCGGGGTGGTGGTGCGCTGGGTGTGGGGAGTGGCGGCGGTGGGAGGGTGGCAGGTTCCCACACCAGGGTGAGCCGCGCGTCGGTGTGGGGAGTTTGGGCGCCTGGAGGGTTGCCGGTTCCCACACCGGGTGGCGGTGCGGCGGGTGTGGGGAGTGGCGGCGGTGGGAGGGTGGCAGGTTCCCACACCAGGGTGAGCCGCGCGTCGGTGTGGGGAGTTTGGGCGCCTGGAGGGTTGCCGGTTCCCACACCGGGTTGGCGGTGCGGCGGGTGTGGGGAGTGGCGGCGGTCGGAGGGTTGCCGGTCCCCACACCGGGTGGCGGTGCGGCCGGTGTGGGGAGTATCGGCGGTGGGGTTGCGGGTCCCCACACCTGAGTCGGCGCGCCGCGGGTTAACGGGGGGCTGTGCTTGCCGAGCGGAGCGCGGCCGTCGAGCTCAGCCGCGCCTGGGTGCGCACGATGCGCAGGGACACGGCGGTGAGGACCAGCGCGATCACGAAGAGTGTCAGGTGCAGGTACGGGTTGACGATCGGGACGAAGCCGATCACCGCGACCGGGATCTGCACGATCGCGACCAGGCCGGCCAGCCACCAACGGCTGCGGCCGCTCCACAGCAGGGCCGTCCAGACCGGCGCCGATACCACGAGCAGCGTCAACGCGTCGAGGACGGCGTGGAACGTGGAATTGTGGACACTGTTGTGCGCGAAGGCCTGGGCGGGGGAGGCGATCCAGAGACCGGCCAGGACGAGGGCGAGTAGGACAGCGGCACGACGCATGGGAATCCTCCAGCGTGTGGGAACCGTTGCTCTGTGTCACCACGGTATGGAACGGCTGCCCGGCCCGTAAAGCCCCTGGAAAGTGAGTGAGCACCGCCGCCCGTTCCGGCGATGTCCGGCGCGGGAATCCGTTCCTAGCCTGATGACGTGCGCAAACTCGGGACGGTGGCGGCCATCGCGGTGCTGCTGGCCGGGTGTGCCACAACGGCGCACGCGGCGGCCGACCTCGCGGTACTCACCCGCACGCTCGCGTTCGCCCGCGGCGGGCGCCTCCTGCCGACCACCGGTCTGGTATCCGGCGCGGCCCGCGGGGCGGCGTCCGGTCATCCTGTTCAGCCACGGGCTCGGCGGCCTGCCGGAGCACTTCGCCGCGCTCACCGAGGCGTGGGCGGCCGCCGGGTACGTCGTGGTCGCGCCCGCCTACCCGCACACCAACGCGCTCGTCGACGTACGGCGCGAGGACGTCGGCAACCAGCCGGCCGACGCGGCGTACGTGCTCCGCGAAGTCGCCACGAACGGCCCGCTCGCGGAGCACGTCGACGCCGGACGGATAGCCGTGATCGGGTTCTCGGCCGGCGGGACCACGACGCTCGGGCTGCTCGGCCGCGGGCACGACCCGGGGATCAAGGCCGCGATCTGCATCGCCGGGCGCGCACCCGACGAGCCGATGGGCGGACCGGCGGTGGCGACGCTGTTCCTGCACGGCGACGACGACCCGGTCGTGCCGATCGCCGCAGGCCGCGCCGCCTACGAACAGGTGCCCTGGCCCACCAAACGCTTCGTCACCATCCGTCACGAAGGTCACGGTCAGTATCTGCACCCCGATAACCCGGCGTACGGGCGTACGCAAGCAATGATCCTGGAATTTCTCCGCGCGGAGGTCGGACAATACGCACGGTGATCAGGAACGAGCCGATCGGACGGTCGTTACCGGAAGTAATCCTTCCTACAGTGCATCAATGCACCTGAGCCACGTAGTCACGTCCGCAGTCGTCACCCTGAGTGTTGCCGGGATATCTTACTTAGCGTTAAATCCGGAGCAGATGAAGCGGCCGGCGGAACTGATCGCCCAGCACGCCACCTGCCGCGCCGTCGACCAGGCGATCATCGCGTACACCGGCGTCACCGGAGACACCCCGCGCACCATGGCCGATCTTGCCGGATACATCGAGGGCGACGTCCGCGCCTACCGTGTCGTCGGCGGGCGCGCCGCCGGACCGGGCTGCTGAGCGGGGGCGAAACCGGAGAAACACGAGCTTAGGAGGGACGTGCAGCCCTCGGTGCGGCATCGGTCACGCTCGGGTCATACGATCTGGGCGGACGCGACGGTCCGTGATCTATGGGAGTGCATGCGATGGAGACGCTGGAGTTCCAGGCCGAGGCGCGGCAGCTGCTGCAACTGATGGTCCACTCGATCTACTCGAACAAGGACATCTTCCTGCGCGAGCTGATCTCGAACGCCTCGGACGCGCTGGACAAGCTGCGGCTGGCGATCCTGCAGGACGGCCTCGAAGCCGACGCGAAAGACCTCCACATCGAGCTGGAGGTGGACGCCGACGCGCGCACCCTCACCGTGCGCGACAACGGGATCGGCATGACCCGCGAGGAGGTCGTCGAGCTGATCGGCACGATCGCCAAGTCCGGCACCGCCGAGCTGTTGCGCAAGGTGACCGAGGCGAAGGACCGCCCGGAGCTGATCGGACAGTTCGGCGTCGGGTTCTACTCGACGTTCATGGTCGCCGACAAGGTCGCGCTGACCACGCGCAAGGCCGGCACCGAGGGCCACGGCACGAGCTGGGAGTCCGAGGGCGAGGGCACGTACACGATCGACGACGCCCCGGACGCGCCGGTCGGCACCACCGTGGTGGTGCATCTGCGGCCCTCCGACGAGGAGGACGCGCTCTTCGACTACACCGCAGACTGGAAGATCCGCGAGATCGTCAAGAAGTACTCGGACTTCATCGCGTTCCCCATCAAGATGGGCGACGAGACGCTCAACTCGATGAAGGCGCTGTGGGCGCGCCCCCGCAGCGAGGTCTCCGACGAGGAGTACCACCAGTTCTACCGGCACATCAGCCACGACTGGACCGACCCGCTCGAGATCATCAACATGCGGGCCGAGGGCACCTTCGAGTACGAGGCGCTGCTGTTCCTGCCCTCGCGCGCGCCGCACGACCTGTTCCAGCGCGACGCCCGCCGTGGCCTGCAGCTCTACGTCAAGCGCGTGTTCATCATGGACGACAGCAAGGAGCTGATCCCCGACTACCTGCGCTTCGTCAAGGGCGTGGTGGACGCGGCCGACCTGTCGCTCAACATCTCCCGCGAGATCCTGCAGCAGGACCGGCACATCCAGATGATCCGCCGCCGGCTGGTCAAGAAGGTGCTGTCCACCATCAAGGACCTGCGGGCGAACAACCCGGAGAAGTACGCGACGTTTTGGCGCGAGTTCGGCAAGGCGCTCAAGGAGGGCCTGCTCAACGACCCCGACAACCAGAAGGCCATCCTCGAGGTCGCCAGCTTCGCGTCCACCGCCGGCGACGAGCCCACGACCCTCACAGCGTACGTGGAAAGAATGAAGGAAGGCCAGGAGGAGATCTACTACCTGACCGGGGAGTCCCGTTCCCAGGTGGAGAACTCGCCGCACATGGAGGCGTTCGCGGCGCAGGGCTACGAGGTGCTCGTGCTCACCGACCCGGTCGACGAGATCTGGGTCGAGGCGGTGCCCGACTTCGACGGCAAGAAGCTGCAGTCGATCGCCCGCGGCTCGGTCGACCTGCCGTCGGACGACTCGACCCCCGAGCCCGAAGGCGACTTCGCGCCGCTGCTCACGTTCCTCAAGGAGAACCTGTCCGAGCAGGTCAAGGACGTCCGCCTCAGCCACCGCCTGACCACGTCGCCGGCCTGCCTGGTCAGCGACAACGACGACATCACGCCGGCGCTGGAGAAGATGTACCGCGCGATAGGCCAGGACGCGCCCCGGGTCAAGCGGATCCTCGAGCTCAACCCCGGACACCCGCTGGTCGGTGGCTTGCGCTCGGCGCACGAGGCACGCGCCGACGACCCCGCGCTGGGTGAAACCGCCGAGCTGCTGTACGGGACCGCGCTGCTCGCCGAAGGTGGCGACCTCGACGACCCGGCCCGCTTCGCGAAACTCCTCGCCGACCGGCTGGCCCGTACCGTCTGATGCGTTCGCGGCCGGGCGTCCCGCTATGTGGACACCGCGGTCACATCGTGATTTTTGTGAACCTTGGAGAGTTGCGCCCACATACGAGCCATAACTCTCCAAGGTTCACATTCGGCCGGAAAAGCGGCCGGGCGAAAGCCTTATTACGTGACAAAAATACTCTCTACAGTGGACGCTGGTCCCACATCGCGGACGGTGGGTCCATGATGCGGGCGCGGGTCTCAGCAGGCGGTCACCCGTCTCACGGAATGGAAGCGCCGCACGGCCGCCCGCTGAGCCCGCCTGTCCAGCGGCCCAGCCGATCTGGCAAATCTCAAGAAATGTCGGATATGCGAGACGGGGTGGCGGGGGCCAGCGGAGGGACGGCGATCAGATCGCTGATTCGCCTACGGCCACTGACTCGGCTTAGGACTTGGTCGTCCTAGGCGGCTTCCGGGTAGTCGGGACGGCGTCGCGCGACCATGGCGGCCGGCGACGCGAACTCGCCGTTCCCGGTGACGAACGCCAGGCGCGCCGGCTCCCCGGACTCCGCGTCACTGAACTGCGGTGACGTTCCGTCGGGGCGCGGCCGGTACGTGCGTCCCCAGTCACTGAGGGCGGCGATCACCGTGCTGAGGCTGAGGCCCGCCTCGGTCAGCACGTACTCGTCGCGGGGGCGGCTGCCGGACTCCTGATACGTGCGGCGTTCCATCAATCCCTCGTCGACCAGCGCCGCGAGCCGGCCGGTCAGGATGTTCGACGCGATGCCCAGCGAGTCGCGGAAGTCCTGGAAGCGTGTCGCACCGGTGACCAGCGCCTCACGGACGATCAGCAGCGTCCAGGAGTCGCCGACCACGTCGAGGGATCGCGCGATCGAGCACGTCGCGTCCTTGCCCAGTGCCTTGCCCATGACTGCCAGCGTAGCCGGGATGAGTTGCAGGAAGCCACTCAGATCAGCTAGCTTGCAACGCGCAACTCAGCAACGTCTTTTCTGGGAGTACCCATGCCTGTATTCCGGGCCCGGACCAGTTTCTGGCTGGCCGGTGCCGTCGTCGCGCTCGCGTTGTGGACCAGTGCCTGCCCGACCCTGGTGTATCCGCTCTACCAGGCGGACTGGGGTATCTCGACGACGACGATCACGTGGATCTTCGCGGCATACCCGATCGCGTTGATCCCGGTGCTGATCCTGCTCGGGGACATCTCCGATCACATCGGCCGGCGGGCCTCGATGGTGCTGGGCCTGCTGGCCGAGCTGATCGGGGTGCTGTTCTTCGTGTTCGCGCACGACGTGGCGTGGCTGCTGATCGGCCGGGCGTTCATGGGCATAGGGGTCGGCCTGTCGCTGAGCCCGGCGAGCGTGGCGATGGTCGAGTTCAGCAAGGAGGGCCAGGAGAAGCGGGCCAGCGTGGTCGCGACCGGCATCTCGGCGCTGGGCATCGCGCTGGCGATGCTGGTCGGTGGATTGCTGACCCAGTACGCCCCGGCACCGTTGCGCCTGAACTTCGTCGTCCTGGCGGTGGTGATCGCCGTGATGGCAGTGCTGATCCTGGGGCTGCCGCGGCACACCCGGGCGGAGACGAAGCAGCGCTGGCGGGTCCGGGCGATCGTCATCCCGCGCGGCAGCCGGGGCACGTTCTTCGCCGGGGTGATCGCCTTCGCGTCGGCCTTCATGCTGGGCGCGATCGTGCTGCCGCTGGGCGCGAAGATCGCCGAGCAGCTCGCCGGGTCCACGAACGCGCTGGTCACCGGGGCGTTGCTGGCGGTGTTCGCGCTGTGCATCGTGCTCGCCTCGGTATACGCCCGGCGGCTCGGTGAGTGGACGCTGGTGATCCTCGGTGCGGCCGCGTCGCTGGTCGCCGTGTGGCTCTACGTGGCGACCGGGTCAGCGCACTCGCTGCTGCTGTTCTTCATCGCGTCGGCGATCGCGGGCGCGGCATACTCGTTCAACTTCGCGGGCGGGCTGACGGTCTTCAGCAAGTACGCGGCGGCGCACCACCGGGCCAGCATGACCTCCGGGGGTTACCTGGTCGGGTACGCCATGCAGGGCATCGCCGCGCCGGTGCTCGGCTGGGTGGTGACCGGGCACGGGCTGATGTCCGGCCTGGACACCGGGGCGATCGTGTTCAGCGTGTTCTTCGTGGCGGCGCTCGTCGCCGGTGTCGTGGCGCGGCGGGTGACGCGCGGCCGCGTGCCGGTCGGGACGGTGCTCGCGAGTGAGCTGGCGGCGGGCACGCCGGCGACCAAGTAGCGGTCCGGGAGCTGCTCAGGAGGCGAGGTTGCGGAGGAAGACGCCGATGTTGTTGAACGCCTCCGCGATCCCGTCGCCCAGGCCGCGGGCGATGTCCGCGGCCGGGCCCGGATTCGTGCCGACATAAAAGATGAGCAGAATAAGCAGAATCCAGCCGACTGCTTTCTTCATTTGACCGGCTCCCTTCCACGACCCGGCGCGTGCGTACATGATCGTGACATGCCCGCGCACGGCAATCGCGCAAATTCACCCGCGCGGCGCGTCCGGAAACAGTGCCCGGGCGTTCGACCAGCAGACCGCGCGCAGCCAATCGTCACCGAGTTCGAGCCGCGCGAGCGCCTCGAGCTGATGCGCGTACGGATAGGGAATGTTCGGGAAATCGCTGCCGAGCAACACTTTTCCGGCCAGTCCGAGCTCGCGCAGCCGGGGTAGCAGCGCCGCCGGATAAGGCGCTTCGGCCTCGAAGAAATCGGTGAAAGCCATCGTGGTGTCGAGCCGCACCCGCTCGTAGCGCTCCGCGATGCCCAGGAAATCCTCGTACTCGGGCGCGCCGGCGTGCGCGATCACCACGGCCAGCCGCGGATGCCGCGCGAGCACCGCCCCGATCGGCCCCGGCCCGGTGAACACCGCCGGCACCGGCCCCGACCCCGCGTGCACCACGACCGGCACCCCCGCCTCGGCCAGCAGTCCCCAGACGCCGTCCAGCTCGGCAGTGCCCGGATCGAAGCCGCCGACCTGCAGATGCACCTTGAAGATCAAGGCCCCACGGTCAAGAGCCTTGCGGGTGTACGCCACCACACCGTCCTCCGGAAAGAACGTGGCACTGGGCAGGCACCCCTCGGTACGCGCCGCGAAGTCGAGCGTCCAGTCGTTGAGATCGGCGGCCATCCGCGGGCGGTGGGCGTAGGCGAGCGCGGAGAACGTGCGTACGCCCAGGTCGTTGAGGGTCTTGATCCTCTCCAGCTCGGTGCCACGGTAGGTGATCGGCCACTCCCGTCCGATGAGCGGCGCGCCCTCGTCGAAGTGGGCCCAGACGCGGCGCTGCATGCGCTCGGGCAGGAAGTGGGTGTGCACATCGGCCAGCCCCGGCAGCCCGAGGCGAGCGAGGAAAGCGGGAACGTCGTCGTCGATCACGCTCGCCATCATAGAACTTGACAGCAGCTACCAGTTTCGAGCTACTGTCAAAATATGGTTACTTTCACATCGGGTTCGGCGGGGGCGCCCGGGGGTCCGGGCGCGGGTGGTGCGGATGCGCGTGCTGCGGTTGCGGGCGGTGCGGGCGTGGGTGGTGGGGTTGCGCGTGCTGCGGTTGCGGGTGGTCTGGGCGTGGGTGGTGGGGTTGCGCGCGCTGCGGTTGCCGGTGCTCTGGGCGCAGGTGGTGCTGATGGCGTAGGCGTGGGCGACCCGGGCGATGGTGGTGCGGCTGCGCGCGGTGTCGTCGAGGACGGTCGGGGTGCGAGCACTGCGAGCGCGAGCACTGCGAGTGCGGGCAGTGTGGTCGCGGGTGGTGTCGATGGCGCGGGTGTGGGTGCGTTGGCTGCGGGTGGTGTGGCTGCGCGCGGTGCGGTGGCGGGGTCGGGCGCGTTGGCCGCGGGAGGTGTAGCTGCGCGCGGTGTCGGCGAGGACGGTTCGGGTGCGGGCCGCGCGGGTGCCGCCGGTGCAGGCCCTGCGGTCGCGGGTGGTGTCGATGGTGCGGGTGGGGTGCGTTGGCTGCGGGTGGGGGTGCGTTGGCTGCGGGTGGTGTGGCTGCGCGCGGTGCGGTGGCGGGTGCGGGCGCGTTGGCCGGGGGAGGTGTAGCTGCGCGCGGTGTCGGCGAGGACGGTTGGGGTGCGGGTCACGCGGGTGCCGGCAACGCGGTCGCGGGTGGTGCGGCTTCGGGTGTTGCCGGCGCGGGTGGTGCCGGCGCGGGTGGTGGGGTCGCGGGTGGTTCGGGTGCGGGCGGCGGTGAGCCGGGTGCCCGTGCTGCCGGGGGCGGTCGGTTTGGGGGCCGGTCGGGCGGCGGTGGGCGCGGTGGGGTGCTGGGGGAGCGGGGGCGGTGGTTTGCGCTCGGGGCGCTGGCGTTGAGCACGCTGGCGGTCGGGCTGGATACGACCGTGCTCAGCGTTGCGCTGCCGACGCTGGCGCGGGATCTGCACGCGTCCACCGGGGATCTTCAGTGGTTCACCACCGCCTACCTGCTGGTGCTCGCGGCGGTGCTGCTGCCGGCGGGGCTGCTCGGGGACCGGCTCGGGCGGCGGCGGCTGCTGATCGGGGCGCTGATGCTGTTCGGGGCGGCGTCGGTGGCCTGCGCGTACGCCCAGAGCTCCGGGCAGCTCATCGCGGCGCGGGCGGCGCTCGGGCTCGGGGCGGCGGTGATCATGCCGCTGTCGGGGGCGGTGCTGGTCGTGCTGTTCGACGACAAGGAGCGCGGCCGGGCCATGGGGGTCTGGGTGACCGCGAGCGCGCTCGGGATTCCGCTCGGGCCGCTGCTCGGCGGGTGGCTGCTGGACAACTTCTGGTGGGGGTCGGTGTTCCTGATCAACGTGCCGGTGGTGGTCGCGGGGGCGGTCGCCATCGTGATGTGGCTGCCCGAGTCGCGCGGCGAGCAGGGACGGCGGTTCGACCCGCTCGGTGTCGTGCTGTCGGCGGCCGGGCTGGTCGGGGTGACGTACGGGATCATCGAAGCCGGTGGTCGTGGCTGGACCGACGCACGATCGCTGGCCACGCTGCTCGCCGGGATCGTGCTGCTGCTCGGCTTCGTCGCGTGGCAGCGCCGGTCCGCCGAACCGCTGGTCGACCTCGCGTTGTTCCGTTCACGGCGCTTCACCGGTGGGGCGGTGCTCGCGACCGTGGCCAGTTTCGCGATGCTCGGGCTGCTGTTCTCGCTGCCGCAGTTGTTCTCGGCGGTCGGCGGGCAGGACGCGTTCGGCTCGGGGCTGCGGCTGCTGCCGGTGATCGGTGGGCTGATGGCCGGCGCGCGGAGCTCCGAACGGCTCGGGCGCCGGATCGGCACGCGCGGGGTGATCGCCTCGGGGCTCGCGCTGATCGCGGTGGCGTCGTTCGTCGGGGCGGGCACCGGGGTCTCGTCCGGGTACGGGTTCATCGCCGGGTGGATCACGCTGGCCGGTCTCGGGCTCGGGCTGACGCTGCCGCCGTCGATGGACGCGGCGCTCGGTGCGCTGACCCCCGCCCGCAGTGGCGTCGGCAACGCGCTGCTGCAGGCCATGCGTCAGGTGGGCGGCGCGATCGGGGTGGCCGTGCTGGGGACCGTCATCAACTCGACGTACCGATCCACATTGATGGACAGCATCGACACGATCCAGTCAAGTCAACACGTCAACATGTCAACTCAAGACGTCAACTCGGCACTGCAGAACGTCGCGAGTGGCGTGGCGTCGTCAACGGATCCCGGCATGCTGCACGCGGTGCAGGCGGCCTTCACCCACGGCATGGACATGTCGCTGATCGTGGCCGGAGCGATCGCCGCGGTCGGGGTGGTGCTGGCGATGGTGATCCTTCCGGCCCGCACGCCTTTGGTGCCCGAAGCAAAGGTGCTGGCAGAATCAGGGGTATGACCTCGGACCAGCGGGAACGGCCAGCCGCCGTACGGGAGCGGCGGCCGGGTGGGCTGCGGGAGCGCAAGAAGGCGAAGACCCGGTCCGCCATTCGTGAGACGGCGATGCGGCTGTTCGAGGAACAGGGGTATGCGGCCACCACGGTGGACCAGATCGCCGAGGAGGCCGAGGTCTCGCAGAGCACGTTCTTCCGGTACTTTCCGACCAAGGAAGACGTCGTGCTCACCGACGACTACGACCCGCTGATGGTCGCGGCCATCCGGCGCCAAGCCTCTGACGTGCACCCGATCGACGCGGTGATCGTCGCGATGACCGAGGTGTTCGGCGAGATGAGCGCCGACGACCTGGCCGCCGAGCAGCGCCGGCAGCGGATCTTCGCGGCCGTGCCGGAGCTGCGCGCCCGGGTGCTGCAGCAGACGGTCCTGGTGGTCGGCATGTTCGCCGAGGTGATCGCCGAACGGCAGGGGCTCGCGAAGGACGATTTTTCCTCCCGGGTGCTCGCCGGCGCGATCGTCGGGGCGGTGCTGGCGGTGGTCCCGGTCGGGGACGGCGACTATTCGGGCCACAACCTCGAGAAGATCACCAGGGCCTTGCGGCTGTTGCGCGACGGGCTCCCCCTCGGCTGACGTCGCCGGGCGGGTTGATCGCGGTCTCGGCTGGCGGCGCGGGCTCGGCTTGATCGCGGTCTCGGCTGGCGGCGCGGGCTCGGCTTGATCGCGGTCTCGGCTGGCGGCGCGGGCTCGGCTTGATCGCGGTCTCGGCCGGCGGCACCGGCTCAGCGTTTCCACTCGTCTCGGGGCGAAATCGGCGTCGGTCGGTCGTGTGGTGAGCTGACGGTAGCGAGCGGTCCCGCTTAGTGGGATATCGCGGTCACATCGTGGGCTTTTCGTGAACCTTGGAGAGTTGCGCCCACATACGAGCCATAACTCTCCAAGGTTCACATCTGGCAAGAAAAGCGTGCCGTGCGAAAGCCGCATTATCGGGCAAAAGTTACTCCACAATGGACGTGCATCCCGCATCGCGGACGCTGGGTCCAGAATGTGGTCACCGGTCTCGGTATGTGGCCGCGAGTCCCACGTAATGGAAGCGCCCCGCGTGTCGCGACCGGCGTGTCGCGGCCGGCGGGTCGGTGGCAAGCTCCGCGAGCGGCGTCACTCGCCGGGCCCAGCGGCACGGCCAGCAGCTCCATCCTGGTCACTGGAAATGTCGGATATGCGCGGCGCGAGCGGGCGCATGGCGTTTTCCAGCCACTGCGTGTGCCGCACCGTCGACGCCAACCGTGGGGTGGGCACTGGCCGCCCGGTGAGCGCTAGCCGTGCGGTGGGACTGGCCGTGTGACGGGCAGTGGCCGTGTGGCGGGCAGTGGCCGTGTGGCGGGCAGTGGCCGTGTGGCGGGCAGTGGCCGTGTGGCGGGCAGTGGCCGTGCGGCGGGCACTGGCCGTGCGGCGGGCGCTGGTCTGCGCCGGACGGCGCCCGGTCCGAGCCGCCCGCGGTCGAGATCTCCGACGCCCGGGACGGCGCTGACGCCTACTCGTCCAGCACCGCGGCCTTCGCCTCGGCCAGGATGCGTTCGGAGAGGGCGGTGCCCGCTGTCGCGCGGGACAGGATCATGGCGCCGACCATGGTGCTCAGCGCGGCCAGGCCGTCGGGGCCGAGCTGGGCGGCATACCTTTCCACCCCTTTCGCGTACGCCTCGCGGGCCGTGGCGTCCTGCGGGGTGCGTCCCACGTCGGCGCCGAAACCCGTGGAGGGGCATCCGACGCCGGGGTTGTCGCGGTGGGCGGTGGACAGGTAGTCGTCGAGTGCCGCCTGCCTGGTTGCCGGGTCGCCGGCGGGGCCGAACCCTTCGAGGCGGGTGGTTTGTTCGATGTACGCCTGGGCGATCGCCTCGGTGACCAGCGCGTCCTTGGAGGCGAAGTGCTTGTAGAACCCGCCGTGCGTCAGCCCGACCTCGGCCATCACGTCGGCGACGCTGACCGCCGCGGTGCCGCGTTCGCGGAACAGCCGGGCCGCGGTCTCGACGATGCGTTTGCGGTTCTCCTGCGCCTGCGCCTGCGATACCCGTCCCATGAACGCAAGTGTAGATGGCATGTGTCATCTATCGCCTTGACCTAGATAAATGATGCTCGTAATCTATCGGCATGGACATCACGAACTCCGTTGCTCTGGTCACCGGCGCGAACCGCGGCCTCGGCCGCCACTTCGCCACTCAGCTGCTCGAACAAGGCGCCAAGGTGTACGCCGGGGTGCGCAACCCGGACACGCTGGATCTACCCGGCGCCGTTCCGATTGAGCTCGACATCACCGACCCGGCCGCCGTCGAACGCGCCGCGAAGACCGCCGGCGACGTCACCCTGCTGGTCAACAACGCCGGCGCCCTGCGTCCCAACTCGGTGCTCACGGCTTCCATGGACGACATCCGCCGCGAGATGGAGGTCAACTACTTCGCCCCGCTCACGGTGATCCGGGCCTTCGCGCCGGTGATCGAGGCCAACGGAGGCGGGGCGATCCTCAACGCGCTGTCCGTACTGGCCTGGTATCACGCGGGCCCGCTCGGCGCGCACAACGCGGCCAAGGCGGCGAGCTGGGCGGCCACCGACGCGCTACGCGAGGAACTCGCCCCGCACGGCGTCGCCGTCACCTCGCTGATCATGGGCTGGATGTTCACCGACCTCGCCGGCTTCATCCCCGACGACCAGAAGGTCGACCCGGCCGGCGTCGCGCGGGTAGCCCTCGACGGTGTCGCCGCGGGTCTGCCCGAGGTGCTCGCCGACGCGACCGCCCAGCGCGTGAAGTCGTTACTCGCCGGCTGACCGTCGATGCCCGGGGAGCTCGCCCTCCGAATTCCCCGGGCATCGACACCCATGCATAAAGATCGCCGAAAACGGGTACCGCGCGCGCATGACGACGATCGCGGCGGAGGCCATCACCGACGCCGGAACCGGACAACTCATCCTCGCCGCGGTGCTCGGCATCCTGGCCGTCATCCTGCTCATCGCCTGGGCCAAGTGGCATCCGTTCCTCGCCCTGATCATGGGTTCGGCCGTGCTGGGCCTGGTCGCGGGCGCGTCCCCGGGGGACACCGTCACGTCGTTCACCACCGGACTCGGCAGCACGGTCGGCAGCGTCGGCCTGCTCATCGCGCTCGGCTCGATGATCGGCGCGCTGCTCGCCGAGTCGGGCGGCGCGGACGGCATCGTCTCGCGCATCGTCGACCGGGTCAGCGGATCGGCGCTGCCGTGGGCGATGGCCGGGGTCGCGGCGCTGATCGGGTTGCCGCTGTTCTTCGAGGTCGGCGTCGTGCTGCTGATCCCGGTCGTGCTGCTGGTCGCCCAGCGCACCGACATCGGGCTGCTGCGGATCGGCATCCCCGCGCTGGCCGGCCTCTCCGTGCTGCACGGTCTCGTACCCCCGCACCCGGGACCGCTGATCGCCGTCGCCACGCTGAACGCCGATCTGGGGCTGACGCTGCTGTTCGGCCTGATCTGCGCGATCCCCACCGTGATCGTCGCCGGGCCGGTGTTCGGGAACTGGATCGCCAAGCGGGTTCCCCTCGAAGTGCCCCGGCTCCTGGCCCCGGCCAACGCGAGCCTGGGAACCGGCCCGGGCAACGAGGACCTGCGCGTGGGGACCGGGCCGGGCAGGGGGACCGGGTCGGGCAGGGGGACCGGGCCGGGAAGCGAAGACCTGAGGGCGGAAACCGCGGACAACCGCCCGTCCACCCGCCGCAACCCCGGATTCTGGCCGGCCGTCCTCACCGTCCTGCTCCCCATCGTGCTCATGCTGGCCCGCGGCATCGGCGAGCTCGTCCTCGACAAGGACAACCGGCTCCGCAGCGCCCTCGACGTGCTCGGCAACCCGCCCGTCGCCTTGCTCCTGGGCGTACTCCTGGCGATGTGGACCCTCGGCGAGCGCGCCGGCTTCGACCGCCGGGAGACCTCCGCCGTGATCGGGGGAGCGTTGCCGCCGATCGCCGGGATCCTGCTGATCGTCGCGGCCGGCGGCGGGTTCAAGCAGGTCCTGGTCGACGCGGGCGTGGGCGACGTGGTCGCGGACGCCGCCCGCGACGCCAACCTCAACGCGCTCGTGCTCGGCTTCCTGGTCGCGGTCGGCATCCGGGTCGCCACCGGCTCCGCCACGGTCGCGACGATCACCGCGGCGGGCATCGTGGCGCCGCTCGCCGCCACGCTGGACAAACCCGAGGTGTCGCTGCTGGCGCTGGCGATCGGCGCCGGGTCGCTGTTCTTCTCGCACGTCAACGACGCCGGCTTCTGGCTGGTCAAGGAGTATTTCGGGATGACGGTCGGCCAGACGATCAAGACGTGGTCGGTGATGGAGACGATCATCTCGGTGGTGGGCTTCGCCTGCGTGATGCTGCTCAGCCTGCTCGTCTGAAACGGCGTATAAGCGCGATCACACCGCCGGACCGTCAGATGGCCTACGTCGGTACCGGCCTATGTTCCTAACGTCACCCGCATGGTGGTCCGGCGACGTGGAGTGACGTTTGTGCTGCTGGTGGCGGCCCTCGTCGCAGCATTCACCCCGGCGTATCACCGGGGCAACGTCGCCGCGACGCCGCCGACCGAGGCCGCGCCCGCCAACCCGATTCCGCCGGCCGGCTTCGCGGCGCACGACGTGACCGTCAACGGGATCCGGATGCACTACGTCATCGGCGGCACCGGGCCCACGCTGGTGGTGCTGCACGGCTACCCGGAGACCTCGTACGCCTGGTTCGCCGTGCTGCCGTTGCTCGGCCGCCACTACACGATCGTCGCCCCGGATCTGCGCGGCGCCGGCGGCAGCGGTGCCCCGCCGGACGGCTACGACAAGGTCACCATGGCCATGGACGTGCACGCCCTGCTCGCCACGCTCGGGCGTACGCAAGAAGTTAATCTCGTGGGTCATGACATCGGGAGCATGGTCGCCTACGCGTACGCCGGCAGCTACCGCACCGACGTCCGGAAGCTGGTGCTGACCGAGGCGCCGATCCCGGACGCGACCGTCTACGGTTTCCCGCCGCTCGCCGTCGTCCGCAGCGCCGGGATCGGCCTGGCGGTTCGCGGGCGCGAGACCCAGTGGGTGGCCGGCCTTCAGGACTGGCTCGCGGCCGGCCGGGACGTCTTCCCACCCCAGACCACCGCCCTGTACGCCCGTGCCCTGCGCGACCCCGCCCACCTGCGCGCCGGCTTCGAGTGGTTCCGTGCGTTCCCGGCCGACAATCGCGAGGTCGCCGTCATGGGCACGGACAAGCTGACCGTGCCGGTGCTCGCGGTCGGCGCCGATCACGGCCTCGGCGCGTCGGTCGGGGAGCAGGCACGGACCTACGCCGTCGACGTCCAGTCCGCCGTGGTGCGCCACTCCGGACACTGGGTGTGGGCGGAGCAGCCGCGGTTCATGCTCGGCCTGGTGCTGAACTTCCTCCTTTAGCCGCAGTGCCCGTCCAGCTTCTGGCCCACCGTCGTGAAATTCCCTTCCACGTACGCCCATGGGTCGTCCCGTTGCGCACCGGCCGTCAGGTCCGCGGACATGTCGCGCAACGCCTGCTGGAGGCCGGGGTCGCCGGTGCCGGCCGCCTCGGCGTCCAGTTCGGAGGCCATGCCGGTGAGGGTCTCGCCGGCCCGGCTCCGATCCGCGGCGAGGCGTACCGCGCCGTCCGTGAGGATCTTGTAGGCGGTGCTGCACACGTATTTCGGGACGCCGGCCGAGGCCGCGGGCGTGGGGGCGAGGCTGATCGGCGCCGGGACCGCGTCCGGGCTGACCTTGATCGAGCAGCCGGCCGCGAGCATGGCCAGCGCCAACACGATTGCGGCATTCCCCTTCATCGATCGAGCATATTCGGGGTACGTCCTTCGGCGCAGATTTGCCACCTGTTCGGCGCCGCATCCTCGCGCGCGGGGCGGTAGTTAACGAGCATTGTGCGCTACATCGGAAAAAGTGTGATACGCCGGATATCGCTGATCGCCGTCGCCGCCGTGACGGTCGCCGGGGGCGGTGCCGCCCTCGCCCAGGTCGTCACCGGTGACCCCGTCACGTCCCCCTCGTTCGACGGGCCGGTCTACGCCGTCGCGTACCAGGGGGACACCGTCTACGTGGGGGGCAGCTTCACCCGCGCGATCGTGAACGGTCGCAGTGTGCCGCGCACCCGGCTCGCGGCCTTCCACGCCCGCACCGGCGAACTGATCGACTGGCGGCCTTCGGCCGATGCCAACGTACGCGCTCTCGCCGTCACCGGCGACGTGGTGTACGCGGCGGGCGACTTCGAGCGGATCAACGGCGAGGCACGGGACAAGGTCGCCGGGATCGGCGCGACCAGCGGGCTGCCCACCTCGCTGCGGCACACCTTCACCGGACAGCCGGTCGCCCTTGCCTCGGGTAACGGACGGCTCTACGTCGGCGGGCGGATCAGCGCCGTCGACGGGGTGCCGCGGGGTAACCTCGCCGCCTTCACGCTCAGTACCGGCGCGCTGGACGCCTGGGCCCCCACCACGGACGACTCGGTGAACGCCCTCGCGGCCACGAACGAGCGCGTCTACCTGGGCGGGCGGTTCCATCGCACCAACAGCGTCGCCTCCACGTTGCGCCTGGCCGCGGTGGACCCGGCCACCGGCGTACTGGATCGGGGGTTCGCTCCGAAGCCGGTGTCGCAGGTCTTCGCGCTGGCCACCGACCCGAACGGCGTGTATGCCGCGCTCGGCGGGCAAGGGGGCCGGGCGGTGGCGTACGCGCCGGGCGGGCAGACCCGGTGGACGCGGGTGTTCGACGGGGACGCGCAGGCCATCGCGGTGCTGGACGGCACGGTGTATGTGGGCGGGCACTTCGACAAGGCGTGCACCACCACGAACAACGGGATCAAGGGCGTGTGCACGGACGGTTCGGTCGAACGCGGCAAGCTCGCCGCCGTGGACGCCACCGGCAACCTGCTGGAATGGGCGCCCCGGGCCAACGGCGTCGTCGGCACCCGCCAGCTCGCGGCCAGCCCGGCGCTCGGCGCGATCAGCGCGGTCGGTGACTTCACGACGGTCAGCGCGGCAACCCGCAAACGGTACGTGTCCTTCAACGGCGTCACGCCCCGTGAGGAGGCCACGCCGGCGGCCGGCCCCGGTTACGCGGCGTCGTACAACTTCGACACCACGATCGCGGACGGCACCTTCGACGACGGATCCGGGCACGGCCACCTGCTGCGCACCGTGAGCCGCAACGGCGGGGCGATCAAGCTGGTCACGAAGGGGAGCGGGCAGGCGCTCGCGTTCCCGCCCAAGTGCACCGGCCGGGGCTGCCCACGGCTCGTGCTGCAGGCGGTGGACACGCCCGACCTCAACCCGGGCAAGCGGCCGCTGCGGTACGGCGCCGGGGTGCTGTTGTCGCCGGCGGAGACGTCCAGCGGGGAGAACGTGCTGCAGAAGGGGTATTCGACCGGCGGTGGGCAGTACAAACTGCAGGTGGACGGGGTGTCCGGGAAGCCGAGCTGCGGCATGAGCGACGTATCGGAAAAATCGCTGTATGTGGTGCGGAGCCGGACGTCGATCGCGGACGGCACGTGGCACGCGGTCGAATGCCGCCGGACCGGAGCGACCCTGGCGATCGTGGTCGACGACAAGTTGCAGGCGAGCACCGCGATCCCGGAGACGTTGTCGGTCGACACCCCGCAGCCGTTCAGCATCGGCGGCAAGGGCACCGGCGAGAACAACGACCAGTTCCACGGCGCCCTCGACGACGTCTGGATCCACGTGGGGTAGGTCGCGCGCGGCGCTTTCAGCGCGGCGCTTTCAGTTCGGCGCTTTCAGTTCGGCGCCTTCAGCTCGGCGCCTTCAGCTCGGCGCCTTCAGTTCGGCGCCTCAGCTCGGCGCCTTAGCTCGGCGATCAATCGGCCGGCCCTCGGTTATCGGGGTGCCGGCCGAGTACTTTGTCACGTTTTATCCTTGTTCGATGTCTCCGGTACGGGTGTCCAAGGCGGCATTTTCGAGACCTTGGAGAGTTATGGCTCGTATGTGGGCGTAACTGTCCAAGGTCTCGGGATCCGGCAGAAAAGCGCCCCCGCAAATGCCGTGAAATGGGCAAACGGACCGTCCAATTCGGATGATCGCTCACGATGCGGTCGCGTGTGTCCGGATAGTGGGACACCCGCGGGTGCGAAGCCGTCGGACAGCTGCACGAAACGGATATTTCAGCATATAAGAGTCGGTCGGTGAAAGCGCCGGGATGGCTGCGGGCGTTTGCTGACGCGACCGCCACAGCTGCGGGTTCAGCTGACCGGCAGTCGCCGGGTGATCGGTGGGCGCGCCCATGGCACGCCGAGCTCGGACGGCAGCGCCAGCTCCGACGCCGCCGCACGGATCACCGCGTTGATGCCGGTGATCGTGCGGTTCGGGCCGTCCACCTCGACCGTGTCGCTGTTCAGCAGGTGCGGCGGCGGCAGCTCAGGCATGGTCAACGCCTCGAGGATCGTGGTGAAGTCGATGGTCTCCGACAGCGGGACCAGCAGCGGCGTGCCCGAGGCGCGATGGTCGAGCAGGTTGGTCAGCAGGTCGGTGCGGCCGGGCACGTCGATCAGTGAAGGCGCTGGTCCCGCGGCCAGATAACCTCCGGCTCCCGCTCCGGCGTTGGTCCCGGTCCCGGCTCCGGCTCTCGTCCCGGTTCCGGCTCCGGCTGCGGTTCCGGCTCCGGCTGCGGTTCCGGCTGCGGTTCCGGCTCCGGCTGCGGTTCCGGTCCCGGCTGCGGTCCCGGCTCCGGCTCTGGCTGCGGTCCCGGTCCCGGCTGCGGTCCCGGCTGCGGATACGGCTGCGGCTCTGGCGTCGGCGTGGGCAGGTGGCGCGGGTGCAGGATGGCGTTCCCGGGCCGGGTCGGTTGCGGAATCCGGCAGCGACAGGCGGTCCGTCGGGTATTCCAAGACGGCCGAGCCGGCCGGGCCGGATGCGGTGATCTCTCCGGCGATGAAGTCCTCCCCGGCGAGGGTCACGGCCACCACGACGTCCAGCCCGGAGTCGAACGTGATCCGCGCGAACGCCGTGTCGTCCACGTCGATGGGCCGCGTCCGGTACCGCTCGACGGACAACTGACGCGGCCGGCCCGCACCGGCCGCCGACGCCGAGGCGAGCGCCTGCATCACCGCGTGCGCCAAGGGATTGGCCAGCGCGCCGTCGATGACCGGCCGCCCGTCGAGCACCCGGCGCCCCGCCCACGGCGACCGCGCGTAGTAGTCGTCGTCCCGCTTCCACGACGCGGCCGCGGAGATCCCGGACAGCGGCCCCAGCGACGGAAGCGCGGCCCGGAATCGCACCCAAGCCTCCGAACCCAGCGCCTGAAATCCCACCTGACAGGCCACCCCGGCGGAGGCCAGCGCGGCCAGCAGGGTGCGATGCGCCGCCAGCGACGCCACCGGCGGCTTCTCCAGCAGAATGTCGCATCCGGCGGCGATCGCGTCCAGCGCGATGCTCAGATGGGTGTGCGGCGGCGTGCAGATCACCACGATGTCGGGCCGCACCGCCGCCAGCAGTGAGCGGTGATCCGCGAAGACCGGCACCCCGTCCGGTGCGGGCGGCGTCAACGGCCGCACGTCGGCGAGCCCCACCAGCCGCACGCGGTCACCCAGCGACAGAATCCGCCGCCGATGCCACGCGCCGTGCCCGTTGGCACCGATCAGCGCCACGGTCGGCGTCGCGCCGCGCCCGATAGTCGTCGCGACTCCCGCCGCCGCCCTCGGCAGGGCCCCTGCCGTCGGCGTAACCCCGGGTGCCGTCGCTGGTGGCGCGTCGGGCGTTACCGCCGGCGTGACCCGGCTCGCTGTCGCTTTCGTGACTCGGGGTGCCGTCGCTCGCGTCATGCCGGGCGCTACCGCCGGCGTGACCGCGGGGTCCGCCGCCGCGGTGGCGCCGGGCGTCTCCGTCGTGCCGGGTGTCGGCGTAACCCCGGGCGCCTCCGCCGGCGTCACGCTGCGCCTGCCAACGTCGCGGCGACGCCGTGCTTCGTGATCGCGGTCAGCTGCTCCACCAGCACGCCACGCAGGGCGGCGTCCGCGGCCAGCGCCGGCGCGAACACCGTGTCGAGCCCGAGCAACGCCTCCACCACCCCGGACGGAGTGGCGGGCGCCGCCGCGAGACGCCCGCGGATCCGCTCCGCCAGCGGATCGTCCAGCGGCACCGCCCGGCCGTCGTCCGCCGCGCCCTGCACGAAGCGCATCCACGCCGCCACCACCAGCGTCGCGTGCACCGGCATGGCGCCCGCGGACCGCCGGTCCAGGATCGTGTGCAGCACCCGCTGCGGGAGTTTCTGCGAGCCGTCCATCGCGACCTGCACGGTCCGATAGTCGATCGCCGGGTTCGCGAAGCGTTCCAGCACCTCCTCGCCGTACGCGATCGTGTTGACGCCCGGCGGCGGGGTCAGGCTCGGCGTGATGTCCTCGGCGATCAGGCGCCGCATCGCCTCCGGCAAACCCGGCAGGCGCAAGGCCTCCGCGATGGTCTCGGTTCCGGCCAGGGCTCCCAGGTACGCCACCGCGGAGTGCACCCCGTTCAACGTACGCAGTTTGAGCCGCTCCCACGGGCGCGGATCATCGGTGAGAACCGCCCCGGCCCGGTCCCACGCGAGCCGCCCGCCGGGGAAGTCGTCCTCGATGATCCAGGCGTAGTAGGGCTCCGCCCCCACGGCTGCCAGATCCCGTACGCCCAACGCCCCTTCCGCGAGGGACAAAGTGGACGGTGTGGTGGCCGGGACGATTCGGTCGACCATCGTGCCGGGGAACGTCACGGACGCCCGTACCCAATCGGCGATGCCGGTCGCGGCCGCGAGATGATCGACCAGGCCGCGCAGGAGATGGCCGTTGGCCGGGAGGTTGTCGCAGCTCATCAGCGCGATCGGGCCGGCGTCCGCGCGGCGGCGGGCGAGCAGGCCCCGGATCAGCAGGCCGGGCACGGTCCGCGGCGGCCGGTCGGTCTCCAGGTCGGCGCGCAACTCGTCGTCGAGCAGCGGCCGCCCGGTCGCCGGGTCGAGGCGGTAGCCCTTCTCGGTCACGGTCAGCGTCACGATCCGGATCGCGGGGGAGGCCAGCAACGCCACCACCGCCGCCGGGTCCTGGGGCAGCCGGCGGGCGTCGGCCAGCGCGCCGATCACCCGGGTGCTGTGTCCGGAGGGCCCGAGCGTCGTCACGCTGTACAGGTTGTCCTGCGCGGCGAGCGCGTCCACGACCGCACGCGACCGCGGCGCCACCGCGACGATGCCCCAGTCCCCGCCGCCGGCCGCCATCGCGTCCTCGGTGTAGACGGCCTGGTGCGCCCGGAAGAACGCGCTGACTCCAAGATGGACGATGCCGGCTTGCGCGGTGCCGGGCTCGACGAGCGGGCGGGTGGCGGCGGGCAGCGCGTCCAGGGCCGCGCGGTTCAGGAGATCGCTCACCGCCACGCCGGCCCTTCCGGGAAACGGAACTCCGCGATCGACGCGGGTTTCAGGTCGGAGCTGTAGCCCGGTGCCGTCGGGACCAGGTATCGGCCCTCGCGCGTACGGACGGGGTCTTCGAAATGTTCGTGGAGATGGTCGACGTACTCGATCATGCGGCCGTCCAGCGACGTCCCCACCCGCAGGTAGTCGAAGATCGCCAGGTGCTGGACCAGCTCGCACAGCCCGACCCCGCCGGCGTGCGGGCAGACCGGGACGCCGAACTTCGCGGCCATCAGCAACTCGGCGAGCACCTCGGGAATCCCGGCGACCCGGCACGCGTCGACCTGCATCACCCGGATCGCCTCGGCCTGCAGCAGCTGCTTGAAGATGACCCGGTTCGCGGCGACCTCCCCGGTGGCCACCCGCACCGGGGCGACGGCCCGCTGGATGCGCGCGTGACCGAGCACGTCGTCCGGGTGCGTCGGTTCCTCGATCCAGTACGGGTCGAACTCGCTCAGCAGCGCCATGTTCGCGATCGCTTCGTCGACCCCCCAGATCTGGTTCGCGTCCATCATGAGCAGCGCGTCCGGCCCGATCTCGTCCCGGATGATGCGAGCCCGCCGCACGTCGTCGGCGATCGGGCCGCCCACCTTCATCTTCATGGCGCGCCACCCTTGGGCGTACGCGGTCCTGGTCAGTTCCCGCACTTTCTCGTCGGGATAGCCGAGCCAGCCGACGCTGGTGGTGTACGAGGGGAAGCCACCGGCCTCGATCCGCGCGAGCCGTTCGCCGAGCCCGATGCGCCCCTTGTCCAGAATGGCCGCGGCCTCGCCGGGCGTGAGCGCGTCGTCGATGTGCCGGAAGTCGACGCAGGCCACGAGCTCGTCGGTGGGCATCTCGGCGAGCAGCCGCCACATCGGCTTGCCCTCGCTCTTGGCGCGCAGGTCCCAGACCGCGTTGACGAGCGCGCCGGTCGCCATGTGCAGCGCGCCCTTCTCCGGCCCGAGCCACCGCAGCTGCGCATCCGCGGTGAGCGACCGCAAAAACCCGAGCGCACCTCGCGCACCCACGTCGCCGCTCGCTCCCGCACCTGCACCCACGCCGCCCGCGCCCGCACCTGCACCCGCGCCGCCCGCGCCCGCGTCCCCTCCCGCTCCCGCGCCCGCGCCCGCACCGCCCGAACCCGCGTCGCCTCCCGCCCCCACCGCGAACAAATCCGATAAATCCTGATTTATCAGGTGGGGTGCCAACGCTTCGACCGCCGCGCAGGTGATCTCGTTCCCGCGGCCGTTGGTGAACGTGAAACCCGTGCCCGTCCACGGCCCGTCGGTGGAAAGCTCGACATAGGTGGCCGAGTAGTCGCCCTTGTTGATCGAGTCAGACCCGTCTCCGGCGGCCGCCGTGGGGAAGCGGACGTCGTGGACGGTGACCCCGGTGATCGTCGTCATGCTGGCCCTCCCGGCCGTGCGTCTGCGGTCATGGTCTGCCCCGGCCGTGCGTCCGCGGTCATGCTCGGTCACCGTCCAGGCGGAAGACGCGGCGCGGCAGGTGGTAGGCCAGGTCGGCCATCGTCTCGGCGGCCTCGTCCAGCGGCAGCCGGTTCTGCACGACCAGGCTCGCCAGATACGCCGCGTCGGAGCGGCGCGCGACGTCGTGGCGTACCGGGATCGAACAGAAAGCGCGCGTGTCGTCGACGAAGCCCGCCGTGTTGTAGAAGCCCGCCGAGTCGGTCACCGCCTCGCGGAAGCGGCGCATCGCGTCCGGCGTGTCCAGGAACCACCAGGGCGCGCCCAGGAACACCGCCGGATAGCCGCCGGCGAGGGGGGCCAGCTCGCGGGAGAACGCGTCCTCGTCCAACGTGTACAGCACGAGGCGCAGGTGCGGATTCATCCCGTACGCCTCGAGCAGCGGCCCGAGCGCATGCACATAGTCGGTGGCCTGCGGGATGTCGCCGCCCACGTCCTTGCCGTGCCGCTCGTACAGCAGGCGGTTGTGGTCGCGGACCGCCCCCGGATGCAGCTGCATGACGAGGCCGTCCTCGATCGACATGCCGGCGAACTCGAAGAGCATGTTCGCCCGGAACGCCTCCGCCTCCTCCGGCGTCACCGAGCCGCGGAGCCCTTTCTCGAACAACCGCGCGGCGTCCGATTTGTCCAGCTGGAGCGTGCGGGCTGTCGGATGCCCATGATCGGACGAGGTCGCTCCCGCGGCGATGAACGCCTCGCGCCGAGCCTGGAGCGCTTCCAGATATTCCGTATATGTCCGGACATTCAGACCGGCAAGCGAGCCCATTCGCTCGACCGACGACCGCCAATCCGGCCGATCCATGTCCACCACGTCATCCGGCCGGAACGTGCTGATCACCCGCCCACCGGGCCCACCCCACCCGTCCGCCTCCAGCTTCGCGTGCTGCGCCAGATCGTCGGTCGGGGACTCGGTCGTCGCCAGCACCTCGATGCCGAACCGCGCGAACAGGGCCCGCGGCCGGAACTCCGGCTCGGCCAGCCGCGCGGCGATCGCGTCGTACACCTCGTCGGCGGTCTCCCGGCGTAACCGCGTCTCGATGCCGAACACCGTCCGGAACGTCTGCTCCAGCCAGAGCCGCGACGGCGTACCGCGGAAGAGATGCCAGTTGGCCGCGAGCAGGCGCCAGATCGTACGCCCGTCGGTCTCCACCGGTTCGCCGTCGCGCCGCGGCACGCCCAGCTTGGCCGGCGGGATGCCCTGGCTCAGCAGCATCCGGGTCACGTAGTGATCGGGCACCACCAGCAGCTGGGCCGGGTCGCCGAACGGCTCGTCGTCGGCCAGCAGCCGCGGGTCGACGTGGCCGTGCGGGCTGATCAGCGGCAGGTCGCGCACGGCCGCGTACAGCTCGCGGGCCACGGCGGCCTGGTGCGCGTCGACGGCGAAACTCGGATCGGACACGGTCACCTCCGGGTGAGGTCGAGCAGGTCCGCGACCCGTACCGGCGCGGCGGTCTGCAGGGACAGGTTGGCGGCGAGCCCGGTCAGCAGGGCCAGCGCGCCGTCCCGCGCGGTCGCCGAGCGGTGCAGCGGGTCCGGGACGCCGCCCATCAGTACGGCGGTCATCCGCTTGTCCGCGCCGCCGTGGCCGTCCCGGTCGTACGGTTGCATCTCGATCGGGGTGGGCGGTGACCAGAACGGGCGCAGCGTGAGCGTGACACCGTGCGCGGCCGCGGCGCCGGCGTACGAACTCTCGACGACCTCCAGTTCGAGGCGGCCCTTGCTGCCGTTGAACATCACGCGATAACCCTCCCAGGGCGCGTACGCCGTGAGGTGGTAGGTCATCGTCGCCCCGGTGTCGTAGCGGACCAGGACCGCCATGTCGTCCTCGATGGACACGCCGGGGGCGAAGACGTTCTGGTCGCGGTGGTAGCCGTCCTCGGCCTCGGCGTCCAGGTAGAGCTCCTTGAGGCGTGGATCCGCGCGCAGGTCCAGGGCGAACGGGTCGTCCGGCGCGTCCGACCCCCGCGCGTAAGGCCGGGTGAACCCCTGCCCCTGATCGCCGTAGAAGAAGAGCCGGCCGTCCGCGTAGACCGACACCGGCGCCGCGCCCAGCCACCAGTTGACCAGGTCGAAGTGGTGACCGGACTTGTGCACCAGCAACCCGCCCGAGTTCGCCTTGTCGCGGTGCCAGCGCCGGAAGTAGTCGGCGCCGTGGCGTACGTCGAGAAGCCATTCGAAGTGCACCGAGCCGATCTCGCCGATCTCGGACAGCAGCGTGCGCACCCGCTCGTGCACCGGGTTGAAGCGGTAGTTGAAGGCCACCGACACGTCGCGCCCGGTGGCCGCGACCGCGTCCAGGATGCGGCGGCAGCTCGGCGCGTCCACGGTCATCGGCTTCTCGGTGATCACGTCGCGGCCGGCGTCCAGCGCGGTGACGATGTGGTCCGCGTGGGTGCGGTCCACGCTGGTCACGATCAGCGCGTCGACCTTCTCGCGGTCGAGCATCCGCGGCACGTCGGCCGAGGCGTACGCGGGAAGGGGTGAAAAACCGCTCGCCGACAGCCAGCGATTGTGGGTCTCGATCCGCAGCGGGTTGACGTCGGCGAACGCGACCAGCTGGACCTTGTCCGCGTGCTCGCGGGTGGCGGCCCGGACGAACATCTCGGCGCGGTGGCCGGTTCCGACGAGAGCGAGCCGGCGACGTGCCATGAGACCCCCAACGGCTACAAAGGTTTGCAGCGAAATTAGGCCGATCGATCCTGGACAGTCAATGATCGCGGCGGGAGATGCCCGCGATTGTCCGGATAAGAACGCGTTCAGCGTGCCCGTCTGCAACCTGGCTGCAACAAAACGACATTGACAGTCGTGCAACCGCTTGCATTAATTGGTGCCTATCAGTGACCGGCGCCACAGTCGAGGAGGGCCGCAGCGTGTCCGTCACCATCCGCGACGTGGCCCGCGCGTCCGGTGTGCACATCTCCACCGTGTCGCGCACCTTCTCGGCGCCGCACCTGGTCAACTCGAACACACGCAGCCGCGTGCTGGCCTGCGCCGAGCAACTCGGTTACCGGCCCAACCGGGCGGCCCGGGCGCTGATCACCGGGCGTACGTACAACATCGGCCTGATCGTCGCCGACATCGCCAACCCGTTCTTCCCGCCGCTGATCAAGGCGGCCGAGAGCCAGGCCCGCAAGCACGACCACCACATCTTCGTCGCCGACACCAACGAGGACCCGGCGGTCGAGGAGGAACTGGTGCGCGCCCTGGCCAAACAGGTCGACGGCGTGCTGGTGGTCAGCCCGCGGATGAGCAACGCGCTGATCGAGCAGCTCAGCCACGAGGTGCCGCTCGCCGTGGTGAACCGGCAGATCGCCGGAATCCCGGGCGTCGTGATGGATGTGGCGCAGGGCGCCCGGCTCGCGATCGAGCACCTTCTCTCGCTCGGCCACACCGACATCGCGCTGGTCAGCGGCCCGCGTGGGTCGTGGACCAGCCGTGAGATCCGGCGTTCGGCGAGCGCGGCCGCGCGGCACAAGCTCACCGTCATCGGGCCCAACCCACCCACCGAGGTCGGCGGCCTGGCCGTCGCCGAAGAGGTGCTGCGAGCCGGCGCCACCGCCGTGCTCGCCTACAACGACCTGATGGCGATCGGTCTCATCGAGGGCCTGATCGCCGCCGGCGCCCGGGTGCCGCAGGACGTCAGCGTCGTCGGCATCGACGACATCATGCTCAGCCGGCTCACCCGCCCGAAGCTGACCACGGTGGCGACTCCCACCGCCGCCGCCGGTCGGGCGGCCGTCGACATGCTGCTCGCGCTCGGCGACCAGCAGGGCGACGACCGTCGCACCACCGCACACGTACACCTGCAGACCGAACTGGTCATTCGCGACTCGACGGGGCCGGGCCCGGGTCCGCACAGCGCCCCCGGAGGTGTCGCCTCCTGAAGGAGTAGCGTCCATGGAGCTCAAGCCCGACCCACGTACCCTGAAACCCCAGCTCAGCCGTCGGAGCCTGCTGGCCGGTCTGGCCGCGGTGCCGGTGCTCGCCGCGACCGCGGCCTGCGGCGACGACTCGTCCGGCTCGGACGGCAAGACCGAACTGTCCTTCTTCTGGTGGGGTGCCCAGGCGCGCGCCGACCTGACCGACAAGGCCCTGGCGCTCTACACCTCGCGGCACCCGGAGGTCACGTTCAAGAAGACCTGGCAGGCCAACCAGGGCTACTTCGACAAGCTCGCCACGCTGACCGCCGGCGGCAACGCCCCGGACATCTTCCAGATCGACGACAACTACATCGCCGAGTACTCGGGGCGCGGCGTCACCCTGGACCTGACCCCGTACAAGGATGACAACAAGCTCGACATGACCAAGTTCCCGGAAAGCCTGTGGAAGTACGGCGAGGTGGACGGGAAACTGGCCGGCGCCGCGTTCGGCGAGAACACCCAGGGCCTGGTGTGGAGCCAGACGCTGCTGGACAAGGCCAAGCTGCCCGCGCCGAAGACCGGGATGAGCTGGGACGACTTCATCAGCTGGGCGGCCGAGGTCAGCAAGGCCACCAAGGTGCCCGGCACCCAGGACCCCAGCGCGATCTACCAGGCGCTCTGGGTCTACCTGCGGCAGAACGGCGCCGACCTCTACTCCGACAACAAGCTGGCGTTCGACGAGTCGCACATCGGCAGCTGGTTCAGCCTCTGGAAGGGCGCCCGCGACAAGGGTGCCTGCCCCACCCCGGACGTGATCCACGAGGGCAACGCCACCGACATCAGCAAGCAGCTGGTGGTCACCGGCAAGGCGGGCACCTCGTGGGTGTGGGTCAACCAGATGCCGGAGCTGAAGAAGAACACCAAGGACACGCTCGGCGTGATGGCGTACCCCGGCGACCCGAGCGCGCAGTGGGCGCGGGCCTCGATGTACTTCTCGGTGTTCAAGGGCAGCCCGCACAAGGACCTCGCGGTCGACGTGCTCAACTTCCTGTGCAACGACCCGGAAGCCGGCAAGATCCTCGGCACCGACCGCGGCCTGCCGTCCAATCTCGACGTCCGCAAACTGGTCGCGGACACGGTCACCGACCCGAACATGAAGCAGACCATCCAGGTGCAGAACGACCTCGGCACCAAGTTCGGGCCGACCTCGCCGACCGTCCCGCCCAAGGGACACAGCAAGGTGAAGACCGAGCTGGTTCGCATCGCCGAGGAGGTCACCTACGGCCGGCAGTCGCCGCAGCAGGGCGCGACGGCGTTCGTGACCGCTGCCAAGGCGGCGATCGGGCAGTCGTGACCACCGCGTCCACGCCGGTCCGTCCGGCACCCCCCGTTCCCGCCGAAGCCGCGCGGGGACGCGGGGGCCGCCGTCGCCGGGACAACCTGTCCGGCTACCTCTTCCTGTCCCCGTGGCTGCTCGGCCTGCTGGGCATCACCGCGATCCCGATGCTCATCTCGCTGTACCTGAGCTTCACCGACTACAGCCCGCTCATCTCGCTGGGCGAGGCGAACTGGGTCGGGCTCGACAACTACCGGCGGATGTTCACCGCCGACCCCTCGTACTGGCACGCCGTGCGCGTCACGGTGATCTTCGCGGTCGTCGCGACACCGCTGAAGCTCGCCGCCGCCCTCGGCGTGGCGTTGCTGCTCAACCGCACGCTGCGCGGCATCTCGCTGTTCCGCGGGCTGTTCTACCTGCCGTCGCTGCTCGGCGGCAGCGTCGCGGTGGCCATCGTGTGGCGCAGCATGTTCAACCGCGAAGGCGCGTTCAACTCGTTCCTCGGGTGGTTCGGCATCCACGGCACCCCGTGGGTCAACGACCCGTTCTGGGCGCTGCCGACGTTGATGCTGCTGGCGATCTGGCAGTTCGGCGCCCCGATGGTCATCTTCCTGGCCGGCCTCAAACAGGTGCCCGGCGAGCTGTACGAGGCCGCGTCGGTCGACGGCGCCGGAGCCTGGCGGCAGTTCCGGCACATCACACTGCCGATGCTGTCCCCGGTCATCTTCTTCAACCTGGTGCTCGAGACGATCCACGGCTTCCAGGGCTTCACCGCGGCGTTCGTGCTGTCCGGCGGCACCGGCGGCCCGGTCGACTCGACGCTGATGTACACGCTGGACCTCTACATCAAAGGCTTCACCCAACTCGACATGGGGTACGCCTCCGCGATGGCCTGGGTGTTCCTGGTGGTCGTCGGGCTGATCACCGCGGTGCTGTTCAGCACCGGCCGGTTCTGGGTCCACTACTCCGACGCTGAGGAGCGGTGATGCGCTCTCGGGTGCGCCTGCTGGTGCTCGTGGTGATTCTCGCGGTCGTGCTCTATCCGCTGGTGTGGATGGTGGCGACCTCGTTCAAGTCACCTTCGGAGATCGCCAGCAATATCGGGCTGATCCCGCGCGAATTCACCCCTGGGAATTTCTCAGACGGATGGCACAAGTTCGATGTGGGGTTCGGGCGGTTCTTCGTGAACAGTGCGCTCGTCGCCGGGTTGACGGTGGTGGGGAACACGGTGTCATGCTTGCTCGCCGCTTACGCGTTCGGGCGGTTGCGGTTCCGGTTACGGGGATTTTGGTTCGCTATCATGATCGGGACTTTGCTGTTGCCGGGTCATGTGCTGATCATTCCGCAATACATCTTATTTCGTAATTTAGGGTGGGTCGGCGGGGGATTCCCATATTTGCCGCTTTTAGTGCCGCATTTTCTGGCGACCGAGGCGTTTTTCGTGTTCTTGATGGTGCAGTTCATGCGGGGCATCCCGCGCGAACTGGACGAGGCCGCGGTGATCGACGGCGCCTCCGCGTTCAGCATCTTCCGGCACGTCATCCTGCCGCTGTCGCGTCCCGCGCTGGTCACCACGGCGATCTTCTCGTTCATCTGGACCTGGAACGACTTCTTCCGCCAGCTGGTGTATCTCTCCGAGCTGCGTGATTACACCGTGCCGGTCGCGCTCACCCTGTTCATCGACTCCACCAGCGAGAGCTCGGTCGGGCCGATGTTCGCGATGTCGCTGCTGTCGCTGATCCCGGTGTTCCTGTTCTTCGTCGCGTTCCAGAAGATGCTCGTCGAGGGCATCAACACGAGCGGGCTCAAGGGGTGAACTGGGGTGTCGCTGCACTTTCGTAACGCGGCCGACCTTGCGCTCGTGGGGATCCTCGTCACGCTGCTGTCGTTGCCGGTTGTCACGGCGGGGGCGGCCGTGGGGGCTGGTAGTGCGGCTGTCTACCACCTGGTCGCGTACGGGCGGTGGCCGTCGTTTGTGGAGGTTTGGTCTTCGTTCCGGTCGCGGTTGGTTCGCGGGTTGTGGGTGGGGCCGGTCGTGCTCGTTGCCGGCGGGCTCGTCGCGGCCGACATCGCGGCGTTGCGGCGCGGGGCGGTGCCCGGTGGGGCTGTGGCGACAACCCTGGTGGTCACGGCCGCTGCCTTCGGTGCCGCTTTTCTTGCCTTGCTTGCCGTACGGGCTGGTGGCGCCGTGGTTACCTACCGCCCCGTGACGGTCTGCGCCGCCGCGGGGATTCTGCTCGTGGCGGCGGTGCTGGCCGTGTTCGTGCACCCGGTGCTGGTGCCGGTGCTGGCGGGGTATGTGCTGTTCGCGCTGCACGTGGTGGTGCGGGCCCCGCACGGGGTGCGCACCTCGTAGCGGCTCGGGGTCAGCTCCTGTTTCGCAGAAGCGTAGCGCCCTCGCCGGTGAGATCGTCCGCCGCCGGGCGCCGGCCGGTCATCGCCATCACCAATGCCACGAGCGGGCCGGCCACTTCCCGTCCGGTGCCGTGACTCCAGTCGGCGTCGGTGGCGCGCAGCCGCGTCCCGGCGACCCGGTCCTTCGCGCCGATCAGCAGGTTGCTCCCGGCATAGAAATCGGCCACGGCGATCAGGTGGCCGGTCGGGTGATCGCGGTAGCCGCCCAGCGCCCGGAAGATGTCCTCACCGTGCACGATCGTCTCGCCCAGCCACGACGTCGCGGGTCCGGGCGGTGCCGTGCGAGCGCCGGCCAGCGAGCGATACGTCGCGAGCAGGTTCGCGTTGCTTCGCCGCCCGGCAAGGACCCGCCGGATGTTGGCGTCCGACATGGCCTGGAACCGGAATCCGCTGGCAACCATCCGCCCGAAGAAGACCGGCGGCGTCATCTGCGCGGTGGCGACGAGGTGAGCGACCACCTCCCGAACCGTCCAGGCCGTACACAGCGAGGGCCGCTCCCACGCGTCGTCGGGCAGCCCCTCAAGCGCATCGGCGAGCGCCACCCGCTCCTCCCTGATCGCACCCCAGGTGTCCACCAGTCCCCGCTCCGTCGCCATGAGGACCATAATGCCCACAAAAGCTTCTGTATCGGTCTGATATCATTCGAATCGGGATGTTTGCGGCACCGCACCGGCGAAACGTGTCGGCGGGGTGGCGCCCGTCTTCGTGCGGTGGGATCCGGCTTCGCCTGGCATGCCCCCGGCTTCGCCCGGCATGCCCCCGGCTTCGCCCGGCATGCCCCAGTCTCGTCAGACTTGCCCCCGCTTGCCCCATCTTCGTCAGCCTTGCCTAGCTTTGCCCGGCATGCCCCGGCCCCGCGGGTGGCGACCCTTCCCGCGAAGTGGGCAGCCTTCTCGCAATGTAAGCAACAGTCCACATTGTGGGAGGATGCATTTTATAGCGCGACGTTTTGTGTCCATTAGCAGAAATTTGTACCCGCCTCGTTGGCAATTTTTCTGAACCTTGGAGAGTTAGGGTTCATATGTGGGCCTAACTCTCCAAGATCTGGCGCGGCGGCTAATTTGCAGGGCACAAAAGCTGCCCAAGTTTCACAAATTGGCACCGGCGATCACTCTGTTTTGGATGGGCGGTCCGGAGTCTCATAGAATGGCCTTGGCCAGCCCGAATAATGGGATTTTCAAGCGGATCCGATGCGCCGCCCTGTAGGGTCAATTTCACCAAGGTAGGTGACGCGATTCCCGCCTTGGCGGCAAATTCGGTGTGGCACCGAATCGGGTACACGGCATCGGGCACGCGCTGACCGCGATCGACCCGCGCCTGAGAAATGGCCGGTTTCGGAGAATCTGTAAAAGAGGCCGATTCCGCTCCCGGCTGAACGCCGCCGACGCGTTCACCCTGTCGCGGCGCGTGGCGGTGAGTTCTGCTCGCGGCTCGCGGCGGCGCGGTGGGGGGCGTGGTTGCTCGGGCGTGCGGCGGCACCGTGCGGCGTGCCTGCTGCTCGTGCCGTGCCGTGCCGTGCCGTGGTGCGGTGCGGTGCGGCGTGGCTGCTGCTCGGGCGTGCCGTGGCGCGGTGCGGCGTGGCTGCTGCTCGGGGCGTGCCGTGGCGCGGTGCGGCGTGGCTGCTGGCGGCGAAACGGTGGGGGCGTCGCTGCTGCTCGGGGAGGGCGGCGTCGCGGTGCGGCGTGACTCCTACTAGGGGGCAGCGGCACGGTGCGGCGTGATTGCTCGGGCGGTGTGGCGGCGATGTGCGGCGTGGCTGCTGCTCGGGCGACGTGGCGGCGCGGTGCGGCGTCGCGCGCGGCGCGCTGCGGCCTGCCTCAGATGGTTGGGCGCCCAACGCGCGGAAGGCCCGCCAATCCCAGGCCGCCGCAACGGCAAGGGAGGAGCGGGCCCTCGGGGCCAATCTGTCAGGCTGACGTGGCCGGCAGCGGGTTCGGCGTGTTGTCGGATGACGCCGCGGGGGCCGGGATGCCCGGGGCCGGTGTCGTGCCGGGGGTCTCGCCGCGGGCGATCGCGTTCGGGGCCGTGGCGCGGTCGATGCCGGCGGCTGCGTACGCGTCGTCCGAGTCCAAGGTCTCCGTCTCCAAGAGCTTGTTCGCCAGTGAGTTCAGCTGGTCGCGGTGTTCTCTCAGCAAACTCAGAGCCTCTTCGTAGCAGTCGTCGACGATTTTGCGGACCTCGGCGTCGATCAGCTCCTTGGTGGCGGGGGCGACGTTGTCGTTGCCGAACGGGGACTCCTGGCCGGGCGGGGGCAGGACCGTGACCGGGCCGATCGCGTCGGACATGCCCCAGCGGCCGACCATCTGGCGGGCGATGTTCGACACCTGGTCCAGGTCGCTCTCGGCGCCCGTGGTCATGTCGCCGAAGACGACCTCCTCGGCGGCGCGGCCGCCGAGCGCGCCGATGATGCGGCCGCGCAGGTACTTCGCCGAGTAACCGTAGCGGTCCGTGTCGGGGCTCTGGAACGTCACGCCCAGGGCCTGCCCGCGCGGGATGATGGAGATCTTGCGGACCGGGTCGGCGCCGGGGGTCAGCATGCCCAGCAGGGCGTGGCCGGACTCGTGGAACGCCGTGCGCTCCTTCTCCTCGCTGGTCAGCATGATGCCGCGGACGGTGCCCAGCATGATCTTCTCGAGGGCGTCGGTGAAGTCGGGGGTCTGCACCTGGGCGTGCCCGCGCCGGGCGGCCAGCAGCGCGGCCTCGTTCACCAGGTTCTTCAGGTCGGCGCCCACCATGCCGGGGGTGGCCGACGCGATGGCCTGCAGGTCGACGCCGGGTGCGACCGGCACGCCGCGGGTGTGCACGCGCAGGATCGCCTCGCGGCCGGCCAGGTCGGGCGGGCTGACCGTGACCCGGCGGTCGAAGCGGCCGGGCCGCAGCAACGCCTGGTCCAGGATCTCGGCGCGGTTCGTCGCGGCCAGCACGACCACGCCCTCGCTGCCGGTGAAGCCGTCCATCTCGGTCAGGATCTGGTTCAGCGTCTGCTCGCGCTCGTCGTTGCCGCCGATCGAGGTGGCGCTGCCCCGGGACCGGCCGATCGCGTCCAGCTCGTCGATGAAGATGATCGACGGTGCGACGTTCTTGGCCTGGGTGAACAGGTCACGGACGCGGCTCGCGCCGATACCGACGATCGCCTCGATGAACTCGGACGCCGACATCGAGAAGAACGGCACCCGGGCCTCGCCGGCGACCGCGCGGGCCAGCAGCGTCTTGCCGGTGCCGGGCGGGCCGGACAGCAGCACCCCGTGCGGGATCTGCGCGCCCAGCTTGCGGTACTTCTCCGGCTCGCGCAGGAAGTCGACGATCTCGGTGACCTCCTGCTCGACCTCCTCGATGCCGGCCACGTCGGCGAACGTCGTACGGGGACCGCTCTCGGGTTGATACAGCTTCGCCCGGGATCTGCCGAAGCTCCCGAGGCCGCCGCCGCCGAGCCCGGACGCCATCCGCCGCCCCACCCAGAACAGCAGGCCGACCAGCAGGATCGTCGGGCCGAAGCCGACCAGCAGCTGCTGCCAGACCGGGGCCGGCGCGTCCGGCGGGTTCGCGTTCACCGGGACGCCGTTGGCCTGCAACTGCGCGAGCAGGTTGTCGCCGGCGAACGAGGGCCGCTGGGTGGTGAAACGGGTGACCTGCTCGGACTTGGTCTGCCCGTTGTCGGTGTACGCGGTCGAGGCCTTGAAGTCACCCTCGATGGTGTCGCCGGTGGACGTGATGTCCTTCACGTTCGCCGCCTGCACCTGGGTGACGAAGAACGTGTACGAGATGTGGGTGCGCTCCGGGGGACGCAGCAGGAACGACGACACGATCCAGTTGATCACCAGCAGCAGGATCAGCACCCACCCGAAGCGCAGCCAGGCAGACCGGGGACGCTTCGGCCCGCCCGGCTGCGTGCCGGGGCTCCCGGGCGTGCCGGGCGGGGCGCCTTCCACCTTCCATGGGTGGGGCCGCTGCGGCTGCTCTTTCGTTGCTTCGGGCATGGGGGGAAAGTTACCCCGCGCGCCTGACAGCAACGTTAAAGGGTGACGTGCGTCATTGCGTGAACCCTCAGGATTCCGCTGTGATGCCCGGCCCCGCGCCACGCGGCCGTCCAGGAGCACGGCGCGGCGTCCCGGGCACCATCCAGAACCGTTATCCGAGAATGGCTTCCTGCCACGAATTACGGAAAGTTCCGGCCGGGTCGTACCGGCGTACCAAGGCCTGGAAATCGGCGAAGCGCTCGTAACGGGAACGCAAGGCCAGCGGGTCGGTGGTGAAGATCTTGCCCCAATGCGGGCGCGGATCCAACGGCGCCAGCGCCGCTTCCACCAGATCGACCACCGGCAGTACGGCGTCCGTGTCCGCGATCCAGGTGAAATGCACGGCCAGCGTGTCGCGCCGATAGTTCGGGCTCAGCCACAGCTCGTCGGCCGCGACCGTGCGAATTTCGCTGACCTGCAGCACCGGCGCCACCCGATCGCGGATCTCGGCCACCGCGTGCAGGGCCTCGAGCCCGTTCTCGCGGGCGACGTGCCACTCCGACTGCAGTTCCTGGCCGGCGCTGGGCGTGAACTCCATCCGGAAATGCGGCAGGCGCAGATGCCACGGGCCGGGCACGCCGCCCTGCTCGGTGCTGTTGGTCGCGGGCATGCCGGGCACCGGGTGGCGCGGGCCGTCGGCCGGCCGGGCACCGAACCAGTCGCCGCTCATCGTCTCGAGCCGCTTGAGCCAGACGTGGTTGACGTCGTCGCTGGTCCAGTCGGTGAACAGGCTCACGCTGTACCCGCCGGCGAGGATCTCGTCCAGGTGCGCGTCGATCTCGGTACGCCGGAGCTGGTCGTACACGTACTGCCGCACCTCGAACGCGGGCCGCACGTCCAGGGTGAGCGAGGTGACCACGCCCAGCGCCCCGAGATGCACGACCGCACCCTCGAAACCGGCGTCGCCGCGACTCAGCGTGACCTGCTCGCCGGTCCCGTCGACGAACTCGATCCGGGAGACGGCGGTGGCGAGATTCCCATTGCGTACGCCCGAGCCGTGTGTCGCCGTCGCGACGGCACCGGCGACCGAGATGTGCGGCAGCGAGGCCAGATTGTGCAGGGCCAGCCCCTCCTTCTCGAGGAGGACGGCCAGCTCGCCGTAGCGCACGCCGCCGTCGATGCGCACCGAGGCACGGTCCGCGCTGATCTCGGCCAGGCGCGGCAGATCGGCGACCGTGAGCAGGTCGCCGCCGGTGTCGGCCATGCGGTTGAAGGAGTGTCCGCTGCCCAGGACGCGCAGCGGGCCGCCGCGGGCGACCAGCTCCTGAACCTCGGAGACCGTGGTGGGCCGGTGGAGGGCCCGGGCGCCGAAGACGACGTTGCCGGCCCAGTTGGTGACGCTCATGGGATACAGCGTAGGACCGCCGATGCTTACGGTGTGCGCGTGTCCGCCGCCCCCGAGCCGGACAAGCGGCTCGACGTCGTCCTTTCCGAGGCGCTGCGCGCGCTGGCGCACCAGCAGTCCCTGCTCGACAACCTCGGCTCGCGTGCGACCGTGCTCACCACGGCCGCGGCGCTTGTGAAGTCCGAACCGTGGTGGTGGGCGGTGAGTGACCTGGTCACGGTGTGGCCGGTGGGGCGGTGGTGCCAGAGCTGAGACGCTGTGGCGATGCGTTCGCGGCTGGACGGTCCCGCTATGTGGACACTGCGGTCACATCGTGGATTTTTGTGAACCTTGGAGAGTTGTGCCCACATACGAGCCATAACTCTCCAAGGTTCACATTCGGCCGGAGAAAGCTGCCGGGCGAAAGCCTCGTTACGTGACAAATATACTCTCTACAATGGATGCTGGTCCCACATCGCGGACGGTGGTTCCATGATGCGGGCGCGGGTCTCAGCAGGCGGTCACCCGTCTCACGCAATGGAAGCGCCGCGCGGCCGCGCGCCGAGTCCGCCTGCCCAGCGGCCGGGCCTATCCATAAAATTTCGGGAAATGTCGGATATGCGAAGGGAGTGGCGGAGCTGACGCCGCCGGATGTCGATCGCAATGGGCAGGCTGCGGCGCTGTGGACGTCTCAGGTCTCGATGGTCGTCGCCGGGTCACCTGAGGACTGTCAGCCGGCCGACCGCCCGCGCGGGCAGTACCCCGGTCGTGGTCAGATATGGGCCGACGCGGGGAAAGGGGCACGACCGGTGGGAGCCGCACGGCTGGAGACGATCGTCCGCGGTGACGCCTGGGTCATGCGGGTGCTCGCGACCGTCCGCGACGCCGGTCTCCCGGACGCCTGGGTGGGTGCCGGGCTGATCCGTGACCTCGTCTGGGGTGAGCTGCACGGCGACGGGTTCCGCCCAGGCGACCTGAACGACGTCGACGTCGCCTTCTTCGACCCGCGTGACCTCAGCCGCGGCAACGACGACGCGGCCACCGAGAAGCTGCGGGCCGCCGCCCCGGACGTGCCGTGGCAGGCGAAGAACCAGGCGGCCGTGCACACCTGGTATGCGGAGCGGTTCGGCGGGGAGCCTGTCGAACCATTGCGGTCCATCGCCGACGCGGTCGGCACCTGGCCGGAGACGGCCACCGCGGTGGCCGTACGCCTCGACCACGACGACCGGCTGCACGTGTGCGCGCCGTACGGGCTCGACGATCTGCTCGGCGGCGTCTGGCGGCGCAACCCGCGGCGGGTCAGCCCGGAGTACTCCCGGCAGCGGCGCGCCCGGCAGCGCCCGGCCGAGCGCTGGCCCGGCGTCACGGTGGTGACCGACTGGGTGCGCTGGCACGACGAGTACGCGGATCCGGATTCGCCCCTCTCGCGGCGGCGCGCGATCGTGCAGCGTGAGTTACGCGCGGCCCTCGACCGCGACGCCACCGCGACGAGGCTGATCAGCATGTGCGCGGGCGACGGCGGCGACGTGCTGCCGATCCTCGCGACCCGTCCCGGCATCGAGCCGCTGCTGCTGGAGATGGACCCGGAGCTCGCCCGCCGCGCCGGGACGACGAGTGCCGACGCGGGCGTCACCGACCCCTACCTCGGGTACGGGCGGGCGCACATCCTGCTGGCGTGCGGCGTCTTCGGCAACGTCAGCGCCGACGACACCCGCCGGACGATCGCCACCCTGCCCGGGCTGATGGAATCCGGCGGCGTCGTCATCTGGAGCCGGGCCGGCGACGAGAGCGAGCACGTGCGCGACCTGTTCGCCGGGCACGGCTTCGAGGAGCTCGGCTTCGTGCGCCCGGACGACGCCCGCTTCCGGGTCGGCGTCCACCGGCTCACCACGGCCGGTCCACCACCGCCGTACGGTATGCGGATGTTCGGGTTCGGCGGCGAAGACCATGGCTGACGCCGGCGACGTGCGGCGGCTCGCGCTGGCCCTGCCCGAGGTCGAGGAGATTCCCAGCGAGGGCTTCGATTTCCGCGTACGGGGAAAGGGTTTCGTCTGGTCCTATCCGGAGCGCAACCCGGGGCAGCGGCGGGTGATCCGCACCGACGTGGCGGTGCTCTACGTGGGGGATGAGGCGGAGAAGCAGGCGCTGCTGCTCGGCGAGCCGGAGCTGTTCTTCACCACGACCGGCTACGAGGGCTTCCCGCTCGTCATGCTGTGGCTCGACAAGGTCGGCGTCGAGCGTCTGGACGAGCTGATCGGGGACGCGCACCGGATGCGCTCAGAGGGCTGACTCGCGGCGCCAGCGGGCCTTGACGATGCCCTCGACCGGGCCCACCAGGAACATCAGCAGGAATGCGAAGAAGCCGATCTGGTCGGCGAAGACCGAACCCACCGCGGTGGCGACGACCTGGGCGAAGAAGATGGTGACGTTGCCCAGCACCATTTCGCGGCTCTCCCGCGGACGGTTCCCGCTGTATTCGGGATGCCGGTGCGCGTACCAGGCCATCGCGGTGAGCGCCCCGCTGCACAGGGCCAGCGTTCCACCGTAGAGGGCGACGCTTCCGGGTGATGCCGAGTACGCCGTGATGATCGCGGTCGGGATGGGCAGGACCACGATCGCGAACGTCCAGATCGTGCTCAGGCGTACGAAAACCGGGTTGAGGGTTTCGATGTGCTCGAACAGCCGGTGATGCGCCCACCAGAACCGGAAGATCACCGCGAAGCTCAGCGCGAACGCTCCGAACTGGCCCAGGTTGTCGCCGATGAGATCGCCCAGCTGGGGGTGCTCGGCCCGGGCGTCGGCGATGGTCTCGAGCAGCGGCAGGATCAGCAGCGTGAGCGCGATCGCGGCGACCGCGTCGGTGAACATGACGAGCCGCTCTGCCTTGGCGGGCTTCTCTCCGGGTTCGGTCACCGCGCCAGTATGCCCGGACCGTCACCGGCCCGGGCACACTGTGTCGATCAAGGCGCGCCGACGAGTTCCGGCTCGCGCGGCTCCGCGCTCGGGGCGGCGTGCCGGCCCTTCGGGCGCATGAACCGCGGCGCCCACCAGTTGGCCTTGCCCAGCAGCGTCATCGCCGACGGCAGCACCACCGCGCGGATGATCGTCGCGTCCAGCAGGATCGCCGCGGCCAGGCCCACGCCCAGTTGCTTCATGTCGATCGTGCTGAGCGTCGCGAAGATGCTGAACACCCCGACCATCACGATCGCCGCGCTGGTCACCGTGCCCGCCGAGCCGGAGATGCCGTCCGCCACCGCCTGCCTGGTCGGCACGCCGCGCAGCACCGCCTCGCGGATCCGGCTCACCACGAAGACGTGGTAGTCCATGGACAGCCCGAACAGCACCACGAACAGGAACAGCGGCAGCCAGCTGACGATCGCCCCCATCGAGGTGAAGCCGAACAGGTCCGCCGCCCGGTCACTTTGGAAGACCAACACCAGCAGCCCGTACGCCGCCCCGGCCGACAACAAATTCAACGTGATCGACGTCAGCGCGACCACGACCGAGCGGAACGTCCACGCCATCACCAGGAAGGTGAGCAGCAGCACGAATCCGGCCACGATCGGCAGGGTCCGCCACACGTGCTTCGCGTAGTCCTCGTTGTCCGCGACGCCGCCGCCGACCGCGTACTTGGCGCCCGCGATCCCGCCCAGCGTCTGCGGGACCAGCGTCTCGCGCAGCTCGTGCAGCGAGTCGGCGGCCTTGTCGCTGCGCATCGAGAACGGCGTCGCCAGGTACAGCACCGACACCGTCTTGTCCGGCGAGACGTCGATGTCCGGGCCGTCCTGCTCGGGCGGTGCGAACAACGGGTTGCCCGACGTGGCCTCGGAAAGCTTGGTGAGGGCCGTCTTGACCTCGCCCGCCTGCGCGGCCGGGGCCTGCACCACGATGTCGTGCGTGGTGCCGTTGCTCGGGTACGCCGCGGTGAGCCGGTCGTACGCCTGCATCGCCGGGGTGGTGCGCGGCAGATCCTCCGTACCGGGGAACTTGAGCTTCATGCCCAGAGCGGGCGCGGCCAGCGCGAGAAGCGCGAGCACGCTGATCACCAGGGTGGCCAGGGGCCGCTTCAGCGCCGGGCGCAGCACCGCGCGCCAGAACCGGCCGCCGCCCTCGCGTCGTGCGCTCAGGCGCCACAGCAGCGGGACGCGCGGGCGGTCCACCCAGCGGCCGAGCTTGGCCAGCATGGCCGGCAGCACGGTCAGCGAGCCGATCACGGCGACCGCGACCACCAGGATCGAGCCGACCGCCAGCGACGAGAACGTCGAGTCGCCGGCCAGGAACAGCCCGGCCATCGCGATGACGACAGCGGTGCCGGAGACGACGACCGCGTGGCCGGACGTCTCGGCGGCGATCTCCACGGCGTCCACGTGCCCGCGGCCCTTCGCCCGTTCCTCCCGTTCCCGCTTGACGTAGAACAGCGAGTAGTCGACGCCGACCGCCATGCCGATCAGCAGGATCACGCTGCTGGTGACATCGCCCGCCGGCACCAGGTGCGAGGCCAGCATGGACAGGCCCATCGCGGCCGCCACCGACATGAGCGCCAGCAGCACCGGGATGCCGGCCGCGATCAGCGCTCCGAACGCGACGATCAGGATGGCCAGGGTGACCGGCAGGCTCAGGATCTCGGCCCGCTGGAAGTCCTTGCCGAGGGTGTCGTCGAGGGCCTTGTTGATCGACGGGCCGCCGACCTCCTCGACGCGCAGCTCGGGATGCGCCGCCTGGACCTCGGCGGTGGCCGCGCGCAGCGGCTCGACGCGGTCCGACGCGGTGTCCGGGTCGCCGCTCATGGTGACCGGCACCAGCAGCGCCGAGCCGTCGCGGGCCGGCAGCGGCTCGCCGACCGACTGCACGCCGGTGACCGTGCGCATCTTGGCGGTGGCGTCCGCGGCGGCCTTCTCGGCGGCGGCCTTGTCCAGCGTGCCGGACCGGGCGGTGATCAGGACGTTGTCCTTGGCCGGCTCGTCCGCGAACTTTCCCTCGTCGATCATCACGTACGCCTGACCGGACTCGCCGATCGCGTCGTCCTGCGCGGTCGCCTCGCGCGTGCCGGCCGCACTGCCGCCGGCGAAGCACACCGCCACGAAAATCACCCACAGCGCGATCGCTCGCCATGGATGCTCGGCGCTCCATCGCGCCACGCGCACCGTTACCGGCCGCTTGCCCATCGGGGCCCCCTACCCGTCGTGTTTTCTGTGTCGAACCTGAACCTAGGCAGGGCGTGAGCTGGCAACATCCGGGTTGGACCCTCGGTGAGCCCTGGTCCGTTTTGCGCGCTGCGGTGTCGGGTGGCGGACTCGCCGGTTTCCGAAAGCGGACAATTCGCCCAGGAAACCCCGAGATCATCTCAGGGATCGCCCCGGGTTTCACCTGTGAGGACCGACACGGTCGGCGGTGGACCAAGGTGGTCGGTGGGGGACTACTCTGGTCCGCATGCCGCGCCCGACCAAGGAACAGATCGACGACGAGATCCTGGAAGCCGCCGCGATCCTCTTCGCCCGGCACGGGTTCAAGGAGACATCGGTGCAGCGGATCGCGGACGCGGTGGGCTATTCGAAGACCGGCCTCCTGCATCGTTACCCCACCAAGGAGACCCTGCAGCAGGCCGTGGTCGAGCGAGCGTTGCGGGCGGTGCGCGACATCGGTGACGAGGTCGCCACCGTGCTGCCGGGCCCCGAGCGCGACCGCGCCGGCATCACCCGGATCGCCCGGCTGGCCCTGGAATGGCCCGGCATGGTCGCGCTGATGCTCTCCGGGCTCACCGCCGAGGCCGACGCCGAGATCGGCCAGGCCCTGCACGAGATCGGCGGCGCCGTCTTCGAGACGTTCGCGGTCGATCCCGAGTCCGACCCACGCCGCCTGATCCGCGTCATCGGCGCGCTCGGGGCGCTGGCCGTCGCGGCCGTCTCGGTGCGCGACAAGGTGCCCGCCGAGGCACTGGCCGAGCTCGCCGAGGTCGGCTTCGACGCGCTCGGGCACGGGCGCACCCCTACCAACTGAACCCTCTGAGGAACCCTTCATGGCAACGCTGCTGCATCGCCTCGGCCTCGCCTCCGTCCGGCATCGGACGGCGGTCACGGTCGCCTGGCTCGTGGTCTTACTCGCGCTCGCGGTGGGCGCGGGCACCTTAGCGGGCAAGACGGTGAACACTTTCTCGATTCCCGGCCAGGAGTCGACGACCGCGCTCGACATCATGCAGAAGCGCTTCGGCGACGCGTCGGCCGGCGCCACCGCCCAGGTGGTGTTCCAGGCACCCGGCAAGATCACCGACCCGGCGACCGCCGCTCAGGTGACCCAGGTGGTCGGCACGCTCGCGAAGCTTCCCGGGGTTGTTTCCGCGAGCAACCCTCTCGATCCGCAACGGCCGACCGTCTCGCAGGATCAGCGCGACGCGTTCAGCACCGTCACGTACGGCGTACAGGCCTCGGAAATCACCAACGACGAGCGCGACGCGCTGCGGACGGCGGTGACCCAGGCAGGGGCCGGCGGCCTGACCGTCGAGGTCCGCGGCGAGGCGGCCCAGGAGAACGGCGCCGACATCGGCGGCGCGTCCGAGTTCATCGGCGTCATCGTCGCGCTGGTGGTGCTCGCGCTGACCTACGGCACGCTGATCGCCGCCGGGATGAACCTGCTGACCGCGATCATCGGCGTGGCCATCGGCGCGCTCGGCATCACCACGCTGACCGGCTTCGTGGACCTGCAGTCGACCACCCCGATCCTCGCGATCATGCTGGGGCTCGCGGTGGGCATCGACTACTGCCTGTTCATCATGACCCGGTTCCGGCAAGAGCTGCGGCGCGGGCTCGACGTGCCGGACGCCGCGGCCATGGCGGTCGGCACGGCCGGGTCCGCGGTCGTGACGGCCGGCCTCACCGTCGTCATCGCGCTGGCCGGCCTGTCCGTGGTGGGCATCCCGTTCCTGAGCGAGATGGGCCTGGCCGCGGCCGCGACGATCGTCATCGCGGTGCTGGTGGCGATCACCCTGGTGCCCGCGATCCTCGGCTTCGTCGGGCGCCGGGCCCTGCCCCGCAAACAGCGCGGCACCGCCGTGGCCGCGGCCGACGAGGGGCGCGGCTTCTACCGCGGCTGGGCGAACATGGTGACCCGGCATCGCGTGGTCAGCCTGGTGGTGGCGGCGGTCGGGCTCGCGGTCGTGGCGATCCCGGTGCTGTCCATGGAGACGTCGCTCAACCAGAAGGACCCCGAGGGCAGCAGCGCGGCGAAGGCCTCCGCGATCATCGACCGCGGCTTCGGGCCGGGCTTCGCCGGCCCGCTGCTGATCCTGGTGGACGGCTCCGGCGGTCCGGCTTACGCGGCTTCGGTACGCTCGCAGGTCGCGACCCTGCCCGGCGTGGCTCTGGCGACCGCACCGTCGGTGGCGCCCGACCGGAACGCGGCACTGATCACCGTCATCCCGTCGTCGTCCCCGGAGGACAGCGCCACGGTCAACCTGGTGCACACCATCCGCGACGACGTGGCCGACGGACCGGACGCGCGCGTCTACGTCACCGGGCAGACCGCGATCAGCATCGACGTGTCACAGAAGCTCAGCGACGCGCTGCCGGTCTATCTGGCGCTGGTCGTCGGCTTGGCGTTCGTGCTGCTGGTGCTGGTGTTCCGCTCGCTGCTGGTGCCGATCGTCGGGGTGCTGGGCTTCCTGCTCACGATCGGGGCGTCGCTGGGCGCCACCACCGCCGTCTTCCAGTGGGGCTGGCTGCACACCCTGGTCAACGCGAACGTCACCGGCCCGCTGCTGAGCCTCGCCCCGATCATCATCGTCGGCATCCTGTTCGGCCTGGCGATGGACTACCAGGTCTTCCTGGTGTCCCGCATGCACGAGGCACACGCCCACGGCGCGTCCCCGCGCGACGCCATCGTGACCGGCTTCCGCCAGGCGGCCCCGGTCGTGGTCGCCGCCGCGACGATCATGTTCGCGGTTTTCGCCGGCTTCGTCCCCGAGGGCAACCAGACCATCAAGCCGATCGCGTTCGCGCTGGCCATGGGCATCCTGTTCGACGCCCTGGTGATCCGCATGGTGGCGGTGCCGGCCGCGCTGGCGTTGCTCGGCCGCGCGGCGTGGTGGCTGCCGCGCTGGTTGCGGTGGCTGCCGGTGCTCGACGTGGAGGGTGCGGCCCTGGAGCGCGGGGCCGCCGGCGCGACGCCGACCGAGCCGGCCCCGCAGGTGGCCCACCACGCCGCCTGACCCGTGACCCGGCCGGCCGCGGCGCCCCACCCGCCGCGGCCGGCCGCTCCACCCTGGTCGCCGTGTCGAGCTGCGACGACCAGGGCGTTCGTGATGCCCACACCGCTCGTGAGGCTTCGCCGGTGGGTTGAGCTGCGACGGCGGGGGCGTTGGGGATGCCCACACCGCCCGTGAGGCTTCGCTGGTGGGTTGAGCTGCGACGGCGGGGGCGTTGGGGATGCCCACACCGCCCGTCTGGCTTCGCCAGTGTGGGGAGTTGTGACGCCCTGGCCGGTCGTGGTCCCCACGGCGGGGCTCGGGCCTCGTGCTGTGTCGAGGTGCGACGGCGGGGGCGTTTCTGATGCCCACACTGCTCGTAAGGCTTTGCCGGTGTGGGGAGCTGCGGCGTCCTGGGCGTCGTGGGTCCCCACGGCTGGGTTGGGCGCCCGCGGTGTGGGGAGGTGTGACGGCGGGGGCGTTTCTGATGCCCACACTGCTCGTAAGGCTTTGCCGGTGTGGGGAACTGCGGCGTCCTGGGCGTCGTGGGTCCCCACGGCTGGGCTCGGGGCTCGCGGCGTGGGGAGGGGCGACGGCGGGGGCGTTGGGGATGCCCACACCGCTCGCGGGGCGGGCGGGCTGTGGCGGTGGGGGCGGGTGCGGCGGAGGGGCGGTGGGGAGGCGTACGGGGAAGGGGGATTGAGCGGGAGGAAACCGGAATGTCGCTAATATGCGGAGCGAACCCGGCGAAAACCCGGCGTGACGGGTGCTTACTTGCTGGAATTGAGGCATGTTGCCGGAGCATGCACAGGAGCACAGCGGGTTGCCAGGGGCGCAAGTCCGGGCTGCCCTCGACACGTGGCGATCCGGCCTCGTCGACCTGACCGGCGCCAACCCGCTGCTCAGCTTTCCGCGGGTGGCCGGCGGCGCGCTAGAGATCACCGGGCCGTCGCCCAAGGCGATCGTGAAGGTGCTGCAGGACGGGGGAGTGCACCACTTCCTCGAGGACACGCCGGTCGACCCGCTGCGGCCGTCGGGTCTGCTGCGCACCGAGCTGCCGGACGAGGTGCTCGGGCTGCTGCTGCACCGCTTCTACCGGCGCTCCCGGCAGGAACTGCTCGACCGCGGCGTCTCCCCGCTGTTCCTGGGCGTCGGGATGCTGCACTGGACGGAAGCCGACGGGACCCCGTACGAAAGCCCGATCTTGTTGATCCCGGTGGACCTCGACCCGGCCGGGCCGCATCTGGTCGCGCGCGGCGAGGACCCGATCGTGAACCCGGCGCTGGCGATCCGGATGGCCGAGGAGGACATCGAGATCCCCGAGGTGGACTCGCTCGCGGACCTCGACGTGACGGTGCTGTGGGCGCACATCGACGTGGCGATCGGGGAGCGGCGCGGCTGGTACGCGGACGAGACCGTGGTGCTGGCCTGCCTCAGCGTGCACCGCGAGGCGATGTACTACGACCTGTACGAGAACGAGCCGCACATCGTGGAGCATCCGGTGGTGCGGGCGCTGGCGACGCACGATGCCGAACGAACATTCGTTTTTCAGCCGGTGCCGGCCGACCGGATCGACGAGGTGGCGCCGCCCGAGGACGTGCCGCTGCTGCTGAACGCCGACGCCACCCAGCGGGTCTGTGTGGCCGCCGCGATGGCCGGGCACAGCTTTGTGATGGACGGCCCGCCCGGCACCGGCAAGTCGCAGACGATCGCCAACGTGGTCGGCGCCCTGATGCACGCCGGCAAGCGGGTGCTGGTCGTCTCGGAGAAGGCCGCCGCGCTGGACACCGTGCAGGAGCGGCTCACCCTCGCGGGGCTCGGCAACTACCTTCTCGCGCTGCACAGCGACCGCACCGGCCGACGGGAGGTCGCCGAGGCGCTGGCCCACGCGCTCAACACCGATCCCGTCCCGCTGGCCAGCATGGACCCGATCGACCGCCGCGCCGTGCGGGAACGCCGCGAGCGGCTGCAGGCGTACGCGGAAGCCATGAACCGGGTCCGCCAACCCCTGGGCCTGAGCCTGTACGAGGTGCTCGGGATCTGCTCGCACCTGCACGAGGTGCCGGAGGCGCCGCCCGGCACCAGCCCGCCCGCCGAGCTCACCGCCGACGCGATGCGCGAGATGCACGAGGCCGTCGGCCGGCTCGGGCGGGTGCGCAGCGACAGCTACCTGTGGCGGTACGCGATCGAGCGGGAACCCCTCGATGGAAGGCTGCGGCTGGCGCTGACCGCGCTGGGCAAACTGGCCGAGACGGTGATCGCCAACTCCACCCTGGCGGACGCGTTCGACCTGCACGAACCGGCCGGCGCGGCCCGGCTGGCAGCGCTCGCGACGCACGCGGGACGGCGGCCGCACCGGCTCGAGGAGGACTGGCTGACGATCCCGAGCATCCAGCCGGTGCAGAAGGCGGCCGCGGACCTGACCCGGCACCTCGCGGCGCTGCGTTACGGCGGGATCCCGTGGACCGAGCTGCCGTCCGAGGCCGATTTAACCAACGTTCCGGATTTGTCCGGACTGGTCCCCGAGGCCGTCGACCTGCGGCCGTTGAACGCCGCCCAGGCGGACCACCTCGCGAACAAGTTCGCCGAGGAAGCGGACCGCCTGGCCGACCGGCAGGAAAGCCTGGACCGCGTCACCGCACGCCTCGGATTACCAAATGTCGTGACATTTCCGGACTCGGTCCGGGTCATCACTATCGCCGAGCTCATCGGGCGCGAAGCCAAGCCGGAACCAGCCTGGTTCGAAACGGGCGGCATGGCGGCCGCACACACGGCGTTGCGCGCGTTACGGCTCGCCGTCGAGGGCGTCACCGCGGCCGAGTCGCAGGCCCGCCGCCACTATCACGAGGACGTGCTGAACGAGCCTATCGACGAGGTCGCCGACAAGCTCACCCGCCGCACCGGGCCGCGCAAGCTGCTGCGCCCGTACCGCAAGGAGAAGCGCGCCGCGATCGAGGCCGCCCTGCCGGACGTGAAGCCGGAGGACGCGATCGCCAACGTCGAGGACGCCGCCGCCTGGAAGCAGGCCCTGGAGGACCTCGCGCTCGCCGAGTCCGAGCACGCCGAGATCCTGGGCCGGCACTGGAACGGCACCGAGACCGACTTCGCGCGGATCCACGAGGCGCTGCACAACGCCGACGAGGTGATCCGCGAGACGCCGCCGGAGGCGCTGCCCGCCGTGGTCGTGCACATCTGCGCGCCCCGCCCGAACAGCGCCCTGCTGCGCATCGTGGGCGAGGCCCGCGACGAGTTCACCCGGTTCAAGACCACGCTGCGACCCTCGCCCGCGCGGGCACCGCGGCCGCCGCTCGGCGACGGCGCCATCCAGGACGCGGTGGACTGGCTGCGCGCGCACATCCAGCCGCTGCACACCGCCGCCGAGATGATCCGGGCGTACAGCGGGCCGACCGGGCGCGACCTCACCCTGGCCGAGGCCATCGAGATCGCCCACCAGCGGCAGGCGGCGACCGACGCGGAGGCGGCGATCTGGGCCGAGGCGGCCGCGCACGCCGCGGTGCTCGGCGCCGTCTACCGGGGCACGAAGACCGAGGACGAGGTGATGAACGAGATCGTCGCCTGGTCCGCGCAGGCCCGCCGCCTGATGACCGGCGACGACGCGCCGCTGACCGTGGAGCAGGCGCACGCGCTGATGGAGAGCCAGCCCAGCGACGGGCTCAGCGCCGCGGTCGCCGGCTGGGAGCAGGCCCGCGGTGAGGTGCTGGACGCGTTCGGCCCGGCCCGGCATCCCGACCTGGTCAAGGAGCTGGGCGACTACGACAGCGCCCGCGACCTGCTGGTCGAGCTGCTGCACGACACGCAGGGCCAGCAGGAGTGGTTCGAGCACGAGGACGCGCGCGCCGTGCTGGCCGGGCACGGGCTCTCCGCGGCGCTCGACTTCTGCGCCGACGAGGAGATCGCCGCCGCGCAACTGTGGCCGGTGCTGGAACGCAGCCTCTACCGGGGCTGGGCGGACGCGGTCATCCGCGACGACCCGGGCCTGCAGCCCTCCGGCGCCGAGGACCGCAACCATCTGGTCGAGGTGTTCCGGCTGCTGGACAACGAGCTCACCGGGGCGGCGCTGGCCGACATCGTGTACGCCGTGGAGGCGCGCCGGCCGTCGTCGTCGCCCGCCGGGGAACCGGGGCTGCTGCGTCGCGAAGGCGTGAAGAAGGCCGGTCACCTGCCGGTGCGGGAGCTGATCGCCCAGGCGCGGCACGCGGTGCAGGCGCTCAAGCCGTGCCTGCTGATGTCGCCGCTGGCGGTGAGCCGGTTCCTGCCGCCGGAGATGGAGTTCGATTTCGTCATCATCGACGAGGCGTCGCAGGTGACCACGGCCGACGCGATCAACTGTGTGTACCGCGGGGACGCGCTGATCGTCTCGGGCGACGAACGGCAGTTGCCGCCGACCACCTACTACGAGCGGGCCGAGGACGACGTCGAGGATCTGCCGTCCATCTTGGAGCTGGCCCGGAGCACGTTCCCGGTGCTGCGGCTGGGCTGGCATCACCGCAGCCGGCACGAGGCGTTGTTCGCGTTCGCCAATCTCGCCTACTACGAGGGCGGGCTCGTCGGGCTGCCGCGGGCCTATCCGCAGGAGCCGGACCACGGTGTCGAGATGTTCTTCGTGGACGGGATCTTCCGGCGGCAGACCACATCGGACAATCCGATCGAGGCGGATGCGGTTGCCGAGCGGGTGCTGCACCATTATCTGACGCGGCCGGGGCAGTCTCTCGGTGTGGTGACGTTGTCGGTCGCGCAGGCGGATGCGATCGACGACGCCGTCCGGCGGGCGCTGGCCGCACACCAGAACCTGACCATCGCCGACGACCGTTTATCCGGATTTTTCGTGAAAAGCCTGGAGGCGATCCAGGGCGACGTCCGCGACGTGATCATTCTGTCCGTCGGCTACGGCTACGACGAGAATGACAAGATCAGCACCAACTTCGGCAGCCTCAACCACCCGCACGGCTGGAAGCGCCTCAACGTCGCGATGACCCGCGCCCGGTACCGCGTCGAGGTCGTCGCCAGCATCCACGCCAGCGACGTGCCGGACATGGGCAACGAGAGCGTCCGGCACCTCAAGGCCTATCTCGAGTACGCCGAGAGGTCCGCCGCCACGCTGGGCCGGGAACCGGACGACACCGCCGACAGCACCCCGTTCGAGGCGACCGTGCTGGACGCCGTACGGGACTGGGGTTTCCGGGTCCGCCGGCGGGTCAGCGCGGCCGGCCACGTCATCGACCTCGCCGTGCTGCACCCCGACGAGGAGAAGGACGTCTTCGCCCTCGGCATCGAGCTGGACGGCCCCGGATACCGCACGATCGCGAGCGTGCGCGACCGCGACCGGCTGCGCTACGAGGAGCTGCGCGACCTGGGCTGGCACATGCACCGGGTGTGGTCGACCGCCTGGTACCTCGACCCCGGCGACGAACAGGCCCGCCTGCACGCCGCGATCCGCCGCGCGCTGTCCGACCCGGTCGGCGTGAACGAGCTCGAGGCGCCGCACTGGCACACGTCCTATCAGCCGGTGGCCTCGGAGCTGCTCGCCGAGGAGGAGACGGCGGACGAAGAGGCTTGACCTTGCCCCCGCGGCAGGGTGGGGCGGACGTGTAGTGCGGACAGCAGCGCCGGCAGTGCCAGGAGCAGGGCGCCGCCGCGCAGCACGCCCGCGATCGCGAAGCCGGCGCGCACGCCCAGGCCGTGCGCGACGAAACCGCCGGCCACCGCGCCCAGCGGGGTGAGGCCCATGCCGAGCATCCGGTAGACCGAGTTGACCCGGCCCAGCAGCTCGGCCGGCACCACGCTCTGCCGCAGGGTGACCGTCACCACGTTCCACATCGACGAGAAGAAGCCGATCACGGTGAGCAGCAGGCCCAGGACGTAGACGTCGGGACTGGCCGCGGTCAGCAGGTAGGCGGGCACCGCACCGCCGAGCGCCAGCAGGACCGTGGGCAGCGTGCCGAGGCGTACGGCGATCCGGTGGTTGACCATCGCCCCGGCCACACCGCCCAGCGCGCTGCCGGTGAGCAGCAGCCCGTACGCCGGTGCGCCCAACCCGAGCACCTGGGTGGCGAACAGCACCACGGTGACGTTCGCGAGCTGGAAGCAGAACAGGTTCGCGGCCAGCAGCAGGGCGAGCGTGCGCAACAGGCGGTGACCGGCCAGCCAGCGCAAACCCTCCGCGACGGCCCGGCCCAGCGGCACCGGGGCGGGCAGCCGCTCACCGCGCGGGAGCTTCCTCAGCACCGCCGCCGAAACGGCGAAGGTGGCCGCGTCCAGTCCGAACGGCAGCGCCGCGGCGACGCCGAACAAAAGGCTGCCCAGCGGCGGCCCGGCGAACGTGTTGGCGGTGGAGGTGGCCGCGAACTGCCGGCCGTTCGCGCGCTGCAGATCGGCGGCGGGCACGATGCCGGGCAGGATGGCCTGCGCGGCGTTGGCGACGACCACCTCGCACGCGCCCAGCACGAACGCCGCGCCGACCAGCACCGGGATGCTCGCCGCGCCGGCCGCGACCGCCACCGCGACCACGGCGGCCACGACGGCCTGGCCCGCCTGGGCGCGCCACATCAGGCCGGCCCGGTCGTACCGGTCGACCAGCGCGCCGGTGGGCAGCGACAGCAGCAGCCACGGCAGCGTCGTCGCCGCGGACACCAGCGAGACGAGACGCGGATCACGGGTCACGGCGACGGCGAGCAGCGGGACGGCCGCGGCGAACGCGCCGTCGCCCACGTTGCTCACGATCGCGGCCCCCTGCAGACGCCGGTACGCGGCGGGAAGTCGGGTCACGGCGGCCAGCCTCGGACGCTTCGACGTGCGGGGGAATCATGTAGCGCCGAGCTACATTTTCCGGTGTGCCTCTGATGGTCGACCTCGACGTCACCGAGCTGGCCGCCACCCGGTTCGCCCTGTCGCCGCTGGCCGAGACGGTCGGCGCGCTGCTCCTGCTCGGCGGCCGGCGCGCCCCGGGCGAGCGCGACGCGGTCCGGCTGCACGCGCGCTGGCTGCGCTGGGCCCGGGCCGAGGCGGCGACGCTGAGCCTGCCGGCGACCTGGCATCTGCTCGTCAACGACCGGCCGTCCTGGCCCGAGTTCCTGCTGCCCGCACCCGACCGCTTCGAGGCGACGATCGACGAGGACCTGGCCGCGCTGCGCCGCACCCGTGCCGGCCAGGTGCGCGCCAGCCTCACCCGGATCTTCGGCGACGACCCGCCCCCGGCGGCGGTCCGTCTGGCCGCGCATCCCGCGGCCGGCCTGCGGGAGATCTCCGACGAGCTCGGTACGGCGTACGACCGGCTGATCGCGCCGCACTGGCCGAGGATCCGCGCGCTGCTGGACGCCGACGTGGCGTACCGGGCGGCTCAGCTGACCGCGGGCGGCGCCGACCGCCTCTTCGCCGGGCTGCACCCGGACCTGCGCTGGCAGGACGGCCGGCTGACCTTGGACAGCCGCCCCGGCCACCGCGTCATCCGGCCGGCCCCCGGCGGCATGGTCCTGATGCCGTCGGCGCTCGGCCCGTCCTCCGTGCGGATCCGGGCCTCCACCTCGACCTGGACGGTCGTACGCTATCCGGCGCGGGGCCTCGGCACGTTGTGGTCGGCCGGCGCCCACCCGGCCGGGCGGGCCGTCGCCAAGCTGCTGGGCCGGGCGCGGGCCGACCTGCTGGAGGCGTTGCGCTCCCCCGCGACCGGCGCCGACCTGGCCCACTCCCTCGGTGTCACGCCCAGCGCCGTCTCGCAGCACCTGCGCATCCTGCGCGAGGCGGGCCTGATCGCCGGGGTCCGCAGCGGCCACCGGGTGCTCTATTCGACGACCGCGGCCGGACTGTCCCTGCTGGACGCCGCCGCCTGATCGGGGGCCGGGGCCGCCGCGGTGCGGCGGCGACCCCGGCGAATAAGGTCAGCGGCGCCCGAACTCGTGCGACAACACGTACTTCGCCACGCCGGTACCGATCTTCACGCCCTGCTCGTCGGCCGATCGGTAGTGCACGCCACCCCAGATGCGGGCCTCCACCACCTCGGCCAGCGCCGCCGAGAAGCTGTCGAAGTGGCGGATCGTCCCGGAGTCGGCGCTGTACGCGCTGAACGCGATGTCGTCGCGGCCGAAGAACTGCCGCAGGGCCAGCATGATGGTCGCCGTGGAGCACGTGTGACCCGAGGTGAAGTCCGGGAACGGCGGTGTCACCAGCAGCGGCATCCACGCCGGGTCGGCGACGGTGGCCGGGTTGCCGTCGGTGGCGCCCTCCTGCACGGCGGTCACCGGGCGCCAGAAGTTCCAGTACTTCTTCTCGTTGAAGCACGCGATCAGCGAGTCCGCGTTCGCCACGTCGGCCATCGCCATCATCCGGGCGGCCTGCAGCGTGTTCAGGTGCTGCGTCTGTGCCAGCTGGCGCTTGATCTCCCACTCGGTGAGGCGCCGGTCGTGCCACCAGATCGCCGCCTGGGTCTGGTCGGCCGTACGCGTCGTGCTGTTCACCGCACCCAGCGACTTGACCTCGTTGTAGTCACGGGCCCAGGCGGCACCGGAGAGGCGGGGCGGTCCGGACGTGCGGAACATGTCGTTGCGGGGGATCACGAACGGTCGCATCAAGCCGACCCAGGCGCCGTCCGAGGCGTACGTGGGAGGGGTCGGCCGCCACTGACCGGGACCGGACGCGGTAGTCCAGGTGGCGGGGCCGAAGGCGCCGTCGTCGACCCGGAAGGCGATCATCGCGTCGGCAGCGGCCACGCCGACCCGGATGCCGCCGGCCTTGGCGCGACCGTCCGGGATGGCGGCGAGCGACTCCGCGTACATGGTGTCGATCGACGCGGCCTGATCGGGGAAGAGTGAGACGAGGATCCGGTGCGCGGCCGCGGCGACGGCGGCGTCCGGCGAATCGGTGCGGCGGGCCTGGGGTGCGCTCACGTACGGCTGGTAGGGCTTGCCGGCGATCGCGTTCACCGCGTCGTAGACCGCGCCTTGGACCATGGCGAAGCTGCGCGGCGCGACGTACGGGCCTTGGCGCGCCACCTCGTAGATGGCGGTCTGCGCGTTGGCGTTCCAGACGACGACGGCGTTCGGTCCCGTTTTTGAACCCGCGCCGGCCGAGGCCGTGGCCGGCGCGGGCGCGAACGTCAGGGCCAGGACGCACGCGGCGATCCCGGCCCACAGACGCTTTCCCATATTGTCCCCCGTGAATGAGTGGCTGAGCCATCAGACTGCGGGGGCGTCCACCTAGGACACAAGATGCCGGAAGTTCGGAAAAGGACAGATCAATTCCCGGAGGGTTCGGCGGCGGGCTCCGGCGCCCGCTCCGGCTCCGGCTTCGGCTCTCCCGAAGGCTCCCCGGAAAGCTCCGGCGTCACCCGCACATGCTGGAACGGGTCGCCGTAATGCTGCAGCGCCTGCCGCCCGTACGCCATCTGCACCGTGGATATCCGCTCGGACCGCCCGCGCCCGAGGAAACTCACCGCCCAGTGCAACACTGCCGTGATCCGGTTCTTGAACCCGACCAGGTAGAACAGGTGCACCCCGACCCAGATCAGCCAGGCCGCGAAGCCGGACAGGTGCACCTTGCCGATGCTGGCCACCGCCGACGACCGGGAGATCACCGCGAGGCTGCCCTTGTCGAAGTACTTGAACGGCTCCGGCGCGGGCTTCCCGGCCAGCCGCCGCTTGACCAGCTTCGCCGCGTACTTGCCGCCCTGGATCGCCACCTGCGCGACACCCGGCAGCTCGTCGCCCTTCTCGTCACTGAGGTTGATCATGTCGCCGACCGCGATGATCTCCGGGTGGCCCGGCACGGTCAGGTCCCGCTCCACGAAGATGCGCCCCGCCCGGTCGGTCTTCGCCCCGGCCGCCTCGGCGATCTGCCGGGCCAGCGGCGGCGCCGACACACCGGCCGCCCACACCTTGGTCATCGACTCGATCCGCTCGGTGCCGCGCTCGGTCTCCACGTCGATGCCCGTCGCGTCGACGCCGACCACCTTCGTGTTCAGCTCGACCTCGACACCCAGCAGGTGCAGCTGCCGCAGCGCCCGGGTCGAGAGGTGGTCACCGAACGTGTTCAGCACCGCGTCGAGCGCGTCCACCAGGATGATCCGGGCCTTACGCGGGTCGATGTGCTTGTACTGCCCCGGCAGGTTGCGGTGCGCCAGCTCGGCGACCTGCCCGGCCATCTCGGTGCCGGTCGGCCCCGCCCCGACGATCACGAATGTCATCCACCGCTCCCGCTCGACCGGGTCCGGCTGCAGGTCGGCGATCTCGAACGCCGCGAAGATCCGCGCCCGCAGCTCGAGCGCGTTGTCGACGTTCTTCATGCCCGGCGCGTACGTCGCGTACTCCTCATGCCCGAAGTACGACTGCGACGACCCCGCCGACACGATCAGCGTGTCGTACTCGACCGTGTAGTCGATGCCCGGCCCCTCCACGTACACGGTCTTGCTCCCGACGTCGACCCGCTGCGCCCACCCCAGCTTGACGTCGACGTTCTTCTGGTTCTTGAGCACCTCCCGGATGGGCGGCGCGATCTCGCCCTCGGACAGGATGCCGGTAGCCAGCTGGTAGAGCAGCGGCTGGAAGAGGTGGTACGCGGTGCCGTTGACGAGGGTGATGTCGACCGGGGCGTTCCGCAGTGCCTTGATCGCGAAGAGCCCGCCAAAACCCGCTCCGATCACAACCACGCGATGACGCATTCCCACTCCCAATTCTCGGACTCCCACTCATGTTCCACACAAGTTCCACTCATGAGAAGCCCAGCTCAGCGGTGAATATGCCGTGAGAATGGTCTCTCTTGCCCAGCCGTACGAGGCAGCGGAGAGTCCCCGCCAACCAGGCCGGCTTTCTGCAACACCGGGCCGTCCGCCCGCCCGGCCGTCCTGCCCGCAAGGGCCGCCCCGGGTACTCAGTCGTCGGCTGGCCTGCCCGTGTTGCCCGCACGGCCCCCCCGGGGTGCTCGGTCGTCTGCCGGCCTCTGTGGCGGGACCTTCCCGTCGTGGAGGGTGCCCACACCTGGGTGGGGGTCGCCGTGGTGTGGGGAACCGCAACCTTCCCGGTGTCGCGGGTGCCCACGCCCGGGTGGGGGTGGCTGCGGTGTGGGGAACCGCAACCTTCCCGGTGTCGCGGGTGCCCACGCCCGGGTGGGGGTGGCTGCGGTGTGGGGAACCGCAACCTTCCCGGTGTCGCGGGTGCCCACGCCCGGGTGGGGGTGGCCGTGGTGTGGGGAACCGCAACTTTCCCGGTGTCGCGGGTGCCCACGCCCGGGTGGGGGTCGCCGTGGTGTGGGGAACCGCAACCTTGCCGGTGTCGCGGGTGCCCACGCCCGGGTGGGGGTGGCTGCGGTGTGGGCAACCGCAACCTCCTCGGCGTCGCGACTCCCCACGCCCGGGTGGGGCGGCCACTGTGGGGAGCTGGGACCTGTCCGGGCCTGGCGGCGTCGCCTCGCACGGGGGCTCCCGGCCGACGGAACCAGCTGAACAGTTACGGAGTGTGAGACGACTGCCCACTGCCGGCGGCGGTCGTCGGCTCACACCGCGGCCGGATCTCCGTCAGGCTTTCCAGCGTATGTGCGGGTTCACGTGGCCCGTCGCGTCGAAGATCGCCATGTTGTCCCAGCCGTCGCCGGTCCCGTTGATGTCCGCCGGGTCCCAGCCGTTGCCCTTGACGGCGTACCAGGTCGGCTCCCAGTAGAAGACCCCGATCGCCCCGGCCGCGCGCGCCGTGTCCTGCACCTGGCGGAACTCGTTCGCCTGCCCCGCCGGGGTGGCCGGGTTGCCGTCGCAGAGGGTGGTGCCGTCCATCACGTTCTTCTCGTCGTCGGCGTCGAAGGTCGTGAACTGGTACGCGGTCTCGGCGATGACGACCGGCTTGCCGTAGCGCGCCGTGACGTCGGTGATGACGCTCGCCAGGTTGGCCAGGGTGCCGTGCCAGAAGCAGTAGTAGGACAGCGCGGTGACGTCCCACTTCACGCCCTGCGCCGCGATCCCGTCGTAGAACCAGTGCGCGTTCGCGACGTTGTCCGCGTCGGCGGTGTGGATCAGCACCTTGGTACCCGGGTTGCAGTCCTTGACCGCCTGGTAGCCCTTCTTCAGCAGCGCGGCGAGCGGCCCGAAGTCATTGTTGACGACCTGCCCTTGCGGCCACAGCATGCCGACGTTGATCTCGTTGCCGAGCTGAACGCTGTCCGGAGTGGTGCCCTGCGCCTTGAGGGAACGGCACACGTCGTACGTGTAGCGGTAGACGTCGTTCTGCAGCTGGGCCAGCGAGTGCGAGGCCCAGGCCACCGGCGGGAACTGCTTGCCCGGGTCGGCCCAGGTGTCCGAGTAGTGGAAGTCGACGAGCAGCTTCAGACCCCGCGCCTTGATCGAGCGCGCCTGCCGGAGCACGGCGCCCTTGTCGTTGTAGCCGCTGACCGGGTTGTTCCAGACGCGCAGCCGCATGTAGTTGGCCCCGGCCGACTTCAGGATCCGAAGCGGGTCCTGCCGTCGCCCACCGGCGTCGTAGTACTTCGCGCCGAGGTCCAGGCTGCGCTGCAACGAGGAGACGTCCGCCCCGCGCATCGTGAGTGCAGCACCGGTGTGCGCTTGGGCGGGCGTCGCGATCGCCCCCGCCGAGATCGCCAGGACGGCGGCGAGCACGGCGGCACGCATCGTTCGAATCATGTCGCTCCTTTCTGGAACCGGTGAAATATCGGATTTGTCGGACTGGGCAGGGTGGCGCGTGGGGTGGTAGCCGGGATCGGAGTGGGCTCTGCGGCGCGGGTTGGTCGGGTCATGTCGCTCCTTTCCGGCCCTGGGGAAATATCGGATTTGTCGGGCGAAGCGAGGAGGGTGTGCGTGGCACCGCGGGTGAGCAGCGCCGGGAGCCACGCAGCAAAGCGGCGCGGGTTGGCGGCTGGCTCGAGCGCTGGGAGCGGGTGGTTCTGGAGCGCTGGGAGTGGGTTGCGCTGAAGCGCTGGAACTGAGTTGGTCAATAGCGCTAGGACTGGGTTGCGCTGGGGCGAGCGCTGGGCGTGGGTTGCGCTGGGGCGCTGGGAGAGCGGGTTGGCCCCGGGGCGCTGGGAGTGGGGTTGGGATGGAGCGCTGCGAGTGGGTAGGGACGCTGGGGGGCGCTCGGGCTGGCCCGGTCAAGGAGCCGGGGAGCTCGCCCTCACGACCAAGGATGTCGGCACGGTGATGGACAACGGGGTGCGGCCTGCAATCACGTCCGTCAGGAGGCGGACCATCTCGTCGGCTACCCGGTCCAGCGGATGCCGGACCGTCGTCAGTGGGGGTTCGGTCGTCGCGGCCAGGCCCGAGTCGTCGAAGCCGACCACGCGCACGTCGCCGGGGACGTCGCGGCCGGCGGCGCGCAGGACCCGGAGCGCGCCGGCGGCCATCGCGTCGGAGGCCGCGAAGACGGCGTCCAAGGCCGGCGCCCGGGTGAGCAGCGTCTGCATCGCCGCGGCGCCACTTTCCCGGCTCCAGTCGCCGTGCTCGACCCGTGACGGGTCCAGGGGCAGGCCGTGCGCGGTCAGCGCGTCCTGATAACCCTGCAGGCGGTCCACCCCGCCGGCCATGTCGGGCGGGCCGGTGATGGTGGCGATGCGGGTGCAGCCGGCCGCGATCAGGTGTTCCACGGCCGAGCGGGCGCCAGAACGGTCGTCCGCCGCGACCGAGCTGATCGTCTGCTCGTAGCCCAGGACGCGGCCGCACGCCACGATCGGCACGCCGGCGTCGACGAGCTGGGCCAGCAGCGGGTCGCCGGAGTGCGGTGACACCAGCAGCACCCCGTCCACGTGGCCGCCGGAGAGGTAGGCGACGGCGCGGGAGCGTTCGGCGGGCGTCGACGCGATCATCAGGATCAGGGTGAGGGAGCGGTCGGACAGGGCCTGGGCCGCGCCGCGCAGCAGCACCGAGAAGTTCGGGTCCTCGAACAGCAGATGCTGCGGCTCGGTGAGCAGGAACGCGATGGACCCGGACCGTCCGGTGGCGAGCGACCGCGCGTGTGGGTTGGCCGTGTAGCCGGTGCGGGCGATCGCCTCCCGCACCGAGCGCACCGCCGCCGGGCTCACCCAGTCCCGTCCGTTCAGGACGCGCGACACGGTGGCGTAGGAGACCCCCGCCTCGCGAGCGACGTCGCGGATCGTGGGCCGTTTTCGCGGCGTACCGGGCACGACGGGGATCATGTCACGCCTTCACCGCCCCGGCCGCGAGGTCCACCCGCCAGTAGCGCTGCAGGCCCAGGAACAATACGACCAGCGGCACCACCGACAGCAGCGCCCCGGTCACCACCGACGTGTACATGGCCGGCTGCGTGGCACCTTGGTTGAGCAGGCCGCTGAGCCCCACGGTCACCGGGAACAGCTGGTCGTCGCCGAGCATGATGAACGGCAGCATGTAGTTGTTCCAGATCGCCACGAACTGGAACAGGAAGACGGTGACCAGCGCCGCGCGCATCATCGGCAGCACCACCCGCACGAAGGCGCGCCCGTCGCCGGCCCCGTCGATCCGGGCGGCCTCGAGAATCTCGGTCGGCACCGTCGCGGCCGCGAAGATCCGGGACAGGTAGATCCCGTACGGGCTGATCATCGACGGCAGCAGCACCGCCCAGTACGTGTTGGTCATCCCCACCTTGGCCAGCAGCAGGTACTGCGGGACGGCGAGGATCACGCCGGGCACCAGCACCCCGGCGAGGATCAGGTTGAACACGAACGACTTGCCGCGGAACTCGTACTTGGCGAGCGCGAAACCCGCCATCGCCGAGACCAGCGTCGATGCTGCCGCGCCGGCACCGGCGTACAGGAGGGAATTGATCATCCAGCGCCAGTAGAGACCGTCGCGGTAGGACGACAGGAAGCCGATGTTGCCGAACAGGTGGGTGCCGGGCGTCAGCGTGAACGTGCTGAACAGGTCGCCGGAGCTCTTCGTCGAGGCGATCACCACCCAGACGACCGGGAGCAGGCAGTACGCGGCGCCGAGCAGGAGCAGCACGGTCGCGGTCGGGCTGGTGCGCCGGCGCGGCCGCTCAGCGGTGACCGCGGCGGTCTCCAGAACCAGGACGGCCATCAGTTCTCCTGACCGAACGCGCGGGTGCCGACCAGGCGCAGGAAGCCGAACGAGATCGCGAAGGTCGCCACCGCGATGATCACCGAGGTGGCCGCCGCCGAGTAGATGTCGTTGCGGGTGAACGCGTCCCGGTAGACCTTCATCAGCGGCGTCCAGGTGGTGGAGATGGTGTTGCTCAGCGGCCGCAGCGTCATCGGCTCGGCGAAGACCTGCAGCGTGGCGATGAGCGAGAAGACGAACGTCATGATCAGCGACGGCGTGATGATCGGGATCTTGATGCGCCACGCGATCTGGACGTCCGAGGCGCCGTCCAGCCGGGACGCCTCGACCATCTCGGTCGGGATGGCCCGCAGCGCCGTGTAGAGCACGATCATGTTGAAGCCGGTGCCGCCCCAGATCGCGATGTTGGCGACCGCGTAGAGCACCCAGGACGAGGACAGGGCGTCCGGCGGCTGGATGCCCGCGCCCTGCAGCGCGTCCACGATCGGGCTCACCCGCGGCAGGTACAGAAAGCCCCACAGCAGCGAGGCGATCACGGCCGGGATGGCGTACGGGAGGAAGATCGACGTCCGCGCGAAGGTGCCGACCCGGGTGCGCCCGGCGTCCAGCAGCAACGCCATCAGCAGCGCCAGGCCGAGCATGACCGGCACGACCACCAGCCCGTACGCCCCGACGCGCACCACGCTGGGCAGGAACTCGGCGTCGGACAGTGAGCGGGTGTAGTTGCCGAGCCCGGCCCACACCTCGGTGCGCGCGCCCCGGCCCAGCCCGAGACCGCTCACCTTGACCCGGCGCAGGCTCAGGTAGATCGAGTAGCCGATCGGTGCCGCCAGGAACGCCGCGAACAGCACCAGGGCCGGGGCCAGGAACGCATAGGGTACGCCGGTACGCCGCATGATCAGCCCGCGATCTTGAAGCCGGCGTTCTTCATGTCGTCGACCGTGGCCTTCTGCATGGTGGCGAGCGCGTCCGGGAAGCCCTTCTTGGCCTCCGCCGCCTTGGCGAACGCGTCGTTGTACGAGCTGTAGGTGACGTTGACGTTCGGACCGTACGTGAACGGGTTGGTGATCTTCCCGGCCTCGGCGGCGATCGTGTAGTAGTCCGGCTGGTTCGCGAAGAACGCGGGCGGCGACGTCAACGCGACGCTGGTCGCGTCGTTGGCGGCGGGGTAGACGTTGGCGTCGGTGGCCAAAGCCTTGAGCGCGGCCGGATCGGTGTTCAGCCACGCGACGAACGACGCGGCCTGCGTCTTGTGCTTGCTCTGCGAGGTCACGCTGGTGGCCGACCCGCCCCAGTTGCCGTTGGCCGGCTGCGCCGGGTCCCATTGCGGGAGCTGCGCGACCTTCCACTTGCCCTTGGTCTTGGCGGCGTTGCCTTCCAGTACGCCCGGACCCCACACCGCGCCGAGCCAGCCGGCCTGGGTGCCGTCGTTGAGCGCGGCGTTCCACTCCGGCGTGTACATCGGCTTGTTGTCGATCACGCCGGCCTGTACCAGGCCACCCCAGTAGGAGGCGACCTTCTGGGTGGCGGCACCGTCGATCGCCACCGACCAGGTGTCACCCTGGATGCCCCACCAGGACGCGCCGGCCTGCTGGGCGAGCCCGGCGAACCAGCCCGGGTCGTTGGAGGAGAAGGTGCCGAGGTACTGCTTCGGGTTCGCCTGGTGGATCTTGCGGGCCGCCGCGGCGTAGTCGTCCCAGGTGGCCGGCGCCTTGAGGCCGAGCTTGTCGAAGACGTCGGAGCGGTAGAAGAACATCATCGGGCCGGAGTCCTGCGGCACGCCGTACACCGACTCGGACCCGAGCGTGACCGCGTTCCACACTGAGTCGGGGAACTTGGCCTTCAGGCCGCCGGCCTCCTTCGCGATGTCCGCGAGGGCGTTCGCCGAGACCAGCGTGGGCAGCTTCTGATATTCGGCCTGCATCACGTCCGGTGCGCCGCTGCCCGCCTTGATCGCGGTGAGCAGCTTGGTGACCGCCGGGTCGCCGCCGTCCTGCTTGTTGACCGTCACGTGGATGTCGGGGTGCGCGGCGTTCCAGCCCTCGACGACCTTGTCCATGTTGGGCGCCCAGCTCCAGTAGGTCAGCTCGACCTTCTCGCCGGGTTTCGCGGCCTGGTCGTCGCTGTCGCCGCCGTTGCTGCAGCTCGCTATCAGAAGCGCCGCGGCAAGCAGCACGAGAGTCTTCTTCATCGAAAGCTCCTCGATCGATGGGGGTCGAACAGGGCCTGTGACCGGTTACAGTGAGCCTCGCCATCGTGAATGTCAAGGGATTGCTTCCATGCGGTTAAAGGGCGGTATCGTGCGTGCCTGGTGGGCTGTGACCGGTTACAGTCCTCGTTCATCCATCGAGGAGCGCCCGTGACCGCACTCGTCGTCCGGCATCAACCCTGGACGTCGGAGCCGCGCCGCCCACCGATGAGCAACGAGGTGGACGCGCGGCCCGGTCTGTCGCTGACCAGCCGCTACCTGACGCGCGACGGGCACCCGGTCATCCCGGTCTCCGGCGAGATCCACTACAGCCGGGTGCCACGCCATCGCTGGGTCTCCCGGCTGCGGCAGATGCGCTCCGGCGGGGTCACGGTCATTTCCGCGTACGCCTTCTGGCTGCACCACGTCCCGGAACGTGGCCGGCCGCGCTTCGACGGGAATCGCGACGTGGGCGCGTTTCTGGACGCGTGTGCGGCCGAAGGGTTCGACGTGGTGCTGCGCATCGGTCCGTGGTGTCACGGCGAGACCCGCAATGGCGGCTTCCCGGATTGGGTTCAGGATTCCCCGGTACGCCACCGGACCGATGACCCGGCCTATCTGGCACTCGTCTCGGAATGGTTTTCGCAGCTCGCCGCGCAGGTTGCCGGGCGGTCGTTAGCAGGGCTGCAATTGGAGAACGAGCTCTACGATCAGCCGGGGCATCTGCTGACGTTGAAGCGGCTCGCCCGGGCGGCGGGATTATCGGCTCCACTGTGGACGGCGACGGCCTGGGGCGGGGCCGAGCTTCCGGCGGAGGAAGTGTTTCCGCTTTACGGCGGGTACGGCGACGGATTCTGGGTCGACGCGGACGCGCCCTGGGATCCGACGTTCCGCGAGCATTATTTCTTCTCGCACGTCTGGGACGACCCGGGCATCGGAGCCGATCTGCGGCGGTCGAATCCGGCGCGGCCGGCCCGGTCGCCGTCGCCGCTCTTTCCGCCCGCCACCTGCGAACTCGGCGGCGGCATGGCGACCGCGTACCACCGGCGACCGCGGCCTTCGGCGCTCGACGTGGCGGCCATCGCGCACGGCAAAATCGGCAACGGGTCGGCCTGGCAGGGCTATTACATGTACGCCGGGGGCACGAACCCGCCGGGCACGCAGGAATCGCACGCCTCCGGCTATCCGAACGACATGACACCGCTCGGCTATGACTTCCACGCCCCGATCGGGGAGGCCGGACTGCTGAGCGGGTCGCACGCGCTGTTACGTCAGCAGCATGCGTTCCTGGCCGCTTTCGGTCCGGCGCTGGCCGAGATGCCGTCGAGCCTGCCCGACCTACGCCCGTCCGGTGTGGAGGATGTCCGGACGCTGCGCTATGCGTTACGCAGCAATGGCGACAGCGGATTCCTGTTCATCTCCTGGCATCAGCCACACGTCCCGCTGCCGGACTATGCAGAAGCCCAATTTGCCGTACGCCTCGACGACCGTTCCGTCGTTCTGCCCGCCTCGCCGATGACGATTCCGGCGGGGACGCTCGCGCGGTGGCCGCTGGGGTGGGACGCGGGAGGCGTGCGCCTCGACTGGGTGACCGCGTCGGCGTTGACGGTGCTGCCGGGCGCCCGCACGACGCTGGTGTGCGTGGAGTCGGCGGGGATCCCGGTGTCGTATTCGGTCGGCGGGGTGGTGCACGAGGTCGAGGCGTCGACGGTCCCGGTGCGGGTGTCGGCGGACGCGGATCTGCTGGTCCTGCCGGCGTCGGTGGCGGATGCGGTGTGGGTCGACGTGGACCGCAGGCGGCTCTTTCTGTCGGCCGACGAGCTGACGTGGGACCCGGACGGGGTGGTGACGGCCCGGACGTCGTCGGCATATCCGGAGGTGCGGGTCTACGCCGCCGGCGGGTTCGTCGAGGTCCCGATGCGCCGCGCGGCCCCCTCGCTGGGGGCGGTCGCGGACGGGCGCGCCACCCTCGTGCGTCGTGCGGGTGGGGCGGTGCCGGTGGCGTACGGGAAATTTGACGGGCGGCAGTCGGCGCCCTCCGCGGCCGTCTTCGAGGAGCTCGCGGCGGTTTTCTCGCTCTCGCTGCCGCGGCTGCCCGACGATCTGGACGGATTTATCCGGATATCGTGGGCGGGGGATGTCGCGCAGCTGCGGGTCGACGGGCGCACGGTGACCGACCGGTTCTGGGATGGCTCGGACTGGGTGGTCAGCCTGCGCGACGCCGGCTACGCGCCCGGCTCGTCGCTCACGCTGCACGTGCTGCCGCTGGCCGCCGGCTCTCCGGTGTGGCTGCCCGAGGACGCCCGCGACCGCCTCCTCGGCAGCCTCGGCGAGCTCCTCGCCGTCGACGCGATCGAGCTGCTGGGTCTCGCCTCGTGGCCGGAGGCATAGCCCCCCACCTGCCGGGCGACCCGCAAGACGTTATCGGTGCGGCCGAGTTCAGCGGCGTGAGTCCGGCCTCAGTCTTTGTACCTGCCGGGCACGAATTTGTACTGTTCCGATCGTGGCGAGGCCGACGAAATTTGATCCGGATCTGACGGCTCGCTGCGTCTCGGGAGTGTGATCGGCGCCCCTTTCCTCCGCCCTTGTTCCGCCTCCTCCGGGCCCCGGGTCGGTCTCAATTCTGTACTCCCCGTTCCAGAAAGGTTCTGCCCCCATGCCTCTCGCGCTTCTGGCTCTCGCGATAGGAGCTTTCGGGATCGGGACGACCGAGTTCGTGGTCACGGGCCTGCTGCCCGACGTATCGCAGGACCTCGGCGTCTCCATTCCCACGGGCGGACTGCTCGTCACCGGATACGCGCTCGGCGTGATGTTCGGTGCGCCGCTGATGACCGTGCTCGGCACCAAGGTCTCCCGTAAACGGATGCTGACGCTGCTGATGGGCATCTTCATCGTCGGCAACCTGGTCTCCGCGTTCGCGCCGTCGTTCGCCGTGCTGCTGATCGGGCGGGTGGTCACCTCGCTCGCCCACGGCGCCTTCTTCGGCATCGGCTCGGTGGTCGCGGCCGACCTGGTCGCGCCGAACAAGAAGGCCGGCGCCATCGCGATGATGTTCACCGGTCTCACCGCCGCGAACATCGTCGGTGTCCCGCTGGGCACGCTGGTCGGACAGTCCGCGGGCTGGCGGGTGACCTTCGGCATCATCGCCGCGATCGGCGTCGTCGGCCTCGCGGGCGTCGCCCGGCTCGTGCCCGAGGTGTCCCGCCCGGCGAACGTGCACCTGCGGCACGAGGTGGCCGCCTTCAAGAACGCGCAGGTCCTGCTGGCCATGGGGATGACCGTGTTCGGGTTCGGCGGCGTGTTCGCGGCGATCACCTACATCGCGCCGATGATGACCCACGTCGCCGGCTACTCGGCGGGGTCGGTCACCTGGCTGCTGGTCCTGCTCGGCGCCGGGATGGTCGTCGGCAACCTGCTCGGCGGCAAGTTCGCCGACCGCGCGCTGATGCCGATGCTGTTCACCTCGCTGGGCGCCCTCGTCATCGTCCTGGCCCTGTTCACCGTCACCGCCCACCACAAGGCCGAGGCGGCGGTGACCATCGTCCTGATCGGAGCGCTCGGCTTCGCCACCGTCCCGCCCCTGCAGAAACAGGTCCTCGATCGGGCGCACTCGGCCCCGACGCTGGCCTCGGCGGTGAACGTCGGCGCCTTCAACCTGGGCAACGCCCTTGCCGCGTGGCTCGGCGGGCTCACCATCTCGGCCGGACTCGGCTACACCGCCCCGAGCTGGGTCGGCGCCATCATGGCCGGGATCGCCGTGCTGCTCGCCGTGGCGTCCGCGGTGCTGGAACGCGCCAAACGGTCGCCGGGTGCCGCCGCGATCCCGCCGGCGGTCGCCGTCAGCGCCGACTGAGCACTCTTTCGCGACCCGCCACGTGCGGCACTCTTTCGCGACCCGCCACGTGCGGCACTCTTTCGCGACCCGCCACGTGCGGCACTCTTTCGCGATTCGCCACGTGCAGCACTCTTTCGCGACCCGCCCCGTCACCACGCACCGACCAAGGAGAACCATCGTGAGCACCATCGCCGTCGCGCCCTTGAGCACCGCGGAAGCCGAGTCCCTCATCGCCGGGGCGACCCGTGCCGCCGCGGCCGCCGAGGTCCCGGTCAGCGTCGCCGTCCTGGACGTCAGCGGCCAGCTGCTGGCGTTCCGGCGCGACGACCAGGCCCGGCTGATCTCGGGGGAGACCAGCCGGGCCAAGGCCTACACGTCACTGCAGCTGAACGCGCCGACCGCCGACCTCGCCGAGGCGGTGCAGCCGGGGGGTCCGCTGCACTCGCTGCCCACCGCGCTGGACCGGCCGTTGCTGTTCGTCGGCGGCGGCCTGCCTGTGCACCGCGACGGCCAGCTCATCGGCGCGATCGGGGTCGGCGGCGGCACCCCGGACCAGGATCATTCCTTCGCCACCGCGGCGATCGCGGCGCGCGGATGAGGGTGCGCGGCTGAGAGGCGCGCGGTTGCGGGAGACGCGGTTCAACGGCGTGCTCCGAAGCCGCGCGCCGAAGCCGCGCCTCTAGGCGGCGAGGGCTTGCAGGCGCCGCAACCGGTCGGCCGTGTCGGAGCCGGGGGCGGCGCTCTGGAACGTGAAGTGCTGGCAGGGCTCGCCCGCGACCTCGAAGCTCTCGCCGACCAGCGTCAGCCGGCCGACCCGCGGATGGTTGTACTCGTGCACGCCGTACGCCCAGGCGCCGACCGGGTGCGCGGCCCACATGCGTACGAAATCGGGGCTCTTGATGCTCAGCTCACCGACCAGCTCGGCCAGCCGCGGGTCGTCCGGGTCGGTGACCGTCGCCACGCGCAGGGTCGCGGCATAGTTGCGGGCCTCGGCCTCCCAGTCGACGAACAGGTCGCGGACGTCCGGCTCAAGGAACATGCGCAGCACCAAGTTGACCGGCCGGCCGGACGGCAGCCCGAACAGCGCGTAGGCGAGCCGGTTGCCGGCCAGCAGATCCATGTAGCGCCCGGCGATCAGGGCCACCTTGTCGGTGGTGTCCTCGGCCAGCGCGACCAGCGAGTCGCGCACCGTCTCCGGCTCGGTGCGCCGGACCAGTGGCGTCGGCCAGGCCAGGCGGGCCAGATGCCGCCGGTCGGTCTCGTCCAGGCGCAGCGCGCCGGCGATCGCCTCCAGGACCGCGTCCGAGGCCTGCCGGCTCTCGCCCTGCTCCAGCCGGGTGTAGGTCTTCACGCTCACCCCGGCGAGCTGCGCCACCTCCTCGCGGCGCAGGCCGGGCACCCGGCGTTCCTTGCCGTACGTGGTCACGCCGGTCTCCTGCGGGGTCAGCGCGGCCCGTCGTGCGCGTAGAAAGTCCGCTAAGTCGTTCTTGTGCTGTTCCGACACGGAGCCATTGTGTCTCGTGATCACCGGCCCTGCCAGCCCACGCCGCGGGTACCCAGACCGGGGGAGTGGCAGGTCGATTCGCCCGGCGACAGTCTCGGTGCGTACTTCCCTTGAGCACTTGTCCCGAGAGGCGAACTGATGTCAAACGTTGTTGTCTTCGGCTACTCCGGCTTCGGCGGCGGACATATCACCGAGGAGCTGCTGGCGCGCGGCCACCGCGTGACCGGGGTTGCCCGGACGGCCACCACCGACGCCCGGCCGAACCTCACCACGCACGCGGGTTCGGTGCACGACGCCGCCTTCGTCGAGCGGATCACCCAGGACGCGGATGTGATCGTCGTCGCGCTGCCCGGGGCGCCGGACGGGCAGCCGGAGCTGGCGAGCGCGCTGCCCGCCCTGCTCGAGGCGGCCGCCCGCGCGGGTGCCCGGCTCGGCGTGGTCGGCGGCGGCGCGACCCTGCTGGCCTACGAAGGCGGCCCGGTCGTCCGCGACCTGCCCACGTTCCCGCCCGAGTACACCACCGAGGCGGACGCGCACCTGCGTGCCCTGGAGCTGCTGCGCGGCTACGACGGGGTCGCCGACTGGTTCTACTTCGCTCCGCCGGTGGGGTACGGGCCGTGGAACGCGGGGACGCGCACCGGGAACTACCGGCTCGGCGAGGAAGTGCTGATCAAGGTGCCGGGGACGGCGCGCGAGGGGTTCGACTCGAGCATCTCCGGCCCCGACTTCGCGGCCGGGTTCGCCGACGAGATCGACAACCCGAAGCACCACCGGGGTCAGCTGACGATCGGGTACTAGACGAGCGCTGCCGCCGCCCTGATGGGGCAAGCTGAGACCGCCGCGGCCGCCCGGTCGCGCGGCGGTCTCGGTGGCGGGGCGGGCGTCCTCGCTCCGTGTAACTGCCCAGCTGGTTCCGCCGGCCCGTGGTCCCCGTGCGAGGCGGCGTCGCCAGGCCCGGCCAGGTCCCAGCTCCCCACAGTGGGCGCCCCACCCGGGTGTGGGGAGTCGCGACGGCGGGGAGGCTGTGGTTCCCCACGCCGCGCCAGCCTCACCCGCGTGTGGGGAGTCGCGACGGCGGGGAGGCTGTGGTTCCCCACACCGCGGCCACCCACAGCCGGTGTGGGCACCTGTAACGGCCGGAACATCCCAGCTCCCCACAGCGACGGCCCTCTGGTCCGCCACGGAAGGCCAACGCCTCGGAGGGTGAGCGGCGCGAGAACCAGCTGAACAGTTCCGCTCTGTGTAACTGTTCAGCTGGTTCCGTCGGCCGGGAGCCCCCGTGCGAGGCGACGCCGCCAGGCCCGGGCAGGTCCCAGCTCCCCACAGTGGCCGCCCCACCCGGGCGTGGGGAGTCGCGACGCCGAGGAGGTGGCGGTTGCCCACACCACAGCCACCCCCACCCCCACCCCCGTGTGGGCAGTCGCGACGCCGGGAAGGTGGCGGTTGCCCACACTGCAGCCGCCCCCATCCAGGTGTGGGCAGTCGCGACGCCGAGGAGGTGGCGGTTGCCCACACCGCAGCCGCCCCCATCCAGGTGTGGGCAGTCGCGACGCCGAGGAGGTGGCGGTTGCCCACACCGCAGCCGCCCCCACCCAGGTGTGGGCACCCGCCACGACCGGAAGGTCCCGGCTCCCCACAGCGACGGTCCGCGCAGGTCCGCCGCGCAAGGTCAACTCATCGGAGCGTGAGCGGCGCGAGAACCAGCTGAACAGTTCCGCTCTGTGGGACATCGCGGTCACATCGTGGGCTTTTCGTGAACCTTGGAGAGTTGCGCCCACATACGAGCCATAACTCTCCAAGGTTCGCATCTGGACGGGAAAGCCAGCGGTGCGAAAGCTGCATTGCCGGACAAAAAGCTGCTCCACAATGGACGCGAATCTCACATCGCGGACGGCGGGTCCAGAACGTGGTCGCCGGTCTCAGTATGCGGCCGCGAGTCCCACGACATGGAAGCGCGGCGGGTCACTCGCTGAGCCCAGCGGCGCGGCGGCGCAGCCGGGCCACCCTGATAACCCGAAATATCGGATATGTCCGGCGAGGGTGGGCGCGGCGGTCAGTTGCTCGTCGAGGTCGACGTCGAGGTCGAGGTCGAGGTCGAGGTCGAGGTCGCGGGCGCGGGCGCTGCACGGCCTGGGCCGCGCCATATTGGAGATCTGCTGGTTCGGTGCGGCGCCGAGGCCATCGCGCATCGGCCGGACGGCAAACTACTCCGTGCGGGATGAGGCCGGAGCGCGCGCCAGGCTGTCCACTGGGAGATCACGACCCATCCCCCGGAAGGGCACTCGCATGTTCGACGACAACGGTTCGTTCCTGCTGGCGCTGTTCGAGTTCTTCGTGTTCGTCGCCTGGTTCATGTGCCTGTTCTGGGTCTTCGGCGACCTGTTCCGGAGCAAGGACATCGGCGGGGTGGCCAAGACACTCTGGACACTGTTCCTGATCATCCTGCCGATCCTGGGCATGCTGGTCTACCTGATCGCCCGCGGCGGCGGCATGGCCGAACGCGCGCTCGCCGCCCAGACCGACGCGCGGCGGCGGCAGGAGGCGTACATCAAGTCGGTGGCGCAGCCGAGCGGCGGCACCCCCACCGACGAGATCGCGTCCGCCAAGGAGCTGCTCGACTCCGGCGCCATCACGACCGCCGAGTTCGAGCAGCTCAAGGGCAAGGCCCTGGCCCATACGGCCTGAGCAGGTCAGTGGGCCTTGCCGAGCGCCACCGTGCTCTGCGTCCCGAACGCCGTGAAGAACCGGTCCCGGAACTCGTCCATCCGCCACAGCGGAGCGTCCGGGGCCGGCTTCAGGCCGTCCTGCCAGCTCCAGCCGGCGATCCGGTCCAGCACCCGCTTGTCGTGCGCGATGATCGTCACCGGCACGTCGTGGCTGGCGCCGTTGCCGCTGACCAGGGACACCGGCTGGTGGTCGCCGAACATGACCAGCACCAGGTTCGGATCGCCGTACGTGGTGGCCCAGGTGATGAAGTTGTCCACCGAGTAGGCGATGGACTTGGCGTACGCGGCCTGGGTCGCCGTGGCGTCCTGCCACAGGGTGCCGCGCGACGGGCCCTGCTTGGCCATCGGGCCGTAGACCGACCCGTCCCCGACGGCGGCCCAGTCCACGGTCTGCGGCAGCGGCGTCCACGGCTCGTGGCTGGAGGTGAACGTCAGCTCGGCCATCAGCGGGCCGGTCCGCTTGGCGTACACGTTCTGCTGGAATTGGCTCAGCAAATACTGGTCGGGCATCCGGGACCAGCCGAACCGCGGCCCCCGATAGGCGAGGTTCCGTGAGTCGTAGACGGTGTCGTACTTGTAGAAGCTCGCCTCCGGCCAGGCCGTGGTGTTGCCCGGTTCCATGCCGACGGTGTGCCAGCCCGCGTCGTGGAACGTGCTGGTCAAGGTGATCCGGTCGCCCGCGGTGACCTGGCGGTACCGCGGCTGGCTGTCGATCCACAGTCCGGTCTGGAACGTCGAATGCCCGAGCCAGCTGCCCCCGCCGTACGTGGACGAGGTCAGGAACCCGCTTTTGGCCGAGAACCCGGCGGCGGCCAGTTTCGCCTCGTCGGCTTTCAGCATCGGGGTGACGATCGCGGACATGCCCGGGTCCTCGAGCGACGATCGGCCGTAGCTCTCCACCACGCCGAGGATCACGTCCTTGCCCTTCAGGCCGGCGACCCGGTCGGCGGGCGCCACGCTGCGGAACGGGTCGTTGCGCGAGGCCTCGGCGAACTGCCGCTGGTCGCGGATCGCGGCGGGCACCTGCTTGGCGGTGGACTTCGCCAGCGCGGCCGCGGAGTCCGAGGCGACCGGGTTGTTCGGGAACAGGCTGACCCCGCTGAGCGCCAGCGCCAGCCACACCGCGCTCAGTGCCACCAGGGCCCGCCGGGTGGGTTGCGCGTGCCGGGCGGTGACGGTGGCGAGGCGTACGGCGGCAAGGGTTGCCAGACTCAGCACCGCCAGGGCCAGCAGGATCGCACCGGCGACCGCGAGATTCGCCTTGGTCTTGCCGTCGGTCTCGGTGAACGCGTTGTAGCCGTCCTTGAACAGGGTCACGTCCAGGACCGGGTTGAAGCGGCGGCCCAGCACCAGCAGGAAGCCCATGTTGGCGACCTTGAGGACCGCGATCACGCCGAAGCCGAACCCGAACAGCGCGGCCACCGGCTTACGCCAGCGACCGGGCAGGGCCAGGACCACCGCGCCGGCCACGATCAATTCCATCGGGACCCGCAGGTACGCCCCGGGGACCCACGCGCCGGTCTTGTGTCTCACCACGGTGTCCGGCACCACGAGCGCCAGGTAGAGCAGCACGAGCGACGCCACGGTCACGATCGTCCCGAGGACGGGGCGCAAGGTCATCGACTTCATCGGCAAGGCGGGTTTCCTTCGTTTCCGGTGGCGTGCCACGGAGAGATACGAAGCTGAACCGCGCAAGGTTCAGAAGGGCGAATACTTGGATCACCTTGTTGATTGCTTGGAGTCGCAAGTAATAAAGTCCTGCCCACCGCGTGCAGGGACGGAGACCCCCATGGCTTTGCTCGACGAGACCCGCTGGCACGACCTCATCCACGTCGACGGCGCCTGGCGCGCCGGGAGCGGCCCCGCCACCGACGTCATCGAGCCCGCCACGGGTGGCACGCTGGCCCGCTTCACCATGGCCACACCGGACGACGTCGCGGCCGCGGCCACCGCCGCGCGTGCGGCTCAGCGCGAGTGGGCGGCCACCCCGCATCCGGCGCGGGCCGCGGTCCTTCGCCGCGCGGCTCAACTGTGGGCCGAGCACGCCGAGGAGATCAGCTGGTGGAACGTGCGGGAGGTCGGCGCGATCCCGGGGATGGCCGGGTTCGCCGTGCACGTGGCCGAGCAGGAATGCTGGGAGGCCGCCGCGCTGCCCGCACGCCCGTACGGGGAACTGGTGCCCAGCGAGGAACCGCGACTGTCGATCGCACGCCGCTACCCGGTGGGGGTCGTCGGGGTCATCTCGCCGTTCAATGTGCCGATCATCCTGGGCATCCGGTCGGTGGCGCCGGCGCTGGCGCTGGGCAACGCGGTGCTGCTGAAGCCGGATCCGCGCACCGCGATCACCGGCGGGCTGGTGCTGGCCCGGATCTTCCAGGAGGCGGGCCTGCCGGACGGGCTGCTGCAGGTGCTGCCCGGCGGGGCCGACGTCGGGGAGGCGATGATCACCGATCCGTCGGTGAGCGTCATCTCGTTCACCGGGTCGACGGCGGCCGGGCGCCGCGTCGGGGAGCTGGCCGGCAAGCATCTCAAGCGGGCGCATCTGGAGCTGGGCGGGAATTCAGCGATGCTGGTGCTCGACGACGCGGACGTCGCGGCGGCGGTGAACCTCGCGGCCTGGGGCAGCTTCTTCCACCAGGGGCAGATCTGCATGACGACGGGCCGCCACCTGGTGCATTCCCGGATTTATGATGATTTCGTCACCTTGCTGTCCGACAAGGCGGCGAAGCTGCCCGTCGGTGACCCGGCGCGCGAGGAGGTCGCCCTGGGCCCGGTGATCGACGCGGCGCAACGCGACAAGATCCACGACATCGTCACGGCCAGTACGGCGTCGGGCGCGTCGGTGGCTGTCGGCGGCGAGTACGACAAGCTCTTCTACCAGCCGACCGTGCTGGCCGGGGTGACCACGTCGACGCCGGCCTTCGCCAAGGAGATCTTCGGCCCGGTGGCGCCGGTGGTGAAGTTCGACTCGGTCGACGAGGCGGTGGCGCTGGCGACCGCGTCCGAGTACGGGTTGTCGCTGGGCATCGTGACCGCCGACCCGATGCGCGGCATGGACCTGGCCGACCGCATCCCGACCGGCATCGCGCACATCAACGACCAGACGGTCAACGACGAGGCGAACGCCCCGTTCGGCGGGGTCGCGGCCTCGGGCACCGGCACCCGGTTCGGCGGTGCGCGGGCCAACATCGACGCGTTCACCGAGACGCGCTGGATCACGGTGCGCAGCAAGCCCGCCGCGTTCCCGTTCTAGGCCAGCCGCAACGTGCCGGTCGCGCTGACCACCGCGCGGCCGGACAGCACCGGGGTGGCGCCGTCGAGCCGGACCTCGAGCCGCGACGGGCGGCCGAGCCGGTGGCCCTGCAGGATCACGCTGGTCTCGCCCGCCAGGCCGTGCCGGTGCAGCAGGCCGGCGAGCGGGCCCGCGGCGGTGCCGGTCGCCGGGTCCTCGACGATCCCGGCGACCGGGTTGAAGAACCGGGCGTACGCGGTGACCTCGCCCCGCTCCACCGCGTACACGTAGCAGCCCTCACCGCCGGCGGCCAGCAGCAGGGCCCGTAACGCGGCGGTGTCGGGTGCCGCCGCGTCCACCGTCGCGCGGTCCCGCACGCCGACCAGCAGGTGCGCGGCTCCGGTGCCGACCACCTGCGGCGCCGGTGCCGCCACGACGTCGACGCCCAGCGCGGCGGCCAGCGGGACCAGCGGGACGGTGCTCCCGAACCGGGCCGGCTCCTGACGCATCGCGACCCGGTCGGCGGCGACGTCAACGGGCAGCACCACGTCGCCGAGCTGCTGATGCCACACGCCCAGCCGGTCCAGGCGGCCGTTGCCGGCCAGCCACCACCAGGCGCCCAGCGCGTTGTGCCCGGCACCGAACACCTCGACCCCGGCCGGCGTGAACGAGCGCAGCCGATGCGCGGCGCCGTCCATGGTCGGGGTGAGCAGGAAGGTGGTCTCGGACTGGTTGAACTCGCGGGCGATGCGCGCCATGACCGCGTCGTCGAGATGGTCGGCGTCGGGCACGACCGCCAAGGGGTTACCGGCCAGCGGCCGGTCCGAGAAGACATCCACCAACGCGAACGGCACCATGGTCATCCTGCGACCCTAGCCGCGCATCGTGCGGCCGTCAGTCGTTGCGGCGCAGGAAGGACCGCAGGGCCGCGACGTACGCCTCCTCTTCCTCCAGCATCGCGAAGTGGGCGCTGTCCGCGAATTCGACCCGTTCCGCATGCGGCAGTCCGGCGGCCAGGGTGTCGGTGCAGCGCACCTCGAACTCGTCGTACCGTCCACGCGTCAGCAGCACCGGCGTGGCGATCTCGCCCAGCCGCGGCGTCCGGTCCCAGGCAGCCAGGTTCCCGGTCACCACGAATTCGTTGGGACCGTTCATCGTCGCGTACACCTGATTGCCGTCGAGGTTGGCCAGACTGCGCAGCAGCGACGGGGCATAGGGTTGCCGCCGATACAGGAAATTGTCGTAGAAGACCCCCACGGCCGCCTCGTAATCCGGGGCGGTGTAATCGCCGCGCGCCTCAAATCCATCAAGCGTTTCCTGTACGTCGTTGGCGAGAAGCGACCGCAGACGGCGGGTCCCGGCGACGAACTCGGCGATACTGGCCGACGTACTCGCGAGCACCGCACTGGCAACGCCCCGCGGATGACGTAACAGGTATTCGATCGCGAGCCAGCCACCCCACGAATGCCCGTACAGGTGGAATCGGGTCAACCCCAGCGATTGCCGGACGGTGGCGAGCTCCTCGACGAATCGGTCCATCCTCCAGAGGGCGGGATCGCCGGGGCGGTCGGATAATCCACAACCGAGCTGATCGTAGAAGATCACCGGCCGGTCGTCGGCGAGGGCGCCGAGCGGCTCGAGATAGTCGTGCCCGCCACCCGGTCCGCCGTGCAGCAACAGCAGCGGAACGCCGCTCCCGGACCCGACGACATTGACCCACACCCGGCCGTCCGGCAATTCGATAAACCGTTCGCCTTCGTATGTGTTCGCTCCCACAAATGCTCCTGTTCCGTCGACGGGCGTAACGCGGCTTCGAGTTTGGAACCGGGCGAATGACGTACGCATCCGTCATGTGACGTAGGAAGGTGTATCTATCGCGTACAAGGCACGCCTGACTCGGGCGGGCGGGTGGGCGGAGGCCGCACCGGCGGGTCGGGGACAATAGGGGCATGACTATTGTCAAGATCAACGCCATCACGGTGCCGGCCGGCAGCGGCGACGAGCTGGCCCGGCGCTTCGCCGCCCGGGCCGGCGCCGTCGACGATCAGGACGGCTTCGAGGGCTTCGAGCTGCTCCGCCCGACCGACGAGCGGCCCACCTGGCTCGTGATCACCCGCTGGCGCGACGAGGAGTCCTTCCAGGCGTGGGTCAAGTCGCCGGCCTTCGCCCACGGGCACCGCTCGGCCGCCGAGCGCGCGGGCGAGGGCGCACCGCCCCCGGTCGGCGTGCACAGCGAGGTCTGGTCGTACGTCCCGGCCGGCGGCTCCGACCCGGCCCGCCCCTGACCGCGACCGCCGGCGCCCATGGTCGAGACTCCTCGTCGCGAAAGCCGATGAGTTTCGCCGACCTCCCCGGTCAGTATCGACATAGCCGATCAACCGGACCCGAGGAGCGATCATGACGGTCACCTACACGTTCGACGTCTTCAGCAGCCTCGACGGCTTCGGTGCCGCCAGCGCCAACTGGACCGGCTACTGGGGCAAGCAGGGCCCCGAGCTGCTCGACCGCCGCCTTTCCCTGTACGACCACGAGCAGCGCATGGTCTTCGGCGCCAACACGTTCCGGGCGTTCACGCGGATGCTGGCCGCCAGCACCGAGGAGTCCGAGGTCCGCGACCCGTGGGCCACCCGGATGTGCAACCTCCCGGCCACGGTCGTGTCGACCACCCTGAAGGCACCGCTCGACTGGCCGGACGCCACCGTCGTGAGCGGCGACGCCGTCGACGTCGTCGCCCGCCTCAAGGAGGAGTCCGACGTGCCGCTGCGCTCCCACGGCAGCCTGTCGATGAACCGCGCTCTGATGGCCGCCGGCCTGGTCGACATCGTCCAGGTGACCCTCTTCCCGGTGATCACCGGCGAGACCGGCCAGGACCCGATCTTCCAGGGCGCCGCCGACTTCGACCTCGAACTGCTCGAGACCCGCACCCTCGACGGCCGCACCCAGGAATTCACCTACCGGCCCACCCTGCACAAGTAACAGATATCGCACGTATGCCGCTCCTCACATTCGAATAACCGGTCCCATTTGGCCGGATGGCGTGATCCCATTTCGTGGACTTATCCTGACGGCTCGGTGGAATTAGATTTGCGCCTGATCACGGAGTCGCAAGAAAAGGGTTTCCACCGTGCGAAGAGTTCTTCGGGTCGTCGGTGCGGTGGCCGTCGCCGGATTGATCGCGGGTGCCTCGGCGTGTGCCTCGAGTGACACCCAGGCGGCGGACGGGTCACCATGCGGCTACAAGCTCGCCTTCTTCGGCGCGCTCAGCGGGTCCGCCGCCAACCTCGGCGTGAACATCGAGCAAGGCTACGAACTGGCCCTCGACCAGTACGCCCAGACGAACGGCAGCGACTGCGTCGAAGTGGCGAAGTTCGACTCGCGGGGGGACCCGGCGGTCGCCGCCGGGGTCGCGCACGACCTCGTCGAGGACAAGAAGATCATCGGCGTGGTCGGGCCGCTGTTCACCGGCGAGTCGGGGAGCGCCGATCCGATCTTCGACAAGGCCGGCGTGCCGACGATCACGCCGGGCGCGACCGGTGTGTCGCTGGCGACCAGCGGGTGGAGCACGTTCCACCGGGCGATCGCGAACGACGCCGCGCAGGGGCCGGCCGCCGCGAGCTACATCCAGACCACTCTCGGCGCCAAGAAGGTGTTCGTGGCCGACGACGGATCGCCGTACGGCACGAGCCTGTCCGCGCTGGTGAAGGCGAAGCTGGGGGCGCTGGTCGCCGGCACGGACGAGACCGCGGCCGACGGCGCGCAGACCGACTTCTCCACGCTGGTGCAGAAGGTCACCTCGAGCGGCGCGACCGTGCTGTTCTACGGCGGCTACTACGCGAACGCCGGTCTCATCCGCAAGCAGCTCACCGCCTCCGGCTGGACGGGCACGCTGGTGGGCGGCGACGCCCTCAACGACCCGGGCCTGTCGCGGGCGGCCGGCAACGCGGCGGCCGCGGGCACCGTCGCGGTCTGCCCCTGCTCGCCGCCGGAGGCCGCCGACAGCACGTTCGGCAACCAGTACCGGGCCAGGTGGGGCCACCCGGCCGGCACGTACTCGGACACCGCCTTCGACGCCACGCAGATCCTCCTCGAAGGCATCGCGGCCGGCGACACCACGCGGGAGAAGCTCAACGCCTACCTGTCGACGATCGACCACAAGGGCGTCTCGTACACCTATAAATTCACCCCGACCGGCGAGCTGGTCCCGAACCTGATCAAGATCTGGGCGTTCAAGTTCGACGGCTCGGGCGTCCCGCAGCCGGACCGCAAGATCGTGATTTCCTGACCTCAGCCCCGGTACGCCACGGCACCGAACTCGTCGACGTCCCGTCCGGCCGGAGCGTCCGGCCCGGGCCGCCACCGGGAACAGGGCACCAGTCCCGGTTCGACGACCTGCAGCCCGTCGAGGAACCGGGCCAGTTCCTCGGGCCGGCGCAGATGGTAGGCGAGCGGCGCGTTCGCGTTCCAGACGCCGATCGCCTCCTCGAACGCCGGCCCGTCGATCACGTTCGTGCCGTCGGCGGTGATCAGGTAGCTGCCCGGCGGCAACGCGCCCATCAGGTCCCGCACGATCGCGACGGCGTCGTCGAGGTCGCTCACGTGCCCGAGGATGTTCATCAGGATCAGCGCGGTGGGCTTCGACAGGTCCAGCGTCGTACGGCCCGCGGCGGCGACGATCGCGGCCGGGTCCCGCAGGTCGGCGTCGATGTATTCGGTGGCGCCCTCGCGCGTGCCGGTCAGCAGGGCACGGGCATGCTCCAGCACGAGCGGATCGTTGTCCACGTACGCGATGCGGGCCTCGGGAGCGACGGCCTGGGCCACCTGATGGGTGTGTTCGGCGGTGGGCATGCCGGTGCCGACGTCGAGGAACTGCCGGATGCCGGCCTCCCGCGCCAGGAACGTGACCGAGCGCTTGAGGAACGCGCGCGACGACCGGGCGACCACGGTGATGTCCGGGTACAGCGTGGCGAACCGGTCACCGACCTCCCGGTCGACCGCGAAGTTGTCCGTGCCGCCGAGCCAATAGTTCCAGACGCGGGCCGAATGCGGGACACCCGTGTCGAACCGGTCGGACATGAGAGGCTCCCGCCGTCGAATCGGTATCCACTATGGACTCTACCGTTCGCGGGCCCGAGGCGTACGGCTGATCGGAGCCATGATGAAAGCATGGGTAAGCGAATGCGGATCGGGCTCGCGGTGCTGCTGGTGGCGCTAGTCGGAGCGGGCACCTTCTGGTGGGGTCGATCGAGCGCCGCCTCGCCCGATCGGGGATACGCCGTGGGCCATGCCGACGGGCTACGTGAGGGTCGCGCCGAACAGGCCACGCTGAAACTGCCCGCGACGGGTCTTCACCACTCGTTACCAGGCCGGGGCGGCCGACGTCTTCAGCGGCTTCGACGGCGGTTGGGACATCAATTTCCCGTACGTCGTGATGCTGGCGCCCGGCGGAGCAGGTGTCACGTACCGCATCGATTCGCGGACGCGCCTGGAGCCGGGGGCGAGCTACTACCTCTGCCCGGACGGTCATACATTGTGCCGGGGCCGCGCTGACCCGTCACCAGCTCGCGCCGAAGGTGTCGCCGGACTTGCCCGGCTCCGCGGTCATGACCTGGGCCGCGGGGCGAGCGGCGGTCAGGCGAGAATCGGCGTCTTCGATCCGGGGTTCGTCGGCGTTATCGCGGAACTCGGCGGCGAGAGCCTCCCGATCCCGGACCTCGATCACCGTCGCCACGTCGTCTCCCCTTCGCCGCCTGTGGGTCGCGCCGTCTGTGGGCCGCGTCCGCCGTTGGGTCGCGCCGGTTTTGGGTCTTGCCGCCTTCGGGCCGCCTTCGGGCCGCCGTTGGGTCGCGCCACTCTCGGCGTTGCCGCCTCTGGGTCTTGCCGTCCTTGGGTCGGTTCCGCAGCCGGAAGCGCGCCTGGGTCAACTGGCGGTGGCCGGCACGGGTCGCAAGATGAGGGCCGGTGTCGCGGGTCGCGTGGGATAAGTGGTGCGGATAGTCGCTTGCGCCCACTTCATCCGGTCGGCCGCGGTCTCCGGGTGATCGCCGAACTCGCCGGCCATGTGCGCCGCGCAGCCGCGGATGCCCAGCTTGCGGAGCGTGCTCGTGACGACGTCCTGGACCTGGCCGGCCGAGGGCTGATCGGCCGGCTGCAGCCGCGAAGCGAACAGGGCTTCGGCGCGCAGGTTGTCGAACGTGGTGCGGGCCGCATGCCGGAGATGCTGCGTCTTCCTGGTCAAAGTCATCATCGTTCCGGCCTCGCTTCCTCGGTTACCACGCTGTGGGTGACTTTCTTCAACACTTATCGTTACCCTCGTCCCTCCGGCGCCCGATGTCGTCACGGCTAGCGCCCAACCTCGACTACCGGCCAGCAGGAATGCCTCTGACCAGCGCGCCGGCGCGGCGGCCGCCGAGACGGACATGCATCGGCCTCCCGTATCCCCGGGGTGACGAAGTTCCACCCATAAGCAGCGGGTTGTCGCCGGTCGACCGCTCGCCCGTCGCATGGCCTTCGCCCGGGTCTCCGGAATGGTCAGCGTCGGCCGGTCTTGCGATGTGCCCGACAGCGGGACCTTTGTCCGTTGTGCGGGACCCGCGACCGCATCGTGGTCGCCTGGTCCCGCGATGTGGGACGCGCGTCCACTGTAGAGAGTTTTTCATCCCGTCTTACGGCTTTTGCAACCGAGCTTTCGCCGATGTTCCGCAGACCTTGGATACCTATGGCTCGCATATGGGCGTAACTCTCCAAGGTCGCGTGAAAGCCCAGGATGCGGTCGGGATCCGCCACATAGTGGGATCGGTGCCGCGACTCGGGGCCAAATGGAGACGGACGCGACGGTGGTTTCGTCCAGGCACACCTACCGCCCGGGCGGCCTGTTTCCACTCCGCCATCGAGGGAGTGCCATGCCGGGCGACATTTCCGACTTGTCCGCCATCGAGGGAGTGCCATGGCGGGCGACATTTCCGACTTGCGACGGCGAGGGGGCGCCTCGGCCAGCTGGGCGGGGGACAACTCAGTGACGCCCGTCGGCGCGCGCCTCGGGCGGTGCGCCGTCCGGCCCGGCCAACTCCGGCCCGGCCAACTCCGGCCCGGCCAACTCCGGCCCGGCCAACTCCGGCCCAGGCGGCACTTTCCCTCGACCAATCACGGCATTTCGGATTTGTCGGACGGCGCCGGGCCGGCCTGTCCAACTCCGGCCCGCGTGGCGAGGCTTGGAGCCGCTGCGATGCCGAGGCTGGCGCCGCGCGCTGACGAGGGACGCGGCCACCGCGGACGTGTGCGCCTTGTTGGTCATCATCTCGGCAGCCGCTCGGTCGCCGGCATGAAGCCGCCACATCACACCGTGAGACCGCCCTGCCGCCACCGTGAATTAATGGGGCGACCACCCACCCCACCTCCCACTACGCTCACGCGAATGCGGGTGACCACCGAACGCCTCCACCTCCGCCCCCTCCGCGACGGCGACGAGACCGACCTGCTCGACTACCGGGGCCGGGACGACGTCAACCGCTACCTGGAGAGCGACCCCCTCACCGCCGACGCCGCCCCGGCTTTCGTCGCCGAGCGGACCGCCCTCACCCACCTCACCCGCGACGGCGACCGCATCCTGCTCGGCGTCGAGCTCGACGGTCGCCTGATCGGCGACGTGCGGCTCAAATCGTCCGGCACCCTGGCCGACCGGCAAGGCGAGATCGGCTGGGTCTTCCACCCGGGTTACGCCGGGCACGGCTATGCCACCGAGGCCGCCCGCGCCCTCGTCCGGCTCGGCTTCGACGAACTCAAGTTGCACCGCATCTGGGCCCAGCTCGACCCCCGCAACACCGCCTCCGCCCGGGTCTGCGAAAGGCTCGGGATGCGCCGCGAAGGGGTGCTGCGGGAGGAGTCCTGGTTCAAGGGGGAGTGGGCCGATCTCGCCGTCTACGCGCTGCTTGCCAGCGAATGGGCAGAGATGTAACAACAGCGATTCCTGGATCGGGTGGTTCTCGTGTGATCATGCACGCGCTGCCTGAGCCGAGGAGGAAGATGTGAGCGTGGCGTCGCTGGTGTCCGCTGTGCGGTCGCAGGTGCTGGGACTGCTCGCGCGCCGGTTGTCCGGTGCCGGGCCGTACCCGGGGCTGGCCATGCTGCCGGACAAGGTGCTCTGGCCGCTGCATCGCGACGGCCTCGACCCGGTCGCGGAGATGGCGCTCCGGGAACCGGTCAGCCGGATGTCGGTGCCGTTCGGCCTGCGGGTCTGGCTGGTCCGCGGCTACGAACCGGTCCGTGAGGTGCTGGGCAGCCTGGACGGCTACAGCAACGACTTCGCGAAGTTCGCCGGGCAGGTCGGCATCAACGTACGGCAGGATCCCGGTGGTCTGGGGTTCGCCGACCCGCCGGTGCACACCCGGCTGCGCAAGACGCTGACCCCGGAGTTCACCATGCGCCGCCTCGCCCGGCTGCAGCCGCGGATCGAGCAGATCGTGGCGGGTCAGCTCGACGAGATGGCGGCCAAGCGGCCGGATGTCGATCTCTGGCCGGACTTCGCGCTCGCCATCCCGGCCCTGACGATCTGCGAGCTGCTCGGTGTCCCGTACGAGGATCGGGAGTATTTCCAGAAGTTGAGCACCGCGCGCTTCGACATGGCCGGCGGCGCGGGGGTCTCGCTGGACGCCATCGGCGAGTCACTGTCGTACCTCGGCGGCCTGATCGAGGCGCAGCGGCGGGAACCGGGCGACGGGCTGCTCGGCTCGCTGATCCGCACGCACGGCGACGCCATCGACGATCGTGAGCTGGCGGGTCTCGCCGACGGGGTGCTGACCGGCGGGCTGGAGACGTCGGCGAGCATGCTGGCGCTGGGCGCGCTGATGCTGATGGACGACGACGCGATGGCCGCGGGGATGCGCAACGGCGAGCACGTCGACGAGACGGTCGACGAGATGCTGCGCTACCTCACCGTCGTGCAGGTGGCGTTCCCCCGGATGGCGACCCGCGACCAGCAGATCGCGGGCGTGGACATCAAGGCCGGCGACGTGGTGATCTGTTCGCTGAGCGGCGCGAACCGGGACGACCACTTCGGCGAGGCGACAGACCGGATAAATCCGGCACGAGGCAGAAGCCATCTCGCGTTCGGGTACGGCATGCACCGCTGCATCGGCGCCGAGCTGGCAAAGATGGAGCTGCGTACGGCGTACCCGGCGCTCGTTCGTCGTTTTCCGCGGATGCGCCCGGCCGTGGACCCGGAGAAGCTGAAGTTCCGCCGCGCCTCGATCGTGTTCGGCCTGGAATCGCTGCCGGTGAAGCTGTGAAAAAGGCCCGGCCCCCACGAGGGAGGCCGGGCCTTCACCGTTCAGCGCAGACGGACGTTGAACAACGGCGACGCCGCCAGCTTGCGGAACGCGGCCAGGCTCGACGGCGCGCTGTCGATGCTGATGTCACGGTCGCCGGTCGCGTCGTTCTTCGTGTCGAAGTAGACGATCGCCTTGATGTTCGGGCGCTTCGCCAGCTCCGGCAGCACGCTGTTGAACTGCTTGGACTTGTCGACGACCTTGCCCACCCGGTGGTAGGCGCCCCACTCGGCCACCATGAACGGCTTCGACGGGTGCTGCTTGGTCGCCCAGTCGTAGAAGCCGATGCCCTTGGGAGCCTTGCGGTCCAGCAGGTCGGCGAACACGCCCGCGTGGTAGTAGTTCTTCTCCGCGCTCACGTACGAGTCGATGCCGATCCAGTCGACGACGTCGTCACCCGGGTAGAGGTCCTTCCACCACGACTGCGCCATCCACTTCTCATTGCCCATGTACGCCACGACGCTGACCATGTTCGACAGGCCCTTGTCGCGCAGCCGCTTGATGACGTGGCGGAACGAGGCCGCGAAGTCCTTGGCGGTCATGCCCGAGCCGGCGGCCCGCACGTCGTCCTCGGGCTCGTGGTTGAGCACCAGGAAGAACTTCTCCGGGAACGTCGACTTGACCCGCGCGGCGAACGTGTCGATGCGCTTGTCGAGCTTGCCGGCCGCCACGTTGGCCCAGGTCGAGCCGTACTCGACGCGCCAGTTCAGCAGCAGCACGCGCGGCTTGGTCTTGTCCCGGGCCATCGTCATCTCGGCCTGGGTCGGGAAGACCTCGTCGCCCTTGTGATACGTGTGGAAGATCGTCGCGGTGCGACCGGAGAGCTTCTCCCAGTTCTTGTGCTCCTCGTCGCGCGGCTTACCGGTGAAGCCGCCGGCGGCGGCACCCCACAGCACGCCGCAGTTCGGCACCAGCTTCGCGTCGGTGACGCACTCGCCGCTCGTGGTGGCGGCGGGCGCGGCCTGCGCGGCAACCGGACCGGCCAGAGCCGCTCCGATCCCGGCGAGCACGGCGGCCAGCGAGTACACGGACTTGCGCAACATTCAATCTCCCCCGCGTTGTCCGGCCTCGTTGTCGGCCGGGCATGGGAAAGAGATTCCAGGGCGGCAGGTGCGTCGTCGGTGCCCGTCGCGGTGCCACCTGGTTGCGCGGAAAAGTCCCCCGGAAGATCGGTTCCGCCGGGGGCGGGTTGAGCCTTTCTAGAGGCTTTCTAGAGGCCGAAAACGTCGCCCAGGCCGGTGACCTCGATGGCCTTGCGGACCGGCGGGGAGGGCCTCTCCAGGGTGAAGGTGACCCCCTGCGCGGCGGCGCTGTTGCGGGCGCTGACCAAGGCCCCCAGCCCGTACGAGTCGATGAAGTCGAGGCCGCTCACGTCGATGCGCAGGAACCGGCAGCCCGGCTCGGCGGCCGCCCCGGCCAGGCTGTCGCGCACGTCGTCGGCGCGGTCGAGATCCACCTCGCCGGTGAGCGTCGCGACAACCAGGCCGTCCGGGTCGACCGGTTGGTACAGAATCGTGGCGTCTTTCGGCATCCGCCAGATGCTACCCGGCGGGCTCCAGCGCGCCCACGCCAAGATCAGCCCGCGCGGTTGGCCGCGCCCCCAAGATCAGCTTAGGTACGCCAGTGCCTGATGCACCGAGCGGACCGCGCTCGCGCCCTCACCGACCGCCGCGGCCACCCGCTTCATCGAGTTCGACCGCACGTCCCCGGCCGCGAACACCCCCGGCAGGCTGGTCTCGAACGGCAGCGGCGGCCGCCCGTCGAGGGTCCAGCGGTCGCCGAGCAGCACATCCGTCGGGATGAAGCCCTTCTCGTCCAGCGCGACGCCGGTCAGCCACTCGGTGGCCGGCTCCGCCCCGATGAAGCAGAAAAGCCCGAAACAGCCGCAAATCTCCCCGTCGCCGGACTGCCGCGACGTCAAGGTGACCTCCTCCAGCCGGTGCCCGCCGACCAGCCCGGTCACCTCGGTCGCCGTGCGCACCGCGATCCTGGGCTCCGCCACAATGCGATCCACCAGGTAGTTCGACATCGAAGCGCCCAGGTCCCCACCGCGTACGGCAAGAGTCACTTGATCGGCATGCCGGGACAGATAGATGGCCGCCTGGCCGGCCGAGTTCGCCCCACCCACCACCGTCACCGGGAGCCCGCGCACCGCCTGCGCCTCCAAATCGGTCGCCGCGTAGTAGATGCCCGACCCGACGAAATGCTTCCACCGGTTCAACGGCAGCTCACGGTACGCGGCGCCGGTCGCGACCACGACGGTACGGGTGGGGACCTCGGTGCCGTCGAGCAACGTGATGATGTGCAGGTCGTCCTCGGTACGCATCGACACCACCGGACACGGGCTGCCCAGATGCGCGCCGAACTTCAGCGCCTGTACCACCGCCCGGTCGGTGAGCTGCGCGCCGCTGAGCCCGAACGGGAAACCCAGGTAGTTCTCGATCCGCGAACTCGCCGCCGCCTGCCCGCCGGTCGCCACCGCGTCGATCAGCACGGTCTCCAGCCCCTCCGACGCCCCGTAGACCGCCGCGGCCAGGCCGGCCGGACCCGCGCCGACGATGGTGAGGTCGGCAACCCCTTTGGGCGTACGCCGATAGGTCAGACCAAGATGGTGACTCAGCACGCCGGTGCTGACCCGCGGCAGCGTTCTCGCCGGCATGATCGCGGCCGGCAGGTCGGCGGGCGACAGGTCCGCCGCCGCCATCGCCTTCTGCCCGTCCTCCGACTCCGGATCCAGCCACAGATGCGGCAGATACTGCCGGGTCAGGAACGTCTGCAACGCCAGACCCTCCCGGCTGCGCAGGTCGCCGACCACCTCCAGGTTGCGGCCCACCTCGTACATCAGCAGCTGCCGCCGCGCCAGGAACGACCGCAGCAGCTGATCGCTGAGCTCCGCGTCGCGCGCCATCAACTGCCGGAACGAGGCCATCGGGATCCGGTGCACGACCCCGTCCTGCGCCACCCGAGACGAGCCGATCCGGTTCTGCCCCGTCAGCAAGCTCATCTCCCCGACGAACTGCCCCGGCCCCGCCGTCAGAAACGCCGACCCGTCCTGCCGGACCACCTCGAGCAGGCCACTCTCCACCAGCAGCAGCTCCGGGTCCTCGTCACCCACCTCGAACAGCACATCACCCTCGTGCACCGCACCGGGCACCCCGTAGGCGATCGCCCGCGCGAACACCTCCGGCGTGAGCTTCCGGCTCGCAAGCGCGACAAGTTCATCCAGCTCATTGCCCAGTTCCGGGAACGAGCTGCGGCCAAGGTCAGGGAGAGATGTCACCACCGGCTGATGCTGACAGACCGGGCGACCTCGGTTCAATGACCCAGGACTCCATCCGCTAAGCTTTATCCCGTCGCGGACGTAGCGCAGCTGGTAGCGCATCACCTTGCCAAGGTGAGGGTCGCGGGTTCGAATCCCGTCGTCCGCTCGCGGCTGGGGCGGCCCTGTCTGCAGAAAGCGCAGACCTTGGGCCGCTCGCCTGTTTCCTGGGGGCCGAGCCCCCAGACCCCACGGTGCGGTGGTTGCGCATTCGCGTGAGGGTCGCGCTTGGTGCGTTGGGGCAGTTTGGGAATCGCTGACGCGGTTCGAATCGGGCTTGAGTGTTGCCGTGGTGTGGCGCGTCCCGCGCTGCGCGCGGTCGCGATGGGCGCGCTCGCCCGCTGCCGCGACTGCGTTCCCGCGTCCGTGGTCCGCTCGCGCCGACCGTGCTTTCCGTGCCCGCCGTCCCGCGCTCGTGACACCGGTCGCGGCGGCGGTGTTTCCGTCTCGCGCGTTTGCGGCGCCTGCGTTCCCGCGCTCGCGGAACCGGTGTTTGCCGTGCGCGCCGTCTCCCGCGTTTGCGGCGCCCGCGTTCCCACGCTCGTGACACCCGCCCGCGTCGCCCGCGCTTTCCCTTGCCGGCGTTTCCGCGTCCCTCCTTTCCGCGGTCGCGTCTCCCACGCCCACTCTTTCCGCGCCCGCGTCGCCCGCGCTTCCCTTGCCCGCGGCGCCCGCGCCTCCTTACCCGCGTTCCGCGCCCCTCCATTCCGCGCCCGCGTTTCCCGCGCCCGCGTTTCCCGCGCCCGCGTTTCCCGCGCCCGCGTTTCCCGCGCCCGCGTTTCCCGCGCCCCAGTTGCCCGCGCCGCGCCGGTTGGGGACGGGTGCGGCACGCCCTGTGCATCATGTCCGTCGGCGTGTGGCGGGCCACGGCACCCGCGCTCTCCGCGCTCGCTACGTCCGCTCCGCGGTGCGCCCGTCACGTCCGCGGTGCGCCCGTCACGTCCGCGGTGCGCCCGTCACGTCCGCGGTGCGCCCGTCACGTCCGCGGTGCGCCCGTCACGTCCGCGTCCGTGCCACGCCCGCCACGCCCGCGTCCGTGCCACGCCCGCCACGCCCGCGTCCGTGCCACGCCCGCCACGTCGCGCCGCTCCCGCCACGCCGCGCCGCGCCCGCCACGTCGCGCCACGCCACGCCACGCCACGTCGCGCCACGCCACGCCACGCCACGTCGCGCCACGCCACGCCACGCCACGTCGCGCCACGCCACGCCACGTCGCGCCACGCCACGCCACGTCGCGCCACGTCGCGCCGCTCCCGCCGCGTCCGCGCTGCGCCCGCGTTCCGGCGCCCGCGTTCTGCGCCTGTGCGCGGCGCCGCGGCTTTCGCGCGCGTTTCCCGCTTTCCGCGTGCTCTCCTTGCCCGCGCTTCCGGCGGCCTGGCTTCCCGCGGCGGGTCTCCCACGCCCGCGCGTTTCGCAGTTGGTGGGTCACGCGGTGGGTTCAGCTACTCGGAGACGTCGTGCGCCGTCGCCCGCCTTGCTCGCATATCCGATATTTCCGAGGAAAGTGCGATCGGCTGGGCCAGTGGTTCGGCGGGTGGCGGGCGGCGCTTCCATTATGTGGGACGAGCGGCCGGGTGCTGAGACTGGCGACCACGTCCTGGACTCGGCGTCCGCAGTGTGGGATTCGCGTCCATTGTGGAACGATATTTTGCCAGGTAATGCCGCATTCGTCCGGCTGTTTTCCGGGGCCGGATGTGAACCTTGGAGAGTTATGGCTCGTATGTGGGCGCAACTCTCCAAGGTTCGCAAGAATCCACGATGTGGCCGGGTTGCCCACATAATGGGACGGCCGACCTGCGGGCAGCTCGAGCCGCGGGCAGCTCGAGCCGCGGGCAGCTCGAGCCGCGGGCAGGTCGAGCCGTAGGCAGGTCGAGCCGTAGGCAGGTCGAGCCGTAGGCAGGTCGAGCCGTAGGCAGGTCGAGCCGTGGGCAGCTCGAGCCGTGGGCAGCTCGAGCCGTGGGCAGCTCGAGCCGTGGGCAGCTCGAGCCGTAGGCAGGTCGAGCCGTGGGCAGCTCGAGCCGTAGGCAGGTCGAGCCGTGGGCAGGTCGAGCCGTGGGCAGCTCGAGCCGTAGGCAGGTCGAGCCGTGGGCAGCTCGAGCCGTAGGCAGGTCGAGCCGTGGGCAGCTCGGCTCGCGAGTGGATCGGCTCGCGAGTGGATCGGCTCGCGAGTGGATCGGCTCGCGAGTGGATCGGCTCGCGGCCAGGACGATCTCCGGGCTGCCGCAGCCCGGGGTGCGCGTCAGGTTGGTCGAAGTGATCTCAGGCCGCCGTCCACGGGCGCAGCGCGAGCGGACCTCGACAGGAGTGAGTCTGGGCCGCGAGGTCGTGCAGGTCTACGTCGGCGGTCCAGAGGCGGCGGACAGGGGAGTGGCCGTCCCAAAGCCGTAAAAGTGACCTAACGGGCCTGCGGGTGCTGTCAGGGGGCGGGGGCTGCGTTTGCTGGGCGGCGGGCTGGTGGTTCTTGGGGGTGCTGGGTGGGCGGCGGGCTGGGGTTAGCCGGCCTCGTAGGAGTGGAGGAGGTGGCTTACTCGGGGGTGGGCCAGCAGGCGGGTGCGGAAGAAGTCGTTGACCAGGGCGGCTGCGGGGGCGCGGACGCGGGCCGCGGTGGCGGCCCAGTCGGCGTCGGTCTCGTCGGCGGCCAGGACGGAGGCGCGGAGCTGGCCCAGGGCGGCCAGCAGGCGGGTCTCGTCGGGGCCGGTCGTGGCGGCGGCCAAGGTTACCGCCAGCACGTCGAGTTGGCGCAGGACCAAGGTGCGGTCGATGCCGGAGGTTGGGTCCAGGGCGGCCGTTGCGGCCTCCAGCAGGCCGGACACCTGGTACAGGCCGGCGGACGGCTCGTCGAAGAGCTCGCGGACGTACGCCGCGGCCTCCAGCTCGTCGCCTAGGCGGAACAAGTTGTAGAGGCGTTTGGCCACCTTGCCGTAGCTGGGTTCGACGCTCAGATAGTGCCGGACCTCCTCGCGCATCGCCTGCTGGTAGGCCTCGCGAGCGCCGGGGCGGGCCAGCGGTTGCAGGCGGCGCACCAGAGGCAGGGCGGCGGGCTCGAGGTAGACCTCCTGCACCAGCGGGTCGATCGCGCCGTCGAACGAACGCACCACGCCGTCGGCGGCCTCCCAGCTCAGGTCGATGACGTTGCTGGCGATCGCGATGCGCTCGTGCGCAGGGTCGGCGATGATCCAGTACAGGTAGATCCAGCCGCCGCCGACCTCGGTGTCGTCCCATGTGTACGTGCGGGGGGAGCCGTCGGGGGCCGCGACGGTGAGACGGCCGGCGACGATCTCCGGCGTGGTCCACTCGATGGTGTGGCCGGCGGGCAAGGGTACGCCCTTGCGGACGACGGCTTCCGGGAAGGTGCCGAGGTCGGCTTCCAGCAACACGATGCCGGGTTCGGCGGTGGCCCGCAACGCCGTCGCTTTGAAAGCCGTACGGAATATGCGTTCGGCCTCCGCTCGGGAATCGGCGTGGATGTGCACCCGTTCGAAGAAGTCGCGGTCGCCGGGAAACAATTGGATCCGGCCCTGGGCGGCGCTGCCGGCGATGGCGATGGCCGACTCGATGCGCGGATGCGGTGCGAGCCGGACGTGCGGCACCATGCTCCGGAAATAGTCCAGGTCCGCCGGGTCGAAGTCGAGCAGGGAAACCGGGTCGCCGAAGACGCCGGTGTCCGGGTCGACCACGATGCGGGCGCCGTCCCGGTTCGCGGCGGCGGCCGCGTTCATCCACTGTCGAGCCTGCGCGACGTCGGCCTCGATGCCGGCGTTGCGGGCCACCTCATCAATTCCGTCGCTCATGACCGAAAGATAGGCCGGATTCACCGCGGCACCCTTTGTGACAGGGGACACCGGCATCCCGGTGAACGCGCTTTCCACAATGGAGCAGGACGGACACGCGGCATGTGATTTCCGCCGTTGGCCGACTTCATCACATTTCCGGGCAGGCAAAGCTCCGGCGCGCCCGCCACCGGATCCATATCATGGTCCGGACCGGGCACCCGGACTAAGTTGATTGAGTGAGCAGGGTCGCCGGTTGTTGTTTGAACGGGGCCCGGTAAGGACGCGTTTTGGTGGGTGTGTCTGACAGTGATCAAGAAGACGAACGCATGACCCCTCGACGGCTTGCCGACTCGTACGTCGCGGCGCTCGCCGAGCTGGACCCGGCCGTGGCCGTTCAGCTGGGCATCAACCCGGGCGACGACCGGCTGTCCGACCTGTCGCCGGCGGGGGCCGAGGCCGTCGCCGCTCTCGGGCGCCGCACGCTGGAGCAGCTCGATGCCATCGAGGCCGCCGCGGAGAACCAGGACGAAAGTGAGCAGCGCTGCGCCCGCCTGCTGCGCGAGCGGATCGGCGCCGAGCTGGTCGTCCACGACGCGGGCGAGGACCTGCGCGGCGCCGTGAACAGCTTGTCGTCGCCGCTGCACGTCCTCCGGCACACCTTCGTGCAGATGCCGAACGAGACCGAGGAGCAGTGGGGCGTGATCGCCCGCCGGCTCGGCCGGGTGCCGGAGGCGCTGGACGGCTACCGGGAATCGCTGGAGCTCGGGATCCAGCGCGGGCTGCTGGCGGCGCCACGGCAGGTCGGCGCGCTGCTCGCACAGGTGAAGGCCTGGGTGGAGGGGGACTGGTTCGCCGCCCTGGTGACCGCCGGGCCGGACTCCCTGCGCGCCCAGCTGGACGACGCCGCGACCACCGCCACCGCCGCGCTGGCCGGGCTGCGCGCCTGGATGGAGGACGTCTACGCCCGCGCGGCCGAGGGCACGCCGGACGCCGTCGGCCGGGACCGCTACCGGATCTGGGCGCGGTTGTGGAACGGCGCCGACTTCGACCTGGACGAGGCGTACGGCTGGGCCTGGAATGAATTTCACCAGCTCGACGCCGAGATGCGGGCGGAGGCGGAGAAGGTGCTCAGCGGCGCCACGCCGCTCGAGGCCGCCGAGTATCTCAAGACCGAGGGACCGGCCGTCGAGGGTGCCGAGCAGGCGCGCGAACACCTGCAGCAGCTGATGGACAAGACCATCAGCGACCTGCAGGGAACCCACTTCGACGTGGCCGAGCCGATCACCCACGTGCAGGCGATGATCGCGCCGGTCGGCAGCGCACCCGCGCCCTATTACACGCCGCCCACGCTCGACTTCTCCCGGCCCGGGCGCACGTGGCTGCCGGCCAGCAAGGAGGACCGCTACCCGCTGTGGTTCATCACGTCGGCCTGGTACCACGAGGGGGTGCCGGGCCACCACCTGCAGATCGCCCAGTGGCTCTATGTGGCCGGCAGCCTGTCCAACTACCAGGTCTCGCTGGGCGCGGTCTCGTCCAACGTCGAGGGCTGGGCGCTCTACGCGGAGCGGCTGATGGACGAGCTGGGCTACCACACGTCGGCGACCCGGCTGGGCTACCTGTCCGCGCAGATGCTGCGGCTGCAGCGCGTCATCGTGGACATCGGCATGCACCTGGAGCTCGACTTCCCGGCGAACTCGCCGTACCGGCCGGGTGAGCGGGTCACCCCGGAGGCGACCCGCGAGTTCATGGGCCGCTACAGCGGGCTCGACGACGAGTTGCTCGACGGCGAGGTGATCCGCTATCTGGGCATGCCGGGACAGGCGATCGGCTACAAGCTCGGCGAGCGCACCTGGCTGCGGGGCCGGGAGGCGGCGCGCGCCGCGCACGGGGACGCGTTCGACCTCAAGGCGTGGCACATGGCCGCGCTCTCGCAGGGGTCGCAGGGCCTCGACGACCTGTACGAGACCCTGGCGAACCTGTAACCGTCACTTCACGGCGCCCGCCACCAGGCCGGCCACGTAGTAACGCTGCAACAACAGATAGAGCACGATGCACGGTACGGCGGTCACCGCCACTCCGGCCTGCATGATGCCCCAGTTCAGGGTGCCGAGCTGGTTGGTGGCCAGCACGGTCAGGGTGACCGGCAAGGTGAACTTGGCCTCGTCGGTCACCAGGATCAGCGCCGCGAAGAACTCGTTCCAGGACGTGAAGAACGTGAACAGCGCGGTGCTGATCAGCCCGGGGATGGCGACCGGCAGCATCACCCGGGCCATCGCTTTGAGGTAGCCGCAGCCGTCGATCAGCGCGGCCTCCTCGATGCTGGCCGGCAGCGAGGCGAAGCTGTTGCGCATCAGGAAGATGCCGAACGGCAGCTGGAACGTGGTGTAGACGAGCGTCAGCCCGAGCAGGGTGTTGCCCAGGCCCAGGTCGTGCAGGATCGAGAACAACGGCGTGATGATCGCCTGGAACGGGATCATGAAGGTGGCCAGGATGACGAAGAACAGCAGGCCGCTGCCCCGGAACCGCAGCCGGGCGAAGCCGTAGCCGGCCAGGGTCGCGAGGGCGACGGTGAGCACGGTCGAGCCGGCCGCCACCACCACGCTGTTTAAAACGTGCTGCCATATGCCGAATTGTCCGGTGTTCCCTAACGAGCGGTAGTTGTCCACCGAGAACGTGTGCGGGTACAGCGTCGGCGGGTTGGACGTGGACTCGGCCGACGACTTCAGCGACTGCGACACCATCATGTAGATCGGGTACAGAACGACGAGCGAGACACACAGGCAGGCGATCCACCAGGCGGCGCGCGGCAGCGTACGGCGTACGTCGGCAAAGGTTTTCATGAATGGTCCGTCTTCCGCAGCAGGAGCATCTGCAACGCGCTGACCGCCGCCAGGGCCACCATGAGCATGGCGGAGAGCGCGGCGCCGTAACCGAGCTCGAAGTTGATGAACGACACGCGGTAGATCTGGTAGACCGCCGTGATCGTGCCGTTCGACGGGCCGCCGGCGGTCATGATGTAGAACTGGTCGAACGCCAGCAGCGACCCGGCCACCGAGAAGACCAACACCAGTGCCAGCGTCGGCCGCAGCAACGGCAGCGTGATGTGCCGGAAGGCCGCGAACCGGCCGGCGCCGTCGATGCGCGCCGCCTCGGTCAGCTCACCCGGGATCGACTGCAGACCGGACAGCAACAGGATCATCTGCATGCCGGTCACCTTCCAGGTCACCATGGCACTGACCAGCAGCAGCCCACTGGTGGCGGTGGCGAACCAGTTGGTATCCCTGCTGGTTAGACCAAAGTGGACGGCCAGGTCGGACAGCGGGCCCAGACTGGGCTGGGCCAGATAGAGCCAGAGGTACGCCGCCGCGGCGAACCCGATGACCACCGGCAGGAAGAACACGGACTGGAAGGCCCGGGCCGCCGTGCCGCGCCGGTTCACCAGGAACGCCAGCGCCAGCGCGGTGATCAGCAGCACCGGCGTGATGAGCAGTGTGTACTTGAGGGTGAACAAGACGGCGTTCAGCCATTGCTGGTCGTGGATCGCCCGGCGGTAGTTCGCGAGGCCCACGAACTTGTGGGCGCCCAGCAGCGGCCAGTCGTGCAGCGACATCCAGAACGTCATGACCAGCGGGATCAGGAAGAAGATCGTGACGACCACGACGGCGGGCGCCACCACGGCGACGCCGATGAGCTGGCGGCGCCGGCGGTTGGTGAGCCAGGGCCGGCGCGCCGGCGGCGAGACGTCCGCCACCGGCCGCGCCTTGGTCGAGACCGTCATGACGTGCCCTGGTCGATGATCTGCTGCGCCGCCTTCTGCGCGGTGGCCTGCGCGGCCGTGATGTCCCCGGTGCCGAAGACGCCCTGGTTGATCAGGCCGGCCCAGGGACCGTTGTTGTCGTTGATGATGCCGTTCTCGACGACGCTGTACGGGGTCTGCCCGGTGCCCATGGCGTCCCCGAGCGCCTGGTACCTCGGGTCCAGCGGCGCGTAGATCTTGTCGATCAGGTCGGTGCGGACCGGGACGATCGAGTTCTTCGCGAGGATCGTCTGCGCCGGCTCGTCGGTGGCCCACTTCACGAAGTCGTACGCCACGGCCTTGTTCTTGGCGCCCTTGGTGACCGCGATCTCGTCGCCGCCGGCGAAGCTCGCGGTGCCGCCGGTCTTCCCGACGATCGGCGTCACCCCGAAGTCGATCTTCTGGTCCGCGACCAGGGTCTGCACGAAGAAGGCGCCGAGGTTGACCATGCCAACCTTGCCGCTCTGGAACGCGGTCGGCTGCACGACGCCCGCGTCGGTCTTGGCGTTCGGCGGCATCAGGCCCTCCGTCCACATCTGACGGAGGAAGGTCAGCGTGTCGGTGACCTGCGGGCTGTCGAACATCGCGGTCTTGCCGTCGTCGGAGAGGATTTTCCCGCCGCTGGCCCAGACATGCGGCGCGGTCTCGAAGACGTTGCAGCCGCCGCACTGCCCGGCCATCGTGAAGCCGTAGTAATCCTTGCCCAGCTTGCGGATCGCGCGGGCGTCGGCCAGCATCTCGTCGAAGTTCGCCGGCGGCTTGTCCGGGTTCAGGCCCGCCTTCTTGAACAGATCCTTGTTGTAGAAGGTGACCGACGCCTCGGCGGTGAACGGCAACGCGTAGACCTTGCCGTCGTACTCGGCGAGTTTGCGGTGCGCCGGGCTCAGACCGTCCTTCCAGGACAGTTGGTTCTGCACGGCGGTGAGGTCGTCGAGCACGCCCTTGGACGCGAAGTACGGCAGGTAGACCAGGTCGATCGAGGCGATGTCCGGGCCGGAGCCGGAGGCGGCCGCGGTGCCGAACTTCTGCACGAAGTTGGCCGTCGGCACCACGGTCACGCTGACCTTGCCGTCGTGCGTCTTGTTGTACGCGTCGGCGAGCAGGTTGATGAACGCCTTCTCGCTGTCGCGCGCCCACAGCGTGGCGGTGCCGGTGGGTTTGTCGGTCGCGCTGGAGGTCGCGCCGGCGTCCGAGCATCCGGCGACGACGAGCACGGCGGCGGCTAAAGCGATGTATCTCCTGTTCATGGGGACCGCTTTCTGTCAGGGGATCGGTAACCAGACGCGCATCGCGCCGGGCCCTCGGTTCGCCCAGGAGTGGTAAGGAATCGCGGTGAAGGTGAGCGGTGTGTCGGTGTTTCCGGGGGCCAGGCCGTAGAGGGACGGTCCGGGCCGGCGCGCGAAACCCGTCAATCGCAGCCGTACGCCGTCACCCGGCTCGATGTCCGCCGCGGGGTCCAGCCGGAGCTGCTCGACGAGGACCCCGTCCGGCAGGTCGGCCTGCTCGACGCAGTAGACGACCGGCCCGCGCACGACGGCCACGCAGCCGCGCACCGCGTCGACCCGCTCGTCGGCGTGAACCAGGCGGGGCGTCATCGGCAGCGACAGCCGCACGACCGCGCCCGCGCCGCAGGACACCCGCAGATAGTCGCCCGGGGCCGGCGGCGCGACGATCTCGCCGCCGGCCACCGTGGCGGTGGCCCCGGCCGCCCAGGACGGCACCCGGATCGCGAGCGCGCCCGACCCGCTGACGGTGACCGCGATGTCGCCGTCGAAGGGATAGCCGGTCTCGACCGTGGCGGTCATCGACGGCCCGGCGTAGGTGCCGGCGCTCAACAGGTGCAGTTGCAGGCCCAGCGCGTCGGTGGTGGCCGCGTAGCCGTGCAGCGAGGCGAGCAGCCGCGCCAGGTTCGGCGGGCAGCAGGCGCAGCGGTACCAGCCCAGCCGCTCGGCCGGCGCGTCCTCACCCGAACCGTCGTGCCCGGTGCGCAACTGCAGCGGGTTGGAATAGAAGAACGCCGTCCCACTTTCCGAAGTGGACGCCGCGATCGTGTTGAGCAGCGCGCGTTCCATCTCCTCGGCGTACCTGGTGGCGCCGGTCGCGAGCAGCATCCGCCAGCTCCACTGCACCGCCGCGACCGATGCGCACGTCTCGGCGTACGCCCGGTCCGGCGGAAGTTCGTAGGGATCGCCGTACGCCTCGTCGCGGTGGCGTGAGCCGTGCCCGCCGGTCAGGTACAGCTTGGTGCCGAAAGCGCTGTCCCACAACGCTTCCATGGCGGTCAGCAGCGTCTCGTCGCCGTTCTCCAGATACAGGTCGGTCACGCCGGCGGCGAGGTAGAGCTGGCGTACGGCGTGCCCCAGCGCCTCGGTCGCCTCCCGTACCGGCAGGTGATCCTGGTAGTACACCGACCCGAAGCGGCCGGGCTCGAGCGTGCCGTGGCCGCGGCTCTCCACCTGCAGTTCGGCGGCGCGCAGGTAGGCCGGTTCGCCGGTCTCGCGATACAGCTCGACCAGGGCGGTCTCCACCTCGGGATGCCCGTCGATCGGCGGCGGGGTGCGCACCACCAGGTCGGCGAAGCGGCGGGCCACGGCCAGGAAACGGTCGTCGCCGCCGCCCCGGTGCAGCGCGACCGCGGCCTGCAGCAGGTGACCGGCGGAGTAGAGCTCGTGGGTGCGTTCCGGGCGCGCGAACGGCTGTTCGCCCTCGGTGCCCTGCACGTACGTGTTGAGGTAGCCGTCCGGCTGCTGGACGCTTTCGAGGAGGTCGGCGGTCTCGGTGAGCAGCTTGGACCAGCGGTCGGTGCCGCTGCGGCCGATCTCCCAGCCGATGGCCTCCACGGTCTTGTAGAGGTCCGAGTCGGCGAACCAGAAACCGCGGAAGTCCGCGTCGTTGCCGGCGTCGCCGAGGCGGCGGAAGTTGTCCAGCACGCCGCTGGTCTCCAGGTTCGTGACGCAGTGCGGGATGGTCGCCTCGGCGTTGCGCTCCTGCCAGGCGCCGAGGAACGAGCCGGGGTCGAAGCGGGCGGACGGCGCGGGATTCAGTCGGGCGGGCCGGCGCGGGGCGACCGGGCCGGTGGCGGCGGTACGTAGGTTCACGGGGAGGTGCCTCTCGACCAGGAAAACGTGGGGAAAACGTTTTCTTGACGCCAACTTAGGAGCGAGGCCGGGGCGGGTCAAGACTTGCACGGACACGAATGTGTAAAGCGCAGGTACGCGGGGGACTTGGTCGGAAAAGCCTTTCCGGAATATGCTGGGCCGACCCCAGAACCCCAGGACGGACGCCCATGAGTCAGCAAGCCGGCACCCGGCGCCGCGTCGGCATCGCGGACGTGGCCGCGCGGGCGGGCGTATCGCTCGGCACCGCCTCCAAGGCCCTCAACGGCCGTGGCACCCTGCGCGAGGAGACCCGGGCCCGGGTGCGCGCCGCCGCCGACGAGCTCGGTTTCGCCCCCAGCACCGTCGCGCGCAGCCTGTTGTCCGGGCGCACGTTCACGGTCGGGATCATCACGACCGACAGCTACGGCCGGTTCAGCATCCCGGTGATGCGCGGCGTCGAGGACTCGCTCGGCGTCGGCGAGATGATCGCGTTCCTCTGCGACAGCCGCGACGACCCGATCCGCGAGGCACACCACTTGCGGAAACTTCTGGAAAGGCAGGTCGACGGCATCATCGTCGCGGGCCGGCGCACCGACCCCCGGCCACCGCTGAGCGAGAATCTCCCGGTCCCCGTCGTGTACGCCTTCGCCCCGAGCAACGATCCGGAGGACTGCAGCGTGGTGAGCGACGAGCGCGGCGCCGCCCGCCTCGCGGTGGAGCACCTGGTGAAGACGGGCCGCCGCCGGATCGCGCACATCACCGGCCCGCAGTCACACGCCGCGGCCCGCGAGCGGGCGGCCGGTGCCGCCGACGCGCTCGCTGAGCTGGGCCTGGCGATGGCCGGCGAGCCGATGTTCGGCAGCTGGACCGAGACGTGGGGCCGGTTCGCGGCGGCGCAGTTGCTGCGCGGCCACCCGGACGTGGACGGCGTGTTCTGCGGCAGCGACGTGGTCGCGCGGGGCGTGACGGACGGGCTGCGCGAGGCCGGGGCCGCGCTGCCGATGCAGGTCGGCGTCGTCGGCATCGACAACTGGGAGGTCATCGCCGAGGCCGCGCGCCCGCCGCTGACCACGGTGGACCTGGGCCTGGAGCAGCTGGGCCACCGCGCCGGTGACCTGCTGCTGGCCGCGATCGACGGGCATCCGGCGCCGGGTGTGCACGTGGTCGAGGGCCACCTGGTGGTCCGCGAGTCCTAGGGCGCCGCCATGGATGGGCTCGCGGGTCGGGCCGGTCGGATGGGCTCGCGGGCCGGGGCGGTCAGACGTCGCGGCCGTTGCGGTCGAGGAACTCCATGCCGGGCAGCCCCCAGGACACGATGCGCTCCGGGGTGATCACGATGACCGGGTCGTCACCGTCGATCACGGTCGCGTGGCCGCGGACCTCGACGCCGCGCGGGTGCCACGGCGGGAGGACGTCGTCGATGACGATGGCGACGCGGGGGTCGCGGGCCAGGTCCTTCCACTTCTTGGTCAGCGGCAGGTCGGCGCCGCGGATCTCGAGCACGTCGGTGGCGCGGTTGTAGCCGAAACCTACCGGGGCGACGTGCAGGCTGCCCGTGCGGCCCACCGTGGCGATGCGCCCGAGCCGCCGTCCGTCCTCTTGCAGGAACTTGATCTCGTCATCGGTGAAGCTGCTCATCCTCGACCTCGTCCGTCGCGTCGTCTCGGGGGAATCCCGCACCCACCAGACGTGCCGGAGCAGCGAAAATTCACGAGACCGCGCGGCGGCTACCTGGTGACGGTGTAGCGCACGTGGGTCGCGTACGGGGAACTGTAGGTCTTGATGATGGTGAGGTCGACGTCGCGGGTGAAGCCCTCGAACAAACGTTTGCCGCCGCCCAGGATCACCGGGGCGGTGGAGATGACGAGCTCGTCGACCTTGCCCGCGGTCAGGGCCTGCCGGATGAGGTCGGCGCCGCCGCCGAGGGAGATGTCGCGGTCGCCGGCCGCCTCGGCCGCCTGGGTCAGCGCGGTGCCGAGGTCGGCGACGAAGCGGAACCCGGACTCCTTCGCCGGCTGGTCCTCGGTGCGGTGGGTGAGCACGAACAGCGTGCCGGGGAAGGGGTTGGTGCCGCCCCACGCGCCGGCCGCGTCGTACATGCCCCGGCCGACCACGCCGGCACCGAGCGTCGCGACCATCTCGTCGTAGAACTGCTTGTCCGGGCCGTGCATCGCGAAGTCGTGGCCGCCGTCGTAGGTCCACGGGCCGCCCATCACCCAGTAGTGCAGGCGCTCGCCGCCGCGGCCCAGGCCGAACTCGGGGCCGTCGTCCGGGCCGGTGACGTAGCCGTCGACGGATGTGGTGATGGATGCGATGACCTTGCCCATGGCTCCTCCTCGGTTGGATGTCACCGGTACAGACCGGGCCGGGGGCCGAAACTCATCGGTCGGCGGACGCGAGCGTCAGGGTGGCGCCGCTGAGCGTGTTGTACCACTGCGTGTTCGTGAAGTTCTTCTGGGTCTCCTCGCCGATGTAGAGATCCACGTGGTGGTCGCCGCCCGAGCCGGGCGTGAACTCGTCGCTGACCTCCCAGCTCGCCGCGGAGAGCCGGTCGCACATCGCGGCGGGCGGCGGGGACTTCTTGTTCGAGAGGTGGCCGCAGCCGGTGACGGTGAACGCGGTGCCCTGCGGCAGCACCGACGGATCGGCGGCCGCCGACACGTAGGGGACCAGCGTGCCGCCGCTCGCGTTGCGGGGCGCGGTGTCCAGCCAGTAGCCGACGTCGTAGCTCCAGTTCAGGTACCGGCCGTCGGTCAGCCGGCCGGAGCCCTGTTCCTTGACCGCCTTGACGAAGCTGCCCGGATATCGGCCCAGGCTGTCGGTGCCTTCGCTGCACTGCAGCTTGGTGCAGCCGGTGACGGACACCTTCTTGTCGGTGTGGAACCTCGCCACGGCGGTGTAGATGACGGCGAGCTCCCACCCGCCGGACGGGGGGTCGGGCGGCGCGGCGCTCTCCACTGTGGCCGGTGCGGCGGACGGCCCGGGCATCAGCTCGCCGGCCGTGGTGCTGCCGCAACCGGCCAGCGCCAGGACGGCCAGCAACACCGCGAAGCGGAAACGTTGATCGGCGTGAATCATCGCCCCGACTCTAGGCGATGCCTCGTGTCAAGGGTCCGGGCGCCACGGGGTCAGGCGGGGCCACCAGCCGGGGACGGCGCGGCGGTACGTCGTGTACTCGTCGCCGAACCGGCGGGTCAGGTCGGGCTGTTCGTGGCCGACGACGAACGCCACCATGGCGGCCGCCACGAACGCGGCGTAGACCAGCAGGACCGGGCGCCACAGCAGCAGGGCCTGGCCCAGGATGGTGGCGATGACCGCCAGGTACATCGGGTTGCGGACGTAGCGGTACAGGCCGCCGACGACCAGGTGCGCGGGCGGGGCGAGCGGCGCGGGCGTGCCGATGCCCTCGACCACGAAACGGGCGAAGGAGTGCACCAGCAACGTCGCCCCGGCCAGCAGGACGACGACGCCGACCAGGCGGGCCGGCAGCCAATGCGTGAGCGGGGCGCCCGGATGCCACCGGGTCAGGGCCCAGGGCAGCAGGCCGGCCACGGTGCCCGGGGCGAGGGCGAAGAAGAGCGCACTGCCGGCCGCGGCCCCACTGGTGCGCATGGATGCCATTGTGCCGCCGGAGCCGGTCCGTGTCTGCCCCGGACGCCGCGGATCAGGCCATTGACCAGCACTTGCGCGGGCGGGCCGCGCGGGCGTAGGAAGAGGACTGGTGGGCGGAGGCGTCGGATGGAGCCAGCAGAGGTCTTCCCGGGCCGGGATCCGCCGGTAGCGGCCGAGGTCCTGCACGCGAGCGAGCGCACGCGGGTCACCCGGCTGTTCCTCACCGGACGCACCGTGATCCGCAAGGAGCCGCTCGGGGCGGACGCGCCGCGCCGGCTGCGGCAGGAACGCGCGATGCTGCAGCGGCTGCGCGGGATTCCCGGGGTGGCGCACCTGGTCGAGGACCCGCTCTACCCGGGGGCCATCCTGCTCGACGACGTGGCCGGCACCAGCCTGGACCACGCGTCGACGCCGCTGGACGCTGGCGCCCTGATCCGGCTCGCGTCCGCATTGGCCGCGGCGGTGGCCGGACTGCACCACCGGCTGGTCATGCATCGCGACATCAGCCCGGCGAACGTGGTGATCGCCGCGGATGGCGAGCCGTGGCTCGTCGATTTCGCCCTGGCCACCCCCTTTGCGCAGATCCGGCCCGAGTTCACCCACCACGGCGACATCGTCGGGACCCTCGCCTACCTGGCGCCGGAGCAGACCGGGCGGACCGGCCGGCCGGTGGACCAGCGCGCCGACCTGTACGCGCTCGGCGCGACCCTGTACGAACTCGCCACCGGCACGCCGCCGTTCGGCTCCGGCGACCCGCTGCGCCTGACCCACGATCACCTGGCCCGGGTGCCCGCGCCGCCGGCCGAGCTCAACCCGGCACTGCCCGAGACGCTGTCCGGGATCATCCTGCATCTGCTGGAGAAAGAGCCGGACAACCGTTACCAGACCGCCGACGGTGTGGTCCACGACCTGCGGCGGCTGCGCGACGGCCGTTCCCAGGGCCGCATCGGGCAGCATGACGTCCCGCTGCGCCTGCTGCCGCCGTCGCGGCTGGTCGGCCGGGACGCCGAGGTGGGCGCGTTACAGGCGGCGTTCGACGACGCGCTGAGCGGGAGCTGCCGGGCCGTGCTGGTCGGCGGCGCGCCCGGCATCGGCAAGACCGCGCTGATCGACGAGCTGCGGCCCGTCGTGACGCGCGCCGGTGGCTGGTTCGTGGCCGGCAAGTTCGACCAGTACCGGCGCGACGTCGAGGCCAGCGGCGTCTACCAGGCGTTCCGGGCGCTGAGCCGGCTGCTGCTGGCCGAGCCGGAGGACCGGCTGGCCGCGGTCCGCGACCGGATCCGGGCGGCGCTGGGCCCGAACGCGGCTCTGATGGCCGCGGTGGTCCCCGAGTACGCCGTGCTGCTGGGCGTGCCGGCGGACCCGGGAGATCCGATGACCGCGCAGGTACGGGGTCAGCGCAACGGTGTCCAGATTCTGCGGGCGGTCGCGTCCCCACGGCGTCCGATGGTGTTGTTCCTGGACGACCTGCAATGGGCCGGCCGGACCCCGCTCGGCTTCATCGACCTGCTGCTCGACGAGGACCCGATCCCCGGGCTGCTGGTGGTGGCAGCGTTCCGGCGGCGGGACCCGGCCGGCGCGGATCCGCTGGCCACGTCGCTGAAACGCTGGCCGGACCGCGGCGGGGTGCGGCTGTTGCGGCTGGACACGCTGCCCGGCCCGGCCCGGACCGGCATGGTCGCCGAGATGCTGCACGCGGATCCGGCCGTGGTACGGGACCTGGCCGAGGTGATCGAGCCGTACACCGCCGGGAACCCGTACGAGATCGTGGAATTGCTCAACGGTCTGCGGCGCGACGGGGTGCTGACGGCGACGGACCGGGGCTGGCGCTGGGACGCGGCCACCGTACGGGCGCGGCTGGAGACCGGCCGGCTCGCGACACCCGTGGCGGTCCTGCCGAGCCGGACCCAGCAGCTGGTCGAGGCGATGGCGCTGCTCGGCGGGCGGTCCACGGTGAGCAGGCTGCGGGCCGCCACCGGCGAACCGGCCGACGTCGTGCGGCGGCTGCTCGCCCCGGCGCTGGCGGAGGGTGTGCTGGCCGCCGAGCCGGGCGCCGAGCCGGGCGCCGAGCCGGGCGCCGAGCCGGGCGCCGAGCAGGCGGTGCGGTTCCGGCACGACCGGATCCAGGAGTCGATCCTGCGCGGCATTCCCGGGCGCCGGCGACGCGACCTGCACCTGGCCATGGCCCGCCGGCTGGCCCGCTCGCCCGGACTCGCCGCGGACGCCGCCGAGCAGTACCTGCCGGTGACCGGCGCGATCGACGACCCGGCCGAACGGCGGCGGGTTGCCGCCCTGCTGCGCGACGCCGCCGGACACGCCCGGGCCACTGCGGACCACGTGCTGGTCAGTACCCTGCTCGGCGCCGCGCTGACGCTCGCCGACCCGGGCGACACCGGCACGCTCGTCGCGTTGCGCACCGGACGGCAGACCGCGCTCTACACGCTGGGGCGCCTGGACGAGGCGGACGAGGAATTCCGCGCCATCGAGGCCCTGCCCACCACCGCGGTGCAACGCGCCGAGCCGACCGCCGTCCAGGTGCACAGCCTGACGCACCGCAACCGGTTCGCCGACGCGGTCGCCCTCGGCGTCGCGTCCCTGCGTGACCTCGGCATCGCGGTCCCGGCGCACCCGTCCCCCGCCGAGGTCGAGCAGCAGATCGGCCATCTGTACGCCTGGCTGGAGCACACCGGCACGGACGGCGAGCTGACCCGGGCGGAGATCGACGATCCGGTCCTGCTGGCCGCGACCGCCATGATCGGCGCCCTCGTCCCGGCGGCCTTCTTCATCCCGGACGACTTCGCCTTGTTCCTGTGGCTGACCCTGCAGGCGCCGCGGATCTGGTCGGCGCACGGTCCGGCCCGGTCGCTGGTTGGTCCGGCCGGCGTGGCCGCCAACGCGGCGACGGTCAAGCGCGACGAGAACTACGCGGTCGGCTACCGCGCGATGCGGCGGGTGGTGGAAATCGGTGAGGCGCGCGGCTACGAGCCGGAAACCTCGTTGGTACGTGCGTCGTACGCCGGCATGGTCTGCTGGTTCGAACCGGTCGAGCACGCGGTCCGCGAGGCCCTGCAGGCCCGTGACGGACTGCTCGCCGGCGGCGACCTGGCGTGGGCCGGCTACACCTACCACACCGCCGTGGTCGGCATGCTCGAGTATGTCCCGACGCTGGCGGAATGGGTGGCCGAGATCGAGGCGGGGCTGGTCTTCGTCCGGCGGACCGGCAACGAGCAGACCGGCCAATGGCTGGATAGTTACCGCTGGCTGGCGGGGGTGCTCCGCGGCGGGGGCGGCGACGATGGGATGCCGGTGGACCGGCACGCCGACAACCCGTCGGCACTGCTGCACGCGCACATCAACCGCGCGGTTGCCGCCGCGATCCTTGGCGACGCGGCCGGCCTGGAACAACATTCGGCGGCGGCGATGCCGCTGGTCCCGGCCGCCCGCGGTCACTATCCGACGGCCCTGGCCCGGCTTCTTCGTGGCTTGGCGCTGGCCGGGCAGGCCCGTACCAGCGGTGTCACCGGATCGCTGGCCGAGTTGGACGAGGTGACCCGGTGGCTGGCCGCAAGGGCGGCGGACGCGCCGGACAACTTCCTGCACATGCTGCGCCTGATCGAGGCCGAACGGGCCTGGGCCGTCGGCGACTTCCGCGCCGCCGTGCTGGCCTTCGACGCCGCCCTACGCGAGGCAGCGGCGCACCGCCGGCCGTGGCATCGGGCGCTGATCACCGAACGCGCCGCCCGGTTCCACTTCGCGCACGGCGCCGAACACGCCGGACACGAACTGCTCGCCCGCGCCCGCGACGCCTACGCGGCCTGGGGCGCCGACGCGAAAGTCGCCCAGCTCGACTGGGCGTATCCGGCGCTGCGACCGGCCGAGACCCGCCGAGCACCGGTCACCACCGGCACCCTGGACCTGCTCGGGGTGCTGTCCGCGTCGCAGGCGCTGAGCTCGGAGACCAGCATCGAGCGTTTGCAAGCCCGGGTGGTCGAGGTGCTGAGCGCGATGACCGGCGCCACCGAGGTGCGGCTGCTGTTGTGGAACGACCAGCAGCAGGATTGGCTGACCGACACCGCCCCGATGTCGGTGCTGCGCTACGTGCAACGCGTGCGCGAACCGCTGGTCATCGACGACGCCACCCGCGACGACCGGTTCGCCCACGACCCGTATCTGGCCGGTGTCGCCGGCTGCTCGCTGCTGGCCCTGCCCGTGCTGAGCCGCGGCAACCTACGAGCGGTGCTGCTACTGGAGAACCGGCTGATCCGCGGCGCGTTTACCACCGAACGCCTCGACGCCGTCAAACTCATCGCCGCCCAACTGACCGTCTCGCTCGACAACGCCCAGCTCTACGCCGAACTCACCACCTCCCGCGCCCGCATCGTCGCGGCCGCCGACCAGACCCGCCGCCGCATCGAACGCGACCTGCACGATGGCGCCCAGCAACGCCTGGTCACCGTCGCCATGCTCGCCCGCATGGCCATACAGGCCGCCCCGCCGGGCAGCGACGACCTGACGGCACGACTGACCACCCTCGCCGCCGAAGCCGACCGGGCGACCGACGAGCTACGCGAGCTGGCCCACGGCATCCACCCCGCGGTCCTGGCCGAAGGCGGCCTGCGCCCGGCACTGCGCGCACTGGCCCGGCGGTCAGCCGTCCCGGTCTCGCTGGACCTACGCGTCGATGAGCGCCTCGGCGAACAGGTGGAGATCGCCGCCTACTTCACCGTCGCCGAAGCGCTCACGAACACCGCCAAACACGCCCACGCGCGCTCGGTCACCGTGATGGCGGCCGTCGAACAGGACGGCATGCTACGGGTACAGGTCAGCGACGACGGCCGCGGCGGCGCCGACATCACCCGCGGAACCGGGCTGCTCGGCCTCAAAGACCGCGTCGAGTCACTCGGCGGCCGGTTCTCCGTGCAAAGCGCCCCGGACGCCGGCAGCACCGTCCACGTTGAACTGCCGCTGCATCGCGATCCCGGGCAACGGCCGGCGGGGTGACGGCCGCGGGCGTCGCAGCCAACGGCCGGCGGGTGACGGCGGCGGGCGTCGCAGCTCGTCGGAGGGCCCTCGAAATTTTCGGGTCAGCGGTCCCGGCGCTGATCGGCTTCGCCGCTTGCGCCGTCCGGGCGTGTCGATTTGCCGACGGCGGTCGGGGTTGTTGCGTAGCCCGTGGCGGGGATCACCGGGTGGCGGCGGGGATCAGCGTGGCCGCCGGGATGCCCGTTGCTGCGTCTCGAAGCGGCGTGGTCAACGGGTGTCGGTCTGAGCCGCCTTACGACGCCCATGATGTTTAGCCGTTCAGCTGGCTTGGCCGCCGTGCCGCCGTAGCCGGCCCAGGCGTGGACAGCCGCAACGTCCAGCAGGACGCGGCTCCCCACGCCGGGTGGTGCCTTGTGGGTGTGGGGAGTTGTGGCGGCTGGGTGGGTGTGGCTGTTCACGGCGGGGGTGGTGCGTTGTGGGTGTGGGGAGTTGTGGCGGCTGGGTGGGTGTGGCTGTTCACGGCGGGGGTGGTGCCTTGTGGGTGTGGGGAGTTGTG
>NZ_JABBNC010000023.1 GCF_012933445.1 Actinoplanes sp. TBRC 11911
ACCCGCGGGGGCGTCGACGGTCCCGTCCGGGCCGACCACGACCGCGGCGGCCGCGTCGTCCTGGGTGGAGAAGATGTTGCAGGACACCCAGCGCACCTCGGCGCCGAGCTCGCGCAGCGTCTCGATCAGCACCGCGGTCTGCACGGTCATGTGCAGCGAACCGGCGATGCGAGCACCCTGCAGCGGCTTGTCGGTGCCGAACTCCTTACGCAGCGCCATCAGGCCGGGCATCTCGTGCTCGGCCAGGCGCAGCTGGTGACGACCAGCCTCGGCCAACTTGATGTCCGCAATCGCGAACTCCAGGCCGTTGACGGTCTGATACCGACGGTCAGTAGTCATGAAAGAGGGTCTCCTCCCTCGATCAGGGAGGCGCCCTTTCAGTCAGCTAGCCCAGCGGCCGAGCGTGGCGGATCCCACGATCCGTTGCAGCGCCTCTCGGCGGGGGCCCGTACAGTCTAGCCCCGGACTAGTCTTTGCGGACCGCCCCATGGGATTCGACTGGCAGGGTGCCTCGCGCATGAAGATCCAGACCCAGCTCACCGTCGTCGTGGCGGCCGTTGTGACCTTCGTCGTCGCGGTCGCCGGCGTGCTCATCGTCATGCGCAACGACAACCAGGCCACCGATCAGATCGACAACCTGCTATCCAGCAAGGCGGCCGCCGTACGGACGGCCGCGATTCAGTCCGGCAAGCTGCCCACCGACGGCACCTACGCCGTACGCCTCATCTCCGCCGGCAAGGTCGTCAAGCAGGTCGGCACGACGGCGCAACTCCCGCTGCCGACCAGCGACGGTTATACGAATGTGGCGGGTGGGGGCTCGGAGTGGCGGTCGCTCTCCGAGACGTTGATCAGCGGCGCGCAGATGCAGATTCTGGTCAGTCTGACGAACGTCCGCGAGCAGCACACGTCTAACGTGCTGAAGGTGGATCTCCTGGTTGTGCTCGCGGCGTTGCTCAGCGCCGCCGGAGTCTGGTTCGCGACGGGCCGCGTGCTGCGCCCGTTCCAGCGCTTGATCGCGGCGGCGCGCGGGTTGCGCCCCGGGGATCGGTTGCCCGAGGTGAAGAGTCCGCGGGAGGTGGCCGAGCTGTCCAGCACGCTGAACGCGATGCTGGACCGCGTCAGCACGGAGTCAGCTTCGGGCGAGGCGTGGGAGGCCGACGCGGTCACCCGGGAAGCACTCACGCCGGGCGACGCGGTCACCGGGGAAATAGTCATGCGCGCCGACCAGGGTGTCCCGGAAGCACCCGGGCCGGCGGACGCGGTCACGCGGGATAGGACGTCGCTGGCCGACTCGGTCACGCGGGAACTTCCCATGCATCCGGGCCCAGCACCGGATATTTCGGGAATGTCGGATGGGCGACGGCAGGCGAGCCGACCGCCCGAGAGGCAGCCGGAGATCGTTTCGACCGTGGAGCGACCGGTCGACGTCACGATCTGGCAGCCCGAGGGTGCTCGCGCCGCCGGTCCGCAGCCGGGTGGGCCGCAGGCCGAGGCGCTGGACCTGGACGGGCTCGATCTGAGCCTGCGGCCGCAGCTCGACGGCCTCGGCACCAACCTGGACGCCCTCATGGACAACCCGGACATGCCGGCCACCCAGCGCCACCTCATCCTCGCGCTGATGGCCGACGAGCACCGCGAGATTGTCGCCGAGCTGGATCGGCTGCGCGCCCGAAGCGAAGGCTGAAAAGCGTCACGCGAACGGGTCTAACAAACATCAAAGACCTTCCATAAAACCTCAAAAACCCCTCATCCTGTACGCGTGAAACCAGCGCACCGGATCCGCGAGATCGCCGCGCAAGCGGGCGTCAGCCAGGCCACCGTGGACCGCGTGCTGCACCACCGTGGGGGCGTCCGGGAAAGCACCATCGCCGACGTGCACCGGGCCATCGAGCAACTCGACTCGGACGGCCGCTCGCAGACCGCCACCGCCATCCAGATCGACGTGATCGCCCCGCCAGCGGTCCGGACCGCCCTGGAAGCCGAACTCCCCAGCCTGTGGCCCGCCGTGGTCCACGCCCGTTTCCACCACGGCGATCCCGAGGCGGCGCTGGCCAAGATCGCCCGCTCCCGCTCACAGGGCCTGATCATCCAGGCGGCCGTGCGCGGTGAGGCCGTGCGCGGTGAGGCCGTGCGCGGTGAGGCCGTGCGCGGTGAGGCCGTGCGCGGTGAGGCCGTGCGCGGTGAGGCCGTGCGCGGCTTCGCCGCGCAGGCCGAGGCCTCGGACGGCCGTAAAACGAACGCTCGTTCGTCATACGACCCCGCGGCGCACCGGCTCACCGGCATCCCGACGATCACGCTGCCGGCGCGGACCGACGCGGGGGCCACCGCTGCCTACCTGGTGGAGCAATGGCTGGCCGACCGCGCCGGTGACGTGCTGATCGTCGGCGGCCGGTCCGCGGACTTCGAGCGGGCCATGGCCGGGCACCGGCGCCTGCGGGAGGCCGCCGACGTCGACGCGGTTCGGGCGCTGCTCGACGACAACCCCTCGGTCCGGGCCGTCTACTCGCTTCTTCCCGGCGCGGCCAACAGCGCGATCGTCGAGGCTTTCCTGGACAGCCACCGCAACTACGACGTATTCGTGGGTAACGAGCTGGACAAGGAGAACGCCGAGCTGCTGCGGGCCCATCGCATCTCCGCTGTCCTGCACCGCGACCTGCGCGGCGACCTGCGGCGGGCGTGCCTGGCCCTGCTGCGGGCGCACCCCGAACCGGTCCGCGCCGCCGTCCAGGTCATCACGCCGCTGAACATGCCGCCGGAAGATTTTTAGGAGCGCCTGTCCGGATCCGCGTGGGCCGATCGTCACCCTGGTGAATCACGAACAAGGGAGACAACCATGAAGTACATGATGTTCGTCTGTGACGACACCGAGCCGGAGACCGACGAGACGCTGGTGCCGGACGTCGAGGTGTGGGTGGCCGAGCACGACGCCTCGGGCGCGCGGGTGCTGGGCAACAAGCTCGCGCCGCCGTCCGCGGCGACCACGGTCCGGGTGCGCGGCGGCGAGGTGCTGCTGAGCGACGGCCCGTTCGCCGAGACCAAGGAGGTGATCGTGGGCTTCGACATCCTCGAGGTCGCCGATCTGGACGAGGCGATCGCGGTGGTCGCCCGGCACCCGATGGCGCACGTCGGCCGGGTGGAGCTGCGGCCGTACGCCGACTGACATGGATCTCGTCGCGCAGGTCGGCCAGGAGTCATATGCCCGGATCGTCGCCACCCTCATCCGGGCGACCGGCGATTGGACCCTGGCCGAGGACTGCGCCCAGGACGCGCTGGCGGAGGCACTCGAGCGCTGGCCGCGCGAGGGCGTCCCGCGGAATCCGGGCGGCTGGCTCACCACGGTCGCCCGGAACCGCGCCATCGACGTCCTGCGCCGCTCGGCAGTGGAGACCCGCAAGTTGAAGGAGGTCGCGATGTTGTGGGGTGAGCAGCGGGAACAACCCGAGATCCAGGACGACCGCCTCCGGCTGATCTTCACGTGCTGCCATCCGGCGCTCGCCCTGGACGCCCGGGTCGCGCTCACGCTGCGTATCGTCGCGGGGGTCCCCACCCCGGACATCGCCCGCGCGTTCGTGGTCAGCGAGTCGACCATGACCAGGCGGATCACCCGGGCGAAGTCGAAGATCGCGGACGCCCGCATCCCGTACCGCGTGCCCGAGGGTGGTGCGCTCGTGGGGCGTCTCACCGGCGTACTGGGAGTGCTTTATCTGCTTTTCACCAGGGGTTATGACGCGGACGGTGAGCCGGCTTTCGCGGCCGAGGCGATCCGGCTGGCGCGGCTGCTCGGCGAGCTGATGCCGGACGAGCCCGAGGTGGCGTCGCTGCTCGCGTTGTTCCTGCTGCAGCACTCGCGCCGGCACGCCCGCCGGGACGCGGCCGGTGAGCTGGTCATGCTGGAACGGCAGGACCGGTCGCGATGGGATCACGCGGCGATCGCCGAAGCCCTCAAGATCCTTGCCCGTACGCCGGTGACCGGCCCCTATGCGCTGCAGGCCCGGATCGCGGCCTGCCACGCGAGCGCGGAAACGGCGGCGGGCACCGATTGGCGCTCGATCGCGCAGTGGTACGACGAGCTCGCGCGCGTGCAGCCGACGTCGGTGGTCGCGCTGAATCGGGCCGTCGCGCACGGGTACGCGTACGGGCCGCAAGCGGGCCTGGATCTCCTGGCCGAGGCCGACGGTGTGCCGGACGGCTACGCGCGAGCGGTCGAGGCCGATCTGAGCGCCCGGGCGGGTGATCAGGACCGGGCGGCCGAGCTGTTTAGGGAGGCGGCCCGGCAGGCGCCCTCCGAGGTCGAGCGCCGCGCCCTGCTGACCAGGGCCGACGAGGTCGGCGCAGCCACGCGTGATCGGCCGGACCGGCGCTGACGACTGATTCCCCATCCGGGGTCCGCGGCGCTGAACCGGGAAGCGTTAAGAGGCAGGCAGCGGCTGCCCCGGCATCCGCGAACGAGCGTTCGTTTTGCGGTGGGCTTCCTGTGCGGCTGTGCTGCGCCCGCGGATAAGCGAACGAGCGTTCGTTTTTGTCACTCTCTGCGCGGGCGAATCTCCGCACACGCGCGTGTGTCAGCCACCGCGCGGCGCAGATCCCGTCCGGCTTCGCGAGGGGGCGCCATCAAGCGACCCTTCGCCCGTTTTAGGGATACTTGCGCCGCCCCTTCTCGGATTCCCGCAGCCGGATTTCGAGACCTTGGAGAGTTAGGGCTCGTATATGGGCGTAACTCTCCAAGGTCTCCAAAACGGGCGGCCAACGACACTCGCAAAAACGGCGAGCGGGGATAAAACGACCGTCCTATTCGGATGATCGTCCGTCATGTGGATGAGCGTGACCACATTGTGGGACACCTCCAGGCGCGGCCGGCATGGCACCCGGTGTGGACCTTCGATCCTGGACCATCGCGACGGCGTACCCGTACGACTCATGGAGCAAATTTACGGCTTTATGCTGATTTGTCGGATAGGAGCAGCGGCGGTGACACCACCAACCAGGGAGTGCCCCGCGCTGTGGACCTACCGAGACACTCAAGCCGCCCCCGACGCGGCGCTCCGGCAGCACCGTGTACGGGACCGAACACGAGTCAAGAATCCAGCGCCGCAGGCAAGGCGGTTGAGGGCGTGCGGGCCTGCGCGTGATCGGCCGAGTCGGGGCTAGGCGGCGGCCAGGCGGTTCGAGGCGTCCAGGGCGCGCGTCGACCAGCGGACCGCGTCCATGAAGTGGCCGGCCAGATCCGACGTGCCGAATTCGCCGTTCTCGTACGCGTCGACCGCGCGCAACACCTGCCCGAGCGGCCCGGTCCCGTCGGTCAGCGCCGCGCTCACCTGCGGTGCCAGCGGGAACTGCTCGGCCATCGTGGCCGGCGTGACCATCAGCAGGTGCGCGACGCCGCTGATGACGCCGGCCATGAACGCGGCGTCCGGCGCGGCACCGAGCGAGTCCGCGACGTTCTCGCAGAGCCGGGCCCGGGTGAGCACGCCGAGCATGTGCTCGGCCGCGCCGCCGCCCACGTCGTCGAACATCATCAGGATCGCCCACTGCCGGATGTGCGGGAGCCCGACCATGACCACGGCCTGGCGCACCGAGGAGACCCGGTTGGCGTGCCCGGCCGCGGCCGAGTTGCTGGCCCGCAGCACGCGCAGCGACAACGCCGGGTCGCTCGCGATGATCTCCACGATGCGTTGCAGGTCGGGGTCGGCGGAGCTGAGCGCGGAGATCAGCTCGAGGCGGCGCAGCCGGGAGGGGGAGAGGCTGGCGACCGTCAGCACCTGGGGGTGGCTGAGCGCGTACCCCTGGCGCAGTTCCATGCCGTGGCGGTCGGCGATCGCGAGCTGTTCCTCGGTCTCCAGCCGCTCCGCCACGATCTTGATCTTCGGGTGGCGCCGGCATTCCGCGACGATCTCGTCGAGGTGTGCGAGGTCGCCGTCGAGCAGGTCCAGCTTCACGTACGAGGCCAGGCCGAACAGCGCCTCGTGCCCGGAGCCCCAGACGAAGTCGTCGAGCGCGATCTGATAGCCGGCCTCGCTGAGCGCGGTGACCCCGGCGACCACCGCGTCGTCGATCTCCACCGTCTCCAGCACCTCGAGCACGACCTGCCCCGGGCTGAACGGCAGGGCCAGCTCACCGGTGAGGAACTCGCGGGTCAGGTTGATGAAGCACAGCTTGTCGCCGGCCACCTCGCGGATGCCGAACTCGGTGAACGCGTTGATCAGCACCGACCCGGTCGCGTACGTGTCCTGACGGCCCGCCGCGACCGCGTCCATGCTGCCGCGGAACAGCAGCTCGTAGGCGACCACGTCGCCGCTGAGGTCGAAGATCGGCTGGCGCCCCACGTGGACGAGCTGGGTGCCTTCCGTCTGCTCCGCGTTTCTCACGAGTCCGCCTATCGGCCGCTACCGGGCGGACCTGACGTGTTTTCGCCGGACAGCCACCACGGGCTGGTGTAGGCGATGCCGAAGTCGTTGCAGGGGTGATGGTGTGGCCCCGGTGTCTTGTTGACCTTCTTCGGGTTGGACACCCGGATCACCACCCAGTCGCCGTCGGCGCGGTCCAGCGGAACGGTGAACTCCGTCGTCCGGCCGACTTCCGTATCGATCACGTCCACCACGTCGGGTGCCTCCGGTCCGGGCCGCAACACCTGCAACTTCACCGGTTTGCCCTGCCAGCTGTCACCGCGGTCGAGGTCGACCACGAACTTCACGTCACCCTTGGTGATCGGCAGGCTTCCCCCCATTCGTACGCCTCCGGCCAGCGCGTCGATCCGTAAACCGCTGATCCGGGTCGCGAAGAACCGCCGCGCCCGCATCGCCTCCTCGACGCCGGCCCGGGTGTTCTGCGCGACCCAGAGCCCGGTCCGCCCCTTGCCCTCGGTGAGTCCCCAGTCGTCGCCGTGCTCGTCGGTCACCCCGGTCAGGCCGGTGCGCCAGCCCGCGTTGAGGCAGGCGACCAGGGGAGACGTACGGCCGTCCGCCCATCCGTCGAAGAGGAAGTCGTCGCGCTGGTTGAACATCTCGAGCGCCACCATCCGGTCGCGCATCGCCGAGGCGTACGCGAAATCGTCGAAACGCACCAGCTGGCGCCCGGGGTGGTTGAAGCTGCTGAGGCCGCCGTGGCGGCTGATCCATTCGTAGAGGCCGGCCATGCTGTGCGACTCGTCGAGGTCGGTGAACTTGCCGGTGTACCAGACGTTGACGTGCCCGAGCAGCGGATGCGACCACTCGAAGCCGCGCAGCGCGGTGTAGTGGCCGGGGTCGTCGGCCGCGTCGGCGAGTTCGCCGGTGCGGTCCCAGTCCTTGTCGGACAGTCCCCGGATGCCCATCAGCGTGGCGTGGTCGGTCAGCGCGGCCACGTCGAGCCCGGCCGAGCGCATGGTGGCGAAGGCGATCTCCGGGTCGCCGCGGCCGTCCGACATGAGCGTGTGGTTGTGCAGGTCGGCGTGTACCAGCGTGGTGCCCTTGGTGATCCGGGAGGCGCGGTCGGCGCCGTGGCCGTGGTGGTAGCCGTCGGCGATCCCGGTAGTGCTCGCGCGCGCGGTGCCCGGGGCGGCGGCGAGCATGAGCAGGCTGCTCGCGGCCCCGCCGATGAGGGCGCGCCGGGTCACCGGATGGTCGTGCGGTGGCTGGTCGTGGTGGTGGCGTGTCACCTGGGGAGCATGTCAAGGGTCCGCCGGGGTACGTGGTGAAACGCCGAAGTCAGGGCAGGGTCGCCCGCCAGAGACCGTCGGCGGTCACCATGAGGAGGACATTGCCGGTGCCCGCTACCGCTACCGGGGTCGCCGGAGTGGCTTGCCGCCGCCCGTCGATCCAGAGGCCGTTGCCGACGAGCACAAGGTGGCTGCCGACCGCGGCGAGCGAGCGGACGCCGCCGGGATCACCCTCGTCGTACGGGTCCTGCGCCGACCACGTTCCGGCGTGCCAGCGCCAGGTGGCGAAGCGGGTGCCGCGGATGCCGGCGGCGATGACGTCGTCGCCGTAGCGGACCGCGCGCTGCAGTTCGTTGTAGCCGGTCGACGCCGGCGGGTCGGCCGCCCGCCAGATGACCGCGGGCAGGTCGGTCGGCGGCTGGACGGTGGCGATCCAGGCCGCCGGCTCCTGGTCGGCCGAGCCTCTGATCGCCGATCCGCCGACCACCATCCATCGGCCGTCGGGGAGGGGGACGACGTCGCGCGCCACCGTGGTCGTATCCGATTTTTCGGTCAACATGAACGTTTTTCCGTCGGCGGAGAACCAGGCGGCGGCCCCGCTCGTGCGGTTGCCCGCGATCGCGAACCCGGCCCGCCCTGCCTCGACCCGGTTCACGTCCACGGCCTCGTCCCCGCCGTACGTCTCGAACGGCGCGGCGTTCTCCCGCATGACGTCGCCGTCGAGCCGCCACGTGCTCACCCGCGGGTTGCCGTGTGCCCCACCCGGTACCGCGCCGAGCATGGCCACCCGCCCGGTCGCGCAGGCGACGCTGCCGATCTGCTGGAGCGGACCGTAGAAGCTGCCGGGCAGCGGCGTGAACGCGAGTTTCACCGCGCTCGCGCCGTTCGCTGCGGTCCCGGGTGGTGATGCGCCGGCCGACGGGCCGCGCCACGCCGCCGGGGCGCCGTCCTTGCCGCCCACCGCCAGCCATCGGCCGTCGCAGGCCGCCACGTCGCGCAACGTCGCCCCGGCGCTGTCCGGCAGCGGTATCCGGAGCCACATGTCGGACTTGGACGGCTTGTCGCACGAGCCGGCCGCCGCGATCATCAACAGCAGAGTGGCGCAAGAAAGCAAGAGGTTCATGCAATCACCGAGCAATCTGACGAAAATAGTCGACTGGACCTTGTGGACTACATCACAGCAACTCTATGGTCACCTCACCGTCACTCCCCTCTCCCGCTTACCAGAAATGAGTCTGCTGATGTTCCTCGAACTGAGGCGGGCCGGCGTGCCACCGCGCTGGACCGCCCTGGCCGCCGCGTCGGCGGTCGGCCTGAGCATCGTGCTCAGCGCGGCCCACCCCGCACTCGCCGGCGCGGCCGGCGGCGCTCATGGTGCCGCCGGCCGTGTGACGGCCAAGCCGGCCGTGACTCGGGCCGCCATCGACCCCGCGCTGACCGCCGGCCGTGGCGCCACCGTCCCCTTTGCCGAGCAGGAAGCCGAGAAGGCGGCCACCAACGGCACCGTCATCGGCCCCGACCGCACCGCCTACACCCTGCCGTCCGAGGCCTCCGGCCGGTCCGCGGTCCGGCTCACCCCCGGCCAGTACGTCGAGTTCACCGTGCCCAAGGCCGCCAACGCGATCACCGTGCGGTACTCCATTCCGGACGCCCCGACCGGCGGCGGCATCACCGCGCCGCTGACCGTCAAGGCCGGCTCGACCACCCGCACCATGCCGCTGACCTCGCAGTACGCCTGGCTCTACAACCAATATCCGTTCAGCAACGACCCGAACGGCGACCTGCTGCACCCGGACTGGTGGATCACCGAGTGCGCCTGCGTGCCGGCCGCGACCACCCCGGCTCCGGTGATCACCAAGCCGTTCCGGCCCAGCCACTTCTACGACGAGCAGCGCCTGCTGCTGGGCAAGACCGTCAAGGCCGGCGAGAAGATCAGGCTGACCGCCTCGAAGGGCGCCGCCTGGACCGTGATCGACCTGCTCGACTCCGAAATGGTCGGTCTCCCGCATGTCGACCTCGTCGCGGCCAACGTGCTGCTGTTCGGCGCCGACCCGACCGGCAGGCGTGATTCGGCGGACGCGTTCGACAGGGCCATCGCGTACGGGAAAAAGCATGGTTTGAAGGTCTATGTTCCGCCGGGCGTCTTCCAGGTGAACCGGCACATCATGGTCGACAATGTGACGATCGAGGGCGCCGGCAGCTGGTACACGATCGTCAAGGGCCACGAGGTCGCGCTTTCGACGCCCGCCCCGGACGGCTCGGTGCACACCGGTGTGGGTTTCTACGGGGCGAACAGCCGCAACGTGCATCTCTCCGGCTTCGCGATCGAGGGTGACGTCCGCGAGCGGATCGACACCGACCAGGTCAACGGCATCGGCGGCGCGATGAGCGACTCGACGATCGACGGCCTCTACATTCACCACACCAAGGTGGGCCTGTGGTTCGACGGCCCGATGTCGAACGTCAAGGTCACCAACAACGTGATCACCGACCAGATCGCCGACGGCCTGAACTTCCACATCGGGGTGACCGACTCGCTGGTGCGCAACAACTTCGTCCGGAACACCGGGGACGACGCCCTGGCCATGTGGGCGGAGAAGACGACCAACGCGCGGAACACGTTCGATCACAACACGGTCCAGACGCCGGTCCTGGCGAACGGCATCGCGATCTACGGTGGCACCGACAACACCGTCTCGAACAACCTGGTGGCCGACCCGATCCGGGAGGGCAGCGCGATCCACGCCGGTTCCCGGTTCGGAGCCGAGCCGTTCGCCGGGGTCCTGAAGATCACCGGGAACACCACGGTGCGCGCGGGGACGTACGAGCTGAACTGGAACATCGGTCTTGGCGCCATCTGGATCTACGCGCTGGAGAAGAACATCGACGCCGACATCGAGGTGGTCGGCGACAACTTCCTCGACAACACGTACAACGCGATCATGATGGTCGCGGACTTCCCGGTGAAGGACCTGTACTCGATCACCAACGCCCATTTCAAAGACATCAAGATCGACGGCGCCGGTACGAGTGTGCTCAGCGCCCGGGTCGGCGGTGGTGCCACGTTCGAGAACGTGGACGCCCGCAACGTCGGCGCGGTCGGCGTGAACAACTGCGGCCGGTTCAACTTCCCGGCCACCGGCTCCGAGTTCAGCGTGACCGACCTGGGCGGCAACGACGGCGGCTGGCTGCAGCCGTGGATGCTGCCGAACACGATCACGTGCGATGACCGCCCGCCGGTGGTGGCGCCTCCGGCACCGTCGCCCTGGTGAGCCGTGCGCTGGCCCCGTCCGGGTAATTCGGATGGGGCCATCGCCGTCTTGATAGCCTGGTCCGTCTCGTCATCGTCGTCGACGGAGGAAGTGTTGAGTCAAACTTTGCTGGTGACGGGTGGTGCCGGTTTTGTCGGTTCCGCTCTCATCAAGGCCTTGCTGACCGACTTCCCCGCGGCGGCGATCGTCTCGCTGGACAACTACTTCACCGGCACGCCGTCGAACCACGTCAACGACCCCCGGGTGACGTATATCGACGGTTCCACGGTCGACATCGCCAAGACCTGGGCGTCACGCGGGTTGCCCAGCCCCGAGATCGTCTTCCACATGGGGGAGTATTCGCGGATCGTCACCTCGTTCGACGACCACGACCTGACCTGGGACTTCAACCTCCTCGGCACCAAAGAGGTGGTCAAGTTCGCGTCCGCGCGCGGCGCCAAACTGATCTACGCGGGCTCCAGCTCGAAGTTCGGCAACGACGGCCAGGACGAGAACCTCAACCCGTACGCCTGGACCAAGGCGAAGAACATCGAGTACATCCGTAACTACGCGACGTGGTACGGGCTCGACTACGCCATCACGTACTTCTACAACGTGTACGGGCCGGGCCAGATCGTCAGCGGCAAGTACGCCACGGTCATCGGCATCTTCGAAGACAAATACCTGCACGGCGAGCCGCTTCCGGTGGTCTCGCCGGGCACCCAGACCCGCGATTTCACCCACATCGACGACATCGTCCGCGGAATCGTGCTGGTCGCGCAGAAGGGCAGCGGCGACGGTTACCTGCTCGGGGCCGGTCACGAGTGGCCGCTCCTCGAGGTCGCGAAGATGTTCGGGGTGGCGTACGAGATGATCCCGGCCCTGCCCGGCGAGCGGGAGCGCGGCCAGGCCGACATCACCAAGGCGGCCGGCCTCGGCTGGCAGCCCGAGCACCGCCTGCCCGACTACATCGCGGCGTTCGTGGCGGCCCACCCGATGTAAGGACTGAGTTATCAGTCACTCCTGTCGCCGCTGGGCACGTGCGCACGGTTGACTAGGGCAAGTGCGTCGTGGCTTGACTTTCATCCTGGCAGTCGCCTGCGGTCTGACCGTAGCGAATCTCTACTACTCGCAGCCCCTGCTCGACCTGGTGTCGCACGACTTCGGCGTCAGCCAAGGCGCGGCCACCGTCGTGGTCACGCTGACCCAGATCGGGTACGCGCTGGGCCTGCTCTTCCTGGTCCCGCTGGGTGACCTTCTGGAGAACCGCAAACTCGCCGTCCGCCTGCTGTTCGGCACGGCCGCGGCGGTGCTGCTGGCCGGGCTCGCACCGGCGTACTCCGTCTTCCTGATCGTCGCCGTCCTGGTCGGCACCACATCGGTGGTGGCGCAGGTGCTGATGCCGCTGGCCGCCCACCTGGCGCCGCCGGAACAACGCGGCGCGCTGGTCGGCAAGGTGATGAGCGGCCTGCTCACCGGCATCCTGCTGGCCCGCACGGTGTCCAGCTTCGTGGCCGACCTGTGGGGCTGGCGCACGATCTACTTCATCTCGGCCGGGCTCATGATCGTGCTGGCCCTGGTGCTGCGCCGGATGCTCCCGGAGCGCAAGCCCGAGCACACCGCCGGTTACGTGTCGCTGCTGCGCACGGTCGGCACGCTGGCCCGGACGGAGCCCGCCCTGCGCCGCCGGGCCTTCTGCCAGGCGATGATGTTCGGCGCGTTCACCGCGTACTGGACCGCCATCGCCTACGAGCTGATCAGCGAGCACGCCTTCAGCCAGGGCGAGATCGCCATCTTCGCGCTGGTGGGGGCCGGTGGCGCGGCTGCCGCCCCGCTGGGCGGCCGGTTGGCGGACCGCGGCTGGGGCCAGAAGGCCAGCGGCGCCGCCCTGGCGCTGGCGTCGCTCATGCTGATCCTCGCGGCCGTGGGTCACCGCAGCGTCATCATCCTGGCGGTGGCCGGCGTCCTGCTGGACTTCGCGGTGAACTCGCACCAGGTGATGAGCCAGCACGAGATATACGCCCTGCGCGGGGATGCCCGGGCCCGCATCAACACGGTGTTCATGACCTCGGTCTTCACGGGCGGCGCGATCTCGTCGGCCCTGACCGGCGTCCTGCACGCGCGGTATGGGTGGACGGGGGCGTGCCTGCTGGGCGCGGCTCTGCCCTTGATCGGGCTGGCGGTCTGGGCGCGCGGGCGGTGGACGGCCCGCGTCACCGAGACCCGCAACGCCGAGGCGGCGGCCGAGCTGGCCCCGTCCGTCTGACGGCTGCTCACCGGGCCGGGGCCGCATGGTCCCGGCCCGACGAAACGGGGCTTCTTGCCCCGCTGCGCCGCCGTTCGTGGCCGCGGCGTGCATGCACGCCTCGTCGGCCGGCTCACGATGTGGGAGCTGTGTCCGTTGTGCGGAACTGTTCAGCTGGTTCTCGCGACGCTCACCCTCCGATGCGTTGGCCTTGCGTGGCTGACCTGAGGGCCGTCGCTGTGGGGAGCTGGGACGTTCCGGCCGTGGCGGGTGCCCACACCTGCTGTGGGTCGCCGCGGTGTGGGGAACCGCAGCCTCCCCGGCGTTGCGATTCCCCACACGTGGGTGGGGGTGGCCGTGGTGTGGGGAGCCAGGGCCTTCCCGGCGTTGCGATTCCCCACGCGTGGGTGGGGGTGGCCGTGGTGTGGGGAGCCAGGGCCTTCCCGGCGTTGCGATTCCCCACGCGTGGGTGGGGGTGGCCGTGGTGTGGGGAGCCAGGGCCTTCCCGGCGTTGCGATTCCCCGCACGTGGGTGGGGGTGGCCGTGGTGTGGGGAGCCAGGGCCTTCCCGGCGTTGCGATTCCCCGCACGTGGGTGGGGGTGGCCGTGGTGTGGGGAGCCACGGCCTTCCCGGCGTTGCGACTGCCCACACCCGGGTGGGGGGCGCCCATTGGGGGGAGCTGGGACCTGCCCGGGCCTGGCGGCGTCGCCTCGCACGGGACTCCCGGCCGACGGAACCAGCTGAACAGTTCCGTTGTGCGGGACTGGCGTCCACATTGTGGCTGCGGGTCCGCGATGTGGGATTCGCGTCCACAGTAGATATTCTTTCCTCCCCTTTGGCGGCTTTTGTTCGCTCGGTTTTCGCGCTGTTTCGTGGACCTTGGATACTTATGGCTGGCATATGGGCGCAACTCTCCAAGGTCGCGGGAAAGTCCAGAACGTGGTGGCTGTCGCCCACATAGTGGGACCGAGTGACGCCCGATCACGTCATCGTGCAGGGGCGCGCGTCCGGCGGCTAGGGCCAGGCCACTTCTACATGTGCGGCATGATCCCCAACGCCGAGGCGGGATACCCGGCGATGCGGCCGCGGCCCCGCAGCCAAAGGCTTGCGGCCACAGTTGCGTGGCACCTCTTATAGCTTGACCCAGGAACCTGTCTTGACCGAGCGGGTCATCGCGTCCAGCGCCTCGGCGCTGCGGATCGCGTCGGTCAGGGTCGCGCCGTGTGGCTTGTTGTCGGCAATGGAGAGCAGGAAGCGGTGCGCCTCGATCACCTTGAGGTCGTCGAAGCTCATCGGGATTCCGGCGCCGGGCTGGAACGAGCCGAACTCGCCGTCGTGCGGGCCGACGTGGATGGTGCGGTTGGGTTCGTCCTGGTAGGACGTTCCGGTGCTGAGGACCAATTCGCCCATGCGGCGGAAGTCCCAGTACAGGGCGCCGTGGGTGCCGTGGATCTCGAAGCCGTAGCTGTTCTGCTCGCCCACGGCCACCCGGCTGCAGTCGAGGGTGACGCGGGCGCCGCTGGTCAGGCGCATCAGGCAGCCGAGGTAGTCGTCGTTCTCGACCAGGCCGACCGCGCCGCCGCCGCGCTGGTGGCCCTCGGTCGCGGCCAGCGGGCGGGGGCGTTCCGGGATGAAGATCGCCGTGTCCGCGATGAGCTCGTCGATCTCGCCTAACAGGTATCGGACGAGGTCCACGCCGTGCGAGCCCAGGTCGCCAAGGACGCCGTTGCCGCCGCGGTCGCGTTCGAAACGCCAGCTCAGCGCGCCTTCCGGGTGGGCCGCGTAGTCGCTGAGCAGCCGGAAGCGAGCATGCGTCGGCACCCCGATTTCCCCATTTTTCACGATGTCTCGGGCTTTTTCGACGGCGGGTGCGTTGCGATAGTTGAAGCCGACCGTGACCTGAACGTCGCCGACGATCGCGCGGGCGTCGTCCGCTGTCAAACCCACCGGCTTCTCGATCCAGATGTGCTTGCCCGCGCTCGCGAACGCCGCACCCATCTCGCGATGCAGGAAGTTCGGCGCCGTGATGCTGACCGCCTGGATCCGCGGGTCGTCGACGAGTTGCCGCCAGTCGTCGGTGGCGGTGCTGAACCCGAACAGCTCGGCGGCCGCCTCCGCCCGGCCCGGCACGTCGTCGGCCACCGCGATGAACTCCGGCCGTAGGGCGTCCGGATAGTGGTGCCGCACCCGTGCGTACGCCTGCGCGTGCACCCGTCCCATCCAGCCGAAGCCCACGACCCCGATCCCGATCATTCCCCGATCGTACGGGCGACGCCCGGTGAGCCAATAGCAACGGTACGTGTTCTAGGCTTCTCATTCATGGCCCGCGTGACATCGACGGACGGAACTTCGCTGTGGTACGCCACGGCCGGTACCGGGCCGCCGCTGATCCTGGTCGGCGGCGGGCTTGACGACGGTGCCGAGAACGCGCCGTTGATGCCCCTGCTCGCGGACAGGTCCACGGTCTACAACTACGCCCGCCGGGGCCGGGGCCGGAGCGAAGACACCCTCCCGTACGCCGTCGCGCGCGAGATCGAAGACCTGGGCGCCCTGATCTCGGTGGCCGGCCGGGCGGTGCACCTGTTCGGGGCTTCGTCGGGTGGGGCGCTGGCGTTGCACGCGGCCGCGGCCGGGCTGCCGGTCGAGCGGGTCGCCGTCTATGAAGTCCCGTATATGACGAGCTCTTCGATGGTGACGGCGTTCCAGGCGTACGGGAGGGAACTTGCGGTCTTGCTGAAATCGGGACAGCACGGCGCGGCAGTCGAGCTGTTCATGCGGCTGGCCGGCGCCCCGGACGCGGACATCGCGGCGGCCCGGCAGGCGCCCGTGTGGCCGGGGCTGGAACGGCTGGCGCCGACGCTGGCCTACGACGCGGCCTGCCTCGGCGACGGGGGTGTGCCGGTGCGCATGCTGGCGCGGGTCAAGGCGCCGGTGCTGGTGGCGACCGGCGCCCTTTTCGAGGAGGCCGCGGATATGGCGGTCGACGCGTTGCCGGACGCCACGCGGCTGGTGATCACCGGGCAGGGGCACGTCGCCGATCCGGCTTTCCTGGCGCCGCTGCTGGCCGACTTCTTCCTGCGCTAGCTCTTTCTTCTTGCCGCGCTAGCTCTTCGAGGCCTGATAGATGTTCGCGATCGAGGCGTCCAGCGTCTCGTCGAAGTCGTCGTCGGTCTGGTCGCGGCGCAGGCCCTCGGTCAGCGCCCGCGAGAAGCTGGCGATCAGGTGGTGGTTGCGGGCCAGCCGGGCGTCGGCGTCCCGCTGGGAGTAGCCGCCGGAGAGCGCGACCACGCGCAGCACCTTGGGATGCGTGATCAGCTCGCCGTAGAAGTCGTCCTCGCTGGGGATCGACAGCTTCAGCATCACCCGACGCCCCTCGTCGATCGACGGCAGCCGCTCCAGGATGCCCCGTTTGAGCAGCTCCTCGGCGTCCGCCTTGTCCGAGATCGTGATGTCGACCTCGGGCTCCAGAATCGGCACCAGGCCGGCGTCGAGGATCTCCGCGGCGTACGCGAACTGCTGGTCGAGCACCGCAGCGATCCCGGCCCGGTCGGCGGCGCGGATGAACGACCGCATCTTGGTCCCGAAGACGCCGTGGTTGCCGGCCCGCTCCAGCACCGAGCCCAGCTTGGTGAACGGCTTCATGAGCTGCACGCCGTCCTTCTCCTCGGCGAGCCCCTCATCGACCTTGACGAACGGGACGACGTGGCGGCGCTCCCAGAGGTACGTCGGGGTGGCGATGCCCGCGACGTCGCGCCCCATGGTCTGCTCGAAGAGAATCGCCCCGAGCACCCGCGAACCGTCGAAGGGCGGAGCGGTGATGATCCGCTCCCGGAACTCGTGCATGAGGTCAAACATCTCGGCGTCGGTCGAGTAGGCCGTCTCGGGCACACCGTAGAGCCGCAGCGCCTTGGGCGTGCTGCCCCCACTCTGATCGAGCGCGGCGAGGAAACCAGAGCCGTCCGCGATCCGCGCCCACTGCTCCTGATCCATTGGCCAAGCTTGGCACCAATACCACAAATCGACAATGTGGGGAAGATCTAGAATTCGTTTCGGCGCTCTCGCGTTTGACCTGGTCAAGCGTGGTTTTGCGGTTTCCTCACCCGGTCGCGATGTTGATCAGGACGCCGATCGGGATCGAGATGGCGACCCGGCCCCAGAAGCTCAGGATGCTCGACCGCCGGGCCCGGATCTCCTCGGCCCGGAGCTGGTCCCGCAGGGCGTTCATCTCCCCGGTCAGAACATCGATCGCCGTGACGAGTGACTCGCGTGTCCGCGCCTGGCCTCGCTCGACGTCGGCGGCCGAGGGCAGGTGTCCGAGACGTTCGTCGAGCTTGGCGAGGAAGGCCTCGATGAGCGCCGCCTGCTCCTCGCGCGGCACCGAGCCGAGCTCAAGAGAGTCGCCACCGAGTTCGATGTGGATCGCCCGCGTCCGGTCACGCGTAAGCCACTCGGTGAGCATCCGAACCATGTCGAGCGCGTCCACAATCGCCAGCACCGCGAGGGCAAGGGCACCGACCGCGGCCCAAACCCGCAGCGCATCGGGAAGAAACCACGCCGCGACTCCCAGGGCCGTGGACGCGGCGAGGACCAGCGCATAGTTCCGAAGCGGCCACGGCGGCGTCATGGTCGCATCGTACGGACGCCACTCAGAGTGTGCGCGAACCTTGCTCGTCCGCAGGCGCTGTGTGCATCAGCTCACGGTCGGCGTCGCCGCGTGGCGCCTGGGCGCCCGCCGCTGGGCAGCTTTGCAGCAGCCGACAGAGGCGTTTGCCCTGGTAAAGGAGTGCCCCCGGTAGGAATCGAACCTACGACACACGGTTTAGGAAACCGATGCTCTATCCCCTGAGCTACGAGGGCGTGCGCCCCATATCGTACCTAGCTGGGGGTTCTCACGAGTGCCCGGGCGTCCCGTCGGGTGCCTACGGGTGCCGTCCGGTCCGTTCGGGCGGGGTCGTCGCTGGTCGGAGGACAGGCGGAGAAATTGCGGGCACACCCGTAACTGGTTGCCCAGCGGTGACCGCGGGTGCCCATCACTGATCTCGGCTCCTATCCACTCGCCGAGCAAATCCGGGGCGTTTGTGTCTCGCTCAGTCTTTGCGCGGTCGACTTGATGTTCGCGAGGGAGCGAGCGATCGTTCGTGCGCGCCCAGGGGCCGGTCCTCGTCGACGAGTGGCAGCGCGAACCGGCAGTCTGGGACTTTGTACGGCGCAGCGTCGACCGTAGTCCCGCACCAGCCCGGTTCCTGTTGACCGGCAGCGCCACCCCCACGTCCGCGCCGACACATTCCGGAGCCGGGCGCATCGTCCAGCTCCGGGTGCGACCGATGAGCCTTGCCGAGCGGGCCCTGGCCGAGCCGACGGTCAGCCTTGGGGAACTGCTCACCGGACGGCGGCCGGCCGTGGGCGGAAGCACTGCGCTGAACCTGGTCGACTACGCCGAGGAGATCGTGCGCTCCGGATTCCCCGCCATCCGTCAACTGCCGCCGCGCGCTCGCCGGGCACAGGGCGCTGGAGCTGTTCCGCCAGGCCGCGGGGTTTGGCGGTGAGGTCGGCAGGGACGCTCAGGTCGGCATCGCGGAGCAGCTCTACGAGCTGCATCGTGATCAGGAAGCGGACGAGGTCCAGCGTGCCCTGCGGGCAGAACTGGACGACCAACCCAGCGGCCTGGGAACTGTGCGAGTTTTCGATGACATGACTGAGATGCTGTCCGACGCCGGTCAAGACCACCTGGCCCTCGATTGGTGCCAGGCCGGAGTGGATCGGGCGGTCGAAGCCGGCGACGACCCGGGGGTCGAGGAGCGCCGGCACGCGCTGCTCGTCAGCCGCTCCTACCTGCGGGAGAGGCTGGGCGTAGAGCTCGACGAGGACGATCTTGCAGCGCGAGGGGAGGCAGACTCGTCGTTGGCGCAACTCGCAGCGACGATTCGCGAGACGCTGGAACCTTTCCAGCCGGGCAGTGATGTCTACTCAGCCCGTGACGAGGAGGCGTTCGACGGGATCGTCCTGCGGTGGGTTCGAGCGGACTTCCGCGCGGTCCGCTCGCGCTGGCCAGAATCGACGAATACCTATGGAGACAATTACGAGACGTACGCCGGGCGGATCCAGCAGGAGGCCCGCTTGTATGAACAGTCAGGCGCGACCCGGGTTCGCCTGATATCCGGAAGCCTTGCGGACTACGAGGCGTACGCGAAGGCGCAGCAACGCGATCCGGCCGCCCCGTCGACCCGCCGAGACTATGGCGAATGGTGCGCCAAGGCGCGGCCCGACCGGGTACGGCTCTGGCCGCCCGAGCGTAACGAGGCGTGCTGGTGCGATTCGGGACGTAAGTACAAGAAATGTTGCGGAGCACCAGCCCGCAACTAACGCTCTCGATGGGTGTTTCCACAGGCTGGTCACCTGTCATGGCGTGGAGTCCCTGTGCCGTTGGAGGGTCGGAGTCTCGCTGTCGTACGCCCTGTCCTCCAGATCCTGGAGCGGCCGATGCAGGTGCTCTCGGGGCTGTCCGTGAAACGGATCCACGTGCTATGCGTGATCGATGCGAGTTGCGGCGAGTTCGGGGAATCGCTGCTCCCAGCGCCGCCGGAGCTGTGGTGGTAGCCAGAGTGTGGGCCAGAGCCGGAGAAGTAAGTCGCCGGACAGCCAGGTATTCAGGTCCTCGGCGGTTGCTGCCTCGGTGAGCACCACCTTGTACATGCTGGCCAAGAGCGCGGGCCGGTCGAGGTTGTACTCGGGTTTACCGGACCAGTCGAGGTGGTGCGGCAACGTGACTACGCCGCGGGTTGGGCCGCTCAACGAGGCGAGCGTGTCGGCCACGACGTAGGGCTTTCGATCTCCGTACGGGAGGTAGCCCGCCGGCGGCCCGGACACTCGCCCGTCCCGCCTTGTGCTGACGTCCTTCGCGGGCTCGTCCACGCCTTCAGCGTACTGGCACTGCCGGTGCTCTTGTAGGAGTTGGGCTTCGAGGCGCTGGTAGCGGAATCCCCTGGATAGATCCCTTGTCATTCAGGCTTGAGAAGCCCAGTTTTCTATCCATGGGAGGGTGGGATGCTGCTGGCGGCCTGGGATGGCCGCCGCGCTAGCGTCGACGCCGACTTCCTCGTCCACAGCCTGGGCCACGATCACCGGAGGACAAGCCCGCCGACTCGGGGGTGCCGCCGCTGAACCTGTTACAGCAGGGGTTGCGGGAGCGTTCGGCTGGCGAATTGTGTGAGCAGCGGGGCTACTTCAGGATTCTCGGTCCAGTCCTCCCAATCGGCGTCGAAGATGAGGCCGTCTTTTCCGTATTGCAGGACCGCCCGTTCACCGTTGTGCAGCAACACTCCGCTTCCGCTGTGGCTTTGGGCGAACGCTATGAGCACGTGCACCATCAGCGCCGTGTTGTGAGTCTTGGTGGTCTCGTCTGCGAGGTTCGCGAATCGGAACGTGACCCAGAAGCGGTCCTCGAATCCGAAGAGGCGCATCGCCTCATTCGCGTCGTCCTCGGAGTCCAGGTTGGCCATCACGTACATGCCGTTCAGGAAGATGGTGCCGTCCGGAGCCGGTTGACCGCCGGTCGCGGTCGCGATGAAGGACCGCAAAGCTGGGGTGTCTATCGCCGTGTCGCCGGACCAGTCGTACTCGAGGGCCACTCTCATCACCCTTCAAAAGGAAAGAACGGAACGACCGTACCGTCCTTGACCACGAGAATCTGGCGGAGGCCGGCGATGGGCCTGCGGCGAAGCATGCCTTCGATGTCCGCCGTGGAACGCGTCGTGTCGTCCAGGTTCAGCACGAGACGGTCCGCTTGATCTTCTGACACCTTTTCGCTGAGCTTCTTGCGGATATTGTCGAGGTTGCCGGTTTGCGGCGCATAGTTGTCGAAGTACTCGCCCTCGATACGGTAGTCGGGGTTCTTGCCGTTGGGCTTCGTCGGCGGGTTTTGTTCGACGTCATAGCCATTCTGGGCCAGCGCGTCGGCGGATTCGTTTTCTCGGCGCAGCGGCTTTTCTTTGAGTCTCGTTGGGTGCGCGGCGGTGCGATTCCCACGCGGCTTGCGGCCTGGGTCTGGTGTGCCGGACGGTGTGGTGAGGCCGTCGCTACGGCCACGAAGGCGGGTCAGGAGCGTCTTGATGGCTTCTATCGCGTCGTCCATCCGCCCGGACAACCCGCGCAGACGTTCGAGGCTGTGGACGAGTCCGCGTAGCCAGCCAGCGATTCGGGTGGCCCAGGACGCGCACAGGGTGCTTACCTGCTCGACGACCAGCGGTGTAGCCAGGCCGAGCGTGAAGACCATTTCCGAGGCGTACGAGATCAGTCTGGAGACAAGGACCGCGATGGCGTCGCGAACCATCGTGCGTACGGCGGCGATCAGCGTTCCGGCGCCTTCGGTGATCGCGGCCATCGTCTCGGCCGCGGTCGCCAGCGCGCCGACGGAGTCGCGTTGCTGACCGGACCAGGTTCGGTACGCGTCGGCGGCCTCACCGACCCAGTCAGTGGTGTCCGAGCGCACCCCGTGATCGAGTTCTGCTGCACGATCCCGCAGAGCAGCGGAAATGTTGCGCCACGTTTGCGCGTGGGCGGAGATCTGCGTCGGATCGCCGGCCAGCCAGTCGAGTGCTTCGGTCAGGGGTTTGACGTGTTCGATGATCCAGGCGACGCCGTATTGCAGGAGGCCGCCGATCGGGTCGGAGACGAAGGCGAGGGTGTCGAGTCCGGCCGAGGTGGCGCCGAGTGTGCCGTCGATCCAATTGCCGCTGCGGACGCCGTCGAGAATAGCCTCGATGTCCTCGGCGATCCAGATGCCGGCCAGCGGATCGCTCGACTCGCCTGGGACGGCAACGAGCGGCGACCTGAGCGGGTTCATTGGGTATTTCGCAGCCTGTCGGCTGAGGCGCGGTCGGCGGTGTCGTACTCGGCGGCGACCGACCGCAGTGCGTCGGCGGTTTCGTGCGCCGAGGTAGCCGCCGTAGCCATGCCGTCCACCATCGCCTGCTGAAGCCGGTTGAGAAGGGCCGGCACGAACTGGCATAACTGTCCGTAGGCGCCAGCGTCGGTCTGGACGGTGTGTGCGGCGTCTGCTGCCGTGCTGAGCCCGTTGCCGACGTGGTGAAGCGCGTCGGCGTGGGTGCCGAGGGCGGCCGAATCGACCTGGAACGCCGGCCCGCTCACCGGTGACCGCCGGTCGGTTCGGTGGGTGGTCCTAACCGCCGGCGCATGGCCTCGTTCAGGGCTCGGCCGGTTTCGCTGTCCGCGCCGACCGTTTCGGCTGTGGCTTCCTCGAACTGTCTGACCAGTCCGTCCTTGGCTGCCTGCAAGGTCTGCATGATGGCGTCCGCGGTTGCAGCCGAGGACTGCTGGCGAGTCCGCTCATCGAGACGCAAGCGGGTGAGCTGGCCCTCCGCATCGACGGTCACCTCAACCAGTCCGTCACGGCTGCGCGCGGTCGCCGACAAATTCGACGCCCGCCGCGCCAAGGCACGCGCTTGCTCGGCGCGATGGGCGATGGACCGCTCCCAGGCATCAATCCGCTCGATACCGTCCACGGTTTCACTCCTGTCGATATCTCCCGACAGGCTATCGAGCCCGCGCTATCTGGATCTCCGACTCCGATCCAGCCACCTTCCGGCCGATGGCAGCGCATACCGCTCCGCGCCGGCGAGGTTAGCCTGGTGATAGCCATCGGGTGGCAGGCGCTTTCTCTGGGCACGGACTTGCCGCGCCGGCCGAAGGACATGGAGCGTTCGTCGCACTATTGTTACGATCGCTCCATGTCGAGACGCACTGCGCTAGCCGCGATAAGCCCCGTGGCCAGCGAGCAGTGGGGCATGATCACGGCGGGACAAGTCCGCCAGCTCGAGGTATCCCGGCAGGACCTGAACCGGCTCGTCGACGACGGCACGCTGGCCCTGGCCGATCAAGCCACCCGGGTGTACCGGCTCACCGGTGCACCCGAGGACCCCGATCTCGATCCGCTACGCGCGGCCTGGCTCCAACTCGGCGGCGACCAGTCGTGGCAGGAACGCACTGCCGCGCCAAACCTGGTCATCAGCCACCGTAGTGCCGCGCATCTGCGCGGACTGGGTGATCTGATTCCGTACAAACACGAGTTCTACACCACCGCCCGGCTGCGACCACGGCGCACCGACGTCAAACTCCGGGTTCGGTCGCAGCTCGCTCCGGACAGCTGGGAGATCTGGGACGGGCTTCCAGTGCGCATCGTCTCGGCGATCGTGGTTGACCTGCTCTCCGATGGCGAGGACGAATCTGCGATAGCGCAGGTCGTACGGGATGCCATTGGGCTCGGCTTGCTGCGTGATGAGGAGCTCGGCGCCATCGTCGCGCCCTACGCGACCGCCTACGGCCACACCGACCCGGGCGAGTTCGCACGGGTACTCACTGGCAAGGGGACGAGCCGATGACCGAGCCCACGTTCCAATATCAGACGCCGTCAGCGTTTAGGACGGCGCTCAAGGAACGCTTCGGGCAGATCGCGCGTACCGACCGGCGCTACCCGCTCGCCGAGCTCCAGCGGCAGTTCGCCTACGACCGGGCACTTGCCCGGCTGTTCAGCTCCCGTGACGCTGACCGTTGGGTGCTCAAGGGCGCGGGAGCGCTGCTGGCCCGCCTCGCCACAGCTCGGCACAGCAAGGATGTCGACGTCTTCTTCAACGCCACCGATGCTGCAGTCGACGACGCTGTTGACGCTCTGCGTACGGCACTCCGTTCCGATATCGGCGATCATTTCGCGTTCGACATCACCCGAATTGCTGCCCTCCAAGAGGAGGCCAAGGGTGCGCGCGTGCACGTCAACGCGCGGCTCGGTCCGACGTCCTTTGCCGGTTTCCACATCGATGTCGTGGTGGGCACGGCCATGACAGGCGCACCGGACATCGTCGCGCCGCTGACGCCGCTCGCTATAGACGGTCTCGTCCGGCCGCACTATCGCGTCTTTCCGATCCCTGACCACCTGGCCGACAAGCTCTGCGCGACGATCGGCACCTACGCCCGGGACGGACAGCCTGCGAACAGCAGCCGGGTCAAGGACCTCGTCGACATCGCGATCATCGCCAGCACGCAAACCATCAGCGCCGACCGACTACGCACCGCGGTCGTCATCAACGCGGCGATACGCAAGATTGAACTTCCCCCACGATTCGTGGTGCCCAGCGACGTCTGGGCGAACCGCTACCCGAGAGTCGCGGCCGAGGCCCCCGGCACCGTCCCGGACTACGACACCGCTGTCGGCCTCGCACGCCAGATTTTCGACCCCATCCTGGACGCGACAGCAACCGGCGTCTGGGATCCTTCGGCTCGTGCCTGGACCAACGAGTGACCCCGCGCGTAGATCGTAGGGACGGCAACGCCGGAGAAGAAGGATCATCGTGAGGCCCGCGGCTCACAGCAGTAAGCCGGCTCGCCGTTCGAACAGGTGGTGCTGTTCGCGTTCGAAGGGGTCTTCAACGCGCTCAGGCACGCGAGCGGAACCACCGTCGGAAAGATGTACAGGCGCCACGCGATTTCCAGCGCTCGGCCAGCGGCCACGCTACGTGACGAGCAGATTCCGGCGGCGCAGGCCCTGTTTGCTCTGCGGCGCGCGGTCGATCTGCTCGTCGTGTTCGCCACCGCTACCCGCGAAGATCAGGTCAGCCGAAGCCGGCTTGAATCCGAGGACCGATTCGAAGCCGATCGGGATCTCGGGCAGGAGGCCACCTCACGGCCGGGAGAATCGACGCGGTTCGCCAAGGCGTGGCTGCTCGGCAGCCCAGCCGAGGTGATCCGCACGGAGCCGGTGATCGCCATCGTCGAACAACTCCTCGACGATCTGATCGATGGCGACGCGGCCAGTGCCCACGCCAGCCTGCTCCAGGCTGTCCGGGTGCTTCGCGTCTTCGCCCGCGAGCACGACAACTCCGCCGGCTCAAATGGGCCGGCGGAATCCGCCACCATGTAACCCATCCATCACCTCGTACGGCCGGTCGGGGCTGTCATGCCGCCATGGAGGCAAGGCAGCCCCGTCCCAGCACTGAGAGCAGGCGCTTACTGCGGCGTGAGCGCTGTCAGCACCGCGGTGAGCCGTTCGTCGTCGGGGTGGTGACGCCGTTCCTCGGCCACCACGGCGAGGGCGGGGGTGGCGAGGCTTTCGGCCAGCGAGATCACTGCGTTGACGTACTCCCGGCGTACGAGGTCCTGATAATGGCGCAGCCACAAGTACAACGGGCCGGTGCAAAGTCCAGCGCTCTGCGTAATGCCAGGAGACGTGCCTGCGAGTCGGGTGCGGCACCGGCATCCGCGACGGCGTCGAGCATCGTCCACAAGTCAACGTCGAAGCCGGCGCGGTCCAGCACATACCGGTGCCGGTGCAGCCGAAGATGGTCGCTGCCGCCGCCGAGCCGGGCAAAGATCTGCCGAAGGTTGTACGTGTAGGTGTGCATCCGCTGCGCTGCTGTACGCCGAGGCAACTCGGGCATCAGATCGGCGACGATCTCATCCTGGCCCGCGCTGCCGCCGCGCGCGATCAGATACGTCAGAAACTCCACTGATGACGCCCGGACGTGCTGATCCTCGGGAACGCTCAGGATGGCCGGCCTGCCCAGCACCTGTACGCGGATGACCGCATCCGCGGCGCCGTCGGCCTCACGGGGCAGCCGCTCCGGCCGTTCCAGCACCGATCGCGTGTCGCCGGTCAGCCAGATTCCCCAGCTTCCACCGGCAACTCGATCATCCATAGCCCGACCGTAGCCCATGAAACAACGCATAAAGCCGCTATAGCCATCGATGTCGGGACCATTCGCCACAAGCGACCGCCATGCCTCCGAACTGGCCGACAACGCCAAGACAACGGCCGACACCGCCCCGATTCAGCTCGCCCACACGACCCCTGGGAGCCAGCCCTGACCGACCATCGCCGCACCCGCACACCGTCCGGCCCGCAACACCGCAAACAGGACAGCCGGAAGCCCGCCTGGAGCCTCGAAGACCTCCAGGCACTCGGCGCCACCACCGACGTGGTCACCGCTGGCCACTTCCTCGGTATCTCCCGCAACACCGCCTACCGCCTGGCCCGGCGCGGCGCGTTCCCCCTTCCCCTCGTACGCGTCGGCACCCAGTACCGAGTCCCCACCGCGGCCCTCATCGCCGCCCTCCACCCGAAAGCCGAAGCGCCGCCCGCGATCAGCGGCGACGCGTCGTAACCACCAACCACGTCGACTTGATCAATGTGAGGAGCAGAACGTGAATGTCGAGCAACCAGCGAAAACCGGTGCACACCCTCGTACGTTTGGAGTTTGCGCCTCGTGGCCACCGACACCCCGTTCAAGGTCTGCCGCTGCAAAGATCCCGATACCGGCAAACCACTTCGTAACGAATGCCCGAAACTACGCCGTGGCAACGGCTCCTGGAGCCCCACCCACGGCCAGTGGGCGTACCAGCTCGAACTCCCCTTGACCAGCGACGGGAAGCGACGCCAGCTGCGGCCCAGCACCGGCTTCGCCGACCGCGAGGCCGCCCAGGACGAAATCGACCACGTACGCCAACTACTCAGCCTCGCCGAGAAGAACCAGCAACAGCTCATCGCGATCGCCGACGTCATCCAAACCAGCCGACGCACCACCGGCACCCTGCCCGACGCCGAAACCGTGCGACAGCGCCTCCGCGCGGGCGGCGCGCTCTCCGGCGTTCCCACTCTCGCCGAATACCTGGCCAGCGACCGATCGTCTGGGAACCCGAACGCGTCGAACGATGGAAGGCCACCGGCGAACTCCCCGGCCCCGTCATGGTCTGGACCGACGAACTGCTCGCCGGCTTCCTCGACTACGCCGCCATCAAAGCCCCCGACCTGCACCTCATGGCCTACCGCGGCACCCGGCGCGGCGAAACCTGCGGCCTGCTCGACGCCGAGGTCCGCCTCCGCAAAGCCGAAATCGGCATCATCAACCAGATCGCCGTCCACGGCGACGGCCGCCTCCACCACAAGAAACCCAAAAGCGAAGCCGGAAACCGCGACGTCATCCTCGACCCCGACACGGTCGCCCTCTTCACCAGCTACAAAGCCCAGCGTGCGAAATGGCAGCTCGCCGCCGGCCCAGCATGGCCCGACACCGGCATGTTCTTCGTCCGCCGCAACGGCCAAGCCTGGCACCCCAGCTCGGTATCCCAACGCTTCCGCCGCCTCGTCCAACGCGGAGGCTTCCCACCGATCCGGCTTCACGACCTACGGCATGGCGCCGCCACGATCGCCCTCGAAGCCGGCGTCGACATCAAAGTCGTCTCCGAACAACTCGGCCACTCCACCACCACGCTCACGCGCGACACCTACCAAAGCGTCGCCAAGGAACTACACCACGAAGCCGCCGGAGCCGTCGCCGAACGCATCAAGGCCAAGAGACGAAACGCCGCATAAGTCCGTCTCGACCCACCCACCGACCGCGACAGAGGACATGTGTGTGGACGTTGAAGAGCATGAGCCGACAAGGCCGACATGGAACTGCCGAGCCTGTGGAAAGGACTGGCCCTGCGTCCCGGTACGTGAAGCTCTGGTTAGAAAAGTAGGCGCCGAGGGCATCGAGAGTCAGTTCCAGCTTTGTATCGTGATGTGGTCCCACCTCCAAGAATTCGTCCTCGACGTGGGCCCCGATCCAGAGGCGTTCGAACGCTTCATCGACTGGACACGTCCGACCGGCATCCGCATGATGGGCACCGCTGAAATCACGCGACGACACGGAGTTTCCAGACAACGCGCTCACCAAATCACCAACCTCCCCACCTTCCCCAAGCCGCTCTCCTCACTCCAGCTCGGCCGTATCTGGGCTGCCAGGGACGTTGAGGCGTGGGTCGCCGAACACCGCCGCAAGACATCAAGCACCGACTCGCGCGGCCATCCTCTTAGCCAGCCCGGCGTCTGAGTTTGTCCAGATCGCCCGGGCACAGCTCGCGCCGTAGATGCGTTGGACGAACTGATGGTCTACTATGCCGGGTGCGAGCGCGTCCCCGCCGCTATTACTGAGCCGCATAACGCCGGTGATGATCAATGGGACGGCCTGGCATGCGTCCGAGGTGAGGAGGGATCACTCCCAATATGGGACATATCCCGTCGGCATGTTCTCGCGTCGGCTAGCGGCATGCCCGTGATAGAGCCCAGCGCCGAGGTAAAAGCTCGATACCGTTTAGCGCCGAAAACTCTGGGGATTGGTACCTACGCGGAAGTAAGGCAAGCAGAGCGGAAATCTGATGGGCAGCAAGTCGCGTTGAAACGTGCTTTCTCGACACCGGAAGCCATCGGTCGAATAAAGCGAGAGATCGAAGCTCAATCGCAGCTCGCTCATCCGAACATCATGCCAATATGGGATCACGGCCAGGATTTCCTATGGTACGCCATGCCGATTGCCGAGGGTTCGCTGAAGGCATTACGCTCTCGTCTTGATGAGGAAGACCTAGAGTCCCTTCTTTTTGACCTTGTAGATGCGCTCAATGTTGCCCACGAGCAAAAACTAATCCACCGTGACATCTCCCCACAAAACATACTAGGGATGACTGGAACCTCTGCAGGCGGTATCCGATGGGTGTTAGCCGATTGGGGCATGGTTCGCGTTGACCCTAATAATATGTCGAAGGTGTTAACCCGTACCGGCCAGCGTATGGGAACACCCGGGTACGACGCCCCTGAGTTAGATGAAGACCCAAGGTTAGCAACCGCAGCCGTAGATGTGTACAGCTTGGGTCGAGTCGCAGCATGGTTCCTATCCGAGAAGGACCCGCGGCCCGGAGTTCAGCTACTCCCTCAAAAGGAGAACACTCTGCACTGGCGAAAATTCGTCAGAGAAAGTACGCAGCAGGACGTCACGCGGAGAATTCAAACAATGGCAGGCCTCGGCCAGTCGTTGCGCGAAGTTGCCCTCCACAGGACTGAACCGCCGCTTGTCAGAGGGGCGAAGCTAGTGGAGGAATTGCTGCTCGGAGACGACGAAAGTCTACGGGCACTGATTGCGTTAGCAGAAGGATACCCGGAAAACTACGACCTCTTCTTTGATTTCGTTGCGCAAGTGACCAGTTCGCGCATGAGGCCGTGGGCCCGGGACGAGCCCGAGCGTGCGGCTCACTTGGCGGTCTTGATGGCAGAGCACGTTCACGCATCGCCTTGGGACGGGAGAGACGTTCAGTATGTCGAGACCCCACTAGCCTTTGTGCTTGGTGTTCTGCGGAGCCTGGCAGAGCTACGGGAACACGGGCTGATACAGGACGTTGCAGCTGCGTATATGCGCGCCGATGTCAAATGGGGTTACGAACCTCAACGCGCGCGAACCCTCGAGTGGTTAGGCGAACTGGGCGACGACGCGGCTAGGGCTGTCGCTCGCGAGATCGCAGGCCATCCTGACACTGTCGCGTACTACCATGAAGCCGGGTGGCGGGCTCGCAGTATCGTCTTGACGAGCCTGCTTGCAAGCTAACCTCACAGCGCCACAAGCGAAAACTGGCGCCAATCCCAACACCGTGGTGCAATGTACCGGTGTTGATCCACGGTCGCGCAGCGGCGCAGGTGCCCGATTTTGAAGATCTGGCTCAAAAGGACACCAGCTCACCCGAACCCGGCACGGGGCGAGGGCGGAGACACGGCACAAGTAGTACCGAGCCGTTCGACCGTTGGTTTCGCTATCCCGCCGGCTTCGCGTCGGATTATGTCGAGCTGCTACTAGACCGGCTTCAACTTCCGAAGTCCAGCCTTGTTCTTGATCCCTTCGCTGGCTCGGGTGTGACTGGCACGTCGGCTCGTCGGATGGGGCATTCGTTCTACGGCATCGAGGCGCACCCAGCAGTCGCGGAGCTCGCGTCACTCAAGCTGTTGCCACCGCCGGCCAACCCGACCGAATTTCTGGCGTGCGCGAAGGACCTCGTCGCGGCCGCAGACCGCAACTCTTCAAGATTGCAAGGCAACCTGGGCAGCGAGGCGGATCTCATTCGTCGAAGTTTTGAACCGTCTGTCTTGGCGAAGCTCGTCGCTGTCCGTGAATTGATTGAGTCAGGGCAGGCTCAAGAATGGAGTTTGCACGCAAAATGGTCATTGTTGTCGACCTTGCGCGATGTCGCGGCCGTGCGTGTGGGGTGGCCTTATCAGAACCCCAGCCAAGAGCGGAAAGCACTTTATAGTGATCCACTAGCGCGCTTCCTCCAGCGAGCAGAGTGGATCTCCGAAGACCTTTCCGGCCTGACATTAAGAGAAGACGAACCAGACAGGCGTCTCCAAGCAGTGCACGGCGATTCGACGAAGCTGCGTTCTTGGCAGCCGCTTGCCGGTGACTTAGGCGACGGATGCGTATCTTCGCCACCCTATCTAAACAACTTCGATTATGCAGATGCAACACGGCTTGAGATGTACTTCTGGCGTGAGGTCGATAGCTGGGCGGAACTGTGCTCTATGATTCGATCGAAGATGATTACAGCAACGACCCAACAAAGCAGAGTTGCAACCGCTCTCGCCGCTACTCAAAAGCTAGTGAAGTTCGGGGACGTTGCCACCAAGATCGCCGGTTTAACGAAGGAACTCGAAAAAGAGAGGGTGAGTAGAAAGCGCGGAAAGGAGTATGACCGCGTCGTCCCGGACTATTTTGCGTCTATCAGCGATGTGTTGACAAATCTAGCGGCCAATCTCCGTCCGGGGGCTCCTGTTGTCTGGCTCATAGGAGACAGTGCCCCTTATGGTGTCTTTATCGACACGCCGGCAATTATTAGCGCGTTGGCCGCACAAGTTGGCTTCACCGCGGAGCAAAATGTGATACTCCGTCGGCGCGGGCAAAGGTGGTCCAAGAATACGACGCGTCACACCGTAGACCTATCTGAACGGCTCCTACTCATGCGGAGAAATTGATTATTCTCATTATTGACGTGCCTCGTCAAACGCCTCCAGTAATTCGTCGCGTAGGTCAAGAGTGTCGCTGGCCATCTCGAATGTCCTTGACTTGTGAGCTAAGCTCCCGGCGTTCGCGCGGAGAGCCGAGACGAGTGCATCGAAAGCCACTCCGAGCTGGGCTGTGTTGAGTGAGGGTCGTCGGGCAAGGTCTCGGGCGAGGAACGTGACTACATCGTTCCGGAATTCGGAAGGTATGTAGACACGAGGGGTTCCCGTTTCTACGCTTGGCGCGAGCACAATGCGATGCGCTAGCCTACGTCGCGCTTCCGTTATTCCATATCCGCCCTTTAACTTCTGCTCATCGACGGACCGGCCTCGCCGACTACCAGAGATAATCGTCGCAAAACTTTCCGCCCCATTGAAAACGGCTTCGTTAAGGTCAGCCCCGTACTCAGTTTCGCGACCCTGGCTTTCCACAGCCCGATCAGGGGAGTCTGAACGGTTGACGAGAAGTGCGAGTGTTATGCCAACGGCGATAGCTTGCATCACCTCGCGTCCGCGCCCATTGCGAAGGTCGATAACTTGCGAGAGACGAGCGGTAGACCAATCCCTATATATCTGCAATGCAGTGTGTTCTGCCTGAGCAATACGTGATGCGGAAAACACAATTACCGCGTCCGATAGGTCTTCTTCACTCAACATCGCTATAAGCAGCCTCCCTTCGACGCCGATGATGAAAGTCTGATCTCCCGCGTCGTAGATTAGTGGCGGTTTGTAGTCGCCAAGTTCCTTAGCTAAACCAGGAGGAGCGGAACCTAAACTTGACAGGCGGTTACGCAACGTGTGTCCCCTTGCCAAGGGATCGAAAAACCGCCTGCATAGGTTGAGATCATCTGTGAGCGAACCGATCTGCTGACCGTAGTTTAAATTCCACAGCGTCGAGAACGACCGGAGCACTGTCGCTGCCTCGACGCCGGTGAGTACTGGCGTTATTCCGAAAATTGAGTCGTTCATATCTTCTTCTTGTGTTCTTACTACATTAGCGACTGGGAAATGTAGCCTCGAAGCTCGAGCTCGCGGATGGATGATCGGCTTTCAGTGCCGTCCTGCGAGGAAATCATTGAGGCCGACTCCAGTGGAAGTATTACGACAATCTGATCTCTGCGTATACGCTGCACTCGCTCCTTCAAGTACTCGATTAGATTCTGCATCCGTTTCGTATCAAGAAACGATCCAAACTCATCAAGAGCTATGAGTCGGTTCGCGACGCCATCGTCCGTACGCTCTAGCTGGGCCAGCTGCGCATGCGTGTACGCGAACGTCTGCTCACCACTCGAAAAGTTGATGAGGGGTCGGTTGCGAGGCTCGCCGTTCACCGTCCAATGGACAGTTAGGTCTTGCCAATCAAGTCTGACATCAGTTGAACTATCGAAAAGCGCGTCGCTGACGACGGGATCCTGAAACCACAGACGAACCTGATCTGCCAGCCAAAGCCGGGTCGCGACGTCGACCTGTTCGAGGCCATCTGTCTGGCTCGTGCGCTGACTCAGCCAATCGTAGAGCCCGCCAAAGGACCTGCCAATAGCTTGAACGTTGCGTAAGACAGACGCCAAATTGCTTCGTGCGGTTCCAATCCTTTCTTCGAGATGCTCGATCGCTGAAGCCTGTTCGGTAGCGGTAAGTATTTCCCATCCATCTATCTCCGGAAAAGCGCTACGCAGCCACGTAAATTTGGGCGACTCTTGCAAGTCCGCGACAACGCGGCGTACTGAGATAACATGGTCATTCAACGCACGTGCCGCTCGTTCCGACTTCTGTGTTGCGATAGCGTGCTCTTTGGTCGCGCTATCTAGCTCACCGCGGATTTGATCGAGCTGCCCTCGGATTCGCGCTGGGTCGGCGCCGGCGGCTCTTGATAGAGTTATCAGCTGAGCTGCCAATGCTTCTTCAGTCATTCCGCCGCCGAGCAACTCACGCGCATGAGAAAGCCGCGCATGCTCCGCCTGCATGGCCCGGCCCTGATCGTCCAAGCCATTTCTATTTTCCATGATCGTGTCGAGCGTCTGGGCGGTTTGAGCCGGCAGGTCTCTTGCCGCATTGCGCAGTCGACCTTCGGCGCGTTCAAAGTCTAGCTTGGCTTGCTCAAGTTGCTCTAAAACTGATTCCGCTCGCGCCAGGGCGCTAATACGGTTTCGCGTTTCTGTGATCCGGCTGGCTAGTTCCTGGGCCTCAGCGGAGGGCGCCCGACGCGAGAGATTTCCTGCTTGCTGCAGGCAAGCTTCGCGAAGGTCGTGCACTGTCCAAGCTGGCCGGCTCACAGTGGGGTCTATCAGCGTTGCGTTTCCAAGGTCGTGGCGCTCGGCCTCGACCAATCGGTCCGCCAGACTTTCCAGGATAGCGATCAGCATCGGAGTAGCGTTAACCTGAGGGAGCTGGTCCACGAGAGTTTGTAAGAGCTTCTCGAGGGTGGCGCGCTCCGGCGCCCAACTCGTCTTGTCAGCGGTGACGTTTGCTGCTGCTATAGAGCTTTCAAAGTGTTGCGTTACCTCGCGAAGTGCTTTTCCCTTTGCTACGACAAATTTTTGGGCATTGTTGAAGGCCCTCTCTGCCTGCTTATTGCTGTGTTGCCGCTCACTCAGCTCCGCAATCTGTCGGTCAATTTCGGCGCGTTTCGCGTCAATTTCCGCAATATCGCGCTCAAGGTCTCGTATTTTGAGATCCATCTCAGAGCCGCGACCCCGTACCTGGCCAAGCTTCTCAGACACATCGACGGCTTCTTCGAGAAGCGTGGTACGTTTCTTAAGGTTAGCTAGGTGGACCGTCGCGTCCTCTGCGAATCGGCGCGCCTCCTGGTCCGCATTAATGTCGAGTTGTAGTTGGGCGGGAAGGCTGCCGCGGAGAAGCTTTTGTATTTCGCCGAGTTTAACATCGAGTTGTTGCTGGCGAAAAGCCCCCAACGTGTCAACCCACCCCACGACTGTTCTGCGCGCTTGACTGATACGGTCCTTTAGAACGTCGAGCGGCGTCTCGGCGGTGAAGATGTGGTGTACCTTAAGCAAAGAACGAATGGCGTCATGATCGGCGGAAGCCCCGTCCACCGTGATTCGTCCTAGGCGTCTACCTGGTGGTTCCGGCAAGGGTAGCCAATTGGTGGGGTCGAGGTCGAACTCAATTTTTTTGGCGCCCTGCAGGCCGGTAATCTCAACGTTGGCGTGCGCGAGATGGTCGCGAAAGCTTTGCCAAGAAGCTTCATCTTGGAAAGGCTGGTCGCCTGTACACAAACGAAGAAGCTTGATTGCGTTGGTCTTGCCTATCCCGTTGTATCCCTCGATCTTGCCTAGCGCGTTGTCGGGAATGTCCTCAATGATTCGTAAACCGCGTCGGGTGTGTGACTCAATCCTGATTCGCATCGCGGACCAGCCTCTCCGCAAGGGTATCTTCACTGAAGGGCTCTGCTGCGAGGCTGCTAAGGAGGTCTAGCCGGATGTCAAGGTTCGTTACCGGAGGTGTCGGCGTGCTCCTAGCGCCATCTAGAGCGTGCTTCACCTGGCGAACGACCTCCAACATCTCCGGTCCCGAGCCCGTCATGCATTGTCTCCCGTCAGGGTGTGGACGCGGCAGTGGATGGGGGCAGCGTACCTTCTGCTGCGTTTGATCCGCGCCCACGCATCCTCGCTTTGCACGAGGAGCGCGTCGGTCCGCTGGGCGTAGTTGGTTACGTTTCACATCACATCGAGGTCTGCCCTAAGTATGCGGCTGTCGGGAAGGTCGAGTGGGTAGCCCGGCGACGCTTCCATTGCACAGCGGGGGTGGCCGTCGCGTCGATCTGTCCCGGATTCGTAGCAAGGTTGAGCCTTACAGGGAGCCGCCTCGGAGTCGGAGTGTTCCGTCGAATGTGACAGTGGGCCACTCTACTGTGAGTCTGCCGTCACGCGGCTGGCATGATAGGCACTTGGCGTGATCCACATGTGCTGACCGGTGGAGCACGGCTCGAGCAGGTAGGCAACCTCGATTGCCAGAACCATCAGCAAACCCGCAGGTAGTGGCGCCGTCGGCGATTCGGCGCTCCACATTAGGAAACCGATGCTCTATCCCCTGAGCTACGAGGGCTTGCTCCCCGTATTGTACCGAGCTGCGGTTCTCGCGAGTGCCCGGGCGTCCGGCAGGGTGCCAATCGGTGCCCTCGGGGCGGTTCCTTCGCTGGTCGGGGCACGCATGGAGCGCATTGTCGACGCCGCCTGAAACAGCTTTCCTACCGAAGTCGACAGCGCCAATCTGCACCAATGCCCGAATCGCACCTCATTCGCCCACCGGCGGACCACCCCGATCAAGATCGCGTCACGCAGTTCGCGCCGGCCCGACACGTGGTCATGTCCTCTCGGGTGGGTTGAGGCGAATGGTGAGTCCCGGTTGTTGCTGATCGGCTGTGGCGAGCAGGTCCAGGTAGCCGTGGACGCCGTTCCACAGGTGGTTTTCTGGATAGATCCCAGATCCCCTGTGGGCCGAACGCCAGTCGCGTTCCCAGAAGCCTGCCTCGACGCTGCGTAGGTGGGAGAGGCTCTCGGCCAACTCGACGCTCAACTGTTCCCGCTGCTGCTCGGCCGTGGGTTCCGGCATGCGCAGATGCTCCGCTTGGCCACGTTCCAGGGCGTCGAGCGCATTCTCGTCAGGTCCGTCCAGCGACCACACCCGCAGTGGACGGTGAATCAGACGGTTGGCGACCGGCCACACCGCTGGCCGCCAGTACCACCGCACCGGCGCCTTGTCGATCTCCAGCAGGCTCGGCAAGCCGGCCAGCGACTGCGGCTCCACGAACCAGGGCAACTCCTCGGCGGGCAGGTTGAGCACGAACGCCAGATCAACCACGTCCACGTCGGCGACAGATTCCAACACCGAGCCGAACGCGTACGCGGCGAGCAGCAACGGCTCGTCGTCCCACATGCCGCTGGCCCGCTGACAGCGTTCGGCGACCGTTCGAAGGCGGCGAACCGCAGTCTGTCGACGCACCCGTCGATTTTGCCCTATCTGGGCGAGACCGGCCAGGGATGGGGACTGTAGGCTCTCCCGCCAGCGCGTTGCGACGGTGAAAGGAACATCATCATGTCGGCACCAGCGCCGCCGAAAGTGCCGGCCGCGGTGAAGCCGGTCTTCGACGAGATCGTCTCGATCACCGATCTGTTCTGCCAGCAGCATCTGGACGCGGAATATGCCGGACTCTGTGTCAAGCTGGCCGCCAAGCTTGCCCGCAAGCGACCCTCGCCCTTGCTCCGCGGTGACCGCCGGATCTGGGCCGCCGGCATCGTGTACGCGATCGGCCGGGTCAACTTCCTCGCCGACCGGAGCCAGGAGCCCCATCTACGCACCGATGATCTGGCGGACCTGCTCGGCGTCAAGCAGACCACGATGGCCAGCAAAGGCCGCCTCGTCATGGACACCTTGCGGATCGGCTTGATGGATCCCGAGTTCAGCAGGCGCGACATGCTGGACAAGAACCCGATGGCCTGGTTGCTGGAGGTTAACGGGTTCCTCGTCGACGCGCGCCAGCTACCGCCGGAGCTACAGGTGCAGGCATGGCGGCAGGGCTTGATCCCGTACGTGCCAGTTCACGCTGAGACGGATCATCCGACCGGGTGACAGGTCACCGTGCTTCCAGCCGGGCGGTGGCTGCGATTCCGCGCGGCTATGCCCGAGCGGGGAAGCCGCCGACGAACGTGGGTAACGCCGGCAGGCTGACGCAGTCGCGACATGTCCGGCCCTGCGGTTCGGGCAGCCCCTTGCGCCGCAAACCTGACAATGACCGTCGGCCGTCCTGTTGATCTATGCCGGAAATGTGACATATGCGAGTTTTGTTATCGGCCGTTTGCCCAGCCAGCCCGGCCGCCGCCGTCGTGTACGCCGGATCGGTGCGGCTGACCACGTCTCGATCAGGCTTGGGCGGTCGACTTGATGTTCGCAAGGGGGCGAGCGATCGTTAGTGCACCGGTGTGCTTCCTGCGGCACGTCGCCGGGCACTTCGCTGCGAGGCGCCCGGCGCGTGGCTTCCAACGTCTTGTCGCCGCAGATCGAACGCTGAGTCCCCGCATATCGAACATGAAGGCTGCCGCAAATCGAAAGCGAGCGGTCCCGCGTATCGAAACCCTGTAGGTCGCTCAGGGTTCGGCTTGCTGCGGCGTGTGGCATGCCCGGAGCCCGCGCGGCAGTCGCCCGGCCGTGTGTTTCAGGCAAACAGGCCGGCCAGGTCGAGTCGTTGCAGCAGGCCGGGCTTACGCGCGTGGTTCACCCGCAGCAAAGTCAGACGATGCTCGAACGCGGCGGTGCCGCCGTCACGTTCGGTGAGGTCGCGCAGGTCGACGAGCAGTTGGACAGCTGAGTCATATTCGCGCGGCTTCTTCGTGGCGATGAGTTCGTCGACCTGCCGCCAAACGGCGGGCTGATCGACCGCGAGGGTGTCCAGGTGTTGTTGCCGGGCGGCGGCCGCGGAGCGCTCCTGTCGGACCCGGTCTCGTTCCCGTTGCTGCGCGTCGGAACGTTCCCGTTCGGCGCGCAGTTCGTCAGCGGTGGCGAGCAACTGACCGGCGGTGCGTGGGGTCGTCGCGGTGGATGCCTCGGTGGCATGAGCGTCGCGGTAACGCCGCAGGAGTTGCGCGCGGAGATGGGTGTCGTGGCCGGTGACCAGGTCGCTCAGGATGATGTCCTTCTCCCGGGTGGGCAACTGAGTGACCCAGGTGCGTAGTTGCGCGGCGGTGGGTTGTGCTGCTGCGGCCGAGGCCGAGGCCGAGCCGACCGCCGCGGCGGCGATCAGGTCACGGTCGATGCACAGGAACTCGGCGGCGGCGGTGAGTGGTGCGTCGAGCGTGGCCAATCCGGCCGGGACGGGAGGCTCGGGTGCGTCGTCAGAGACTTCCAGCGATTGCACGCAACGCAGCCAGGCGAGGTAGAGCAGGCGCAGGTCTCCGGCGGCGAGGCTGGCCCGGACTCCGATGATCGAGGAGAGCAGGCCCTCGCCGCCGATGTCCCACTCGTCCGTGCCGTCCTCGTCCTCGCGGTTGAGGCCGATGATGAGGTGCTCGCCGCTGGTCCAGGCGGACGCACTGTCACCGATGCAGTAATGGGCGACGACTGCGGGGTCGAGCACTCGCTTGGGAAGGCGCAGCACGAGATCGCGGGTACCCCAGTTGGTCAGGTAGAGGTGCGCGTCGAAGTAGCGCTCCATCAGCTTGCGGGGATCGCCCTTGAAGTTGCCCCATTCGTACGTGTTGACGAAGCTGGTGGCGGTGATGTCGGCCCGGGTGGAGAGTGACCGCAGCTCGCTCTGTTCACGGGTGGTGAGGGGCCGGTCCACGGCGATGAACTCGTAGTACTGATATTCACTCATCGTGGTCTACCGTCCTGCCCAGTGCCGGTGAACAGGCCGGTGAGCTGCTCGTCGTCGTTATACGCGTCGACCGTGGCTTCTTCGATCGTCGCCTCGAGCGCCGCGTTCCGCTTCGGTGCCATCGGCGGAGGATAGCGGGCTGTCGTGGCAGGTTCGAAGCCCGATACGCGAGAATGATCGGGTGGATGCGACGGCTGAGCACGCCGACCTGCGCCGGGAGGTACAGCGCCTACAGGCCGAAAACGCCAGGTTGTCGCGGCTGCTGGAACTGCGTGGTCATGACACCGCCCCGTCCCCGGAGCAGCTATCCGCCCCGGTCGCCGCGCCCGGGATGGTAACGATGGCCTCGCCGGTGGCGGACAAGCTCGCCTTGTTCGCCGACCGGTTCCGGGCCCGTACCGACGTGTACGCCGTCCGCTGGGAAAACACCCGTACGGGTGCATCCGGGTGGTCGCCAGCCGTCGCCGGCGGCTGGCGCAAGGGTATGGATCGGCGCAGCGCTGTCCGCCTCCCCCGTACGCCGCAAGTCGTCGCCGCTCATCTCGTCGGTGACGTGTTTATGGGCCTCTACCCACTGTTGCCGAAGAACACATGTCAGTTCCTTGTCGCCGACTTCGACGGTGCGGCGGCGATGCTCGACGCGCTCGCCTACGTCAAGGCGGCGAGGGCCAGTGCGGTGCCGGCCGCGCTGGAGATTTCCCAGTCGGGTCGTGGGGCCCATGTGTGGATCTTCTTCACTGAGGCGCTTCCTGCGGCGACGGCGCGGGCTGTCGGTACCGCGTTGCTGCACGAGGCGATGGTGCTGCGCGGGTCGATGGATTTGCGGTCATATGATCGGCTGTTTCCCAATCAAGACGTCGTACCTGACGGCGGGTTCGGCAACCTGATCGCCGCGCCGCTGTACGGCCGCCGGCGTAAGGAAGGCCTCACCACGTTCCTCGATCTCGGCACGCTCGAACCGTACGAGGATCAGTGGGCGTTCCTCTCCACGCTGGATCGGCTCAGCCCCGGCGATGCGGAATCGCTCGTCCGTAATGCGAAACGCTCCGCCACCGGAACCGACGTCGCCACGATCGGCAAATCCGCCGCAACGCGGGTCCATCCCGCGCTGCCCGCGGTGGTCCACGCGGAACTTAGTGCCGGGTTGACCCTTGACACCGCTCAACTCACCCCGGCCGCGCTTGCGACGTTCAAACACGCGGCTGCCATGGCCAATCCGAAGTTCTACGAACTGCAACGCCTGCGGAAATCGACCTGGGACACCCCACGGTTCATCCGCGGCTACGACCTGACCATCGACGACCACCTGGTCCTGCCCCGCGGGCTGCGCCACACCATCAACTCCATCGTCGAACACGCGGGTTCGAGACTGTCCGTCACCGACGCGCGAAATCCCGGCCAGGAGATCGACATCGCGTTCACCGGCGAACTCACCGCCAAGCAGAGCACCGCGGTCGGCGCCCTCCTCGCCCACGACGACGGGCTGCTCATCGCCCAGCCCGGATCCGGCAAGACCGTCATGGGCTGCGCCGTGATCGCCGAGCGTGGCACCTCCACCTTGATCCTCGTCGACCGCAAAGCCCTCGCCGATCAGTGGCGCATGCGCGTCGAGCAGTTCCTCGGCATCAAACCCGGCCAACTCGGCGGCGGCCGGCGCAAGCTCACCGGCACCGTGGACATCGCGCTGCTGCCGTCGCTGGCCAGGCGCGACGACATCGCCACCCTCACTCACCAGTACGGGCATGTGGTTGTCGACGAATGCCATCACCTCGGCGCAGCCGCGTACGAGCACTCCGTCAAAGCGATCGCCGCGCAGTTCTGGCTCGGCCTCACCGCCACGCCCACCCGGCGTGACGGCCTCGGTCAACTCGTCACCTGGCAACTCGGCCCCGTGCGACACACCATGACCGACGAGGAGCAGGGCACTCTCGCCGCCGCCATGAACGCCGGCACCGGACCGCGACGCGTGCTGTTCCAGCACGACACCGAGTTCAAGGCCGGCGACGTCGACCTGGACGCGCCGGGAGCGCTGGCCGAGGTGCACCGAAGATTGGCCCTCGACGAGCAACGCAACACTCTGGTCGCCGATGACGTTGCCGCCGCCCTGACGCGCGGCCGCAACTGCCTGGTCCTCACCCGACGGGTCGCCCACGTCGAGGCTCTCGCCGCAATGCTCGCTGCACGGGGACATCAGCCGCTCGTGCTCCAAGGAGCAATGAGCACCACCGATCGCCGGGCGATTGTCGAACGACTTGACACAGCCAAAGCCGGCGACGCTCTGCTGGTCATCGGCACCACACCGTTCATCGGCGAAGGCTTCGACGCCCCAGCCCTCGATACACTCTTCCTCGCCGGGCCGATCTCCTACGACGGCCTGCTCGTCCAATGCGTAGGCCGCGTCCTCCGAGCTGCACCAGGCAAGGACATCGCCGAGGTCCACGACTACCACGACGTTGCCACCCCCGTCCTGGCCGCCTCACTGCAACGCCGCATGCCCGGATACCGGACACTCGGCTTCACGACGGCATGAACCAGAACAGTCGCGGATAGCCGCCGTCGTCGATGGCTGTGAGGCCGACCAGCAGATCGGCGGATTCTGTCCGGCTGGCGACAGCCTGTCATCCGATCGCAGGCCAGGACGCCCATGTAAGTATAGTTATGGTAACTACGCTTACATGAGGAGGGTCGTGGAAAAGCCGAGCGAGATCTTCGACCGGGACGACGAGTGGAACGAACTGGTCCGCTTCGCTTCGCTGCCCCAGATCGGGGCGACCCTGGGTGTCGTTTCCGGTCGTCGGCGTCAGGGCAAGACGTTCCTGCTCGACGCATTGGTCCGGGCGGGTGGCGGATTCATGTTCACCGCTACCGAATCGTCCGAGGCTGATGCGCTACGGCAGTATGGGCAGGCACTCGGCGACCACCTCGGTGAGGCGACACCGCTGCGGTTCGTCAATTGGGACGAAGCGATCACGAGAACGATGTTGATGGCCCGGCGCGGACCCATGCCGGTGGTGATCGATGAGTTTCCTTTCCTGGCCCGCGCCAGCCTAGCACTGCCCTCGATCATCCAGCGAGCGCTCGATCCGGCCGGGCAGCGCTCGAACACGCAGGTACGGCTGCTGTTGTGTGGTTCGGCGCTGTCGTTCATGGGCGGCTTGTTGTCCGGGACCGCGCCGCTGCGGGGACGAGCCGGCCTGGAATTGGTGGTCCGGACGCTGGACTATCGGGCAGCCGCCCGGTTCTGGGACATCGACGACCCACGCACCGCCCTACTCGTCAACGCGATCGTCGGCGGCACGCCTGCCTATCGGCACGAGTTCACCCAGGACGACTCCCCGGCCGGGCCGGGCGACTTCGACGACTGGGTCGTCCGTGCCGTGCTGAACCCGGCCCGTCCGTTGTTCCGGGAGGCCCGATACCTGCTCGCGGAGGAACCCGACATCCGAGATCCCGCCCTGTACCACTCGGTCCTGGCCGCGATCGCCGATGGCCGTACCCGCCGCGGCGAGATCGCCAACTTCCTGGGCCGGCAACCGTCCGACCTGGCCCATGCGCTGGGCGTTCTGGAGGACGCCGGGCTGGTGGTACGCGAGGAGGACGCGTTCAAGAGCAACAGGGGCGTCTACCGGACTGCTGAGCCGCTCCTGACCTTCTACCACGCCGTCATGCGCCTGGCTTGGGGTGACCTCGAACGAACCGGTCGCGCTCGGCAGGTCTGGCCCCGCCTGCAGCGCACCTTTCTGAGCAAGGTCGTCGGCCCGCATTTCGAGACGATCTGCCGGAACTGGGCCCGGTGGAAGGCTGACCCGGCCCTGTTCGGCGGTTATCCGACCAGGGTCGCGGCGGGCATCGTCAACGACGCCGCTGCCCGAACCCAGCACGAAGTGGACGTGGCCGTCTTCGGCCGCGACGACCAGGACCGAGAGGATCTTCTGGCGATTGGCGAGGCTAAGTGGAACGAGACCGTCGGAGCGGGCCACCTGCAGCGGCTGGCCCACATCCGGACCCTGCTCAACGGCCGGAACGACATTCGTGCGGACCGGTGTCGGCTGGTGCTGTTCAGCGGCGGCGGCTTCACCGACGACCTTGTTGCGATAGCTGCCGCCGATCCCGGCATCCAACTCATTGGCCTTGACAGGCTTTACACGTGAACTAATTGCCGGGCGCGATATCTTAACTAGTCGGTTTCGGTGGACTCCAGGTCGGGGTTCTCTCGGTAGTCGCTGGCCACCTCGATCGTTTCGGTCTCCGGCCGGTATCCCGGGTCTAGGCGCACCAGATCCCACTCGTTGATCCAGGCTCGCACGTACTGCCGCATGCGGGTGGCGCCCAACCGCTCCAGGCCCGTCACCTCGGGCGGCTGCCAGCCAAACGCTTGACCGTGCAGGTCTCGCAACCGCGCGTACACCTGCTTGAGCTCTGTGTCGTCCGGAGGAGTGAGCAGGTACGTCTCGCGGTCGATGATCCGCATGCCGAGTTCGGCGGCCGTCGCGAGCTCGGCCGATTCCGGGGTTCCCTTGGCCCGCAGCTTCTCCGGTACGACATGCCGGTCGTTTCGCCCGGTGATGACGGCCGCTTCGTAGTCGTCGGTCATCGCGAGCACCGTGGCCAACGGGACGCCTCTGCCGTTTTCGCCGCGCATCCATCGAGCAAGTTCCGCGTACGACTTGGCGCGCTGAAGCAACGAGTACCGGCCGATCAGCTCGACCTCGTCGAAGAGGACGAGCCACCCGGGCGAACCCGCAGCGGCGAGCAGCCGGGCCGCGAATCGCAAGCGTTGCCGAGCAAGTTCTGCCGCCGCGATCGAGGGAAGAGCGGGGCGCTGTTCGCCGATCTCCCGCATCCGTTTCCGCAGCTCGGGGATCGCGATCGGGTCGCCCGACCAGAATCGCAGGATTACCTCGGCGTACGACGGATCCCGTTCACGCAGGCTCGCGAACAGCGAAAGGGTCGCCGGAAAACGTTCGTTCAGCTCGGAGCCGCTCGACGACGCCCAGCGCAGCAACTCCGCGTAGGACCGGCCGTCGAGGTCGAGCCCGGCGGCGGCCTCGATGATCGCGGGCCGTGCTTGCCCGGCCCGCAGAGCCGAGTCGGCGGCCGCTCGGAAGACCTTGGCCGGGTCGTGGAACGGCGTTTCCTTGCTGACCACGACGCGGCTGACCGTCCAGCCCGCGTTCAGCGCCAGCCGGGCGAGATGCTCGAGCAGGTGACTTTTGCCCGTACCGAACCCGCCGCCGATCAGCATGCTGCCGGCAGCGCCGGACGTCACGGATCCGCACATCGCCTCGAAGCGATCCTCGATCGCCGACTGGCCGCTCCCGAGCGCCGCGACCGCATCCCGGCTGGGCACCCCCGCACGCAGCGCCTCGATCGCACGCCGGGCCATGACGTCGGCCGTCATCAGGAAACCTCCATGGAGTCGGAACCCAGCCGTACCAGCGCGGCATACGGGTTCTGGCGGCGCCGGTCGCGGACCTCGTCGGCCACCCGCAACTGCAAAGCCGTATAGGCGGGCAGGCCGCGGGCTTCGTCGTGGACCAGGGCCGGCGGCATCTGAACGGCCACGAACAACCCCTCGATCTCATCGATCGCGTCGATCAACTGGCGGATCAGCTCGTACGCGTCGAGCGCCGTAGCCTTCGTGTAGTAGAAGCCGTCGCGCAGGCCCGCCGGTGGGCGGCGGGTCACCGCGATCCGGTCCAGGTCCAGCCGCAGCACCAGGCCGGACCGGCCGGCGGTGCGGAGCCAGCGGGTCAGCGACAGCAACAGTGGCCGGGCGTTGTAGCGGTTCACCTTCGCGTTGAGACCCACCCGGCGAAGATCCGCGGCGGGCAACCGCTCGCCGTGCAGCCAGCCGATCACCGTTTCCCGTTCGTCGGGGGTGACGTCACCCCGGCCGAGGCGTTCCTGGCACAGCCGGAGCATCGCCACCCGGAACTCGTGGCTCATCTCCGTGTCTCGCAGCACCAACTGCTCGACGGCACGGCGGGTGCTGCGGTACAGCTCAGCGGCGTCCACGTCGTGATGACGAGCGATCGCGCCCAAGTCAACGCCGTCGATCTCGGCCGGCGCGGGGAATCCCGCGTGGTCCAGAGCCGCGCGCACGACCGACCCGGCCAGGCCGACCCAGTCGAGCTGCCGGGCGATGGTGGTGAACACCTGGTCGATCAGGTGAATGCGGGTGGTTGCGGCATTCACCTCGGCGTACGCGAAACCGTCACCGATCTCGGGGAACCCAGCCGACAGCCTGGTCCGGGCTGCGTCGTCCGCCGGACACAACAGCTTGACCGAGGCACCGCCGCCCGTGATGTAGCCGGACAGGTACTCGCGGTCGACGAATTCCAGGTAGACGTCGACGTCGATCTCGGCGGTACTCATGACTGCGCCGGCTCGGTGGCGGCGACGGTGAAGGACACTCCCCAGTAGAGCTGCTCCTGACCGTTGCGAGCCACCGTGGTGAGCACCCCGGAACCCTTCGTGCCGGTGCTGGCCGACCAGCGCAGGGTCCGCGGGCTCCGGTCGGTGCAGGTGACGCCGCTCTGGTCCAGCAGATAGAGGTCGCGGGCGAACTCCTGCCGCGAGTACTGCGTACGCTGGCCCGGCATCATGGTCAGCACCGTCCAGATATCCACGAGCCGGACCACGGCGTCGTCACGCTTGCCGTCCGCGGCCACACGCAGTTCGTAGGCCGACCGGAGGCTGTCGAGGAACTGCTCGGCTTTGAAGCGCACCCCTTTTTCCTGCGCACGGGCCAACGCGCTCACGAGCACCGAGGGGCGCAGCCGCCGATCCCGTACCTTGTCGATCTCGATGGCCGCCTCCGCGGGGAGGATACGCAGCAACGACGGATAGCACAGCAGACGGTCGTCGTCACCCTCGACGATCGTCAGCCCGTGCGCCGCCGCCTCGGCCAGCAACTCCTTCACGTAATCGCCGGAGGCCAGGTAGGTCCGCTCGTCGAAATCGAACGTGTCGCCAAGCGTCCGGGTGTCCACGGCCAGCCCGTCGGCTGCCGTCTGCGCCGCAACCAGGGCCTTCCGCAGGTCTCGGATCTGACCGCTACGTGCGGCGCCAAGCGCCCGCTTCAGCTCCCGTACGGCGGAGTTCGCACCGCGTAGCGCACCGTCCAACGCCCGCTCGATGGTGACGAGCGCGGCCTCCATGCTTTCCCCCGGCTGCGGTTCTTCCGTCGAGGCGTCGACCATCTCAGCGAGGTTCGAGTCTGACACGAGTGGGATCCATTCTGCGGAGAGTAACGGCTGCTCCCGAATCGCGACATCACCCGCTGGATACAGTGGGACGTGTGGTCACGACGCTGCAATCCGCCTCGGGGCGATGGGTTCCGTTCGGGGAGCCGCTGACGGTCGGTGGCCATGTTATCCCCGGCGGCATGATCTACGTTGGCCAGCGCCTACCTGCCGCGACCAGCCCTGCCGAACCGTCTCTGATCGATCCTGACCTGCCGGTCGCCTCGGCTTCTGGTCGATACACCGTGCCGGGCAGCGGTCCGGAATTGGCATACCGTCACCTGTCGCCGGCGGCCCGAAAGGCGTACCTGGAATGGCTCGCCGGCGGCCGGCGGAAGGATGTCCCACCCGGCCTCGTCCTACTCTTCTGTTTCGGCGTCGAACGACGGATCCTGCTCGACGGGGATTCCGATCCCACGGTCCAGCGGGAGCTGCCGGCCCTGAGGGCCGAGGTTCGCGGTCTCCGGCATGGACACGGCGAGGGCAAGTCCACGTTGCGTGACGCATTGGACCGCCTGCTCGACTTGCTGGATTTGCTGACCGCCGGCCGCGACGCACCCGCGAACACGCCCGACCGGGAGACACCGACTGCGGTGCGGGTCGGGCTGGCCCGGTTCGCCATCTCCTCGGCCCCAGTTCCCACCGCCTGGGCTCGTACGTGGATACGACATCACCCGTCGTTCACCCCGCGCCGAACCGAAAGCGACTGTCCGGCGGAGTTCGAGCGGCTGTTCACCCTCCGATACCGGGAGCGGCACGGCAGCGGGATCACCGTCGCCAGCGGCGGGAGCGGCATTCGGCTGCGCTACCACCCGTCCAATCCGGGCCTGGCTACCACCCTCGTCTGGAGGGCGGACCTGCCCGACCTGTTGTCCGAGCCGAGCCGGGTCCGTCCACTGGTCGCACTGCGCGACGAGGTGGCCGCGGCGCTCGACCCGTACCGCCGGTGGCTGGCCCGATTCCCGCAGGGCCGGGATTCGCTCGCCGCGGTGCCGTTGCTGCCCGCCGAACTGGTCGACGTCAGGTACGGAAAACTCGGGGCGCTGCGCGTCTGGGCCGAACGGCGACTCGACGGCCGGCCGCGGACACTGATCGACGCCAGTGAGCTCCGGGAATTCTGGTCGGCGGCGGACCCGGAGCGGATGGCCGCCGAGGAGGCCGCCGCACTTCTGGACGTGCTGGCCAGGCTCGGCCTCGGCGTGGAGCCCGATGTGCGATTCGGTGCGCCACCACTGGCGCGAGGTCCAGCCGTCCTGTTCCGCCTCGGTGGCCCGGCGGCCGATCGACCCGGGCCGCACTTCGCCAGTGCCGTGGCCATCGCGCGGTGCGCTGCCGCGGTGGCCTTCGCGGCCGCGCCGGAAAGCCCACCTGGGGCCACGCTGCTCGCCACCGTCGCCGGCCTGGCCGCCGCCCTCGACCTTGATCCCGGCGAGGATCTGCGGCTGGCCGCGCGGCTGAGCTGGCTCCTGACCACGCGGGTGGAGGTCGACCGGCTCGGCCGGCAGACGAGCGTGATGACCCTGGCCGAACGGGAGATCGCCGGACATTACCTGGTCACGGTCGCGGTCACGGCTGATCCCACGATCGGCCCGGCCACGGTTGCCGCGGCGACGAGGGTGTACGGGATTCTCGGGTTGGCGGTGGATCTCGTCTTCCAGCGACTCCACGATCGGAGCACGGGTGGCCGGGCGATTCTGCCCCGGCTCGGCCGTGCCGGCGATCCGCCGGCGCAGGCTCGTCGCCGGGTCCCGGAGACAGCTGTCGAAGGGCCGGACGAACCTGTCGTGATACAAGCGGCCGACGGTCAGCCAAACGGTTTCGGCCTGCCCTGGGCGATGTCAGCGGACACCTCGTCGCCTGGCATCCAGCTCGACGGCTCCCTGATCCGGCAAAAGGTGGCCGAGAGCGGTACGGCCGCCGCCCTCCTTGGCGCGATCTTCGACACGGAGGAAGAGCACCAGGAACCGGCGCCCTTGGTTCCGGGGCTCGACCGGGCACACACCGCACTCTTGCAGGCGCTCGGCGAGCGTCCGACTTTGGCCCGCGAGGAGTTCGAGGCGCTCGCGGCAGCGCACGGTGTGCTCCCGGACGGGGCCCTCGACCTGCTCAACGAGGTCGCCCTCGACAACGTCGGAGCCCCGGTCGTCGAGGGCGACACCACCCTCACCGTTGTCAACGATGTGCTCCTGGAGTTGCTCGCATGACAGATCCCGGCACCCTGCCCGCGACCGGACGAATCCGGCCCCGCGAGCGCGATGCGATCGTCGCCTCGCTTCGGGCCGGCATGGTCCCGCGCATCGGGCAGCAACACATCCAGGTCGGCCGGGCGGCCGAGGTTCAGGCGGCGGTGCGCGACGTCGAGCGGATCACCGACGGTGGCGCCGCCTGCCGGTTCGTCATCGGCGAGTACGGATCGGGAAAGACGTTCCTGCTGCATCTGGTCCGCGCGATCGCCCTGGAAAAACGGCTGGTCACCGTGCATGCGGATCTGTCGCCGGACAGGCGCTTGCACGGTACGTCGGGGCAGGTGCGCGGCTTGTACGCCGAGCTGATGGGCAACCTGGCCACCCGGGCACGACCCGAGGGAGCCGCGCTGGCCACCGTCGTGGAACGCTTCGTCACGGGTGCGCTGGCTGAGGGCGCCGACCCGGCCACGACGATCCGGACGCGACTGGCCTCGCTGACGGAAATGCCCGGCGGGTACGACTTCGCGGCCGTGATCGGCGCCTACTGGCGGGGCTATGACGACGGTGACGAGCGGCTACGCGCCGACGCGGTGCGCTGGCTGCGCGGCGAATTCACCAGCAAGGTGGACGCCCGGGCCGCGCTGGGTGTGCGGACGATCGTCGACGACGGCAGCTTCTACGACCACCTTCGGCTGATGGCCCGCTTCGTCCGGCTGGCCGGCTTCGGCGGTCTGCTGGTCTGCCTGGACGAAATGGTCAACCTATACAAGATCACCGGCTCCACGCCGCGTAACGCCAACTACGAGCAGCTACTGCGCATCGTCAACGACACGGCCCAAGGCAGCACCGCCCATCTGGGCTTCCTGTTCGGTGGAACGCCCGAGTTCCTGCTCGATCCGCGGCGCGGCCTGTTCTCGTACCCAGCCCTCGCCTCGCGGCTGGCACCGAACCGCTTCGCCGGACCCGACCGGAGCGACCACTCCGGCCCGGTGATGCGGCTGGGTAACCTCACCCCGGAGGACGTCTTCGTCCTGTTGACCAAGATCCGGCACGTGCACGCCGCAGGCGACCCGAGCCGGTACCTGGTTCCGGACGACGCGCTCACCGCCTACATGGCGTATTGCTCCGCACGGCTGGGGGACGCCTACTTCCGTACGCCTCGGGAGACGATCCGCGGCTTCCTCGATCTGCTCGCTCTCCTGGAGCAGCACCCCGACCTGCGCTGGCCCGACCTGATCGGCAAGCTCGACGTCGGCGAGGCCGGCACCGAGGACGACGAACTCACGTCCTTCCAGTTGTGACTCGATGACCGAGACTCCTCCGTCGCAGGCGTACGCCCGCTACCACCCGACGATCCAGCGGTGGATCTACCAGCAGGGCTGGGACCGGCTGCACGATGTCCAGGAACGCGCCGCGGCGTTGATCGACGCTGGGCAGCGTGACGTGATCATTGGGTCGGCTACCGCCAGCGGAAAGACCGAGGCCGCGTTGCTACCGATCTGCTCGGTCCTCGCCCGCGAACGGGAAGACGGCTTCGGCGCGGGCGTCGCAGCGGTGGTGGTGAGCCCGCTGAAGGCACTGATCAACGACCAGTTCGATCGGATCTCCGGTCTCACCGATCCGCTCGGCGTACGCCTGCATCGATGGCACGGCGATGCACCGGCATCCGGCAAGGCTCGGGTGTTGCGCGCACCGGAAGGCCTGCTCCTGATCACACCGGAGTCGCTGGAAGCGCTCTTCGTCCGGCACGGCGACCGGGTCGGCCGGATCTTCGGCGGATTGCGATACCTGGTCGTCGACGAACTGCACTCGTTCATCGGTGCCGAACGAGGCGCCCAGCTTCAGGCGCTGCTCCACCGGGTGGAGACGGCCGCCGGGCGGCGGGTGCCCAGAATAGCGCTCTCCGCGACGCTCGGAGACTTCTCCGGGGCGGCCGAGTTCCTCCGGCCCGGCGACGGCGCCCGGGTCGCGGTCGTGTCCTCCGCCGAGCCCGGCGGCGAGATCCGGCTCCAGGTCCGCGGCTACGTCAACCCCGCCACACCGCCCGGCCCGGGCCAGGAGCCCGCCGATCGCGCCGCGATCGCCGACCATCTGTTCCGGACTCTGCGAGGCACCGACAACCTGGTCTTCGCGAACTCGCGCGCGGCCGTCGAGGTGTACGCCGACATGCTCACCCAGCGCGCTGGCCAGGCCCGATCGCCGGACCGCTTCCTCGCACACCACGGCAGCCTGTCCAAGGAGGTACGCGAGCACGTCGAGGAGCTGCTCAAAGATCCCGCCACGCCGGTGACCGCGATCTGCACCTCCACCCTCGAACTCGGCATCGACGTCGGCTCGGTGGACTCGGTCGCCCAGGTCGGCGCCCCGCCGACGGTCTCCGGCCTGCGGCAACGGCTCGGCCGTTCCGGTCGCCGGCCGGGCCAGCCGGCCGTTCTGCGCGTGTACGTGGCCGAGCCGGAACTCACCGCGGGGATCACCCCGGCCGACGCGCTGCGCCCGGAACTCGTCCAGACCGTCGCCATGATCGAGCTGTTGACCGAGGCATGGTACGAGCCCCCGGACGACGCGGGCCTGCACCTCTCCGCGTTGATCCAGCAGATCTTGTCGATCAGCGCGCAGTCCGGCGGCGCGACGGCCAGTCAGCTTTTCACGGAACTCTGTGACAAGGGCCCGTTTCGTCGTGTCGACCGATCCCTTTTCGCCCGTCTCCTGCGGGACATGGGCCGAAGCCGCCTCCTGGAGCAACAGGCCGACGGCACGCTGCTTGCGGCGCAGGAGGGCGAACGACTGCTGAGTCACTACAGCTTCTACGCCTCCTTTCACACCTCGCTGGACTACCGTCTCGTCGCCGACGGATACACCCTCGGCTCCCTCCCGGTGGACCGCCCGATCCTGCCCGGCACGCTGCTTATATTCAGCGGAGCGAGATGGCGGGTCCGCTCCGTGGACACCGCGCAACGGGTGATCGAACTGACCGCGGCCGAGGCGGGCAAGCCGCCCGTGTTCCCGGGCACCGGTGGTGAGATCGCGGACCAGGTACGACGTCGGATGTTCCAGCTGTACCGGTCGGCCGACATCCCCCGATACCTGGACGCCACCGCGCGAACGTTGCTGGCCGAGGGGCGGGCCGCCTTCCACGCGTACGGGCACGGGACGCGGCGCATCTTCGCCCGCGACAGCGAGACCCTGCTGTTTCCCTGGCGTGGCGACCGCGTCATGAATACGCTCACCGCGATCCTTGGGATGAACGGCCTGCACGTAGGGCAGGATGGCCTGGCGATCACCGTGGGCGGCTGCACGCCCGCTCACCTCCTCGACACGATCGCAAGCCTGGCAGCCGGCCCACCGCCGGACCCGGTCGCCATCGCCGCCACGGTCCGGGCCAAGCACCACGACAAGTACGACCGCTACCTGAGCGAGGACCTGCTCACCGCCGCGTACGCGGCTCGCGCGCTCGACGTACCCGGCGCCTGGGCATTCCTGACCGGGCTCGCACGAAACACGGACCGCGCGCCAATTCAGAACGGAGGCTCAGGCCAACAATCCTGATCGGTCTGCCGCTCCTCGGTCGTCGGCTCATTGAGGAAAACGCCATACGGCGCGCCGCCCGAGGTGTAGCCCGCCACGAAGAACGTTCTGCCGTCGAGCACGATCAGCGAATCGTCGAGCGGGAACGGCTCGGCGTCGGCCGGTGCCTTGCGGCATCTCTGCCTGCTCATGGAGGCCAACTGTATGTGGTCGTCCGAAGCTTTCGCTCGGTGAAGGTGCGGACCGTACTGTGCCGAGTGTCCGGAGCGTCGCTCGGATGCGCCGGCCGCGACGTACCGGACCTGCTGGCTGTCTCGTTGTGGACTCCGCGGGCAGTGGTGTGCCTGCGCCTACCGACGTCGCCTCTGACCAGACGCCGCCAAGCTCCCCGAGGGCTTCGCGCCACCGTGATTACAACAGGGGTCGCGGGAGCGGGCTAATCCTTGTAGATGCGACGATGCCACCAGGGCAACGGTTCATCAGCCCAGCTCCTTCTGGGCCTGCAATCGGGGATCGTCCGGCGCCGAAATTCTCGGTCGAGGCGATTCAGCAGTCGGCGCATCTCGGCGCGTGCGTGCGACGGCAGGCGGCGGGTGACAGCTTCTAACGCGTCTCGTACGAGGGCTACATCCTGGTATTGGCAGCTGGGACAGGAGGGACAGTCCGAAGCTTCAAGGCGGAGTTTCTGTCCGGGCTGCTGCAAAAAGCTCCGATACTTCAGGAGAAACTTCGCTGTATGTCCGGGGCGGACGTGTTCGTTGAACGGGTCGGGGTGGTAGCTCTCCCGAGTTTCCGCGTACGGGCTGAAGTAGCCGCCGTGTTCGACCGTTCGTATTGTCGCCGTGGTCGCAGGAGAAAGTCGGTCAATGGTGCCGCCGCTTTCGCGGGACCACTGGCGGACAGTGTGACCGGTGCCCTGCTGTGTGGCGCGGATAGCGCCCGGCCGCTTACGCGGCATGATCCTTTCGGATGATCGTCATCCCGGAATTCTCACATCGCGCAGCCGGCTGCGCAACGTGGCACTGCGGCCGTGATCTGCGGCGAGGCGGGCGTCCAGTAGTCGTTCACTGTGCTCTCCTAGCGTCAGCGCAACACCGACTTCGAAGGAGGGCCCGGCCATGCCGACCCGCGTCAATCGACAGACCGTCGACCTCTCGTCCTACCCTGACCTGACGGTCGTCTACCTGGGCATGCGCGTGAACCGGCTCTACGGCCTGCGCACTCTGATGGGCTACGGCCCTCAGATCGGGCGGTCCGCGAAAGACCAGCCGGCCGGGCTGATTCATTCCGAGTCGCTGATGTGGTCGCTGTTCCCGATGCATGTCGGGATCCGGCAGTACTGGCAGGACCTGCCCTCGCTGCTGGCCTGGGCGCGGTCCGAGCCGCACCGGCTGTGGTGGCGCAACTTCCTGCGGGACAGCGGCGGCACCGGCTTCTGGCACGAGACCTACCTGCTGCGCGGCGGCATGGAGGCGGTGTACGACGACATCCCGCACCACCGTGGCTTCGCCGCCTTTGCGCCGCTGCATCCGGCGCGCGGGGCGATGTTCGGGTCGGCCGCGCGGGTCGGGCGGCCCGAGGACAACACCGCGCCGGTTCTGACCGAGAACGATCTTTATGCGCGCGGCTCCGAGCAGTAAAGGGTCAGCAAGTCGTTGGCCCGCGCCGCGAAAAGGTGGGCCTCGCGCTCCTGCGACAGGACGAGCGCGCGGCGGGCGGCGTGCTCGGCGGACTCCACGTTCCCACCGGCCTGGAACGCCTTCGCGCGGATGAGAAGGACCAAACCCTCGGCATACCTTTCCCCGTACGCCTCGATGAAGCTCGCCGCCTTGTCCAGTGCGGTCATGGCGGCCGTGGGATCGTCGGCGCGCAGGTGGATCTCGGCGAGGAGGGCGTACCAGGTGGCCAGGTTTGACCGAGGTGGGTCGACCAGCTTCGTCTCGATGATGCGTTCCACCTCCGCCGCACACGCGACCGGGTCAGCGCCGGACATGGCCAGCGCCCAGTGTTTCGCCAGTCGGGGGTAGCTGCCGGAGAACGTGAAGGAGAAGTCCGGGTCGGCCTTGATCGCGGTCTCGGCCGCCCGCAGTGCCCAGGCGAAGTCGCCCGCGGCGGCCGCGGCGGTGACGGCGAACGAACCCCAGATGCTGATGGCGTACGGGTCGTCGCCGGCCTCGGCCTCCAGCATGTCGAACCGCAGGCGCGCGGCAGCCGGGTCGCCGTGCAGCGCCGTGTTCAGCGCCAGCATGACCGGCGTCATCATCTGTAAGCGGTGGCGCAACGGCTCGGCGTCCCGCCGGGCCCGGATGAGTGCGTCAGATCGGCTCAGGTTCCGGTACGCCTCGCCCACGTTGCCGGAACTCCATTGGTGGACGCCCCAAGCGTGATGGCCGGACGCCTGCACGACCGGGTCCGCGGAGCGCTGACCGTAACCGAGCAGGCGGCGCGCGAGACGGCCGGCCGCGTCGAGCTGGATGCCCTGGGCATGCGCCAGAAATCGGGAGAAGAGGAAGCCGGTGGCCACCCGTTCGTGGCCGAGGGCCCGCGCGACCTCCTCGGCGCGGTCCAGATGATCCATGGTCGCCCCGACGAAGCCGGCGTGGATACCCGCGATGGCGGTCAACTCGGTCAATGCGGTCAGCTCGAGCTCCAGGAGCCCGGCGTTCCGGGCTATCCGGGCGGCGGTGTCGAGCTGCGTCTCGGCGGTCTCGTAGGCGGAGCGCCGCGTGGCGATACGCGCGGCGGCGACGAGTGCTTGCGCCGTCTGCTCCGGTGCGGCGAGCGGGCCGGCCGAGGACAGGTGGTGTGCGAGTGCCTCGGCCATGTCCGGCCGCTGGGCGAGCGCCGTCGCGATGCTGAGATGAAACCGAGCCGCGTCCGAACGGGTGGCGGAGCGGGCCACCGACTCGCGGACGAGATCGTGCGCGAACCGCCAGTCATGCGGGGAGTCCGGGCTCGCTTCGACCAGACCGAGCGCTTCGAGGGCCTCCAGATGGGTGAGGCACCGCGACGCGTCGACGCCGGCCGCGCTTGCCAGCAGGCGGACGTCGATGTCACGGCCCATCAAGCCGGCGATCTCGATGAGGCGGCGTTCCTCGTCGTCGAGCTTGCTCGTCCGGTCGCGCACGATGTCGCGCACCGTGGCCGGGACAGCGGAGCGGGCCGCAGCCTGGTCGGACAGCTGATTTTCCTCGGCCAGGATCCGCGCCAACTCGCGTACGAACAAGGGGTTGCCCTCGGTGCGGGCCTGAATGCCGTGGACCACATCGGGGCTCGGCGACTCGCCGGTCTCCTGGCGCACCAACTCGGCGACATCGGCCGGATCGAGAGGACCGAGAGCGATGCGGCGGTGGTGTTCGTGGCGCGCGACCGCCGCCAACATCCGCCGCACGTGCCGGCCGGGCGTCGGGGCATGCGAGCGGAGCGTGCCCAGCAGAACGCTCCGCGCCGGGACCGACTCGGCAAGGTGGGTGAACAGTTGAAGCGACGCCTCGTCCGCCCAGTGCAGGTCGTCGACTACCACGATCAAGGGGCGGCGTGCCGCGGCCGCGCTGAACAGTGCGACGACATTGCCGAACAGACGAAACTGGGCTCCGGCGTCCGGCCGCTTCCGAGCCGTGGCCTCGTTTGCGGGCTGTGGCAGCAGGTCGCCAAGCTCAATGGTCCAATGTGCTCGTTCGGTATCCGGTAGCGACGCGGTCAAACCCTCGACGATCTGGATCCAGGGCCACATCGACGGGACACCGCCACCGTCCTGGCAGCGGCCCCAGACGGCGAGGGCACCGGTCGCCTCGGCCTCGCCGGTGACCTCGTCGAGCAACCGGCTCTTGCCCACTCCGGGCGCCCCCTCGACGAGGACGACCTGCGTGGCCTTGGTGACGGCCTGACGCAGCAGGGCAAGCTCCTCGTGCCGGCCGACGAGACTGCCGGGCCGGGGGACAGGGCCGGCGGATGGCGGCACGGCCTCGGTCTGCTGCAGAATCCGCCGCTGCGCCTCACGAAGCTCGCGACCCGGATCGATGCCCAGCTCGTCGGCCAGCCGTGCCCGCACCGTCTCGAACACGGACAGGGCCTCGGCCCGCCGCCCCGCCGTCGCCAGCGCGGTCATGAGCGTGGCCTGGACGGTCTCGTCGAAGGGTGCGATCCAGGCGGCCAGGCGCAAAGGTTGCACGATGCGTTCGGTGCGACCGGCCGGCACCGCGACGCGACCCGCCTCGACACAGGCGTCGAGCAGCTCGCGGTCGACCGCGGTGAACAACGGGCCGGCGGTGGCGCTGAGGGTGAGCCCATCGCCAGCGGATCCACGCCACAACAACAAGGCTTGCCCGTACGCGTCGACGCCGTCCCGTGCGGCGCGGGCCTCGCCGAGGAGCCGGCGAAACTCGGTAAGGTCGAGCGACGCCCGCCCGTCGTCGAACCGGTAGCCGTTGCCGTGGCGGTGCAGGAACGAACCGGGCGTTCGCGCGGGCAGCTCCGGTTCCATCAGGCGCCGCAACGTCCCCACGTACTTGTGCACGATGTTCAACGCCGACGCGGGCGGGTCGTCGTCCCAGACCAGGCTGATGAGGTCGGAAACGCTGATCGGCCGACCCGCCCGCAGCAGCAGCAACGCCAGCAGGTAGCTCTGCTGCGGCGAGCCGGTGTCGATCTCGACCCCGTCGCGCCACACACGCAAGGGACCGAGGACCTGGAAGGTCAATCGGGCAGGGTGGTCGGCCGGCATCGCGATGTCCTCAGACTGGGTAGGAGTTGGGGAAAGGCTACGCGCCGGGGCCGTCTTGATGGTGACTGAACGAGCCGCTTCATTGTCCGTCAAGTGCGCGAACTTACCTTCCAGCAATGACTGATGACGTTCCCGTTCCCACCGTCGTTCTCGTGCACGGCGCCTTCGCCGACGGCAGCGGCTTCAACGCGGTCGCCAAGCGGCTGGTCAACGACGGATATCCGGTGATCGCGGCGGCCAACCCGCTGCGCGGGCTCTCCTCCGACGCGGCCGCCCTGACCGCGTTGCTGTCTTCGATCGAGGGGCCGATCGTCCTGGTCGGACACTCGTACGGCGGCTCCGTGATCTCGACCGCCGCCACCGGCAACGCCGAGGTCAAGGCCCTGGTCTATCTGGCCGCCTTCGTGCCGGACACCGGCGAGAGCGCCGAGGCTCTGGTGGGGAAGTTCCCGGGCAGCACGGTCGGGGAGTCGCTGAAGCCGGTGCCGCTCGCCGACGGGCAGGTCGACCTTTACATCGACCCGCGGGTGTTCCACGCGAACTTCGCCGCCGACCTGTCCGCCGAGGACGCCGCCCTGTACGCGATCACCCAGCGCCCGGCCACCGGCGCCGCTCTCGGCGAGCCGGCACCCGGCGTACCGGCCTGGCAGAGCATCCGGAGCTACAACCTGATCTCCGGCGCCGACCGGATCATCCCGCCCGCCGTGCAGGAATTCATGGCGCAGCGCTCCGGCGCGACGGTGCAGGTCGTCGAGGGCTCCTCGCACATGGTCTTCGCCTCGCATCCGGCAACCACCGTCGCCTTCATCGAGAAGGCGGCTCAGGAATCCATGGCATGAACACGCGCGCGCCATGACTCTTGTCGTCGCGTTCCTGGCACCGCCCACACCGGGTCACGTGAACCCGACCCTGCCGCTGGTCCGGGAGCTGGTCGCCCGGGGACACCGCGTCCGCTACGTCACCGGTGCGGCCACCGCCGCGCGGATCCGCCGCACCGGTGCGGAGACGATCGAATTTCCGCTAGCCGTCGACGACCTCGTCGGCGGCTTCAGCACCACCCGGATGGCCGAGGTGCTCGACGTCTTCGTGGACCGGCTGCGGGCGGTCACCCCGGCGATCGTCGAGACGCTGCGCGCGGATCCGCCCGACCTGATCTGCCACAATCCGGCGGCCGTGATCGGTGCGTCGGTGGCCACCCTGCTGGGCGTCGCCGACCTGCGGCTGGCGACCGGCTTCGCGGAGAACGCACGGGTGTCGGTCGCCGACCGGATGACGGCGCACGGCTTCGATCCGCAGGATGCGCGGCTCGCGGCGTACGAAAGGAACGCCTTTCTGCTCTGTCACGACATCGCGCCGCCACGGGACCCGGCCGGCACACCGACGCTGGTCTTCATCCCGCGTTCCTTCCAGCTCGACGGGCATACCTTCGACGACACGTTCACCTTTGTCGGGCCCGAGCCGCACCGCACCCCGGCCGCGCGGAACTGGACGCCGCCGCCAGGTGGTGACCGGGTGCTGTACGTCTCGGCGCCCCGCCGGCCGGACTTCCACCGGCTCTGCGTGAACGCGTTCACCGGCACCACCTGGCACGTCGTGCTGCCGGTCGGCGACCGCACCGAGCTCACCGCCCCGGCCAACTTCGAGATCGCGCCACGGCTCCCGCACCGCGACGTCCTGCGTCACGCCGCCGCGTTCGTCTGCCAGGCGGATATGACCGAGCTGATGGAGGCCCTCGTCGCGGGCGTGCCCGTGGTCGCGCTCCCGCTGACCCCGGAGCAGCGGCTCAACGCCGCGCGGCTGGCCGAGCTCGGCGCCGGCAGCGTCGGCGAACTCGCCACCCTGACCCCGGCCGACCTCCGCGAGCTGGCCGGCCGCCTGGTCGTGGACCGAGCCTTCGGGCGGACGCTGGAGCGCGACTTCGGCCCGCACACCAGCACGGGCGGCGCGCGCCTGGCAGCCGACACCGTCGAGCGGCACGCGTCCGCCGGCCGCTAGAGACCCTTCCGGTCAGGGTCCGAATCCGCGTCGTTACCGTTCCGGAGCCCGGTAGCGGGGCGGATCTCGATCCGGTGCGCGTCGAGCCTCCGCAGCCGGCGTTCGGCAGTGCGCGACCCGCAGCCGCATCCGGCTCTGCGCGACCTGCAACGGCATCCGGCAATGCGCGACCTGCAACGGCATCCCGCAATGCGCGACCTGCAACGGCATCCCGCAATGCGCGACCTGCAACGGCATCCGGCAATGCGCGAGCTGCAATGCCATCCGGCTCTGCGCGACCCGCATCCGGCAATGGGTAACTGGGTAACCCGCGACGGGCAACCTGCAACCCGCGATCGGCGACCCGCTGCGGTGCGTGACCGGCAGCCCGCGACCGGCATCGGCCGCCGAGGTGACCAACGAGCCGCACGTGTGTCCAGGTCGACCCGCGCCTCGTCCGCCCATCCCACTATGCGGCGATCCCGGCCACATTCTGGGCTTTCTCGAGACCTTGGAGAGTTACGCCCACATGCGAGCCATAAGTCTCCAAGGTCTACGAAAACGTCGGGGAAAGCAGCCGAATAAAGGGCGCAAAAGCGAGGAAAATTACTCTACTTTGGAACTGTTCAGCTGGTTCTCGCGCCGCTCACCCTCCGATGCGGTGGCCTTGCGTGGCTGACCTGAGGGCCGTCGCTGTGGGGAACGGGGACGTCCCGGCCGTGACGGTTCCCCACACCCGCTGTGGGTCGCCATGGTGTGGGGAACCGCAGCCTCCCCGGCGTCGTGACTGCCCACACGTGGGCGGGGGTGGCCGCGGTGTGGGGAGCCAGGGCCTTCCCGGCGTCGCGATTCCCCACGCGTGGGTGGGGGTGGCCGTGGTGTGGGGAGCCGCAGCCTCCCCGGCGTCGCGACTGCCCACACCCGGGTGGGGGCGCACATTGTGGGGAGCTGGGACCTGGCCGGGCCTGGCGGCGTCGCCTCGCACGGGGACTCCCGGCGACGGAACCAGCTGAACAGTTACCTACTTTGGACGTACATCTCGCATTGCGGACCCGCTGCCACGATGTGGGCGCCAGTCCCGTAGAACGGACACAGATCCCACATTATGGCCTCGTAGGGCGGCGGGGCGCGGGCTGACGCGGCCCGGTCAGCGACACGCGGCAATGCCCTTCCCGAGCCACCGCGCTGCAATCGCTGCCGCCGCGCTACGAAACGACCTGGGACGCGGTCCGCGGAGCCGACCCGCCCAGATGACATGAGTAGCAAGGTCGACACGACCAATTAGCGTCGCCAGAAGCCGATCAGCGAAGAGACATCTAGCGCGAAGGATCTCTAGCGGCGGCATCATCGCGGCGCATCTATCTAGTCAAGGCGCTGGTGGCGGCCTAGCTAAGCGGTGGTGGCGGCCCGGCCGCCGGGCTTCCGGCTCCGCTTCGGGCCCTCAGTACGTTTCTGTCGTACCCCACGGCTATTTTCGTACGCGCTGGACCTCTCCCGCGATCTGCCGGGCGACCTCGGCGGGCGTGCGGTGTGTGGTGTCGACGACCTCGGCCTCGCTGTGCAGCCACGTGCGGGCCGCCTCGGCGTACGCGGCGAGGTATTTGAGGCGAAACGGGGAAGGGACGGGGCTGGCGCCCGCGATGCGGCTGCGGAGGGTCGCCTGGTCGGCGTGGAGGACGAAGTGCCGCACCGGGATCGCGTGCTGGGCCAGGCCGGTGCTGATCTCGCGCCAATACGGCTCGACCAGGACGGTCATGGGTATCACCAGGGTGCCGCCGGTGTAGTCGAGTACCCGGCGGGCCGTCTCCACCACGAGCGGCCGCCACGGGGGCCAGTGCTGGAAGTTGTCGGTTTCGGGGAGCCCGGGCTTGATGTCCATGAGGGTCTCGCCGACCTTCTCGGCGTCGAACACCCGGGAATCCGGGATCAGCTGCTGCACGAGCGCGCTGGTCGTCGTCTTGCCGGCCCCGTGCGTGCCGTTGATCCACACGATCATGCGGCCGATGCTAAATGCCGGCCGCCAACGAGGCGGCCGGCATTAGAGCGGTGGTGTTTTACAGGCTGCGGGCGGTGATGTCGCCGTGGGTGGTGGTGGCGTGGATGTCGAGTTCGGTGGTGCCGTCGTTCTTGAGCGAGTTGCTGACCCGGCCGTAGCCGGTGCCGGCGTCCAGGGCGGCCGAGACGCCGGTGGCGGCGCCGATCGTGATGTTGCCGTACTGGGTGCTGAGAAGCACCTTGCCGTGGGTGGCTTCGCCGACGCGGATGTCGCCGCGGGCGGTGCTGATCTGTGCCGGTCCGGTGAGCCGGCCGATCTCGACGTCGCCGTCGACAGCGGTCAGTTGCACGCCCGCGGCCTCCTCGATCGTGATGGCGCGGTAGGCGCCGTCGAAGCCGACCTCACCCAGCCGCCCGGTCGTGCGCAGCTCGGCCGCGCCGGTCTTGGCCTGCACCCGGGATCCGGCGGGCAGGTGCACGAGCACGTGCAGGGATCCCGTCGGCCCGAACAGCGTGCCCGGCGTGTGGATGCGCAGCACCCCGTCGGCGAACTCGACGCTGGCTTGGGAGGCCATCTTCACGTCACGGTTCTTCGATGCGTCGGCGGGCCGGACCTCGACGCTGGTGGAGGAGGCGGCAACGAGTTCGACGCGGCCGGCGGGGATCTCGAGGATGGCGGTGATCGGGGCGGTGGTGGCGAAGTTCTGCATGGTGCTGTCCTCCGGGGCTGGGGCCGGCGTCGTGTTGCCGTCCGTCGTGAGAACCACCATCGCGGCCCGGGCTGCCACCGCCCTGACACGCACCTGACACGGGTCAGAAGCGGCTGGCGTGGTGGCCGAATGTCGGCAGCACCCGGTACGTCATCCGCCGGCCGACCACCAACTGCGCTTCCTGCCGCCGGCGCCGTTCGGCCAGCACCGCGATCAGCAGCAGCCACGGGGAGATCGCGGACGGCGGCGGTGGAACGATCCGGCTGGTCACCTCGCCGGCCAGTTCCCGCAGCAGGTGGGCGCGGTAGGGCTCACGCAACTCGCGCACCCGCGTCACGAACTGCCGGATCTCCAGGGCCAGCGTGTCGTCCACGGCGGTCAAATCCAGCGTCGCGGCCCACGCGGCCAGGAGGGGCGGCATCGCGGGGGCGGCCCGCCACGGAGCCGCGTCGCGTTCGTGCACCACGAGCGTGCCGGCGGCCAGGTCGCCCAGGCGGCGGCCCTGCCGGGAGGCCAGCATGGTGATGATGCCGGCCGGCCAGCAGACGAAGACCAGCAGCATGCCGGGGAACTCGACGGCGAGGCCGACCAGGGCGCGGGTGAGCGCGTGCCGGGCGCGCAGCGGGCCGCCGTCCTCGCGGATCACCCGCAGGCCCATCGCCCGCTTGCCGGGGCTGCGGCCGTCCAGGAAGGTCTCGCACAGCACCGGGTAACCCACGAAGACCAGCACGAGGCCGACGGTGAGCGCGGCCTGGGCGAGCGCCACGTCGGTGTGCTCGGCCACCGACCGGACCAGCGCGACCGCCAAGAATCCCGGCACGATCATCACCAGGCAGTCGAGGAAAAGCGCCAGGCTGCGCGACGGCAGGCGGGCCGGGCGCAGCTCGATCTCGACGGCCTCGGCGCTGACCAGCCCGCTGACGGCAGGGGCGTCGCCGGGCGCGACCGGGGCGGGCAACAGGTTCACCCGGACAGTGAACACGAGCCACGTCGGCGGGGCGACCCCGCCCGCCGGCAACCGATACCCTCTCGAAAAGCGGCGGAACGATGGAAAGGCGAACAGTGGATCTCGACGCGTTCGTGGCCGAGCACGGCGGCGAATGGCGCCGGCTGCGCATGCTGGTCGCTCGTCCGAGTCTCGACGCGGACGAGGCCGACGAGCTGGTCATGCTGTATCAGCGCACGACCACGCACCTGTCGATCGTGCGCAGCCGCATCCCCGACTCCACCATCCTGATCGAACTGTCCAATCTGGTCATCGCCACCCGCGCCAAACTGGTCCGCGGGCCGCGATTCGGGTGGCGGCCGCTGGCCCGGTACTTCACTCACACGCTGCCGGCCGAGCTGTACCGGGCGCGGCGCTGGTGGGTCATCACGGCGCTGGCCAGCGTGGCGATCACGGTGGCGATGGCGTGGTATCTCACGGCGCATCCGCTGGCCGTCCTCGACAGCGTCGAGGCGCAATCCGTGGCCGACCACGAGTTCGTCGACTACTACAGCCAATACCACGCGTCGCATTTCGGGCTGCAGGTCTGGACGAACAACGCCGTGGTGACCGCGAAGTGCCTCGCCGCGGGCGTCCTGATCCTGCCGGTGTTCTACATCCTGTTCCAGAACATGTTCAACCTGGCGCTGGTCGGTGCCGTGATGGCGGGCGAGGGCCGCACCGGCACCCTGCTGACCTACCTCACGCCGCACGGCCTGCTGGAACTGACCTGCGTTTTCATCGGCGCCGGGGTGGGCCTGCGGATCGGCTGGGCGTGGATCGCACCGGGTCTGAGCCGCACACGCGTGCAAGCCATGGTCGACGAGGGCCGGGCCGGCGTCCGCATCGCGGTGGGTCTCGCGTGCACGCTCGCCGTCGCCGGCATCCTCGAGTCGTACGTGACGCCGTCGTCTCTTCCGCCGCTGCTCCGGGTCGGCATCGGTGCACTGGTCTGGCTTTTGTTCCTCGCGTACGCCGTGGGTCGTGGCCGCGTGGTCAGCGCCGTGCGCCAGCCGGAAGACGCGGAGCCGGCCGCCTACCTGGTGCCGACGGCCTAGAGACGGCCCGTCGCCTTCAACAGCAGGTAGAGGTCGGCGACCCGGGAGGCCAGCTCGCTCGGCCCGGCGTCCACCACGGTCGCGCCGAAACGGCCCAGCACGTCGGCGATCCGGTCCCGTTCGGCCAGCGACCGCTGCGCCGCCGCGGCCGTGTGCACGTCGGCCGCGCCGAACTTCCCGGGCAACGAGGCGAGCCGGGTGACCTCGGGGTCGCGCATCCCGGCCACGATCACGTGATGCCGGGCGGTGATCTGGGGCAGCAACGGCAGCAACCCGGCGATCATCGGGGCCATGTCGAGCGCGGTGAAGATGACGACGAGCGACGGTTTCCGGCCGCGCCGCAGCAGTTCGGTGGCGAGCAGCGAGTAGTCGGTCTCGGCCAGCGCCGGTTCGAGCGAGGCCATGCCGTCGATGATGCGGGCCAGTTTCTGGTTCTCGCCGCCGTGCTCGACCCGGGCGCGCACCTCGGCGTCGAGGGCGAGCAGGTCGACCCGGTCCTCGGCGCGGGTGGCGAGCACGGACAGCAGCAGCGCCGCGTCGATGGCCGAGTCGAGCCGGGGCACGCCGGCGACGCGTACCGCCGAGGTGCGGCCGGTGTCCAGAACACAGTAGACACGACGGTCGCGTTCCGGGCGCCAGGTGCGCACCACCACGTGACCGGCGCGGGCGGTGGAGCGCCAGTCGATCGAGCGGACGTCGTCGCCGAGCACGTACGAGCGCAGCGCGTCGAACTCGGTGCCCTGGCCGCGGCCGCGCGTCACCTGCGAGCCGTCGATCACCCGCATCCGGGCGAGCTTCTCCGGCAGGATGCGACGCGACGGGAAGTGCGGCAGGACGCGCAGGTTCCAGGCCGGGGTGCGCTCGGTGTTCCACCGGTTCGAGCGCTGACGATAGGCCAAACCCAGGGGCCCGTACGAGCGTACGGTCACCCTTGCCGCGGGACGGTTGCCGTGGCGTACGGGAAGCAGTGTGGTCTCGAGGTTTTGGCCCTCACCCGCGGCGAGCGTGAGCCGGTGCCGCAACGGCCCGGCGCCCGCCGACGGCACCCAACTGTCCCGCACGTCCAGCCGCAGATCGCGGGTGCCCTCGTTGACCACGGTAAGGGTGACGGTGGCCTGGCCGCCGAGCCAGACCGTACGATCGCCGTCGCGCCGCAGAGCGACCGAGGTCAGCGGGCCGGCCAGCGCGGCGTCGGCGGCCGCGATGCCGCCCGCGACCAGCACCACCGCGAGGACCGCGAGCCACGGCCAGGGCAGCAGCAGCGGCAGCGGGATGCCGAGCACCACCAGCACGGCGAAACGCCGGGTGACCATCGCCGGCTCAGCGCGGGGCCGGCACGGCGGCGAGCACGGCGCCCAGCACCGATTCGACGGTGACGCCGTCCAGCGCGGCGTCGGCACGCAGCCGTACGCGGTGACGCAGGGTCGGCACGACGTACGCCTTCACGTCGTCCGGGATCACGTAGTCGCGTCCGTTCAGCCACGCGTACGCCTTCGACACCGCCAGCAGGGCGATCGCGCCGCGCGGCGACGCACCCAGTTCCAGCGCGGGCGCCACCCGGGTCGCGCCGACCAGGTCCACGACGTAGGCGAGAACCTCGTCGGCGACCTGAACCTGACGGATGGCCGCACGCCCGGCCGCCAGATCGGCGGCGTTCGCGACCGGTTCGACGCCGGCCGCCTTCAGATCGCGCGGGTCGAAGCCGCGGTGGTGGGCGCGCAGCACGTTGAGCTCCTCCTCGCGCGGCGGCAGCGGCACCGACACCTTGAGCAGGAACCGGTCGAGCTGCGCCTCGGGCAGCGGGTAGGTGCCCTCGTACTCGATCGGGTTCTGGGTCGCCACAACCAGGAACGGCTGCGGCAGCGGGCGCGGCTCGCCGTCGACGCTGACCTGCCGCTCCTCCATCGCCTCGAGCAGCGCGGACTGCGTCTTCGGCGGCGTCCGGTTGATCTCGTCGGCGAGCAGCAGGTTGGTGAAGACCGGGCCGGCACGGAAGTTGAACGCACCGTTACGGGCGTCGTAGATCATCGAACCGGTGACGTCGCCGGGCATCAGGTCGGGCGTGAACTGCAGGCGCTTGGTCTCCAGGTCCAGCGCGGCGGAGACGGCCCGCACCAGCAGCGTCTTGGCCACCCCGGGCACACCCTCCAGCAGCACGTGACCGCCACAGAGCAGCGCCACCAGGACGGCGCCGACGACCGGGTCCTGGCCGACGACGGCCTTACCGACCTCGGCGCGTAACCGGCCGAGCGCGAGGCGTGCCTCGTGCGATTCGGAGGTCACTGGGTTTCTCCTTCGTTCATGACGTCGCGCATCAGATCCTGCAATTGCTTCGTGGCCGCCACGAGGTCGGCGTCGCGCTTGAGCCGCCGATCGGACGAGAACACCTCGGTGAAGCGTTCGACCGGAAGCCCGGACGCCGCGGCGAGGGCCTCGTCGGTCGCGGCGGGCGGCAGTCCGAGGTGGTCGGTGATCCGGCGCCGGGCGTGCTGCCGCAGGATGTCCAGCGACGGGCCGCGTGACCCGCCGCGCTGGTAGAGCCGGGCGTGGCCGAGCATCGTCTCGTTGGCCGGCACCCGTGACGGCAACCGTTCGGCGACTGGGGTGCCGAGACGCCGCGCCGAGGCGGCCGCGAACGCCGCCGCGGCCAGCAGGACCAGCAGCACGATCGCCCACACCTTCGCGGGGAACGTGTCGGTCTGCGGGCGGGCGCCGCGCGCGTGGTGCTCGCGTTCCGGTTGCTGCTGCTGCTGCTGCTCCTCGTCGCCGCTGCCGGTCTGGCCGTCCTGCGACGTGTCGCTGTCGCCGTAGTCGTCGGTGGTGTCCTCGGGGGTGGCGGCCGTCCCGCCCGGCCCGTCCGGCGCCGGGCGGTCGGTCACCGGCACCCCGTCCGACGTCGGCCAGCGGTCCTGCTTGTGCAGATCCAGCCAGATCACCTGCGGGCGCCGGTCGAGCAGGGACAACGCGAACGCCCGGTTGCCGTGCTCGCCGAGCCGGTCGTTGCGGAACGGGTCGTCGGCGCCCACCAGCGTGACCGACGCGGTGTGCACCGGGAGCTGGACGACGCCACCCTGGTAGCAGCTCGTCCCGGTGGTGTCGTAGTACCGCTTGTGCACGGCCGCCGGGGTGGTGAACAGGTCGCAGCCGGGTGCCGGGGCGGACGCCGTCCACCGCTCGCCGGCCGTGGACGTGTCGGTGGGCCAGTCCGTCTGCTGGAGGAAGCCGTCGTCGGGGCGGACGAGCACGATCTGGCTCCCGGGCGGATACCAGCGCGACTCGCCCAGATGCTCGACGTCGGTGTAGCCGGGCGCGGTCACCAGCAGCGTCGACTGCGGTTCGGCCCAGAGCGTCGTGCTCGCCTCGTACGTCGACGTCACCCGCTGCACGGTGATGCCCTGGTCGCGCAGCGCCTGAGCCAGGTGTGACGAGCCGATCGGTGCCTGGCTGTCCGGGTTGAGGTAGTCCTTGTCGCCGGGGTCGGCCTGCTGGATCGCGTGGATGATCCCGGTCGCGATGAACACGGCGGACACCACCGCGAGCGGGATCGCGATGCGTAACCAGCGCCGGCTGCGTTTCCGTTTCATCGCGGGCTCTCCAGGGCTGCCTTGACCTCGGCGGTGAGCCGGCGCATCCGCGCGTCCTCGTCCGGGCCGGCCGGGCGATGGCCGTACCAGACCTCGGCGAAGATGTCGGTCGCGCCCGCCAGCGGCGCGGAAACGGCGGGCCGGTTCTGACTCGCGTTAGCCGCGACCTCGTGCGCCGTCCACGCCGGAGCGGGCGCGATCACCCGATGACGGGTCAGCGTGGCCACCGACTCGCGCAGGCGTTCCCGGATCGCTTCGGCGTAGCGGCCCTCGGCGGCCAGGCGGTCGGCCGGGGACAGGGCGACGGCCATGGGCTGCGGTTCGAGTTCCGGCTCCGGCGTACGGGACCGGGGCTCGGGTTTGGCGGGTTTCGGCTTTTTCTCCTTCTTCTTGCGCGGCTTGCGCTTGACGGAGAAGAACTTGACGGAGAAGAAGCGGAAACGGAGCCAGGCCGGGAACGTGTACCAGAGGAGTGCGGCGGCGACGGCCGCGGCGAGCAGGAACAGTGCGACCCAGCCCGGGCCGATGGTGTCGAAGAGCCGGGCCAGGAACTCGTCGTAGTCGCGGGTCACGACGCACGCCCCGGCGGAACCGTCGGTTCGGGCGCCGCAGGGCGGGACGGGCCGAGACTGGGCACCCCGAGCGGCGGCGTGACGATCGTCGGCCGGGTGTGGGTCAGCACGCCGGCGAGATCCGTCCCGTTCGCCAGCGCGCGGCGCAACGCGATGTCCAGGCCCTCCGTCCGGATCCGCGTGTCGATCAGCAGGACGGCGTCGAAGCAGGCGAGCGCCGCGCCGGTGACGGTGCCGGCCAGCCCCCACATCATCAGGACCGGCCAGTCGCCGAAGTAGCCGTTCGCGACGAGCCCGAACTGCATGAGGAACGTGATCGGGCCGATCGCGAGGGCCACCCGGATGCCGAACCAGACCAGGAAACCGCGGAACCGGGCCCAGAAACCGCGCCAGCCCAGCCGGGCCGCCAGCGCCGCGGAACGGCCGAGCGCCCCGAACGGCCACGCCGGCCGGTCGATCACGAGCGCGACGCCGGCCAGCCCGAGAAAGCCGTAGATCACGAACCAGCCGACCAGCCCGAAGTACGCGGCGGGAAACGCGGCCGCACCCGGGATGACCATGGTGACCAGCACCGGAAGCGGCCGCATCCGTTTGACCAGCTGCCAGTGGCCGACCTTCTGCCCCAGCAGCGCGGGCACGGCGGCGGCTCCGGCGTACGCCCCGAGCGGCCCGCCGATCACCGCCTCGCAGCCGAGCAGCGCCGCGATCACCCGCCACCAGTCGCTGAACTCGGCAAACCCGTCGAGCCAGTACGCCCCGGCAAACCAGAGCACCACCTGCTCGATCGCCAGCAGCGGCGCCGCGATCAGGAGCAACGGCAGCGCGCGTGCGCGGAAAAGGAGGATGGCCGTGTCGAGCAGTTCGCCCTGCACCATCGCCCGCAGCGGCAGAGTGCCCCGAACCCGTGCCTCGCCTCCCCGCATGGCGGGCATCCTAAGTGATCTTCAGCGACCGGGATGCCCCGGCGGGGATCAGTGGACGTGCGCGCGCACCCAGCCCGCCATGTGCCACGCGGCGTACTCCATCGCCCCGCCCCAGGTCAGCATCGCGCTTTCGTCGGCGTTGTCGCTCACGTACTTGACGATGCGGATCGGGATGTGGAACGCGTTGGCGGCCGCGGCCAGCGAGTATCCGCACAGATCGACCAGCGCGGCGCGGTGTGCGAGCTTGGCGCGTACCTGGGAATCGGCGATGAAGGTGTCACCGGTGGCCAGCGTGACCCCGGTGCGGTCGGACAGCTCGATCGGAGCGCCGTACACCTGCCCGGTCATCGACTCGAGCGGGCCCGAGTCGAGGTCGTGCTGAATCACCTCGCTGATCACGTGCAGGCCGCCGCCGTGGTCGTCGCTCAGCGCGCCGGCCGTGCCGAGCGCGACGATGACCGAGGGACGGGCGGTGCTGGCGGCGAGCGTCTGGGTGAGACCGATCGCGGTGTTGACCTTGCCGATGCCGGTGATCAGGATCGGGTGGTCGGTGCCGAGGAACTTTGCTTTTTGCTCGAAAGCGGTCACCAGCAGCGGCATGTTGTCCCTGACCTGCCCGATGAGATGAGTCATGTCCGGCTCTCTTGTCGCGTGCTGACCGCCATTGCTGCCGCATTTATCAACGGTCCGCCCGGCGGGGAGTTCACTCCGCGCGCGAAGTTTCGGCGAGGTCACGAAGCTGGTGCCGCCCGGCCACGCCCAGCTTCGGGTACGAGCGGTACAAATGGGACGCCACGGTTCGCGGTGACAAGAACAGGCGGTCGGCTATCTCGGCATTTGTCAGACCTCGTCCGGCCAGCAGGACGATCTCCCGCTGCTGCGAGGTCAGCTCGGCCAGGACGTCCGGTGCGGTCGTCGTCGCCACCCCGCACGCCCGCAGCTCGGCCTCGGCCCGCTTCGCCCACGGCTCGGCGCGCAACCGACGGAAGGTGTCCAGCGCGGCCGCCAGCACCGGTTTCGCGTCGTTGATCCGCCGGCGCCGGCGCAACCACTCCCCGTAGTCGAGCCTAAGCTGGGCGCGCTCGAACGGCCACGTCTCGCCGGCCGGATCGGCCAACGCCTCCTCGTAGCATTCGGACGCACCGAGCAGGGCGCGCGCACGCGACGCGATCTGGCTCAGCCGCGGTCCCAGCGGTGTGCCCGAAACCCGGGACAAGGCGCGCGAGACAACCGCCCGCACCTCAGCCGTCCGCTCGGCCCGCACCCCCGCCGCCGCCAGATCCGCGATGGCCAAATAGGACACCCGATGGTGCAACGGCGAACCGTCGTCACCGAACAACGGCAGGAGCTTCCCGTACGCCCCGACGACGTCACCATTCGTGAAGGCCACCAGCCCGGCGATGTGATGGGCGCGCGCCGCCGCGGAATGGTATTCCGTGTCGGTCGGCGGCAGCGTGTCCAACGATTCGCCGCGAAGCGCGCCGAGGAACGCGTCGCAGAGCTCGGCCGAGGCGGCGACCGGTTCCATCCGGTACGCGGCGGCCGCCTCCCGTGCCTCGCGGGCCACCGCCAGCGCCTCGTCCCACCGTCCGCCGTCCACACAGGCCCACATCAGCGACGACATGGCACCACCACTGCCGCCACGCAGTCCCGGAGCACGCAGCCGGTCGAGGCCCTCGCGCAGCAGCCGTATCGAGAGGTCGGTCTCCTCCAGCAGCCAGGCGGCCGATCCCACCATGACCGCGTCGGTGACCGGGCCGGCCGCGATCCGGCGCAGCGACCCGACGGTGTCCTCGGCGGGCAGCGGTTCGGTACACGCCCGGGCCCAGACGAGCTGCTCCGGATGCTCGTCCGGGGACGGCATCCGGTCCAGCGTGCGCAGCACCGCCGCCCGATCCGCCAGGGTGCCGGACTGATAGGCGACGGTCGCGGCGACACCGAGGGCGGCCCAGCCCGACGCCGGTGCCGCCTCGACCGCGACGGCCAGCAGCGTGGCCAGCGCGGCCGCGTGCCGGCCGGACCAGACCTGCGCCCAGCCGATCCGCTGCCGGGCGATCAGGCGCAGCCCCGGGTCGCCGGTCGACGCCAGAACGCGGGTGGCCAGGTCGTTCACCCAGTCCGCCTGGCCGGTGCTCTGTGCCAGGCCGGCGGCGGCGAGCAGGCGGCGGACGCGGTCGGCGGCGGCCGGGCTCAGATCGGCGGCCCGCTCCCACGCCCGCGCGGCCGCGGCGACGCCACCCCGGCGTTGTGCCTGGGCGGCGGTCTCCTCCAGCAGCGCGGCGACTCGCTCGTCGGGTTCGAGGGCGGCCGCGGCCAGGTGCCAGGCGCGTCGGTCCGGCTGGTCGTGCAGCGTCGAAGCCACCCGGAGATGGGCCGCCGCCCGCTCGGCGAACGGGACGGCGTGAAAGACGGCGGCGCGTACCAGCGGGTGGGTGAAACGGGGTCCCGCGGCGTCGACCCGGATCAGGCCGGCCCGCTCGGCCGGTGCCAGCGAAGCCGGACTGGCCACCGAGCCGGCGACCGCGAGCCGCACCAACGCCGCTCGCGTCGGGGCCGGGAGGTCGTCGACGCGTACCGAGAAAGCAGCGGTCAGCCGGTCGGTCAGCGGAAGTGGTTCGTCGATCAGCCGCCGGCCGGCGGCGATCGTCTTGGCCAGCTCGATCAGCGCCAGCGGATTGCCGGCCGCCTGGGCGAGCACCCGCTCCCGCGCGGGACCACGTGGCGGGTCGGGTTGCTCGTCGAGCAGCCGCGCGGCCGAGGTGGCTTCGATGGGTGGCAGCGTGAGCGACGGGAAGCCGCGGTCCAGCACGTCGGTGCGGGCCGCGACGAGCAGGACGAGCGGTTCGGACTCCAGGCGCCGCGCGGCGAAGGCGAGCATGTCCAGCGACGAGCGGTCCAGCCACTGGGCGTCGTCGGCGACGATGAGCACCGGGCCGTCCGCGGCCAGCCCGGACAACAGGGTGAGCAGCGCGATCCCGGTGACCAGCGCGTCCGGCGGCACCGGGTCCGGGGTGAGGGCGAGCGCGCCGAGCAACGCTCGCGCCTGCCGGTCCGGAAGGGCGGGCACCCGGTCGCGGATCGGCCGCACCAGCTGATGCAGACCGGCGAACGCCAGATCGCGCTCGGACTCGTGGCCGACGACGGTCAGCACCCGCGAACCCGCCGCGGCGGCCCGCCAGGCGACCTCGGACAGCAACGCCGTCTTGCCGATGCCCGGCTCGCCGAGCAGCACCCGGACGTGGCTCGCCGTCGGTGCCGGTGCGACCAGGCGGCTCAGCTGCGAAAGCTCGGCGTCGCGGCCCCTCAAGCCGGCCATGCGCGCCAGCGTAGTTGTGCAGTCAACATGCTGATACCCGGACGTGACGCGGGCCACGAGCATGGCGGGAGAGCTTTGACGTTCCGGGAAGGAAGCACCAGAGATGGACGTACGACCGAACATCGTCCTCGTGCACGGCGCCTGGGCCGACGGGTCCTGCTGGAGCGGCGTGATCGAGCGCCTGCAGGCCACCGGCTACCACGTGACCGCCCCGCAGTTTCCGCTGACCTCGCTGGCCGACGACGTCGCGCGGCTGCGGCACGTACTCGAACAACAGCACGGCCCGACAGTGCTGGCCGGGCACTCGTACGGCGGGCAGATCGTCACCGCGCTGGGTACCGACGCTCCGAACGTGACCGAGCTGGTGTACATCGCCGCGTTCGGCCTCGACCAGGGTGAGTCGCTGGGCGCGCTGCTGGCACAGGGGCCGACGCCGCCCGCGCTGGAACACCCGGTGACCGACAAGCAGGGATTCGTCTGGCTGCCGGAGGACGACTTCGTGCCCCATTTCGCCTCCGGCGTCGATCCGGTACGGGCACGCGTGTTGCACGCCGTCCAGCAGCCGCTCAACGGTTCCACCTTCACGGATGTGATGGGCGTACCGGCGTGGAAGTCGCTTCCGTCCCGATACCTGGTCGCCGCCGGTGACCAGGCGATCCCGCCGGATGCCGAGCGGCTGTTCGCGTCCCGGATGGGAGCGACCACAGTGGAGGTTGCGTCGGGTCACCTGGCGATGGTCTCGCACCCGGACGAGGTCGCGCGTCTCATCACGGGGTAGCGCGGTTGCGGTGCAGGGAACGGTAACGCCTCGGGGAGACGCCGGCGGTCCGGGTGAACGCGTGGCTGAACGAGCTCTCCGAGGCGTACCCATACTGCGAGGCCAGCGACGCCACGGTCGCGTCGGTGTCGCGCAGCGCCGCCTGGGCGAGGCGGATCCGCCAATTGTGCAGATAGGTCAGTGGCGGCACGCCGGACAGGGTGCGGAACCGGGTCGCGAAGGTGCTCCGGGACATCGACACCGCCTGGGCCAGGTCGGTCAGGCGCCACGGGTGCGCCGGGTGCTCGTGCATCAACGCCAGCGCCGGGCGCAGGTCCGAGTCGGAGAGCAGACGCAGCCAACCGGTCTCCGGGACGTTTCGCCCGTCCAGCGCGAACCGCATGACCTCCACCAGGATGAGCTGCGCGTACTGCTCACCGGCGAACTCCGAGCCGGGGCCCGGATGGGCGAGTTCGACCAGGACACGATCGAGCAGATACCGCAGTACGGTGGCGGCGGGGTCGGCGGCCCGGATCCGGGTCATCGTGGGGAGCGCGGCCAGAATCAAGTCCTCGCAACAGCTGTCCAACCGGACGTGACCGGCGATGCCGATGACCTCCTCGCCGCCCAGCGGCACGATCGGGGCGGGATCGGTGGCGAACAACTCCTCGGCGTCGAGCGGGGGCACCGTCGGGTCGCTGGCCAGGATGAAGGCCTCGGTGCCGTTGGTGACGGCCAGATCGCCCTCGTCGAGGCGTACCGGCGGCCGGCCGTCCAGGATCAGCCAGCATTCGCCGCGCACCGCGGCGTGCAGTTTCAGCCGGTGCCGGGCGTCGAACCGCAGGGCCCACGGGCGGCCGCCGGCGGTGAAACCCCGGGAGATCAGACACCGCGCGCGGACGAGCCCGAGGGCGTCGGACAGCGGGTCACTGCTCATGCTCGTCCTAAAACCTCACGTCAGGAAACAAAGGAACGTTCGCCGGTGTCGGCCGCGGCCTCGCGCAACGCCCGCACGGCGTAATGCGCTCGCGACTTGATCGTGCCGTCGGGCACGCCGAGCATCTCGGCCGTCTGCTTGATGGTCTTGCCGTGCACGTAGAGCTCCACCAGCAGAGCGCGCTGGCTCGTGCTGAGCCCGGCGAGCGCCCGCCGCATCGTGACGGCGGCCAGCACCGCCCCGAGCGTCTCGTCGGCGGTCGGCACCCCGCGCAGGTCGACGAGCTGGATCTCCTGCGGGCGCACCCGCCGGCGCCGGGCGGCGTCGATGGTCAGCCGCCGGGCCACGGTGTAGAGCCAGCGCCGCACCTCACCGCGGGTGGGCGGTAGCGAGTCGAGACGCCGCCACGCCCGCAGCATCGTCTCCTGGAGCAGGTCCTCGGCGGCGTACCGCTCGCCTCCGGTCAGTCCGAGCAGGAACCGCATCAGTGGGCCCGCGTGCTCCGCGTACATCGCGTTCATGCGCATTTCTGGGTCGGGCGCGAGATGCGCGTTATCGGTTGTCACGGTTGCCTTTCGAAAACCGGGGGCAATCCGTTGAGCGGCGACGGTCGTGCCCCCCAGCTGACCGTCACCACCCTCGACGCGTACGGTCAAGCTTGGAAGCAGATATCGTTTTCGGACACAGTTGATCTCCGGGCAATTAACTAATGCCAGATGAAAATGCGAAACGACCTTGCGAAAGGCGCAACAAAACGATCAGGAATCGCATCGCGTCAAGCGTGCATCGGTGCCGGGGCCGGCAGAATGCTTGATCGTCGCGATTATTTGCGCCAGAGTTCAGCGGCTGCCGAGTTCGGCGCGCACGAGCGGGGCCACCTCGGTGCCGAACAACTCGATGGATCGGAGGACGTCGCGGTGCGGCATGCCGCCGATGTCCATCTGCAGGAAGTGCCGGCGGTGCCGCAGACATTGATGCAAACCGACGATGCGTTCGGCGATCTCGGCGGGCTCGCCGACGAACACCATGCCGCCGGGGGAGTAATTCGGCCGGACATCCTCCCAGCGCGCCGGGATGGACCGGTTGGCCAGAGCGTACGACGCGACCTCGTGGCGGTGGTACCGCTGCTTGACGGCGAGGCCGTCGCGGCCGACGAAACCGTGGCTGGCCACCGAGATCTCCAGCCGATCCGGCGCCACCCGGGCCTCGGCCGCGCTCTGCCGGTAGATCTCGCCCAGCTTGCCCCAGTTCTCCTGCGTCCCGCTGATCGCGCCGTAAGAGATCGGCACCCCCAGCGACCCGGCGCGCACCGAGGAGCTCGGGTTGCCGCCGCTGCCCAGCCAGATCTTGAGCGGCTTCTCCGGACGCGGCACCACGAGCGCGTCCTGAAGCGGCGGGCGGATCGTGCTGTCCCAGCTCACCCGGTCGCGGTCGTTGATCGCCAGCAACAGAGCGAACTTCTCAGCGTAAAGGCGGTCGTAGTCGGAGATGTCGTAACCGAACAGCGGGAAGGGCAACGTGGAGGACCCGCGCCCCGCGATGATCTCCACACGGTCGCCGCTGACGATCGCGGCCGTCGCCGCCTGCTGGTAGAGCCGGATCGGGTCGTCGGTGGAGAGCACGCTGACCGCGGTGGACAGGGTGATCGAGGAGGTCATCGCGGCGGCGGCGTTGATGACCGACGTCGGTGACGAGACCGGCACCCGCTCGTGATGATGTTCGCCGACGCCGAAGAAGTCGAGACCGACCTGCTCGGCGAGGCGGATCTGCTCGAGAACATTTCGTACCGCCTGGGCGGTGCTGACGAAGTCGCCGTCGGAGTCAGGTCCCGCGACTCCGAAGCTGTAGACACCTAGCTCGAACTTCTCGCCGATCATGCGGTGAACTTCCTTCAATGCCGTCTTTGCTTGCGCAGTTCACTTGCACCTTGGAGTAGCTTGTGAGCCGGGTCAATGAGGCACTTTCTCGTGCCCGGTTCCCTGGAGGTAACCAATGACGCCAACGCAGGACTGCCGGGCCCGCGAGACCCTCAACCTGGTGGCCGAAAAATGGTCGCTGGGCGTCGTCGACACGCTCAGCGCCGGGCCTAAGAGATTCGGCGAGCTGAAGCGCACGATGCCCCGAATCAGCAAGAAGGTGCTCACCGCGACGTTGCGCGGGCTGGAGCGTGAGGGCATCGTCACCCGCACTGTCTACAGCGTGATGCCGCCCAATGTCACGTATGAACTGACGCCACTGGGCCGGACGCTTCTGGCCGCGACCGTGCCGCTGGTGCGCTGGGGATTGCAAAACATCGAGGCGATCGATGCCGCGCGCGCCGAATTCGATAATCGGAGTGACGTGCGGTTGTAGACAGCGTGTTTCTCGTCACGCCGCGAGCTAGGCGCCCCCGGCCAGCGGGTGCGGGCGATTGCCGTCCCCGTCCTTGCCGCAGCGGGAACACCGCAGGTATCGCGTGCCGTCCGGCGTGGAACGACGCACCCACTTGTGCCAGCCGACAACGCAGGTCAGCGCCTTCATGCCCGGACGCTACGCCAGGGCGGAGATCGATTGCCTCCTCCGATCAGCCCGCAAACGCGGACCGCGGGAGACGTGCAGCCCGACCGAGCCGGTGAGGGCGGGCGCGTCCAGTCGCGGTTTGGTGGGGTCGGGGTTCAGGAACTCGTCGGCGTAGCGGCCGGCGGTGAACAGCGGGAGGCCGTGCCGGCCCAGAATCGCCACCGGCCAGAGGGTTCGCGGGCGCGGCGGCACGTCGCGTTCGGCACGCAGGTCGGCCATGTAGCCCGGATTCGCGGTCACGAACTTGTCGGCGAACAACCGGCGGACGACGGTGGCCTGGCCGAGCATGCGCTGCAGCGACGTGCCGGCGGCGGCGTTCAGCACGGCCGGCCGGTCCACCGTGAAGGTGGGCGACGCGGGCCCGATCTGGCTCAGCAGCAAAGCCGACAATTGGTCATAGAACAGCGTCATCAACTCGATGATCGTGGGGGACGCGCCGGTCGGCGGGGCCAGGCGCGCCGCCACCTCATACCCGAATCCGCGGGCCGTGGCCAGTTCCGGGCCGTGCTCGTCGATCAGATGCAGCAGCTCGCCGCCGAGACGGATCTTGAGTGGCGGGGCGACGGGTGCGGCGATCGGCGACCAGAGCGCGTTGCGTACCTGCGGGCACGACAGCACGGTGGCGGACTCGGCGTGGCGTACGAAATCGGGAATCTCCCCGGCGGGCAGCGGCCGGCACTGCGCAAGATCAATCCACCGTACGCCCTCCCGGGTCGCCACCAGCGCCGACGTCTTCTCGGAGTGATCCGGCGCGCGCAGACGCACCAGGGCCACACCCGGCTCGGGAGCGGCCCGGACCGCGTGCGCGAGACGGGCCAGCGACGGCACCGGGGTCCACCCGACCTCGGCGTAGAGCAGCGCCTCGACATCCAGCAGTGCGCGGTCCGACACCTCGCCGGCGACCGGCACTGCCAGTTGGCCGGCGAGTTCCTCGGCGATCGCTGGACCGGAGGACAGCAGCTCATTGGCGACCATCCCGCGGGCCGACGGCGGCACCCACGCGGGCCGCGGCATCCCGCGCCGCAGCAACGCGGACGCCACCTGCCGCGGATCCACGTCGGCCGGCAGATCGAGCACCGCCACCGTCCGCCCGTAGCCGGTCACCCGCTCGTCCGGTGCCGGTCGCACCTCGATCACGGACGTGCCCGAATACGCCGGGCCGCGGAACATCCGCTCGGTGAGCCGGGCCGCCTCCTCCCGGGCGACGCCCAGGGTAATCAGATGCCTGCTCACCGCGGTGGCCATCGCGGACCGGACGGCCGGGTCGTGGCTCAGCACCATCGGCGGCCGCTGGTACTCGCCGGGCCGGGACAGGTCGAACGCGATCTCGGCCAGCCACACGGCGGTCGCCGCGAAGTGCGCGGACTCCGCCGAGGCCACCCGCGCCGGCGGGTCGAGTGCCTGGTCGGCGAGCAGTGGGACCGCGACGCCGTATCGCACCGGGCGCATGGCCACGTCGCCGACGACGGTGTGGTGGCCGGTCGCCGAGTACATCCGGCGCAGCTGCGGCGGCACCGCGAGCGGCCGCCACCCGCCGGACGGGCCGCGGTAAAGGTCGGTGACCCACCGCACCTCTCGCAGATCGGCCTTCGCGACCGCGTCCAGCGACCGGCCCGTCCGGCTGAGGGCGACGAGATCGAGCCGCGTGGGGTCGTCCGCGAAGTCACTTCCAAATTTGAATTCGATAAGACCGTCGAGTGTGGACTTATCAAGCGTGGTGTCGCCCATGGAAATCCCCCGCAGAACTCCGGCCGAATATGAACTCCGGTCAGCCCGACGATAGACGGCGGGTGGCATCGGAGGCGCGTCCACAAAAGGGAACGTGCCGGGGTGTAGGGAACGCGACTACACAGGTCAGCGATGCGTCCGGCACGCCACAGGCTGCCGGGCGCAGTCCCCGGAATGGGTCCGCGTGATCCAGCCGACAGCAAATTTTTCAAGATCGCCGGCCATGGTTTGAGGCGGGCTAATGTGGCCGCATGCAACGGGCGACGGAAAACCTCGGAGTGGTGCTCCGCGAGGCCCGCCGACGTGCCGGAATGACGCAGGAAGAGCTGTCCGCGCGATCGAAACTCGGTATCCGGACGGTCAGCGATCTGGAACGTGACCGCATCGGCCGCCCGCACCGCCGGACGGTGGACGCCCTGGTCGCGGCCCTGGGGCTGGAGGGCGCGGAGGCGCGGGCCTTCCACGCCGCGGCCCGGCCCGCGCGCGCGGGCGGCGCCCGGCCCGACAAAGCCGTGGTGAAGCGCGCGGCCAACCCGCTCCCGGCCGCCCCCGCCGACTTCCTCGGCCGCGAGGCCGAGCTGGACCAACTGCTGACCTGGGTCGGATACACGCCCGACCTGGGCCACGACCCGGTCGTCGTGTCCGGTGCGCCAGGTGCCGGAAAGACCAGCTTCGCCCTGCACGCCGGGCACCGCCTGGCCGAGATGTTCGCGGACGGGCAGATCTTCGTGAGCCTGCGCGGGCTGGAGCAGGTCCCGCGCGATCCGCACGAGGTGCTCGGCGTCCTGCTCGGCCTGCTGGACGCGCCGGGGGATCACCTTCCGAGGACGCTGGAGGCCCGCGTCGGGCTCTTCCGATCACTGATCCGAAGCCGATCGGTGCTGCTGATCCTGGACGACGCCGCCGGCGAGGCGCAGGTCCGTCCGCTGCTGCCCGGCGGCGGGTCGTCGATGGTCATCGTGACCAGCCGCAACACGCTCGGCGGGCTGGACGCCGGCCGCCGGTTCGCGCTGGGCCGCCTCGGACGCAGCGAGTCGCTGCGGATGATCGGGCAGATCGCCGGGTGGCACCGGCTGGCCGCGGAACCACCCGCGTCGCTCGAACTCGTCGAGTTGTGCGGCCGGCTGCCGCTCGCGCTGCGGGTGGCGGGCAACCGTCTCGCCGTGCGTCCGCAGTGGACCATCGCCGACCTGACCCGGCTCCTGCGCGACGAACGCACCCGGCTTTCCCAGCTCGTCTGCGGCGACCTTTCGGTGCGATCGGTGCTGCTCAGCTCGTACGCGCTGCTCGACGCCACCGGCCGCCGGCTGTTCCGCCGGCTGGCGCTGACCAGCGGCACCACCATCACCGCGCCGGTCGCGGCGGCATTGATCGAGAGCGACGCCGACCGTACCGGACGGGTGCTGGAGAAACTGGCCGACGCCAGCCTGCTCGAGGCGCTGCCGGCCGGCTCCTACCGGTTGGCGGAACCGCTGACGCTGCTGGCGCAGGAACTGCTGAGCACGCACGACGAGCCGGCCGAGATCCTGCGGTTGTTCGCGGCGATGCGCACCGCCGATGCCGAGACGCAGGCCGCCGGCGACGCGCTGGCGGGTTCAAACCGGCCATAGTAGCGATCGACACAGCCGTTCCGGCGGCAGAACCGGCAGTTTTAGCAACCCCGCCGCCAATTCCGCCTAGGCGACGACCGAATTGGGACTTTCCATGGGGCAAGGGCGCCGCCGGGTGTCCGTGAAGCCGGTGAACGAGGAGCAGATGAGCATCGCGATGCAGCCTAGGGCGGACGCCGTATACCGAGGCGGTCAGGAGCCACTGGGGCTCGCCGTGGTGTCCAGCAACACGATCATCCGCAGCGGCCTGACGCACGTGCTGGCCGGCGCGCCCGGCGTCAGCGTGCGCCACCGGGTGGACAGCATCACCGCGCTGCCGGCCAGCGAGCCGCCCGCGCTGGTCGTGCTCGACCTGTACGGGCAGCGCAGCTCCCGTCTCGGACCGGGTTACTGGAGCCTGATGCCGGCCGACAGCCGGATCATCGCGCTGTGCCGGCCGGACGATCCGCCGAACCTGCCGGTCGCCCTCCAGGGTGGCGCGCGGGCACTGTTGACCCGGGAGTCCGGCGCGGCCGAGCTGCTCGCCGCGGTACAGACCGTACGCGACGGCGGGCTGCATGTATGCGTCGATCTGCTCGCTCATCTCGTCAAGCAGATCGCGCCGGAACCGCCGTCGCGCGAACCGCAGCTGGCCAACCGCGAGGTCGAGACGTTGCAGTGGGTGGCACGCGGTCTCACGCACGGCCAGATCAGCCAGCGGATGGGACTGACCGAGGCGACCGTGAGCACGTACGTGAAGCGGATCCGCACCAAGCTGAACGCGGGCAACAAGGCCGAGCTGACCCGCCGCGCGATCGAGCTCGGCTACGTCACGCCCTGACTTTCGCCCACGCCCCGGCGCGGCCCGGTGCCGGGGCGGGCCGGCTCGGGGGACCCGCGACTCTCCCGGGCCGGCCTCCACCGCTCCGCTGGTCATGTCCCAAATCAAGGGAAGCATGGCAGAGAATTCGGGGCGTTACCCCGTTCCGCTCGGTGACGCTTGGCCCATCAGCCACCCGACCCCGGAGGAATGCCGTGTACCAGTCGATCGCGGGAATCGACATCCCCGACTCCAAGATGATCCGCGAAGCCACCGACCTCGTCCGGATCGCCACGGACGACCTTCTCTTCCACCATTCGCGGCGGGTCTTCCTGTTCGGCGCTCTGCACGGCCGCCGCCTCGGCCTGCCATTCAACCCCGAGCTCCTGTACGTCGGTGCGATGTTCCACGACCTCGGCCTGACCCCGCTCTATCGCCGTGAGGACCAGCGCTTCGAGCTGGACGGCGCGGACGAGGCCCGCCGTTTCCTGCAGGCGCACGGCGTGCCGGAGGCGTCCACCCGGTTGGTGTGGGAGGCGATCGCGCTGCACACCACGCCCGAGGTCCCGTGGCGGATGGAGGCCGAGGTCGCGCTGGTCACCGCCGGGGTCGAGACCGACGTGCTGGGCATCGGCTACCACTACCTGGATGTGCGCGACATCGAGGCGGTCACCGCGGCGCACCCGCGTCCGGGTTTCAAGAAGGCGATCGTCGACGCGTTCGCGAACGGCTTCCGGGACCGGCCCGACTCCACCTTCGGCACGGTGAACGGTGACGTGCTGGAGCATCGCGTGCCCGGCTATCGCCACATCGACTTCGTCGAGGTCATCGAGAACTCCGACTGGCCTGAATAGACCTTAGGGGAATCTCACCGATCCGGAGCGTGACCCCCAGTTCCTAGGGTTCAGCTGTGGTCGATGAGTTTCTCGGGGGACTTCCACCCCTTCTCGTGTACGCCGTCGTGGCGCTGCTCGTGGCGGCGGAATCGGCGTTCGTCGCCGGACTGGTTCTGCCGGCCGCGACGGCGCTGATCGCGATGGGGTTGCTGGCGAACGCGGGCGTGGTGGCCGTGGTGCCGGCCATCCTGGTGGGCGCGCTCGCCGCCGTGCTGGGCGGTTCCCTCGCGTACGCCTCCGGGAAGCGCACCGGCCCGAAACTGCGTGCCCGCCGTCCGGAGCGCTGGGAGCGCGCCGATCGGCTCTTCCAGCGCTACGGCGGGCGGGCCGTGTTCCTCGGCCAGTGGCTGGTCGGCGCGCGGACCCTGGTGCCGCGGCTGGCCGGACTGAACGGTATGCCGTACCGGCGGTTCGCGATGCGGCAGATGCCCTCCGGGGTCCTCTGGTCACTGTGGATGGTCGGCGCGTCGTACCTGGCCGGGGCGTCGTATCACGTGCTCGCGGCGCGCGTCGGCCAGGCCGGTGGCGCGCTGGCGGTCTTCGCCGCGATGGTCGTCGGCCTGGTGCTGGCGGGTCGCTGGTTCGGCCGGCACCCGGGCCGGTGGAGCCGGCTGGGGTCGTCGGTGGTGCTGAGCCTCGGTGCGCTCACTGTCCTGGCGATCGTGCTGGTGCTGGTCGTTCCGCTGGTGGTCCGGTTCAGCGGGCTCGCTTCGGCGGACGCGGCCGTTGCTTTCTGGGCTCGTGGCCAATGGACGTCCGACGGATATCTTTTCGCGCTGGACGCGGCCACCACGATCGAGTGGCCGCAGCTGCTGTTCGTCGCCGCGCTGGTGTCGCTCGGCTCCTGGTGGGCGGCGCGGCGGCGGGGCCGGCGCGACGCGGCCGGAATGCTGCTGGCGCTCGGCCCGGTCGTGCCGCTGGCGGTCCTTGTGCTGGCGGTGAACTGGAAGGGCTGGTCGCCGCCGGAGGTCGTGTTCTTCCCGCCGGTGACCGAGTTCGACGGACCGTTGCCGGTCGCCGCGGGTGCCCGGCTCGCGCAGCTGGCCGGTGGTTCGGTGGCGCCGCTCGCCGCCGCGTGCGGTCTGCTGGCCTGGCTGATCGGCCGGCATCTGCCCCGCTCGCTGCGGACGGTGGTGTGGGCGGCCGCGGTCACGCTGGCGACGGTCAGCGCCGGGTCGTGGGTCTACCTGGGCTGGAGCCGGCTGAGCGAGACGATCGCCGCGTTGCTGCTGGGCGCCGCGTGGGCGGCGCTGAACGCGGCGATCTGGTCCGGCCGGCTCGATCGGGAGGATCCGGCTGGACCCGCGGTCGCGGCGTTGGTGCGCCGCGCCCGCGGGTGGATCGCTCAGCTCGCGGTGCAGGAGAGGGTGGGTGCGTTGTTGGTGCCGTTCCACGAGCCGAGGAAGCCGAAGGTGGCGGTGGCCCCGGCGGAGAGGCGGCCGTTGTAGCCGGCGTTGCGTGCGGTGACCGTGGCGCCGTTGCTGGTTAGGGTCGCGTTCCAGGACTGGGTGACGGCCTGGCCGTTCGCGAAGGTCAGCGTTACCGTCCAGCCGTTGATGGCGGCGCTGCCCGCGGTGACCTTGACCTCGCCCTGGAAGCCGCCATTCCACTGTCCTATTGACGTGTACGCGGCGGCGCAGCCGGCCGTCGGCGGCGGCGTGCTCGGGCCGCCGCCGCCTTCGCCGTAGATCGTGGCCTGCTTGGCGGTGGCCTTCAGGCCGTTGGTGCCGTTCACGATCCGCTGGCCCCAGGTGGTCAGCTGCGCCGGGTTGAAGCCGGTCGTCATGTCCAGGATGGGATCCGTGTTGCCGGACCAGGACCAGCCTAGGTACCCGATGCCGCGAGTCACGGCGGCCGACATCACGGTCTGGTCGTCGACCTCACCGGCGGCGAACTGCCAGCCGAACTCGCCCACCACGAGCGGCCAGCCGCGGCTCTGGAAGTAGTCCAAGTAGGACGTGATCGACGCTGCGGTATGGAAAACCGCGTACATGTGAATCGACAGCACCGTGTTGTGCTGGGTGTCGGCGTTCAGGACGGTCTGCGCGTTGTCCCGCATGACAAACTGCCAGTCCTGACCCCAGTTCGGCGCGTCGATCATCAGCAGGTGCTGGAAGCCGTTGGTGCGCATCTTCTGGATCGCGGCGGTGGTGGCACTCGTCCACTGGGCCGGGTTGGTGTTGCCGATCGGCTCGTTGCCGATGTTGATGACGACGTAGTCCTCCTGGCCCACCAGCACGCTCTTCAGGCCGATCCAGTAGTTGACCGACTGATCCAGGGTGTACGCCGCGCCGTCCTCCCCGTAACCGGTGGTGTCGTGGTCCTCCAGCACGCAGATCAGCTTGTTCTGTTTGCACATGCTGATGACGTTCGCGACGTCCGAGGCGGTGTTGGTCGTCCAGCGCCCGCCGCTGAGCACCACGCGTACGGAGTTGGCGCCGGCCGCCTTGATCGCCGCGAACGAGCTGGTCTGACTCGCGTACCAGGCGTGCGGATGGTTGATGCCGCGCATGACGAAGGGCTGGCCGTTCGCCTCGACGATAGTGCGGCCGCTGATGTGCAGGCCGGTCGCCGCGTACGCGGGACGCACGAAGAACAGGACGGAAGCGAGGGCCGCGAGCACCGCGGCGGCGTACGTGGTGAGTCGTCTCTTCATGACCAACCTTTTGGTAGGAGAGAGACGGCGCGCCCACGATTCGCACCGAAGTAGTGCCTAAGTACGCTACTGGGCCCTTCGCTCCATAGCAATCCATCAATATGTGGCGTGATGCGCGCCATACCCCGTGCCGCGTGCCGATGTAAGCCACTTCACACCGGGGTTCTGACCAGCGTAAATGTGATCTCAAGCGAAGGATTGACGCATGGCTACCGTCCCCATGACAAGCCCTGAGGTCGGTACGGTGCCGTCGTGTCCGATATACCACACGGCCTCCTTGCTGCGCGTTACCGGCTGGTAAGTTTGCTGGGCGAGGGCGGCATGGGCCGCGTCTGGGAGGCACGCGACGAGTTGCTCGGTCGCGATGTCGCGATCAAAGAGATCAGCCCCGACGGGCTGTCCGCCGCCGAGCTCGGCGACCTGCGCGAGCGGGCGAACCGCGAAGCACGCGCGATCGCCCAGGTCAGCCACCCCAACGTCGTGCGGATCTTCGACGTCGTGACCGAGGGCGGCGCGCCCTGGATCGTGATGGAGCTGGTCCGGTCGCGGTCGCTGCTCGACGTCGTCAACGACGAGGGGCCGATGCCGCCGGAGCGGGTGGCGCGGATCGGGCTGGAAATGCTCGGCGCGCTGCAGGCGGCACACCGGGCGGGCATCCTGCACCGCGACGTGAAGCCGGCGAACGTGCTGATCGCCGACGACGGCCGGGTGGTGCTGACCGACTTCGGCCTGGCGACGCTGGCCGGCGACTCGACGATGACCCGTACGGGGGTGGTGCTCGGCTCGCCGTCCTATCTGGCGCCGGAGCGGGCGCTCGACGAGCCGGCCCGTCCCGGCTCGGACCTGTGGTCGCTGGGCGCGACGTTGTTCGCCGCGGTGGAGGGCCGGCCGCCGTACGTGAAGTCGTCCCCGATGGCGACGCTGGCCGCGCTGATGGTGGACCCGCCGCCGGTGCCGCAGCGGGCCGGGGTGCTGGGGCCGGCTCTGGAGGCGTTACTGCGGAAGGATCCGTCGGAGCGCGCGTACGCGGATGAGGCGGAGCGGCTGCTGCGGGACGCGGCTAACGGGGTGATGCCCGAGGTGTCCCCGCGGCCGGGCCCCGGGCAGTCGTCCCTCGGGTATCCGACGTCCGGCCATTCGGTCCCCGGGCCGTCGACCGCGGGCCACCCGGCGCCCAGGCGCCCGAACGCCTCCCCCCAGCCCGCCCCGAACGGGTCCGCCCAGCCCGCCCCGAACGGGTTTGCGCAGCCCGCCCCGAACGGGTTTGCGCAGCCCGCCCCGAACGGGTTTGCGCAGCCCGCCCCGAACGGGTTTGCGCAGCCCGCCCCCAATGCCTTCGCCCAGCCCGGCCCGAACGGGCCCGCCTCGCATCCCTTTGCCCAGCGCGACGCCAACGGCTCCGGGCAGCCAGCGGCCAATGGCTCCGCGCCGCCCGCCACGAAAAAACTCGAAAAATCGGGAGATAAGGCAAAGCTCGGCGAAACCGGCAACCCGGCCGGCAGCCCCGCGCCCGCCCCCGCCTTTTCGACGCTGTCGTCCGACCCGACCCGGCCGAACCGCACCTCGCGCCGCTGGTGGGCGGTCGGCGCCGGCCTCGCCGTGATCCTGATCGCCGTCGGTGTCGCGGTGACCCGGCCGTTGCTCACGGACTCGCCCGCGACCGGCGACACGGCCGCCGCGGCCCAGAACCCGGACGGCGAGTCGTCGGCGATCTGGGGCAACCCGGAGCAGCCCGGCGCGCCCAGCAACTCCGGCGCGGTCCCGAGGCCCTCCACCAGCGCCGGCGCGTCCACCCCGGCACTGCCGCCGGGCGCCCCCTCGTCGCCACCGCCGCCGGGCCAGCCGATCCCCACCACGCCCGGAGCCCCACCGCCCACCGGTGGCGGCGGACCCACCACGGTCCCGACGACGCCGCCGGCCACCACGAAACCGCCGGCGCACCCGCCCGCGGTCGGCAAGCAGATCTCCAGCTTCGAGACGTCGACCTGCCTGGACGCCCGGGACCCGAGCGGCTACATCAAGTTGTGGCAGTGCCAGGGCGTGGACAGCCAGAAGTTCAGCTTCCCCGGCGACGGCACCCTGCGCGTCCTCGGCAAGTGCGTCCAGCTGGCCGGCGTCCAGAACGGCGCCGGCCTGCACACCGCCTCCTGCACCGGCGCGTCCAACCAGAAGTTCACCCTGAAGCCCTCGTACGACCTGGTCGCCATGCAGCCGGACCGCTGCGTCGACGTCCAGGACCACGACGCGGGCAACAACGTGCGCGCCCAGATCTGGGACTGCGGCGGCACCGGCAACCAGAAGTGGCACTACTGACGTGAGAGGACGGCGGCGCTGCGCGTTCGCGTGCGCCGCCGATACGTCCGCGCCGGGCGCAGTGGTGTGGTGGTGCCGGAGCTGAGGCGCCGTGGCGATCCGTTCGCGGCCGGGCGGTCCCGCTATGTGGGACACCGTGGTCACATCATGGATTTTTGTGAACCTTGGAGAGTTGTGCCCACATACGAGCCATAACTCTCCAAGGTTCACATTCGGCCGGAGAAGTCTGACGGGCGAAAGCCTCGTTACGTGACAAAGATACTCTCTACAATGGACGCTGATCCCGCATCGTGGACGGTGGGTCCATGATGCGGGCGCGGGTCTCAGCAGGCGGTCGCCCGTCTCACGGAATGGAAGCGCCGCGCGGCCGCGCGCCGAGCCCGCCCGTCCAGCGGCCCAGTCAATCCGACGAATCTCAGGAAATGTCGGATATGCGAGAGGGGTGGGTCGGGGCTGGCTGGCGGACGGACGGCGATCACATCGCCGACTCGCCTGCGGCCGCTTACTCGCCTGCGGCCGCTGATTCGCTTGCGGCCGCTGACTCGGCTTAGGACTTACCCGTCTAAATAGGCGACACCGCCGGGAGACGTTCGTCCCATACCCTGGCGACACCGGGCTGCGGCCGGGATCGCCCGTCAGACGGACGCCACCGGATCGACGGTTTCCCGAGCCGGCGCCGGCAGTCCCTTGGTTGGCTACCGGGGTGCCGCCGACGCGGCGCCCCGGAAACCGGTCAGGCGTGCAGGTCGGGCAGGGGGACGTCGGGGTTGGCCAGGCGGGCGCGGTCCACCTCGACGCCCGAGCGGATCAGGGCGTCGACCTGGTCGGTCACGTCCCAGATGTTGACGTTCATGCCGGCCACCACCTTGCCGTTCACCAGCCAGAAGGCGATGAACTCGCGGGTGGCGACGTTGCCCCGGATGACCACCTCGGGGGCGGCGGCGCTCGGGTCGACCCAGCCCGTGTACTCCATGCCCAGGTCGTACTGGTCGGTGTAGAAGTACGGCAGGCGGTCGTAGCTGACGTCCTGGCCGAGCATCGCCTTGGCGGCGGCGGGGCCGGAGTTCAGCGCGGTCGCCCAGTGTTCGACGCGGACGCGGGCCTTCAGGAACGGATGGTCCACATTGGCGATGTCGCCGGCCGCGAAGATGTCCGGGTCGCTGGTGGCGAGGCTGCGGTCGACCAGGACGCCGTTGTCCACGGTGAGGCCGGCGTCCGAGGCCAGGCCGACGTTCGGCGTCACGCCGATGCCGGCGATCACCACGTCGGCGGGCAGCGACGTGCCGTCGGCGAGCTCCACCGTGTCGGCGGTTACCCGGTCGAGCCGCGCGTTCATGTGGAGTTTGACGCCGTTGGAGCGGTGCAGGTCGGCGAAGACCGAGGCGATCTCGTCGCCGAGCACGCGCTGCAGCGGCAGGGCGGCCATCTCCACGACGCTGACGTCGGCGCCACGGCTGCGGGCGGCCGCGGCGATCTCGAGGCCGATCCAGCCGGCCCCGATGATCACCACGCGGGTGTCGCTGGTCACCGCGTCCGAGATGCGCTTCGAGTCTTCCAGGGTGCGCAGCAGCAGCGCGCGTTCGCCGCCGGGGACCGGAAGCGGGCGCGGCGAGGATCCGGTCGTGAGCAGCAGACGCTCGTAGGTGACCGACTCACCTTCGCCGGTGCGGACCACCTTCGCGGCGCGGTCGATCGCGGTGACCGTGGTGCCGAGGCGCAGGTCCACGTCGTGTGCGGCGTACCAGCCGGACTCGTGGACGAACGGGCTGTCCGGCTCGTCCGTACCGAGGAGCAGGCCTTTGGAGAGCGGCGGACGTTCGTACGGCCGGTCGGTCTCGGTCGAGAAAAGGGTGATCGGGCCGGTATAGCCCTCGTCCCGCAGCGTTTCGACGGCCTTGGCGCCGGCCAGGCCGCCGCCGACTACGACATAAGTCATGGCTTCATCCTCGCGGATTGATAAGTGTCTTCGGACCGGCACCGCGCCGCTCACCTGCCGCAACACTACGGCGGTGACCGGCCAGAAGGTCGGCGACCTGATCCAGGCCAACCGTCTCGGCGACCAGGGGGCGGGGATCGACCGCACCGGACGCGTACGCCTCAATCGTGTCGGCCAGACCGCCGGACGCACTCAGCACGCCCACCACGGTCAGGTCTTTCAGAACGGCACGCCGGGTGTCGATGAGCGACGGCTCGCCGGAGAGCCCGATGTAAACCACCCGGCCGCCCGGCTCGACCCGGTCGATCGCGAAAGCGGGCAGCGAAGCCGCGTTGGTGGCGTCGACGATCGCGTCGAACGGCACCGGCGGGAGCGTGTCCCTGGTCCACACCTGCTCGAAGCCCAGCGAGCGGGCGAACTCCAGTGAGCCGGGGTCGGCGCCGAGCAGGTGCACGTCCATGCCGCGCGCGGCGGCGAACATCGCGACCAGCAGGCCGATCGTGCCGGGGCCGGTCACCAGCACCGGTTTGCCCGGCACCGGATCGGTCGCCTGCACCGCACGCCGAGCCGTACCGCCGGGCTCGACCAGCGCGCCCAGCATGGAATTGACGGCATCGGGAAGCGGCAGCAACGCCGTCACCGGCACCGCGAGCTGTTCGGCCAGCGCGCCGGGCCAGCCGTGCCGGATGCCGATCTCGTACCGGTCGGCGCAGGTGTGCTGGCGGCCGGTGCGGCATAAGCGACATCGTCCGCAGCCGAGCATGGTGTCGCCGGTCACGCGGCGGCCGATCCATTCCGGCGAAACCGCGGAACCCACCGCCGACACGACGCCGCACCATTCATGGCCGATGCGGATCGGGTACGTCGCGTCGCCGCTGGCCAGGTATGCCATGTCGCCCGAGTAGAACTCCATGTCGGTGCCGCACACGCCGGCCCGTTCCACGTCCACGACGACCTCGCCGGCCCGGGCGACCGGCGGTTCCACCTCGATCACCTCGGACTTGCCGGGCCCGGTGATCACGAATGCGCGCATGGCGATCAGTCTGCACCGACAAGCTGACGGGCGCGCCTCGGCTCGGCCAGCAGCAGGCGCCACTTGCAGTGGGGGTGCTGCCCTCAGGAATGCTACCACCGTTTGGCGTTACAGTGGAGACATGGGAACGGGAGATCTCGATGGACTGCGCATCGTCGGCGGCCACCCGGCGCTCGACCTGGCGAATACGGTCGCACCGCGCGGCCCGGATGGCACCGACTATCTGACCGACCCCGCCGCGCTCCTGACCTGGGCAAAACTGGTCGGCTTGCTAAGCGGCGACGAGGCCGCGGAGGTCGCCGAGGCCTGGGCGGCCGCACCGGTCTCGGCCGAGACTGCCCGGCGCGACACGCTGACCTTGCGCGCGCTGATCGATCCCGTGCTCGACGGCCGCGACCTGGACGCGCTCACCTGGCGCTGGACCGAGGCGATCGCCCGCTCGGCGCTGCACCCCGCGGGCGAGGGCCGAGCGGTTCTGCACGTCGGCACCGAGGCCGCCCACCGGATCCCGGACCGGCTGGCCGACGCCCTCGTCGACCTGGTCCGCCACGCCGACCGGAGCCGGCTGCGCGCGTGTCCGCGATGCGGCTTTCTCTTCCTGGACCGCAGCCGCAACGCCTCGCGCCGGTGGTGCTCGATGGACGACTGCGGCACCGCCGTGAAGTCCAGCCGGCTGACCGAGCGACGCCGCAACGCCGCCCGACCAACGTCCATTTAGGAGAAATTCAGCGATCCCGTACGCGTCCGCTTGAGCTCGAAGAAGTCCGGATAGGACGCGAGCGCCACGGCACCGTCGAAGATCCGCAGGGCGTCCGCACCACGGGGAATGCTGTTCAGCACCGGGCCGAAGAACGCGATCCCGTCAATGTGGATGGTCGGCGTCCCGACCTCCATGCCGACCGGGTCCATGCCTTCGTGGTGGCTCTTGCGCAGGGCCTCGTCGTAGTCGGTGCTCTCGGCGGCGTCGGCCAGTTCCGCGGGCAGGCCGACCTCGGCGAGCGCTTCCCGGATCACCGCCGGGAAGTCCTTGTTGCCCTGGTTGTGGATGCGGGTGCCGAGGGCGGTGTAGAGGTCCGCGAGAACCTCCTCGCCGTGCTTCTCGGCGGCGGCGGTCAGGACCCGCACCGGTCCGATCGCGCGATCGAGGAAGGACCGGTACTTCTCGTCGAGTTCACGGTCTTCGTTGAGCACGTACAGGCTCATGACTCGGAACCGAAGGTCGAGGTCGCGCTGGCGCGCGACCTCGAGAATCCAGCGGGAGGAGATCCAGGCGAAGGGGCAGGCGGGGTCGAAATAGAAGTCGACTTTGGTCACGCCCAAAAAATACGCTTGCGCAAGCAACTATGTAAGGGGCGCTTCGTCACTCCCGGCGCTGCGCCGCGGCCTCGACCCCCGCCATCAGCAGGTTGACCCCGAACGTATAGAAGGCCTCGGTGTCCTGTGGCTCGGCGTACGTGCCGGCGAAGGCCACCAGCATCGGGAACTCGTCGGCCGGCAGGCGCTCGATCTTGAGCCGGCGCTGCCGCCGCCACTCCCCGGCCTGCTCGGGCGGGACGTTCGACGGACAGTCCGGCTGGGCCCGGACCAGGCCGATCGAGCCGTGCAGCAGGTACGTCGCGATCCACCAGCCCTCCTGAACGCTGAAGCCACCGTCGCGGAGCAGGGCGAGCGCGTCGTCGGTGGCCCGGTTGAAGCTCAGCACCGTGTCCTTCTCGACCGAGAACAGCAGGTCGGGCAGGACCGGATGCCTCCGCATCACCGTGACCAGCGTCTCCACCATCGAGCGGAGCTGCTTCTGCCACGGATCGCCGGTCGTGCGGTCGGCCCGCACGCCGCTGAGCGCGTGATCGACGACGCCCTGCAGGAGCTCGTCCTTGTTCTTGAAGTGCCAGTACAGGGCCATCGGGGTCACCCCCAGCTCCTGCGCCAGCCGGCGGATCGTCACCGCGTCCACGCCGGCCTCGTCCCCGAGGCGCAACGCGCGCTCGGCGACCGCAGCCTTCGTCAGTTTTTCGCCTGCCACTTGACAACCATACAACGTACAGGTGTCATATACACCGTACATGTACGGCGTACTTGGACGACGTACACGGACACCGTACAGGGGGACCTGATGGAGAAAAACCGCAGGTGGTGGGGGCTGTTCGCGGTCGCTCTCGGCACCTTCATGACGTATCTCGACAACAACGTCGTCAACGTGGCGCTGCCGTCGATCCAGCGAGATCTTCAGCTGAGCATCGAAGGACTGGAATGGATCGCGAGCGCGTACATCCTGGTCTTCGCCGGACTGCTGCTCGCCGGTGGCCGCATCTCCGACGTGCTCGGCGCCCGCGGCACCTTCTTCACCGGCCTCGGCGTGTTCACGCTCGCCTCGGTCGCCGCCGGCCTGGCGCAGAACCAGGAAATGCTGATCGGCGCGCGGGCCGTCCAGGGGATCGGCGCCGCCCTGCTCACCCCGGCCGCGCTGGCCCTGCTCCCGGCGCTGTTCCCGGAGCCGCGCGAACGCGCCACCGCGTTCGGTGTCTGGGGCGGCGTCGGCGCCCTCGCGCTGGCCATCGGCCCGCTCACCGGGGGCTGGCTCAGCCAGCACGCGTCCTGGGGCTGGATCTTCCTGATCAACGTGCCGATCGGCATCGCGACCGCCGTGCTGGCCGCGGTCAGCATCCCGGCCTCGCAGCGCCGGACCGGTCGCCGCGGCTTCGACATGCCCGGCCTGCTCAGCTCGTCGATCGCGCTGTTCGCCCTCACGTACGCCCTGATCGAAGGCGAGTCGCGGGGCTGGACCTCGCCGGACATCCTGGGCGCCTTCGCCCTCGCCGCGGTGGGTGCGGCCGCCTTCCTCGTCATCGAGTCGCGCTCGGCCAACCCGATGATCGACCTGGCCGTCTTCCGGCAGCGCGTGTTCAGCGGTGGCCTGGTCGCGATCGGCCTGTGGGCGTTCGGCGTCTTCGGCATCTACTTCTACACGGCCATCTACATGCAGAACGTGCTCGGCTTCTCGCCCACCGAGGCGGGCGCCGCGTTCGTGCCGATGGCGCTGGTCCTGGCCGTGATGGCGACACTGGCGCCCAGGCTGGAGGCGCGTTTCGGGACGGCCCGCACGGTCTCCGTCTCACTCGCGCTGATGGCCGCGGCGATCGCCGGCATCTCCCTGTACGGCGAGGGCACCACCTATTGGGATCTGCTCCCGTGGTTCGTGCTCTACGGGCTCGGCGGCGGCGTGCTCGTGCCGCTCACCAACGTGATCGTCTCGGCGCTGCCGACCGAGCGGGCCGGCATCGCCTCGGGCATGCTCAACGTCTCCCGCGAGGTGTTCGGCCTGCTCGGCATCACGATCCTCGGCGCCATCCTGACCAACCGCTCGAACGCCGCCACCGGCACCGAACTGCACCGCTACCTGCAGGGCTACCAGTTCTCGCTGCTCGTCGCGGCGGCCCTGATCGCGGCCGGCGCGGTGGTCAGCTGGATCGCGCTGCGGCACACCGGGGCGAGCGAGCCGGAGGTCGTGCCAGAAAAGGAAGTTATCGCAGCCATCTAGAACTGTTCATCGATCCGCACGTTGTCCGGGGTGGCAGGCACCCCCGGACAACGTGCGGAGAGTTGTATTGAAAAGCAAGAGATGGTGGGCACTCGTCGCGGTCGCGCTCGGGACGTTCATCACCGACCTCGACACCAACATCGTCAGCCTCGCGCTGCCGTCCATCCAGCGGGATTTCGGGATCAGCCTGCAGTCCCTGGAGTGGATCGTCAGCGCGTACCTGCTGGCCTTCGCCAGCCTGTTGCTGGTCGGCGGCCGCCTGGGCGACGTGCTGGGCCTGCGTCGGGCGTTCCTGGCCGGCCTGGTGCTGTTCACCATCGCCTCCGTCGCCGCCGGTGTCGCACCGAACGAGACCGTCCTGATCGCCGCGCGGGTCCTGCAGGGCGTCGGCGGCGCGCTGATCACCCCGGCCGGCCTCGCGCTGCTCATCGAGTTGTTCCCCGACCCGCGCGAACGCGCCACCGCGATCGGCATCTGGGGCGCGATCGGCGCCGTCCCGGTCGCTCTCGGCCCGGTCCTGGGCGGAGTGCTCAGCCAGTACGCCTCGTGGAACTGGATCTTCCTGGTCAACGCTCCGGTCGGCGTGTTCGCGGTGGTCCTGTCCGCGGTAAGCATGCCGCGCTCGCAGCGTCACCGGTCCTCGGGCATGGACCTGCCCGGTCTCGTCGTGTCCGCGCTCGGGCTGCTCGCGATCACCTACGCGTTGATCGAAGGGGAGGCACGCGGCTGGTCCTCGCCGCTCATCGTGGGCTCGTTCGTCGTCGCGGTGCTGGCCGCCTCCGCGTTCCTGCTCATCGAGGCGAAGTCGCGGAACCCGATGATCGACCTCGGCGTCTTCCGGCTGCGGGTGTTCAGCGGCGGCATCGTCGGTGTCGGGCTGTGGGCGTTCGGGATCTACGGGGCGGTCTTCTACCTGGGGCTCTATCTCCAGAACGGACTCCACTTCTCGCCCACCCTGGCCGGTACCGCCTTCATCCCGATGGCGGCGCTGATGACCGTGGCCGCGAGCCTGGCGCCGAAGATCGCCCTACGCTTCGGCAACGACCGCACCCTCGCGACCGCCCTCGCCCTGATCGCGATCTCGGTCGCCTGGCTCGGCTTCTACGGCGCCGGCACCTCGTGGCTCGACCTGCAACCCGCCTATCTCCTGTACGCCATCGGGGCGGGCGCGTTCGTTCCGATCAACAGCGTGGTCGTCGCGGCCGTCCCGCCCGGGCGTAACGGTGTCGCCTCCGGCACGCTGAACGTGTCGATCCAGGTCAGCGGCCTGCTCGGCGTCGCGATCCTGGGCGCCGTGCTGTCCGCCGGCTCGAACGCCGCGACCGGCAGCGAGGCGCACCGGTTCATCGCCGGCTACCAGGTCGCGATGTGGGTCGGCGGCATCGTCGTCGCGCTCGGGGTGCCGCTGCTGGCGTGGGCGCTGCGGTCGGTGCGGCACGTCAATCCCGAGGAGGAGCCGGCGGACGCCGCAGCGATCGAGCATGACGCTCCGCTGCCCGCGCCCGAGCGTGCGTGACCAGCGCGTCGATCTCGTCGAGCAGCTGCGGGCCCGGGCTGACGATGCTCGCCCAGCCGTAGAGCGCGTATCCCGGATGCGGCATCAACCGGTCGGCGCGGGCGAAGTCGTATTCGGCCCGATGCTTGTCGAACTCCTTCGGGGGGAAGCCGAAGCGTCGCTCGAACTCGGTACGGCCCAGCTCGACGTTGAGCCGGAAGACGCCGGGCCGGTCGAGCAGGGAATCCTCGTCGAAGCCGGGGACGTCGTGCTCCACGATGGTCGCGAACGGTTGGCGGCGGTCCGGGCCTACGTAGAAGAAGCGGTCGCCCCAGGCGCCCTCGGGAGCGCCGTTGTCAATGCTCGCGATCAGCTCGTCGACGTCGGGGTGGGAGCGGATCAGCGTCGCGACGGTCGCGGGGGTTAGGCCGGTGTTTATGTGCAGGACCGCGTCGGCATGGTTGAGGGTCTCGGCGTCCAACGGGAAGTAGCCGGGGGTGGCGGGCCTCGGGGTTGCTGTTGGTGCGTTTGTTGCGCTGCTCAGCCCGTACGGGAGTTGGTCCTCGATCGTGTTTGGGGGTGCGGGCGGGATGTCCAGGGTGGGGCTCGCGCCGAGGCTGCCGAGGATGACGACGTATCGGTCGGCGAGGTGCTCGCTGACTGCGGCGCCGGCGCTTGGCCATTCGAGGTCCATGCCGGCCAGCGTCCATTTGCTTGGGTTGCGTTGAATGTGTCGGTTGTGGGCGAAGAGGAGGGTTGGCCCTCGGTCGGATTCCCGGCGTCGGATCGCCATCAGGTTGCGGGCCATGGTTGCGTCGCGTTCGGCCAGGAGGCGGGAGGTGCGTGCGGCCTGCGGGAGGGGCTCCGCGGCCAGTGCGTGGTAGCGGAGAAGGTCGATGGCGGTGGCGAGGTTGATTCGGGCGCGATGCCGTTCGGCGGTATCGCCGGCTTCGGCGAGGCTCGCCATCATCTCGTCGGCGATCTCGCGTAGGCGGTCGGCTTGCGGCGTGCGGCCGATCGACCTTCGGTAGTCCATCAGCGCGGCGGTGTCGGCCCAGCGGTCGTCCGGGCCGAGCAGCGTGTCGATCTGCGCCCATCGGGCTTGGCCGTGCTTGAGGAAATCGTGCGCATATTTCAGATATGGGCGAGGGCTTGGTGCGGTCGTCATCTCGTACGGGCCGTCGAAGCCGTAGAACGTCAGCCGATCGCCCGGATGTGCCGCGTTGTAGTCGCGCATGAAGACCATCAGGTCGCGCGTGGACGGCAACTCTCCCAGGCCGTGCGAGAACGCGCCATCGAGCGACACGTCCGCACCACGCACGTACGTGTCGGCGGTCAGCCCGGCCACCCGGTCGGATTCCAGCGCGATCGACCGGAAGCCACGCTCCACCAGCGCCTCGAACAGGTCGTTACGCAACTGCGGAAAGGCCGGCTCGCCGTGCGTCGGCTCACCCAGGGCGAGCAGGCCGGGCTTCATGGCGTACGCGTCCAGGAAGGCACCGATATCGAAGGTCATAGACTAGACCGTATCGTTGAACCGCCCATGGAGACTTTACCCGGAGGGCTCTCGGGAAATGACCGCTCAAGCCTCAAACCGCAGGCCGGTCGACTTGGCGCGGGAGCACGGCCTCTCCGCGCAGGCCGTGCGGAACTACGAAAGCGACGGCGTGCTCCCACCCGCGGAACGCAGCGCCTCCGGTTACCGCCGGTATACCGAGGTCCATGCCGCCGCCCTTCGCGCGTACCTGGCCTTGATCTCGGCACACGGTTACGCGACCAGCGGAACCATCATGCGCGCGGTCAACGACGGCGCGCTGGACGTGGCGCTGCAGGCCCTCGACGCCAGCCACGAGCAGCTGTCCCGCGACCGGCAAACGCTGGACGCGGTCTCGGCCGCGATCGAAGAGCTGACCGGCGACGCCCCGATCCCGGCCGGCGCGGCCGGCACTCCTGGCGCGGCCGGCACTCCTGGCGCGCCGCGCGGCATGGCCCGCGGCCTTGGCGCGCCCGGCGGGGCGTTGCCGATCAGTGCGCTCGCGCATCGGCTGCGGCTGAAGCCCGCGACACTACGCAAATGGGAGCGGGCCGGAATTCTGACCCCGGTAAGGGATCCCGTCACGCATTACCGGGTCTACTCATCCGACGACGTACGCGACGCCGACCTCGCCCATCTGCTGCGGCGCGGCGGTTATCCGCTGGCCCACATCGCGACCGTGCTCAGGCATGTGCGGGAGGCGGGCGGGGCGAACGCTCTCGCCGATTCCCTGCACGACTGGCGCGAACGGTTGACCGCTCGCGGGCGGGCAATGCTCACCGCCGCGGCCCGGCTGGACGAATACCTGAACGTCTCGCCCAGGGCGGCGGGGTGCGGGCGACCACGCACCCCGCCGCCAGTCGGCTGACTCTCCCCCAAGAAGTCAGCCGCGCAGGAAGGCGAGTAGCTCCGCGTTGAAGATGTCGGCATGCGTCACGTTGAACCCGTGCGGCGCGTCCGGCACCACCACCAGCTTGGCATCGGTGACGATCTCGGCGGTCCGCCGCCCGCTGGCCTCGAACGGCACGATGGCGTCGGAGTCACCGTGAATGACCAGCGTCGGAATGGAGAACTGCCGAAGATCTTCGCGGAAGTCGGTCTTCGTGTAGGCGGTCGTCAGCTCGAGCGTGCCCTGCGGCGACCCGAACGCGGCGATCTGCGAGTTGTAGGCCTGCTGCTGCGGGCTCACCAGGTCGGTGCGTCCCTTGACCGAGAAGAAGTTCGTCACGAACCCGTCCACGAACGCGGCCCGGTCCTGCCGGATGCTCTCGTGGAACGACGTCAGCAGCGCCTCGTCGATCGCACCTTCCGGATTTTCGTCCGTCTTGTACAGGTACGGCGGGACCGCGGCCGCGAACACGGCCTTGGTGACCCGGTCGACGCCGTAGCGACTCACATACCGCGCCACCTCACCGCCGCCCATCGAGAACCCGACCAGCGTCACGTCGTGCAGGTCGAGGTGCTCGAGGACGCGGTTCAGGTCGGCCGCGAGGGTGTCGTAGTCGTACCCGCCGTACGGCTGCGAGGAGTTACCGAAACCCCGTCGGTCATATGTGATGACCCGGTAACCGTCCTCAATTAACGCCGGAACCTGACGCTCCCACGAACGACCGGACAACGGCCATCCGTGGATGAGGACAACCGGCGTACCGGCGCCGAAGTCCTCGTAGTAAAGCTCAATCGGGGAGCCGTTCTCTTCCCCGACAGTCAGCTTTGGCATCTGCGTTCTCGCCCTTTCATCGTGGAGTTCTGCAGGAGATCCTCACCAGGGGACGGGCTCGTTAGCATCAGTCAGGTGACGTGCACCGGGGGACGGCTTGATCAATAGTGCCACTACGCTGGGGAGCCTAATGGTGGTCCGGATCACAAGTTATTAGCCCATGGCGCTCGCCGCCAACGCTCTGGCCTCGGCCCGCAACTGCGCCGCCCGATCCGTGTGGCCGGCCCTCTCGTATTCCACTGCCGCCGCCTCCCGCTCCGCCATCTCGGCCCGGACGATCCGCTCCACGTCCGCCTCGCTCAGCACCCGTCTTTCGGCCTCCGCCGCGCCCGCCCCGATCGGTGTCTGCTCGATGGCCAGACCTTGCCGGACGCCGTCATCCACCGCGACGGCCTCGGCGTTGTCGATGGCCGAGAGCGTCGCCCGCAGCGCGGACACCGCCGCTCGATCGCGCGATTTCATCGCCGCCGGTAACGCTTCTCGGAGTCTCTGTCGCAGTGGGGTCTCGTTCATGCGGAGAAGTTAGCCCGGCGGCGACTCGGGCGTCATGCCGATTTGCCGGCCTGTGGATAACTCGCCGGGGGCGGGTTCGAAGGCGTGAGTGGGGCCGCCGCGAGCGGACGACCGCGGCGGCCCCGGGCCTCAGAGCCTGATGCGCTGGCCGGGATAGATCTGATGTGGATTGTGGACGGTCGCCCGGTTCAGGCGGTAAAGCGCATGCCATCCGCCCCTGACGTGCCACCTCTTCGCGATCCGGTTGAGCGTGTCACCGCTGCGGATGACGTAGGTTGCGCCGGCCCGTCGGGTGTTCGGTTTCCGGGCCGTTGTCCGGTGGTTCGTCACCTTGTGGCGCTTCGCGTGATGCGCCCTCTTGCCGCACGTGGGCCACGCGCCCAATCCCTGCCGCCGCAGCACTTTCTCGGCGACGCTGATCTGCTCGGCACGGGTGGCCCGGTTGGCCGTTCGCGCATACTTGCCGCCGCCGTGCGCCCGCCACGTCCCCCGGCTGAACTGGAGCCCACCGTAATAGCCGTTGCCGGTGTTGGCTCCCCAGTTCCCGTTCGACTCGCAGTGCGCGATCGCGTCCCAGTTCACGTCTGCTTCCGCCGGTGCCGCCGGAGCGAGCAACGCGAAAGCGCTCACCAGCCCGACGGCCAGCCGGGCGTTCTTCTTCATTTGTGCCATGAGCTTGAAACCTCCACGCCTGCGAGGTCAGCTGTCGGGTTCGGGCCGAGGAGCCCGGCCGCCGGTGGCGGCTTCACCCCGAGACATGCGTGGCACGCCGTGGAACTTGGGTCCCCCGCTCCCAGGCCTTGAGTTCGAGTTCCGCGCGGCGGCGGCTGGGATTCGGCGTTCCGCCCGCGGTGCCCGTCTTCACGGGTCGGGGCCGACGCTAATCACGATCGAGGCGGCCCACGTGCGAGAACGATAAATTACTCATGGGTAATGCTGGAAGCTTACTTTGCGGCACAATCGACTGTCATGAGCCAACCTGACCGCGATCATGACATCGTCGTGTACGGCGCCACCGGCTTCGTCGGCGTGCTTGTCGCCCAATATCTGGCCGCCCATGCGCCGAAAGGCACGAACATCGCGCTGGCCGGGCGCTCGGGCGCGAAACTGGCCGCGGTCCGGGACCGGCTCGGGGTCGACTGGCCGATCGTGGTCGCGGACGCCTCCGACACGGTCGCGCTCAATCGGCTCGCCGTCTCGACGCGCGTCGTGGTGACCACCGTCGGGCCGTACGTGAGGTATGGCGAGCACCTCGTGCACTCGTGCGCAGCGGCCGGCACCGACTATGTCGATCTGACCGGTGAGGTGGTCTTCGCGCGGCGGAGCATCGACGCGAACGACGAGCTCGCGCGCCGGACCGGGGCGCGGATCGTGCACTCGTGCGGCTTCGACTCGATCCCGTCCGATCTGGGCGTGCACGTGCTGTACGACGCGGTGATCGCGGACGGGGCCGGCGAGCTCGCCGACACCTCGATGGTGGTGACCGGGCTGCGTGGCGCGGCCAGCGGCGGCACCATCGACTCGATCCGCAGCCAGCTCGACGTCGTGAACGACGATCGCGTGCTGCGGCGGATGGCAGCCAGCCCGTACTCGTTGACTCCGGATCGCGCCGCTGAACCGGATCTCGGCCGGCAGAGCGACATGGCCACCGTTCGCGGCGACGTCGTCGACCCGTCGTTACGGGGCACGCTGGCGCCGTTCTTCATGGCGTCGTACAACACGCGGGTGGTGCGGCGCAGCAACGCGTTACGCGGATGGGCGTACGGACGAAGCTTCCGTTATCGCGAGCTGATGAGTGCCGGCACGTCTGCGCTTTCGCCGGTCGTCGCCAACGGCATCAAGGCCGGCATCGGGGCTCTCTTCGTCGGGCTCACCCTGCCACCGACGCGGTTCGTGCTGGACCGCGTGCTGCCGAAGCCGGGCCAAGGGCCGAGTGAGCGGATCCGCAGCGCCGGGCACTACACCTTCGATTTCTTCGCCACCACCGCCAAGGGTGAGCGGTATCGGGCGCGGGTCCGGCAGAAGGGCGATCCCGGATACGCGGCGACCGCCGTTCTGCTGGGGGAATCGGCCCTCACGCTGACGGCCGACCGTGACGAGCTGCCGCCCTCCGCCGGCGGCGTGCTGACCCCGGCCACGGCGCTCGGCGACCCGCTGGTGACCCGGTTGCGGGCGGCCGGGGTGGAGATCTCGGCACACCGGGCGTAGGCCGCCCCGCGTGTTCGGCCTGCGCCCGTGGCCTGCGTGACCGGGCTAGAGATCTTTCGCGCCTGAGGTCTCGGTGCTGATCGGCTTGTTACCGGCGCTGTCGGCCTTGCTGCTCGGCTCATCTGGTCGGGTCGGCTCTGTCGATGGCAGCCTGGGTCGTTTCGCAGCCTCGCGGCCGCGACCGTAACACGGCGGCTCGGGATGGGCATTGCCGCGCGCCGCCGACCGGGGTGCGCGCCAGGCAGCGTCAGGTAGCGCCAGTCAGTGCCGTGCAAGGCCATGATGTGGGATCCCTGTCCGTTGTATGGGACCGGCGTCCACATCGTGGCAGCGCGTCCACAATGCGAGATTCGCGTCCACAGTGGAGCGCCGTTTTCTTCACATTCGTACCCTTTGCTCCGGCGCTTCTCGCCATGTTTGGTAGACCTTGGAGAGTTCGGGCTCACATGTGGGCGCAACTCTCCAAGGTCTCAAGAGAGTCCAGAATATGGCCGGGGTCGCCACATAGTGGGATGGACGGACGAGGTGCACGTCGACCTGGACACCTGTGCGGCTCGTGGTCACCTCGGCTGCCGCTGCCGCTGCCGCTGCCGGGCTGCGGACTGCTGCGCGCCGCGGACTGCTGTGGGTCGCCGATTACGGGTCGCCGGTTGCTGGACCCGCATGGCATCGAGATCCGCTGCGGCCCGGCTTGGGAACGGTGCGGATTCGGACCACGACCCCGAAGCGTCTCTAGTTGTTCAGCAGGGCCAGTGCGATGCCGGTGAGGTGGTCGGCCAGCAGGTCCGGTGGGTCGTCCATGCCGTTCGTGATCCAGTCGATGATGACCTCGCTGATGCCGGCGACCAGGGCCAGCAGCGTGCGGCCGTAGCGCACCTGGTCCTCGGGGCCGGTCGACACGCGGCGCAGCACGTGGGCCAGGAACTCGGCGTCGTGGCGCAGGACGCCGCGGCGGCGGGTCTCCATGCGGGGTGCGTTGATGTAGATGACGCGGGCGCGTTCGGGCTGGTCACGGAGCATGCGCACGAGCGTCCGCAGGGCGGGGCGCAGCAACTCCTCGATGCTCGCGGGGTGTTCCGGGGCGGAGCGCACGACGCCGGTCAGGAGCCACTCGTTCGTCTCGCGGTGGACCTGGACGATCAGATCCTCGCGGTCGTGGAAATGCTCGTAGAAGTACCTTTTGGAGACCTTCGCGCCGGTACAGACTTCGGCCACGGTGATCGATTCGTACTCCCGGGTGCCGAAAAGGTGCACGGCCGACGCGACGATGCGTGCTCGTCGCTCGGAGGCGCGTTCGGTGCGGGAGAGGCCGCCGTACTTTTCGCCCCGTTTCGTCGCTACCGCTGTATGGTCGTCCACGCTCCCACGTTATGCGTGATCGTCTACTGTGTGCCGGTCGGCGATCGGTGAATGTGCGGTGGGCGCGGAATCAAGTCGCTTGATCAATCGGTGGACGATGATCAAAGGGATGATGCCGAACACTCCGAACGAGATGTCGATCGGGAGCCACCACCAGGGCAGCTGCCGGATCGGGCCGGCGATCAGGGCGAGCGGGACAATGCCGACGCAGCAGATCATTCCCCACTCGATCACCCAAATGTTGCGAATCGGATCACGCCACGGACCGACGAACGCGACGGCGATCACCAGGTGCGCGAAGGCGAGCCAATCTGTCCCGTACGCGATAAATGGGTAATTAGTGTCAGTTGTCAGCAGGCCTTCGCGAACCCGGTCGAGGAACACCACCAGCGCGTCCGGGGCCGGCGCGTGATGAAGCACAAAGGTCAGCAGCCGCACCTCGCTGACCAGCGGAAACGCGGTGGCGCCGCTGAGCACCAGCCCGATGATGAAGATCGCCAGCCACACGCGGATCGCTCTCATGATCAACAACGTAGGCGGCCGAAACGGCGTTCTGCCAGGTCGCACACAACACCTTCACAAAGAGCGGTAGCAGAAACCCGACTCGCAGGGCATGAGTAATCACTCATGGGCTTCATATCGATCGCTACTGGCCGGAACCGGGTCCATACGGGCAGGATCGAATCATGGCCGCAAGCCGTCTTCCGTATCCACTCACCCTGACGGGGGACGGCATCATCCTGCGCGAGTGGCGCTCCGAGGACCTCGACGACCTGGTCATCATGCTGGACGAGCCGGACATCGCGCGCTGGACGCCGATGCCGTCGCCGTTCGACGTCGAGGCCGGCATCGCGTACCTCAAACGGGCGTACCAGGGACGCATCGGCGGCCAGCGCATCCAGCTCGCGATCACCACGGACGGCGGCCGGCCGCTCGGTGAGGTGCTGCTCTTCGGCGTGGATCTCGGCCTCAAGGAGGCCGAACTCGGCTATCTGGTGGGCCGCGGGCATCGGCGACGAGGACTCGCGTCGGGTGCGTTGTCGCTGCTTTCGTCGTACGCCCAGAATTCGCTGAACTTAAGCCGGCTGTTGCTCCGGATCGATCCGGGAAACACCGCGAGCACCGCCGTGGCCCGCCGCTGCGGCTACCGGCTGACCGGTGAGCCGCCGATTCTCCAGGAGGGCCCGTACGGTCCGACCAGCCTGGACACGTGGGAGCTGGTCGAGGGGCGGACCGGCGCCCGGCTGGAACGGCTGAGAAATGTCGCAGCCCGGCGGTACGGTCGTCGCACCTGAGATTCCTCATTGCTGGAGGTGTCATGATCAGCGTTGATCGTGCACACGTGATGGCCTACCGGGCGCGCGCTCTCGGGCTCGCGACCAGGGGCTCCGAGCGACCGGGCGACCTGCACGTGCTCGACCTGGGGATCCAGGAATACACGCCGGGCTCGGTCCAAGTGGCGCTCGCCGCGCGCACCACCGCCGACTTCGACGACGACCGATTGATCATGGTGTGGGCGGCTCGTGGGGCTCCCCATCTGCTGCGCCGCGCCGACCTCGCGGCCCTGGTCAAACAGCTGTGGCCGGTCAGCGACGCGGATGCCTCGGTGCGGATCAACAGCGCCCAGATCCCCGACGGCGTGAAACTGGGCGTCGAGGCGTTCCGGGTCACCGCGGCCGCGTTCCGCGAGGTGCTGCACGAGCCGATGCCGCGCGGCGAGGTGAGCACCGAGGTCAGCAAGCGGGTGCCACGGTCCCTGACGTATGACTGCCGCACGTGCAAGGCGCGGCACATCGCGGGCAACGTCTGGCAACACTCTGGGCTGGCCGGCGGCGTCGAGGTGGTGTCGCGGGGCAAGGACGCCATGCTCGCCCCGATCACGAAGGCGCCGCCGCAGCCCAAAAAGAATTCCGGGGTCGGCGCGCTCATCACGACGTATCTACGGTTCTTCGGCCCAGCCACCCCCGTGGAGGTCGGGAAGTATCTGGGCAGCAGCACCGCCGAGATGAAGAAGGTCTGGCCGTCCGGAGTGGTGGAGATCACTCTCGATGGGCGCGCCACGTGGCTGCCCGAGACCTCGGTCGACGAGCTGACGTCCGCGGCTCCGGTCACCGGGGTCCGGCTGATCCCGCCGATGGATCCGTTCCTGCAAGCGCGCGACCGTGACCTGCTGATTCCTGATCGTGCCCGGCAGAAAGAGGTGTGGCGCGTCCTCGGCAACCCGGGTGCGCTGCTGGTCGACGGCGAGGTCGCCGGCGTCTGGCGGGCGAAGATGGCCGGCCGCAAGCGGGTCGATTTGACCGTGACACCGTTCGGCCGGTTGACCGCGGCGCATCGCAAGAAACTCGAGGACGAGTCGGCCGAGGTGGCCCGTGGCCGGGGAGTTTCCGACGTCACGGTGGCTGTGGAGTGACCACTGTGGACGTGTCGCCAGATTCACACGCGTCAACTGGCACGCGAACAGTTTTCGCAACGGCAACTTGCGGGTAACAATGTCATTGATCGGAGAGGCTGCCCCTCCGATCATGTGCGGCCCGGGCCAGACCGGAGGTGGCGACGATGCTGAGTAGGGAAGACAACCAGCGACTGGCGCAGTTGGAGCGCCAACTGCTAGAGGACGATCCAGAGTTTTGTGCGCGGTTCACAGTTGGCGAGCTCCCACCCCTACCACGTAAGCGCGTTCCTCTGTCCCTCATCCTCACCGCCATCGTGGTGTGGACCTGCGCCATCGTGCTCGCGGTCTTCATGTGGTGGATCGCGGCCGCGGCTACGGCTTTCTGCGGCATCGTCGTGTTCGCCGTGATGATCTACGGCGTGATCCGGGAGCGGAGGCGGCACCGGGTCTAGCAACCCGGGCGACGACGTTACCGCTCGGCCGGCAGGGCTCGGGCCGGGCGGAACACCCAGATGCGCATGAGCAGGAAGCGTGCGGCGGTTGCGATCAGGTTGGCGATGACCAGCACCGACAGCTCGATGAGCCGGGCGGGCTGGACCGTGGTGGCGTCCAGCAGGGCCAGCGAGCCGCTCGTGACGCCCAGGCCGATCCCGAAGACGATCAGGCCCTGTGCCTGGTGACGCCAGGCGCTTTCGGTGCCGCGTACGCCGAAGGTCAGGCGCCGGTTCGCCGCGGTGTTGGCGATCGCGGTGATCAGCAGGGCGGTGAAGTTCGCCCACTGCGGGCCCATTCCGGTGCGCAGCAACGCGAACAGCGCCAGGTAGGCTAGCGTGCTCGCGACACCGACCACCGCGAAGCGCACGAGCTGGCGCGGCAGCCCCGCCGGGAGGCCGGCCACGCGCAGCGGATCCCGGCCCGCCTGATCGCGGACGGCCTGCTCCCCGGCCAGGCGACCGCCGCCGGGCAGCTGACCGCCGCCGGGCTGCTCCCGGGCCGGCTGATCGCGGCCCAGCTGGTCGCGCAGGGTGGCCAGGGGGAGGCGGCCGGTGGACAGCGCGCGTGCCAGGCGGACTATGCCCTTCAGGTCGGCTACGGCGGTGGGGATGATGTCGACGCGGCTGTCCGAGTCGTCTACCCAGTCGACCGGGACCTCGTGGATGCGTAGCCGGGCGCGCTCGGCCAGCACCAGCATCTCGGTGTCGAAGAACCAGCCGGGGTCCTCGACCATCGGCAGCAGCCGGGCGGCCACCTCCGCGCGGATCGCCTTGAAACCGCACTGCGCGTCGGAGAAATGGGCGGCCAGCGTGCCCCGGAGCAGCAGGTTGTAGCCGCGGGAGATGAACTCGCGCTTCGGGCCACGGACGACCCGGGAGCCACGCGCCAGCCGGGAGCCGATCGCAAGGTCGGAGTGCCCCGAGATGAGCGGCGCGACCAAGGGCAGAAGCGCACCCAGGTCGGTGGAGAGGTCGACGTCCATGTACGCCAGGACCGCGGCGTCCGAGCGCGTCCACACGTGCTTCAACGCGAGCCCGCGGCCCTTCTCGTCGAGGCGCACCGAGCGTACGTCGGGAAACTCCTCGGTCAGCCGCCGCGCCACCTGGGCCGTGGCGTCGGTGCTCGCGTTGTCGGCGACGGTGATCCGAAAGGGGTAGGGGAAATGCGCTTTGAGGTACGCCCGTAGCCGTCGCACACTCGGCTCGAGGTCGCGTTCCTCGTTGTAGACGGGGACGACCACGTCGAGGACCGGGGCGCCGGCGGGGGTCGTGTCGGGGGCGTCGGCGGACAGTGTCTCAAGGCTCATGGGCTCCAAGGTCGCGCTCGGTCCTGAGCTGCATTTGTGCCCGCCCTGTGCCCTCGCTATGAACAGCGAAAACGCGTGCGGGCGGCTCCCGTGTGGGAGCCGCCCGCGATTCGGGGAAGTGTCAGGCTGTCGTATTCGTGGTGGGCGCCGTCAAGTCGTAGACCGTCGTGTTTCCCACGGTCTTGGCGGTGAAGTTCGCCTGGACCCACTCGGCGATCTGGGCGCTCGCGTTGCTGCCGCCCGCGCTGCGCCCGCCGAAGCCGGCGCCGCCGATGAAGTAGTGGATTTTGCCCTGGGCCACGTATTCCTGGAACTGGGCCAACGTCGGGGAGGGGTCGCTGCCGTTGAAGCCGCCCACCGGCATCACCGGCTTACCGGTGGCCAGTTGGTAGCCGGACGCGTTCTGCGAGCCGACCGATGCGGCGACCCAGGTGTACTTGTCGGCGTCGGCCAGGAGAAGGGCCTTCATCTCGGCGCTGACCGATGCCGAGTCGAGCAGGCCGCCCATGCCGCCACCGCCGCGGAAGCCGCCGCCGTTCTGGGATCCGCCGGGCAGGCCGCCGTTCTGCGAGCCGCCCGGGAGGCCGGGGAAGCCGCCGCCGTTCTGGGCACCGCCGGCGAAGCCGCCGCCGTTTTGGGAACCGCCCGGGAAGCCGCCGCCGTTCTGCGTGCCGCCGGGGAAACCGGGGAACGTCCCGTTCTGGCCGCGCCCGCCGCCGAATCCGCCACCGCCGCGTCCGCCGCCGAACCCGCGCCCACCACCGGGCCCGAATGCCGCGTCGGTAGCCGGCCCCGCCGACGGGATCGAACCCGTATGCGGCTGTGACACGGTCTGTACGGCGTACGCGGCCGGCCCCGCAAGCACGAAGATCAGCGCAAGGCCGGCAGCCACCGCGCCCACCCGGGTGGGCAGGCGCAGTGAGCCCAGCACCGCGACCGCCGCGAGCAGACCGCCGACCAGCACCACCCACTTGAGCCAGGGCAGGAAGTCGGCGCTACGGGCCAGCAGGACGTACGACCACCACGCCGTCACCGCGATCGCCACGGCCAGTGTCACCGCCGCCGCCCAGTGCCGCCGATGCCGCCACAACACCGCCGCACCCATGCCGACCAGCGCACCGATGGCCGGCGCCAGCGCGACCGTGTAGTACGCGTGGAAGATCCCCTGCATGAAGCTGAACGTCAGCCCGGTGACCAGCAGCCACGAACCCCACAGGATCAGGCCGGCCCGCTGCCGATCGGTGCGCACCCGGCGGAAGGTGATCACCAGGCCGGCGACCAGCAGGATCAACGCGGCCGGCAGCAGCCACGCGACCTGACCGCCCTGCTCCGGCGCGAACATGCGCAACAGGCCGGTCGATCCCCAGAAGCCGCCACCCCCGCCTCCGCCGCCCCCACCGCCGACGCTGCCGGTCTCGTCCCCGCTGAGCCGTCCCAGGCCGTTGTAGCCCAGGGCCAGCTCGAGCAGGCTGTTGTTCTGCGATCCGCCGATGTAGGGCCGCATGGACGCCGGCACGAGCGAGACGATCGCGATGTACCACCCGGCCGACACCACCACCGCAAGACCGGAGAGCAGCAGCTGCCAGATCCTCTTGCCCAGCTTGGGCGGCCCGGCGAAGAGGTAGGCCAGCGCGAACGCCGGCACCACCAGCAGCGCCTGCAGCATCTTCGCGAGGAAACCGAACCCGACGAACACCCCGGCCAGCATGATCCACTTGGTGGAGCCGTTCTCGATGGCGCGGGTCGTCGCGTACGCGCCGGCCACCATGAGCAGCACGAGCAGCGCGTCCGGGTTGTTGAACCGGAACATCAGCGCCGCGATCGGGGTGAGCGCCAGCACCAGGCCGGCGAGCAGTCCCGCGGCCGGTCCGAACCAGCGGCGCACCGACGTGAACAGCAGCCCCACGCTGGCCACGCCCATCAGCGCCTGCGGCACCAGGATGCTCCAGGCGTTCACCCCGAAGACCCGCGCGGAGAGCGCCATCACCCACAGCGACGCCGGCGTCTTGTCGACCGTGATCGAGTTGGCCGCGTCCGACGAGCCGAAGAAGAACGCCTTCCAGCTCACCGAGCCGGCCTGCACCGCCGCCGAGTAGAACGAGTTGGCCCAGCCGTTCTTGCCGAGCCCCCAGAGGTAGAGGACTCCGGTGAGCAGCAGCAGGACGCCCAGGGCCGGGCGGATCCAGCGGCGGGTCGGCGGCGGCGCCTGAGGGACGACAAGCGGCGGGACGGGCAACGTCGTGGTCATCGAGGCTCTCCACGGGGCAGGGGATGCTTACCTCGGTAACTGTCGGTGGTTGCCCTATCCCGCCGATGTGCCGCTACTGTGGGCGGGCTGTGAGTCGCGAGTGCGCCGCCCGCGCCAGCCTCTCCAGCACCTCGACCGTGGTGTCCCAGCCCATGCAGGCGTCGGTCACCGACTGACCGTAGGTGAGCTCGCCGCCGAGGTTCTGCCGCCCGGGCACCAGGAAGCTCTCCAGCATCACCCCGACGATGCCGTTCTGCCCGGCCTCGATCTGGCCGGACACGTCGTCGGCCACGCTCGGCTGACGGGTGTGATCCTTGCCGCTGTTGCCGTGCGAGCAGTCGATCACGACGCGCTCCGGCAGCTCGGCCTTGCGCAGCAGCTGCAGCGCGCCCTCGACGTCAGCGGCGCTGTAGTTCGGCCGGCCGTCGCCGCCGCGCAGCACCAGGTGGGTGTCCGGGTTGCCGTTGGTGCTCAGGACCGCCGGGGTGCCCCCGAAGTCGATGCCGGGGAAGACGTGCGACGCGGCCGCCGCCCGGATGGCGTCGATGGCGGTGGCGATGCTGCCGTCCGGGCGGTTCTTCATGCCGATCGGCATGGACAGGCCGGAGGCCAGCTGCCGGTGGACCTGCGATTCGACGGTACGGGCGCCGATCGCACCCCAGGACACGGTGTCGGCGATGTACTGCGGCGTGATCGGGTCGAGGAACTCGACGGCGGTCGGCAGTCCTCGTCCGACGATCTCCAGGAGCAGCTTGCGGGCGATCCGCAGGCCGGTCCCGACATCGCCGGAGCCGTCCAGCCCCGGGTCGTTGATCAAGCCTTTCCAGCCGACGGTGGAACGCGGCTTCTCGAAGTAGACGCGCATCACCACGAGCAGGTCCTCCTGCAGGCGGGCGGCCTGTTCGGCGAGCAGGCCGGCGTATTCGCCGGCGGCCACCGGATCGTGCACCGAACACGGACCGACGACCACCATCAGTCGTCGGTCGCGGCCGGCGACCACTTCTTCGACCTCTCGCCGCCCGGCCAGGACCGTGTCCTGAAGCTCGGCGGTCAGGGGCAGCTCGTGGTGCAGCAGGGCGGGGCTCATCAGCGGGACGATGCGGTCAATGCGTTGGTCACGCACGCGCTGGACCTCGGGGACGATCACGGTCTTCATCTCCTCTGCCGGCGCCCACCAAGAGAGCCGGCTTTTGCTCTAGGCAAAAATAAAAGGCAGCGACACTGTCGCTACCTCTACCGGCTCTGTGTGGTGTCTCAGGTCACGTGGTTACGCCCGAGGCACCGGCTGCAGAGCCGGCCTCGTAAAGCGCCAATAACCACGTAACACGTGGGGGAGCATAGCGCGGTCATGCGGCCGGCGTGATCGCGGGTGTGGCCGCCAGCGGGAGCAGCACGGTGAAGACGGTCCGGCCCGGGACGCTCTCCACGGAGACGCCGCCGCCGTGCGCCACGACCACGGCCGACACGATGGAGAGGCCGAGCCCGGTGCTCCCGGCCGCGCGCGAGCGTGAGCTGTCGCCGCGGGCGAACCGCTCGAAGATGTGCGGCTGCAGCTCCGCGGGGATGCCCGGGCCCTCGTCGGTGACGCGCAACACGGCCGCCTCGGGCGTCGCGCTCACCGAGACCGTCACCGAGGTGCCGTCCGGCGTGTGCGTACGGGCGTTGGCGAGCAGATTGGCGAGCACCTGATGCAGCCGGGCGCCGTCGCCGTCGACCGTGACCGGCTCGTCGGGCACGTCCAGGTGCCACTGATGGCGGGGTCCGGCCGCGTGCGCGTCGCTCACCGCGTCGACCACCAGCATCGTCAGGTCCACCGGATCGTGGGCGAGCGGCCGGCCGGCGTCCAGGCGGGCCAGCAGCAGCAGGTCCTCGACGAGCAGGGTCATCCGTTTCGCCTCGGACTCGACCCGGTTGAGCACGTGCGCGATCTCGTCCGGGACCGGCTGCGGGCTGCGCCGGCTGAGCTCGGCGTAGCCACGGATGGCGGCCAGCGGGGTGCGCAGTTCGTGGCTGGCGTCCGCGACGAACTGCCGCACCTGCATCTCGCTCGCGTGCCGGGCTTCGAGAGCGTTGCCGACGTGGTCGAGCAGACGGTTGAGGGCGGCGCCGACCCGGCCCACCTCGGTGCGCGGGTCGGTGTCCGGCAGCGGCACGCGCTGCGCGAGCTCCACCTCGCCGCGGTCGAGCCGCAGCTCGGAGACGCGGGTGGCGGTCGCGGCGACCCGGCCCAGCGGGCGCATGGTGCGCCGGACGATGGCCGCGCCGGCCCAGCCCGCGATGATCAGCGTGATCAGCAGCGCGGCGCCGATGACGATGCCCGCCCGCATCAGGGTGTCCTGTGTGGACTTCAAGGGCATACCGATGATCCGCAGACCGGTGGTGCCGTCCTGGGTCTGGAAGGCGACGGCCATCACGCGGTAGTCCCCGTAGCCGTCGATCGTGACGTTGGACTTGGTGCCGTTCGGGGTGACGGCGGTGAGCCTGGCCAGGTTTCCCGAGTTCAGCTGCACCCAGTCGGCGTACGGCTGGCCGTACGGGTCCTGCTTTCCGACGATCATGCCGCCGTTGACGACGGTGCCGTTGTCGAACAGCAGCGAGATCGAGTTGATCTCGCCGTACGGGCGGCTCTCCGCGGCGTTGCCGCCCGGCCGGGGTCCCTGCGGCCCGCCGTGGAACGCGCCGGACGCCTGGTCCAGCTTCGCGTCGACCTGGCCGTACAGGTTCTTGTGCAGGAACAGCTCGGTGGTCCCGCCGACCGCGACGCCGAGCAGGGTCAGCAGCCCCAGCATGATCGCGACGATTCGGGCCTGCATGGACCAGCCCGCCGGGCTACGCCAGCGGGCGGGGTGGGGGACGGACATGTCAGTCCGCGGGTTTGAGGACATAGCCGGCACCACGCATGGTGTGAATCATCGGCGCGCGGCCCGCGTCGATCTTCTTACGAAGGTACGAGATGTAGAGCTCGACGACGTTGGCCTGGCCGCCGAAGTCGTAGTTCCACACCCGGTCCAGGATCTGGCTCTTGCTCAGCACCCGGCGCGGGTTGCGCATCAGATACCGCAGCAGCTCGAACTCGGTAGCGGTCAAGGTGACCAGGTCGCCGCCGCGGCGCACCTCGTGGCTGTCCTCGTCGAGCGACAGGTCGCCGACGACCAGCTCGGAGTCGGAGCGCATCGGGGCGCGGCCCATCCGGCGCATCAGCCCGCGCAGCCGGGCCACCACCTCTTCCAGGCTGAACGGCTTGGTCACGTAGTCGTCGCCGCCCGCGGTGAGGCCGGTGATGCGATCCTCGACCGAGTCCTTGGCGGTCAGGAACAGCACCGGGACCTCGGGGGTCTCGCCGCGCAGCCGGCGCAGCACCTCGAGCCCGTCGATGTCGGGCAGCATCATGTCGAGGATGACGGCGTCCGGGCGGAACTCGCGGGCGGTGCGCACCGCGGACTGCCCGTCGGCGGCGCTACGCACCTCCCAGCCCTCGTAGCGCAGGGCCATGGACAGCAGCTCGGCCAGCGTCGGCTCGTCGTCGACCACGAGGACCCGGACCGGGGTGCCGTCGGCCCGCCGGAGGTCGGTGCTGGGATCTGCGTTCGCCATCGTCATGCCCCCACTTTCGCGGGCCACGCTTTGCGTCAGCTTTTCGCTTCCTGTGTACCAGCTGTGTTTGGGGTAGGTCATGCAAACCGGTGTGTCGAGAGCCTCAAAAGCGGACAAAATCCGCATAATGCTTGCGTGTGGATCTCGGAGAGGGTATTGGCGCTCATGGCGCTGGTGACGCTCGGCGCCCTGCTGATCGCGGGTGGGGCGATGTTGTTGCTGGCCGCCGGTCGGCGTGAGGTCAGTCGGAGGTCTGCGCCAGAGCCGCGTCCCGGAACTGGCCGGCTCCCTGCTTCAAGCGCTCGATGTATTGCGGCCGGTTCCAGCTTTCCCAGGTCACCTGACCGATGGCCTGTTCGGTCCCGGATGCCGTCAGCGACACTGTCACCCCCGGACTGACCTTCGTGGTCAGCCTGCCCTTCGCGGGCACGCCCACCCGGTGCGTCGACGGGTCGGCGAATCCGAGCATCGCCCACGGCACCCGCACGTCCACGGTGTCGTCGTCGCGATGCCAGAGCGCGAGACTGGCACCCGACCGCCAATCGCCGTACTCCAGCCGCCCCGGATTCTGCAGCGCCACCGGCACTTCGATCTTGCTGGTCGGTATCGTCATCGCGCGGCCCATCAGCAACTCGAACGGCTTCCAGCCCTCCGGCGCCGGCCCTCGTGCCGAGGCCGGGACTCCGACGTCCAGGCGGACCGGATCCAGCTGATTTCGCAGGTACGCCTGTCCGTCGTGCCCGGCGAGGTTGAGCGCGAAGGCCGCGTCCGGACGACGGTCCGCGCTCCCGGCCATCGGCGGCCCGGTCAGCTCCGGCAGCACGTCGAAGCCGATCAGCAAGGTGGTCGGCGGCGAGTCCGCCAGCTTGATCCGCAGGTGCAGGTAGGCGGCGTCGGTCCGGGCCGTCACCTTCGTCGCCGGCCAGGCCGCGTCGGCGTCGAACAGCTGCCGCCCCGGTGCGTCGTCGTCGGCCGGATCCATCGAGAGCAGCCCGAAGTACTGCTCGTTGGTCAGCGGGTCGTGCCACATCGAGCGGCGGGTGTCCACCTGATGCCCGACGGTGTTCCAGGTGGACCGGTTCCAGTCGTCCGCCCAGCCGGCCAGGAAGCCACCGGCCAGGCCCTCCCGTCCGATGATCCGCAGCAGGTCCGCGTCGATCCGCATCGCCGCCTGCTCGGCGAGCCCGCCCTGGTTCCGGCCGAGCGGCCCGTCGTGCGCCGAGCCGAGCGACGACGGCACCCCGAACTCGGTGATCAGCGTGGGCATGTCACGGTGGTGCCGGCGCAGCGCCGCGAGATAGCCCGCGTACGGGTCGCCGGTGTTCACCAGGCCGGGCTCGAAGCGCAGGAAGTCGGGGTAGTACGGGTACGCGTGGTAGCTGGCGAACGTCCCGGCCGGCCACTGCGGTGTGGGCCGCACGTGGTTGGCGTCGAGCTGCAGCAGATCCTCCTGCTCGAGCGGCTCGTCCGGGTGCCGCAGCGGATCCGTGGTAGCCCAGTTCACGAACGCGATCGGCTGGCTGTACCCGCGTTTCGCCTGCAGCCCGGCCAGCTCGTCCATCCGGGTGGCGAGCCACCGCTCGGTCGGCGATGCACCTTCGGTGCTGCGGAAATACTTGCCGTCGGCCGGCTTCGCCGCAGGGATCGTCGTGCGCGGGTCGGGTTCAGAACCGATGATCCAGCCGGCCAGCCACGGGTTGGCGTCGGTGTCCCAGGCGCCGTGCTCGCCGGCCACCGCCGTCGCGGTGTCCCGTACCGCCCGCTGAAAGGACTGGTCACCGCGCTGCTCAACCCCCTGCATGAAGTAGAGGGGCTGGTCCGGGTTGGTGCGGTTGTACTCGGCGAGCTGCTGGTAGAACTCGGGCGGGTGAACGCTGTAGATCCGTACTACCCGGATGCCGAGCCAGGTCATCGCCGCGAACCACGCCCGGTACTGAGCCGCGGAGATCGGCGACCCGCCGGGCGTACCGGGGGAGAGGTTGACGCCGGGCAGGAACGTCCGGTCGCCGGCCGCGGTGTGCAGCTCCAGCGTTTGCCCGTCGGCCGCGGCGAGCACGGACAACCCGTTCGCGGTGACCGGCGCCGGCGACCAGGACGTGCCGCGCGGCGGCGACGGGATGTCGCTCATCCCGGCGATCAGGAACGCCGGCGAGTTGACCGCGGGGATCGAGGTGCCGCCGGTGAGCGTGAGGCACAGGGCGACCAGCAGGGCCGCGCCGAGGGCCGGTCTGAGCCGTCCGAATCGTGGACGGGCCGGCACGAACACCACATGACTCGGAATGTCCCCCACGCAGGCATTGTGCGCGGAGCAGGTTGCCGTTTGCGGCGATTTGTCGCCAAGCTCGGATCGGCGGAACACTCGCCGTCGGCCCGATGTTGTGCCAGCGTTGGTCTCTGTCGGCGGCGCGAGCGTGGGGAGCGTGTAAGTGGATCTTCTCGAGGAGTACCGCAGGGCAACCTTTTTCTTCGAGTCCGGGGACCCGCTCGGCGCCGCCAAACTGCTGGAGCCGATCGTGGCGGCCGAGCCCCACAACACCGCCGTTCGTCAGCTGCTCGCCCGGGCATACTTCAACTCGGCCCAGCTCGGCGGCGCGGAAGCCCAGCTCAGATTCCTGGTCGAGCGTGATCCATCGGATCACTACGCGCATCACGTGCTCGGCCGCACCTTGGAGAGGGGCGGCCGATTCCGTGAGGCGCTCCCGCACCTGCGGCTGGCCGCCGCCATGAAACAGCAGACCGAGTACACCGAGGCCCTGCAACGGGTCGAGGAGTGGCTCGGCAAGAACTCCGTAGGATCGTGACGTGAAACTCAAGCTCGACCTGCACGACATCTTCAACAAGGGCAGCGACATCGACCGTGCGCTGCGCGGCATCATCGACGAGGCGGTCCAGAAGAAGGCGACCCTGGTCGAGATCATCCCGGGCAAGGGCAGCGGCGCCCTGAAGAAGAAGGTGCTGCGGTTCCTCGACCAGAAGGAGATCAAGCAGCTCTACCACCGGGTTGAGAAGGACGGCGACAACTGGGGCCGGCTGTTCGTGCATTTCCGCTTCAACGAGTCGACCGGGCGCCGCGGCCGGGGCCGCTAGCGGATCACCCGGTACCAGAGCTCGGCGGCGCTCGGGTGCTCCTTCTGGGTGAGCGGCTCGAGCCGCACCGGCGACCCGGTGAACAGCCGGGTGCCGTCGCCGAGCAGGACCGGCGCGATGAACGTCAGCACCTCGTCGACCAGGCCCGCGGCCAGCGCCTGCCGGGCCACGTCGGCGCCGAGGACGCACACGTACTTGTCGCCGGCCGCGTCCTTGGCCGCCTCCACCGCGCTGGTCAGGTCGGTGACGAAGGTGGTGTCGGGCGGGATCTCCACCGGCGGCTCGTGGGTGAGCACGAACTGCTGACCGTGCCATTTCCCGCCGAACGCGCCCTCGGCATCGGTGCCTTGGTTCGGGTCGTCGCCGAAATACGTCCGGCGCCCGACCAGCAGCGCGCCGGTGCGCGTCGCCAGGTCCCGCGCGGTCGGGTTGCGCCCGGAGTACGGGGCCATCCACGACATGTCGCCGCCCGGGCCGGAAATGTAGCCGTCCAGGGACATAGTCGCCGAGTAGAGCACCTTTGCCATGCGCCCCATCCTCGCTCAGAGTGAGTAGGTTTTCGCGACCGCGCACAGTTCGCTGGTGTGTGAGCCGACGATCCCCACGCCGGTCGGCCGCGGTTTGAAGCCGGGCAGGTCGCTGAGCCCGTCGCTGCCGTCCATCACGCGGAATCTGAGGGGCCCGGACGCGCGTACGGTCAAATTGATCTCGATGCCGCCGGCCGGGGGAGCGTGGAAGACGAAGCCGCGCTGATCGGCCGTGAGCGGTTGCCCCTGGACCGTGAAGGCGAGCACCGGCGTCGCCGGGTCGAGGTTGAGCCCGGTGAGCCGGACCGGTCGCTGCGAGGTCAGCCGCAAGGTCATCGTGCGCGTGTCACCCTGGCGGGCGTCCCGCTCCAGGGTGAGATTCGGGGCCGGGAGCGGTGCCGCCGTCGCCGGCCCGGTGCGCACTTTCGCGGAGCCGAACCAGGGCATCGACTCCTGCACCGCGTGCAGATCGCCGGACACGAACTGAGACGTCCACTTCTGCACCTTGGGTTCGTCGCTGACCCATTGAGCCGTGTTCGTGTCGGCGTTCAGCGCGTACATCAACTGCGTGAGCGACGGATGCGTGGCGTCGAACCGGTCGACCCGCAGCCCCACCGCGCTCAGCACGATCACCGCGAGCAGGGCGATCGCGGTCGGCAAGGCACCCCGGCGACCCGCATTCAAAGCCTCAAGACCGCGTTTCCCGTACGCCTCCGTGTGCACCAGATCGACCACCGGCAGCAGCGCGAGCGCGAGCAGCACCACCAGGAACGCGTCCGCCCCGCCCAGCGGCATGCCGAGCGCGGGGAACAGCATCACCACGGTGGGCAGCAGGATGATCACCGCGACCGCGGCCCCGGCGGTGACGGCGAGGACCGACCACCAGCCGCGCGTCAGGATCGCGACGATCGCACAGATCGCGCCGGCCAAGGCGGGCAACGCGGCCAGGTAGGAGCCGCCGGGCGTCAGCGCGGCCAGGACCAGGCCGAGCACGGCGAGCCAGCCCAGACCCGCGATCGCCAGGGTGGCCGGCCCCAGCCGCCGCCGGAACAGCGCGAACCAGCCGAACACGACGACCGCGGTCAGAGCGATGACGGCCAGCCGATACCACTGCGGGCGGTACGGGTCGATCGGGAACCCGGCGTACTCCGGGCGGATGAACGTCAGAATCGGCCAATAAAGCTGGGCCAGCACCGGCGCCAGGATGATCGGCACCAGCGTGAGCGCGGCCGCCCCGCCGAGCTTCTTGCCGCTGGTCAGACCGCGTTTGCGGGCCACCCAGCCGAGCGCGAGCACCGCGATCAGCGCGAGCGCGGCGAGCGGCCACACCAGCGTGCCCGGGTAGCGCACCAGCAGGCCCGGGGCCGGGAAGTAGGTGGCGTCGTCGCCGCCGCGCAGCGTCCGCAGATCGCGATCGCCCAGCAGCCGGGCCACCGTCAGCGTGTTCTCGCCGTGGTGCTGAAGGCTGTCCCGGTCCATCGCCTCGGGCACGTCGGTGGGTGCGTGATAGACCGCCGCGCCGTCGATGAAGGCCGCGTTCAGGCCGGTGAAGCCCGCCTCCCGGAACGCGGTGAAGTCGGTGTCGTTGGGCAGCAGGCGGTAGATCTCGACGGCGAACGACGTGCCGACCGGCTTGGGCGCCGCGCCGTACAGGTCGACGAGCTTCCGGTTGTTCGTCGAGGTCTCGAACATGATCGCCGGGCCGGAACTGCCGCGCGCCTCCAGATTGAGCACGACGCCGCCGCCCTTGGCCAGCGGGTTCTGGCTGACGAACGCCTCGGCGCCGCATAAGCAGGCCTCCTCGCCGTCGGTGAACACCAGCACCACGTCGTTGCGCAGGCGCGGGCCGGTGGTCAGCGCCCGCGCGACCTCCAGGAGCGCGCCGACACCGGCCGCGTCGTCGCTGCCGCCCGGACCGGTCTGTACGGAGTCGTAGTGCGCGACCAGGAAGATTCGCCCGGTCGAGTTTGCTCCCGGAATCAACGTGACGACGTTGCGCACGTGCGCGAGGCCGATGCCGCCCGCGCTCGCGGACAGCTCGGCGCCCTGCACCGACGTCGTGTCCTGCACCTCGGGCGACAGATTCATCCCGCGTAACGAGGCGAGCAGATGATCACGAACGGCGTCCTGCGCCGCGCTGCCGACCGGATGCGGGCGCGTCGCGATCGCCTGGACCTGCGCAAACGCGCGACCGGCGCGGAAGTCGCCGGCCGGCGCGCCGCTGCCGCGGGCGTCCGGGGGCCGGACGGACAAAACGGATGCGTAGGAGACGAGCCCGAGGACGACCACCACGACGAGCCCGGCCAGGGCCCGGTGTGCGGTATCGACGATCGCTGGCGCACGCATGGGTGACATTTAAGCGGGTCGGTACGACACCGGGTAGTCGGAAGATCGTTTACCGCGTGGCATAGCGTTGAACGGGTGAACACGCCGTTCGACCCCGCCGCCGTCGTCGCGGAGTTCATCGACGCGGTCTCCCCCTACGACCCCCACCCGGACGACGATCCGGTCGCCATGATCGGCGTGCGGACCGCGCTCGGCGAGGGCGTCTTCGCCGTCAGTGACCACGTGGTCCGGGCCATGTGCAAGGCGCTGGCCGCGTACCGCGACCCCGAGGACCGGGGCGTGTGCGTCGGCTGCGGCGGTCGTCACCTCGACGAGAATCTGCATTGCCGCGATTGCGGCCGTTTGCATGGCATCCTCGGCCAAGTGATCGCCCAGCATGCCGCCCGAGTCGCCGCCGCCGAAGCGGCCCAGGACCCTTTGTGAGCCATAATCGAGCCCGGCTCGAAAAGGGGGGTGTGACGCCATGACAGAACGGTCTGTCGCACCCCGCGCCCGGGCCACTACCACCGCCCTGCCGGAGCGCCTGCGGGTGCTGCTGGTGGAGGACGACGAGGGCGACGCCTTTCTCGTGCGTGAGCTGCTGGCCGAGGCCTCCGCGCCGTTCGACCTGACGGTGGCGAGCAGCCTGCGCGAGGCGCGCACCAAGCTGCACGGCATCCAGTGCGTCCTGCTCGATCTGGGGCTGCCCGACGCCGAGGGCATCGACGGCCTGCGCAAGCTGCTCGCGGTGGCCGACGGCGCCGCGGTCTGTGTGCTCACCGGCCGTTCCGACGAGCACCTGGGCGTCGCCGCGGTCGCCGAGGGCGCCCAGGACTACCTGGTCAAGGGCCAGGTCGACGGCGTCCTGCTGACCCGGGCCCTGCGGTACGCGGTGGAGCGCAAGCGCGCCGACGAGAACGCCCAGCGGCTGCGCGAGGTCGAGCTGCGCCAGGCCGAGTCGGCTCGCCTCGAACGTGGCCTGCTGCCCCAGCCGCTGATGTCGACCAGCGAGGTCGCGGTCCACACGTTCTATCGGTCCGGGCGCGCGCTGGGCCTGCTCGGCGGCGACTTCTTCGACGTCGTGCAGGTGGGCGACGACACGCTGCACGTGATCGTGGGCGACGTCTGCGGGCACGGCGTGGACGAGGCGGCGCTCGGCGTCGAGCTTCGCGTCGCCTGGCGGGCGCTGGTGCTGGCCGGGGTGCCCGAGGAGCAGATCCTTGGCTCGCTGGAGCAGGTGCTGATGACCGAGCGCCGGGCCCGTGAGGTCTTCGCGACGGTCGCCTCGGTGGTGCTCGACCTGACCGCCAACAGGGCTCGGGTGCGGCTGGCCGGCCATCCGCCGCCGGTGCTGCTCGCCGGTGGCCGGACGGTCCCGGTGGTCGCCCGCGGCGGGATCGTCCTCGGGGTGAGCCCGAAGCCGCCGCCGGTGACCGATGTCGAGTTCTCCGGCGACGACTGGTCGCTTCTTCTCTATACCGACGGTTTGATCGAGGGCCACACCGGAAAGGGAAACGAGCGCCTCGACGTCGACGGCCTCTGCGCGTTGCTGGATCAGCCGGAGGCCGCCGACGTGCCGCTGCCGGCCCTCCCGGCGTGGCTGGTCGGGTGTGCCGAGCGGTTCAACGGCGGACCGCTCGCCGACGACGTGGCGATGTTGCTCATCTCCCGGGGAGGCGGCCGGTGACCCTGTTCGACCTGCGCACGTGGACCCTGCGCCGGCGCATCGTGGCGCTGGTCATCACGGTCGCGGTGCTGCTCGGCGCCCTCGGCGTGTTTGCCGCGTTCACCGCGGCCCGCAACAACCGCCAGCTCGACGACGTGCTCAACCGGGCCAGCCCGATGCGCGCGGCCGGCGAATCGCTCTACACCGCCCTGGTCGACCAGGAGACCGGCATCCGCGGCTACGCGATCAGCGGCGACGAGACGAATCTGCAGCCGTACCAGGGCGGGCTCGCCCAGGAGCGCACCATGATCGCCCGGATCGAGTCCCTGCTGCGGCCCGGCGACGCCGACATCCGCAATTCGCTCGCGGTGGTGCAGCAGCGGACGAACGCGTGGCGCGCGCAGGTCGCCGATCCGGTTCTACGGACCATCCGCACCCGCGGACCGGCGGCCGGCCGGGCGCAGATCGACGCGGCCTCGACCGGGCCGTTCAACGAGGTCCGCATCGCGATCAACACGATGCAGGCGCAGATCTCGGCCCTGCGCGCCCGCTCCGCGGACGCGGCCGGCCAGAGCAGCCGCACCATGGTCGCGATCCAGATCGCCGCGGCCGCGATCATCGTGCTGGCCGGTGCGCTGCTCCTGCTGCTACTCGACCGGCTGGTCAGCCGGCCGGTCGTGAAGCTGGCCGAACAGGTGCGCGAGGTGGCGGCCGGCGACTACGACCGGCACATCGAGAGCGGGGGTTCGCCCGAGCTGGCCGGCCTGTCCCGCGACGTCGACGCGATGCGGCGGAAGATCGCCGACGAACTGTCCGAGGTGCGCGAGGCCAGGGCCCAGATCGAGTGGGTGAACGAGCAGCTCAAGGCGCAGGCCGAGGAGCTCACCCGATCCAACCGCGACCTCGAGCAGTTCGCCTACGTGGCCTCGCACGACCTGCAGGAACCGCTGCGCAAGGTGGCGAGCTTCTGCCAGCTCCTGCAGCGGCGCTACGCGGGCCAGCTCGACGAGCGCGCCGATCAGTACATCGCGTTCGCGGTGGACGGCGCCCAGCGCATGCAGCGGCTCATCAACGACCTGCTGGCGTTCTCCCGGATTGGGCGGCTCACCGCGGGCTTCACCGAGGTCGACCTCAACAAGGTGCTGACCGACGTGGCGGCGCAGTTGGACGCGCCCGCCGAGATCACCTGGTCGGGACTGCCCACCGTGGAGGGTGAGGAACCGCTGCTGGCGACGCTGTTCGTCAACCTCATCGGTAATTCGCTGAAGTTCCGCCGGCCGGACGTGCCGCCCGCGGTAACGGTCAGTGCGGCACTCGAGGACGACGAATGGCACATCAACGTCCGGGACAACGGCATCGGCATCGAGGCCGAGTTCGCGGACAAGGTGTTCGTCATCTTCCAGCGACTGCACGCCCGGGACGCGTACGAGGGGACCGGGATCGGCCTGGCCATCGTCAAGAAGATCGTCGAATACCATGGCGGGCGTATCTGGCTGGACCTCGACGTCGAGGAAGGCACTTCGATCAACTTCACCCTGCCGGTGCTCCCGGGAGCCCCCGAGATCCCGGCGCAGGAAACATTGAAGGAGGTCACGGCGTGACACCACCGCTGCGAGCCGACGGCACACCGATCGAGGTGCTGCTCGTCGAGGACGATCCGGGTGACGTCCTGATGACGCAGGAGGCGTTCGAGGAACACAAGGTCCAGAACCGTCTCACCGTCGTCTCGGACGGCGCCGAGGCGCTGGCCTACCTGCGCCGCGAGGGCGACTACGCGAACGCGGTGCGCCCCGACCTGATCCTGCTCGACCTCAACCTGCCCCGCCGCGACGGCCGTGAGGTGCTCGAAGAGATCAAGAAGGACGAGGAACTCGGGCGGATTCCGGTGGTGGTGCTGACCACGTCGGCCGCCGACGAGGACATCCTGCGCAGCTACCAGTTGCACGCGAACGCGTACGTGACCAAGCCGGTCGACTTCGACCGCTTCATCGCGGTGATCAAGCAGATCGACGAGTTTTTCGTCAGCGTCGTGAAGTTGCCGCCGCGTGCTTGATCAAGTAGCCGATCTCATCCGCGAGGTCGCGGCCACCGAGGTGCTGCCGCGTTTCCGCCACCTGAGCTCCGACGAGATCGTTCAGAAATCGCCCGGTGACCTGGTCACCATCGCCGACAAAGAGTCCGAGAAGGCGCTGACCCGCGGCCTGACGGCGTTGCTGCCGGGTTCGGTCGTGGTCGGCGAGGAGGCGGTCGCGGCCGACGCGTCCGTCCTGGAGCGGTTGCGCGGCAACGGCGCGGTCTGGGTCGTCGATCCGGTCGACGGCACCAACAACTTCGCGGCCGGCAAGACGCCGTTCGCGGTGATGGTCGCGCTGATGCGCGACGGCGAGCCGGTCGCGTCCTGGATCCTCGATCCGGTGACCGATCAACTGACGGTGGCCGAGGCCGGCTCCGGCGCGTATCGCGACGGCGTGCGGCTCAAGACCCGTACCGACGATCCCGGGGTGGCCGCGCTGCGCGGCGCGGTCGCCGGGAAATACCTGCCGGAGGCGTTGCGCGACGCGGCCGCGCGGCATGCTGGCGTGTTCGCCGGGATTCATCCGGGACACCACTGCGCCGGCTACGAGTACCCGTCGATCGCCACCGACGAGCAGCAGTTCGCGGTGTTCTGGCTGGTACTGCCCTGGGACCACGCGCCCGGCTCGCTGATCATCCGGGAATCGGGCGGCTCGGTGGCGCATCTGGACGGTTCGCGCTACGAACCGTCGCAGGCGACCAAGCGCGGACTCCTGGTGGCGGCCAACGAGGAGATCTGGCACACGGTCCGGGACGAACTCTTCCCGGGACTGTGATGTCGGCGTACCTGAACGAGGTTTTCGGTCTTGCCGGGCGCACGGCGGTCGTGACCGGCGGCAGTTCCGGTATCGGCCGGGCGATGGCCATCGCGCTCGGACGCGCCGGAGCCCGCATCGTGCTGGTCGCCCGGCGCCCCGAACCGATGGCCGCGGTGATCGAGGAGCTGCGGGCGTTTTCCGCCGAGGGCCACGCTGTCACCGCGGATCTCAGTGATCGCGCGGCCGTCGCCTCGTCGATTTCCGAGATCCTTTCCGCGTACGGGACGCCGGACGTGCTCGTGAATTCGGCGGGGATCAACCGCCGGCCGCCGATGAACGAGCTCACCGAGGACGACTGGGACGCGACGCTGGCGGCGAACTTATCCGCGCCGTTCCTGCTGGGCCAGGCGTTCGGGCCGCGGATGGCGTCGCGCGGCTGGGGACGCATCATCAACGTGGTCTCCCAACAGGCGTTTCGCGCGTACGGGAACAGCGGGGCCTACGGTGCCGCGAAGGCGGGTTTGGTAGGGCTGACTCGATCGCAGGCCGAGGCGTGGTCTCGTCATGGCGTGTGCTGCAACGCGATCGCGCCCGGCGTGGTCGACACGCCGATGACGACCCCGATCTTCAACGACCCGGCGACCGCGGCTCGGCACGCCACCCGTGCCATGATCGGGAGAAACGGCGTACCGGAGGATTTCGGGGCATGTGCGGTCTTTCTGGCCAGCCCCGCTGCCGTCGCCGTGACCGGCCAGACACTCTTTGTCGATGGTGGATATTCGGCGACCTGACTGAGCTGCCGATCCGTTACGCCGCACGGTAAAGTCTCCCCGCTGACGATGGGGAGGTATCCGTGGCGGCGGTGTTCCGAAAGCGGCTCAGCGCCGCGCTTGCGCTGCTCATGACCGCATCCGTGCTCGTGCTCGGCGCTCCGGCCTCGGCCGCGCCGACCGATCCGGAAGGCGGTAGCAAGACGCTGCGCGACGCCCTCGAGTCCGCCGCGAAGGGGCAGGCCGAGGCGATTCGCAAGCTCAACGCCTCGAAGAAGCGCCAGACCGCCCTGCAGAACACGGTGAAGCAGTCCGAGTTGTCGGCGAAATCGCTGGAAAGTCAGGTCGGCGCGATCGCGAACCGGTCGTACCGGCTGGGCCGCACCAGCACCATGACGATGCTGCTCGACTCCACCTCGCCCGACCTCTTCCTGGAACGGGTGCAGCGCCTCGACATGATGGCCCAGCTCGACGGCCAGGTCCTCACGCGATACCGCGACGACCTCACCCGGGCCACGCAGGCCAAGGCCGAGATCGACAAAGAGATCGCCGAGCAGCAGAAGCAGGTCACCGCGCTCACCAAGAAGAAGAAGGAAGCCGAACTCGCGCTCGGCAGCATCGGCGGTGGTGGTGACGCGGGCGGCTTCGTCTCGGCCAACTCACCGCTGGCCCAGCCGGCACCGCGCAATTCGGACGGTTCGTGGCCCAAGGAGTCGTGCACGATCGACGACCCGACCAGCAGCGGCTGCATCACGCCGCGGATGCTGAACGCCTACCAGTCGGCACGGGCGGACGGGTTCACGCATTACACGGTGTGCTGGAGCGAACGCGACTCCGGTGAGCATCCCAAGGGCCGGGCCTGCGACTTCTCGGCGAACGCGACGACCTACAAGGACTCGGCCGCTACGGGTGCCGACAAGGCCTATGGGGACCGGCTCGCCGCGTACTTCGTCAAGAACGCCGATCGCCTGGGCGTGCTGTACGTGATCTGGTTCCGGCAGATCTGGCAGCCCGGCACCGGCTGGAAGGCGTACAGCGCCTCGGGCGGCCCGTCGGTGGTCCACACCAACCACGTGCATTTGTCAATGATTTGACGCTTTGTTGCGGTTTGGGGACGCTCGGTACCATCCGGCGATGGAGAAAGCGTCCCGGTCCCTGCCGTCCGGCTTAGCCAGCGCACTCGTGTTCGGGGCCAGCGGCGCCGTCCTGGTCCTGGAGATCGTCGCGTTGCGGCTGGTCGGGCCCTACGTGGGCGTGACGCTTCAGGTGTCCAGCTCGGTCATCGGCATCTCGCTCGCCGCCATCGCGTACGGGACGTGGGTCGGCGGCCGGATGGCGGACCGGTTCGACCCGCGCTCGTTGCTCGCCCCGGCGCTGATTCTCGGCGCGATCGGCACGGCGATCACGCTGCCGCTGGTCCGCTACGGCGGCTCGTGGCTGCGCGGCGGGGCAGCCCCGGCGGTGTTGCTGCTGGCGGCGCTCGCCGTGTTCATCCCCGCGTTCCTGCTCTCGACGATCACCCCGATGGTGGTCAAGCTCCAGCTCAGCGACCTGGAACGGACCGGCTCGGTGGTGGGCCGGTTGTCCAGCATCGGCACCCTCGGCGCGATCACGGCGACGCTCGCGACCGGGTTCATCTTCGTGGCCGCGGTGCCGTCGACGTGGATCGTGCTGTCGCTCGCGTTCCTGCTGGCCGCGGCCGGGCTGGTGCTCGGGTGGTGGCAGCGGGCCCGCAGCGTGCTGCCGCATCAGGCCGCGCTGGCGGCGGTCGGGCTGGTCGCGGCCGGGCTCGGCGTGCTGGGCCCGAACCCGTGCGACATCGAGACGGCGTACCACTGCGCCCGCGTCGACGCCGATCCGGCCGTGCCCGGCGGGCGGACGCTGATCCTGAACTCGGCGCGGCACTCGTACGTCGACCTCGACGACCCGCGGCATCTCGAGTTCGCCTACGTGCAGTGGCTCGGCGCGGTGGCCGACGTGCTCCGGCCCGGTCAGGTGGACGCGCTGCACCTGGGCGGCGGCGGGTTCACGATGCCGTCGTACGTGCGTGCCACCCGGCCCGGCAGTGACCAGCTGGTTCTCGAGCTGGACGGCGGGCTGGTGGCGCTCGACCGGCAGAAGCTGGGCCTGACGACCGGTCCGGACCTGCGTGTCCGGGTGCAGGACGCGCGGGTCGGGGTGGCGGCGCAGCCGTCCGGGGCGTACGACTTCGTGGTGGGTGACGCGTTCGGCCATCTCGTGGTGCCGTGGCATCTCGCGACCAAGGAGATGATGGTCGACATCGCTCGCGTCCTCCGGGACGACGGGGTGTACGCCCAGAACGTGATCGACTACCCGCCGAACCGCTTCATCCGGGCCGAGCTGGCGACGGTCGCGGCGGCGTTCCCGCACGTGGCGTTGATCGCGCCGCAGGACGCGCTGGACGAGAAGACCGGATCGAACTTCGTGATCGTGGCGTCCAAGAGCCCGTTACCCGTCGCATCGATCCGGGCCCGCCTCGCCGGCCTGAAAGAGCCGGTCACGCTGCTGGATTCGGCCGGCTATGCGCGGGGTGCGCGGGTGCTGACGGACGATTTCGCCCCGGTGGACCAGTTGCTGACCGAGTGACGGGGTTTTCGCCACGGGTTTCTCGGTGTGGCGCCGGGCGGGGTGTATTCCGGGTCACAATCGGCTCATGGGGCGGCGGACTCTCCTCGGTGGGCGCTACCGCCTCGTCGAGAAGCTTGGCATCGGCGGCATGTCGGAGGTCTGGCGCGGCTACGACGAGACGCTCGGCCGCTCGGTGGCGGTCAAGGTTCTGTCCCTGCGTCTCGCCGACGACCAGGTTTTCCGCGACCGGCTGCGGCAGGAGGCCCTGTCCGCGGCGCGGCTCTGCCATCCGCACATCACCGGCGTCTTCGATTTCGGCGAGACTCCGCTGAACGACCGGGTGACCGTCCCGTACGTGGTGATGGAACTCAACGACGGCGAATCCGTCTCGGCCCGGATCGCCCGCCGCGGCCGGCTGCCCTGGCACGAGGCGGTGACGGTGGCCGCCGAGGTCGCGTCCGCGCTGGCCACGGCACACGCGCGCGGCGTCGTGCACCGAGACGTGACCCCGGCCAACGTGATGCTGACCGGCTCCGGCGCGAAGGTCGTCGACTTCGGCATCTCCGCCGTGGTCGGCCAGCGCGACGCGGCCCCCGACGGGAGCCTGCTGGGCACCCCCGCGTATCTGGCCCCCGAGCGGCTGGGCGGTTCGCAGGTATCCGCCGCGACCGACGTGTACGCCCTCGGCCTGCTGCTGTACCGCTCGCTGACCGGCCACCTTCCGTGGCCCGCGGACACGACCGCCGAGGCGCTCCGAGCCCACCTCTACGCCGACCCGGTCCCACTGCCGGAGATCGCCGGCCTCCCCTCCGCCGTACGCGACCTGTGCCTGACCTGCTTGTCGAAGAGTCCCGCGGACCGTCCCGGCGCCGCGGAGGTGGCCCGCGTCCTGTCCGCCGAGGTCGGGATGCAGCCCATCATCCCGCCGCTGAGTGCCCGGGACGTCCCGGCGGTGGGGCGCTCCCCGGTGTCGAATGTCGACCTGCCTTCGGGCCTCCTCGCGTACTTCGGTTTCTCACGCTTGTCGTTGGAGCGTCTGCGGTTGCGCGCGGGTTTGCGGTTCGGTGCGGCGTTGCGGCTCGGCGGGGTGCGCCCGCTCGGCGGTGGCGTTTTCGTGCCGGCCCGGACCGGATTGCCGGCCGGCCTGATCGTGGTGGCGTTGCTGGCCGCCGCCGGCTTGAGTTGGGCGGTCGGGCGCGAATCGCCCGAGGTCCACCAGGCTCAGGCGGCCGGCGCCGCGCCCGTCGCCGTCGCACCCACCGCGTGCAAGGTGCGCTATCAGCTGCGGCGGGACTCGGGCAGGTCGTATGAGGCGCTGCTGACCGTGGCAACCGCGGCCGAGGCCCCCGACGCGACGTGGCGGGTCCAGTTCTCCTACCCGGGGTCGCAACGCCTGACCGGCACTCCGAAGGCGGTGACCCAGAAGGGCCGCAAGGTCGTCGCGCGGGGTAGTGGAAAGCTTCAATCGTTCACCCTTCGTGGTGCTTATCGTGGATACAACTCGTTGCCGCTCGCGTTCACGCTGGACGGTCACCGCTGCCGGGCGGAGGTGCTCGGCGGGGTGACGCGCATCGACACGGAGGCGGCGGCCCCGCGAGCGGCGAGCACGTCCGACTGAGCCCGGCGCTTGCCGGGCGCCTTTGGCGCCTACTCCTGTGTCGGCATGTCCGGCTCCTTCCGCTGGGTAGGCGCCGATTCTGCGCCCGCCGGGCGCCCCGGCGGGAAGATTCTTTCCCGGCCTGTGGATAACCCCCGGCCTGTGGATAAACGAGGTCCTGTCGGACCGGGCTGATAGACATGCCGGGTGACCGAGACGACTGGGACGACGGCCGGTATGGCCGAACGAGAAGCGGTGCGCGAGCGCGCCGAGGAGGTGCTGCGCCGGCTCGCGGGCGAGCAGGCGGTGCTCCGCGAGGACCAATGGCGGGCGATCGAGGCGCTCACGATCGACCGGCGGCGCGTGCTGTGTGTGCAACGTACCGGGTGGGGCAAATCGGCGGTTTACTTCATCGCGACCGCCCTGCTCCGGGCCGATTCCGCGGACGCCGGGCCGACCGTGATCGTCTCGCCGCTGCTCGCGCTCATGCGTAACCAGGTGGAGGCGGCCGCCCGGGCCGGCATTCACGCGCGCACCATCAACTCGGCGAATCTCGACGAGTGGTCCGAGATCGAGCACGAGATCCGGTCCGGCGCGGTCGACGTCCTGCTGATCAGCCCCGAGCGGCTCAACAATCCCGACTTCCGTGACAACGTGCTGCCCGGCCTGGCGGCCAGCACCGGCCTGCTGGTCGTCGACGAGGCGCATTGCGTCTCCGACTGGGGCCACGACTTCCGCCCCGACTATCGGCGCTTGCGGACGTTCCTGGCCGGCCTCCCGGGGCGCACCCCGGTGCTCGCCACCACCGCGACCGCCAACGCCAGGGTGACCGCCGACGTCGCCGACCAGCTGGGTGACGCCCTCGTCCTCCGGGGCACGCTCGATCGTGACTCGCTTCGCCTCGCGGTGCTCGACCTGCCCGATCCGGCACAGCGGCTGGCCTGGCTGGCGGATCATCTCGACCGGCTCCCCGGCTCCGGCATCGTCTACACGCTGACCGTGGCGGCGGCCACCGAGACCGCCGACTTCCTGCGGTCCCGGGGGTATGCCGTCGCTTCGTATACGGGTCAGGTCGAGGACGCCGAGCGGCGGGCCGCCGAGCAGGACCTGCTAGACAACAAGATCAAGGCGCTGGTGGCGACGTCCGCGCTGGGTATGGGCTTCGACAAGACCGATCTCGGGTTCGTGGTGCATCTCGGCGCGCCACCCTCGCCGATCGCGTATTACCAGCAGGTGGGCCGGGCCGGCCGGGCCGTCGAGCACGCCGAGGTGGTGTTGCTGCCCGGCGCCGAGGACGCCGCGATCTGGCGATACTTCGCGTCGCTGGCGTTCCCGCCGGAGGATCAGGTCCGGTCGGTGCTGGCGAACCTGTCGCACGACCGTCCGATGTCGACGCAGGCGCTGGAGCCGCTGGTCGACCTGCGGCGCACCCGGCTCGAGATGATGCTCAAGGTGCTCGACGTGGACGGCGCGGTGCGGCGGATGCGCGGCGGCTGGCTCTCGACGGGCGAGCCGTGGACGTATGACACCGAGCGCCTGCGCCGCGTCGCCGAGGCGCGCTCGGTGGAGCAGCAGACCATGATTGAGTACGCGGATACGGGCGCCTGCCGGATGGAATTCCTGCGCCGTTGCCTCGACGATCCCGAGGCGGCGCCATGCGGGCGCTGCGACAACTGTGCCGGGCCGCAGTTCGACGCCGACGTCTCGGCGGGGGCGCTGGCCGCCGCAAACGCATTCCTCGGGCGCCCCGGGGCAGAGATCGCGCCGAAGCGGATGTGGCCGACCGGGCTCTCCGCGGTCGGCATCTCGCTCAAGGGCAAGATTGCGGCCGGCGAGCAGATCGCCGCCGGCCGGGCAGTCGGACGGCTTTCCGATCTTGGCTGGGGCTCGCGTTTGCGCAGCCTGGCGGCACCGGAGGCGCCGGATGCGCCGATCACCGACGACCTGGCCGCCGCGGTCGTCGAGATCCTGAAGGCGTGGGCGCACGGCGAGGACGCATGGCCGCAGCGGCCCGCGGCGGTTGTCGAGGTGGCTTCGCGGCGTCATCCACGGCTCGTCCACACCCTGGCGGAGCACATCGCACGAGTCGGGCGGCTTCCGTTGCTGGGTGCGGTCTCCGCGTCGCATGAGGCGGATGCGAGCGCCCGGGCCAACAGCGCGCAGCGGGTGCGGGCGTTGCACGACTCGTTCGAGGTGCCGGCCGAGGTCGTGCGGGAGCTCCCGTCGGCGGGCGGGCCGGTGCTCCTGGTCGACGATCTGGTCGATTCCGGCTGGACGATGGCGATGGCCGGTCGCGCGTTGCGGCGAGCCGGTGCGCAGGGGGTGTTGCCGCTGGCGCTGGCGGTGGCAGGCTGACCGGGCGGCCGCTTCACGCGGGACGGCAGTGATACGGGTAGGGGGTATGCTGGCGGCATGTCCGACGACACGACGCACCAGCACGGACCGGACGGACCGCACGGATACGCCGGTGACAAGCCCGCGCTGCTCGGGCGCCTGAAGCGTATCGAGGGCCAGATCCGGGGTCTTCAGCGCATGGTCGACGAGGACACCTACTGCATCGACGTCCTGACCCAGATCTCCGCCGCCAAGAGCGCGTTGCACGCGGTGGCGATCGGGCTGCTCGAGGATCACCTGGCCCACTGCGTCGTGGACGCGGCGCGCGAGGGCGACCCGAGTGTCAAGGTCAAGGAGGCGTCCGATGCTATCGCTCGCCTCGTTCGTTCCTGACGGAAGCTTTCGAAAGGCTGTTCCATGGCTGTGACCAGCACCTACACCGTGACCGGCATGACCTGTTCGCACTGCGTGCAGGCGGTCTCCGGTGAGATCTCGACGCTCCCCGGGGTGGCGGACGTGCGGGTCGACCTCGCGTCCGGCGCCGTCACGGTGACCAGTGCGGTTCCGCTGGCGGACGAGGCGGTGCGTGCGGCGGTGGACGAGGCCGGCTACGAGCTCGCGAATGCATGACGACGACCCGGCTTTAGGCCCGGAGGCGACGACCGGCCCGACGGCGGGGGAGGCGCCGGGCCCGGGCGGCAAGGCGCCGAAGCGCAGGCGGTGGTCGCTCGAACGCGACAGCGCCGACGGCGCGCCCCGGCCCGATGACGGTGCCGAGGTGCCTGCCGGGAGCCGGAGCGGGTTTCGGCTCGCCGCGTTTGGGGCGCTGCTCGTCGTGGTGCTCTTCGCGGGCTACGGGCTGGGGCGGCTCAACTCCGGCGTCGCGTCGGCCTCGGCGCCACCCAGCGGGGCCAACACCGGCGGCGGGGCGCCGATGGCCGGCATGGCCGTCAACGAGAGTCAGCCGCACGTGCACAACACCAACGGGACCGTCACGCAGGGTGGGGTCTCCGCGCCCATGGGGTCCATCGTGGGTGGGCTTTCGCTCAGCGCGGGCGGGCTCACGCTCGTCCCGCTCAACACCGACTTTGTCGCTGGTGAGCGGCGGCAGCTGCTGTTCCAGATCGTCGACACGCAGGGGACGGCGGTCACGAGCTACGCGACAGTGCACGACAAGCCGCTACACCTCATCGTGGTGCGGCGCGATCTGAGCGGGTTCCAGCATCTGCATCCGAGCATGGGACCCGACGGGACGTGGCAGATCGACCTCACGCTCCGCGACCCGGGCATCTATCGGATGGTCGCCGACTTCACCGCGATCGTCGGTGGGCAGCAGCTCGCCACCACGCTCGGGAGCGACCTCACGGTCGCGGGGCAGTACGCTCCGCGCGCCCTTCCGGCCCCCGCGGTATCCGATGTCGTGGACGGCTTCGGGGTCGCGTACGCGGGGGAGCCTGGAATCGCCGCGACCCAGCCGATGCTGATCGATGTGGTGGGTGCGGGCGGCAAGCCGGTGGCGCTCGAGCCCTATCTGGGGGCCTTCGGGCACCTTGTCGTGATGCGGGACGGCGACCTCGCGTACGTGCATGTGCATCCCGAGACGCAGCTGGTGGACGGCAAGGTCAAGTTCTGGGTGGCGATGCCGAGTGCGGGCCGCTATCGGATGTTCTTCGACTTCCAGGTCGCCGGGCGCGTGCACACCGCCGAATGGACCGCGGTCGTCAGCTGAGCATCTTCTCCAGCGCGGGGGTCACGCCCCACTGGGTGGTCAGCGACGCGTACTCGGCGCGCTGGGCGTCGGTCGCGGGCGCGTCGGTGCGGCGCGCCTTCAGCAGCAGGTTGCGCGGCGTGTGCGCCGAGTCGATGAACTCGACCACGTCGACCTTGTAGCCGTTGAGGCGCAGCAGCGACGCGCGCAGCGAGTCGGTCAGCACGTCGGCGAACCGCTCCCGCATGATGGCGTGGCGGGTCAGCTCGCTGAACGGCGTCGGTGCGGACTGGCCCTTGAGCTGCGCGGCGATGTCGTGATGGCAGCACGGCGCCGCCAGCACCCACGTCGCCGACGAGTGCACGGCACGGGCCAGGGCCTCATCGGTCGCGGTGTCGCAGGCGTGCAGTGCCAGCGCCAGGTCGGGTTCGAAGGGCAGCTTCGCGTCCTCGATCGTCCCGGCCACGAACGTCACGTCGTCGGAACAGCCCAGCTCGGCGGCGACGGCGGAATTGCGTACGCGCTGGTCCTCACGCACATCGACCCCCACGACCTGGACTTTTATCCCCCGGCCGGACAGATAGCGGTAGGCCGCGAAGGTCAGATACGCGTTGCCGCAGCCCAGGTCGACCACGTGCAGCGGCGACGGCAGTTCGTCGGGCAGCGTCGCGGCCAGGGCGCGCAAGAAGGCGTCCACCTGGCGGCGCTTCGCCGCGTTGCCGCCGATCACCCGGAACAGCGGATCGCCGGGGTCGAGCAGCCACTGCTTCGGACGATCATGAGAGTCCGAGGATGTGGGAGCCGACGAAGCCGCTCGATGCACCTGGGCGTCACCCTTCTTCGTGATCCGCACCTGCACCGTCGCCGACGTCGTCTCCACGTGCCAGTTCCCGAACGGCTCGGCCAGCAGCTCATCGACCGCCTCGGCGGCCTCGGCACCCAGGGCGACATTCCTCGTGTACGGCCGGGCGCCGTCATCGGTCACGATCTGCAACCTCGGCCCGCCCTTGAGAGCCACCGGCCGCAGCTCGGCCCGGCTCACCGACGGCGTCTGACCACGGCGGCGACCCGCCGCGACGGCGCGCGTGAGCCCGGGATCGAGCAGGAGCGAACGAACCTCGGTGAGCACATCGGCAAGGGGCTGGGGCATGGCATCAATTGTGCCGGGATGCGCGTCGACCGCCCACCGAGGGCGGCGCTCCTGCGGGGGAGCGCCGCGATGACGAGCTAGGAGATCTCGGCGTCGGTGGAGGGGGAGCGACGACGGCGCCGGCGAGGGCGATCCGGGGCATCCTCACCTGACGCGGCCGGGGCCTCCGTGGAAGCGGAATCCGAGAAGACCGGAGCCGCCACCTTCCGGGTACGCCTGCGGACCGGCGCTGCGTCCTCGCCAGAAGCGGCAGCAGCAGGGGCAGCGGAGGCGGCAGGCGCCTCGGCTGCGGCTGCGGGCGCCGGCGTGGACTTGGCCGGAGAGTCCGCGGCATCGACCTTGCGCCGGCGACGCTGCCGCTTGGGCCGCTCAGCCGTCTCCTCGGCGGCCGAAGGGGACCTCGAGTCGGACGACGGACGCCCCCGGCCCCCGCGGCCACCCTCACGCCGCCGTCGGCCGCCGCCGAGGTCCTCCTCGACCTCGGCGGACAACCCGGCCCGGCTACGCGAAGCGGTCGGCAGCGTCCCCGAGACATCGGTCGGGATGTCGAGATCGCTGTAGAGCGCGGCGCTCGTGTGGTACGTCTCCGGCGGCTGCGGCATGCCCAGACCCATCGACTTGTCGATGAGCACCCAGCGCGGCATGTCCTCCCAGTCCACGAACGTCACGGCGACGCCGCTGGCACCCGCGCGACCGGTCCGGCCGATGCGGTGCGTGTACGTCTCCGGGTCCTCCGGACAGTCGTAGTTGATGACGTGGGTCACACCCGACACGTCCAGGCCGCGGGCCGCGACGTCGGTGGCGACCAGCACGTCGATCTTGCCGCTGCGGAACGCCCGCAGTGCCCGCTCGCGAGCGCCCTGCCCGAGGTCGCCGTGCACCGCGGCCACCGCGAAGCCGCGGAAGTCGAGGTCCTCGGCGAGCCGGTCGGCGGCCCGCTTGGTCCGGGTGAAGATCATCGTCAGGCCGCGGCCGCGGGCCTGCAGGATGCGCGCCACCATCTCGACCTTGTTCAGCGGGTGCGTGCGGTACACGACCTGCTTGGTCTGCGGCGACGGGCCGGTGTCCTGGGTGTGGCCGGCGTGGATCGTGACCGGGTGCCGCAGGAAGCGCCGGGAGAGGGCGACGATCGGGTCGGGCATGGTCGCCGAGAACAGCATCGTCTGCCGCTCCGTGGGCAGCATCGCCAAGATCTTCTCGACGTCCTCGAGGAAGCCCAGGTCGAGCATGCGGTCGGCCTCGTCGAGCACGAGCGCCTTGACCGTGCCGATCTTGAGCTGCTTCTGCTTGGCCAGGTCGAGGAGCCGGCCGGGCGTGCCGACCAGGATCTCCACGCCCTTCTTCAGGGCGTCGACCTGCGGTTCGTACGCCACCCCGCCGTAGATCGGCAGCACCCGGATACCGCGGGTGCTGCCCGCGGCGGCCAGGTCGCGGGCGACCTGAAGGCCCAGCTCACGGGTGGGGACGACGATGAGCGCCTGGGGCTTGCCGTCGGCGCCCTCGGACGGCGAGGTCAAGCGCTCGAGGATGGGCAGGCCGAAGCCGAGGGTTTTGCCGGTGCCGGTGGGCGCCTGGCCGATGAGGTCCGTGCCGCGCATGGCGATCGGCAGGGCGTACTCCTGGATCGCGAAGGCACGGGTGATCCCGGCCTTGGCGAGCGCCTCCACCGTCTCGGAACGGACCCCCAGCTCGGCAAAGGTGGGGCTGTCCGGACGGACGGGTGCGCGGTTGGTGACTGGAACTAGAGCGGGAGCGTTTTGGATGTCGTCGGTCATGAAGTTTTACGGGTGCCTCTCGTGGTGCGCCCGTCGGAAGTCTGGGGCGCGCTATGGGTAGGGCGCGGGCCACACGCTGAAAAGCGGGCCGCACGCGCGGTCGCCGCGGCGATCGTGAAGATCGACGTCGACGGCGACTCGGCAAGTCTACCCGACCGAGCGATCGTGCACCTCAGAGCGGAATTGCGGGAGGGATTCCCCGGACTCGGGAGCCCCTCCCGGCGCAAAACCTCAGCGGGTGGTGAAGCCGAACGGGCGGTTGCTCGACTCGGCGATCTCCACATACGCCACCTTGGCGATCGGGATGATCACCTTGCGGCCCTTCTCATCCGTGAGCGACAGCACGCTGTCCTTGGCCATCGCCTCGGCAACGGCCTGCTCGACCTCCGCCGGGGTCTGAGCGCTCTCCAGCACCAGCTCACGCGGCGTGTGCTGCACGCCGATCTTGACCTCCACGGGGCCCTCCCTCTTCGCGTGTTACCGCCTGAAGGTTATCCGATTTCAGCGGGTGTTCCGCCTGTTGCGCTGCCCTGCAGGGGGAAGCTGGCGATCCCGCGCCAGATCAGCGCAGCTACGAGCGCTTCGGCTTCAGCTCTGGGCGTACGCCGGCCGTTCGCCAGCCAGAACTGGGCGGACTGCCCGCAGGCGCCGACCAGGGCGGACGCGAGCAGCTCGGCGGCCGACGATTCCTGGTTCGTGTCCGAGATGATGGTGTCGGTGACGGCCGCGATGCAGCCCTGCTCGACGCGCTCCATGCGCTGGCGGACCTGCGGGTCGTTGCGCAGGTCGGACTCGAAGACCAGCCGGAAGGCTTCGCTCTCGTGGTCCATGAAGTCGAAGTACGCCCGGACGGCGCCCTTGACGCGCTCCTTGTTGTCGCTGGTGGAGTGCATCGCGTCCTGCACCTTGGCGATGATGGCGTCGCAGTGGGTGTCGAGCAAAGCCAGATAAAGCTCGAGTTTTCCCGGAAAATGTTGATAAAGGACCGGCTTGGACACTCCGGCCCGCTCGGCGATGTCATCCATCGCGGCGGCGTGGTAGCCCTGGGCTACGAAGATCTGCTGAGCCGCTGCCAAGAGCTGCTTGCGGCGTGCGGAACGCGGCAGACGGGTGGGACGAGCCGTCTGTGCTCCGCCGGACGCAGCGGTCATCTTTATGAACCTCCTGGGGGTCGTCCCCGGGTCAGCCGGCGCGTGGTTTGCCCGGATCGGCGCTTGTCGCGGTCGGATGAGCAATTGTCCCGACGCTGCAACTTATCGCCACTGCCCCCACACGGTAGCCTCAGCGGGGGCGGAGCGAGGAGCACGCGGTGGATGAATCAGGGCATTCCGGAGACACTGGGCCCGCTGACAGCGAGAACAGTGCCGATACGCGTGAGCGCGTTCGGGTGAACGGCTGGGTCACGCCGGATAGTCCTTGGTCCCCCGCTGCTCCGCCGCCGAACGCGGAGGACGACGTCCCCTCGTGGCGCCGCCCGACCGGCGAGAGCCGGTTGTTCCCGCGCAGCCAGACCTTCCCGACATCGGCCCAGCCCGCCTCCGCCGTGCCCGCCCCGCCGCCGCCCGGCTTCGTGGACGCGGACACCGGCGACAAGGCCGAGCGCTGGCCGGAGACCCGGCCGCGCTATTCCGACCTGCTGGCCCACCTGTCGCCACCGGGCGGTGAGCCCGCGCGTCCACCCGCGCCACGGGCCGCACCGGTCGCGACTCAAGATCCGGGGATGCGCGGCTACGACGTGCCGACGCCGAACAGTGCGCCCCCTTTTCCGTACGAGGGGGACCTCGAGGACACGTCCCCGCCGGCTCCGACGCAGCGTGCCGCCGTGCCGCTGGTGCGTCCCGCCGCCCCCGGGGGCCGCCGCCCGGACTGGAATTCGTCCGACGCCGACTCCGCGCGGCACGCTCTCAGTACGACAACTCAGGGAATGCCGCACGTGGATCAACCCTCCGACGAGGCGGCGCCGGCGCGTCCGGCTTACGATCCGTCCAGCTTTCCGCGCCGGGTGTCCTACGAGCCCGCACCCGCAGCGGACGGCTCGGAGTACGCCCAGCCCGCGGCGTACGCCGCTTTCAATCGTGGTGCCGACGCGAATGACCCGCGACCGGCCGACCCGAGTACGCGGGTGCTTCCCCAGCGCGTGCCGGCCCAGCCGGACGTGCCCAAGGTTCCGGAGCCACCCTTGGTGGAGCCCACGGCCGAGACCCCCCAGCTCGCCCGGATAGCGACGCACCTGCGTCGCGGCACCGCCCTGCCCGTCCAGGACCGGCAGGAGGGCTTTGACGTGCAGGCGATCCTGGCTGCCGTTCGCGAGGTGGCCGGCGTGCGCGACGCGTCGCTGCGCACCACCCCGGCCGGCGCGCACAGCCTGCGCCTCGATCTCTCCGAGGGCGCCGACTCCGCCGAGGTGAGCCGCCGGGTCGCCCGCCTGCTCTCGGAGCGGATGGGGCTGGACGCCGCGATGCAGGGCGACATGCTGATGCCGCCGCCGATGCCGCCCGTGCGTGCCGACCGGCCCCCGGCGCAGCGGCTCCCACCCCCGCCACCGGCAGCGGCACCGGCCCCGCCGGTCGAGCGGCCCCGCCAGATCTCGTCACCTCCGGCCCCGGTCGTCGACCCGCCCATGCCGGAGCGGCGCAAACTCGAGCCGACCGGCGCCGTCGATCTCGCCGAGGCGGAACCGGCGCAACCCCGTCCGCTCTTCCCCGCCGAACACCCCGGCCCCCGCGTCGTCATCGAGAACGTGCAGGTCAACACGTACGGCACGGACGCCCATGTGGAGGTCCGGCTGTCCGTCGGCGATCGCGTCGCGGCGGGCTCGGCGAGCGGCCCCGCGGTCGACGGCTTCCTGCTGCGGCTGTGCGCGGTCGCCACGGCCGGCGCGGTCGACGAGCTGCTGTCCACCTCGACGCATCCGGACGGCCCGGCCCGATGCTTCGTCGAGCACGCGGCCGCGGTGCCGTTCGGCGCCAGTCAGGTCGCCGTCGTCGTGCTGCTGCTGTCCTGCAACGGCTGGGTCGAGCAGCTGGCCGGTTCGGCCGTGGTGACCAGCGACGACCGGCACGCGATGGTGCGCGCGACGTTGGCGGCGGTCAATCGGAGGCTTGAGGCACTCTTGTCGCGATGAGAGGTGCCGTTCTCGCCGACGACAGCGTCTTACTGCCGGACGGCGACATCCCACCACCGTGGCCGGTGCGGCGAGTCACCGTCGACGGGGCGATGCTGCACGTCCGGGACACCCCGGCGACGGCAGCGGGCGCGGAACCGGCCGTCTACGTGCACGGACTCGGCGGCTCGTCGCAGAACTTCACCGACGTGGCCGGGCTGTTAGCCGACCGCTTCGACGCGCAGGCGGTCGATCTGCCCGGTTTCGGATACAGCGATCCCAGCCCGCGCTATTCGATCGCGGCGTTCGCGGCGGCGCTGATCCGCTACCTCGACCACGACGCGCGCGGTCCGGTCCACCTCGTCGGCAACTCGCTGGGCGGCACCATCTCGGTCCGGGTCGCCGCGCTGCGCCCCGATCTGGTCCGCACCCTCACGCTGATCTCGCCGGCCATGCCGTTCCTCGACCCGAGGCGTACCGCCCATTTCCCGGTTTTGCCGTTGCTCGCGTTACCCCGGGCCGAGCGGCTGATCGCGTGGGCGATGAACCGGGTCACCGTCGAGGAGATGGCCGAGCAGGTCCTGCAGTCCTGCTTCGGCGATACGCGACGGGTCAGCGCGCAGCGACGGGCCGAGGCGATGGAGGAGATCCGGCTGCGGTACACGGTGGCGCACTACCCCAAGGCGTACCTGGGAACCCTCCGGGGGCTGGTGTCCAGCTTCCTGCGGGCGTACCTGCCGGGGGCGAACTCGCACTGGCGGCTGGCCGCGCGCGTGCAGGCACCGACGCTGGTCATCGGCGGTCTCACCGACAAGCTGATCGATCCCCGGGTGCCGTTCCAGGTGGCCCGGGTGATCCCGGACAGCCGGCTGCTGATCCTGCCGGGCGTCGGCCACGTCGCTCAGATGGAAGTTCCGCGCCTGGTCGCGCGGGCCATTGTGGGCATGTTGACCGAGCCGGCACTTGTTTGATCCGCGAAGTTAAAACGCTGCGAGATTCACCGGATCGTGGCAAATTCGGGGTGTCATGGCGACCATCCGGCCGCGTGCCGCCACCTCACCGCGGCGATCCGCTTCCGCGGCGTCGGCGTATCCCCGCCGGGCCATGATCGTGATGCTCCTGATGATCGCGCTGCTGGCGGCCGGCGAGGTGGTGCACACCGATCCGAAGCTGCAGTCGCGCTCCGAGGTCACCCCCCAAGATCCAACCCCGTCTCCCGTACGCGTCGCCGCCGCCCCCGTGCTCCCGATCGGCCCCGGCACCAGCGGCCGATTCGCGTACGCCCCCGGCTACGGCCCGGTCCTCGGCACCGCCGGCAAGATCCGCCGCTACCGGGTCGCGGTCGAGCTGCCCGCCTCGGGTTCGCTGGCGGCCGGCTTCGCGTACGAGGTGGACCGGGTGCTCGGCGACCCGCGCGGCTGGATCGCTGCCCGGGATGTCCGGCTGCGGCGGGTACCCCACACGGCGTACGCGGAATTCACGATCTTTCTCGCCTCAGCCGGCACCTCGCGGCGCATGTGCTCGCAGGGCGGGCTGGACACCGGCGGCTACACGTCGTGCCGCCTGCCCGGCCGGGTGATCATCAACGGCGCCCGGTGGCACGGCGCCGTCGCGGGATACGGCGCGCCGCTCGGCACGTACCGCGCCTACGCGGTGAACCACGAGGTCGGCCACCAGCTCGGACACGGTCACGAGGGGTGCCCCGGCCGCGGTCGCCCGGCACCCGTGATGATGCAGCAGACGTACGGTCTGGAAGGCTGTACCCCGAACCCGTGGCCTTACCTGAAGGGCCGCCGATACGCCGGCCCGCCGGTCGGGTGAAATCCCGGTGGTAAACGTCATGGCCGTCACGGGTGGAATCGAGTGACAATGGGGTCCGATCCTTACCGTCAACCCGGGGAGTAAAACGTGGCTTTCCCCCCGCTCGTCGAGCCGGCCGCTGACCTGTCGGTCGACGAGATCCGCCGCTACTCGCGGCACCTGATCATCCCGGACGTCGGCATGGACGGTCAGAAACGGCTGAAGAACGCCAAGGTGCTCGTCGTGGGCGCCGGTGGCCTCGGCTCGCCGGCCTTGCTCTACCTGGCCGCGGCCGGGGTGGGCACGCTCGGCATCGTCGAGTTCGACACGGTCGACGAGTCGAACCTGCAGCGCCAGATCATCCACGGCGTCTCCGACATCGGCCGCCCCAAGGCCGAGTCCGCGGCGGAGAGCATTCGCGAGATCAACCCGCTGGTGAACGTGGTCATTCACGACACCGCGCTGGACCGCGACAACGTCCGCGACATCTTCAGCCAGTACGACCTGATCGTCGACGGCACCGACAACTTCGCGACGCGGTACATGGTGAACGACGCCGCCGTGCTGCTCGGCAAGCCGTACGTCTGGGGTTCGATCTACCGTTTCGACGGCCAGGCCTCCGTCTTCTGGGAGGAGCACGGTCCCTGCTACCGCTGCCTCTACCCGGAGCCCCCGCCGCCCGGCATGGTGCCGAGCTGCGCCGAGGGCGGCGTCCTCGGCGTGCTCTGCGCGTCGATCGGGTCGATCCAGGTCAACGAGGCGATCAAGCTGCTCACCGGCATCGGCGAGCCGCTGGTCGGCAAGCTGATGGTCTACGACGCCCTGGAGATGGAGTACCGCAAGATCAACGTCCGTAAGGACCCGAACTGCGCGCTCTGCGGCGACAACCCGACGGTCACCGACCTCCTCGAGGACTACGAGGACTTCTGCGGCGCGGTCTCGCAGGAGGCGCAGGACGCCGTCGTCAACTCGACGATCACCGCCCAGGAGCTCAAGGACTGGCAGGACACCGGCAAGGACCTGTTCCTCGTCGACGTCCGCGAGCCCGCCGAGTACGAGATCGCCGCGATCCCGGGTTCCACGCTGATCCCGAAGGGCGAGATCCTCTCCGGCGAGGCGCTGTCCCGCTTCCCGCAGGACCGGCAGATCGTCCTGCACTGCAAGTCGGGCGTGCGGTCCGCGGAGGCGCTCGCGGCGCTGAAGATGGCCGGCTTCAAGGACGCCGTGCACCTCCAGGGCGGCATCCTGTCCTGGATCAACACGGTCGACCCGTCGTTGCCGTCGTACTGACCTGTTGACGCTGGGGAGTCGCGCGAGCGGCTCCCCAGCGTGACGAAAGATTCACGTGAGACGGCACAGCGGAATGCGGAGCGGAACGGTAGCGTCACCGTCGTGGTAGATATCGACGCCGCGATAGGTTATGTCGTCGCACACGGTGACCCCGTGGAGCGTGCGCGTCTGTCCTACCTGCGCACCGGTCAACGACCCGATCCCGAGATCATCGAGCGGATCGTGTCCACTCAGACCGAGTTCGGCGGCTGGCCCGCCTCCACCGAGGGTGACACCCCATCGGTGGACGCCACCTGCTTCCGGCTGAACGAGCTGGACGATCTCGGCGGCCTCGACGGCGAGCCGGTCGATCGCGCGCTCGCCTGGCTCGCCTCGGTGCAGCGCCCCGACGGCACCTGGCAGGAAGACGAGGCGCTGGCCGCCGAGGCACCGGACTGGGCGATGCCCGGCGATCCGGAGGCGACGCTCTACCAGACCGCGCTGGCCGGCTTCTGGCTCACCGTGGCCGAGGTCGAGCTGCATCCGCACCTCGACGTCCCGGCGCGTTACGGGCAGGCGCTCGGCAGCTCCGCGACGTGGCTGGTCAACCAGCTGCGCCCGGACGGCACCTGGCCGTCCTTTCTGGCCGCCGGGTGGCACGCCGCCGGGCTGCTGTACGGCCAGCAGTACTTCTACGAGTCGGCGCGGGTCCAGCTGGTGCTCGGCGACCGGCTCTCCGACATGTCCCCGGCCGACGTGGCGTCGATGGCCGCGACCCTGCGCCGCGTCAACCTCGGCGACGACTGGCTGTTGCAGAGCGCGCGGAAGCGGCTCGCCGAGACGCAGCGTTCGGACGGCGGCTGGGACAGCGCGGAAGGCCCGATCTTCGACGTGCACACGACGTTGACCGTGCTGCGTGCCTGCCGTTAGCGCGTCTGCCCATTCCCGGTGACGATGTACTTCGTCGAGGTCAGCTCCGGCAGACCCATCGGGCCGCGCGCGTGCAGCTTCTGGGTGCTGATGCCGATCTCGGCGCCGAAGCCGAATTCGCCGCCGTCGGTGAACCGCGTCGACGCGTTGACCATGATGGCCGCCGCATCGACTCGCGAGGCGAAGCGCCGGGTCGCGGTGATCGACTCGCTGACGATCGCCTCGGTGTGGCCGGTGCCGTAGTGGCGGATGTGGTCAAGGGCGTCGTCGATCGAGTCGACCACCGCCACCGAGATGTCGGCGGACAGGTATTCCTTGCCCCAGTCCTCGTCCGTCGCCTCTTGCGCATCCTTCGCGTACGCCATGACCCGCGCGTCGCCGTGCACGGTGACCCCGGCATCGGCCAGCTCGGCGAGCACCAGCGGCAGGAACGCGTCGGCGATCTCCGCGTGCACGAGCAGCGACTCGGCCGTGTTGCAGGTGGACAGTCGCTGCGTCTTCGAGTTCATCGTGATCGCGAGCGCCTTCTCCAGGTCGGCGGCCGCATCCACGTACACGTGGCAGTTGCCGACCCCGGTCTCGATCACCGGGACCGTGGACTCCTCGACCACCGTCTTGATCAGCGACGCCCCGCCGCGCGGGATCAGGACGTCGACCAGCCCGCGCGCCCGCATCAGCTCCTTGACCGAGTCGCGGGTGCTGGCGTCGACGAGCTGCACCGCGTCGGCCGGCAGCCCGGCGTCGGCCACCGCCTTGCGCAGCACCGACACGATCGCCGCGTTCGAGCTGAGCGCCGAACCCGATCCGCGCAGCAACACGGCGTTGCCCGATTTGAGGCAGATGCCCGCGGCGTCCGCCGTCACGTTCGGCCGGCCCTCGTAGATGATGCCGACCACGCCGAACGGCACCCGCACCTGACGCAGCTCCAGCCCGTTGGCCAGCGCCGAGCCCCGCACCACGTCGCCGATCGGGTCGGGCAGCGCGGCGAGCTGGCGCAGCCCGTCGGCCATCGCCTCGATCCGCGACGGGGTCAGCGTCAGCCGGTCGATCATCGACTCGCTCTGCCCGTTCTCCCGGGCCGAGTTCACGTCGACGGCGTTGGCCGCCACGATGTCCTCGGTGCGCTCGACCAGGCGGTCCGCCATCAGGAGCAGCGCCCGATCCTTGTCCGCGCGGGTGGCCGCGCCGAGGTCGATGGCGGCCAGCCGGGCGTCGGCGGCCTGCTGCAGGACGGTTGTCATGGTGATCCCTTGTCAAAGGAGGACGAGGTCGTCGCGGTGGACGACCTCTCGTTCATATCCTGGACCGAGCGTCGCGGCCAACTCGGGCGTCGAGCGTCCCAGCAGCGCGGGCAGCTCGACCGCGTCGTAGTTGACCAGGCCGCGGGCCACCGGCGCGCCGGAATCCGCGTCGACGAGATCCACCGGGTCGCCGGCCGCGAACGAGCCGTCCACCGCGGTGATGCCGGCGGGCAGCAGCGACTTGCGCCGGGAGACCACGGCCACCACCGCGCCCGGATCGAGGTGCAGGCGGCCGCGCGGCTCGGTGGCGTGCGCGAGCCAGAAAAGCCGCGCGGCCGGCCTTTTCGCCACGCCCTGGAAGAGCGTTCCGACGTCGTCCCCGGCCAGCGCCTTCGCCGCGTTCTCGGCGGAGGTCAGCACGACCGGGATGCCGAAACCGGTGGCGATCCGCGCGGCCTCGACCTTGGTCACCATGCCCCCGGTACCGATCTTCGACTTGCTGGGCGTGGCGATGTTGATCCCGTTCAGGGCGCTTTCGCTTTCCACGTACGGGATCTTGCGGGAGGCCGGGTCGGACGGGCTGCCCGTGTAGAGCGCGTCCACATCGGAGAGCATCAGCAGCAGGTCGGCGTCGACCAGCGCGGCGACCAGGGCGGCCAGCCGGTCGTTGTCGCCGAACCTGATCTCCTCGGTGGCGACCGTGTCGTTCTCGTTCACGATCGGCACCGCGTGCAGGTCGAGCAGCTTGCGCAGGGTCCGGTACGCGTTGCGGTAGTGCGCCCGGCGGGTCACGTCGTCGACGGTGAGCAGCACCTGGCCGACGGTCAGGCCGTGCCGCGCGAAGCCGCTCGCGTAACGGCCGATCAGCAGGCCCTGGCCCACGCTCGCGGCCGCCTGCTGGGTGGCCAGGTCGCGCGGTCGCTTGCTCAGCCGCAGCGGGGCCAGCCCGGCGGCGATCGCCCCGCTGGACACCAGCACCACTTCACGGCCGTCGGTCGCCAGGCCACCGAGCACGTCGACCAGGGTGTCGACGCGTTGTTCGTCGATGCCGCCGGAGGCCGTGGTCAGCGACGACGAGCCGACCTTGATCACTATCCGGCGTGCACCGGTTACTCCATCGCGCACCACGCCATTGTGCTCGGGCGGGGCGGACGGACGCGGCCGAGATCCCATATCGTGGCCGGGGTGACACCGCAGGAGTACGTCGAAGAGGTGCTTTCGCTCGTCGAGCGCATCCCGGAGGGCAAGGTCATGTCCTACGGCGCGATCGCCGACGCGCTGGCCGACCTCTCGGGTCGCAACTCGGCCCGCCAGGTCGGCACGATCATGGCCCGGCACGGCGGCGGCGTCCCCTGGCATCGGGTGGTGACCAGCGCCGGGCGCACACCGCCCGGCCACGAGCAGGAGGCGCGGCAACGGCTGCTGGCCGACGGAGTGCCGCTGAAAGGTGATCACGTGGACATGGCTCGCGCTTCGTGGCAGCCCCGATGAACCACGGACAACCCAGCCGTACGGCGTTCAGCGCGGCCCGCTATCGGGCGGCGCATCAGCTCCTGGAGCAGGGCAAGATCTTCACGGATCCGCTGGCGGTGCGGATTCTCGGCGTGCCCGAGTCGGAGCTGCTCGCGGACGCGCCCCGCCGGGCCATGCGGGTGTTCATCGCGGCGCGGACCCGCTTCGCGGAGGATGCGCCGGCCCGGTCCGGTTTACCGACCTTGGTGGTGCTCGGCGCGGGGCTGGACACGTTCGCCTACCGCAACCCCTTCCCCGGCGTACGCGTGATCGAAGTGGACCATCCGGACACGCAGGCGTGGAAGCGGCAGCGGCTCGCGGCCACCGGGATAGCGATCCCACCGGACGTCACGTATCTCGGCGTCGACTTCGAGCGCGAGACGCTGGGTGATCGGCTCGCGATGGACGGGCCGGCGTTCTTCCTGTGGCTCGGCGTGGTGCCCTATCTGACCAGGCAGGGCTTCGACGAGACGCTGAAGGTGGTGGCGTCGAGGGCGGGCAACGAGGTCGTGTTCGACTACGCCCAGTCGCCGGAGAGGATGTCGCCGGAGCGTCGTGCGGCGCTGGAGGCGCGGGCTTCGCGGGTGGCGCGGATCGGCGAGCCGTGGCTGACGTATTTCGAGCCGGACGAGATCGCCGCGGAGCTGGCCGGGCTCGGCTTCGGCACGATCGACGACTTAGGGCCGTCGCGGCTGGCGGCGCGTTTCTTCGGGCGGGAGGACGTTCCGCCCGATACGCCCGGGGGTCACGTGCTGCACGCCATCGTCGGCCCGGCTTAGCTCCTCGCTCAGCCGAGGCCGATGAACGCGGCCGCGCCCCGCATCTGGAACTCGAAGTAGCCGCGGCGGTCCTCGTCGACCGAGTTGTTGAGCTGGCCGAACAGCTCGGCGCTGACCGCTCCGCAAAGGTGGATGAAAGCGGAGAACGCGGCGCCCACGAGCCGCGGCGGGGTGCCCGGCGTGAACTGCTGAGCCACCCGGGCCAGCTCGTCGGCATACCCGCCGGTGATCGCGGCCTGCTCGGCGATCGCTCCGGCCTCGTAGGCGTCCTGGACAATTCGGGCAATCAGCAAGATGACTCTCGTGGCGGGCGCGACCGTGTCGACCGGGGCCTGATATCCCGGCACCGGGCTTCCGTAGATCAGCGCCCACTGATGCGGGTTTTCCAGGGCCCATTCCCGTACGGCGTGGGCCGTGACCAGCAGCCGCTCCACATGCCCGCCTTTTTCGCGTTTTTCCGCGTTTTCGACCTTCTCGCCTACCGCGTCATACGCGTCGATGATCAGCGCCGTGAGCAGCTCGTCCCGGCTCGCGAAGTACCGGTAGACCGCTGACGACGCCATCCCCATGTCCCGGGCGACCGCGCGCAACGACAGGTTCGCCCCGTCCGTCGCGAGGTGCCGGCGGGCCACCGTCTTGATCTCTTCGGTCATCTCGGCCCGGACGCGGGCGCGTACCCCTTCGGCGCTCATGGAGACCAGTGTGCCATAGAGAGAGCAGTGCTCTTGCTTTTCCTTCGTACGCGTGTAATCGTTGTTCTCAACGGAGAGCAGTGCTCACGAAGGAGAACGGCAATGTCGAAGTACGTCGTGGTGGGATCCGGCCCGGTCGGCACGCAGATCGCCCAGCAGCTCGCCGCCGAGGGCGAAACGGTCCGGATGGTCACCCGCAGCGGTGGCGGCCCGTCGCATCCGCTGATCGAGCGGGTCGCCGCGAGCGCCGCCGACAGTGCCCGGCTGATCTCGCTGACGAAGGGCGCTTCGGTGCTCTACAACTGCGCGAACCCGAAGTACACCGAGTGGGAGAAGCTCTGGCACCCGATGAACGACTCGATGATCGCCGCCGCGAAGGCCAACGATCTCGTCTACACGATCACCGGGAACCTGTACGTCTACGGCCCGCAGCCCGGCGGCTACATGAACGAGAACAGCTCGATGGCCGCGGTCGGACGCAAGGGCAAGGTCCGCATCAAGATGTGGCAGAACGCCTTAGCCAGCGGCGTGCGCACGGTCGAGGTGCGCGGCTCCGACTACATCGGCGCGGGCGCGGTGGGCGTCTTCTCCGCCGTAATCTTCCCGGCGATCCAGAAGGGCCGCACCGCCTGGGCACCCGGCGACATCACCATGCCGCACAGCTTCACCTACACGGGCGACCAGGCGCGCACGATGATCGCACTGTCGCGCGACGAACGGGCGTACGGGAAGGCTTGGCACACCCCGACGAACGCGCCGATCACCATCACCCAGCTGGCCGAGCGATACTGCGACATGGTCGGCGCCCCGAGGCTGAAGCTGCACAGCCTGCCGCGCTTCCTGATGCGCACCGCCGGCCTGGTCGTCCCGATGGCCCGCGAGCTGGCCGAGATGGACTACCAGTTCTACGCGCCGTTCCACCTGGACAGCACGCTCACCGAGCAGACCTTCGGCCTGTCCCCGAGCGACCTGGACGTGGCCATCCGCGAGACCGCCGACGCCGCAACCGCGACAGCCGCCCGCCGCATGTGAGGCTGCGATGTCCAACGGGAATCGGCCAGAGACGTTTCCGGGCCGGGGTCCGAATCCGCGTCGTCCCCAAGCCAGGTCGCGGCGGATCTCGACGCCGTACGGGTCGAGCAACCCGCACCCGGCACCCGGCACCCCGCACCCCGCAACCCGGCAACCGGCAATGGTTCTGTGACTCGCAGCCCGCGACTGACATCCGCCGAGATGCCCGACGAGCCGCACCTGTTTGCAGGTCGACGCGCGCCTCGCCCATCCATCCCACTATGTGGCGATCCCGGCCACATTCTGGATTTGGTCGAGACCTTGGAGAGTTACGCCCACATGCGAACCCTAAGTATCCAAGGTCTACGAAACGTCAGAAAAGACGGCCAACCAAACGGGGACGAAAGCGGCGAAAAGACGCTCCACTGTGGAGGCGATTCTCACGTTGTGGACCCACTGCCACCATGTGGTCGCCGATCCCACACAACGGACGCGCATCCCACATGATGGCGCGCGGCGTCGCTGGCCGGTGACCGCCACGACGGCGTTACAGGGCGGCGGCGAGTACCGACTGACGCGACCCGCCGGCCATGCGGCGGTCCCGCCGGTCAGAGCAGAAGGCCTACGCCGCCGCGGCGGGGGTCGCCTGCCGCGCCGGCCCGGCCCACCGCGGTGACGCCGCCGAAGTAGTGGTTGAGGTCGGGCCACTGTTTGATCCGCCAGCCCGCGTCGGCCAGCAGCGCCAGTTCGTCGCGGGGATAGCCACGCTCCACGTGCGCGGTGTTGTCGACCAGGTGGAAGCGCGGCCGGGCGATCGCTGCCTCCATGTCGAGGTCGTCGGCCAGCACCCCGAGCAGCGTGCCGACCAGCGCCGACCGGATCCGCGAGGCCCCGGCGGAGCCCGCCGCCACGGTCAGCCCGCCGTCCGGGCCGATCACGACGAGCGGGCACATGTTCGAGGCCATCCGCTTGCCCGGCGTCAGGTTGCTGGTGATCAGCTCGCCCTCGCCGAGCATCGAGTTCAGGTTCAGGCCGAGGCCGTGCGGCCAGACACCAGCGCCCAGGCCGAGCGTGGTCGTGATGACGCAGGCGTTGCCCTCCGGATCGACGACCGAGACGTTGGTCGTGTCGCCGATCTTTTGCCGGCCCTGGTCGCGCAGCGCGTTGGCCACCCCGACGACGCGGTTAGGCCGGGACAGGTCGCCCGGCAGCCCGGCAATCGTGTCCACCGTCCGGTTCAGGTCGTGGCGGGCGAGCACCCGATGCCCGGCCAGCTCGGCCTCGTCGACCGGCGACTCCAGCACGCGATACTCGACCAGGTCGCGGGCCCCCATGTTTCCGCCCGCGGCCCGAACCGCGTCGACCAGCACCTTCGCGTACTCGCCGGTGTAGAACACCTGCGGCCCCTTGGCGGCGAGCAGGGTCATTGTCCCGGCCAGCCCCTCGTGGAACAGCACCTCGCCCGCGCCCAGGTTGCGACCGCCGGGCCGGTAGATGGCGGCCCCGTCGCCCCACGCCAGCGCCGGCGCGCAGGAGTCCAGCGTCGCGGCGTGCGCGGCCGGCAACGGAACACCCGTCCGGGCCAGCTCGATCGCCGGCGCCACCACCTGCTCCCAGGGCAGCCGCCCCCACCGCCGGTGCACCTCGCCGCACCCCATCGGCACGCCCGGCACCGCGACGCTCGCCCCACCGATCGAGTAGACCTGCGGCAACCCACCGAAGAACACGTCCACCGCGACCATCCGGCCCGGCTCCCGGTCGCCGTCGATGCCGGGCACCGCGACGAAGAAGTCCAGGCAGGTCACCTGCCCGGTGGCAGCCTCGAAGTAGGTGGCAAACCCGCCACCCCCGAGCCCCGTGAAGATCGTCTCGGCGACGCAGCAGGCCAGGACTGCCCCGACCGCGGCGTCCGCGGCCGAACCCCCGTCGCTGAGGATCCGCAGCCCGGCATTCGCGGTCGCCGGGTGACTCGCGGCGACACCGGCCCCAACGCTTTTCATGCGGCGACTGTAGGCTCCCTTGCCCTCCCATGGTTACCATCCGCGTTCATGACCACTACCGGTCCGGAGTCCGGCCCGACTTCGGGTCCCACCCCCGGCTTACGACCGGTGGCCCCGCTCTCGCGCCGCACCCTTGCCGGATATTCCCTAGGTTCGCTGGTCACGGGCGCTTTCGGCACTGTGCCGGGTTTGCTCCTCCTTCCGTATCTCACCGACACGCTGGGTGTCGCGGCCGGCGTGGCGGGCCTTCTCGTGCTACTGCCCAAGGCCTGGGACGTGCTGGTCAACCCGGTGGCCGGTCGGGTTTCCGACCGCCGTGGTGACCGGCGATCGTTCCTGCTGGGCGCGGGCCTCACCCTCGGCGTGCTCTTCGCCGCGATCTTCGCGGGCCCGGTGCGCAGCGGGGCCGGCGCCGGCGCGTACGTCGCCCTCGCCTTCCTCGCCGCCGCCACCGCGTACGCCTTCTTCCAGGTGCCCTACATCGCGATGCCGGCCGAGCTCACCTCCGGCACCGACGGTTACGCCGAGCGCACCCGGCTCTCAACGTGGCGGGTGGCCGTCCTGGCGCTGGCCATCCTGGTCTCCGGTGCGATCGCGCCGCTGGTGGTCGAGCAGACCGGTGGCGGTGTCACCGGTCACCGGTGGTCCGGACTCTTCGTGGGCCTCCTCATCGTGGTGGGAACACTGGGCGTCTACTTCGGTACGCGCCGGGCCGAGACCAGCTCGGCCGCCGAATCCGAGCCCGACCTGCGAACGCAGCTGCGCGTCGCGATGGCCAACCGGCCCTTCCTCGCCCTCCTTCTCTGCTGGATCGTCCAGGCGGTCGGTACCGGCACGATGCTGGCCGGAGTGCAGTACTTCGCCGACCACATCGTCGAGCGGGAATCGGGCGCCACCTTCCTATTCGCCGCCTTCGTCGGGCCGGCGCTGCTCGTCATGCCGCTGTGGACCCGCATCGGCCGTCGTCACGGCAAACCCCGGTCCCTGACCTTCGCGTCGCTGCTCTTCGCCGCGGGAGCGCTCGCCCTTCTGCTCGCGCTGGTGCTGCCGCCGGTCGCCGTCTATCTGATCGTGGCGTGCGTCGGTGCCGGATACGCCGGCCAGCAGGTCTTCGGGCTCGCCATGCTTCCGGACTGCATCGCCTGGGACACCGAACGGACCGGCCGCCGTCAGGCCGGCGTCTTCACCGGCCTGTGGACCGCGGGGGAGACCCTCGGACTCGCGCTCGGACCCGGACTGTACGCATTGATCCTCCAGCTCTTCGGATATGTCTCGTCGTCGACCGGCGACGCCGCCGCACAGGACGACGCCGCACGGCTCGGCGTGCTCCTCGGGTTTACCGTGGTGCCGGCGGTGCTGGTGGCTGCCGCGGTCCTGCTATTAGGCGCCTACCGAGACCAGTGGCGGAAGGCGACTTAGGTCTATTCGGCAGCGACCTTTGGCGAATAGCCCGCCCGGTGTCCCCTCGATTAACGTCGGCGCATGTTCGAAGCGCTGCCCGAGAAGGGCGTCCCGGGTGACCAGATCCTCGCCGAGTTACGCGAGCTGCGGGCCGCCGATCTGCCGACCCACGGCGGCCGGCTCTTCGCCTATGTCTACGACCCGGCGGTCGAGGGTCTGGACGAGCTGGCCCGCGCGGCGCACGCCATCTCGGCACAGGTGAACGGCCTCGACCCGACCGCGTTCCCGTCCCTGCTCGCCATGGAAAACGCGCTGGTCGCGGCTGCGGCGGGTCTGCTCGGCGGCGGGCCCGGCGCGGTCGGCAGCGTCACCAGCGGCGGCACCGAGTCGCTGATCCTGGCCGTGAAGGCGGCGCGCGACTCCCGGCCCGAGCTCGCCACCCCGCGGCTGGTCGTCCCGTCCACCGCACACGCTGCGTTCGCCAAAGCGGCCCACTATCTGCGCGTCGCGCTCGACGTGGTGCCGGTCGGCGCCGACCTCCGGGCCGATCCGGCGGCGATGGCAGCAGCGATCGGCCCCGACACGGTGCTCGTCGCCGCCTCGGCACCCTCCTACGCGCACGGGGTCGTCGACCCGATTCCGCAGCTGGCGGCGAGCGCGGCCGAGCACGGCGTACGGTTCCACGTGGACGCCTGCTTCGGCGGCTGGGTCCTGCCCTATCTGCGCCGCCTCGGCGCCGACCTGCCGCCGTTCGACCTCTCCGTGCCCGGCGTCACGAGCATCTCGGTCGACCTGCACAAATACGCGTACGCCCCGAAGGGCGTCTCGATCCTGCTGCACCGCGACGAGGAGTCGCGCCTCCCGCAGTATTTCGCGTACGCCGACTGGCCGGGCTACACGATGGTCAACCCGATCATCTCGTCCACCCGATCCGGCGGCCCCATCGCCGCCGCGCTGGCCACGTTGCGCAGCATCGGCGACACGGGCTATCTGGAGCTCGCCGGCCGCACCCGCGACGCCGTCACCGAGCTGTCCGCCGCCGTGGCGGACACCGCCGGGGTGCGGCTGTTCGCGCCGCCCGAGACCAGCGTCGTCTGCCTCACCTCCGACGCCGCCGAGCCTGCCGCAGGCGCGGCCGACCCCGCCTCGGACGAGGCTGACGCTGCTTCGGCCGAGGTCGGCCTTGCTCCGGCCCGCGCCGATCCCGCTTCGGGCCGCGCCGATCCCGCTTCGGGGCGCGCCGACCCTGCCTCGGGCCGGGTCGACCTCTTCGTGCTCGCCGATGAGCTGGCCGCGCGCGGGTGGCACACCCAGCCCCAGATGGCCTACGGGCCAATGCCACCCACCATCCACCTGACCGTGACTGCCGCAGTGGCCGCTACCGCCGCGGAATTCCGCCCAGCACTGGCCGACGCCGTCGCGGCGGCGCGAAAATGCGGGCCCATCGACCTTCCGGCGCCGCTGCTCGAGGCGGCCGGCTCGCTCACGCCCGAAATGGTGACGCCACAGCTCATCGCCGGCCTCGCCGAGGGCCTCGGGCTTGGCACCGGAGACTTCAGCCGAATGGCCGCGGTGAACACGCTTCTCAACGCGGCGCCGCCGGCGCTGCGCGAGGCGTTGCTGACCGGGTTCCTCAGCCTGCTTCAGCGGCCCGGCACGGCGACGGAGTAGGTTGACGTCGTGGCTGCTCTGCCAGGTGTGCTCGGGGAACCCATCCGGTTCGTGCTGAACTGGGGACGGCGCTATTCGCTGTGGGTGTTCAACTTCGGACTGGCGTGCTGCGCGATCGAGTTCATCGCGTCCAGCATGAGCCGGCACGACTTCATGCGGATGGGCGTCATCCCGTTCGCGCACGGGCCGCGCCAGGCCGACCTGATGGTCGTCTCCGGCACGGTGACCGACAAGATGGCCCCGGCGATCAAGCGCCTGTACGACCAGATGCCCGAGCCGAAGTACGTGATCTCGTTCGGTTCGTGCTCGAACAGCGGCGGGCCGTACTGGGATTCGTACTCGGTGACCAAGGGCGTCGACCAGATCATCCCGGTGGACGTCTACGTCCCGGGCTGCCCGCCCCGCCCGGAAGCACTGCTGCACGGCATCCTGCAGCTCCAGGAAAAGATCGCGGCCGAGCAGGCCGGGCCCGGCGGCGTGTCGCGTCCGGATCCGTTGGCCCGCGACGTCGTGTCCCTGACAGCACCGCTGGTGAAGCCGCCGGCCTAGGCGCCGATCTCGCACGCGACCGGGCCACCTGCGTGGCGCGCCCACCTGCGTGGCCCGGCCACCGACAAGCGGCCACCGACAAGCGGCCACCGACAAGCGGCCACCGACAAGCGGCCACCGGCAACCGCCACCCATGGTGGATCTCCAGGACTACTCTCCGGCTATGAGCGATCACTCTCGCGCGGATTTCATCGTTGACGTCCTCACCCGGGAATTCGGCGCTCTGATAGCGCTCGACCCCGCCGCCTTCCGGCGCAAGTTCCGCAAGATGGCCGCCTCCCCGTTCGCGTTCTACCGGGGGAGTGCGTCGCTTTTCTACGCCGATCTAACCGCCACCTACGCGGACGACAGCTTCCTCGACGAACGCACCAGCCGGGTGTGGATCCACGGCGATCTGCATGCCGAGAACTTCGGGACCTACATGAACTCGTCCGGTGTGCTCGTCTTCAACGTCAATGACTTCGATGAGGCGTACGTGGGGCCCTTCTCCTGGGATCTCAAACGCTTCTCGGCGAGCCTCGCCCTGATCGGCTACCAGAAGGCGCTCAGCGACGACAGCATCACCTCGCTGGTGACGACCTTCGCGCGGTCCTATCTCAACGAGCTCCGGGCGATCGCGGACGGCGGCGACGACGCCATCGGGTCGATCACGCTGGACAACGCGGACGGTGTGCTGCGCCGGGTGCTGCAGCACGCGCGACTCAACACGCGCGTCGAGATGCTGTCCGATCAGACCACGATCGACGACTACGAGCGGCGCTTCGCCATGCTGGACGGCGTCTACCAGGTGGACGGCGACACCGCGCCACAAGTGGAGGCCGCCTTCACGCGATATTTAGCGACGCTTCCGGACGCGGGCCGGCCGGTGTCCACCCACATCAAGGACATCAAGCTGCGCAAGGGCGTGGGCATCGGCTCGGCCGGGCTTCCGTCGTACAACCTGCTGCTCGAGGGCCACACCCAGGCCCTGGAGAACGACGTGATCATCTACATGAAGCAGGCGCAGGTGCCGGCCGTGGCGCGCTGGATCGACGACGAGCGCGTCCGGTCGTACTTCCGGCACCAGGGCCACCGCACCGCCGAGTCGCAGCGGGCGCTCCAGGCGCACGCGGATCCGTGGCTCGGCTACACCGAACTGAACGGCGTCGGCCAGCTCGTCGCCGAGGTCTCCCCGTACGCCGCCGACCTGGACTGGTCCGACGTGAACGAGCCCGACGAGCTCACCGGCGTGATCGCCGACCTGGGCCGGGCCGTCGCCCGGATGCATTCGGTCGCCGACGACGAGTCCAGCCACGACCTGGTCGACTTCTCCACGGAGGAGGCCATCGTCGCGGCCACCGACAAGGACGAGACCGGTTTCGTACGCCACCTCGTCGACTTCGCCCATCGCTACGGCGACCAGGCCCGCGAGGACCACCAGGACTTCGTCGACCTGTTCCGCAACGGCCGCATGCCGGGTGTATGAGTCGACGCGACGGGCCCGCCGGATCATAGGATGGCGGGCATGACGCCCGAAGAGGTCGGCGAGCGCCTGGTCGCCCTGCTGACCGAGGAGGACTCACCGGAGATCGTCGCCAGCCTGTCCGGCGGTGGTTCCGGGCACGAGCGCGCCGTCGTTGACGTGCCGGTCGCGCGCTGGTGGGAGGCTGTCGGAACGGCCAAGCACAACGGCGCCGTCGGCTGCGACTTCTTCGACTGGCTCTCCGCCGTCGACGAGCTCGACGACGGTTTCGACGTGGTCTGCCACCTGTATTCGACCCGCCGCAAGCACTCACTGCTGCTGCGCACCCGGGTGCCCAGGGACGAGCCGGTCGTCGAGTCGGTGGTCGAGCTGTTCCCGGGCGCCGCGTGGCACGAGCGCGAGACGTACGAGATGTTCGGCATCACCTTCGCCCGGCACCCCGACCTGCGTCCGCTGCTGCTGCCGCCGGGCTTCGAGGGGCACCCGCTGCGTAAGGAGTTCGTGCTGGCCGCGCGGGTCGCGAAGGCCTGGCCCGGCGCGAAGGAGCCCGGGGAGTCGGAGAGCGGCGCTGCCAAACGAGCCCCGATGCGGCCCCCAGGCGTACCGGATCCGAAGGAGTGGGGTCCGCAAGCATGATCCCTCTCTGGCTTGATCTGGTCATCCGGGTCGTTGCCGTGGTCGTGGCGTTCCTGCTGCTGCCGCTGGTCGTGGGGCAGACCGAGCACAAGGTGATGGCCCACATGCAGGCGCGGCTCGGCCCGATGTACGCGGGCGGCTTCCACGGCTGGGCGCAACTGGTCGCGGACGGCGTGAAGTTCGTCCAGAAGGAGGACGTCGCGCCGAACGGGTCCGACCGCCGGGTGTTCCGGCTGGCCCCGCTGGTGGCCCTGTTCCCGTACCTGCTGATCCTCCTGACCATCCCACTCGGCCCCGGTCTCGTCGCGCAGTCCCTGGACGTCGGCCTGTTCTTCGTGCTCGCCCTGCTGGGCGTGGGTGTCGTCGCCGTGCTGATGTCCGCGTGGGCGTCCGCGAACAAGTACAGCCTGCTCGGCGGCATGCGCGGCGCCGCTCAGCTCCTCGGCTACGAACTCCCGCTCGTCCTCGCCGCCGCCAGCGTCGCGGCCGCCGCCGGCACACTCAGCCTGCCCGGCATCGTCGAGGCGTGGCGTCCGTGGTGGCTGCTCTGGCAGTTACCGGCCACCGTCGTCTTCTTCATCTCCGGGCTCGCCGAGATCCGCCGCCCACCGTTCGACATGCCGATCGCCGACTCCGAGCTGGTCTTCGGCTACATGACCGAGTACACCGGCCTGCGCTTCGCCTTCTTCCTGCTCGCCGAGTACGTGGGGATCGTCGTCATCGCCGCCCTCACCACCGTCCTCTTCCTCGGCGGCTGGCACGGGCCACTCTCCGATCAGCTCGGCTGGCTGTGGACGCTGCTGAAAGTCTTCGCGGTGTCCTTCGTGATCATCTGGTTCCGTGTGTCGTATCCCCGGCTGCGCGAGGACCAGCTGCAACGGCTCTGCTGGCTGGTCCTCGTCCCGGTGGCGCTGCTTCAGCTGGTGCTGACCGCGACGGTCAAGGTCTTCACCTGAGCACTTCGGACCGCTTCCGCAGTTCGTTGAACACCTCCTCCGGGATGCCCGGGCCCTCCCACGTGTCCCACGGCAGCACCTCGACGCCCGCCAGCGCCAACTCGTCACGCGCCACGTTCCCGGCGATCCAGTCCTCGCCACCCTCGTTGATCGTGCTCAGCCCGAACCGCGAAGCGTCCACCCCACCGGCCTTCACCAGCCGCATCGCCTCACCGGCCACGACAAACCGGTCCCCGACGTCGCTCAGGTCAAAGTCAATCCCCAGAGCCTTCCCCTGTACGCCGTCGATCTGCGCATCACCGCGCCGCCAGCGCTCGCCGTCGTGGTACTCGACCACCCAGTGATCCTCGAACCAGCCCTCGCGGAAGTAGGCCCCGAACCCGCACCGCGCCCGAGCCGGCACCCCGTGCGCCCGCAGCAGTGCCACACTCACGACGGTGAACCCGCGGCAGTTGGTGGCCACGCGTTGCTCGGGTTCGCGCGCCACATCGAACGGCCGCGGGTCTTTCGCCAGCACCGCATCCAGGATCTTGTCGGCGGGCCGCAGGTGCACGGTCTCCCGATCGGCGTCGCTGAGCGTGACCCCGTACGCGTCCGCCCAGAACTCATGGATGAGCAGCCCGTGCAGAATCGCAGCGATCCCCGTGAAGTCACCCGGCAGTCGAGCCACGGCGTCCGCATGCCCACCAACACCGGTCATCAACCCAGCCTCACGATAGGTCGTTTTCATGGACCAATCTGACTACCTCCCCCAGTGTCAGAGTCAACCCAGCCAGCGAAGGCGCGCTTGAAAAGCCGGTCGAGGCCTTTCGTGATATTGATCAGGCTGAGACTCGTCGAGCGCGGCGCTCAGCCGGGTGATGACCTGCTGATGCGCCAAGGTGGGTGACGCCCGGAGGATCAACGAGCCATCCACCAGCTCGCGCCGCCGGTTGTCCTCGGGCAAGTTCTCGAGGTCGTCGCCAGTCCAAGATCCAGAATGGTCGAGAGAGATCGTCATTATGGTTTCTCCCGGTGAGCCGACGACCCGAAACCGACCGTACCGGAAGATCTACTGGGGGTGTGCTCGCGTCACACGCGGCGACGGGGCAGGATGTCTGATTGTGAGTGACGACGGGGAGCGCAACGGCACGCCCGGTAAGGGCCTGGTGCAAGGTCTCGCGGTCACGTTCAAGACCATGACCAAGCGATCGGTCACCCAGCAGTACCCCGACGTCAAACCCGAGCTCCCCCCTCGCTCGCGCGGCGTGATCGCGCTGCTCGAGGAGAACTGCACGGTCTGCATGCTCTGCGCCCGCGAGTGCCCGGACTGGTGCATCTACATCGACTCGCACAAGGAAGAGGTCGTCGTCCCGGGCGCCGCGCGGGCCCGCCAGCGCAACGTCCTCGACAAGTTCGACATCGACTTCTCGCTCTGCATGTACTGCGGCATCTGCATCGAGGTCTGCCCCTTCGACGCGCTGCACTGGACGCCCGAGTTCGAATACTCCGAGACCGACGTCCTCGACCTCCTGCACGACAAGGACCGGCTGGGCGATTGGATGCGCACGGTGCCTCCGCCGCCGGCCCACGACGTCCTCGGCGAACCCTCGAAAGAGGAGGCCACCGCGGCACGCAAGGCAGCGGGCCCAGGCGCGGCCACCGCGGCGAAAACAGCAAGGCCTCCGGTACGGCGTGCGCCCTCACCAACCACACCATCACCCGCACCGGAAGCGAACGCGGACGCAACGCCCCGCAAGCGCCCCCCACGCCCCGCCCACACCGAGGACGCCCCGCCCTCACCGCACGCGCAAACGCCTTCGGCGGATAATTTGGGCCCCGCCCCGTCAACGGCCGCCCCCAGCAACGCGGAGCGCCAGGCGCGCCGGCCGATTACGGATTCCGAGCGTGAGGCGCCGCGCCCGGCTACCGATTCCGAGCGTGAG
>NZ_JABBNC010000024.1 GCF_012933445.1 Actinoplanes sp. TBRC 11911
GAACCTGGGCAACGCCACCGGCCACCCCAGCTTCGTCATGTCGAACTCGTTCACCAACCAGGTGATGGCCCAGATCGAGCTCTGGACCAAGCCGGGCGAGTACGACAAGCAGGTCTACGTGCTGCCCAAACACCTCGACGAGAAAGTCGCGCGGCTGCACCTGGACGCGCTGGGCGTACACCTGACCACACTCACCAAGAAGCAGGCCGAATACCTGGGCGTCGACGTGAACGGCCCGTACAAGCCGGATCACTACCGCTACTGAGTTCGTCGTCTCACAGACCGGTCCGGCGCGAGGGCGCCGGGCCGGTTTTTGCATCAATATGAGCAGGTGGACGCCGAGGAAACACTGCTGTTCATCCTGGGTGCGGTCGCGGTGATCGTCGTCGTCAGGCGGATCGCCGACAAGACCGGGCTGCCGTCCGCCGCGCTGCTCACCGTGATCGGGATCGTCTACGCGGTGCTGCCCGGCCCCAACCTGGTGCTCGACCCCGAGATCGTCCTCACGTACATCATCCCGCCGCTGCTCTACATCGCGGCGCTGGATTCCTCGCTGCTGGACATACGCCGCAATCTGCGCACCGTGATCAGTTTGTCGGTGCTGCTGGTCTTCGCCACCGCGTTGCTCGTGGGGGTCGGTTTCCATCTGCTGGTGGCCGGCGGGACCCTGGCCGCCGGCGTCGCGCTCGGGGCGGCCGTCGCACCACCGGACCCGGTGGCGGCGCTCGCGGTCGGTCGCCGCGCCGGGCTGCCGACGAACCTGGTCACGATCATCCAGGGTGAGGGGCTGCTCAACGACGGGACGGCGCTGACGATCCTCACCGTCGCGGTCGCCGCGGCCGAGGGCGACGGGTTCGACGCCCCGCAGGCGACCGGCCAGTTCTTCCTGGTGTCGGTCGGCGGGGTGGTGGCGGGCGTGCTGGTCGCGCTCGTGGTCCGCTGGCTGCGGCACTTCCGTGGTGACCCGCTCACCGCGAACGCCATCTCGCTGGCGACACCCTTCGGGGCGTACCTGCTGGGGGTTTCGGTGCATGTGTCCGGCGTGCTCGCGGTGGTCGTGGCCGGCCTGATCATCGGGCATGACTCGCCGCGGTATGCGGCTGCGGCCAGCCGAATCCAGACCAACGCGGTGTGGCGGCTGGTCGGTTTCCTGCTGGAGGGCATCGTCTTCCTGCTGATCGGGCAGCAGTTGCCGCGGGTCATCCGGGACCTCGCGGACCACGACGTCGGCACCATCCTGGCCGCGCTCGGGGTGTCGCTCGGGGTGGTGCTGCTGCTGCGCCCGCTCTGGCTGATCCTTACCCAGATGCTGCCCGGCTCGCTGCACACCCGGCTGGGCGGCGAGGGCGAGTCCCGCATCCTCGACAAGGCGCTCAGCGGCACCGAGGTCACGGTGCTCAGCTGGGCCGGGACCCGCGGTGTCATCAGCCTCGCCGCGATCTTCACGCTGACCGACGCCGTACCGCAGCATGGTCTTCTGCAGTTCTGTGCGTTCGTGGTCGTGCTGGTCACGCTGGTCGGGCAGGGTCTGACGTTCGCGCCGCTGGTGCGCCGGCTCGGCGTCCGGGCGAACCGCAACGACCTGGCCCGCGAGCGCAACGAGGCACGCTCGGCGGCGGTGCGGGCGGCGCTGGACCGCCTCGACGAGATCCAGCAGGAGAAGCACGACCACATCGAGGACCGCGCGATCGAGAACATGCGCCGGCAACTGGAGATCCGGCTGGACCGTTATCGCAAACGGCTCGACATGCTGGAGAACGCCGAGGCCGACGACGAGGTGCCGACCTCACCGCAGTACGAGGCGACGCTGATGGTGCGGCGCGCGGTGATCGGGGCGCAGCGCGAGGAGCTGCTGCGCTGGCGGGACGCGGGCAACCTCAACGACGACGGCCTGCGCATCCTGGAGCGGGAGCTGGACCACGAGGAGCGGGTGCTGCCCGAGCGCTCCTGACCGAACCCTTACAAAAGCCTGGCATTCCGATAATCCGCGCTCGCCAGGATTCGGCGCATGAACGTCACCCGTTTTGCCGCCCGCCTGGCGCTCGGCGGGCTGCTGCTGGGCGCGCTGCTGCTCGGTGGCTGCGCCCGGCAGCAGCATGCCACGGCACCGGTGCCGGCGGCGACGACCAGTGCCGACGATGTGGACAGCCTCCTCACCGAGGTGGACAACCAACTGAACGCGGACAGCCAGCCGCTCGCCGACCAGGATTGAGGAAAAGAATGAACCGCATTTCCCGTACGGCGGTAGCAGGCGTCGCCGCGATCGGACTAGGCCTGGTGGCGAGCGCCCCCGCGTCCGCCGCCGACACCGATCGGGGTGTCGACGCCGTAAAGCACGCCGTGACGACGCGCATCGACAAGCGCCTCGCGGCCCTCAAGAAGTTCGACAGCGCGCTCGCCGACGCCAAGCAGGTGCAGCCGGCCCACCGGTCCACACTCGACAATCTGATCGACGACCAGACCGCGGGGCTGACCACGTTGCGCGCGAAGGTCCAGCAGGAGACGACCAGGGCGGCGTTGAAGACGGACGCCAAGGCCATGGTGCAGGACTACCGCGTGTTCCTGCTGACCGGGCCGAAGGTGCGCCTGACCGCGGCGATCGACACCGAGCTCGTGGCAGCGGACAAGCTGAAGTCCGCCGACGTGACGAAGTCCTTGTCCGGCAAGGTCGACGCGTTGCTGGCGCTGCGGCCCGGCCCGGACGGCGACGCCATCAAGGCGAGCGTCCAGACGATCCGCAAGTCCGCGAAGGACGCCCGCGCCACGCTGAAGTCGCTCCGCAAGCACAAATAGCCCGCACTGCTCAGTCGACGCCAAGCAGCAGCTTGAGGGACTTGCGGAACTGCTCGGCCGCCGCCGGGTCGAGCGCCGCGAGGAAGGTGCTCTCGGCCGCCCGGGTCGCGCGCGCCCCGTCGGTCAGGACCCGCCGGCCCTCGCCGGTCAGCTGCACCAGGTTGCGGCGGCGGTCGGCCGGGTCGGGGCCGCGCGCGACCAGCCCGCGGCCCTCGAGCTGGTCGACGAGCTCGACCATGGTGGTGCGGTCGATGCCGAGCCGGCTCGCCGCCTGCTGCTGCGCGAGCGGCACCGCGGTGTCCAGAACCGTGAGCACCGCCAGATCGCGGCCGGTGACGCCGAGCGGCGCGAGGGCCGGTCCGGCGTGCTCGGCCAGCCGCAGCTGGGCGTGCTTGAGCAGGTAACCGAGCCGGTCGTGGAGCTGCGGGGTATCGGCGGACATGGCGACACGATAGCGCAGGCCGGCAGATCGTCAGCTAAACTGATTATCGGGTAGGCTGTCGTTTCATGACCCTCACGTTCGGCTGGAAAGCCTCCCAGCAGCACTTCGCCATCGACGGGTATCGCCGGCTGTGGACCTCGGTCGAGGAGGCGGGCTTCGACAGTTGCTGGGTGTTCGACCACTTCCTGGCGATGGGCCGGGACCGCCGCGGCGACATCTTCGAGGCCTGGACGACGCTGGCCGCGATGGCGCAGGCCACCAGCCGGGTCCGGCTCGGCACGCTGGTCACCGGAAACGGTTACCGGCATCCGGCGATCCTCGCCAAGATGGCCGCCACGGTGGACCATCTCAGCGGCGGCCGGCTGACCGTCGGGCTGGGGGCGGGCGGCGATCCGGCCGCGGACGGGATGCTCGGCCTCCCCGATCGTCCGGCGCGCGAACGCGTCGAACGACTCGACGAGGCCGCTCAGGTCCTCCGTCTGCTGTGGACCGAGCCGGAGAGCGACTTCGACGGCAGCCACTATCGGTTACGCCGCGCGCAATCCGACCCGAAGCCGCTGCAGCCGCACCTGCCGCTCTGGCTGGCCAGCAACGGCGAACGGTACGGCCTGCGCATCGTGGCCGAGCGGGCGGACGGCTGGCTGAACGCGACCTTCGACGCCGAGCCGGGCGACCTCGTACGCCTCGCGGCGGTCCTGGACCGGCATTGTGCGACGATCGGTCGCGACCCGGCCACGCTCCGGCGGGCGATTCAGTTCCCGCTGCCCGGCACCGACGACGACACGTTGCGGGCGGTCGAGAAGTTCGCCGGCGCGGGCTTCACCGATGTCATCTTCATGCCGCGCGGCGGCGACCTCGCGCGGTTGGAAGCGACCGCCGCCCTTCTCCCCCGGCTTCGCGGGTTGGGCTGACCCCGGCTCGCCGCCGGGAAACGGCCGGCGGCGAGGGGCAAGGCGGCTAGGCGGCCGAGGCCGCTCAGTCCGGGATGTTGCGGCGGCGCAGGCCGCCCAGGCCGGTGAAGGTGAGCACGAGCGCCACCGCGGTCAGCGTCACCAGCGGCAGGGCCGTCACCGAGCCGCCGGGCACGTGCGGCACGTGGGTGAACGGCGAGATGTCCAGCACCCACTGGTCGAGCCGCAGCGTGCCACCCACCAGCAGCACCAGCAGGCAGATCGCCGGCGGCGCCCAGGCCACGAGCGACAACCGGGGCACCACCCCGAACAGCAGCACGGCGATCGCGGCCAGCACCCACACCGCCGGCAGCTGCACCATCGTGCCGGTGAGGATGTCGCCGAGCCGGGCGCGGTCGTAGGTCAGGCCGGCCGCGACGCCCTCGGCCAGCAGGACCACGGCCGGTCCGATCAGCGAGAACAGCAGATGGCTCGCGGCCCACGTCCAGCGCGAGACGGACGTGGTGAGAACCGCCTCGGCGTGGCCCTTCTGCTCCTCGTCGCGCAGTCGCAGGGTGGCCTGCACGGCGTAGCAGGACGCGATCAGGCCGACCAGCCCGGCCGTACCGGCGAAGTAGTTGTCGGCCAGCGAGGACGCGCCGCCGAGATCGCCCAGGATGTCGGACAGGCCCTTGTTGTCCTCGGCGATGGCCAGCACGCTGCTGCCGACGCCGCCGAAGACGATGCCCAGCAGCGCGAATCCCAGAGTCCAGCCGATCAGCAGGCCGCGGTGCAGCCGCCAGGCCAGCGCCGGCGCCGTCCGTAACCAGGCCGCGGCGGCCGGCCGCCCGAGGCGCGAGGGCAGCATCCCGGAACCCAGATCACGGTGGCCGAGCAGCACGACTGCGACGATCACCGCGACGACGCTGAACAGCGCGCTCAGCGCAAGGGGCCACCAGGCGTTCGCCTGGAACGCGAACACGTGCGTCACCCAGCCGAGCGGGCTCAGCCACGCGGCGAAGGAGAGGCTGCCGTTGTCGCCGATCGCCGAGGTGTCGCCGACGATGCGCAGCACATAGGACACGCCGATCGCCAGCACGACGAGCGTGCGGGCGCTGCGGGCGCCGCTGGTGAGCTGGGCGGCGATCCCGGCGAGCGCCGCGAAGATCCAGGCGCTGGCGGTGAACTCGGCGCCGAAGGCCAGCGCACCGGCCGCCGGCAGGCCGCTGCCGATCATGCCGAGGAACAGCACCAGGCCGAGGACGACGCCGGCCGCCGCGGTGGTGATCAGGGCTGCCGCGAGCTGGGCCTGGCGGCCGACGGCGGCGGCGCCGATCAGCTCGGTGCGGCCCAGTTCCTCGTCGGTGCGGGTGTGCCGGATGACGGTCAGCGCGGCGAACAGGCCGATGATGACGGGGAGAAAGCCGGAACGCCACGCCACCAGCTCGCCGAGCGAATCGCCGTGCAACTGCCCATATAAACTGACAAATCCGGCGTTTGTCGCGCTCGTCTGGGCGTACGCAATCCGCTCTTGATCGGTGGGGAAGAGGCCCTCGAACGCGCTGACGTAGCCCGCGGGCACGATGCCGAGCACCAGCACCCACAGCGGCATGATGAACCGGTCGCGCCGCAGGATGAGACGGATGAGCTTGCCGGTGCCGGTCATCTGTCGCCCCGCTGGTACTGCCGCAGGAACAGCTCCTCGAGCGACGGCGGCGCGCTGACCAGGCTGCGCACGCCGACCTGGACCAGCGTCCGCAAAGCCGGTTCGAGCGCGTCGGTGTCCACATCGAAGCGCACCCGCCCGTTGTCGGTGCGCAGGTCGTGCACGCCCGCCAGGCTCGCCAGCCCGTCCACCGGCCCGGCCAGCTCGGCCTGGATCGTCGTGCGGGTCAGGTGCCGCATGTCCTGCAGCGTGCCGGTCTCGACCGTGCGGCCGTCCCGGATGATCGTCAGCCGGTCGCAGAGCGCCTCGACCTCGGCCAGGATGTGGCTGGACAGCAGCACCGTCCGGTCGCCGCGCCGTTTCTCCTGCAGGATGACCTCGCGGAAGACCTCTTCCATGAGCGGGTCCAGGCCGCTGGTCGGCTCGTCCAGGATCAGCAGCTCCACATCGGACGCGAGCGCCGCCACCAGCGCCACCTTCTGCCGGTTGCCCTTCGAATACGTCCGGCCCTTCTTGCGCGGGTCCAGCTCGAAGCGTTCCAGCAGCTCGGCCCGGCGCGCCCGGTCGAGCCCGCCGCGTAATCGGCCGAGCAGGTCGATGACCTCACCCCCGGTCAGGTTCGGCCAGAGGGTGACGTCGCCCGGCACGTACGCCAACCGGCGGTGCAACGCCGTGGCCTCGGCCCAGGGATCACCGCCGAGAAGCCGGGCGTGCCCGCCGTCGTGGCGCATCAGCCCCAGCAGGATCCGGATCGTGGTGGTCTTGCCGGCCCCGTTCGGGCCCAGAAAACCGTGCACCTCGCCGGTCCGGACGTGCAGGTCGAGCCCGTCCAGAGCCGGTACCTTGCCGAACCGCTTGATGAGTCCCTCGGCATCGATGGCCTCGGTCATTTCCTACTCCTCGGGGGATAGCGCACGCCGCGCCTGTTCGGCCTGCTCAGGGGTGATGATCTGGTTCGTGAAGATCTCCAGCGAGGCCAGCAGGACCCGGTTCCAACCCGCCGGGGTGCCGACGTCCTGGCCGAGCGTGCGGGACAGCTGCTCCCGCATCGTGTAGAGCGACATCTTCATGACGCTGATGACGGCGATGTAGCCGCGCGGGTCGTTCAGCTTGAGGTCGGCGACTTGCAGGAACTCCTCGCCGTACTCGATCATGCGATCGAACAGAGCGTTACCGGCCGGCGAGCCATCCATCATGGAACGCACCAGGTAACGCTGCATCTGGAGCACCTCGGGCGTAACCCGATCGATGATCATCAGATCGGTGAACCGCTTGCCAATGCCGGTGAGCACGTTCAGCGCGTACTCGTCGCAGGCGTCCCGCAGCCCCTCCTTCGAGCCGAAATGGTGGCGCAGCAGGCCGGAGGACACCCCGGCCGCCTCGGCGATGTCACGGACAGTCGCGCCGTCGATGCCACGCTCCGCCATCAGCGCGATGGCGGAGTCCCGGATGCGGGCGCGAGCGGTCAGATCCGATGGGCTACTCACGCGTGTAGGCTACTACACAAGCGTGTAGTCGATGTGTTAAAAACCGTCAACAACGACGCCCGGAGCGTCAACGTCCCGTATCCGCCCCTGCCCCTCGCGCGCGCCGCGGCGGACTGTCATCTCATGACCCTTGCTGATCTACTGCCGTCGCTGCGGACGTTCGCGGCGCCGGCGAATTCCCCCCTCGCCGCGCTCGCCATCGAGTACGGAACGCCGCTGCACGTGCTCGATGAGGAAGTGGTCCGGGACCGGTGCGCCGCGTACGCCACCGCGTTCGGGGCGGACGCCGTCTCGTACAGCGCCAAGGCCGGCCTGAACCACGGCCTGGCCCGTTGGATCGCCGACTCGGGGCTGGGCATCTTCGCCAGCGGGTGCGGCGCGCTGACCACCGCCGTGTCCGCGGGCATCCCCGGCGAGCGGGTGACGCTCACCGGTGTCCGGAAATCGGTCGAGGACATGGAGGCCGCGTTCGCGCACGGCGCCACCGTGGTGGCCCGCACCAACGCCGAGATCACCGCCCTCATCGACCGGGCGCCGCACGGCCTGCCGGTCCTGCTCCGGGTCGGCTCGTCGGCCACAACCGGCGGGTTCAAGCTCGGCTCGGGCGCCACGCTCGCCGCGCTGGGCCGCATCATCCGGGCCCGCAACCTGACGTTCGCCGGGCTCGACTTCTCGATCGGGCACCGGCTCAGCCGCTTCGGCGGCTACGAGGCCCACGTGCGCGAGGCGGCGGCGTTCTGCGCGGTCGTTCAAGCCCGTTTCCGTACGCCGGTGCCCGCCCTCAACCTCGGCGGCGGCTACTCCGACGACTTCGCCACCGCGGCGTTCGCGGCCCGGATCCGGGGCGTGCTGGCCCTGGCCGTGGACCGGTACGGCATCGTGTCGCCGAAGCTGAGCGTCTCCCCCGGGCGTGCGCTGGTCGGCCCGGCCGGCATCTCGATCTACCGGATGCTCGACGACGGCACCGTGAACGGACCGGACTGCACCTGCGGCGGCGAACACCCGGCGACCCTGATCGGACGCGCCTCGCGGGCACCGCTGCGGCCGATGGTGCTGGCCGGCACACCGGTGATGCTGCCGGGTGACGTCGGGCCGGGTGATCTGATCGCGTTCGCCGGGACCGGCGCCTACCACTACGACAAGGGCAGCGCCGCCGTGGTCAGCGTGTGGCACAACCGGGCGCGGCTGATGCTGCCGAAACGCGACATCTTCGAATGACGTCAGGGCCGCCCGCGAGGGCGGCCCTTTTGCCGCATCGTGTTCAGCAGGACGGCGGCGAGCACGGCGGAGATCACCGAGCCCAGCAGCACCCCGATCTTGGCGTGGTCGTCCTGTTCGGTGCCGGCGCCGAAGGCCAGCTCGCCGATGAGCAGCGACACGGTGAAGCCGACGCCGCCCAGCATGCCGAGCCCGATCACGTGCGGCCAGCGCAGTTCCTCGGCCAGCTCGGCCCGGGTGAAGCGCTGCACCAGCCAGGTCGCCGCGGTGATCCCGATGGTCTTGCCGAGGACCAGCCCGCAGACGACCCCGATGGTGATCCGGTCGCGCAGGCTCGCCCCGAAACCGCCGGAGATCGAGACCCCGGCCGCGAAGAACGCGAAGACCGGCACCGCGATCCCCGCCGACACCGGCCGCCACCGGTGTTCGACGCTCTCGGTGGCGGCCACCGGGACGGTGAACGCGAGCAGCACCCCGGCGACCGTGGCGTGCACTCCGGACTCGTGCACCAGCGCCCACGTCGCGACGGCCAGCGGCAGCAGCAGATACGTTCGCGGGAAGCGCCGCACCGCCAGAGCGAACAGCGTGAGCGGGACCAGTGCCAGCAGCAACCACAGCACGTGCAGCGAGGCCGTGTAGAAGACCGCGATGATGATGATCGCCAGCAGGTCGTCCACCACGGCCAGGGTCAGCAGGAAGGTGCGCAGGGCGGGCGGCAGATGCTTGCCGATCACGGCGAGCACGGCCAGCGCGAACGCGATGTCGGTGGCGCTGGGTATCGCCCACCCGCGGACCGCGCCACCCAGGTTGATCAGGGTGTAGATCAGCGCGGGGACGGCCATGCCACCGACCGCGGCGGCGATCGGGAGCACCGCCCGTTTCGGGTCGCGCAGGTCACCGACGGCGAACTCGCGCTTGAGCTCGAGCCCGGCCACGAAGAAGAAGATCGCCAGCAGACCCTCTGCGGACCAGCCGGCCAGGTTGAGATAGCCGATCTTGTACTGCGAGATGTCGGTATACGCCGACGCCCACGGCGTGTTGGCCCAGACCAGCCCGATCAGGGCGGCGGCGATCAGCAGGACGCCGCCGATCGTCTCGGTACGCAAGGCGTCGGCTAGCCGGCGGGCGGGCAACGGGCCTCCTGAGGGGTCGGCGAAACGTCTGCCGACCAGGCTTCCCGGCTCACCTGGTAGCGAGTCTAGTGCCTCGTCATCCTGGCTTGCAGCCGATCATGCGGCTGCCGCACCGCGTGCATCCAGCGCTGCCCGCGTCCGAGCAGGGCGGCAAAACCGATCACCAGCGTGTACGCCCACGCGGGCTCGTCGCCGGTCAGCACGCCCTGGTGTCCGGCGAGGAAGCCGACGTAGACGAGCGCGGCGAAGGCGGTCGAGCCGAGGCAGGCACGCCAGTCCACGGTCCGCGCCGCGATCACGCCGGCGGCGAGAGCCAGCACGATCAGGCGGCCGTGCATATCCGTGCTGACCGCCGCGGCCAGGAAAGCCGCGCCGATCACCGCTACACATCCACCGGCGAGCCCGAAGGCCCACCCCGAGTCGTTCCGTGCCATGCCTTCATGGCACCGCGCCGGGCGGCCGATTTCGCTATCCGTTCACGGACTAGGTACAGCCACCTCGCGAACGTTGACAATCTGTTCACGTAAAGGGTCTGTCAACAGCCGTTGCCGCTCGTCAACCGCACGCAGACAGTTGGCTAGGTGAGGAGCATCGCAATGGTTACCGGCGCCACACACGGGATCGGCTACGAGGTCGCCCGCCGGCTGGCGCTCCGGGACAGTTTCGTCATCGTGCACGGCCCCACGCCCAGCCAGGCGCACGCCGCCGTGGCCGGGCTGATCCGGGACGGCGTCGACCCGCACCTGCTGGAGCCGGTCGCTGCCGACTTCCGCCGGCTCGCCGACGTGGTCTCGCTCGGCAAGTACCTGGACCGCCGGCACGCCGCGCTTGACCTGCTGGTCAACAACGCCGGCGCGGCCACCCCGATCGCCGAGTCGTGGAACGTCAACTACCTGGGCCACTACGCGTTGACCCGGCTCCTCGCGCCCGGGCTGAAGGCGGCCCGCGGCCGGGTCATCTCGGTGACCTCGGCGCTGCACCGGGAGGCGACGCTGGGGCTCACCCCGGTCACGCCGCGCGGGGCGTACGCGAAGGCCAAGCTCGCCCTGACCATGTTCACGCGCTGCCTGCGGGTCGCGGTCGAGGACCCGATCGACGCCGTCGCGGTGCACCCCGGATACGTCGACACCGGCGCTTTCACCGAGTTCTACGGCATGGGCGGCTTACCCGTACGCGATGCTGCCGCGGCGGTCCTGGACACCGGCAAGTACTTCTACTACGAGGGTCACTTCCGCGCGGACGCGGCGCCGGAGGTCTACGACGACGAGGCGCTGCGCTGGCTGTGGCACCGGTCGGAACGAGCCCTCGCCTGGGACCACGCACCCGCGGCATAGCGACGGTTCACCGAGGCGGCTCGCGTCGCGCGTCAACAGCGCGTGAAAAAAGCCAGCCGCCTCGTAGCCATGCCATTAACACCCCTGTTGACGGCCGCCCCGCCGCGCTTCGCTTCTTGCGCAACCGAGAAACCCCTCGTCAAGGAGCAGTGCAGTGGCCGATCTTGGCTTCGTCGTACTCACGGTGGTGCTTTTCGTCGCGCTGGCGTGGCTCGTCAAGGCGGTAGAACGCTGATGAGTCCCGTCAACGTCGTCGGCGGCATCGTCGCCATCATCCTGGCCGTCTTCCTGGTCGCGGCCCTCCTGTTCCCGGAGCGGTTCTGATGGCCGGGTGGCTGTTCGTCATCACGCTGATACTCGCGCTCGCCGTGGTGTACCGGCCCTTCGGTGACTTCATGTACCGAGTGGTGTCCGGGAAACGAAACAGTGTCGTCGAGCGCGGTATCTATCGTCTGGTCGGGATCGACCCGAACTCCGAGCAGACCTGGGGCGTCTATGCCCGCAGCGTGCTCGCGTTCTCGGCGGTCTCGATCCTCTTCCTCTATCTGTTCCTGCGTATCCAGAGCCATCTGCCACTGTCTCTGGGCATGTCCAATGTGAACCCGCATGGGGCGTGGAACACCGCGGTCAGCTTCGTGACCAACACGAACTGGCAGGACTACTCCGGTGAGTCGACCATGGGCCACCTGGTCCAGATGGCCGGCCTCTCGGTCCAGAACTTCGTGTCCGCCAGCGTCGGTATCGCCGTGGCGATCGCGCTGGTCCGGGGCTTCGCCGCGCGCAAGACGCAGACGCTGGGCAACTTCTGGGTCGACCTGACCCGGATCACGATCCGCGTCCTGCTGCCGATCTCGGTCATCTTCGCGATCGTCTTCATCGCGGCCGGCATGGTGCAGAACCTGTCCGGCGGCACCGACGTGACCACCCTGGTCGGCGGCACCCAGCACATCACCGGCGGCCCGGTGGCGTCCCAGGAGGTAATCAAGGAACTGGGCACCAACGGCGGCGGCTTCTACAACGCGAACTCGGCGCACCCGTTCGAGAACCCGACCGCGTGGACGAACTGGATCCAGATCTTCCTGATCTTCCTGATCCCGTTCAGCCTGCCGCGGGTCTTCGGCCGGATGGTCGGGCAGAACCGCCAGGGCTACGCGATCCTCGCGGTGGCCGGCGTGATCGCGCTGGCCAGCATCGCCCTCACCGTCGGCTTCGAGGTGCACGCGGGCGGCACGGTACCCCAAGCGGTCAGTGCGGCCATGGAAGGCAAGGAAGTCAGATTCGGCGTCCCCAACTCGGCGACCTTCGGCGCCGCGACGACACTCACGTCGACCGGTGCCGTGGACGGGTTCCACGACTCGTACACCGCGCTCGGTGGCATGATGCCGATGCTGAACATGATGCTCGGTGAGGTCGCTCCCGGCGGTGTCGGTTCCGGTCTGTACGGCATCCTCATCCTCGCCGTGATCACGGTCTTCGTGGCCGGCCTGATGGTCGGCCGCACCCCGGAGTACCTGGGCAAGAAGATCACCGGCCGCGAGATGAAACTCGCCTCGCTCTACATCCTGACGACACCGGCGGTGGTGCTCATCGGCACCGCACTGGCGTTCATGACCGGCCACAACTCCACCGCGCTCAATACCGGCGCGCACGGTCTCTCCGAGGTCCTGTACGCCTTCACCAGCGCCGGCAACAACAACGGCTCGGCGTTCGGCGGCATCACCGTGAACACCGGCTGGTGGGACACGTCGCTCGGCCTCGCCATGCTGATCGGCCGCTTCCTACCGCTGGTCCTGGTCATGGCCTTGGCCGGTTCGCTCGCGAAACAGCAGGCCGTACCCGCATCCGAGGGCACCATGCCCACTCACAAACCCCTGTTCGTCGGAATGGTCGTCGGCGTCTCCATCGTGGTTGTCGCGCTGACCTTCTTCCCCGCCATCGCGCTGGGACCCCTCGCGGAGGCCTTTTAAATGACCGTCACTGCGGAGAAACCCGCACGCACTGAGGACAACTCCAGGCCCACCGCTGTCAAGGCGGGTCTGCTGGACCCGGGCCAGCTGTGGCGCTCGCTGCCGGACGCCCTGGTCAAGCTCGACCCCCGCGTCATGTGGCGCAACCCCGTCATGTTCATCGTCGAGGTCGGCGCGGTGTTCACCACCGTGCTGTCCATCGCCAACCCGAGCACCTTCGCCTGGGTCACCACGGTCTGGCTCTGGCTGACCGTCGTCTTCGCCAACCTGGCCGAGGCGGTGGCCGAGGGCCGCGGCAAGGCGCAGGCCGCCGCGCTGCGCGCCGCCCGGCAGGACACGGTGGCCCGCTTGCGGGACGGCCGTTCGGTCCCGGCACCCGAGCTGAAGCAGGGTGACGTGGTCGTCGTCGCGGCCGGCGAGATCATCCCCGGTGACGGCGACGTCATCGAGGGCATCGCCAGCGTCGACGAGTCGGCGATCACCGGCGAGTCGGCCCCGGTGATCCGGGAGTCCGGCGGCGACCGGTCCGCGGTCACCGGCGGCACCAAGGTGCTCAGCGACGAGATCGTCGTCCAGATCACCCAGAAGCCCGGCGAGAGCTTCATCGATCGGATGATCGCCCTGGTCGAGGGCGCCAACCGGCAGAAGACACCGAACGAGATCGCGCTGAACATCCTGCTCGCCGCGCTCACGATCATCTTCCTGCTGTCCGTGGTGACCCTCCAGCCGCTGGCCATCTTCTCGAAGGGGTTCCAGGCCGCGGCCCCGAACACGCAGGCGATCAACGCGCACGGCGTCACCGGCATCGTGCTGGTCTCGCTGCTGGTCTGTCTGATCCCCACCACCATCGGCGCGCTGCTGTCGGCCATCGGTATCGCCGGCATGGACCGTCTGGTGCAGCGCAACGTGCTCGCCATGTCGGGTCGTGCGGTCGAGGCGGCCGGCGACGTCAACACCCTGCTGCTGGACAAGACCGGCACCATCACGCTGGGCAACCGGCAGGCCAGCGCCTTCATCCCGGCCCCCGGGGTGGATCCGCAGGAACTCGCCGACGCCGCGCAACTCTCCAGCCTCGCCGACGAGACGCCGGAAGGGCGCTCGGTGGTCGTGTTCGCCAAGAACGAGTACGGCCTGCGGGAGCGTGAGCCCGGTCTGATGACCGAGGCGACGTTCGTCCCGTTCACCGCGCAGACCCGGATGAGCGGCATCGACCTCGGCGGCCGGCAGATCCGCAAGGGTGCCGCGGCCGCGGTCATGAAGTGGGTCCGGGACAACGGCGGTCACCCGACCGAAGCGGTCGGCGAGATCGTCGACGGGATCAGCTCGTCCGGCGGTACGCCGCTGGTGGTCGCCGAGGGCAACCGGGTGCTCGGCGTCATCCACCTCAAGGACGTGGTGAAGTCCGGCATGCGGGCCCGGTTCGACGAGATGCGCAAGATGGGCATCCGGACCGTGATGATCACCGGTGACAACCCGCGTACCGCGCGGGCCATCGCCGAGGAGGCCGGAGTCGACGACTTCCTGGCCGAGGCGACGCCGGAGGACAAGCTCGCCCTGATCCGCAAGGAGCAGGAGGGCGGCCGGCTGGTCGCGATGACCGGTGACGGCACCAACGACGCGCCCGCGCTGGCTCAGGCGGACGTCGGCGTGGCCATGAACACCGGCACGTCGGCCGCGAAGGAGGCCGGCAACATGGTCGACCTCGACTCGGACCCGACGAAGCTGATCGAGATCGTGGAGATCGGCAAGCAGTTGCTGATCACCCGCGGTGCCTTGACCACCTTCTCGATCACCAACGACATCGCCAAGTACTTCGCCATCATCCCGGCGATGTTCGCGGGGGTGTACCCGGGCCTGAACACGCTCAACATCATGCGGTTGCACTCGCCGGAATCGGCGATCCTCTCCGCGGTCATCTTCAACGCGTTGATCATCGTGGCGCTGATCCCGCTGGCGTTGCGCGGCGTCCGGTACCGGCCGTCGAGCGCGAGCGCGCTGCTGCGGCGCAACCTGTGGATCTACGGCGTGGGCGGCGTCATCCTGCCGTTCATCTGTATCAAGCTCATCGACCTCATCGTCCAGTTCATTCCGGGGTTCTGAGATGCGACTCCCTTCGTGGATTTCCCAGCACGTCGCGGCGCTCCGCGCGGTGATCGTGTTCACCATCGTTCTAGGGCTGGCGTACCCGCTGGTCATGGTCGCGGTCGGCAAGCTTCCGGGCCTGGACAGCCGCGCGAACGGCTCGATGATCACCGTGGCCGACAACAAGGTCGGCAGCAAGCTCATCGGCCAGTTGTTCACCGACAAGGACGGCAACCCGATACCGAAATACTTCCAGAGCCGGCCCTCGGCCGCGGGTGACGGGTACGACCCGACGTCGACCTCGGCCAGCAACCTGGGCCCGGAGAGCATCGTCGACACCCTCTCCAAGAACCCGGACGACGCGTCGCAGAGCCTGCTCACCCAGGTCTGCACGCGAAGCCTGGACATCGGCAAGCTGGAGGGCGTGTCCGGGGCCCGGCCGTTCTGTGCCCCGGACGGCACCGGCGCCGTCCTCGGGGTGTTCCGCAGTGGCGGTTTCACCGGCCCGATCACGCGGGTCGTCGCGGTCAACGAGACCGGGACGCCGTTCCTGGACACCTACCAGGGTGTCAAGGTCGAGCCGGCCCAGAACGACGTCGACTACCAGGCCGAGGGCGCGGTGATGACCCCGATCCGGGGCGACGCGCCGGCGAAGCCGGCCGTCCCGGCCGACGCGGTCACCGCGAGCGGCAGCGGCCTCGACCCGGACATCAGCCCGCAGTACGCCGATCTGCAGGCGCCCCGGATCGCCCGGGAGCGTGGCTTGACCTTGGATCAGGTACATCAGCTGATCAAGGCGCACACTGATGGACGGACGCTCGGTTTCATGGGTGAGCCGGGCGTGAACGTGCTCGAGCTCAACATCGCCTTGGACCAGGGCCAGAAGTAAAGGCAGACATGGCTCGCGGAGAATTGCGGATCTATCTCGGCGCCGCCCCCGGCGTCGGCAAGACCTACACCATGCTCGAAGAGGCGCACCGGCGGGCCGAACGCGGGACCGACGTGGTGATCGGCCTCATCGAGACCCATGGGCGCAAACACACCGCCGCCATGATCGGCGATCTGGAGGTGGTGCCCCGGCGGGAAGTGACCTACCGGGGTGCCACCTTCAGCGAGATGGACATCGACGCCGTGCTGGCCCGCAAGCCGGAGATCGCGGTGGTCGACGAGTACGCGCACACCAACATCCCCGGCTCTCGCAACGCCAAGCGCTGGCAGGACGTCCAGGAGCTGCTGGACGCCGGGATCAGCGTGCTCACCACGGTGAACGTGCAGCACCTGGAATCGCTCAACGACGTGGTCACCCAGATCACCGGCATCGAGCAGAAGGAAACCGTGCCGGACGCGATCGTGCGCCAGGCCGAGCAGGTCGAGCTCGTCGACATGACGCCGGAGGCACTCCGCCGCCGGATGGCGCACGGCAACATCTACCAGCCCGAGAAGATCGACGCGGCGCTGGGCAACTACTTCCGGACCGGCAACCTCACCGCGCTGCGTGAGCTGGCCCTGCTGTGGCTGGCCGGCAAGGTGGACGATCAGCTGGATAAATACCGGGCCGACCACGGGATCGACAAGACCTGGGAAACCCGCGAGCGGGTGGTGGTCGGCCTGACCGGCGGTCCGGAGGGCGCCAGCCTGATCCGGCGCGCGGCCCGGATCGCCGCTCGCAACAAGGGCGCCGACCTGCTCGCGGTGCACGTGGCCCGCAACGACGGGCTGGCCGGCGCCAGCCCCGCCGAGCTGGCCAAGCAGCGGGTGCTCGTGGAGAGCCTCGGCGGCACGTACCACCAGGTGGTCGGCGCCGACGTGCCGCGCGCCCTGCTCGATTTCGCCCGGGCGGTCAACGCCACCCAGATCGTGGTGGGTGCGAGCCGGCGCAGCAAGCTCGCCCAGGCGCTCACCGCCGGCGTCGGCGCGACCACCACCGCGCTGGCCGGCTCGATCGACGTGCACCTGGTCACGCACGAGCGGGCCCGCAAGGGCCGCAGCCTGCGCAGCGTCTCGCCGGCCCTCTCGCTGCGGCGGCGCATCGCCGGCTTCGCCCTGGTGGTGTTCGGCCTGCCCGCCCTGACCGGCCTGCTGCACGTGCTGCCGCCGATCAGCCTGACCAACGACATCCTGCTGTTCCTGTTCGCGGTCGTGGCGGTGTCGCTGGTCGGCGGGCTCTGGCCGGCGCTACTGGCCGCGGTGTTCGGCTCGCTGCTGCTGAACTGGTTCTTCACCCCGCCGATCGGCAGGTTCACCATCGCCGCCGCGGATAACCTGCTGGCCCTGGCCATCTTCGTGGCGGTGGGTCTGGCGGTGAGCTGGGTGGTGGACACCGCCGCCCGCAAGACCCGGCAGGCCGCGACGTCGTCCGCCGAGTCACAGACGCTGGCCACCATCGCGGGCAGCGTGATCCGTGGCGAACGGCTGCTGGAACGACTGCGCGAGACGTTCAGCCTCGACTCGGTGACGCTGCTCGAGGACGGCAAGGTGGCCTCCTGCGTGGGCGACCCGTGCACCGACCCGAACACCGCGGACGCCGAGGTCATCATCGACGACCACCACCGGCTGCTGCTGCGCGGGCACCCGCTGGACGCGTCCGATCGCCGGATCCTGGAGGCGTTCGCGGCCCAGGCGGCGCTCGCGTTGCAGCAGGAACGGCTGAGCGCCGAGGCGGCCGCGGCCAAACCGCTGGCCGAGGCGGACAAGATGCGCACCGCCTTGCTGGCCGCGGTCAGCCACGATTTGCGGACGCCGCTGGCCAGCGCCAAGGCCGCCGTGGCCGGGCTGCTCAGCGACGAGGTGCACTTCGACGAGGAGGACCGGCACGAGCTGCTGGAAACCGCTGACGTGTCGCTCAACCGGCTGGACCGGCTGGTGGCCAACCTGCTCGACATGAGCCGGCTGCAGGCGGGCGTGCTCGGCATCACCGCGGTCGACGTCGGCCTGGAGGAGGTCGTGCCCCGGGCTCTCGACGACCTGGGCGGCACGGTCATCTCCCAGCTGCCGCCCGAATTGCCCGCGGTGCACGCCGATCCGGGTCTGCTGGAACGGATTCTGGTGAACGTCATCGGCAACGCGTTGCGCTACAGCCCGCACGACCAGCCGCCGGTGATCACCGGCAGCACCTTCGGCGACAGCGTCGAGCTGCGCGTCATCGATCACGGCCCGGGCATCCCGGAAGACCGGTGGGACGACGTGTTCCTGCCCTTCCAGCGGCTCGGCGACCACGACAACCACACCGGCGTCGGGCTCGGCCTGGCCCTCTCCCGCGGCTTGACCGAGGCGATGGGCGGCACCCTCACGCCGTCAGCAACACCCGGAGGCGGTCTCACCATGGTTCTCTCCTTGCCGGCCGGCGGTCTTTCATGACCCGGATCCTGGTCGTCGACGATGAACCCCAACTAGTACGAGCGGTACGCATCAACCTGCGAGCCCGGGGCTACGAGGTGGACACCGCACCGGACGGCGGGACCGCGCTGCGGCTGGCCGCGCACCGGCCACCGGACCTGGTCGTGCTCGACCTCGGCCTGCCCGACGTGGAGGGCGCCGAGGTGATCCGCGGGCTGCGCGGCTGGAGCTCGGTGCCGATCATCGTGCTCTCCGGCCGGGTGGACAGCGCCGACAAGGTGGCCGCCCTGGACGCCGGCGCGGACGACTACATGACCAAGCCGTTCGGCGTGGACGAGCTGCTCGCCCGGATCCGCGCGGTGACCCGGCGGCTGCACCCGGCCGGCTCGGCCGACCCGATCGTGACGATCGGCGACCACACGGTGGATTTGGCGGCCCGAACCGTGTCCGGCGGCGTGAAGCTGACCCCGACCGAATGGCAGCTGCTGGAATACCTGCTGCGCAACCCCGGCAAGCTGATCGGGCGGCGCACGCTGCTGCGTGACCTGTGGGGCCCGCAGTACCAGACCGAGACGAACTACCTGCGGCAATACATGGCCCGGCTGCGCCGCAAGCTGGAACGCGACCCGGCCCACCCGGCACACCTGCGCACCGAACCCGGGATGGGGTACCGGTTCGACCCGGGCGCATCCTGACCGTGCTTACGCGCGTTAGCCGGGCGTGCGAATGTCAACGGTGGTCGCCGGCCTCGCGGCCCTCGCGACCCTTTCGGTGGCGTGCCCGGCGGCCGCGGCGGTCGGCAGCGCGGCCGGCGCCACTCCGTCGTTCAACGGATCGGTCTACGCGATCGCGTATCGGGGCGACACCGTATACGTCGGCGGGTCGTTCACCCGTGCCTTGAACGACGGCCGGTCGGTCGCCCGCGAGCACCTGGCGGCCTTCGACGCCACCAGCGGCAAGCTGCTCGACTGGGCGCCCTCGGCCGACGACACCGTGCGCGCCCTGGCCGTCGCCGGGGACTCGGTCTACGCCGGCGGGGACTTCAACGAGGTCGACGGCGACCGGCGGGACGCGCTGGCCGGGATCGACGCGGACAGCGGTTCGGTGGAGAGCTTCGAGCACGGGGTGGACGGCGGCGTGCGGACCCTCGCGGTCGGCGACGGCCGGTTGTACGCGGCCGGGTCGATCAGCCGGGTGGACGGCTCCGCCCGGTCGCGGGCCGCGGCGTTCTCGCTGGAAACCGGGGTGCTCGACGCTTCGTGGGCGCCCCGGCTGGACAACACGGTGAACTCGCTCGCCTACTACGACGGGCAGGTCTACCTCGGCGGGAGCTTCCGGCACCGGCTGTCGCGTGTGGACGCCGCCACCGGTTCGCTCGACGACGACTTCCGTCCCGCGCCGCCGGCCATGGTGCACTCGGTGGCGGTGGACCGGGACGGCGTCTTCGCGGCCATGGGCGGGCCGGGCGGTCGCGCCGCCGCGTACGACCTGGACGGCGACGCGCGCTGGACCCGGGTGTTCGACGGCGACGCGCAGGCGATCGCGGTGCTGGACGGCACGGCGTACGTGGGCGGGCATTTCGACCACGCCTGCGCGGCCGGCGACGAGGCCGGCAACGGCGAGTGCGACGGCGAGTCGGTGTCCCGGGTCAAGCTGGCCGCGGTCGAGCCGGAGGGGTCGCTCAGCGACTGGGCGCCGCAGGCGAACGGCATCGCCGGCGTTCGCGCGATCGCGGTGGATCCGGCCCGTGGCACGGTCGCGGCGGGCGGCGACTTCACCGCGATCGGCGGGCAGACCCAGAGGCGCTTCGCCGCGTTCGGCTGATGGTGTCCCGAGCAGCGTTTTTCACCGCCGTGCTGGTGCTCGCCGGCACCGCGATGGGTCCGGCCCAGGCCGCGCCGGCCACCGGCGACGTCGTCCGGTACACGTTCGACGGCGCGTTCCCGCTGGCCGACGACTCCGGCAACGGTCACGACCTGACCCCCGTGTCCCGGCACGGCGGCAGTTACACCACGGTCGCGCACGACGGGGGCAGCGCGCTGGCGTTCCCGCCGCCGTGCGACGACGAGCCGTGCCCGCGCATCGCGCTGCGCTCGGCGACCACGACGGGGCTGAACCCGGGCCGCCACCCGCTGCGCTACGGCGCGTCGGTGCGGCTCGCCGCGGACGAGACCACCAAGGGCGAAAACGTCCTGCAGAAGGGCTATTCGGCGATGGGCAGCCAGTACAAGCTGCAGATCGACGGCGCTCAGGGGCGTCCCAGCTGCGTGCTGGTGGGCGATCGCAGCCCGATGATCCACCTGGCGGTCAGCTCGGTGTCGGTGGCCGACGATCGCTGGCACACGCTGGAATGCCGTCGCTCCGGGTCACACCTGGTGATTCTGGTGGACGACCGGCTGCGCGGCGCGACGCTCATCCCGGTGAACCTGGCCGTGCGCAACGACATGCCGGTCAGCGTCGGCGGCAAGGGTTCCTATCTCGACAACGACCAGTTCCAAGGCGTCCTGGACGAGGTCTGGGTGTCGATCGATCACTGAGGTAACGCGTACGGCTTGGAAACGACCTCGACCGAGCTGAACCACGTCTGAAGCCGGACCCGGATCGCGGGTGTGCCCGGCACGCGCGGCACCGGCGCGAGCTGCATGCTCCGCGAGGAGAAGATCGCCGCGCCGGTGAGCTCGACCTCGACCCCCTCGGGCACGATCACCTTGACCTCACCGAAATAGCAGCCGCCGGCGATCTCGACCTCCGGCTCGTCGACGATCATGCTGCGCAGGTCGAGCTCGGTGCTCCCGAAGACCGTCCGGACCGCCAGCCGCGGCGAGCGCATCCGCCAGCGACCGCGCCGCTTGTTCTCACTGAAGACGGTGACCACCCGCTCGACGGTGACCGACGAGCCGACGACCGGCGCGGGCAGAAGATCGGCCGTGGCCCGCACCATCTCGTCATGCGTCTCGGCGGCCCACACGGCACCCACCCGCACCCCGAACTCTTCCAGCGTGAGCCGGCCGTCGCCGCAGGCCCGCTGTAGCACCTCGGCAGCGCGCTGACGATCGTCATCCGACGGTGGCACCGGCACGGGTGAACTCACGTCGTGATCCTAGGGGGTAACGCGATGGTTCGCTGTCCCGTCACACGTTGACCCGACCGCCACGGCGACGCGCTATGCCAGCAGATCTTCCGTCAGGAACTCGGAGAACAGGCTCCGGTCGGAGCTGTGGAAGTAGTGCCCATGGGTCTTCATGACCGTTTCGATGCTGTCGGCACCCACCAGGACGATCTCGAACTTGTCCAGCTTGCCCCGATGGTCGGCCTCAGCCTGCCCGTAGGCAGTCGTTGCAGCATTACTATCCGTAAACTCTTGCTGCCCGATGAGCTTGCCCTCATCGAAGCTGTACACGAGCAGGAAGTAGACAGTGCGGTGCCTTTCCATCCGAACTCCTCCTGTCAGCTTGCGTAGTACCCGGCTTCGATGACGGCCTTGCGCGCAACGTTGAACCGATCGATCAGCGCTGCTGGCACTTCTTTACCATACTCGCGAAGGAAGATCACCTCGCCGGCGGCGGCGAAGTACTCGACCATCTCCGCTGGTCCGGCACCGTCCTTGAGGGTAAGCCCCAACCTGCCATCAGCTGCCTCTACGGCGTCCGGCAGCGCCACGCCGGGGAGGTTCACGCTCCGCCCACTCTTGTTGGCCACGAGTCCGCAGCTGGACCTCGATGGCTCGACCGTCTCGTTCAACGACTAGGTGCACGGCGCGGTAACCGATGTCTTTAGGGCTCTCGATGTAATCCCGTGGATCCCTTATCAGTTGCGAGCGCCAGTTCTTCATGATCCGGGCTCGGACCTTTTCCAACTGGGGGCCGTCAAGCAATACCGACCGCACGCCACCAACATCCTCCAGACTCGCAAGCGGCATGTTGGGCATCCGATGCAGCTTTCGGACGATGCGCGGCACTCGCTTGAGTCGCTGAGTGACCGCCTCGTCCGCCAGCTCCGTGCGCACCATGCTCGTCAGGCCCGACCTCACTTTAAGCATCGGGTAGGCGTGGGCCGCACGGAACTGCCGGACCACCTCGATCGCATGTTCAATCTCAGACTCGTCGGTCATCGTTAACTGCCCGTACATCGCCCTCTTCAGCAGCTTGCCGCATTTGTTGATCTGAGTCTTGCTAGGCAGTTCCAGGTTTACGGAGTCCATCATGTCCTCATCGATCGTCCTCGCCCGATGTCATGCTACGGACCAGAGCCAAGCGATTTATCGGGCGGCATAACGCATCCCGGGGACGTCTGTCTACAGTAGTAACCTCTCGCGCAGTAGAAAGCTCTTTCTGATGTGATTAACCTGCCTTGCGGCGGTGAGCGGCTAGCAACGGCGGTGAAGTGGACTTTGGCGCAGGTCATACTTGTATGGCCGCGCAGAATTCACCCCGTCTCGTCAAGCACTGACTCCATAGCGCCAGCGAACTACAGCAACGGGCGCAAGTTTTCGTACGCCCAGGCGTCCAACGTGGTCGGCGTGGTGGTGAGCAGGTCGCGCGGCTGCTCGGGGCGGAAGTTGTCGCGGACGCCCGCGGGCATGCTGACCACGCCGGTGATCGCCTTGTCGCTCATGCCCTCGGCGCGCAACGTGGCCGCCATCGCCTCGTCGGTGATCTCCTCGACCGTGATCGGGCGTCCGACGGCGGCGCCGATCGTCGCGGCCACCTCGTCCCACGAGAGGTCGGCGGGCCCGTGCACGGCGGTGACCTTGTGGCCGGACCAGTTCGCGGCGAGCAACCGGACGGCGGCCACCTCGGCGACGTCGCGCGGGTCGACCCACGGCATCCGGTGGTCGGGGCGCATCGTGGTCTTCAGCGTGCCGGTGCGCAGCGAGTCGAGCGAGCCCATCAGGTTGGTGAAGTAGTTGCCGCAGCGCAGCGTCAGCACGTCAGCGCCGGACGAGGCGAACTGGTCCTCGTTGCGGGCCAGGCCGTCGATCAGGCCGGCGCCGTGCCGGCGTTCCGCGCCGATGCTGCTGATCTGCACGATTCTCGGTACGCCCGCGGCGGCCGCGTTGGCGCCCATCGTTTCCATGTCGGCCTGCGGGTCCGGGGTGCCGAAGTTCTCCGGCGTGGCCCAGAACAGCGCGTCGGCACCCTTGAGCGCGTCCGCGACGAAACCGGCGTCGAGCAGGTCGCCCTGCCGCACGTCTAAATCACGAAATTTGAGTCGGGAAGGGTCGCGGGCCAGCACGCGTGGCCGCATGCCCGCCTGCACCAGCAACTGCAGAACCCGCGACCCGACATTTCCGGTGGGCGTGACGACAGCGATAGTCATTCTTCTATTCATAGGGTCAAACCTGGCGGAAGTCGATCCCCAGCAGGCTCGCCGCCGCCCGGTAGTCGGCCGCCCGGTGGCCCACCGACAGCGACCAGTGGTGCCCGACCCCGGACGCGCTCCAGTCGTCGACCCACTCCCCCGGGTCACGGCCGAAGTCGACCCGCGAGGTCGTGTTGCCGATCGCCAGCAACGGCCCGTCCACCACCGTCCCCTCGCCGGCGATGAACGACAGCGAACCGTCCCGGTCCTGGCCCAGGCCCAGCAGGGTGACGGGTCCGTGGCGTACGTCGAACTCGACGCTCACGCCCCACCCCCGCTTGCCGTGATAGACGCCCAGCCCGCGCAGCAACGGCTGTTTCGACGAGACCGCCAGGTGCGCCGGGCCGTCGTGGCCCATCTCCACCACGCCGTCGGTGAAGTTCAGCGCCTGGATCTCGCAGAACGACCCGCCGGCGCCGGCCACCTGGGTGGCCAGCTGCGCGACGGTGGTCCGCAGCTCGTACTCGCCGGTCGTCGGAATGCCGCGGGCGGTGAGCAGCGACGCGCCCAGGATCATCCCGGCGCCCAGCCGCTCGTGCATCTCGCCGTCCAGCCCGCGGTGGTAGTAGGCGAGGCTGTCCAGCGCGAAGTCGTCGGCGAGCCGGTCCAGCCCGACCGAGACCTGGGCACCCCACGCGAAATCGTCGTCGTCGACCGATTCGTCCAGCGTGAAGATCTTGCGGGCCAGGTCCATCCGGTCGGCGATCTCGGCCGGGGTGACGGCCTGGACCCGGGTACGGAGGTCGTCGAACTCGAGCACCTCCACGTGCGACCCGAACGTGGCAGGCAGCAGCGTGAGGTCGGTGGAGACGTCGAGCATCCCCGGGTAGAGGTGTCCCATCAGGCCGTGCCGGGCGTGCCGTAACGCGGCCCGGATGTGCGCCGCCTGGATCCACCGGGAGATGCGCTGCCAGGCCGCTTCCTGCCGGAGCCAGCCGGTGACCGAGCGGAACGGGATCCCGGCCCGGCGGAACAGGTTGCCGACCTCGGGCACCGGGCACTGGCCGCAGTACGCCAGCCAGGCGCCGGTGTCGAAGGTGGCGTGATCCATCCGTTCGGTCGGCTGCAGGTCGATGACCAGCACCGGCGTGTTCGACCGTTGCGCGATCGGCAGGATCATCGAGGAGGTCAGGTACGTGGTCAGGAACAGCACGATCAGATCGCAGTCGGCCTCCCGCAGTCGCGAGGCGGCCGCCGCCCCCTCCTGCGCGTCCGAGATGAACCCGACGTCGACGACGGTGGCGTCCATCTCGGCGAACCGTTCCGAGACGTAGCGGGCCGACTCCTGCAGCTGCGGCAACAGGTGCGGGAACTGCGGCCAGTACGTGCCGAGACCGCCGGCGACGAGTCCGATGCGGGTCTTCCGGCGCTGCTTCTGTTCCAAGATCACAATGCCTCCAAAAGGATCACGTGCAGGTTGCGGGGGCCGTGCACCCCCTCGACCCGGTTGAGCTCGATGTCGCTGGTCGCGGACGGTCCGCTGATCCAGGTCAGCGGCCGGGTCGGGTCGAGACGGGCGACCGCCTCCGGCACCGAGGCCACCACCTGCTCCGGGCGAAGCACGCAGATGTGCAGGTCGGGCAGCAGCGAGATGATGCGGCGGCCCTGGTCGGGCGAGCCGTCCAGCACGATCGTCCCGGTCTCGGCAACGGCGACGGCGGCGGCGGTCACGACCCCGTCGGCGGCGGCGATGCGATCGGCCGGCAGGGACTCATCCGGTAAAACGGAAATGTCCGGTGGCAGCCACCCGCGTGGGAGTCCGGGCGGGATCACCACGACCCCGGCACCCAGGATCATCTTGATAGTGCCCGAGATGTCCGAGGTCCGATGCACCTCGGCCTTGTAGTCGACCAGCCGATCCACCAGCAGGTTCAGGTCCGCGGGCGGGAACGACCGGCGATAGTCCCGCGGAATCGAGCCGTCGTAGGCGGCACGCGCCGCCCGGATCCGGCCCAGGATCAGGTCTTTCGAGCTCATCGTCCGCGCCACCAATCCCGGAACGTCTCGGCCGGCGGCACCGGCAGGTCACGGCTGGCCGCCCAGCCGTTGAGCGGCGGCGGGAGTCCCCGGCCGCGGCGCCCGGCGATCCGCGCCAGCTTCGCGGCGCGCTGGGCACGGGCGTACAGCTTGGGACGGTCCATCGTGTACGCCGCGGCGGCCATCATCGCGGCCTCGGATCGCGGATGCGGTGCCTGATCGCGCAGGTGCACCAGGATGGACGGGATGTCGATCCGCACGGGACACGCGTCGAAGCAGGCGCCGCACAGCGACGAGGCGTACGGCAGGGAAGCATTGTCCTCGACGCCGGTGAGCTGCGGCGACAGCACCGCGCCGATCGGGCCGGGATAGACCGAGCCGTACGAGTGCCCGCCGGTCCGCTCGTACACCGGGCACACGTTGAGGCACGCCGAGCAGCGGATGCAGTGCAGCGCCTGCCGGCCCACCTCGTCGGCGAGGACCGCGCTGCGCCCGTTGTCGAGCAGCACGAGGTGGAAGTTCTGCGGGCCGTCGCCGGGCGTGACCCCGGTCCACATCGACGTGTACGGGTTCATCCGTTCGCCGGTCGACGCGCGCGGCAGCAGTTGCAGGAAGACCTCCAGGTCCTGCCACGTCGGCACCAGCTTCTCGATGCCCATCACGGTGATCAGCGTGTCCGGCAGGGTCAGGCACATCCGGCCGTTGCCCTCCGACTCGACGACCGCCAGGGTGCCGGTCTCCGCGATGCCGAAGTTCGCGCCGGAGACTGCTACGCGCGTACGCAGGAAGGTGTCTCGAAGGTATTTGCGCGCCGCACCGGCCAGCCGGGGTGGATCATCGGTGAGCGACGGGTCGACGCCCGGCATGGCGCGCAGGAAGATCTCCCGGATCTCGGCGCGGTTGCGGTGGATGGCCGGCACCAGGATGTGGCTCGGCTTGTCGTCGCCGAGCTGCACGATCAGCTCGGCGAGGTCGGTCTCGACCGGCGTGATCCCGGCGTCCGCCAGCGCCTCGTTGAGCCCGATCTCCTGGGTGGCCATCGACTTGACCTTGATGACCCGCTGCTCGCCGGTGGCCCGGACCAGGTCGGTGACGATCCGGTTGGCCTCGTTCGCGTCCGCCGCCCAGTGCACGACCCCGCCCGCGGCCGTCACCTTCTCCTCCAGCTGCTCCAGGAGCGAGGTCAAATTCCCCATCGTGTACGCCTTGAGGGCCGACCCGGCCGCACGCAGGTCCTGCCAGTCGGGCAGTTCCGCGATGACCCGGCCCGACTTGTTGCGGATCGTCGTCGTCGCGTGATGCAGATTGCGCCGCAGTTGCGGGTTCGCCAGCGCGGTCCGCGCCGCCTGCGGGAACGTTTCGTCGCCGCGCAGGTGGCCGACGCCCTTGGGGGCACGAGCCGGCATCCCGAGGAAGGTGCTCATCATGCCTCCGTAGACGCGAGAATCTCCGCCAAGTGGACCGTTTGCACGCCCGTACGCAATCGGGAAAGACCGCCGCCGATATGCATGAGGCACGACGCGTCACCCGCCGTACAGACGTCCGCGCCGGTCTCCAGCACGTGCCGCATCTTGTCGGCCAGCATCGCGGTCGACGTGTCCGCGTTCTTCACCGAGAACGTGCCGCCGAAACCGCAGCACTGCTCGGCCGCCGGCAACTCGATCAGGTCCAGGCCGCGCACGTTGCGCAGCAGCCGCAACGGTTTGTCGCCGACCCGCAGGATGCGCAGCGAATGGCAGGTCGGGTGATAGGTGACGCGATGCGGGTAGTACGCGCCGACGTCCTCGACGCCCAGCACGTCGACGAGCAGTTCGGACAACTCATAGGTGCGTCCGGCGACCGCGTCGGCGCGTGCGGCCAGCCCCGGCTCGTTCGCGGCGCGGGCCACCATGGCGTGCTGGTGACGCACCGAGCCGACGCAGCTCCCCGAGGGCGCGACCACCACGTCATATGGTTCGAATGTGCGCACGTGCCGCTTCACCAGCGGTAATGCGTCCTTCTGGTATCCGGTATTGATGTGCATCTGTCCACAGCAGGTCTGCTCGGTCGGGAAGACAACCTCGTGGCCGAGCCGTTCGAGCAGTTGCACGGTCGCTTTGGCCGCAGCCGGGAACATCGTGTCGGCCAGGCATGTCACGAACAGCGCTATTCGCACGCGCACCTCCTATCCGGCATTGACAGTGGTGACGGCGATCCGGGCCGCCGCGGCTCGCCAGTTCGCAGCGTCGCCGCGCGGCTCGTACCGCACGATCTGCTGAGTGTCTCGCAGAACGCCGCGCAGCGCTGCCAGGTCACCGTCGAGAATGCCGGCCGCGCGCGCCTGCACCAGCACATTGCCCAGCGCCGTCGCCTCGACCGGCCCGGCTATCACCGGAAGTTCGCAGGCGTCGGCGGTCAGCTGGCACAACAACGCGTTCCGGGCGCCGCCGCCGACGATGTGCACGGCGTCGACCGTACGGCCGGAAAGGCTTTGGGCCTGTCTTATCGCCCGCCGGTGCGCCAGCGCCAAACTGTCCACAATGCATCTCGTGATGGTCGCCCGGGTGGCGTCCGCACCCAGGCCGGCCTTGTCGACCACGCGGCGGGTCATGTCGCCGGGCCTGAGGAAATCGGGATCGTCGAGGTCGACCACCGTGCCGAGCGGCTTCTCCCGCGAGGCCTCCCGCAGCAGCGTCCCGATGTCCGGCGAATCCCATTCCCGCATGCATTCCTGCAACGGCCAGAGGCCCATCACGTTGCGCAGATAGCGGATCGTGCCGTCCACGCCGCCCTCGTTCGTGAAATTGGCGGCTCTCGATTCGGCGGTGAGCACCGGCTCGGGCAGTTCCAGACCCACCAAGGACCAGGTGCCACAGCTTATGTACGCGAACCGGTCGCCCACGGCCGGAACACCGACGACCGCGGACGCCGTGTCGTGCGAGCCGACCGCCACCACCGGAGTGTCCCGATACCGGCCGATGGTCGTTCCCGGGAGGCGGATCGGCGGGAAGAGCGACGGTTTGAGGCCCAATTCGGCGAGCAACGGCAAGGACCATTCCCGGGTACGCACGTCGAGAAGTTCCGTGGTCGACGCGTTGGTGTATTCGGCTCCCATCTCGCCGGTCAGCCAATACGCGAGCAGGTCGGGGATGAGCAGCATCCGTTCGGCGGCGGCGAATTGCGGGGTGTCCCGTGCTGCTACCAGTTGATACAACGTGTTGAACGGGAGCTTCTGCAGGCCGGTTACTTCGTAGAGTTTGTCCGATTTTATCGGGATTTTTACCCCATCGGTGCGGGTGTCTCGATAATGGACTGGATTTCCCAGCAGGGCGCCGCTCTCGTCCAGCAGGCCGTAGTCGACCGCCCAGGAATCGATGCCGATGCTGTCCACCGGGCCCGCCTTCCGCAGGCCGTCGAGCACGCCGCGGTAGAGGCCGAGGATGTCCCAGTGCAGGGTGCCGCCCGCGTGCACCGGTTCGTTGGCGAAGCGGTGCACCTCGGTCAGATTCACCTCGCCGGGGCCGACGCGGCCGACCATGACGCGCCCGTTGGACGCGCCGAGGTCGACCGCGGCGAAGGATCTCATCTCAGGAACGCGGCCGCCACGCCCGCGTCCACCGGGATGTGCAGGCCGGTCGTGTGGGTCAGGTCGCCGCCGGTCAGGGCGAACACGGCGTTAGCCACGTGTTCCGGGAGCACCTCGCGCTTGAGCAGGGTGCGTTGCGCGTAGTACTCGCCGAGCTTCTCCTCCGGCACGCCGTACACCGCGGCCCGCTTCGCACCCCAGCCACCGGCGAAGATGCCGGAGCCGCGGACCACGCCGTCGGGGTTGATGCCGTTGACCCGGACGCCGTACGCGCCCAGTTCGGCGGCTAGGAGGCGTACCTGATGGGCCTGGTCTGCCTTGGTGGCGCCGTAGGCGACGTTGTTCGGGCCCGCGAACAGCGAGTTCTTGCTGGAGATGTAGACGATGTCGCCGCCCATGCCCTGCGCGATCAGCACCCGGGCCGCCTCGCGGGAGACCAGGAACGAGCCCTTGGCCATCACGTCGTGCTGGAGGTCCCAGTCCTGTTCGGTGGTCTCCAGGAGCGGCTTGGAGATGGACAGTCCGGCGTTGTTGATGATCAGGTCGATGCCACCGAAGGCGAGGACCGCCTCCTGGATGCTCTTCTGGATCTCGTCGGCGCTCGTGACGTCCACTGTGGTCGCGATCGCGACGTCGCTATTGCCGATCTCCCGCGCGGCATTTCGGGCATTCTCCGCGTCTCGGTCCGCGACGATGACGCAGGCGCCCTCCGCTGCCAGCCTTTGCGCGATGGCCTTGCCGATGCCGGAACCGCCGCCGGTCACGTACGCGATCCGGGTCGCCAGGGGCTTCGGCTTCGGCATCCGCTGCAGCTTTGCCTCTTCGAGCGCCCAGTACTCGATGCGGAACTTCTCCGACTCGTCGATCGGGGCGTAGGTGGAGACGCTTTCCGCGCCGTGCATGACGTTGATGGCGTTGACGTAGAACTCGCCGGCCACCCGCGCGGTCTGCTTGTTGGCGCCGAAGGAGAACATGCCGACGCCGGGGACCAGCACGATCGCCGGGTCGGCGCCGCGGATCGCCGGGCTGTTCGCGTCGGCGTGCCGGTCGTAGTAGGCGCGGTAGTCCTCGCGGTAGACGGCGTGCAGCTCTTTGATCCGCTTTTCGACGTCCTCGAGGGGTGCGTCCGGCGCGGTGTCCAGCACCATCGGCTTCACCTTGGTGCGCAGGAAGTGGTCGGGGCAGGAGGTGCCCTTCGCGGCCAGTTCCGGCATCCGCTCGCTGTTGACGAAGTCGAGCACCACGTCGGTGTCGGTGAAGTGGCCGACCTGGTTCTTGTCGGTCGAGGCGAGTCCACGCAGGATCGGGAAGAGCTGGGCGGCGCGTGCCTTACGGTCCGTCAGCGTTTCGTGCCGCTTTGGGCCGAACGGCTCTGCTTTTCCATGATTTTTCAGGTACGCCGCCGCGGTCTCGATGATCTCGCGGGAGTGGCGTTCGCATTCCTCGCTGGTCGCGCCCCACGCGGTGATGCCGTGGCCGCCGAGGATGACGCCGATCGCCTGCGGGTTGGACCGGTACGCGGCGGCGATGTCCAGGCCCAGCTGGAAACCGGGGCGGCGCCAGGGCACCCAGAGCACCCGGTCGCCGAAGATCTCCTTGGTCAGGGCCGGCCCGTCCGCCGCGGTCGCGATCGCGATGCCCGAGTCGGGGTGCAGGTGGTCGACATGCGGGGCGTCGACCAGGCCGTGCATGGCGGTGTCGATGCTCGGGGCCGCGCCGCCCCGCCCGTGCAGGCAGTAGTCGAAGGCGGCGACCATCTCGTCCTCGCGGTCGACACCCGGGTACGTCGTGGTGAGCGCCCGCAGCCGGTCCAGGCGCAGCACCGCGAGGCCCTTCTCGGTGAGGGTACCGAGGTCGCCGCCGGAGCCCTTGACCCACACCAGCTCGGCCGGCTCGCCGGTGACCGGGTCGGTTTCGCTGCCCTTGGCCGAGGTGTTGCCCCCGGCGTAGTTGGTGTTGCGCGGGTCGGCACCGAGCCGGTTGCTGCGGTCCAGAAGCTCACGTACTGCGGGGTTAGTCATCGTGTTCCTCGATCGGAGGGGCGCTTACGTTGGGGATGCGACGCCGCGGCCATCCCGGCGTCGTCGGCCGGTCGAGCTCTCGCCGGCGTCCTTCCGGCCGAGATGCCGTCCGGTCCCACCGGCGGAGATGTCCTCCGGCGTCGCCGGCGCGCGTGTCGCTGCGGGCTTTCCCAAGGTCGATGATGATGGTGAAACGTTTCAGATGGTTGTTGCCGTCAGATTACGTGCCGGTGGCGGCGGGGGTCAAGGCTTTGTTAACCGCGGTCAGCGGCGGACGGCCGTCGAAGCGCGCGCGACCAGCTCGGGCGTGAACGACAGCTGCTGGTGCCGGTGGTCGGGATTGGTGGCCTCGTCGAGCACCAACTGGGCCGCCGCGCGTCCCAGTTCCTGGCGCGGCTGCCGCACCGACGTCAGCGGAACGGCGGCCGCCGCGGCGAAGTCGATGTCGTCGAACCCGACGATCGCCAGGTCGTCCGGTACTCGGATGCCGGCGCCGATGCCCTGCTGCAGCAGGCCCAGTGCCAGCAGGTCGTTGGCGCAGAAGGCCGCGGTCGGCCGGCGTCGCGCGGGCAGGCCGGCCAGTCGCTCCCCGGCGGACCGTCCTTCCGCGACGGTCAGGTTCTCGGTCGGGAGATACACCAAATCGTCCGGCGGCAGCCCGAGCTCCGCCCAGATCTCCCGGGCACCCTGCAGACGCTCGCGCACCTGACCTATTGATTCCGGCCCGCCGATGACCGCCACCCGCGTGTGCCCCTGCTCGACCAGATGCTCGACCGCGATCCGGCCGCCGAGCACGTCGTCGACGGCCACCGAGCAACAGCTCTCGCCATCGCGTACGCGGTCGACGATCACCATCGGCACGCCCCGCCGCGCCAACTCGTCCAGGTATGACGCCGAGGGGTCGACCGGGGTGATCAGGATGCCCTGGACGCGCTGTTGCAACAGCCGGTCGACGTGCACCGCCTCGCGCGCGGCCCGGCTGTTGCTGTTGCAGATGAACAGCGACAGGTCGGCATCCTCGGCCGCCATCTCGATGCCCTGCGCCACGTCGTGGAAGAAGGGGTTGGTGCCGTCGAGCATCACGTACGCCAGGGTGCGGCTCGTGCCCGCCCGCAGCTGGCGGGCCGACTCGTTCCGCACGAACCCCAGCTCGGACATCGCTCGCTCGACGCGCTCGCGGGTGCGCGCGCTGACCACTTCGGGCCGGTTCATCACATTGGAGACCGTGCCGAGCGAGACACCGGCTGCCGCAGCCACATCTTTCACGGACGGCGTCCTGCCGTTCAGCACAGCAACCTCCTTCGTCGGTCACCTCGCAGCCGAGGCGCTCAAATCCTTGCGCGCGCCCCCGCTAAGCCGAGGCACTCGCAAACTCATGCGTGCGCCCCCGCGCAGCCGAGGCACAACACGCACCTCCGCACGACCGAGGCGCACCCAAATTCTGGCGTGCCCCGCCGCGCCGAGGCACTCGACCTTCCGGTGGGCACTCACCCGACGTCAGGCGAAGCGCTTCGATGACTCCCCCACCAAGGCGCTCCGACCGACACGCCTCCTTTTGAAACGTTGAAGCAGCATCGTACGACATTCGCACGACAAGCAACGGCGGTGTTTCCACAACGTTTCACGCCAACGCTTGACACGTGTGATGGGGGCCACCTACGTTCACGGTACGCCCTCTGAAACATTTCAAACACCCCCGCGGCGTACATCAAGCGAAGCCCCGCAGGGAAGACTGGGAGGTGGTCCGTGGCGGAAGCACCAGCCCTTCTCGAGGTCCACGACGTGTCGAAATCCTTCGGCGCGGTCGCGGCGGTCCAGGGCGTCAGCTTCCCGCTGTACGGCGGTGAGGCCCACGCTCTCGTCGGAGAGAACGGCGCCGGCAAGTCCACGATCGTCAAAATGCTGGCCGGCGTGCATCGGCCGGACACCGGCACCCTGCGAGTCGACGGCGGCGACGTGGTGTTCGCCAGTCCGGGCGACGCCAAGTCGCACGGCATCGCGGTCATCTACCAGGAGCCGACGCTTTTCCCGGACCTCTCGGTCGCGGAGAACATCGCGATGGGCAACCAGCCGCTGACCAGGCTGAAGCAGATCGACCGCAAGGCCATGACCGGCAACGCCGCGCGGCTGTTCCAACGGCTCGGCGTGCACATCGACCCGGCCCGCCCGGCGCGCGGCCTGTCCATCGCCGACCAGCAGCTCGTCGAGATCGCGAAGGCGCTGTCCAGCGAGGCTCGCATCCTGATCATGGATGAGCCGACGGCGGCGCTGTCCGCTGTCGAAGTGGAGCGGCTGTTCTCGGTGGTGCGGTCGTTGCGCGACGAGGGCGCCGCGATCATGTTCATCTCGCACCGCTTCGAGGAGATCACCGCCCTCTGCGAGCGCGTCACCATCATGCGGGACGGCAAGCACGTCGCCACCGAGATGGTCGCCGACCTGAGCGTCGACGACATGATCCGGCGCATGGTGGGCCGCGACCTCAGCGCCCTGTTCCCGAAGCAGGACGTCCCGCCCGGCGAGGTGCTGCTCGAGGTCGAGGGCCTGTCGCGCGAGGGCGTCTTCCGGGACATCTCTTTCTCCGTACGGGCTGGGGAGATCGTCGCGTTGGCGGGACTCGTCGGCGCCGGACGGTCGGAAGTCATGCAGGCGGTGTTCGGTGTGGACGCGTACGACAAGGGAAGCGTGCGTTTCCGCGGCAGAAAGCTGAAGCCGGGCTCGCCGCGGGCCGCGATGGCCGCCGGCCTGGCGCTCGTGCCCGAGGACCGGCGGCAGCAGGGCCTGGTCATGGAACTGTCGATCGAGCGCAACGTGACGCTGCCGCGGGCGCGCAAGCTGACCCGGCTCGGGCTGCTGTTCGGCGGCAGCGAGCGCCGCGCCGCCGCCACCTGGACGCAGAAGCTGCAGACCAAGCTGGGCCGGCTCAGCGACGCGGTCGGCACCCTCTCCGGCGGCAACCAGCAGAAGGTCGTGCTGGCCAAGTGGCTGGCGACCGGCCCGCAGTTGCTGATCGTGGACGAGCCGACCCGGGGCATCGACGTCGGCACCAAGGCCGAGGTGCACCGGCTGATGTCGTCGCTGGCCGCGGACGGTCTCGCGGTCGTCATGGTGTCGTCCGAGCTACCCGAGGTGCTGGGCATGGCCGACCGGATCCTGGTGCTGCGCGAGGGTCGGATCGCGGCCGAGCTGACCCGCGACGAGGCCACCGAGGAGTCGGTCATGTACGCCGCGATGGGACAAGAGGTTTCGGCATGACAGCGCGGCGCGCGGGAGGCGCAGAATGACCCAGCTGGCTGAACGGCCGGCCGTCGCCACGGCGACGGAGAGCAAGGCCCGCACCTTCCTGAAGACGCGCGAGCTGGGCATCGTCCTGGCGCTGGCCGCGCTGATCCTCTACACCGCGATCAACAACCCGCGGTTCCTCTCCGGTCAGAGCATCCGCGACAACCTGCTCAACACGGCCATCCTCGCGGTGATGGCGGCCGGCCAGGCGGTCGTCGTCATCACCCGCAACATCGACCTGAGCGTCGGCTCGGTCCTCGGCATCAGCGCCTTCGCGGTCGCCACCCTGATGAGCGACCACCAGGGCCTGCCTATGATCGTCGCCATCGTGGTCGGCATCGCGGTCGGTGCCGCGTGCGGACTCCTCAACGGCGTTCTGGTTCGGTACGGCCGGGTGCCCGCGCTGGTGGTCACGCTGGGCACGCTCTACATCTTCCGCGGCATCACCTATCAGTGGGCCGGCGGTTCCCAGGTGAACGCCGACGAACTCCCCCGGCACTTCAACAGCTTCGGGACCGGCGGCATCCTGGGCGTACCGTGGCTGGTCCTGATCGCCGTGGTGGTGGTCGGCGGCGTGTCGCTGATGATGCGCAACTACCGGGTGGGCCGCGAGCTCTACGCGATGGGTTCCAGCCCGCAGGCCGCCGAGCTGGCCGGTATCAAGGTCACCCGCAACCTGCTCGGCGCGTTCCTGCTGAGCGGCAGCCTGGCCGGGCTGGCCGGCGTCCTGTTCGCCACCCGGTTCGGCACCGTGGACGCCAGCGCCGGCACCGGCTACGAGCTGAACGTGGTGGCCGCGGTCGTGGTCGGCGGGGTCGCGGTCTTCGGCGGCAGCGGCACCGTGTGGGGTGCCGGGCTGGGCGCGCTGCTGCTGACCGTGATCAGCAGCGCCCTCGCCGTCCTGGACATCAACCAGTTCTGGCAGCAGGCCATCGTCGGCGCCCTGATCATCCTGGCCATCTGCGCGGACCGCCTGGTCGCCGTCCGGATCGCCCGCTCGCTGCGAAAGAGGGACACCCATGTCTGAGTTGCGCCGCAGGCTGGCGAGCTGGGACACCGCCATCATCGGGCTCACCGTGATCGTGCTGTTCGTCGCGTCGTTCAGCGTGGACAACTTCGGCACCAGCCGGAACTTCACCTTCATGGTGCTGGACTTGCTGCCGATCATCCTGGTCGCGCTGCCGATGACCTTCATCATCGTGACCGGCGAAATCGACCTGTCGGTGGCGAGCATCCTGGGTCTGACCAGCTCGCTGATGGGCTGGTTCTGGAACCACGGCCTGACCATCGAGTCGATCATCCCGCTGTGCATCGTGATCGGTGCGGTCGCCGGTCTGATCAACGGCTTCCTGATCACCGGGCTGGGCCTGCCCTCGCTCGCGGTCACCATCGGCACGCTCGCCCTCTACCGCGGCCTCGCGTTCGTGGTGCTGGGTGACGGCGCGGTCGCCGACTTCCCGTTCAGCTACACGAACTGGGTCACCGGCACGATCGGCGGTGGTCCCGTACCCAATGTGCTGATTTTGATCGTGGTCCTCGCCCTGATCTTCGGGGTGATCCTGCACGCGACGCCGTACGGGCGTTCGCTGTACGCCATCGGGGCCAACGCGCAGGCCGCCCACTTCTCCGGCATCCGGGTCGCGCGCACCAAGTTCTGGCTGTACGTGGCCAGCGGCGCGGTGTGCGGCCTGGTCGGTGTGCTGTGGACCCTGCGCTACTCCAGCGCCCGCGCCGACAACGGCTCGGGACTCGAACTCGCCGTGGTCGCGGCCGTCCTGCTGGGCGGCGTCTCGATCTTCGGTGGGAAGGGCAGCCTGCCCGGCGTGCTGGCCGGCGTGGTGCTGCTGACCGCGTTGCAGAACGCGCTGCGCCTGGAGGACGTCTCCGGGCAGGCGCTGAACATCGTCACGGGCGTCCTGCTCGTGCTGTCGGTACTGCTTCCCAACATCGTCAACGGCATTCGCGGGAGTTGGCAGCGCCGCAAGGTGCGCCAAGCCGCGGCTCTTGAAGTTCGTTAAGGAGATCTCATGAGGCGACTGCTCACCGCGGGTGCGGCGGCCACGGTCCTGGTACTCGGTACGACCGCGTGTAGTGGCACGACGAAGGACAACTCCTCGGACACCGGCGGCGGGGGCCAGACGGCGGCCGCGGCCGATCCGAACGCGCCGCTGAAAGAGGGCTTGAAGATCGCGTATCTGCCCAAGCAGCTCAACAACCCGTACTCGGACGTGGAGACCGGCGGCGGCAAGGTGGCCGTCGGCGAGATCAAGGGCGAGTACAAGCTGGTCGGCCCCAACGACGCGTCCGCGTCCTCGCAGGTGTCGTACATCAACACGCTGATCCAGCAGCAGCAGGACGTGATCGTGGTGGCGGCCAACGACCCGAACGCGGTCTGCCCGTCGCTGAACCAGGCCCGCGCCGCGAAGATCAAGGTGATCACGTTCGACTCGGACGCCAACAAGGACTGCCGGGACGCGTTCATCAACCAGGCCACCACGCAGGGCATCGGCGAGTCGCTGGCCAAGATGGCGCTCGAGCAGGCCGGCAGTGCCGGCGGGGACATCGCGATCCTGTCGGCGACGCCGAACGCGACGAACCAGAACGCGTGGATCGACGTCATGAAGAAGGAACTGGCCAAGCCGGAGTACTCGAAGCTGAAGCTGGTCAAGACCGCGTACGGCAACGACGACGACCAGAAGTCGTTCCAGGAGGCGCAGGGTCTGCTGCAGTCGTTCCCGAACCTCAAGGTGATCGTCTCGCCGACCACCGTCGGTATCGCGGCGGCGTCCCGGTACGTCTCGTCGTCGTCGTACAAGGGCAAGGTGCAGATCACCGGCCTCGGCCTGCCGAACCAGATGCGCGAGTACGTCAAGGACGGCACGGTCAAGGAGTTCGCGCTGTGGAACCCGGCCGACATCGGCTACCTGGCCGCATACGCGGGTGCCGCGATGGCGTCGGGGCAGATCACCGGCGCTCAGGGTGAAAAATTCAAGGCCGGCAAGCTCGGCGACTACACGATCGGCGCGGACGGCGAGATCGTGCTCGGCCCGCCGACGGTCTTCAACGCGCAGAACATCGACCAGTTCAATTTCTGATGCCTCGTTACTGCTTCCAGCTCCAGGTCCGCCCGGACCGCATGACGGAGTACGTGGAGCGGCACCGGACCGTGTGGCCCGAAATGCAAGCGGCACTTCGGGCCACCGGCTGGCGCAACTACTCCCTTTTCCTGCGCTCCGACGGGCTGCTCATCGGCTACGTGGAGTCGGACGATCTCGCGGCGTCCCAGGCGGCGATGGAGGCGCTGGACGTCAACACCCGGTGGCAGGCCTCGATGGCACCGTTCTTCGAAGGCACCACCCCCACAGACGGCTTTCCGCTGCTCACCGAGGTGTTCCACCTTTCCGAAGATCCTTTGGAGAAGACATCATGACCGACCTCGCGGCCGTCAAGCGCGCCCTGAACGCCCAGCGCGTCGAGACACCCTCCTGGGCGTACGCCAACTCCGGAACCCGCTTCAAGGTCTTCGCCCAGCCCGGCGTGCCGCGCACCCCCGAGGAAAAGATCGCCGACGCCGCGCAGGTGCACCGCTTCACCGGTATCGCCTCGTCAGTGGCCCTGCACATTCCCTGGGACAAGGTGGACGATTACGGCGCGCTTTCGCGTTTTGCCACCGACAACGGCGTCGAGATCGGCGCCATCAACACCAACGTCTTCCAGGACGACGACTACAAGCTCGGCTCGGTCACCAACCCCGACCCCGGCATCCGGCGCAAGGCCACCGATCACCTGCTCGAGGCGATCGACATCATGGACCAGACCGGTTCGCGCGACCTCAAACTCTGGTTCAGCGACGGCATCAATTACCCCGGCCAGGACGACCTACGCAACCGCCAGGACCGTTTGGCTGCCGCCTTGCGCGAGACCTACGACCGCCTTGGTGCGGATCAGCGCATGCTGCTGGAATACAAATTCTTCGAGCCGGCCTTCTACGCCACCGACGTGCCAGACTGGGGAACCTCCTACGCGCATTGCATCGAGCTGGGCGACCGGGCCACCGTCTGCATCGACACCGGCCACCACGCCCCCGGCACGAACATCGAGTTCATCGTCACTTTCCTGCTCCGTCAGAAAAAGCTCGGCGCGTTCGACTTCAACAGCCGTTTCTACGCCGACGACGACTTGATGGTCGGTGCCGCCGACCCGTTCCAGCTGTTCCGGATAATGTACGAAATTGTCCGCGGCGAGGCGCTGGATCCGTCGTACGGCATCGCTTTCATGCTCGACCAATGCCACAACATCGAGCGCAAAATCCCCGCCATCATCCGCTCGGTGATGAACGTCCAGGAGGCAACCGCGAAGGCTTTGCTGGTCGACCGCGACGCCTTGAAGCGAGCCCAGGATTCCGGCGACGTCCTGGACGCGAACGCCGTCCTGATGGACGCCTACAACACCGACGTCCGCCCGCTGCTGGCCTCCTTGCGCGAGGACGCCGGCCTGGACCCCGACCCGGTCGCCGCCTACCGCCGAAGCGGCTACGACGAGAAAATCACCGCCGACCGCGTAGGCGGCACCCAGGCCGGCTGGGGGGCGTAGGGGCCGGCCGCGGGGGATCGCGCTAGGCGGTCCAGTGTGGGCGGTCCCCGGTTTCCGCCCGCCGGACCGCCCACCCCACGAGCGCGAGACCGGCGGCGGCCGCAATCATTCAAGACCAAGAGGTCGTAGCGGGGTGGGTGGTGCAGACCGCAACTCCCGTCGAGGGCCGGCGCGGGGCGAGCAGGCCGCTGGCGCGCCCAAGACGCTCCCCCCACCCCGGCGACCTGCGTAAGTGGTCACCCCCAAACCCCCGCGTGGCGACCCGCGCCGCCCGGCCAGTCGACACCCCGCGACCGGGCACCCCAAACGCCGGAGATGGCGCGGCCGCACCACACCACCCACGTCGGCTACACCAACGACGAAAAGGCACGGACCGCCCAGCCACCCCACCCGCGCGCCGGTACGCCGAGCGTTTCGCCGCCGCGGCCAGGCCGAAACGTGGCACGTCAGGGCATGGCGGCGGGGTGTCTTGGCGGCAGCGCACAGACGGTGCGGGCGCGCCATCTCCGCCGAGACAGTCGATACCCGCATCCGCCGTCTTCCGGGGGCAGACTTCGACGTCGCACCGATGTCAACACGGCGGTCGGGGTAACGCCCGATGTCCGACAAATCCGCATGAGATGCGCTTTCACTGTCCCGGGTCGCGCGAGTGAGCCTCGGAGGGGGCTGGCATCCGGTGGTCATCTCATAATGCGGTCGCGGACGTCCACATATTGAATCGATGTCCAAATAGGACACCAATTTTGTCCAAATTAGAGGCCTTTGCACCCGCCGTGGGCCGGTTGATTTCGAGACCTTGGAGAGTTATGCCCACATGCGAGCCCTAACTTGCCAAGGTCTCGAAATCAGACTGCGCGGCCATGCCTGTGATGCCGCATGGCCGCGCGATGCCGCATTCGTTGCCGGTATTCCCAACCCCGGAGTATCCCCAACCCAGTAGGTCCGGCCGGCGTGCACCACGACGTCCGCGGAGTCGATCGCCGCCCACAACGGCGCCGGAAGGTCGCGAGCCCGCTTCGGCAGGTGGGTGTCTCTGGTAAGCACAAGCCGCACACCGGTAACCGTAAGCCGTGGCGCCGCTCCTCGGGGCCGCTGGACGGGTGGGCTCGGGGCGCGGCCGCGCGGCGCTTCCATTCCGTGAGACGGGCGACCGCCTGCTGAGACCCGCGCCCGCATCATGGACCCACCGTCCGCGATGTGAGACCAACGTCCATTGTAGAGAGCATCTTTGTCACGCAACGAGGCTTTTGTCCCGCAAATTTTTCCGCCCGAATGTGAACCTTGGAGGGTTATGGCTCGTATGTGGGCGCAACTCTCCAAGGTTCACAAAAATCCATGATGTGGCCGGCGGTGTCCCACATAGTGGGACGCTCGGCCGTGAGCGGATCACCACAGCGCCTCAGCTCTGGCACAACCGCGCCACCGGCCACGTCGACCGCGGCCCGGACCACCTCGGCCGGCCGTGACCAGGGCACGCACCGCCTACAACCACGGTTAGGACACTCGTCTAGGGTTAGTGGCCGATGTCCGACAAATCGTATGAGATGCCCTCGGTCGCTCGGCTCGATGGCGGGAGCGCTCGGCTCGATGGCGGGCGCGCTTGGCTCGACGGCGGGCGCGCTTGGCTCGACGGCGGGAGTGCTTGGCTCGATGGCGGGAGTGCTTGGCTCGATGGCGGGAGCGCTCGGCTCGATGGCGGAGCCGGGAAGCGCTTCCCGGGCGATAAATCCGACACATACCGGAAGGACGGTTTTTTCGTTTCCTGCCGGAACCGGTTCCGGAGAACGTGTTATCGACGCCCGAGGGATCGACCGCAGGCGATCTAGCTGCGGTGACGGCCCACCCTGGTTACGGGCGCAAGACCGCAACGGTTATCGATTGGTTCCGGAACCTCGCTCGGGCCTGGACAGCCGGGAAACCCATCCCTAGCTTCGATGACGGGGGAGCGCTCTCCCCGTACATGTGGAGAAGCTTCCCCGAGGGTGCACGCAGTCCCCCTTGCAGTTCCCCGCCCGAGGAGAAGCAATGACCATCCCCAGTAACTCCGCACCCCCGCGGAGACGCTCCCCCTGGCGCCTCGCCGCCATCGGTGGCCTGGTCGCCGGCGTCGTCGCCGGGTTCACGGCCGTCACCGCCACCGGTGCGAGTGCCGCCGAAACCCTGTTGTCGCAAGGTAAACCGGCAACCGCGTCGTCCACTCAAGCGGCCGGCGCCTACCTCGCCTCGGAAGCCGTCGACGGCAACCTCGGCACCCGCTGGTCGTCGGCGGCCAGCGACCCGCAATGGCTGCAGGTCGACCTGGGCAGCACGCAGAGCATCACCCGGGTCGAGCTGAACTGGGAGACCGCCGCGGCCAAGGCGTTCCAGATCCAGGTGTCGAACACAGGTAACACCAACGACTGGCAGTCGATCTACTCGACCACCACCTCGACCGGCGGCAACCAGTCACTGACCGTCAGCGGATCCGGGCGATATGTCCGGATGTACGGGACGCAGCGCACCACCGGCTACGGCTACTCGCTCTGGGAGTTCAAGGTCTACGGAGGCACCACGACCACCGATCCGCCGCCCACCGGTGGCGGCGGCAGCCTCGGCGCCAACGTGATCGTCTTCGACCCGAGCATGTCGAGCGCGAGCATCCAGAGCCAGGCCGACGCGATCTTCGCCCAGCAGGAGCGCGACCAGATGGGCACCCGGCGGTACGTGCTGGCGTTCAAGCCCGGCACCTACAACGGCCTCAACATCCAGGTCGGCTTCTACACGTCGGTGATCGGTCTGGGCCAGAACCCGCAGGACGTGCGGATCAACGGTGATGTCACGGTCGACGCCGGCTGGATGGCCGGCAACGCCACCCAGAACTTCTGGCGCTCGATCGAAAATGTATCGCTATATCCGGTAAATGGTGATGATCGCTGGGCGGTGAGCCAGGCCGCGCCGTTCCGCCGAGTGGACGTCCACGGTGGCGTGAACCTGGCTCCGAACGGCTACGGCTGGGCGTCCGGCGGCTACATCGCCGACTCCCGGATCAGCGGCACCGAGGGCCAGTACTCGCAGCAGCAGTGGTTCACCCGCAACAGCCAGATCGGGTCGAACTCGAACGCGGTGTGGAACCAGATGTTCGTCGGCGTGCAGGGCGCTCCGGCCGCCAGCTACCCCACCCCGCCGTACACGGTGATCGGCAGCACCCCGGTGATCCGGGAGAAGCCGTACCTGTACCAGACCGGCGGCAACTACGCCGTCTTCGTGCCGAACCTGCAGACCAATGCCAATGGTCCCACCTGGGTGAACGGCAACACGCCGGGCACCAGCCTGCCGCTGACCAGCTTCTACGTCGCCAAGCCCGGCGACAGTGCCGCGACGATCAACGCGGCGCTCGCACAAGGTCTCAACCTGATCTTCCAGCCCGGCGTCTACCACGTGAACCAGACGATCAACGTGACCCGGGCGAACACCGTGGTGATGGGCCTCGGCTACGCGACGATCATCCCGGACAACGGGGTCACGCCGATGCAGGTGGCCGATGTGGACGGTGTAAAGGTCGCCGGCATCCTCTTCGACGCGGGCACCACCAACTCGGCGAACCTGCTGGTCATCGGGCCGTCAACAAGCGGAACGAGCCACGCCTCCAATCCGACCACGGTGCAGGACGTGTTCTTCCGGATCGGCGGCTCGATCGCCGGCAAGGCCACCAACAGCCTGCTGGTCAACAGCAACAACGTGATCATCGACCACATCTGGGCGTGGCGGGCCGACCACGGCAACGGCGGCACGTTCGGGTGGAACGTCAACACCGCGGACAGCGGGCTGATCGTGAACGGGAACAACGTCACGGCGTACGGGCTGTTCGTCGAGCATTATCAGAAGACCGAGGTGCTCTGGAACGGCAACGGTGGCCGGACGTACTTCCTGCAGAACGAGCAGCCGTACGACCCGCCGTCCAACGCCGCCTGGCGCAGTGACGGGACGGGTTACCCGGCGTACAAGGTCGCGGACAGCGTGAGCACGCACGAGGCCTGGGGCATGGGCAGCTACGCGTTCTTCCAGAACAACCCGGCGGTGCACTCGGCCAACGGGTTCCAGGCGCCGGTCAACGGCGGGGTGAAGCTGCACAACATCTTCACCATCTCGCTCGCCTCCGGCACGATCGACCACGTGGTCAACAACATCGGTGCGGCGGCCACGGCCGATCAGGTCGTTCCCCGTACGGTGACCACCTTCCCCTAAGCGATCTCGCCACTGCCGCGCGGGATCAGGGTCGTCGGAATCCTGATCTCGCGCGGCGGTCCGGCATAGCCCTCGATCCGTTCGAAAAGGACGTTTGCCGCCGTACGCCCGAGTCGGCCCGGATCCTGCGCCACCACCGTGATCGCGGGGTCGAGCAGGTCCGCCAGCGGAAAGTCGTCGAAGCCCACCAGCGCGACCGTCCGCTGCCGGTCCAGTCGTCGCAGCCCACGCACCACGCCGACGGTGATCCGGCTCTGTCCCGCGAAGATCGCCGTCGGTGGCTCGGGACCGCGCAGCAACGCGATCGTGGCCTTCTCCGCCGCCACCGCGTCGTGCAGGTCGTGCACCACCGGACCGGCCCGCTCGCCGAGCGCCTTGCGATACCCGCGAAAACGGTCCCGGGCCGTGGGCAGCCGCGAAAAGTCCCCGAGATAGGCGATCCGCCGATGTCCGTGGGCGACCAGGTGGCGTACGGCTCCGGCGGCCCCCGCCACGTTCGTCGAGACCACCGTGTCGGCTTCGACGCCGGACGCCTCCCGATCCACGAAGACCACCGGAGTCATCCCGAGATGCCGCTGGTCATCGCTGGTGGGCGCGAGGATCAGGCCGTCCACCTGCCGCCTGCCGAACGCCTCGGCCAGCTCCCGCTCGCGCTGCGGGCTGTCGTCGAGATTGCCGGTGAGCACGTGGACGCCGCGGTCGTGAGCCGCGTCGGCCACCGCCCGGTGCACCGCCGCGGAGAACGGATGCGACACGTCCTCGAGCAGCACCCCGATGGTCCGGGTGCGACGGTCCTGGCGGCGCAGCATGCTGGCGCCGAGGTGCGGGCGATAGTCGAGAGATGCGACGGCGGCGCGCACCCGGGCGGCCAGATCGGGCGCGACCGTGGTCTCGCCGTTGACCACCCGGGACACGGTTTTGAGGCTGACGCCGGCCGCCCTGGCCACGTCGTTCATGGTCGGTCGTTGCGTCATTTGTCGACTCCCGTCGATGTCGATCACCGAACGCAACAAGTTGGCCACTCATTGTTGACATGAGATGAACCCGGGCGTCTACTGCGGGACAACGTTGTCTTTCAATGTCCAGTCTTCAGTCCTTCGTAGGGTGGCGGGTGGGGCGGTCGGATGGGCTAAATCGATTTGGAGGACCCGATCATGCGTACCGGAAGGGTGGTGGCCGTCGGCTGCGTGATGACGCTGGTCCTGGGGCCGACCGCCGCTTGCAACAGAGGCTCCGGTGAGGACGTCGTCGGGCTGATCACGAAGACCGACACGAATCCGTTCTTCGTGCAGATGAAGAAGGGCGCCGAGGCCGCGGCCAAAGAACAGGGCCTCGAGCTGCAGAGCTTCGCCGGTAAGCAGGACGGCGACAACGAGGCCCAGGTGCAGGCCATCGAGAACCTGATGTCCTTCGGTGCCAAGGGTTTCCTGATCACGCCGAACGACTCGAAGGCGATCGTGCCCTCCATCGACAAGGCGCACGAGCAGAACATGCTGGTGATCGCCTTGGACACGCCGGTCGACCCGCCGGACGCCGCGGACGCCACCTTCGCCACCGACAACTACCAGGCCGGGAAGCTGATCGGGCAGTGGGCCAAGGCGAAGTTCGCGAAGGACGGCAAGCAGGCGAAGATCGCGATGCTGGACCTCAACGCCAATCAGGTCTCCGTCGACGTCAAGCGGGACCAGGGTTTCCTGGACGGCTTCGGCATCCAGGTCGGCAACCCGGACAAGATCGGCGACGAGAACGACCCGCGGATCGCCGGGCACGACGTCACCGACGGTGCCGAGGACGGCGGCCGGACCGCGATGGAGAACCTGCTGCAGAAGGACCCGTCGATCAACCTGGTCTACACGATCAACGAGCCCGCGGCGGCCGGCGCGTACCAGGCCCTGAAGTCGGCCGGCCGGGACAAGGACACCGTCATCGTCTCGATCGACGGCGGCTGCCCCGGCGTCGACAACGTCTCGAAGGGCATCATCGGCGCGACGTCCATGCAGTTCCCGCTCAAGATGGCGCAGATGGGCGTGGACGCCATCGCCGCGTACACCAAGGACGGCACCAAACCGCAGGCGACGCCGGGCAAGGACTTCGTGGACACCGGCGTCCAACTGATCACCGACGACCCGCAGGCCGGCGTGGACGCGAAGGACTCCACGTGGGGCAAGCAGAACTGCTGGGGATGACAAATGGCCACTGCCACTGCTGATTTCGACGTACGCCGGAACGACTCCCTCGGCTTGCGCATCCAACACGTGCTGCACGCCAACCCCGTCCTCGGGCCGCTCGCCGTCCTGATCGTCGCGATCATCGCCTTCTCGATCATCAACGGCCGGTTCTTGACGGCGACCAACCTGTCCCTGGTCCTGCAACAGGTCACGGTCATCGCCACGCTCGCCCTCGGGCAGACGCTGATCATCCTGACCGCGGGCATCGACCTGTCCGCGGGCGCCATCGCGGTCTTCTCCTCGATCCTGATGGCGAACTTCGCGACCAAGGCCGGGATGCCCGGGTTCATCGCGCTCGTGCTCAGCCTGGCCTGCGGCACCGCGATGGGGGCGATCAACGGCTTCCTGGTGACCCGGATCAAACTGCCGCCGTTCATCGTCACGCTCGGCACGCTGACCATCTTCTTCTCGCTGAACTCGGTGGTCAGCAACTCGGAGACGGTGCGCGGCTCGGACATGCCCAGCCTGATGACGTGGACGGGCAACTCGATCCCTCTGGGTGGCTTCCGGTTGACGTACGGGTCGATCATCATGCTTTTGCTCTTCGGGTTGTTCTTTTACTCGCTCGGGCGTACGGCCTGGGGAAAGCATGTCTATGCCACCGGCGACGACGTGGAGGCCGCACGACTGGCCGGCATCCGGACCGGGCGCGTGCTCTTCTCCGTGTACGCCGTCGCGGGTCTGCTCTACGCGATCGCCGGATGGATCCTCATCGGCCGGTTGGCGTCGGCCAGCCCCAACGTCGGCGTCGAATACAACCTCGACTCGATCACCGCGGTCGTGCTCGGCGGCACCAGCCTTTTCGGCGGCCGCGGCATGGTCCTCGGCACCCTGATCGGCGCGCTGATCGTCGGTGTCTTCCGCAACGGCCTGCAGCTGGCCGGCGTCGAGGTGGTGTGGCAGGGCTTCGCGATCGGCCTGCTCGTCCTCGTCGCGGTCTCCCTCGACCAGTGGATCAGGAAGGTGAAGACGTGACCACGCCCGTGTTGGAAGCTCGCGGACTGACCAAACGCTACGGCCGCGTCGTGGCCATCGACGGCAGCGACCTTTCCCTCTACCCGGGCGAGATCCTGGCCGTCATCGGCGACAACGGTGCCGGCAAGTCCAGCCTCATCAAGGCCCTGTCCGGCGCCCTGATCCCGGACAGCGGTTCCATTTTTCTCGACGGAAACCAGGTCCATTTCCGTACGCCCATGGACGCTCGCACGGCCGGCATCGAAACCGTGTATCAGACCCTGGCGCTGGCCCCCGGCCTCGACATCGCGGACAACCTGTTCCTGGGCCGGGAGGAGCGCCGATCCGGGACGCTGGGCTCGATGTTCCGGATGCTGGACCGCCGGCACATGCGTGACGAGGCCAAGCGGCACATGAGTGACCTGGGCGTGGCGACCTTGCAGAACATCGGGCAGGCGGTTGAGTCGCTCTCCGGTGGCCAGCGGCAGGCCGTGGCGGTGGCCCGCTCGGCGGCGTTCGGCAGCAAGGTGGTGATCCTGGACGAGCCGACGGCGGCGCTCGGGGTGAAGGAGGGCAACCGGGTGCTGCAGCTGATCCGCGACGTCCGGGACCGTGGCCTGCCGGTCATCCTGATCAGCCACAACATGCCGCACGTGTTCGAGGTGGCGGACCGGATCCACATTCAGCGCCTGGGCAAGCGGGCGACGGTCATCACCCCGGCGTCCCACTCGATGTCCGAGGCGGTCGCGATCATGACGGGCGCGGCCCAGCCCCCGCCGCAGCCGGTGGCTCCGTAGCTTTACCGTCCCCCTCCCGGCACGACGCCGCCTCTGGTTCTGGCGTCGCGCCCCCGCCAAGGCCCGGTGGTCGTGCGAACCACCGGGCCTTGTGCTGCTACTTGTTCTTCTTGTCGCTTTTGTCGCTGTCGAGCGCGGCCAGCATCTCGGCGTCGCGGTCGTCGGCGAGCTCGCGGACCGACTTCGTCTGCGGCATGACCACCTTCCAGAGGAGGGCGATCAAAACAAAGGCCCAGGCCCACGGGGGAATGTTGGAGTCCGGCCCGAACATCTGGGCCGTAACGTCATAGGCCGAATCCATGTACTGGTCCATTGGTTACCGCCGGGATGGTTGAGCCGGATGGGACGTGACTGCTCTTCGCTGAGCGTCGGCCCCAAGAATCGGACGCCAGGTTCCCGGGCTTAGCGATTCGGCCTCCTCGGCGTCAGCTCGGCTATCGCGCAGGGAGGCGCTTTCACGCTCCGGCGGAGTGGATGTCCCGCTCGAGCTCGGCAAGGATCTCGGTCATCCGCAGACCGAACCGCACATCGCACTCATGGGGCGTGTTCGTGCGCACGGACGTCACCAGAGCATCGACGGCGTTGTGGTACGAGGCCACCGGATCGTTCCAACCGCCCTGCGGCATCGCCGCAATGCCGTGCTCGCCCAGGAGTTCCATCTGGTTGGCCATGCTCGCCGGCGGTGCCTGCAGGCTCAACGTCGCCGAACTGGACGCTCCCGAGTCGTGCGTCATGATCAGATGCGTCAGGTCGTGCCCGGTCCGGACCGCCTTAACCGCACGCACGTCCCCGAGCAGCGGAAGGTAGACCGAAAGCACGTGCGGGCCGAGGTCCCACAGCGCACCCGACTCCTCCCGCCACGGAGTCAGGGTAGAGATGCCTGGAATTCCTGCGGCGGGAAATAGGGTCAGCCCTTGCGCGGTGAACCAACCGCCCTTCGCGGTCTGTTCGCCGATCCAGGTCGCGGTCTCCTCGGTGAATCGCAGGGTGGTGAAGACGATGGACGAGACACCCGTCCGCGCGACGGCGTCAGCGACCTCACGGGCCGCCGCGACGCTGGTGGCGACCGGCTTCTCCAACAGCAGGTGGCGTCCGGCGAGCGCAGCCTGGACCGCGATGCCCGCCTGGACATCCGGAGGCACGGCGAAGGCGATGACGTCACTGGATTCGATGAGCTCGGTCAAGCCGTCGTCTCCCGAGTACGCCGTCGCACCGTAGGAGCCGGCGAGGCGGCCGGCGGCGTCGGAGGAGCGCCCCCAGACCCCGTTGAGGTCGATGTCGGGATGGGCGGCCAAGGCCGGGGCATGCGTTTTCTGGGCCCACGACCCGGTACCGATGAGTCCTGCACTTAATTTGGTCATTCCGAGATATTACACAGATCTGTTTAATTGGCATGGTGACAACCGACACTCAGCTTATCATACCGATCTGTTTACTTATATCGACCAGCCCGATACTCTCCGGGGTTTCGTGGCGACACTGTGGTGAACAGCACTGTTTACCTGTTGTTATGCTTGGTCGCGTGGGCGACACGACAGACAAGGCCAGGACGCGAATCGTCCGGCGCGCGACGGAGCTGTTCCGCGCGGAGGGCTTCGGCGCCGTCGGCGTCGACCGGATCAGCGACCTGGCACCGGTTTCGAAGCGCACGCTGTATCAGCGCTTCCCCACCAAAGACGATCTGATCGCCGAGTACGTGCGAACGATCGGCGACACAAACTATGACTCCATGCAAGACGCGGTGGACGACGACGCACCGCCGGCGGAGCGCATCCTTCAGGCTTTCATCTGGCTGCAGAATCAGACGACGCCGTCCGGATACCGCGGCTGCCCGATCGTCAACGCGGTGGCCGAGCTCCCCGACGCCACCCACCCGGCACGACAACTCGCACTGGACCACAAGGACCAGGTGCTCGGTTTCTTCCGCGACCAGGCCGCAAGCGCGGGCGCCGCCGACCCGGACGAGCTGGCCGAGCAGCTGATAATGCTTTTCGACGGCGCCTCGTCGTATTCCCTGGTACGCGACAGTCGGATCCCGCCAAGCTTCCTCGCGGCAGCCAAGACCCTGATCAACGCGCAGCTGCCCCCGGACAGCCAACCGCTGAAGTAAGGCGGCTCCGGCAGTCCACGTGGACTGCTCTTCGTTGGGCGTCGGCCCCAAGAGTCGGGCGCTCGCGGCGGGTTTGCGCTCGAGGCCCTCGGTCAGCGGCAGCTCGGGACGCCAGGTACCCGAGGCTTGCGGATTCGGCCTTTTCCGGCGGTCAGCTCGGTCTCGGCCCCGGCGGAATCAGCTCGGTCTCGGTCCCGGCGGAACCGGCGCGAGGCGGTACGCGTCCCCGTCGGCGCGGACGAGGCCGGCGGTGGGCGCGGCGAAATGCGACCCGAACAGCAGGTTCTCCGTGCGGGCGAGCCGGGCGAGAAGGCCACGGCGGGTGCGCTCGGACTGCTCCGCCTCGACATCGGCCGAGCAGGCCCAATCGGGTCGGGCGAGCTGCGCCGGATGATGCAGCCAGTCGCCGCCGATCAGCGCCGATCGTCCCGCGTCGCTGACCTCCACGCTGAGCTGGCCCGGAGTGTGGCCGGGCGCGGGCCGCAGCAGCAGACCCGGCGCCACCTCCACACCTTCCTCGCGCAGGTCGACGAGCTCGAGCTGGCCGGTGGCGGTTACCGGGTCAAACGAGTCGGCGAAGATCCGTTGCCGCCGCGGGTCGGGCTTGGCGAACTCGAACTCGGTTCGGCTGATGAGGTAGCGCGCCCGCGGGAAGGTTGGCAGCCATTTGCCGGCCACCTGGCGGGTGTTCCAGCCGACGTGGTCCGGGTGCAGGTGAGTCGTGATGACGACGTCGATCAGTCCGGCTGGAAAGTCGGCCGCTTCGAGCCGCGCGAGGAACGGCGTGTCCAATTGGTCGAAGGCGGTGCCGGGATAGGACTTGCCGTTGCCGATCCCGGTGTCCACCAGGACCCGATCGACGCTTGGCGAATGCGCAGGTAACGAAGCTCCTTTAGCAGATCGAATGGCCGAAATCAGCAACACGGCGAGTTAATTCGATACGCGCAACTCTCCAAGGTTGCGAAATCACGCCGGAAACGGCCGCCGCAAAAGCGTGTAATACGGGTAAAGCAACCGTCCTCCTCGAGCTGTCGTCCACAATGTGTAACTGTTCAGCTGGTTCCGTCGGCCGGGAGCCCCCGTGCGAGGCGACGCCGCCAGGCCCCGGCAGGTCCCAGCTCCCCACAGTGGCCGCCCCACCCGGGCGTGGGGAGTCGCGACGCCGAGGAGGTTGCGGTTGCCCACACCGCAGCCACCCCCACCCCCGTGTGGGCAACCGCGACACCGAGAAGGTTGCGGTTCCCCACACCGCAGCCACCCCCACCCCCGTGTGGGCAACCGCGACACCGAGAAGGTTGCGGTTCCCCACACCGCAGCCACCCCCACCCCCGTGTGGGCAACCGCCACGAACGGAAGGTCCCGGCTCCCCACAGCGACGGCCCGCGCAGGTCCGCCGCGCAAGGTCAACTCATCGGAGCGTGAGCGGCGCGAGAAACAGCTGAACAGTTCCACAATGTGGGCACCTCTGACCAGATGGTAGATGGTGGTGACTGTTCAGCTGGTTTGGCGGGAGCGGTGGACCCACCCCACGGGGGAACGTGTTTCGCGTGGTTCGTGGCTTTCGTCTCGCGTGTGTCCAGCGGGCGGTTGCGACGACGGGTGCGTTCGCGCCTCGGATGACCTCGGTGGGCGTCGGAGCCCGGAATCTTGATGAGTTGTGGTCGGGACGCCCGAAGTCATCAAGATTCGCGGGTGGCCGGAGGAAGCCGCGTCGCAAAAGCTGTGTGGGTTGGACAAAGCGGTCCGGCGCCACGCGGTCCATGGCGGGGCGTGGGGAGTTCGGACGATAGATGGTGCGGCGTGGGGGGTCCGGACGGTGGATAGCGGTGCGTGGGGGGCGGACGGTGCATGGCGGTGCGTGGGGGGCGGACGGTGCATGGCGGTGCGTGGGGGGCGGACGGTGCATGGCGGTGCGTGGGGGGCGGACGGTGCATGGCGGTGCGTGGGCGGCTCGGACGATGCATGGCGGGGCGTGGGGAGTTTGGACGGCGGGGGGCGAATGCCCGCACGGGTGGGTTTGGGGGTGACCACTTACGCAGGTCGCCGGGGTGGGGGGAGCGTTCTGGGCGCGTCAGCGGCCTGCTCGCCCCGCCCCGGCCCTCGACGGGAGTTGCGGTCTGCACCACCCACCCCGCTACGACATCTTGGTCTCGATTCGCGGGGATTCGCGGGGCGGGATTGCGACCTCTTGGTCTTGCGTCACGGGGTTGGCGGGGCGGAATTGGGGGCGCCGAACCGGGCTCGGGTGGGCTGCTCCTCCGCCGCCGCGCCGGGCCGGTGGGGGAAGCCGGGGATCCGGTGGGGGATCACCAGGCGGCGGAGGGCGCCCAACAAAAATCAGCTTGGTCGATGCCTCGGGTCACTGGCAAGACATCCTGGATTGCAAAAGATGTTTGACGTACTAACTTCTTCCCCATGGAATATCGCAGTCTCGGTCGTACCGGAATTCAGGTCAGTCCACTCTGTCTCGGCGCCATGATGTTCGGGGCGTGGGGCGAGCCCGATCACGACATGTCCGTGAAGACCATCCACGCCGCGCTCGACTCCGGGATCAACTTCATCGACACCGCGGACGTGTATTCGCAGGGCGAGTCCGAGGTCATCGTCGGTAAGGCGCTGGCCGACGGGCGACGCGACGACGTCGTGCTGGCCACCAAGGTGCACGGCCAGATGGGCGGCACCGGCGATCCCAACAGCCGCGGCACCTCCCGGCGGTGGATCGTGCGGGAGCTGGAGAACAGCCTGCGTCGATTAAAGACCGACTACGTCGACCTGTATCAGGTGCACCGGCTGGACCCGCACACCCACCACGAGGAGACCCTGGGCGCGCTGACCGACCTGCAGCGCCAGGGCAAGATCCGGGCGTTCGGCTCGTCCACCTACCCGGCGGAGCAGATCGTCGAGGCACAGTGGACGGCGGAGAAGCGGGGGCTGGGGCGGTTCGCTACCGAGCAGCCGCCGTACTCGATACTGGTCCGGCACGTCGAGGCGGATGTGCTGCCGACGCTGCAGCGCTACGGCATGGGGGTGCTGTCGTGGGGTCCGCTGGCGAGCGGCTGGTTGTCCGGCGGTTACCGCAAGGGCGCGCCGCTGCCGCAGTCGAAGCGTGCCGACCGGCTGCCGCAGCGTTTCGACATCACGCTGCCGGGCAACCAGCTCAAGCTCGACGCGGCGGAGCGGCTCGCCCAGCTCGCCAACGAGGCCGGCATGTCGCTGATCCACCTGTCGCTGGCGTTCGTGCTGCAGCACCCGGCGATCACCTCGGCGATCATCGGACCGCGCACGATGGACCACCTCGACTCGCAGCTGGGCGCCGCCGAGGTCACGCTGACCCCGGAAATCCTGGACCGGATCGACGAGATCGTCCCGCCCGGCGTCACGCTCGCGTTCGGTGACCGCGGATACCAGTCGCCGACGCTGACCGACAAGCTCCAGCGCCGGCGACGGGTCTAGCTCACCAGCCGACCGCGACCAGCAGATACTGCGGGTTCGCGTGTGAGACAAACGAGCTCTGGCCGGCCACGTCGTCGTACGGGAAGCCGTAGGCGAGCTTTCCGAGGGCGTGGTCGTGCCAGAACTTCGCGTAGTAGTTCGCGGGCGCGGCCCGGTAGTAGTTCGACACCGTCTCCCACTGCGACTGCGGCAGGTCGATGGTGTGCCGGTTCAGCGCGGCGCACTGTTGCGGCTGGCTGGCGAGCACCCCGGCGCAGCCGAAGATGTCCGAGGTGATCGCGTTGATGCCGTGGGCCGAGGCGTACGGGGAGATGTAGTTCTGGTATTGGCCACCCTGCCGGAACATCGGGTCGCTGCCCGGCGCCAGGATCCGATAGGGCGCGGTGGCGGTGGCCAGGTGCTTGAACTCGGTGGGGACCTCGGCGGCGAACTTGTTGAAGGTGGCGGTGCGGTCCTCGGTGAAGGTCTGATAATCCTCGCCGACCTGCACGTCGTTGCCGTCCCGGCTGTGCAGCCGCATGGCGATCTTCAGGCCGAAGGCGTCGACGCGGGTGGTGTTGCCGTTGAACACGTTGGCGCCGACGGTGAACTCGATGAAGTCGAAGTATTGGCTGTTCGGCGCGCCGAGGTAGAAGTACATGCGGCCGGCCGAGTTGGCGGGCATGTCGAGGTAGGGCTGCTCGGCGATCGAGTGGGTCTGCCCGTTGAAGCTCCAGTAGACCTGGCTGTCGGGGTAGCGGCCGTTGGTGCGGTTGAGGACTTTGACCTGCACGACGTTGCGCGCCGGCGGGATGCTCGCGGTGTCGCCCCAGAACGAGTCCGGCATGCCGGTGGTCGGCGGCGGCGGCGTGGACGTCGACGTGCCGAAAACCTGGAACTCCCAGAGCGAATAGCCGTACGGGGTGGCGCGCGTCGTCCCGTTCATCCGGATATATCGCCCGCTGCCGGTGACGTTGATCGTCTGGGTGCCGCCGGTGCCGGTCGTGGTGCTGTAGATCGTGGTCCAGGCGTTGCCGTCGGCCGAGGTCTGGATTTGAAAGGCCCGCGCGTACGCCGCCTCCCAGTTGAGTGTCACCGAAGTGATCGTGGCGCCGGCACCCAGATCGACCCGTAGCCATTGCGGGTCGCTGAACGCACTGGACCAGCGGGTTCCGGTGTTGCCGTCAACGGCGGCGCTGGCCGGGAAGGTCCCGTTCTCGGTGCTGGAGGCGGTCGCCGGACGGCCTTGCGAGATGAGGGTGGGTGCGGCCTGCGCGGCCGTGGCCGTGGTCAGGGGGATCAGGAGCGTGAGGACGGCGCCGAAAAGCAGCGGGCGCCACCGGGTTCGGGGCATGGGGTCTCCAATGGGGAGCGTGCGGCGGTGCGCCCGGCCGCCCGCCGTCGCCGGCCTGGGGATGGCGGCTGAGAGCGCTCTCGCGAGTGAGTTTCATCGATGGATATCGCTGTGGCAAGCGGTCTGCCCGTTGGGGCGAGGCGATAGGTCCGTTCGGCCCGGCTTTCGCCGGCCGGTGCCGAGGCCCTCCCGCCGACCGGATGACGCGGCTTCCGTAGGCCCGCGCAGAGGCCCTCCCGCCGACCGGATGCCGCGGCTTCCGTAGGCTCGCGCAGAGGCCCTCCCGTCGGCCGGATGCCGTGGCGCTTCCGCCTGCTCAGCTCGGGGTGTGTTGCGCGGCCTGCCGCAGGTCCAGGTCTTCGATCAGGTCGCGGGCGGTCTCCTCGGGCAGCCGCCGCTCCATCACCGCCTGACCCAGCGCCTTCCGCTGAGCATCGAACGACGAATCCATGTCGGCGGCCGGGTCGGCGGTGGCGGCCTCGGCCACGATCTCGCGGCCCAGCTGCCGCATCCGCTCCCCCTCGGCCCGCTCGCCGGCCAGGTCGAACTTGAGCAGCCGGGCCGCCCGGCCGATCGTGGTGCCCTGGATCAGCAGCGTGCCGAGCGTGACGATCAGCGCGATGGCCTGGATGGCGGGCCGGCCCGGGAACGGCGCGCCGGACGCCGTCCGCTCCGGGATCGCGGCGGCGGCGGCCAGCGTCAGGATGCCGCGCATGCCGGTCCAGCCCACGAGCAGCGTCTCGCGCGTCGTCGGCGGATCCAACGGCTCGCCGCGGCGGCGGGTGCGGCGCTTGCGGCGTACGTCGTAGGCATCTTTGAACTTGGGGTCTTTCGCCAGCCGGCGGTTGATCAGTCGCAGACGCAGCGTCCAGCGGCCGAACAGCAGGTAGACCACCACCATGCGGAACACGATCGCCACCACCAGCAGCACCCCGGCCGCGACCAGCGTGCGCACCAGGCCGGGCTGCTCGGAGTCGGCGAGGTCCTGCAGGACGAACTTCAACTGCAGTCCGATGTACGCGAAGACGAAGGTCTCCAGCACGAAGTCCACGACCGGCCAGAACGCCTCTTCCTGCAGCCGGGTGCGGTAGGCGCCGGGATACTGATGTTTCGGGTCGAGGGTGAGGTTGACGCTGAGCCCGAACGCGGCCGCCACCACCGCGAGGATGCCGGACGCGTGCGCCTGCTCGGCGGCCAGGAACGCGGTGAACGGCACGAGCAGCACCAGCGACGTCTCGAGCGTCGGGTTGCCGAGCCGTTTACGGATCCACAGCGCCACCACGGCGAGCAGCGCCCCGATAGCGAGCCCGACCACCGCGTTGCGCAGCAGATCGACGGTGCCGCCCCGCCACGACGTGTGCTCGCCGTTGACCGCCCCGACCGCGATCGTGAACAGGGTCAGCGCTGTCGCGTCGTTGACCAGGCTCTCCCCGGTCAGGATCGTCGTCACCCGTTGCGGCAGCCCGATCTCGTCACCGTGCGACACCGTGGTGATCGTGTCCGGCGGCGCGAGCACCGACCCGAGCACGAACGCCGCGGCCACCCCGATCGACGGCAGCAGCCATTGCGCGACCAGGCCCAGCGCGCCCGCGGTCAGCAGCACCAGGACGACGCCGAGCGTGGTGATCGCCCGCAGGTTTGCCCCGAAGCCGGAGAACGACGAGCCGCGGGTGGCCGAGTAGAGCAACGGCGGCACCACGACCGCGAGGATGAGCTCGCTGTCGAGTTCCAGGCGTGGCACGCCCGGGATGAACGAGGCCCCGGCGGCCAGCACCACGATGATCAGGCCCGGCTCGATGTGCCGCTTGCGGGCGATGGCCGAGACCGCGATGCCGACGCCGACGATGAGCAGGATTTGTACGCCGTTCACCTGGTTATCTCATCAGAGCGATCACACCCCAGCCCAAATACTCCCGTTGATACCTCGCGTGGTGCACCGGATCGTCGGTCAACTCCTGACGCATCTCGGGCGCGAGCGGATCGTCGGGATTGGCGTCCAGCCACCGGCGGATGTTGAGCCAGTGGGCGGCCGCGTACCGATCCCAGTCGTCCTGGTTCGCCAGCACCATCTCGACGACGTCCCAGCCCAGCTCGCGGAACTGTTTGAGCAGCTCGGGCAGCGACCGGAACTGCTGGCCCATCGCGTACTCGACGGGGGGATAACCCCGGCGGAACGGTTCGCCGATCAGCACCATGCCGCCGGGCCGCAGGCTGCGCTCGGCGATCTCCAGAGTGCCCTGCACGCCCTCGCCGATCCACGTGGCGCCGAGGCAGGCGACGACGTCCGCCTTCTTCCGGCTCGTATATGTGCTCGCGTCGGCGTGCTCGAACTCGACCGGGCTGCACAGCTCGTCGGCGCGGGCCCGCGCGGCGGCGAGGAAGTCGGTCGAGATGTCCACCCCGATGCCGGTGATGCCATGATCGCGTGACCAGGTGCAGAGCATCTCGCCCTTGCCGCAGCAGAGGTCGAGCAGGTGGTCGCCGGGCCGCAGCTTGATGACCTGGCCGAGGGTGGCGAGCTTCGTGGCCGATAGTGGGTTCAGGATGCGGAGGTCACCCTCGCGGATGACGAAACTGCGAGGAAGATCCATGCCGCCGCCTTTCGTCGATGCCATCGATTCTCGCGATCGGCGGCGACGCCCGGCAACCGTCTTTGGTCGACGGCTGCGGTCCGTTGGTAGCCAGGGCGGACCCCGGTATGCTCGGCCTCGGGCCGTGACTGGCGCGTGAAGGTGGGCTAACCATCGGGGAGCGGCCTCGTCGAATGACGACCTGCCGTGCGCCTGGGCCTCTGCATCGTGATAGTGAGGTCCTATGTCCGAGCTGAATGCCGAGTCCACCGCTTTTCGTGCGGCGCTGGATGTCGTCCGGTCCGTCGAGCCGCGCATCGCGGACGCGATCACCAAAGAGCTGCATGATCAGCGAGAGTCGCTCAAGCTGATCGCGAGTGAGAACTATGCGTCGCCGGCCGTGCTGCTGGCAATGGGTAACTGGCTTTCCGACAAGTATGCCGAGGGCACGATCGGCCGCCGGTTCTACGCGGGCTGCCAGAACGTGGACACCGTCGAGGCGGTCGCGGTCGAGCACGCCAAGGCACTGTTCGACGCGCCGTACGCGTACGTCCAGCCGCACTCCGGCATCGACGCCAACCTGGTGGCCTACTGGGCGATCCTGGCCGACCGGGTCGAGGTGCCGCACCTGCAGAAGTTCGAGAAGCGCCAGGTCAACGACCTGAGCGAGGCCGAGTGGGCCGAGTTGCGGGCGGCCTTCGGCAACCAGCGGATGCTGGGCATGTCGCTGGACGCGGGCGGCCACCTCACGCACGGCTTCCGGCCGAACATCTCGGGCAAGATGTTCGACCAGCGCAGCTACGGCGTCGACCCGGCGACCGGCCAGATCGATTACAAGGCGCTACGGGACACGGCGAAGGAGTTCCAGCCGCTGATCATCGTGGGCGGCTACTCGGCGTACCCCCGGAAGGTGAACTTCGCGACCATGCGCGAGATCGCCGACGAGGTGGGCGCCACCTTCATGGTCGACATGGCGCACTTCGCCGGCCTGGTCGCGGGCAAGGTCTTCACCGGCGACTACAACCCGATCCCGCATGCGCACATCGTCACCACCACGACGCACAAGAGCCTGCGCGGCCCGCGTGGCGGCGCCGTCTTCGCCCAGCCCGAGCTCGCGTCGCAGGTCGACCGCGGCTGCCCGATGGTGCTGGGTGGCCCGCTCAGCCACGTCATGGCGGCCAAGGCGATCGCGTTCGCCGAGGCGCGTGACCCGTCCTTCCAGACGTACGCGCAGAACATCGTCGACAACAGCCAGGCGCTCGCCGAGGGGCTGCGGCGCCGCGGGGTGCAGCTGGTCAGCGGCGGCACCGACAACCACCTGGTGCTGATCGACGTGCACCCGTTCGGCATCACCGGGCGCCAGGCCGAGGCCGCCCTGCTCGACTCGGAGATCGTCACCAACCGCAACGCGATCCCGCAGGACCCGAACGGCGCGTGGTACACGTCGGGCATCCGCGTCGGCACGCCCGCGCTCACCTCGCGCGGCCTCGGCACCGCCGAGATGGACCAGATCGCCGAGCTGATCCACACGGTCCTGTCCAACACCAGCCCGGCCGAGGGATCCAAGGCCAAGTACGTGCTCGACCCGGCCCTCGCCGACCGCGTCTCCAAGCAGGCGACCGAGTTGCTGGCGCCGTTCCCGCTCTACCCGAGCGTCACCATCTGATCCGTACGGGGTGTCCCGCCGCCGAGCGGGGCACCCTCACACCTGCAGGGCCAGCCAGAGCGCCAAGACGCCGGCCACCAGCGCGAGCGGCACGGTCACCGAGCCGAGCCGCAGGAACTCGCCGGCGTCCGGGCGGGCGTCGCGGGTGTGCAGGATCTGCCGCCACAGCAGCGTGGCCAGGGAGCCCACATAAGTCAGGTTCGGGCCTACGTTGACGCCGATCAGCACGGCCAGGATCAGGCCCGGCGACTGATGGACGGCCGGGAGAAGCACCAGCGTGGCCGGCAGGTTGTTGAGCACGTTCGCCAGGACGGCCGCCAGCGTGGCCACCGCCAGCAGCCCGAGCAGGCCCTCGTGGCCGGGGACGAGAGCGTCTACCAGCCGGCCGAGCCCATGTTCGCGGACGGCGAGCACCACGATCCCCAGCGCGACGACGAAGGCGCAGAAGGCCGGGTTCGCCTCCCGGATCAGGGTGCGGGGAGAGGGTCGCAGCGGGACGGCCAAGGCCACGGCGCCGGCGACCGCGATCCACACCGGGGCGACACCCAGCGGTTCGGAAACGGCGAATCCGGCGAGTGTCAGGGCCAGCACCGTCAAGGCGTACCGGGGCAAGGGTTGATCGGTCTGTTCCTCGACCAGGCCGGGGGGCTTGTTCAGGTCGGCGCGGAAGAACCAGCGGAAGACCGCGTATTCGACGGCGATCACGGCGAGCCAGGGCAACGCCATCATCGCCGCGAAACCCAGGAACGTCAGGCCGCTCGCGGCGAAGACCAGCAGATTCGTCAGGTTCGAGACCGGCAGCAGCAACGACGCCGAATTGGCCAGGTGGGCGGAGGCGTACGAGTGCGGTCGCGGCCGGGACCCGATGCGCGCCGCGGTCGCGAAGACCACCGGTGTGAGCAGGACCACGGTGGCGTCCAGGCTGAGCACCGCGGTGGTTACCGCGGCCACCACGAAGACGGTCGTGAGCAGGCGTTTCGGGCTGCCGCGGGAGATGCGGGCGGTGACCCCACCGGCGTACCGGAACACGCCGTGCGAGCCCGCGAGATGCGCGAGGACCAGGACCGCGGCCAGGAACCCCACGGTGGGGCCGAGCTCGCGCACCTCGTCGACCGCGTCGTGCCACGGCACCAGGCCGGTGGCGAGGACGAGTAACGCCGCCGGAACCGCGACGACGGCCTCGGGAAGTCCGCGTGGCCGGCCCACCGCGAACGCCAGGATGCCGGCGAGCAACACCGAGGAGACGACGAGCGGCATGGTTACGCGGCTCGCCTGGTCATGCGCGCGTTAGTTCCCGGAACCCCGGGGGGCTCAAGCACGGGAGTGAGGCTCGTCGCAATTCGGCACCGAGGGTGTTTTCCCTGGCCGCGGAGGGTAATCGTTGACCTGCGGTGTTGCGGATCCCGCCCTCAAGATCCGCTGGGGATATTTGCATTCACGCAAAGTCACTCATACTTTCGGCTAGTCTATGCTCGTCTTCTCGGCTAGGGTCGTCTTATCCGAACGGCCTAATATGCGTGGCCGGCCGGTGGTCCATGGATCACCGTCGACCAGTGATAGGGACACCCGCCCGACCCCCGGGTCCAGCAATGGACCGGCTCTCCGGACAGGTGCCAGGGAGGACCAGAGCATGACTGTCACCGAGACTGCTTCGCCCGCGACCGAGGCGGAGGCGCTCGCCGAACGCGTCGCTTTGACCGGCGCTGCGCTCACCGACAGCGCCGCCGAGCTTCTCGATGCGATGGCGGCGTTGCCGCACAATCACCCGTCGCGCGCCATGCTGCGCGACCGTGCGATCGAGGCGTGGTTGCCCCTCGCACGCCACCTCGCGCACCGCTACTCGGGCCGCGGCGAACCCACCGACGACCTCGTGCAGACCGCGACCGTCGGGCTGATCAAGGCGGTCGACAAGTTCGACCCGGACCGCGGCGTCGACTTCGCCGGGTACGCGATCCCGACCATCATCGGCGAGATCAAGCGTCACTTCCGGGACCGTACGTGGAGCGTCCGCGTTCCCCGCCGGCTGCAGGAGCTGCGGCTCTCGATCACCGAGGCCAACAGCACGCTGACGCACTCGCTCGGCCGCTCGCCGACCGTGGCCGACGTCGCCGGGCACCTCGGGATCAGCGAGGAAGACGTGCTGGAGGGGCTGGAGGGCGCTCGCGCCTACAACGCCACCTCGCTGTCCACGCCGATCTCGGCGGACGGCAGCACCGAGCTGGGCGACACGCTCGGCGGCGAGGACTACGAGTACGAGCTGGCCGAGACCCGGGTCGCGCTCGGGCCGGCGCTCGCCTCGCTGGACGAGCGCGAGCAGAAGATTCTGACGCTGCGCTTCTACGGCAACCTGACCCAGTCGCAGATCGCCGACCAGATCGGTATCTCGCAGATGCACGTTTCCCGGCTGCTCACCAAGGCGCTGACCAAGCTGCGGAACCAGCTTTCGAGCGACGCTCTGTAGCCGCGCTTGATCGCGAGAGCCGGCCCCTTTCGGGCCGGCCTTTCGCTGTGCGGATCAGGGCAGTGAAAGAGCGCTTTCCCGACGCGTACGGGTAAGGAGTATGAGCGCGACGCCGATTGCCGCGGCCTCCATTGCGGCGCCGACCAGCGGGGTCGCGTCGTAGCCCCAGCCCGCGGTGATCGCCCGGCCGCCCAGGTAGGCGCCCGCGGCGTTGCCCAGGTTGAAGGCCGAGACCGCGGCCGAGGAGGCCAGCAGGTTCTGCCCGTCGTCGCCGGCTGCGGTGAGTACGCGCGTGGTGAGGCCGGGGACGGTGGCGTAGGCGGCCACGCCCAGCAGGAACAGCGTGATGGTGGCCGGGGCCTTGGCATGCGAGGTCCAGCCGAACGCGATCAGCACGATCAGCATCGCGATCGAGGCGGTCACGATTGTCCCCATGAGACGGTGGTCCGCGCCGCGGGCGCCGAGGACGTTGCCCAGGACGAGGCCCAGGCCGAACAAAGCGAGCAAATAGGGTAAAGCATCCTTGCCGAATCCCGCTATGTCGGTCATGAGGGGTGCGATGTAGGTGAAAGGCGCGTAGACGGCGCCGAACGCGAGCGCTGTCATCGCGAGGGCTAGCCAGAGCTCGGGCTTCCGGAAGGCGAAGAGCTGGGCGCGGACCGGCGCGGTCGTTGCGGTCGTTGCGGCCCCGGCGGTCGTTGCTTTTCCAGCGGTCGTTGCGGCCCCGGCGGCCCTTGCTTTCCCGGCGGCCCTTGCTTTCCCGGCCGCCGTTTCGGTCCCGGCGGCCGATGGCACCAGCAGCGCCGTCGCGAGCGCCGCCCCCAAGCCGAGCAGCGCCATCGCCCAGAACGTCGCCCGCCAGCCGAGCTGCTGCCCGAGCACGGTGCCGAGCGGCACGCCCGCGACATTCGCGATGGTCAGGCCGCTGAGCATGGCGGCGATCGCGCTGCTGCGGCGCTCCGGGCGTACGAGATCCCCGGCGACAATGGTCGCGAAACCGATGAAAGAGCCATGGCAGAGAGCGGCGACGATCCGTCCGGCCAGCATGATCCCGTACGCCGGTGCGAGCGCACAGATGACATTGCCGGCCACGAAGAACGCGAGCAACACGACCAGCACCGGTTTACGCGGACGCCGCGCGACAAGGGCCGTCACCACCGGTCCACCGATCAGGACGCTGATCGCGTACCCGGAGATCAGCAAGCCGGCGGTGGGGATCGAAACCGCGAAGTCGGCGGCGATGTCCGGCAACAAGCCGGTGATCACGAACTCGGTCATGCCGATCGCGAAGGTGCCGGTGGCGAGGGCGGCGAGGGCGGGTCCCGATCGCGTGCGCACCGGGAAACCTTCACATCTGAGAGCGGTTTTGTCACGACTTGAAAAAAGCCGGGCTGTCACTCTCCCAGGTAACGGAGCCGAACCTGCGGCTACCGTGTACCCCGATGCCTCCTACAGCGGACCTTCCCGGATTCCTCCACGGAGTCGCCCCGATCCTCGACCGATGGGGGTACCTCGCCGTCGCGGCGGTCATCGGTGTCGAGAGCTTCGGGGTCCCCGCGCCGGGTCAGACCATCATGGTGGCCGCGGCGATCTATGCCGGGGCGGGCCGGCTGAACATTGTCGCGGTCGGCGCGATCGCCTTCATCGCTGCCGTGGTGGGCGACAACATCGGTTATTGGATCGGCGTCCGCGGTGGCCGCAAGCTCGTGCACCGCTGGGGCAAGTACGTCTTCCTCACGCCGGAACGGCTCGCCCGGGCGGAAGGGTTCTTCGCGCGTCGCGGCGGCCGGGTCGTCATGATCGCCCGATTCATCGACGGCTTACGGCAATTCAACGGGGTGATCGCCGGCATCTCGGCGATGCCCTGGCGCACATTCCTTCTCTTCAACGCGATCGGGGCGGCCCTCTGGGTCGGTTGGTGGACGACGATCGCCTACTTGCTCGGGACGCATTTGGTGGAAATCATCGAACATGCGCACCGATACAAATGGTGGGCGATCGCGCTGGCCGCGGTCGCCGTCGCGACTTACGTGACGCTGCATGTCCGGCACATCAGACGACGCCGAGCCCGGTCCGCCGCAATAGTGGTCGAAAAGACAACCACCTGAGAGATTTGCGGAGAGCCGCCCGGGTAGGGCGACAAGGGAGTACGGAAGGAGACACCGTGACCCAGACACAGCTCGACCGGCGCCGCGAACAGTCCGCGGCCGCGAAAGACGCCGCCGAGAAGGCCCGTTCGGCCGTAACGGACTTGGCGAACCGGCTCCAGACGAACGCCGATCTCACCGAACAGCAGACGCTGGCGCTGCGCAACGCCGAGGCCGAGGCGAAGCGGCTCAAGCGTTCCTTGAAGACCCAGCAACGCGACCGCGACCGCCTGGCGAAGGCCCATCAGAAGGCGGTCGGCAAGGCGTCGAAGGCGTCGCGCCGCGCGGAGAGCATGGACGACAAATACTCCAAGAGCGTGCTGGACGACCTGGTGCAGCGCGAGAAGGAGAAGGACCTGCGGGCCGCCGGGGTCACCTCGTCGCCCGCGCCGGAACGGGCCGCGGCCACCGAAAGCCCGGCCCGGCAGACCGCCGCGCGCACGACGACGGCCCGCGCTGCCAAGACGGCGAGCTCGTCCGCAACGACCCGGTCCGCAAGCACGGCGAGGTCCGGTCGTACGGCGTCCGGCCGCGCCACCAAGGCGACCAAGGCCACGAAGACGACCGGAACCCGTACGCGCCGAAGCTGATTCGTCCGGTGTGACGGCCCCGACCTTTGGGCCGGGGCCGTCCGCTCCGCGTGCGAGTCTTGAGGCATGTCCGACTTAATCGCATCCGAGATCGAGGCCATCCTTTTCGACATGGACGGCACGCTCGTCGACTCGGACAAAGCGGTCGAGCGCGCCTGGCTGACGTGGGCTGGGGAGTACGGAGTGGACGGCCCGACGGCGTACCGCTTGGCGCACGGGGCCCCGAGCCAGTACGCGGTCCGCCGCCTGTTCCCCGCCTTCGACGACGCGCAGATCGAGGCCGCCTCGGCCCGCCAGCTGGAACTCCAGTACGACGACCTGGCCGACGTGGTCGCCACGCCGGGCGCGCTGCCGCTGCTGGCCGCTTTGAAGCTCCCGTGGGCGGTGGTCACGAGCGCCGACGCGCGCTTGGCGAAGGCCCGCCTGGACGCGGTCGGCATCGAGCCCCCGGTCCTGGTGACGACCGACGACGTGGCCGAGGGCAAGCCCGACCCGGCCGGCTACCTCCTGGCCGCCCAGCTCCTGGGCGTTCCGGCGGCGAGCTGCCTGGTGGTCGAGGACGCCGAGGTCGGCCTGCAGGCGGCCCGCGCGGCGGGCGCCCACACGGCCGCCGTCCGCGGCCTCCCCGCCGACCTCCCGCTGACCTCCCTCACCGACCTGGCCACCTTCCTCAACGAGGGATAGACGGCTCACTCGTGCGGCCATTCGGGGGTGCGGAACCGTAAGCTGCGGCTCATGACCGAGCCCCGCTCCCTAGCGCCGCGCGTTGACCCGCAGGCCGTGCTGGCCCCGCTCACCGACGCGGCGATTTTTCTCGTGGTCACCGTGCGGCCCGGGGGTGAGCCCGTCGTACGCGAGCTGCTGGAGGACCTGAGCGCGTTACAGCGTACGGTCGGCTTCCGCCTGCCCGCCGCGAAGCTGTCGTGTGTCACCGGCATCGGCTCCGACCTGTGGGATCGGCTGTTCGCCGGGCCCCGGCCGGCCGAGCTGCACAAGTTCCGCGCCTGGAAGGGCCCGCGGCACGTCGCCCCGGCCACCCCGGGCGATCTTCTCTTCCACCTGCGGGCCACCCAGATGGACGTCTGCTTCGAGATGGCCGCGAAGATCGGCGAGCGCCTCAAGGACGTGGCCGACGTCGTCGACGAGACCCACGGCTTCAAGTATTTCGACGAGCGGGACCTGCTCGGCTTCGTGGACGGCACGGAGAACCCGACCGGGCACACCGCCGAGAACGCGGTGCTGGTCGGCGACGAGGATCCGGACTTCGCCGGCGGCAGCTACGTCATGGTGCAGAAGTACGTGCACGACCTGACCGCGTGGAACAGCCTGAAGGTCGAGGACCAGGAGGCCGCGATCGGCCGCACCAAGCTGGACAACGTCGAGCTCAAGGACAAGGCACCGAACTCGCACGTCGCGCTCAACACGATCGAGGACGCGGACGGCAACGAGCAGAAGATCCTGCGGGACAACATGCCGTTCGGGTCGATCAAGTCGGGCGAGTTCGGGACGTACTACATCGCCTACGCCGCGACGCCGGACGTGCCCGAGCTGATGCTGCGCCGCATGTTCATCGGCGAGCCGTACGGCAACTACGACCGGATCCTCGACTTCTCGACGGCCATGACGGGCACGCTGTTCTTCGTGCCGACCGCGGAGTTCCTCGACGACCTGCCGGACGCGCCCTAGAACACCGCAAACCGGCGCCGCTCCTGGCCGGCGATCAGCGTGAAGTCGCCGCCGGCCTGGAGCGTGCCCTTGCTGAGCGCGAGCACGCGGACCCCGATCACCCCATTCGCCTGCGGCGCCCACGAGGCCAATTTCCCCGTACGCGTCACCGCCGCCAGCTTGTACCGAGGCTCGGACCCGTCGGTGCACGCCCCGTGCGCGCCGTTCTTACTGGTCAGGCAAGCGCTGTCGAAGTGGCCGCCGACGTAGGTGAGCCCGCCGGCCGTGACGATCGCCGCCGCGTCCCCGTCGAAGACCCGCTCCCAGCGCACCTTCCCGGCGTACGAGTAGGAGATCGCCCGCCCGCCCACGCCCGCGGTCGCCGCGTACACCCCGTCGCCGTCGACCGCGATCGCCCGCACCTCGGCCGGCGCCCGCGGCAGGAAGTCGTCGTCCACCTCGCCGGTGGTGCCGTGCACCGCGGCCAGCCGTAGCGTGCCGGTCACCTCCGCCACGGTGTGGAAGCCGCCGCCCAGGAACACCTTCGGCCCACGCACCGCCAGCGCGTGCACGGCGTCGTCCGCGTCCGGCCGCCACCGCCCGTCCAGCTTCCCGGTCACCAGCGAGAAGGCGGCCAGGTTGGCGCGCCGGTGATCATCCACGCGGGTGAAGCTGCCGCCGAGGTAGAGCAGCCCGTTTCCGCTCGCCAGGGCGTACGCGGTGCCGGTCAGATCGTGCCGGAAGGACCGCACCGCGCCGGTGTCCGGGTGCAGCCGGGCCAGCGAGTCCCGGTCGAGCCCGCCGACCCGGTGAAAGTCGCCCGCGGCGTAGACGCTGTCGCCGGCGGCGGCCAGCGCACGCACGGTCGCGTCGGCCGGCGGCGCCCAGGGCAACAGCGTGCCGCTGCGCGTGTCGAAGGCGGCCAGCCGCAGCCGCGGATAGGTGCGGCCGGCCGAGGTCGCGGTGGTGAACTCGCCGCCCACGTAGGTCACGTCGCCGCGGTGCGCGATGGCGTACACGCTGCCGTTGAACGCGGGTGTGATCTCGCGTGCCCGGACGCCGACCGCGGTCGCCGGGAGTCCGGCGAGGACGAGGACAGCGACCACCGCTGCCCGTGGCACGAAATATCGAACGAAGGGCACAAACCACTAACCGTCGTGCGTACGGGAAAGTCTCGGGTTTTCTTGATCGAGAGTCGGCGGTTGCTCGAGGTGGGTCTCCAGGGCCGGCGGCGTGTGCTTGCGCAGGCCCAGCATGGCCAGCCACTCGACCAGCTGCTTGTGGATGGTGTCCGGCCCGTCGAGTTCGGGCTGGGTGATCGGCCAGCGGGCCGGGTGGACCAGCACCGCGTCGGTCTGCCAGCCGCCGAGGCCACCGTGCGACCCGACCAGTTCCTCGAACGCGGCGACCTCCTCGGTCACCGGGTCCACCGAGCTGATCAGCACCAGATCGCCGTTGTGCACCGCTTCCTGGTGGCGCAGCAGGTCGCGGCGGGCGTGCGGACCGTACGGGAGCAGCGGGTCCAGCCCTTCGACGCGGCCGTCACGCAGGTGGTGGCTGCCGGAGGTGCCGAGCGCCACCGGACCGTCCGCGTCGCGCACCACCACCAGGCCGATGCCGGGATGCCCGGCCAGCCCGTCGATCAGCCGCGGGTAGGCGCTGTCGATCCCGGCCCGGTCCGCCCGCTCCTTGATCTTCGTGAGGTAGACCAGTGCCAGGTTGCCCGACGGCACGACCAGCAGCGGCGCGACCTCACCCAGCATTTCCGACTTGTCGCTCTTGACGGTCAGGGCGGCCTCACCACCCAGCCGGGTCACCACCTCGCCCAGCGTCTCGCCGTACCGCTGCCGGAACGTGGAACCCTGACTCTGCCCGTGGTCCGACAGCACGACCAGGTGATAGCGCCGAGCGGCTTCGGGGGCGAGCCGTTCCAGCACCCCGAGCATCCGGTCCAGGCTTTCCAGCTGCCGCATCGACTCCGGCCGGGCCGGGCCGGCGTGGTGCGCCACCTCGTCGTAGTCGACCAGGTCGCAGTAGACGGCCGGCGCGCCGAGCGCCATCTGCTCGGCGATCAGCGAGATGTTCACGTCGCGCAGCAGCATCGAGGCGGGCCGCAGCGCCAGGTACGCCCCGGACCGGCTCACCCGCGGCAGCAGGTTGCGCCGGCGCTGCAGACGCGCCTGGTGCAGTTCGGTGATGACCTCGCCGACGCCGAGCACCAGCGCGCGGGTGAACCCGTACGGCGAGGCCATGAACGCCGCCCAGCCACGCGCCGAGCGGCCGGGCAGCGCCGCGTGGCTGACCGTCAGCAGGTTGACCGCCGCGTCGCCGCTGAACGCGTTGCCGATGCTGACCCCGCCGTCGCGCAGCAGACCCTGCCCGTTGCTGAGCCGCGGCTGCAGCACCGCCGCGTCGCGCGGCCGGCTGGTGACCAGGAGCTTGCCGGAGTCCTTCTCGAACCAGCGGAACGCGGGGATCTGCCGGGACGCGCCGTGCAGGATCCCGGCCTGCGAGGCGGGGGTGGTGGAGGGCAACCCGGTGTGCCAGCCGCGCATCACGTGGCTGCCGGAGCGCAGCCAGTGCCCGAGCGTCGGGAGGTTTCCGGCCCGGACCGCCCAGCGCAGCACCGGCTCGGAAAGCCCGTCGAACTGCACCATGAGCAGGCCCGGCTCGGTGCCCTGACGCGGCCGGCGCAGGGTGAGCAGCGGCCCGCCGTTCTGCCGGGCGATCCGCCGCCGGATGCCGCGCATCAGCCGCTTCGACTCCCGGACGAACGTGTCCTCGGTACCGCTGTCGAGCATCCAGTCCAGGATCGCGGCGAAGATCACAGCGAGGATCGCGGCGATGACCAGGGACGGCAGCCCGCTGATCCGATTCGCCGGGTCGAGCTCCAGGGCCACCACGATGACGGCGATCTGGGCGACCACGCCGAGCAGCATCGCGCCCCAGCCGCCGAGCGCGACGATGCCGACCAGCAACAGCGGACGCAGGACCGCGCCGACGCCGGCCACCACCAGCACCAGGCCGATCGTGTCCAGAATGTCCGCTCCGCCCACTCCGGGCATCAACCAGAGGGTCGCGGTCAGTACCACAAATGTGACGAGCGCCGCTCGCAGCACAGCTCGCAACCGATTGACTACACGGTGCAGGCTGAGCAGGGCGCGAAGATCCTTGCGCCAATCCCGCACTGTGGGTGCGGACGGGGGTTCATGCGGGCTGATGGCCACCGAGAAACGATCGCATAACTGAGAGTTTTCTTTGCCCACCGTGCCGGGAATCACCCCGGCATGGATCTGATACACATTCGAGGGATGGCCTGACCGCCGGTCCCCCTAGCCCGGATAGGTTCAGCACGGTGCGCCTTCGACCAGTATTGCTCGTTATCGCCTTGTTAGCTCTCGTGGCGGCGTGCAGCGACGATCCCGCCCAGACCGCCAAACCTACCGAATCGACGAAAGTCGTCGGATACTTCACCAATTGGGGCGTCTACGACCGCAACTTCCAGGTGAAAGATCTCGACACGGACGGCGCCGCCGGCAAGCTCACCCATCTCCTGTACGCCTTCGGGACCGTCAAGGACGGCAAGTGCGCCGCCACCGACGCCTGGGCCGACTACCAGAAGCCGATCACCGCGGCGGCCAGTGTGGACGGTGCCGCGGACGCGCCGGACGCCCCGCTGCGCGGCAACTTCGGTCAGCTCCGCAAGCTGAAGAAGAAGTACCCGCAGCTCAAGGTCGTCTGGTCGTTCGGCGGGTGGAACGATTCGGGCGGCTTCACGACCGCCGCGAAAGATCCGGCCGCGTTCGCCGACTCCTGCCGCCAGCTCCTCGACGATTCACGCTGGAAGGGCGTCTTCGACGGGGTCGACGTCGACTGGGAGTACCCGAACGCCTGCGGCCTGACCTGCGACAAGAGCGGGCCGGACGGGCTCGCGAAGGTGCTGACGGCGCTGCGGTCCGCGCTCGGCAAGCAAGCGGTGGTGACCGCGGCCGTGCCCGCCGACGTGGAGAAGCTCAAGGCCAGCGACTACCAGGCCGCGGCCGCCCAGGCGGACTGGCTCGGCGCGATGACGTACGACTACTTCGGTACCGGCGGCGACGGTGACGCCAACGGTGCGGACGCGCAGGACGAGCACCACACCGCGCTCCAGTCCCCGCTTTCCGGATATTCCGGCATTCCCCGGGCGAACGCCACCACCACCGCCACCATCGACCAGCTGCTCAGCATGGGCGTCCCGCCGGCGAAGATCCTGCTCGGCGTCCCGTTCTACGGCCGCGGCTGGACCGGGGTCAGCTCGGCCGCACCCGGTGGCACGGCGAGCGGTCCGGCCAAGGGCAAGTACGAGACCGGGCTCGAGGACTACGCGATCCTCGCGGACCGCTGCCCGCCCACCGGTGACGCCGGCGGTACGGCGTACGGGCACTGCGGCAGCGAATGGTGGTCCTACGACACCCCCGACACGATCAAGGCGAAGATGTCGTTCGCCGCGAGCAAGTCGCTGGGCGGCGCGTTCGCGTGGGAGCTGTCCGGTGACACCGCGAAGGGCGACCTGCTCAACGCCGTCGTGACCGGCATGGGCCGCTAGCCGATTCGCACCCAGACGTTGTCCAGGGCCCCGTTGAACTGGTCGTTGTCGCGATAGGCACCCTTGCCGCCGATGCTCAGCGGCCGGCTGTTGCGCACCGACAGGTTCGCCGGGACCCGGACGCGTCCGGACACCCCCGCGTCGACGCGGACGCTCAGCGTGGTCCGCGTCCGCACGCACTCCACCCGGTGCCAGCGCCCGTCGGCCACGCTGACCGCGCTGGTGGCGATCCAGATCTTCAGCGTGTGCCGGTCGACCAGCACGCAACTGGGGCGGCCGGCCACGCCGTCGACCTGCAGCTTCCACTGGCTGCTCGTCGCCGAGTAGCCCTTCTGCATGACGTTCTGCCCCTTGCTGGTCTCGTCCGGCTCCAGCAGGACGTCCGCCCCGTACGCGATGTCCCTGGTCCCGGGGTTGAGATCGGCGGTGGTCGGGGCCTGCAGGGCGACGTGCGGGCAGACGTGCGCGGCGCACCGCGACGGGAAGGCGATGGCCGTGCCGCGCCCGTGCACGACCGTGCGCACCCGCCCGCCGTGCCGGGAGATCACCCGCAGGGTGTGCCGGTTGCCGGCGTCGGAGAAGATCGACCCGCGCCCGTTGAACAGGTATCGGGCGATGGTGGTCGGGTCGGCGTCGCCGGGCGGCCCCGCGTGGGCCGGGACCGGACCGGCGACGGTGAAGACGGCGAGCAACACGCCGAGCCAACGTGATCGCATGCCCGAATTATGTCTTGTGTGGTGATTGGCGGATGAACCAGCCGCCGGGTCACCCGACCGGGGCGCCGGCGTTCTCCACCGGCAGGTCCTCCTTGTGCGCCCGGACCAGCACCGCGGTCACCACCGCGGCCCCCAGGATCAACGCGGCCGCCCAGGTGAACGCCGCCGAATAGCCGTCGATCTGGGCGAGCAGCCCGGTCCGCACGGCGCCCTGCGGCGAGGTCGGCACGTGGCTCACCAGGTATGCCGCGATGGCGCTGGTCGCGATCGTGTTCAGCAACGCCGTGCCGAGCGAGGCGCCGACCTGCTGGGTCGCGTTCAGCGCCGCGCTCGCGGCACCCGCGTCATGCCCCGGCACCCCGATCAGCGCCAGACTGGACAGCGGCACGAAGGTCAGGCCGAGCCCGAGCCCGAGCAGGATCTGAGCGGGCATGAGATGCAGCCAGAACGACGTGTCCAGGCCGACGAAGCGCAGCAGGAACATGCCGCCGGCCGCGATCACCGGGCCGACGATCATCAGCGGGCGCGGGCCGGTACGCGGTATCAGACTGCTCGCCAGCGTCGCCGAGATCAGCACACCGATGGTGACCGGCAGCGCGGCGAACCCGGCCTTGAGCGGCGTGTAGTGCAGCACGTTCTGCACGTACAGCGTGAGGAACAGGAACGCGCCGAGCAGCCCGGCGCCGACCAGCATCGAGGCGATGTACGCCCCGCCGCGGTTCCGGTCGGCCAGGATGCGCAACGGCAGCAACGGATTCTTCACCTTGCGCTCGATCAGGAAGAAGATCGCGATCAGCGCGAGCCCGCCGAGGATGAACGCCAGAGTCACCGGTGCGTCCCAGCCCTTACCCGGCTTGGCCGCCTCGGTGAAGCCGTAGACCAGCGACGCCAGCCCGGCCGTGACGATAACCGCGCCCGGAATGTCGTACGAGGTGTCGCCGCTCGCCTTGCTCTCCGGCACCAGCGGGATCGCCAGCCCGAGCGCCAGCAGCGCGACCGGAATGTTGACCAGCAGGCACCAGCGCCAGCTCGCATACTCGGTGAGCACGCCGCCGAGCAGCAGCCCGACCGCCGACCCGCCGCCGGCGATCGCGCCGTACACGGCGAACGCCTTGGCCCGCTCTCGCGTCTCGGTGAACAGCACGGTCAGCAGGGCCAGCGAGGCCGGGGCGAGCAACGCACCGAACGCACCCTGCAGCGCCCGCGCCGCGAACAGCATCTCGCCGCCGTTGGCCAGACCACCGATCGCCGAGGCGGCCGCGAACCCGATCGCGCCGACGATGAAGGTGCGCTTGCGCCCCCAGTAGTCGGCGACCCGGCCGCCGAGCAACAAAAGACCACCGAAAGTCAGCGTGTACGCCGTGACGACCCACTGGCGGTCGGCGTCGGTGATGTCGAGAGCCCGTTGGGCGCTCGGTAACGCGATATTCACGATCGTCGCGTCGAGCACGACCATCAACTGGGCAATCGCGATGACTCCGAGGGCCACCCAGCGCCTCGGATGCAGATTATTGCCGACGGAATCGGTTCCCTGAACTTCCGCGGTCGCAGACATATAGCGATCCCTCCCCCAAGGCTCGGCTATAGCCGTCGATGCTAGGGACAATCAAAGATCACTTATATGCCCTGACCAGGGAATGTGTCGCGCGTCTCGTTATTGACGATCTTATTTGGCTGCCGTCATCCCGGTGTTCGGGGCGGCGCTGTCCAGCGGAACGGCCTCGCTCGGCACCAGTCCGAGCTGGACACCCTGCCGCGGCAGGACCGCGTCCAGCAGCCAGTCGGCCGCCACCCGCACCCGGTTCCCGGGCATCGACAGCAAGTGATAACCCCTGGTCACCACCTTGGCCGGAAGGCCCTTCAGCGGGACGCCCACCGGATTGGCCGCCGAGTCCAGGCCGCCGAGGTCGACCACGAAACCCAGATCGTGATGCCGGTACGGGCGACGGCTGCCCTGCCCGTACGAGGCCGCGATGTTCTTGGCCGCGGTCTTGCCCTGCCGGGTCGCGTGCTGCGCGGTCATCCCGGTGATTTCACCCGGCCGGGTCAGGTCGGGCACCGCGGCCGCATCGCCGATCGCGTACACGTCCGGGTGACCGGGCACGTTGAGGAACTCGTCGACGACCAGCCGGCCCTGCTCCAGCGGCAGGCTCAGCCCCGCGACGACCGGGTCGGGCCGCACCCCCACGCACCAGATCAGCGACTTCGTCGGCAGCATCTCCCCGGTGGACAGCAGCACGCCGTCCGCGGTGGCCTCCTTGACGCTCGTCCGCATCAGGACCTCGACGCCGCGCTCGCGCAGCACGTCGTCGGCCGCGGTGCCGAGCCGCTCGTCGAGCGTCGGCAGCACCCGGTCGGCCGTGTCGAGCAGCAGCCAGCGTGGCTTGCCCCAGAGCGCCGGGAACTTCTTGACCAGCGTGTCCGTGTAGAGCACGCCCTGCGCGGCCACCTCGGTCCCGGTGTACCCCGCGCCGGAGACCACGAAGGTGCAGCGGGCGGCCTGCTCGGCCGCGTCGGTGGCGTTGGCCGCCATCTCGATCTGCCGGGTGATGTGGTCGCGCAGGTAGAGCGCCTCCGGGATGCCGCGGAAGCCGTGCGCGAACTCGGCGACCCCGGGCACCGGCAGCAGCTTGTTCACGCTGCCCGCGGCGATCACCAGCCGGTGGTAGCCGATCGTGGCGAGCGCGCCGTCCGGATCCCGGTAGGTGACCGTGCGCCCGTCCAGGTCGAAATCGTCGACGTGGCCCAGGATGACCTGCGCCTCCGGCAGGGTGGCGGCCAGCGACACGCTGATCCGGCGCGGCTCCAGGATCCCGGTCGCGACCTCGGGCAGCAGCGGCAGGTAGAGGAAGTAGTCGGTGGGGTTGATGACGACGATCTCCGCGCCGCCGCGAGCCAGCTTGAGCAGTTCGCGCGCCACCGTGAAACCGGCGAAACCGGCCCCGACGACCACGATTCGAGCTCGTGCCATGCGCGTCCTCCGTCCTCCCGGGCGCGATCGCCCTTGCAAACAGGTCCGGATTGCCCATCCCACGCTAGTGGAAACCGCCGGGTGCCCGAACGGTCGAGCCGGAATTGGGCCGAACGGCCGTCGTCCGTCCATCGACGCATGCGCGTCTGAAGATGTGCCGCGCGGTGCCCACACGGGGAGGCATCGAACGGCGAACGGCGGAGGGGGAGACGTGAGCGACGGCACGGTGGTTGAGCCGCGACGGTACGCTCACGTCTCCCCGCACTCCCCGATCGGACATCTCCGCATGGACGCCCGCGAGGCCGACTACGCGCTCTTCGTCCGTACCCGGACACACGCGTTGTTGCGCTCGGCGTACCTGCTGACCGGCGACCAGCACCTCGCCGAGGACCTGGTGCAGGAGGCACTGGCCCGCACCCATCGGGCGTGGGCGCGGCTGGAGCGGGCGGAGAACGCCGAGGCGTACGCGCGGAAGGTCATGTACCACGCGCAGGTCTCGCTGTGGCGCCGGCCGAAGGTGGCCGAGGTGCTGCCCGGCGAGCTGGACCCGTCCGCGGGCGGCTTCGACGACCCCACCGAGGCGGCGGTGCAGCGGCTCGCGCTGCAGCGGGCGCTGCTCACGCTGAGCGCCAAGCAACGCGCGGTCATCGTGCTGCGCTATTTCGAGGATCACACCGAGGCCGAGGCTGCCCAGCTGCTCGGAGTCTCGATCAGCACGGTCAAGACGCAGACCGGTCGCGCGCTGGACAAGCTGCGCACGCTGGTGCCCGAACACCGGAGCCCGGCCGATGACCTCTGAGCAGCACGGCGACCTGCGCGAGTCGCTGCACGAGCTGGCCGGCACGGTCGAGCCTGCCGACCTCTACGACCGGGCTATCCGCCGGTCTCGCCGCATCGCCCGCCGCGAGGCCACCGTGGGGGGCACCGCCGCCGTGCTCGCCCTCGCCGCGCTGACCAGCGGCCTGTGGTGGCTGCCGGCACGCGTCACCGACGCGCCCTCCGGAGCGCTGCCGGCGCTCTCCCCCGGCCCGGCCCAGCCCACCTCGGGCCCGGCCAAGGAGTCCCACGCGTACGCCTCCCCGTACCACCCGACCCGTTCGGTGGCCTCGCCGCGACCCTCGCCGAGCCGATCCCGCGATGCCCGGCGGATCCCGTCGAGTGCGCTGGCCGACCTGCCCGGTCACGTCTTCTACGAGCGGCCCGGCGACAACCCGGACGTGCTACGCCTCTCCCCCGGCGACCGCACGGTCGAGACCGTGCTGTCGGACGCCCCCTCGCCGGTCGGGGTCTCGCCCGACGGCGACAAGATCGCGTATACGGACGACGGCGCCCTGGTGGTGCGGGACACCGAGGACGGCCGGGCCGAGCGGGTCGCGGACGGCGTGACCACCACCGACCAGCCGCCGGTGTGGTCACCCACCGGCGACCGCGTGCTGGTCGACCTGGACACGCCCGCGGTCGTCGACGTGGGCTCGGGGGCGATCACCCGGCTGCCCGACGACCTCGAGACCAAGAGCCTGCATTGGTCGGCGAACGGCAGCACGCCCGAGCCGACGATGACCCGGACCCCGGCGCCGCAGGCCACCCTCCCGGTCCGCGGAACGGTCATCGGCGAGGTCGCCACCCCGGACGGTGAGCTGCTGATCCGCACGGTGACGGCGGACCGGACGCGCCTCTGGCTGATCGGCGCGGACAACACGCTGGTGCTGGCGGCGGACGAGCCGCCCGGCCTGCGTGATCTCAATCTCCTGGCCTACACCCGCTGATCGGCCGCACGGCCCACCGGGGAATGCGAGCATTGTTCCGATGGCCGTGCAGCAGGAGAGCGCCCGGCCCGCGACCGACCCTCCGCCGTGGTGGCGACGGGGACCAGCCGTGGCCGTGCTCGCGTTGGTAGTGATCGGCGTCGAGCTGTGCATCGGCTGGCGCTCGCTGGTGGGCGCGTTCACCCAGCTCCGCGAGCCGCGCTGGGGGTGGGTGGTGGCCGCGCTCGCCGCCGAGATCGCCTCGATGGGCATGTTCGCCCGGATGCAGCGCACCCTGTTACGCGGGGCCGGCACCAAGGTCAAGATCTCCCGGCACATCGCCACGGCGTACGCGGCCCACTCGATCAGCTCGACCCTGCCCGGCGGCCCGGTCTTCTCCACCTCGTTCAACTTCCACCGCATGCGCAACTACGGCGCCTCGGCGGCGGTGGCGTCCTGGTGCATCGCGCTCAGCGGCGTGCTGTCGACCGGTGCGCTGGTGGTGATCGGCGCGGCCGGCGGCCTGCTCACCCGCGACGCCGACAGCTGGCACACCCTGGTGGCGTACGGCGTGGGTGCCGTCGTGATCGCTTTTGGCGTACGCCTCGTGGCCGAGCACCCGGAATGGCTGGATCCGCCGGTCCGGTTCGTCCTGGGCGGCGTGAACCGGATCCGCCGGCGTCCCGCCCGGCAGGGGCACGACACCCTGATGGCGTTCGTGGACCAGCTGCGCGAGGTGCGGGTGCATCCGGTCAACTTCGTGCTGGCCGTCGTCCTGGCGCTGCTGAACTGGCTGTTCGACGCGCTGTGCCTGTGGCTGTGCTGCGTCGCGGTGGGGGCCGGCAGCATCAACCCGGTGCACCTGGTGATCGCCTACTGCGCCGGGATGGCCGCCGCGAGCGTCCCGATCGTGCCGGGCGGCCTGGGCGTGGTCGACGGCGCGCTCATCCTCGGCCTGGTCGCGAGCGGCATGAACGGCACCTCCGCCACCGCCGCCGTGGTGCTCTACCGCCTGATCAGCTTCGGCTTCATCATCGGCACCGGCTGGGTGTTCTGGCTCGGCATCAAGTCCCGCACCCGCAAAGAACTCACCGCTTCCCGAACATCTTCCAGCCGCCGCGCTTCTTCTTCTCCGGATGTTCCGGCTGGGCCTCGCCGTTGAGCACGGCCAGCCGGTGCTGGGCGACCGGGTTGCCCGGTTCCATCCGCAGCGAGGTGAGCAGCGCCTGCCGGGCCTGATCGATGTGCCCGAGCTGCTCCAGCGCGACGCCGTGCGTGAAGTGGTGGTGCGCCTCGTCGGGGGCCAGCCCGATCGCCGTGCGGGCGGCCTGCTCGGCGTCCGAGATCTGCCGGTCGGCGGAGATCAGCGCCCAGGCGATCCGGTCGTGCCACAGCGGGTTACGCGGGTCGGAGACGACCGCCCGGTAGGCCATGTTGATGGCTTCCTCGTGCCGGCCGAGCAGCGTGAGCGCGCGGCTGGCCAGCGCGAGCGGCCGGGAGTCCTCGGGGGCGAGCGGCATCGCCCGGGTCGCCGCCTCCAGCGCCTGGTCCGGCTGGGCGAGTTCGAGCTTTAGCCGGGCCATCAGGATCCAGCCGTCGGCCGAGTCGGGCAGGTTGTTGAGCACCGGCTCGAGGATCGTCCGGGCCCGCTCGAAGTCGGACTGTTCGTAGAGCGCCGCCGCGCGCGCGACACCGAGATCGGTCCGGGCCGCGGCGGGGGCACGATCCGTCATCGGCCGGGTCCGGGGTAGGCGGTCACACGGACATCGTCGGACGTCCCGATCGCTTTATGAGGTGATTTCCGGAAAAGTCGCCTTAGGGGGGCCTAGGTGCGGACCCGCGTACGCCGGCGGCGGACCAGGGTGGCGAAGGCCATCGCGGCCACCCCGAGCAGCACCACCCCCGCTCCCAGCAGCACCAGACTGGCGTCGCCCAGCCCGCCCACCAGGAAAAGCAGCCCGATCGTGCCGCACCCGGCGGCGACGATCCAGAGCGTGGCCACGCTGACCCGGGGCACGTCGATGCCGGCCGACCGCACGTGCGCGTTCGACGCCGACACGGTCAGCAGCCGCGCCGCGAACCCGCCCGCCGCGGCCAGCCCGAGCAGCCAGGACAGCCACGGCCGGGGCGCCGCCGTCGCGGTCAGCAGCATCAGCACGCCCACCCCGGCGACGATCGCCGATCGCGTAGGTGATCCGGAAGTCGGCCTCGTTCGGGTCCAGCGCCACGGCCTGGCGGGCGGCGTGCTCCGCCTCCACGGCACGGCGGCCGTCGCCGAGCATGGCCCAGGCCAGCCGGTTGTGCCGGTAGGCGTTCTCCGGTTCGATCCGGGCCGCCTGCAGCGCCAGCTCGACCGCCTCGTAGTGCCGGTCCAGCCCGGTGAACGCCCGGCTGAGCGCGCTGAGCGCCTCGGCCGACTCGGGCGCGACCTCCACCGCCCGGTACGCCGACTCGTACGCCAGTTCCGGCTTCTTCAGCGCGAGCTGGGCGTGCGTCATCAGGACCAGGGCGCGGACGTTGTCCGGCTCGGCGGCCAGCACCGGAGCGAGCAGCTCGGCCGCGGCCGCCGCGTCACCGAGCTGGAACCGGGCGGCCGCCATCGCGATGGCCGCTCCACTCTCACTCATGTCGTCGGTTGCCAGCCCGCGGACCGGGTGTGGTCGTGCGGTTCGAAGTACGGCAGGGAGGCGTACGCGCGTACGGGAAAGGTGCCGAAAGCGGTGATCCTGGGCGGCACCGCGGTGAATCGGGCGCCGGTAGGCGGCAGCTCGGCGAGGTTGGTCAGGTGCTCGACGATCGGGATGCCGGCCGCCAGCAGCACCGTGTGCACGGGACGCTCGCCGTTCGGGGTCATCTCGTCGATGTTGATCGAGTCGATGCCGACCAGCGCGGCGCCGCGTTCCACCAGCAGCGCCGCGCCCTCGGCGGTGAGATAGGGCGCGTCCGTCGTGTACTGCGGGGTGCCGAAGTGACGATCGTTACCGGTGTGCAGTAACACCGCCCGGCCCGCCACGGTGAGCGGTTCGAGATCGGCCGCCTCGACCACGCGGCGACCGGTGCCGGCCAGCCGGAGCACGACCGCGGGCAGGTCGGCGAGCCGTTCCAGCGGCAGGCCGGCCAGGTCGGTGCCGCCGCGGTAGCGATGCCGGGGACTGTCCACGTACGTACCGGTCTGTCCGACCATGGTGATCCGGTCGACGCTGAACTCGGTGCCCTCGGCGTAGTGCGAGCGCGACTGCTCCCAGGTCTCGTGCTCCTCGACGATCGGCCCGGGCAGCCCCGGGAACGTCGGCATCCCGCCGCTGATCACGTGGTTGAGCTCGACGAAGCGCATGCGCACCGGGTTGGGCGCGCCCACCGGCACGCCCTCCTCCTCGAACACGCGCAGGCCGGTGATCTCGACACTCTCGGCCGCCGGCCGGCCCAGCGCCTCGACGAAGAGCCGGGTGATCTCGGCATGCGTCGCGTCGGCGCTGGGCACCGTCAACCGGAAACCCCGCGTCCGCAGGTCGCCGCCGCTCGCGAAAGTGATCTCCGCGTCGAACTCGGCTCGGTACTGCACCATGCCGTCCAGCCCCCTAGAGCACCTTGATGAAGCCTTCCACGATCAACCAGATGCCGAAGATAGCGAAGAGTACGGCCGCACCGTACTTGATGAACTTTTCCGGCAGGTGGCGACCGAGAAGGCGGCCGACCAGGATGGCGAGCGCGTCCGCCACGACCATGCCGAGCGTCGAGCCCAGCCAGGTGCCGAACCAGCCGTGCTGAGTGGCCAGCGTAATCGTCGCGAGCATCGTCTTGTCGCCGAGCTCGGCCAGGAAGAACGCGCCGCCGACGGCGAGGATGGCCGAGCCGGTGGTGCGTTCGGCCTTGCCCTTCTCCTCCTCGGTGAGCTCGTCACCGCGCAGCGTCCAGGCTCCGAAGATCAGGAAGGCGACGCCGGCGATCAGCGAGATCCACCCGGTCGGCAGGGTGGCGCCGAGCCCGTAGCCGATGCCCACCGACACCGCGTGGACCAGGGCGGTGGCCGCGGTGATGCCGACGAGCACCGGCCAGGGCTTGAATCGGGTCGCGAAGGTCAGGGCCATGAGCTGTGACTTGTCGCCCAGCTCAGCCACGAAGATCACGCCGAAGCTGAGCACCAGCGCGGCGACGAATCCATTCAACGGTGACTCCCGGTATCGAGGACCGGGGAGAAGTTGCGCAGGGCGACCTCGACCCGGCCGTCATGTGCACAACGACCAAGCCGAAGGTCTCGCTCGCCTCGTTTGGAGGCCGTGCGGCCGGACACCAGAGAACCGGGCGTCAGCATGTCGACCGCGACGTTAGGAGCTACTCCCCTTCGCGGGCACCAGTCTATCTCACCGACCCAGGACCTCCCGACGAAGATCACCATGTTCGGCTGTGACCGGCACCATAGCGGCGGCCGGCGGCGGGATCGGGTCGCAGCGCTTGTCCGACCGCTCGCCGCCGCGCCGCTTCGGCAGGGCGCCGGTGGCCAGGTACTTGGCGATCGTGCTGTCCACACACGCGGCGCCGAACAACGACCCGGCGTGCGTGGTGCCGCCGACCCCCTCGACCAGCACCGACCGCGGGAACCGTTTGCGCACCTCGAGGGCGCCGCTGAACGGGGTCGCCGCGTCCTTCGTCTCGCTGATCAGCAGCACCGGGGGCACGGTCTCACCGGACACGTTGGCCGGGATGCCGGGCTTCGCTGCCCAGTCCAGGCAGGGCGCGTTGTACCAGGCGTTGGCCCAGGTCTCGAACGGCGCCTTGCGGTGCATCTCCCAGTTGTCCGAGGTCCACTTTGTCCAGCTCCGCGGCCAGGCCACGTCGGTGCACTGCACGGCCAGGTAGACCGCGTAGTTGTTGTCGGCGTCCTTGGTCCGCGGGTTGTTCGCGTCGTAGAGCGCCTTCATCGGGGCGGCGTCCCGCTTGTGCACCCAGGTGCTGAACGCGCTCGCGATCTTCGCCCAGTCGAAGACGTAGTAACCGGCCTGCAGGAACACGTCGGTGAGCTCGGACGGGCCGATCACCCCGCCGGCCGGCTTGGTGGCCAGGCGGCTCTGTTCGGTGTCGAAGCGGCGCTGCACCGCGTGCACGGTATTGCCGAGGCCGTACACCTTGTCGTTCTTGGCGATCCAGCCGAAGTAGACCTTCATGTTGCGGTCGAACGCGAAGTCCTGGTCCAGATTGGCGTCGTACCAGACCCGGGCCGGGTTGACCACGCCGTCGAGCACCATCCGCCGCACCCGCTCCGGGTAGCGCGTGGCGTAGACCTGACCGAGGTACGTCCCGTACGAGTAGCCGTAGAAGTTGATCTGGCGGGCGCCGAGCAGCTGCCGGATCAGGTCCATGTCGCGCACGGTGTCCAGCGTCTTGAGATGCTCGAGCAGATCGCCGCCGGCTTTCGCGCAATCCTTCGCGTACGCCTCGGTCCGCTGCAGCCACGTCTTCTCGATCGACGCGGTGGACGGCACGTACCGCGGCCGGTTGTACCCGGCGTAGTCGCTGTCGCAGCTCAGCGACGGCTTGCTGGCGCCGACACCCCGAGGGTCAAACCCGATCCAGTCGTACGCCGCCCCGGCTCCCTCGGGCACCAGCGAACCGACCACGGACAGTCCGAAGCCCTTCCCGCCCGGCCCGCCCGGGTTGACCAGCATGACGCCCTGGTACTTGGCGTCCGGCACGGTGTGCTTGACCCGCGAGACGGCCAGCTCGATCCGCTTGCCGTCCGGCTTCGCGTAGTCGAGCGGCACGCTGGCGAAACCGCACTCCGCCTGGTGGGCCCGCAGCGTCGGGTCCGTGCACGCCCCCCATTTGATCGGCGTGTACGGGGTCCGGACGCGCACCTGCTCGGCCTGGGCGCCGGTCGCCGCAGCCCCGACCATCACCAGGGCAATCGTGGTGGCCGCCGCCAGAAGTCTTCTCATGCCAGCCTCTCGTGTCCGTTACGCCCCCATATGCTGCGGCGTGGACGGCCCCAAAGGGGACCGCCCACGCCGGGGCGTCACGAAAGAGCTAGGCGAGGCGCTGCGTGTTGCGCTTCCGCAGGGCCTGGGCGCCGAGCGCCAGAGCGCTGAGCACCGCCACCCCGAGGCCGTAGACCAACGCCGTGCTGTGCAGCCCGTACGAGGTGTCGGCGAACCCGGCGATCACGGCCGGGATACTGAAGGCCACGTACGCCACGGTCAGCGCGACGGCGAGCAGCTCACCACGCTCGTGCGGGGCGGCCATGGCCGCGACCGCGCCGAACTGGGCCAGCGCCGCGGCACCGAATCCGATGCCGGACAACACGGCTCCGACGGCGGCGACCCAGATGTTCTCGACCTGGACGCCGAGCACGCCCACCAGGCCACCGACGGTCAGGAACGTCCCGGCGAGCGCCAGCACGGTCTGCGGACGCAGCTTGCGCATGGCGAACGAGGTGATCGCACCGCTGGCGCAGAGCAGCGTGACGACCAGGCCGCCGATCACGTGGTTGGTCAGCCCGAAGACCGAGGCCGCGACGGACGGGCCGAGGGCCAGGTACAGCCCGGCGATCGCCCAGCTGGCGATGATGATCGGCACGATGGCGAGGAAGTCACCGCGCAGGTGGCTGGGCACCTTGGCCTTCGGCGCGAGCGAGGCCTTCGCGCCCGGCTTACGCGCCGACGTCTCCGGGATCCCGGCCAGCGAGATGCCGGCGAGAATCATGGCGGCCAGCAGCAGGCCCCAGATCAGGTGGGTGGGCGCGGGACCGAACTGGACCAGGAACCCACAGCCGAGCGCGCCGATCGACAGACCGGTGGTCGGCGCGATGCCGTTGATCAGACCGGCGCGACCAGGCGAGTGCGGCGGGTTCAGGTCCACCAGGGTGGCGCCGAGCGTGGTGAACGCCGCACCGGTCGCGATGCCCTGCAGCAGTCTCGCCACGAGCAGGACGGTCACGTCACCGGCGGTGAGGAACAGGATGAGCGAGACCGCCTCGAGCGCGATGGCCGCGGCGAGCACCGGCCGGCGCCCCACGTGATCGGAGAGCGCGCCGAGGGTGAGCAGCGCTCCGACCAGGCCGACCACGTACACCGCAAAGATGAACGTCAGCGTGATCGCGGAGAAATGGAAGAGCTGCTGGTAGACCACATACAGGGGGGAGGGGGCCGCGGAGGCCGCGGCAAACGTCACCAGGATCGCGGCGATCGCGGCGAAGGCGACCGGCCGGGACAGGCGACGGGAGCCCGGGGTGGCAGGCGGTGCGTCGACAACGGTGGTCATGGGACTTCCTCCCCGAAAAGTGACAGACAGATCTGTCTGTTCGCACAACACTAGACAGGTCTGTCTGCTATCGTCAAACGCATGTCTGCTGCATCACCCATCGCACCCGCCAAGGTCTCGGCGCGAGACCGATTGCTGGCGGCTGCGGACGAGTTGTTCTATGCCGAGGGCGTGCACACGGTCGGCATCGACCGGATCATCGAGCGCGCCGGCGTCGCCAAGGCCTCGCTCTACAGCACCTTCGGCAGTAAGGACGAGCTGGTCCGGGCATATCTCGAAGCCCGGCACGAGCGTCGTCGCTCCCGCATGCTGGCGGGGCTCGCGCAATTCGACTCCCCGCGGGAGCGGTTGCTCGGCGTCTTCGACGTCCTGAGCTCGCAGACGGTCAAACCTCAGTACCGCGGCTGCGCCTTCTACAACGCTACTGCGGAGTCGCCGCCCGGCAGCGTCTCGGAGGACGTGGCGAAGAAGTCACGCGCCTGGACGCGGGGGCTGTTCACCGAGCTCGCCGCCGACGCCGGCGCGCACGACCCGGCGGCGCTGGCCGGCCAGCTCCTCCTGCTGTATGACGGCGCCATGGTCGGCGGCCGGATGGAACCGGAGCTGGACCCGGCGGTCGCCGCCCGCGCGATCGCCGCGACCCTCCTGGACGCGGCCACGGATTAAGCGGGTGGCAGCGGTGTGGGGATTCCCGACGCCCGAAGCGGTCTGAGTCCCCACACCAACATGCGTGCCTGCCCGGTGTGGGGAGCGGCGACGCCCGGAGCGGCCGGAATCCCCACAGCGCTCAGCGTGACCGGACGGCGTCGTCGTCGCCCTCGTCCAGGGGCTCGGCCACGGCTGTGGCCGGGTTGAGCGGCTCCGCCTCGGACAGCTCGGCCGCGATCTCCGCCTCGCGGGCCACGAGCTCGCCGTTCGACGACTCCAGCCCGCCGTCCAACGGCTCCGGCAGGGCCACCGGCTTGCGGCTGCGCAGCAGCGAGAACCCGGCGCCGATCAGCGACATCGCGATGGCGAGCCAGAACACGATCACCAGTCCATCGTGGAACGGGCCGGAGATCAGCGACGGGAAGTACTCCAGGCCGGTCAGCTTGTCCGCGTTCGCCTTCGGCAGCGAGCCGAGCACGTTCGGACCGAGGAGCTGGGCGATCGGGTTGTAGCCGAGGAACGCCGCGAACAGCGTGCCCACCGGCGGCAGGTGCGCGATCGACGACGCGGTGTCGGCCGGCACGCCCTGCGCGGTCAGGCCGGCGTTGAGCGATCCCGGCAGAGCCTTCGCCAGGCCGGCCACCATGAGCGAGAAGAAGATGCCGATCGACAGGACCTGTCCGGCGTTCTGGAACGTGGCCCGCATGCCGGACGCCGCGCCCCGCATGTGCGCCGGAACGCTCGACATGATCAGCGACGTGTTCGGCGCCGCGAAGAGCCCGCCGCCCAGACCGTTCACGAAGATCAGCAAGCCGAAGATCACGTAGTTGAAGTCGCCGGGCAACAGCAGCAGGCCGAGGAACGAGATGGCCATCATGATCAGCCCGCCGGAGGCGAACAGCCGCGACCCGAACCGGTCGGAGAGCGCGCCGGCGACCGGACCCGCCACCAGGAAGCCGATGGTCATCGGGACCAGGTAGATGCCCGCCCACAGTGGAGTCGACTCGAAGCTGTAGCCGTGCAGCGGCAGCCAGATCCCCTGCAACCAGATGATCAGCATGAACTGCAGACCGCCACGGGCCACGCTGGCCAGCAGGTTCGCACCGTTGCCGCTGGTGAACGCGATGTTCTTGAACAGCTTCAGCGGGAACATCGGCTCCGCGACCCGCGACTCGATGATCGTGAACACGGCCAGAACCGCGACGCCGCCGATCAACCCGGTCAGCACGTACGGGTTGGTCCAGCCCATGGTGTGTCCGCCGTACGGCTGAATCCCGTACGTGATGGAGGCCAGCACCGCGGTGAGCCCGATCGCGAAGGTTGCGTTGCCCCACCAGTCGATCTTGGACTTGCGCCGGACGCCGGTGTCGTGCAGCGAGCGGTACGCCCAGATCGTGCCGAGCAGGCCGAGCGGGATGTTGACCCAGAAGATCGAGCGCCAGTCCCACTCGGCGAGGATGCCGCCGAGGACCAGGCCGATGAACGAGCCGGCCAGCGCGGACACGATGTTCACGCCGAGCGCCATGCCGCGCTGCTTGGCCGAGAACGCGTCCGTGATGATCGCGGCCGAGTTGGCCATCAGCATCGCGCCGCCGACCGCCTGCAGCACCCGCCAGCCGATCAGCCAGAGCGCGCCGCCACCCCCGTCGAACGGGTCGAGCGACAGGATGACCGAGGTGACCGTGAAGATCGCGAAGCCGGCGTTGTAGATGCGGACCCGGCCGAACATGTCGCCGAGCCGGCCGAGCGTGACCACCAGGACCGCGGTGACCAGCAGATATCCCATCAGCATCCACAGCAGGTAGCTGACGTTGCCCGGCTCGAGCGGGTTGACGTTGATCCCCTTGAAGATCGCCGGCAGCGAGATCAGCACGATCGACGCGTTGACGGTCGCGAGCAGCGTGCCGAGCGTCGTGTTCGACAGCGCGATCCACTTGTAACGCGGATGGTCCGCGGAAAGCATTACAAATCTCTCTTTTCTGTCGCGGCGGTTGGTCGGCCACGCCGTGGTGGGGGAACCGCGTCGTTGCGGATTTGACTCAGGCGGTGGGCCCGCCCTTGGCCAGCTCGACGAGCTTCCGCAGCGCGGGCAGGGCCGCCGCCACCGAGGCGTACTCCTCCTCGGACAGCCCTTCGAGCAACCCGGCCAGCGCCTGGGCGCGACCCTCCTGGCGATGACCCACCGCGGCGCGGCCCTCGTCGGTGACACTGACGACCACCGCGCGGCCGTCGGCGGGATCGCTGCCGCGCTTCGCGAGACCCTCGCGCTCCAGTCGGGTGACCAGCTGGGTCATGGCCGGCTGCGAGATGCCCTCGGGGCCGTGCAGGTCACAGAGCCGCTGTGGGCCGCCGTGTGAGAGCCGCCACAGAGTGGACGCGGCGGTCAGGCTCAGACCGCTGCGCGGGGTGAGCCGCCGGAGCACCTCGAACAGGCTCTCGAAGCCGCCCGCGATCGCGGCATCCTCCGCTGACATGCTCATTACCGCCGGTCGAGTCACAAGAAAATTTATATCACTTCCTTATACAACTAGTTCTGCGGTGTGACGAATCACGCGGCCGGCAACGGACCATTCGCCCGTACGCGCCACCGGGGAAATCCGGCGACACCGCGCCCGGGATGTCACCATGCGGACATGGACGAGCAGACCTTCTGGGAGCTGGTCGACACGATCGGCCACGACCCGGCGGACTACGACCGGCTGGCCGACGAGCTCTCCGACCACGGCGCCGCGGACATCCGCGACTTCGCCGACCACCTGTCGCGGGCGCTGCACGCCCTGGACACCCCGGCCCACTACCGCGCGGTGGACACCTCCGGCACGTCGTTCCTGGGCGTACGCTGCGCGGTCGTCGCCGCCGGCGCGAACGCGTACCGGAAGGTGCTGAGCGCGCCGACCGCCCTCGCCTCCTACGCCGGGCGCCCCGGCTCGCAGCTGCTCCCGGTCGCCGAGCGGGCCTACCGCACCGCCACCCGTACGCCGTGGCAGCACGTCTGCGCGTTCGGCACCGACACCGGCTCCAACGCGGACGCGTGGCGTGACACCTGGCTGCACCCGCACATGGGCACCGCGACCGGCGACGGCCGGGCGCCGCAGGACTATATGGTCGCGCTGCGGCACGTGGCGCTGACCCTGGACGAGGACCCGGACTGGCGGGCCTGGTGGCGGCACTCCGGCCTGGTCGCCTGCGAGCTGGGCATCGTCGCCGAGGGACGGCTGGACCATCTGCGGCCGAGCGCCGACATCCGCCGCTGCGGCGACCGGCTGAAGGCGAACTTCACCTGCGCGCTGCCGACCGGGGTGGACGGCCGGGCCGAGATGCTCGCCCGGGCGGCCGTCGAGGTGCGGGCGATGTTCGAGGTGATCCGCGAGGCGATGACGCTGCCGTCGCTGCCGGCCACTCCCCCGGCGCGGCCGTTGCCACCGGATGTCGACGACGTGCCGGTCACCGCCCGTCCGCTGCCCTCGGTGCCGTACGAGCTGGAACCGCAGGGCTACCTCACGCTGGCCCAGATTCAAGAGTTCTTCGGCTGACTGTCGATCCGCTCCGGCCGGTGCGCGCCCGGGTGGCGCTGCTCGGGCAGCGTCGGCGTGACCACGACCGGCACGCCCGCGTGCCCGATGCCCGCGTAGATCACCGGCCGGGCCAGGCGCAGCACGAGCGCGTGCAGCAGCCCCAGCAGCGCGGCCACGGCGATCGCCACGGTCCAGCGATCCCACCCCGCGCCCAGGTACGCCACCACCCCGAGCCCCACCGCGGCCAGGCTCGGCGCGACGAACCGCGTCCACACGCCCTCGCCGTCCGGAATCCGGTTGAGGTGCAGCAACGCGGCCACCGAGGTAGCCGTCAGGAGGGCCAGCACGCCCAGACCGCCGGCGACGGCGAGTCGCGTGTCGGGCCGGCCGAGCGCGAGCAGCAGCAACCCGCCCATCGCCGACTGCGTGAGGGACGCGAGGTGCGGGGCCCTCGCGCGTCGTGAGGTCCGGCCCAGGTACGGCGGCAGCACGTGCTCGCGGCCCAGGGCGAACAGGTAGCGGACCATCGCGTGATGCACCGCCAGCGCGGCCGCGACCAGGGCGGCCAGCAGCGCGATCCGGCCCAGCGTGACGGTCCAGCCGGGCAGCCGCGCCGCGGCGAGGCCGAACACGAGCTGGTCACCCTGGGACCGGGCCAGGCCGGCGATCGGCGCGGGGCCGGCGGCGACGCTCATCGACCAGGCGCCCGCGGCGCTCAGCATGCCGAGGACGATCACCGCGGCGAACGTCGCGTTGCCCGGGTCACGCCGGGGGCGCATCGACTCCTCGGCGTACGCACCGGTGGTCTCGAAGCCGACGAAGGTCATCGCCCCGATGACCAGTAACAGCCCGAGAATCGGACGGTCCACGATGGAGGGGGTGATGGTCTCGGCGGGGATCCGACCGGCCTCGATCAGGTTCGCCGCCGCGTAGCCCACCGTGACCGCGATCTCGGCCAGCACGATCAGCGCGAGCAGCGCGCCGGTGATCTCGATCCGCACCAGGCCGAGCAGCGTGACCAGCAGCCAGCATCCGCCGGCGACCTGCCACCACGGCACGCCGTCCATCAGTGGCGACAGGGCGGCCGCCGCCAGGCCGTAGAGCGCGAGCTGGATCGCCTGGTAGGACGCGATCGCCACCCAGGCGGCGGCCAGTCCGGCCGGGCGGCCCAGTCCCCTGGTGACGAACGTGGACAGAGCACCGGCGAACGGCGCCCGGCGGACCATCGCGGCGTACGGGGAACTGAACACGAGCAACAGGACGCCGAGCGCGAGAAAGACGAGGGGAACGAGGGGTCCGCCACCGTCCGCGTAGGCGGCGGGCACGACGGCGATCAGGGTGAGGAGCGGTGCGCTCGCGGCGAGCGCGATGAAGGTGACGGCGGACATACCCAGGCGACTCGGGGCGAGGGTGCGTGGCGGCATACCCACCAGGACATCCTTACCCGTTACCGACGGGCAGTCACTATTCACTCACCCATCGGAGTCATCGCGGGCGGCGCCAAACGTCCTCATTGAACCCGTTACGTCAGGAGTTGTGCCGCGCCTTGCGTTTTCGGATCTCCGGCATGCGATCAAGCACCGAATCGAATGAATATCGCTCGACGTTGTCCGTCATTGACATGAAACCGCCTCGTACCGAATGATGCCACCCGGAAGATTCCGGCTTAAGAGAAATCAAGGACGGGCATGGGGGACAGTTTCTTGCCAGGTTGCGGCGGATGAGCTCGACAACGCAGTCCGCGCCGGTGTCGTCCACCGGCGAGACGCCGCGCGCCACGTTCGGTGTGCGCAAGGTTGCAGCCGCGATAATCGGTGGATTGATTGCGCTGGCCGCAATTGTGTTCAGCGCGCGACTCAACTTGAACGGTGACGTCACCTACGCCCTCGGCGGCATCAGCACCGCCAGCGAAGGCGGCGTCAGCATCTGGCAGATATTCATCGCCCGTCCATTGACCTACAAGCTGCTGATCGGCGTAATCGACGATCTTCAGCGGATTATCGTCGGTAACCATTCATTCGCGCTGTCGCACGTGCTGGTGCGTGCGGAAACGGTGCTGTTGATCGCGGCCGTGACCGTCGTCCTGTTCGTGGGCGTCCGCCGATTCGCCGGTGGCCGAGCCGCCGCGGGCGTCTCCATCGCGGCCGGCCTGGCACTCGCCGTCGCGCCCCCGTGGCACTTCCTGGAGCCGGACTGGGTCGCGGCGCTCGCGGGCGCGCTGGCCGTCGGTGCCGCCCTGGCCCCGCGCCGGCTCTGGCTCGGCGCCACCCTCGGCGGAATCGCCGCGATGACCGTCGTCGCGGTCAAGCTCGCCACGTTCCCGATCGCGCTGCTGGCCCTGCTCATGATCTTCCTGTTCCACCGCCGGCGTGCGTTATGGACCGCTGTCGCGACGGTCGTCGCCGTGGCCGCCTGGTATCTGGTGACCAAGCTGACGCTGCCCTGGGAACTGATCTGGCTGTCCGACCAGGCTCAGTTAGTGCAAAGCTCGCCGATCCACAACGGCATCCGCCTGGACGACATCCGCCACCTTCTCTTCAGCGTCGGCGACATGGCCGTGCTCAGCCCCTTCGTGTGGACGGCGCCGGCCGCGGCCGCGGTGTTGATCCACCGCCGTCCGGCCGGGCGCGAACGATGGATCGCCACCGGGATCGCGGTGGTCGCTCTCGGCCTGTCGGTGGCACCCGCGTACGGCCAGGGCGAGTTCTTCCAGTACCACTTCGCGGTGGTCCCGGTCCTTGCCGCATCGGTGTGGGGCGTGGCGTTCGCGGTCTGCACCTCGGCCCGGATCCCGCTGACGGTGTTGACACTGTTGGCCACCGGGCTGAGTGTCGCGCTGCTGCGGCAACCGGCGGCCTGGCGGGACGCCCACCCGAAAGACGTCACGATCGCCATCGTGGTCTTCGCGATCCTCGCCGCGGTAGTCACCTGGTTCTTCGGCAGGTTCACCAGCGTCTCGGTGCCGTGGCTGGCCGGCCTGGCCGTGCTGTGCGTGGCTCTGGTGCAGGCTTCGGTGCCCGGTACGCCGTACGCGTTCAGCACTTTCAACTACAACATCTACGCCAAAATCCAGACGGCCAACCCGTACCAGGCGCTCAGCGACCGGATCGGACCGGACACGCCGGTGCTCTATCTGACCTTCGGCACCATCAACGAGTTCATCGGCAACCCGACCGGTTGCCGCTACCCGTCACCGCAGTGGCTGCAACGGGCGACCTACGTCGACGAGGTGCGCGAGTTCCGCAGCTACGACGACAACCTGCGCTGTCTTTCCCAGCCGTCGGACGCGAAGTATCTCGTGGTGCAGCCGTCCTGGTTCAACATCGGCAAGTCGACCGAGCAGGTGCGCACGCTGATCAACCAGAAGTTCGACTGCTCCCCGGCGGCTCGCATCCCGGCGCCCGCCACGCTCATCGTCTGCCCGGCCCGGCCGTAACGGGTTCCGGTGGGGTGTCGTCCAGGCACCCCACCGGGACTCACCAGATCGTCCGGCCGCCGTCCACCACGATGTTGGCGCCGGTCACATAACTGGTCCGGGGCGACGCCAGGTAAAGCACCGAGGTGGCGATCTCGGACGCGTCGCCGTTTCGCTTCAGCGGGCTCTCCTCGGCGAGCCGGCCCAGCAGGCCGGGATCGCCGTCGCCCGGGAACGACCCCAAGGTCAGGCTGTTGACCCGGATCCCGTCCGGGGCCAGCTCGACCGCCGCGTAGCGGGTCAGCTGGATGAGGCCGGCCTTGACCGCACCGTAGAACGGCGGGTTGCCCTTCTCCGGGGAGTCGTAGAGATGCGGCTTCGGGCTGATCAGGCCGTACTGCGACGCCATGGTGATCACCGACGGCGACCCGTCGCGAGCCGCCGCGACGAGGAGCTCGCGGGTGGCGTCGAGCAGGCGCTGGAACGCCACCAGGGCCAGGTCGGTGGCCTCCATGTAGTCCGCGGCCCGGGACGAGCGCAGCGAGCCGGACCGGCCGACGTGCGCGTTGTGGACGAGGACGTCGACCCGGCCGTGCGCCTCCCGCAGCGTCGCGCCCAGCGCTGCCATGTCGTCGTCCGAGGTCACGTCACCGCGTGCGGACCGGACGTCCAGGCCCTGGTCGGTGAGCTCCTTGGTCAGGGCGTCGAGCCGGTCGGCGTCGCGGGCCACCAGCCAGGTCGTCGCGCCGGCGCCGGCGAGAGCGGCAGCCGTGATCCGGCCCAGCCGCCCGGTCGCGCCGGTCAGCACGGCCACCCGGCCACGAAGGTTGAAAAGCTCGTCGGGCGTCACGGCCGTCATGCCGACCACCGGCTCGGGTCGAGCAGGTCGGCCGGCATCTCGGGCAGCGTGGCGAGAACGCTCTCGCGCTCGGCCTCGGTGAGCGGCGTCCGGCCCGCCAGGTCGGCATTCACGCGAAGCTGGTCCTCGGTCTCGGCGCCGACGACCACCGAGGTGACCCAGGGGAACGACAGCAGGTAGGCGATGCAGAGATCATCGCGGCCGGTTCGACCGAGGTCGTCCACGAGGCCGTCCAGGAGGGCGACAACCGCGTCACGTTCAGTGTCCGGAAGATGAGGCCACGTCACCGCCGTTCCGGCGACGAGCAGACCCTGCAGGTAGGCACTTCGCACGGTCACCACGAGATCCTCGCGGGCGGCCAGCGCCTCGGTGAGCCGCGGATCCAGCCAGCGCCGGTCGAGGACGTTGCATGGCAGCTGGACGTAACCGAGGTCGGGCAGCGGCAGAATCCGGTACAGCTCGGCCGGAGACTGGACGGAGACGCCGATCCGGTTCGCCTCGCCGGAGTGCAGGACCTGCCGCAGATCCGCCCAGCCGTCGTCCACATCGGCCGCCCGGTGCAATAAGACGGTCAGCGGGCCGCGGCGCTCCAGCGCGGCCCGGCTCCTGTCGAGGCTCTCCCGGACCGCGCCGCCGGGCGCGATTTTGGTGATGACGGCCAGATCGTCACGCCCCCGCAGGGCCGTCCCGATGCGCCGCTCGCTCTCGCCGTAGGCACGGGCGGTATCCACATGGGACACGCCGAGGCGGCGGGCCGTTTCCAGGATCCCGGCGACGGTGTCGTCGTCGGGCACGCCGGCGCGATTGGCGATGCCGTACGCCATGCCGAGCTGAGCAGTCCCGAGAACCAGCGATGACTGACGGTAGGCACCGTGCGTGCGGATCGGCAGAACCGATTCCACCGGGTGGGTCATATGCTGGTGTCCAGTTCCCGCGCCCGGACCGGGTAATCGATGTTCCAGCCGAGGTGCACGCGCAGTTCCTCGGGCGGCGCGAGGAGGTCCGCGCCCAGTTCGCTCCGGGCGAGCTCGCGGCCGACGATCGGGTCGGGGTCGTAGCCGTAGACCTCGGGCCACTGACGCTCGAGCCTCGGCTCACCACCGAAGGTCAGGTCGGCGTCCTCGAGAACCATCGGGTCGCCGTACACGGCGGCCTGGCAGCCGGCCAGCAGGCCGTACCAGATCGCGCTGGTCAGCCGGTTGGAGATCACCCGCTTGTGCCGGCGCAGCTCGACGAGCTGGCGCAGCAGGAAGTCGCGGTCGTGATCACGCCACCAGAAGCCGCGGTAGCCGTGCGAGATGACGCGGAACCCGGCCTTCTCGTACAGCTTCCGAATGGCCTTGACGTTGTATTCGTTCCAGTAGAGGCAGGCCGTGATCGGTCCGGACTCGTGCGCCTTGAGCTCGTCGATGAGGCGCTGGTGACTGCCCATCACCTGCTGCCCTTCCCAGCCGTGGAACGGGTAGAAGATGGAGCCCTCACGCGTCGTTTCGGTGGCCTTCGCCTCCTCCATCTCCAGGAGATAGGCGAACGGCGAACCGACCGCGATCACGTCTCGTCGGCCCTGCGACCACGCACGGCGACGCGTCTGCTCGGACCACACGAACAGTTTGCTGCCCGGTACGAAGGGGACGCCCGGGGCGAGTCCGTCGCCGATGTTCCACCCGTGCTGCAGGTAACCTTGAATGCGCGGCGGGTGCATCGGGTCGGCGAGCCCGGCATAACGCGCTAGCACGTGGGCATGGCCGTAGTAGTAGTTGGCGTGATGCATCCTTATCCCCTTTTCGCGCTGGACGGCTGACGATTTCCGCCGGGCGCGGCACGCGGTGGTTTAGGCGACGAGTGTATCGAGGCGTTCGGCGTGGCGTCTCCGGCCAAGGTCATCCGGGGCCGGCCGGTGCCGCTGCCGCGTACCCATGGAATTTGTCTCGGCGACCCTGCTCGTTTGCCTCTAGTTCAACAATGGCCGCCACGTTTGCGAGGTGTCCCTCCGATTGAGCATCGTCGTGCCGGTCCACGGGGTTGAGGATTACCTGGTGCAGTGCCTCGACTCGCTTCGGGCCTCGGGTTCCGCCTCGGTCGAGATTATCGCGGTCGACGACGCCTCACCGGACAGCTGCGGAGACATCCTCGACCGGTACGCCGGGATCAAGGTCATCCATCTGGATGGGAACGTCGGGCTGGGACTCGCTCGTAACGCCGGGTTGGCTCAGGCGACCGGCGATTACGTCTGGTTCGTCGACAGCGACGACTGGGTGCCGCCGGGCTCGATCAAGGCGGTGCTGGACGAATTGGCCGCGAGCGAGCCGGATGTGCTGCTCATCGACCACCTGCGGGCGTACGACGACGGCCGGCGCGAGGTGGACGCCAGCTCGCACCTGCTGGCCGGCCCGGTGACGCTGGACCGCGTGCTCGGCGTGCAGCACACCGCGTGGAACCGGATCGTGCGGCGTTCCCTGTTGCTCGGCCACGACCTGCAGTTCCGTCCGGGCTGGTACGAGGACGTCCCGTTCAGTCTTCCGGTGCTGCTGGCGGCGTCGCGGATCGCGGTGCTGAACCGGGTCTGCTACTACTACCGGATCGGCCGGGCCGGGGCGATCACCGCCACCCGCAGCGACCGGCACTTCGAGGCGTTCACCCAGTACGACCGGCTGCAGGAGTGGCTGGCCGGCCACCACGTCGCGCCCGAGGTCCGGGCCCGGCTGTTCCACCTGATGATCAACCACCTGCTCGTGGTGGCCGGCAACGACGGCCGGATGCACCCGAGCCGGCGCCGCGCGTTCTTCCGGCAGCTCGCCGCGTCGTACCGGCGGTACCGGCCGGCCGGATATCGCCCGGGGCTCCGGCACCGCCTGGTGGCCGCCGGCAACTACCCGCTGTACTCGTTGTTGCGTGCCGCCTACCGAGCGCGAGCCCCGCGGTCCGCGGCCCCGGCGATGGCCGCCCGGTCCTCGGCGCCCACGGTCGCGACCATAGTCTGAAGCCGTGTTACGACCCGCGCTGTACGCCGACCGCGACCTCATCCTGCCGTGGCGCAATCATCCCGACGTGCGTGCCGTCAGCCTGACCACGCACGAGATCAAGCCCGACGAGCACGCCGGGTGGTGGGAAAACCACTGGCACGAGGTGTTGATCTACGAGGATGATCGCGGCAAACCGGCCGGCGTCGTGATCTTCAACGGGAGTACGTGGTCGTTCTACCTGGACGTGGCAGGCTTGGGCGACGGCCTTCTCCGAGCATGGATGCTTCTGGAGAAAGAGGCGGTCGAGTACGCGTTCGGCACGCTCGGCCTGGAAACTCTCGGCGGTGAGACGCTGGCCGAGAACAAGCAGGTGCTCGCGCTGCACCGGCGCTTCGGTTTCAAGGAGACCCGCCGGTACGACCGGGTCGTCGACGGAGTCACGAAGACGGTCGTCTGGACGGAGAGAGGGAAGTAATGACGAAGTTCGGGCCGGAGAAGCGGCCGTACATCGTGGCGGAGATGTCGGGCAACCACAACGGTTCCCTCGATCGGGCGCTCGCACTGGTCGACGCCGCGGCGGACGCCGGCGCGGACGCGATCAAGATCCAGACCTACACCGCGGACACCATGACGGTGGACGTGAAGCACCCCCGGTTCCAGATCTCCAAGGGCCACGGCCTCTGGTCCGGTGAATACCTGTACCAGCTGTTCGAGCGCGCGCACACGCCGTGGGACTGGCACCAGCCGATCTTCGACCGGGCTCGCGAGCGGGGCATCACACCGTTCTCCAGCCCGTTCGACCGCACCGCCGTGGACCTGCTGGAGAAGCTCGACGCGTCGATGTACAAGATCGCGTCCTCGGAGATCACCGACCTGCCGCTGATTCGGCTCGCCGCGAGCACCGGCAAGCCGATCATCATCTCGACCGGCATGGCGTCGGTGAAGGAGATCGCCGCGGCGGTCGAGGCGGCCGAGGAAGCGGGCAGCCCGGACATCACGGTGCTGAGCTGCACGGCGTCGTACCCGGCCCCGCCGGAGGAGACCAACCTGCGGCGCATCCCGGTGCTGCAGCAGATGCTCGAGAAGCCGATCGGCCTCAGCGACCACACGCTGGGCATCGGGGTGCCGATCGCGGCGGTCGCGTTCGGCGCCACGCTGATCGAGAAGCACGTCACGCTGAGCCGGGCCGACGGCGGCGTGGACTCGGCGTTCTCGCTGGAGCCGCACGAGGTCAAGCTGCTGCGCGAGGAGTCGGAGCGGGCCTGGCAGGCGCTGGGCACCACGCACATCGGCCCGACCGAGGCCGAGAAGGAGAGCCTGCGGTTCCGCCGGTCGCTCTACGTGGTGGCCGACGTGAAGGCGGGCGACCAGGTGACCCCGGAGAACGTGCGGTCGATCCGGCCGACCGGCGGTCTCGCGCCCGACATGATCGGGACGGTGCTCGGGCGTACGTTCAGCACGGACGCCGAGAAGGGCACCCCACTCACCTGGGACCTGATCTGAGGCGATAAACCACGATGGCCCCCGGCATCCGCCGGGGGCCATCGTCGTCTTGCTGGCTAGCGCTGGCCGCCGGCCAGTTTCTTGACCACCTTGAGCGCGGAACGGAAGATCCACAGGACCCGGCCCGCCCAGGACTTCTTGTAGAACTGGATCTCCCAGTCCAACTTGCTGAGCGCCAGATCGCGCGACCGGATCATCTGGTCGGTCCAGGCCATCATCTCGACCAGGTGGCTGGCTTCGTAGCGCTGGCGCCAGTTCGCCTCGGCCATCTCCCGGAAGCCGTCCACGTCCACGCTGGGTGAACCCGTCCGCACGGACAGCAGCTGGAGCTGGCGATCGTGCTGCTCGGCCAGCGAGAGCTCGGAGTCGGCCGTCTCCAGCGCCATGTGCAGCTCGACGGCCTCGCGCACCTGGGCGTCGCCGACCGCGATGCCGACCATGCCGAGCACGATGGCGGTGAGGTCGACAGCGGAGAAGTTGAGCGCCCACGGATGCGGGCTGGCCGAGGAGACCAGCTGGACCGCGAACTGCCACCCCGCCCGGATCTCGGCGACCTCGCGTGCGACCGGCTCGATGGGCTCCCACCGGGTGGGCAGCAGCGTCAGCCCGTTCTCGGTGACCATGATGTCGGCGAAACCCGCGAGAGCGGCCGGCCCGGTCAGCAGACCGTCACGTTCCTGGTCGCGCAGCCACGAGTCGTACCGGGCGAGCTCGATCCGCATCTCCCGTACGTCCGCGGTGGCCGCCAGGTGCAGCAGCCGTTCCTCCAGCACGTAGCCGCGGTCGGCGCCGAGTGTCACCGGCTCGCTGATCCGGCGCAGGCCGGCGCGTTCGATCGTGCCCTCGATCTGGTTGAGAACGCTGGTGCGGATCTCGTCGCCGGCCGTCGCGACCTCGTACGCGAACGTGCCGCGCGCGTCGCCGACCAGCAGCTCGTGGGAGAGGACGACCGGGCCGACACCGTCGCCGGCACCGCGAGCGATCACCAGCCACGCGGGGGCGACAGTGTCCTCGGCGCCGGCCCGCAGAGCGCGGTTCGCCAGCTGCCGAGGGTCGCTCAGCACGGCCTTGCCGCGGAAACCGGCCACCAGAGCCTGGTTCACGGCGGTGCCGAGCAGGGGCCGGAGCGGGGAGGACACGTCGCCGATCAGGCTCTCGCCGATCAGCACGGTCGGGACCGCGGGCTCCGGGAAGGTCGCGTACGTCGTGGCCACCCGCAAGCCGGCGCCGGCCAGCCGGTCGACGAGCTGCCGCCGCGAAGCGGGCCGATGCGGGTCGTGGTCGTCGACCGGATACCAGTTGGCGTCCAGCCGTTCGTGGGCACCCGGCTCCAGCCGCACGGTGTGATGCAGCCCGAGGTGGTTGTCGTGCATCAGCACGAGAACACCGTCCGGGTGCACGGCCTCGGCGAGCCGGTCGATCAGCTCGGCCGGCGCCATTTGCTCGCCTTCGACCGAGTTGAGGCGTTCCACGCCGTCGGCCGCGACCACCAGGTCGTAGCGTTGTGCCGGGTCGAGTTTGACGACCGCGCCGGTCAGCACCGTGACCTCGGGGAACGCGCGAGCGGCCTGCTCGGCGTCGAGGAGCGAGCGCAGCAGCCACGTCACGGCCGCGCCGGTTTGAACCAGCCCGGACACGAGCTCGTCGGCGTGCGGCCCGGCCACCAGGACGGTGCTGCCGGGGCGGGCGATCTGGCGTAGCAGGTGTCGCATCGCGGCGCCCCGGGGAAGAGCCGGCCCGCGCTGAGGGTCCCGATCTGACCACGCGAACATCTCGCCACCGATGCGCCGCAGGTTCGGCACGGGCGGGGCGGCGAGAGCGCTGGCGAAGTCCGTGCCCTGCAAGGGGAGCAGAGCAGCGGCGTCCGTCATTACTTATACCTCTCTGTCGAAGCGGGCCACCCCAGAATGGCTCGCAACTCGTCCGGATGGGCCGGCTCCTGCGCACCGAGCTGCGAGTGAGCCAGCTGGTGAACGGTGTCGTAGTCGGTCTGGTGCCCATCGACTGTCGGCGGAGCCGGAGCTCGCCGCCATGCGTGCAATCAGTGTTCTCAAGGATCATCGGATCGCCGCAACCTGCACGTTTCGACCCGCCAACGTGCCGTAACGAGGCAGCACGGCACAACCGGCTTGATATTACTCGGCGATGCCGACCCGCCTCAGCTAGGCGGCTGACCAGAGAACTCCGATAATGGTCACACAACCGGAAACCGCGATGGCGGTCACAAAATATCTTTAATACAACTTTTTGGTATTGATACCGGCACGCCATGACAATTCGTGTGTCTGACCATTACCCGCTGTTCGGCGCGGTTACCACCCGGAACAACTACTCCGCCAGGCCAGGGCCTACAGTGGACATTTGTGCTTTCCGCGGGCGCTGCAACCCCTGCAACGCCGAAGGGCCCGGTCTCGCGACGTCACGCCTGCCCCCGTGAGCCGTGAGACCGGGCCACCTCGCACTGCCGGGCCCTTGCCGTCGCTACCCCATCGGCACCAGTTCGCGCTCGCGCTGCTCGACCGGCGCGGGCGCCTCGTGGGCGATCCGCGGCAACCAGCCCAGCCAGCGGGGCAACCACCAGTTCTTCTCGCCGAGCAGGGCCATCACCGCGGGCAGCAGCACCGCCCGGACGATCGTGGCGTCCAGCAGGACCGCGGCCGCCAGACCGACGCCGAGCTGCTTGGTGGACGCCAGCGGAAGCGTCGCGAACAGGGCGAAGACCGCCATCATCACCACCGCGGCGCTGGTGATCACGCCCGCCGTGCGGCCGATGCCCTCACGCACCGCCTGCTTGGTCGACAGGCCGCGGTCGTGCCCCTCACGGATGCGGCTCAGCACGAAGACGTGGTAGTCCATCGACAATCCGAACAGGATGATGAACAGGAACAACGGCATCCAGTTCGTGATCCCGCCGCTCGCCTTGAACCCGAGCTGGTGCTCGAAATGCCCGTACTGGAAGACCCAGACCAGCATTCCGTACGCCGCGGCGACCGACAGCAGGTTCAGCACCACGCCGGTCAGCGCGATCACGACCGAGCGGAACGACACCAGCAGCAGCAGGAACGCCAGTCCCAGGACGAACCCGAACACCCACGGCAGGCTCGCGTCCAACCGTGCGTTGAAGTCGGCACCACCCGCCGTCTCGCCGGTGACCAGCGCTGTCGCACCCGGCAACCGGCCGAAGGTCGCCGGCACCACGTCCTGGCGCAGGAACGTCAGCGACGCGTCGGCGGGCAACCCGACCGACACCACCGCGACCGTGCCGGCCGGGTTGATCCGCACGTCGACCGGGCCCGCCAGCCGGCCGCCGCTCTTCGCGACAGCGGTCTTGAACGCGCCCAGCTCCCGGTCGAACGCCGCGCCCTTGACCGTGGGCGCCTGGACGACGATCTCGGCCGGGGTGGTCTCGCTCGGGAAGGAACGGTCGATCGCCGCGAACGCCACCACCACCGGCGCGTTCGGCGACAGATCCTCCACGCTCTCCCCCTTGGTCTTGAGGTCGAGGGTCGGAGCGGCCAGCGCGGCCAGGGCGGCGATCGCGATCAGGGCGGAGATCAGCGGCTTGGCCAGCACGACCCGCAGCACCGCGTTCCACACTCGGCCGCCCTCGCGCCGGCGGTACAACCCGGGGATCTTGACGGCGTCGACCCGGTCGCCGAGCGCCGACAGCAGCGCCGGCAGCACGGTGAGCGAACCCAGCACGGCCGTGGCCACCACCAGGATCGTCCCGACCGCGAAGCTGGTGAACGTCGCGTCCAGCGTGAAGAACATGCCGGCCATCGCCACGATCACGGTGAGGCCGGAGACCCAGATCGACCGCCCCGATGTCTGCGCCGCGATCACCAGCGCCCGATGCGCGTCGGCGCCGTTGCGACGTTCGTCACGTTCACGCTTGATATAGAACAGGCAGTAGTCGACCCCCACCGCAAGGCCGACCAGCAGCATCACGTGCATCGTCGTGTCGACCGTGGGCGCGAACCGGCTGGCGAACGCGAGCAACCCCAGCGCCGCGACCACCGCCGTGACCGCCAGCGCGACCGGCAGCAGCGCCGCCACGACCGCACCGAAGGCGATCAGCAGAATGCCCAGGGTGACCGGGATGGACAGCAGCGAGAGCCGCTGCAGCCCGCTGTCCAGGGCGTCACCGATCAGCTTGTCGCCGCTGGCGTCGCCGGCCTCCGCGATGTAGAGCTCCGGATGCGCGGCCTGCATCCGCTCGACCGTGTCGAGAGCCGGCCCGACCCGCTCCTTGGCGGTGTCCGCGTCGCCCGTGATGCTGAACGAGATCAGCGACGACTTCCCGTCCGGTGACTCGATCGGCTTGCCGATGCCGGTCACGCCGGCGGTGGTGCCGAGAGCCTTGGTCACGTCCGCGACGGCCGCCGACCGATCCGTGCCGGCCCGGTTCTGCACCAGCACCATCTCACCGGCCGGCTGGTCCGGGAACCCGGCCGCCGCGACGATGCGATCGGCCCGCCCGGAGTCCCCGTGCCCTTGCTCGGCACTCGTCGCCTCGCGGGTCCCGATGTGTCCGCTGAGGACGGTCACCCCCACGACGAAGGCGATCCAACCCAGGATCGCGAGCGCCCGATGACGGGCACTCCACATCGCAGCACGAGCCGCGATCCCCTTGACGTTCTCCGTGTTCCTCATGGCGAAAACGCTATGAAGTCAGAAGACCCCGATCGATACCGCAGACTCCCGTATCCGTGGTAGGGGTAGCACTACTATCCCTGGAGGTAGGCCAGCACGGCCAGCACCCGGCGGTGCTGTTCCTCGTCCTGGAACAGGTTGAGCTTGGTGAAGATGTTGCGCACGTGCTTCTCGACCGCGCCGTCGGTGATGACCATCTTGCGCGCGATCGCGGCGTTCGTCAGGCCCTCGGCCATGTAGGCCAGCACCTCGCGCTCGCGCGGGGTGAGGTTGCGCAGCGGGTCGTCGCGGCGGCGGCGGACCAGCAGCTGGCTGACCACCTCGGGGTCGAGAACGGTGCCGCCGCCGGCGACGCGGGTCAGCGCGTCCAGGAAGTCGGCGATCTGCGAGACCCGGTCCTTCAGCAGATAGCCGACCGCGCCCAGGCGGTCGGCCAGCAGATCGTCGGCGTACGAGACCTCGACGTACTGCGAAAGCACCAGGATCGGGCTGCCGGGCACCCGGCTGCGGGCCTCGACCGCGGCGCGCAGGCCCTCGTCGGTGTGTGAGGGCGGCATCCGTACGTCCACGATGGACACGTCGGGCCGGTGTTCGACGATCGCGTCGACGAGGGAAGGCCCGTCGCCGACAACGGCCACCACCGCATGACCGTTCTCTTCGACGAGCCGGACCAGTCCCTCGCGCAACAGCACCGCGTCGTCGGCAATCACCACCCGCATGCGGCCATGGTGTCAGATCGGCAATGCGGCCGTGAGCCGTGTGCCCGCGCCGCCCGGGCTGTCCACGTGCAGGACCCCGCCGGCGGCCCGGACCCGGTCGTCCAGCCCGGCGAGTCCGTGGCCCTTGGCCAGGCTGGCCCCGCCGACGCCGTCGTCGGCCACGGTGATCATCAGGCCGGCCGCGAGGCGCTCGACGGTGACCTGGACCTCATTGGCGTGGCTGTGCTTGGCGACGTTGGTGAGCGCCTCGGCGACCACGAAGTAGGCCGTCGACTCGAGGGTCGGTTCCAGCCGCTCGGTGACCGGGGCCTCCAGGTCGACCGGGATGGTGCAGCGTCCGGCCAGGGCGGTCAGCGCCGCCTGCAGGCCCCGGTCGACCAGGATCGGCGGGGCGATGCCGCGGGACAGCGCGCGGAGTTCGTCGAGCGTCTCGCGGGTCTGTTCGAGGGCTTCCTTGACGGTGGCGCGGGCGGCTTCCGGGTCGGTGGCGAACTGCTGCTCGGCACGGCCCAGGTCCATCGCGAGCCGGACCAGTCGTTGCTGCGGCCCGTCGTGGATGTCGCGTTCGAGCCGGCGCAGCGCGGTCGCCTCGGCGGAGACGGCGGCGGCCTTCTGCGCCTGGGCCACCTCGCGGGCCGCGTTGGCCTCGGCCACCTGCTCGCGCAACTCGTTCATGCCGCTGAGCAGACCCCTGGCGAAGTACGCCTCGAGCAGCGCCGCACCCCGCACCACCGGGTAGAGCGTGCCCAGGAAGAAGATGCCGACGGCCAGGTAGAAGAAGACGCGGGTGCCGTAGTCGCCGTTCAGTCCGAGCAGGTCCGGCAGGTCCTGGTCGTTCGGGCCGTTCGGGACCGTCCAGCCCCACAGGCCCCAGGTGAGGCCGCCGAGCGTGCCCGCCCACCAGGTCACCACGAACGCGAACGAGATGGTGCTGGGGATGAACCGGAACATGCCGTGCAGCAGGTCGAGCCAGGTCTGCCCGTCGGTGAACGGGACGAACATCCGCCGCATCAGGTCGCCCTCGGGGCGTTTCTTGTAGTACGGATGCTGCATCTTGTAGCCGAAGACCGGGCCGATCCGGGCGCGCTCGAAGATCGCGAAGCCGCGCGCCATGAACAGGGTGCCGACCAGGATCGGAATGCCCACCCAGATGATGGCGGTGCCCACGCCCAACCAGAACGCGGTCATGAAGAGTACGTTCGCGACGATGCCTAGCGGGAAGCCGACCAGCACGTATTGGGTGTCGATGCCGAGCCGGCGGATAACGCGCAGGGCCGGTGCGGGGGCGTACGGGGCGGTGGCCTGGGTTGTCATGCCTTTGACGCTAGGCATCGGCGTCCTCCCATCCGATCCCGCTGACCGCCCGATCGACAGTAGGGTTAACCCGACCCTAGGCCGGGCGAACAACCCTACGGCAGCTGGTACACGGTCACCGGGCCGTCGGAGAAACGCGCGGTCGCGACCTTGCCCAGGTCGGGCGAGACGCCGCCGGTGGCCCGCTGGTCCGCGAAGAGCCACCGCACGTTGAACTGCCGACGCAGCTCGGCGACGTCGGCCGCCCGCGCACTCTGGAAGACCCGCTGGTTGAGCTGGTACACGGGCTGTTCGGGAGCGGGCTGGAAGTTGTAGCGCTGCCCGTTCACGCCGTCCTGCGCCACCGCCTGGTCGGTGTAACCCCAGCTCTCGACCACCGCGCGGCGGCCGCTGAGCCCGCTCACCCAGAACGCCCGCGCGTCGCAGAGGTCCGGCGAGGAGATGGCGACGCAGTGCACGTTGGTGGCGATCACGTCGTCGTCGCCGGAATGCTTCTGCAGCCAGAGCGCGGCGGTCATCTCGGCGCCGGTCACCTCGCTGGCGGGTTTGTTGGGCGTCGGCGGCGGGTTGGTGAGCGCCCGGTAACCGTCCTGGACGCGCTGGTCGAAACCGCTGCCCAGGCCGGCGCCGACCACGGCGGCGAGCAGCGCGATCGGGATCGCCCGCCACGCCATCCGCTTGGTGGCGAACCGCCAGACCGCGAGGCCGATCGCGATCACCACGGCGGCCAGCAGCGCGGTCCGTAGGAGCGGCCAGGTCAGCGCCCACGCCCAGGACACCACCTTGTGCGGCGGGATCGCCACCGGTGGCGCGAGCGCGGACCACAACCCGCCGGCCAGCAGACCGGCCACCACCGGCCGCCACCCTCGTTCGTGGTCGGCGAGCAGCCAGACGGTGCCGACCGTGGCGAACGGGATCACCCCGATGAAGAAGTAGGCCTGGCTGAGCGACGGGTGCCAGAGCAGCCAGGCGGCCCCGAGCCCGGACAACGTCATACCGGCCAGCAGCCAGGCGGCGGGCTCGCCGCGGGTGCGCCGGGTGCCGATGGCGGCGAGCGAGAGCAGGCGCGGGCCTTGCATGAGCATGCACCACACGGTGATACCCGCGATGAACACCAGACCGGCCGCGGACGCGTTGGCCACCCCGAACGGGAGGAACCGGCTTCCGTCGATCTTGTCCTGGTAGCCGATCGTGGCCTTGTACGGCGCGAACCCGTTGAGCAGGGCGAACGGCTGCAGGCCCAGGACGCTGGCACCGCCGCCCGCGAAGAGCTTCGTCTGCAGCACCGTCGCCGCCGCGACGACACCGAGGAACGTGAGCGCACCGGCGAACCGCTCCCGGTGCTTGAACCACAGCATGACGGTGACCACCAGCATGCCGGCGACCACGGGTGGCAACGCACTCGATTTCGCGCCGGCGCAGGCCAGCGCCAGCGGGCCGACCAGGAGCCAGGCCCACCGCAACCTGCGACCGCGGACGAGGTCGACCGCGAGCAGCACGAGAAGGCCGACCAGCGGGAGCGCGTAGACCTGGGACGGGCTGAGCAGGACCAGCGGCGTGCCGCCACCGGCCGGGCCGACCGGAGCACCCAGCACGAGGGGTCGCCCGAGGATCGCGACCACCCCGCCGAGCGCGCCGGCCCACCATTTGCCGGCCAGATCCCGGGCGAGCACCGCGGCGACGAAGACCGCGGTCGCGGCGACCGGCAGGATCCAGAGCCGGAACAGCACGACGGACGGGTCGATCCGGGTGACCATGCTGCCGACGGCCATGTCGGCGTCGGCGAGATACGTGTAGCGCAGCGTGTTCCCGGCCAGCTGCGGCACCTGGAACGGCATCGACCTGGTCATCTCGTGCACGAGCGCGAGGTGGTACATCAGGTCCTGGTAGTAGACCGCGGTGACCGGCGGCAGCGGATTGGACCGCCACCACGTGTAGATGATCACCACGACCACCACGAGGCCACCGGCCATGATCCAGGACCAGCGCACCGGCAGCGGCTCCGGCTCGGCGATCCGCCAGTGACCGCGCAGCCTCGGCACCGCGGCGAAGAGCACCAGAATCAGCAGCGGCCAGCCGGGCAGCAGCGCCTGCAGTCCGGTGGCGGCCGCCAGGGCCCAGCCGACGAGCATGACGAGCAGGCCGGTCGCGGCGCCCAGGCCGAGGTCCTCGGGCCAGTTGCCGCGGCTGCCGCGCAACGCGCGGTGCACCAGGGTGCCGGGCAGCACGACGCCCAGGCCGAGATAGAGCACGTAGAGCGCGATATCGGGGATCGGGGTGTCGGTCTGCACGAGACCGCCCACGGCGAGCGCCGCGGGCACGATCCAGGGAAGAATCCTGGGGAAGAGCTGGGTCTTCTTACGCCTGGGAACCTGTGCCTCAGCCGGTTCGGCGGAAAGGACCGTCGTCGTCACGCGGCGAGCGTAGTAAGGCGCGTAAATTCACGCGGCAGGTCGTACCCGTCCCAGATCGCGCCGAATGTCAGGGCCGACCCGAGCGGAACGATCCGGTCCACCCCGCGACCGCCGAGCGCTAACGCGAACTCCCGCAACTCGTCCGGCTGGAACCCGAAGTGCGCGAACGTCTGGTCCTGCCGGTTCATCGCCGGCACCAGGTCGAGCAGCGAGCCGACCTCGGCGAACGGGAACGCGCCCGCGCCGATCCAGTACCGCGGCGCCTGCGGGACCGCGGTGAGCGACAGCGACGTGACGGTGTTGGCCGGGAAGTCGATCGCCGAGACGGCGCCGGTGGCGGCCAGCTCGTACGCGTTCACCCGTTTCTCCACCGCCATCGACGCGTCGACCGCCCAGCCGCGCTGGTCGACCACGTCCAGCAGCAGCTCGACGAACTGCTCGCGGACGTCACCGGTCTCCGAACCGACCAGGAAGACTGTGCGCGGGGACGAGCAGGCGGCCTGGTCGAACCAGTAGGAGTCGTTGCTGAACCCGACCACGGCGTCGCGCCGGGCCTTCGGGGAGGCCGCACGCCACCCGTCCGCCGAGATGGCGGCCCAGGAGGTGCGGTCGGCGAAGGTCATGTCGCGCGCGGACGGACGCAGCGGTTGCTTGCGGATCGAGTTGATCGCGTTGTCGCCACCCCAGATCACCCGCAGGTCGCACCACTGGCTCAGCGCCGCGGTCACGGCGTCGTCCCGGCCGTACGTGATCATCCGCTGGGTCCGGGCGATCACCGGGTCGGCATCGGCGAGCACCTCGTTGAGCGCTTCCAGGATGGTGTCGGCCGCGACCGCCGAGCGCTCCGAGATGCGCACGACGTTGTGGTTGCCGGCCAGCGCGGAGAGCGCCCACGAGTACACGAAGATGGTGTCCACGTTCGCCGGCGGCACGTGGAAGACGTTGCCGCGCGGGAAGACCAGCGCGTCCGGGTGCTGCATGCGGGCGATCGCGCGGTGCAGCTCGGCCGGGCGCAGGAAGAAGCCGAGCGAGCCCAGCTCCGGGTGCCGCCGGGCGACGGCGGGCGCGAGCAGCTTGCGGGCCAGCTTGGTGAGGAAGTCGACGACCCGGGGGTCGCCGACGGCCAGCCGGTCGTCGGACGGCGCGGTCAGGTCGCCCTCGACGCCGAAGCGATACCGGATCATGCGGCCTCCTTGTACGTGTCCGAGCAGCCCCGGGCCTCGGCCCGGGGGAGCCGGCCGAGCACCGAGAAGCGCTTGCCGGGCCAGTCGCCGTCGTCGATGCCGTGCACCACGCCGAGGTCCTCGGTGAGCAGCACGTGCCCCGGGTACGAGGTGGGCAGCGTGCTCACCACCTCGATCAGGCCGGGTTTGCCGGGCGGTAGCTCTTCCCACGTCTCCGGGTCGCGGATCACCACGTCGGCGAAGTCCGGGCAGTAGAGCGAACCGCCGGACGGTCCCTCCAGGAAGATCGTGCCGATCTGCTCGACCATGCCGTAGAAGTTGTGCGTGCGGGTCAGGCCCACGCCGGCCAGCCTGGTCCGGAACTCGTCCGGCGACACGGCCTGGTCGATCAGCTTCTTCCAGCCGCCGGAGTGGATCAGGATGCCGTTGCTGAGATCGAGCCCCTGGGCCAGCGCCACCTCGTAGAGGTGCAGCCACACCATGTAGGTGAACCCGAAGATCAGGAACGGCTCGCCGCCGTGCTTGGCGAGGAACTCCCGGATCGCGTCGACGTCGACGTGCCCCTCGCCGTCCAGCGCCCACACGTGGTCGCGGCCGAAGGTGGCCATGCCGAGCACGCCGGCGCCGCGCGCGCTGAACGAGCGGCGGTCCTTGAGCATCGCCTTGGTGTCGACCAGCAGCATCGGCAGCCGCTTGGGCCCGAGCACCGACTGCACGGTGGCGCCGAGCTGCTTGGTCTGCGTCGCGGCGGCCGCCTTGTCGAGGTAGATCTTGCTGACCTCGCCGGTGGTGCCGCTGGACGTCAGCACCTTGAAGACCTCGTCGTCCGGGATGCTCTTGAGCTCGAGGTTCTTGAACAGGCGGACCGGCAGCCAGGGCAGGCCGGCCACCGAGGTGGCCGGTTCGTAGCCGGAGGCGGCCAGGATGCGGTCGTACGGCTCGCAGTGCTCACGATGGTGCTCGACCAGCGCGGAGAGCTCCTTGAGCAGAGCCTCCTCCTTCGCCGCCTGCGGAAGGGTGAAGACACTCACAGCGACGCCTCCAGGGCGCGGTAGTCGATCTTGCCGTTGGGCAGCAGCGGCAGTGCGTCCACACTACGCACCGAAACCCCGCTGAAATGCGTGCCGAGCCATTCGGCGATCTTGGTGCGGAGGTCGCGGACCTCGTCGTCCGACGCGCCCTCGGCGAAGACGTTGAGCTTGTCGTCGCCGGCCACCGCGGCCACCGGGAAGTTCTTCTCCACGTCGTCCAGGTTGATCCGGACGCCGAAGACCTTGCCCATCCGCTTGGTGCGGCCGGTGAGGTAGAGGAAGCCCTCCTCGTCGAGCCGGCCCAGGTCGCCGGTGCGCAGCACGCCGCCCTGCTCGTCGCCCTTGGCCAGGTCGGCGGCGGTGTCCGCGTAGCCCATCATGACGTTGGGACCGCGGTAGACGACCTCGTCGTCCTCGATCGCGAAGGAGCCGCCCGGCAACGCCTGGCCGACCGAGCCGAGCTTCTCGTCGAGCCGTTCCGGGGGCAGCGTGGCCATCCGCGGCGCGGCCTCGGTCTGGCCGTACATGACGAACAGCCGGCCGCCCGCCGCTGCCATCCGCTCGGCGAACTCGGTGACCCGGTCGGTGCGCAGCCGGCCGCCGGCCTGGGTGAGGTTGCGCAGCGCCGGGTACTTCGCCGGGTCGAACCGCAGCCGGCGCAGCATCTCGTACTGGTACGGGACGAAGGCCATCGACGTGACCTCGTGCTCGGTCACCGCGGTCCAGAAGTCGCGCTGCATGATGCCGGTACGCTCCAGGACGAGCGTGGCACCGCGCAGCAGATGCGAGTTCAGCACCGACATCCCGTACGAGTAGAACAGCGGGAGCGTCGTGATCGCCACGTCATCCGGGCCGATCCGCAGGACGTCGGCGATCTGCTCGGCGTTCGCCCGCACCGCGTCCGCGGCGAGGCGGACAAGCTTCGGGTTACCGGTCGAACCGCTGGTGGTCAGCAGGACCGCGAGGTCGGGGTGCACCGACGTGGTGGTGAAACGCTCGATCAAGGCCGAGTGGTCGGCGTCCGGGTCGAGGAGCACGACGGGCCGGCCCAGCCGCAGCGCCGCCAGGTACCGCGCGATCGCGCCGACGGTGGTCTCGAAGGGCAGGAAGACGACGCCGGCGGGCAACGATGCCGCGGCCGCCTCGATCATTTCCTCGGTCAGCGTCTCGCCGGTCGCGGCGTCGATCACGCGCGCGCCCGGATGAAGCAGATTCACAGCGAAATGCCCCCATCGACCCCGAGCACCTGGCCGGTCACGAACCGGGCCTGCTCGGAGAGGAGAAACACGATCACGTCGGCCACCTCGTCGGCGTCGCCCAGACGGCGCAGCGGGGTCGCGGCGATGCGCTCGGCCCGGCCCTTCTCGTCGAGCGTGTCGAGCATGTCGGTGGTGTGGAAGCCGGGCGCCACCGCGTTCACCCGGATGCCCTGCGGCCCGAGCTCCTTGGCGGCCGACTTGGCCAGGGCCGTCACGGCGCCCTTGGACGCCGCGTAGATCGACTGCCCGGCCAGGCCGTAGGTCGCGGTCACCGACGACAACAGGACCACCGCCGGCGTACGCCCCCGGGCCAGCAGCCGAACCGCACCACGCAGCGTGTACGCCGCACCGGCCGCGTTCACCGCGAACAGGCGCGCGATGCTCGCGTCGTCGGTCATCCCGAGCAGCCCGGCGCTGTGTGTCCCGGCGTTGACCACCAGGGCGTCCAGCCGCTTGAAGTTCTCGAACGCGAGCCGCATCAGGTTCTTGCTGGTCTCCGGCTCGGCGATGTCGCCGGCGCCGGTCACCACGGTCACCCCGAACTTGTCGGCGAGCTCGGTGGCGACGCTCGCAACGCCGTCCGCGCTGTGGCCGTGCAGCACCAGGTCGTGACCCCGCTCGGCGAGACGCGTGGCGGTGGCCCGGCCGATCCCCCGGGAGGCGCCTGTGACCAGGGCCACCCGGTCAGCCATCGATGGTCACCCCGTACTTGCCGAGAATCCGCACGGCCTCGGCGAAGCTGGACATATTGATTACGTCGTCTGTGTCGATCATCACGCCGAACTCGTCCTCGATAGCGGCGATCAAGGACATGTGAGCGAGCGAATCCCACTTCTCGTTGTCCTGGTACCGCAGGTCGTCCACGGGAGCGTCCGCCGGAAGATCCAATGCGGTGCGGAACGCATCACGCAGTCTCTGCAGTTCAGTCACGGGACAGCTCCAAAGGGGTGGTGGACAGAGGACTCCAAAGATCATCGAGACCTCGGACGTCGCGGCTAATGTTAGCTGAACCGCAGGTTAATGCCGGTTGCCGTTTTGTGTTGGCTCTCGAAGCGCCAGGTGAGCTTGTTATCGTCTCGGCTCGAACTGCCTTCTGCCCACCCCCCGGGAGAACATCAAGTGTCTGTACTCAGCGGATCGTCGATCCTGGTCACCGGAGCGACCGGTTCCTTCGGTAAGGCCTTCCTGAACTACGCCCTCGACAACCTGGACCCGCAGCGGATTGTCGTCTTCTCCCGGGACGAGCTGAAGCAGTACGAAGTCCGGCAGATGTTCGGCGACGACCCCCGCCTGCGCTTCTTCCTGGGCGACATCCGCGACTCGCGGCGCCTCGAGCGGGCGATGCACCAGGTCGACTACGTGGTGCACGCGGCCGCCCTCAAGCAGGTCGACACCGCGGAATACAACCCCTCCGAATTCGTCGCCACGAATATCAACGGGTCGCAGAACGTGATCGACGCCGCGATCAACGCGGGCGTCAAGAGGGTCGTGGCCTTGTCGACCGACAAGGCGTCGAGCCCGATCAACCTGTACGGCGCCACGAAGCTCGTCGCGGACAAGCTCTTCATCGCCGGCAACCACTACGCGGCGACCCACCCGACCCGTCTCGCGGTGGTCCGCTACGGCAACGTGATGGGCAGCCGCGGCTCGGTCGTCCCGCTGTTCCGCAAGCTCGCCGCCGAGGGCAAGAGCCTGCCGATCACCGACAAGCGGATGACCCGCTTCTGGATCACGCTCCCGCAAGCGGTGAAGTTCGTGGTCGACTCGTTCGACGTGATGCAGGGCGGCGAGCTGTTCGTGCCGCGCATCCCCAGCATGCGCATCCTCGACCTGGTCGAGGCCGTCGCGCCGGACTCGGCGACCCACGAGGTGGGCGTGCGGCCGGGCGAGAAGCTGCACGAGGAGATGATCGCCGCCGACGACAGCCGCCGCACGCTGCGCTTCCCCGACCGCTACGTGGTGCAGCCCGTGGTGGCGAGCTGGGGCTACGAGACGCCGACCGGTGGCGAGGAGGTCGCCGACGGGTTCAACTACCGCTCGGACAACAACGACCTGTGGCTGAGCGTGGAAGAGATGCGCGCGCTGCTCGGGGACAACTGATGCTGCCCTACGGACGGCAGTCCATCGACAACTCGGACGTCGAGGCGGTCGTCGCCGCCCTGCACAGCGACTGGCTCACCACCGGTCCCCGGGTCGCCCAGTTCGAGGCGGACATCGAGGCGGTCGCGGGCGCTCCGGCGGTCACCGTGACCAACGGCTCGACGGCGCTGCACACCGCGTACGCGGCGGCCGGGGTCAAGGCCGGCGACGAGGTGGTCACCACCCCGATGACCTTCGTGGCCACCGCCTCGACGGCCACCATGCTGGGCGCCACCGTGGTTTTCGCCGACATCGAGGACGAAACGGCCAACCTGGACCCGGCCGCGGTCGAGGCGGTCGCCGGTCCGCGGACGAAGGCGATCGCGGCCGTCGACTACGCCGGGCACCCGGCCGAGTACGACGCGCTCCGCAAGATCTCCGAGCGGGTCGGCGCGGTGCTCCTGGGCGACGCCGCGCACGCGATCGGCTCGACGTACCACGGCCGGCCCGTCGGCACGCTCGCCGACCTCACCACCTTCTCGTTCTTCCCGACGAAGAACCTGACCACGGCCGAGGGCGGTGCGGTCGCGTCGATGCGGCCGGAGCTGCTCGAGCGGGCGCGTACGTTCCGCGGGGTCGGCATGGTGCGCGACCCGGGCCGGATGCGGCACCAGGACGAGGGCGGCTGGTTCTACGAGGTGCCCGAGTTCGGCCAGAACTACCGCCTGCCCGACCTGCTCTGCGCGCTCGGCAGCTCGCAGCTGCTGCGGCTGCCCGAGTTCAAGGCGCGCCGCCAGGCCCTGACCGCGCGGTACGACGAGCTGCTGGCCGACGTGCCGGGGCTGCGGCTGCCGATCCAGCGCGAGGGCGTGGACCCGATGCGCCACCTCTACCCGATCCGGGTGCTCGACGGGCGGCGGCGCGAGGTGTACGACCGGCTACGCGCGGCCGGCATCGGCGTGCAGGTCAATTACATCCCGGTGTACTGGCACCCGGCGTACGAGGACCTCGGATACCGTCGCGGTATGTGTCCGGTCGCGGAGGCGTTCTACGCTGAAGAGCTGTCATTGCCGCTCTTCGCCGACCTCTCCCACGCCGACCAGGATCGTGTCGTGGAGGAGCTGCGCAAAATCCTCGGGAGCTAGCGGGTGCACCACGCCAACCACTTCTACGGCCACGCCCACATCATGGCCGAGTATTGCGGACTCGACCCGGCCGATCCGCCGCGGATCGACGGGTACCTGCAACACGGCTGGAACGTGGTGGACGGTCTCGGCATCGGTACGCCGTACGTCCCGGGCCGTCCGATCTTCGTGTGGTCCGAGCAGACCCGGCGCCGCGCCTGGTCGATGGGCCGCCGGCAGGCGACCGTCATCGGGGCGCCCTTCCTCTACCTGTTGCGGTTCGCCGAGCCGGAGCCCGCGAAGGCGGTGCGCGAGGGCACCATCTGGTATCCGTTCCACGGCTGGGAGGGCCAGCAGGTCCAGGGCGACCACCAGCGGCTGATCGACGAGATCCGGGAGACCGAGCCGGGCCCGCTGACCATCTGCCTGTACTGGAACGAGTTCCGCAACGACCGGGTCCGGGCGTGGTACGAGCAGGCCGGACGCGTCATCTCGCACGGCTACCGTGGGTATCAGTGGCGCGACACAGACGCCAAGTTTCTCCACAAACAGCTCGCTGAGCTGCGCAAACACAAGCGGGTGGCGTCCAATCGGCTGAGCAGCGCCATCTTCCACGGCGTTGCGGCGGGGTGTGAGCCCGCGGTCTACGGTGACCCGATGTATTTGGACAAGGAGCACGTTCCGACGGCCGAGCGCATCCGGCGGAACTGGCCGGAGCTGCATGGCAAACACCTCGACCAGCAGGCCGCGTACGCTTCGGCGATGTCCGAGCTGGGCGCCGACTACGTAGCGTCGCCCGCCGAGGCCCGGGTCATGCTCGGCTGGGCCGCGCCGGGAGGCTCCGCGTGATCCAGATGATCGGCGGGGAGATGCCGGACTGGGTCGAGGATCGGCTCCCGGTCGGTGGCGCCCTGTTCGAGTACATTGCCGGGCTGGTCCCGGCCGGCGCGCGCGTGCTCGTGGCCGGCCCGCACGACGACGGCCTCATCGACGCCCTGGCCGCGCGCACCCGGCTGACCGTGCTGGTGCGCTCCCAGCCGCGGGCGATCGAGCTGGACACCCGCGGGCTGTCCGTCCTGTGCGGCACCCTCGCCAAGGTCACCGACACCGACCGGTACGACATCGTGGTCGCGCTCGACGGCGTGCGCCGGCTCTGCTCGGTCGAGGGACCGCAGCTCGACTGGGTGGAAAGCCTTCAGTCGCTGCACAAGACGCTGCGACCGGGCGGCACGCTGCTGCTCGCGGTGGAGAACGAGCTGGGCGCCCACCGGCTGGTCGACCCGTCCAGCGCCACCGCCGCGCAGGGCGACGGCGACTGGTTGCCGCTCGGCGAGTTCGACACCAAACCGGGCAACCCGACCCGGCTGGCCGAGCGGCTCGTGACCGAGGGCCTGGCGGTCGACTGGCTCGGCACGCTCTGGCCGTTCCCGGCGGCGCCGACGTTGATCGCCACCCCGAGCGCGCTGCGCAACGGCCCGGTCGACGCCTTGGCAGCGGCGACCGCGGGTGCGGTCGGCCGGGCGTACGCGAACCGCGAAGTGCTCAGTGATCCGCGCCGGCTCGCCGCCGCGGCCGTGCGCGGGGGTCTCGGCGCGGAACTGGCGGCCGGCTGGCTGGTCGTCGCGCACCGGGCGCCACGGCCGATGGCCACGCTGAACCTGCCCGCGGTGCTGTTCGGCGACGGTCCCGTGGTCGAGCTGGCCGCGGACGAGACCGGCACGTGGGTGCGCCGGCTGGTCCGCGAGGATCCCGATCGCGAGACGACCGCGGCGACCGGGCCGCTGCCGGCCGGACGGCTCCTCGAGGAACTGCTGCTCACCGCCTGCCTGCGGCACGACCTGCCATTGGTACGCCGGTTGCTCGCCGGATGGATGACCGCTTTGCCGCGCTCGGCTGCCGACAACGTGGTGGTGCACGGCGACGCGTACGCGGTGCTCGACCCGACCGTCCCGGCGCAGGGCGACGTGCTGCGCCAGTTCGCGCATACGCTGCTCGGCGGCGGGTACGCCCACCCATGGCCGGCCGCGACCGACGTGGCGACGCTTACTTCTTTACTGCACGGCGCGGCCGGGCAGCCCGGGGTCATCGCGGACATTTCGCCCGCTGAGGACGAGCCGCTCCCCGATTCGCGGCGCGAGCACGACGAGCAGCTGCGAGCACTGCGCAGGCAGGTGGCGGACGCCGCGTCACGTGCGCAATGGTTCGAACGTGAGATCGAACGCCGGGACAGAGAACTTCGTAAACTTCGCCTGCAGACCGCCGCGTTCAGCGGCACGGTGGGTTTCCGCGCCGCCAAGATCAGCTACGGCGTAGCCCGCAAGGTCCGCAATCGCCTCCGTAAAGGACTTTCATGACGACCCTCGGCATAATCCAGGCCCGCATAAATTCCTCGCGGCTGCCCGGCAAGGTGTTGCGCCAGCTCGGCGGCGGGACGGTGCTCGCCCGGGTGGTCCGGGCCGCGCGGGCCAGCGGCGTGCTGGACGAGCTCGTGGTGGCCACGACCGTCGAGGCGGCGGACGACGCGGTGGTCGCCGAGTGCGAGGCCATCGGCGTACCGGTGTACCGCGGCCCGGTCGACGACGTGCTGGCCCGGTTCCTCGGCGTGCTCGACGACATCGACAGCGACGTGGTCATGCGTTTCACCGCGGACAGCCCGATGCTCGACCCCGAGCTGATCACCCGGGTCCACCAGGTGTTCACGGCGTCCGGCGCGGACTACATGACAACTTCCCTCAGCCGTACGCTTCCGCTGGGTCTCGACGTCGAGGTGGTGCGCACGCCGGTGCTCCGCATGATCGACGCGCTCGCCACCGACCATCACCGCACCCACGTGACGTCATACATCTACACGCACTCCGAGGAGTTCGACGTGCTCGGGCTGACCCTGCAGCCCGACCTGTCGCACCTGCGGCTCACGCTCGACACGCAGGACGACTGGAAGCTGATGGAGGCCATCGTCGAGCGGTTCGGCGACGAGCCGGTCTCGATCCGCGCGCTGGCCGGTTTCCTGGACGGGCGCCCGGATCTCATCGAACTGAACGCACACGTACTGCAGAAGGCACTCGTCCAAGCATGAACCAGGCAAACACCACACGCGCGGGGGCGGGCCCGGCGTGACAGTGGTCGGAATCCGCTGCGATGCCGGTCCCCGCACCGGCGTCGGGCATCTCGTTCGTTGTGTGGCACTGGCCGAGGAACTGGTGGCGCGCGGCGTCGGCGTGCGCTTCCTGGCCGACCTCGGCGGCGTGGAGTGGGCCGAGGCGCAGCTCACCCAGCGGGGACTCCCGTGGAACCCGGCGCCGTTCGACCCGGTCGGCCTGGTCGCCGCCGCCGAGCGGCTCCGGCTGGACGCGCTCGTCGTCGACTCGTACACGTTGCCGTCGCAGCACACGGTGGCGGTCCGCAAGACCGGCCGGCCGGTACTGGCCATCGTGGACGGTGAGTTCCGCGGGCAGACCGCCGACATCTACGTCGACCAGAACCTCGACGCGCACATCGAGGTCCCCGGGGCGCTGGGTCTGGCCGGGCTCGACTACGCCCTGCTGCGCGGCTCGGTGCGCCAGTTGCGGCCGCTTTCGGCGCCGGTGCACTCCGCGACGCGTACGCCCAAGGTCGTGGCCTTTTTCGGCGGCACCGACGCCTACCATGCCGCACCGCAGGTCGCCGCACTGCTCGCCCGGACCGGGGTGCCGTTCGAGGCCACGATCGTCGGGGCGACCGAGGAGCTGCGCCGCGAGCTGAGCGCGATCACGCCGTCGGCGGGCCAGCGCTTCGAGATCATCGCGCCGACCGACGACCTGCCGAAGCTGCTCGCCGAGGCCGACCTCGCGGTCAGCGCCAGCGGCACGTCGACCTGGGAGCTGCTCTGCCTGGGCCTGCCGTCCGCGCTGGTCTGGGTGGTGGACAACCAGATCCTCGGGTACGACCGGACTATTGCGCGCGGGTACGCGGCCGGCATCGGGCAGCTCGGCCACCTGAGCGACGACTCGTTGACGACGCTGCGCGAGCTGCTGACCGACGCCGACCTGCGCACGTCGCTGGCGGCGAAAGCGTGGGCGGCGGTGGACGGCCGCGGGGTGGAGCGGGTGGCCGACGCGTTGCTGGGCTTGGAACGGATGCGGGCGGCCTTATAGCTCGCGTCGCATGCCCAGCCGGGGCCATTCGTCGAGGCCGTGCGCGGCCTCCTCGGCCCGGATCGCCCGCAGCCCCGGCGTCAGCTCGTCCTCGGTGAGCCGCCGGAAACCGAGCCGCTCGTAGTAGGGCGCGTTCCAGGCCACCTCGGCGAACGTGGTGAGGGTGAGGGCGGCGGATCCCCGCTCCCTCGCCCACCCGGCCACGTGCTCGATGAGGGCGGCGCCGATGCCCCGGCGGGCGTACCCGGGATGCACCGAGACCTGCTCGATGTGCACGACCTGGTCCACCCAGAGCGCGATGAGATACGCGACGACCTGCTCGTTCGCGTCGGTGGCCACCCAGGCGCGCCCGTCCCGCTGGTATGCGAGCAGCTCGGCCGCGGGCAGCGCCTCATCGCCGGCGACCTTGTCCATCCCGACGTCCGCGAACGCCCGCCCGGCCGCCACCTCGATCAGCCGCATAACCGCCACGTCCGCGGCCCGAGCCACCCTGATCAACGCACCTCCAACGCGCGCCGGCACTTCTCGGCATGCTCGGCGACGCGACCGGCGAGGCGATCCGGCAGCTCTGAGTCGAGAGCCTTGACCGTCGCATCGTCGGCGGCCGCGCGGAATGCCGCGGGCAGGCGCTCCGCCAGCCGGTCCACCCGCTCGACCGTACGGTCCGGGTCAAGCCGATTTCGCTCCGCGAAGGCCCGCCAGTGGCGCCCGGTTATCCCCTCGACCCGATACTCCGAGCCGATCTTCATGGCCAGCCGCAGCCGCGGCAGATACATCTCGTCGTACGGCAGACTGCTCGCCACGTCATACAAAGGCGCGAGCCGGATCTGATCGGCGGTGAGCAGCAGCGAGAAGTTCTTCGCGTGGGCGTCTGTGCCGGCGATGATCCAGTTGAGGGCCAGCGCATCCACGAACCGCTCGATGTCGAGATCCGCCACGGTCGGCGGCCTGATGGTGTCGCGCATCAGCCTGATGATCTGCTCGGGTGTCGGGCCGCCTTCGCTCTGGTATTTCGTCGCCGGCGGAATCCCCAAGGTCTGGCACATATCTTCCTGGTGGAGGCGTCGTACGATTCCGCTGCCACCGGGGAAACGGTCGTAGCGATCGACGACGACGGCGCGCTCGCCCGCGAAGGACAGCACCCGGGACGAGGCCGCTAATATTCCGACGCTGCGGGCGGCCTGTAGACACAGGTGCTCGTTCAGGTCGTGGTCGTCAAGCCCGGCGATGGCCGGCTTAAGAATGTGTGTGGTCGGTATCGCACCGGACGGATCGCCCCAACGGCCGGTCGACGCATCGTGGTGGAGTGCCGTTTTTGCCTGCGCACCCGCCAGGCTGAACTGGCCCGTGCCGGCCAGATGCCACGCCGACGGATCACGGCGGAGCGCCCTCAATCGTTCGGCCACACCCTCCTCGGTGAGCCACGCGACCGATCCGGTCCGGGCGAGTAGACCCTCCACACGATCGGGCAACGCGAACTGGACAGCCCCGGCGCAGTCCTCTCCCACGTGGCTCAGCAGCGCGAACGGATTCCCCGACGACACTTGAAACTCGCGGCCCCAACGGTCCAGGACGGCTTCGTTGTCCGGGAGAAGTCCCTGGCAGAAGGCACGGATGACGGGGTCGTCGTGCTCGGCAACGGCGAGCGGCATCGACAATGACAGCGGGAGAGCGTCGGCCGCCAATCGATAGTCGGAATCATAGGTAAGCGTTAGCTTTCCGCCCTTGCCTTGGCGCAGCTCACCCACGTGCCTGCCACCGAGCAGAACGATCATGGCGGTCGTCATGATGGTCCACCCACCGCGCGCAGATAGGCGTCGAGATCGATCTCCGGTTCGGGGGCGACGCCGACCTCGAAGGACAGGCCGAGGGCGGAGATCAGCTGGATTACCAGGCCCACCTCCGCAGTCGGCTTGCCGGACTCGAAATCGGACAGCCAGCGACGACTCACTCCCGCTCGGCGTGCGGCTTCCGACTGGTTAAGACCGACTTCGCGGCGTCGGCTGCGCACGTAAAGACCCAGGTCTCGGGCATTCAACAGCCGCATGTCACCTCCTATTTTGTGCACGTACATGCACATCGTATCAGTTGCGCACGTACGCGCTCAGAGAACAGCCTGAGAACGTACGCGCTCAAACCCGATGATGAGAACGTACGTGCGCATCATCGATGAGGTGAGGGACACGCAAAAGGGGAGATCGGCTCGTCGGATCGCATGATCGGTGCGGCGTACTGTCATCGGCATGGATGGGGTCCGCTATCGCACCGCGGCCGGCCGCTGGGTGCTCTTCGCTACGGTGCTCGGCTCCAGCCTGGCCTTCATCGACTCCACGGTGGTCAACATCGCGCTGCCGATGATCGGCCGCGGCCTCGACGCCGGTTCCGCGGGGCTGCAGTGGACCATCAACGGGTACGCGTTGAGCCTCGCCGCCCTGATCCTGCTCGGCGGCTCGCTCGGCGACCGTTTCGGCCGTAAGCGGATCTATCTGCTCGGCGTGGCCTGGTTCGCGGCGGCGTCGCTGCTCTGCGGCCTCGCCCCGAACGTGGAGTTCCTGGTGGGCGCCCGCATCCTGCAGGGCATCGGCGGCGCCCTGCTCACCCCGGGCGCGCTCGCCATCCTGGAGGCGTCGTTCGTCCCGGAGGACCGCTCCCGCGCGATCGGCGCCTGGTCCGGCCTCGGCGGCATCGGCGGCGCGCTCGGCCCGTTCCTCGGCGGCTGGATCGTCGAGGCCGCGAGCTGGCGCTACATCTTCCTGATCAACGTGCCGCTCGCCGCCGCGGTGCTCTGGGTGACCGCCCGGCACGTGCCGGAGTCGAAGAATCCGGACGCGGCGCAGAAGCTCGACGTGATCGGGGTGGTGACCGGGGCGGTCGGCCTGGCCGGGCTCACCTACGGCTTCACCGCGTGGACCGCGAACGGCCCGGGCGATCCGATGGTGGTGGCCGCGCTCGCCATCGGCGTGCTCGGCATGGTCGCCTTCGTCTGGAACGAGCACCGGTCGCCGCATCCGATGCTGCCGCTGAACGTCTTCAAGACCCGGGCGTTCACCGGCGCCAACGTGGTCACCTTCCTGGTCTACGCGGCCAACGGCGGCGTCTTCTTCCTGGTCGTGCTCAACCTTCAGGTGGTGGCCGGGTACAGCCCGCTGATCGCCGGGATCGCGTTACTGCCGATCACGCTCATCATGCTGGGGCTGTCCGCCCGCTCGGGCATGCTCGGGCAGCGGATCGGGCCGCGCATCCCGATGACCGTGGGCCCGTTGATCTGTGCGGTCGCGCTCGCCTGGATGGCGATGATCGGACCCGGCGCCTCGTACGCGACCGACGTCCTTCCGCCCGTGATCATCTTCGGCCTGGGCCTGGCCGCTCTGGTCGCGCCGTTGACCGCGACCGCGCTCGGCTCCCTCCCGGACGCGTTCGCCGGCATCGCCTCCGGGGTCAACAACGCGGTGGCCCGGGCGGCCGGCCTGCTCGCGGTCGCCGTCCTGCCGCTCGCCGCCGGGCTGGGCGCGGGCGAGCTCACCGACGCGAACCAGCTGCATCCGGTCTACCGCAACTCGATGCTGCTCTGCGCCGCGCTGATGGTGGCCGGTGGTGTCGTGGCGGCGATCCTGGTGCCGACGCGTTTACCGTCGAAGTCGCCGGTCAAGTCGTTCTGCGACCCGTGTGCGCCGCCGGTGCACCCGCGCGAGACGGAAACCGTCAAATCATCCCAGCCCTGAGCGCGTACGCCACCGCGTGCGACCGGTTGCGCAGCTTCAAGCGATGCGTGACCCCGTAGATCACGTTCTTCACCGTGCGCTCCGAGTAGCAGAGCTTCCCGGCGATCTCGTTGGTGTCGAAGCCGTCCGCCATCAGCCGGAGCACGTCGATCTCGCGCGGGCTCAGCCCCGAACCGTTGCGCGGCGCGAGCATCTCCCGCTGCATCCGCTCGACGTGCTTGAGCAGCTCACCGACCAGATTGGGCGGTAGCACCCCACCCCCGGCGGCGGCCGCCCGGACGCTGTGCGCGAGCCGTTCGGCGGTCACCGCGCCGCGCGGCAGGATCGCCACCACCCGGCACTCGACGGCGACGAGCAGGTCGGCCTCGGTGATCTCCTGGGTCACCAGCACGACCGGGGCGCCGACGTCGCCGAGGGCCCGGCGCAACGCCGCGACCACGTCGGTGCTGAGCCGTTCGGCGGCGACGACCAGCACGTCGGCGTCGTTGCGCTGGCTGGTGCGCAACACGGTGAAGTCGGGTCGGAACTGCAACAGGGCGACGAGTCCGGCATGGCTCACCGGGTCCATCGCCTGAACCGCGATCCGGATCTGTTCCATGCGAGCAGTGTCGGGAACGGTTCTTCACAGAACCTTCAGGGATCCTTCATCGCCGGCGCGCGGCCGATAGACCAGTTGATCAGATGTCTCGATGCGTGGGAAGGCGTCCCGGCGCAACGGTGCCCGTCCATCCGCTTTGTGTTATCCATTGACACCCGGTCCGTCTCCCGTGAAGTTGACAGACATCGACCCGGGAGGCCGCGTGGCGAACGTCTTGCGCGTCAACGTGCTCGGGCCGGTGCGCGCCTGGGTCGGCGACCACGAGATCGATCTGGGTGCGGCCCGGCAGCGCGCGGTGTTCGCCGTCCTCGCCGCCCACACCGGACGGCCGGTCGGGCGGGACGAGCTGATCACCGCCATCTGGGGCGACTCGCCGCCGGCCACCGCGGTGGGCAGCGTTTACACGTACGTTTCCGGGCTGCGCCGGGCGCTGGCGGCGAACATGCTGGGCACCGCCGCCGGTGGTTACGTGCTGCGGCTCGATCCGGCCGAGCTGGACTCGGCCCGGTTCCAGCGGTTGCGGTCCGCGGCGGCCGAGTCGCCGGATCCGCGGGCCGCGGTGCGCCGGCTCGACGCGGCGCTGGACCTTTGGCACGGGGACGCGTACGCCACCCTGGCCGGGCCGTTTCTCGAGCTGGACCGGCAGCGGCTGGCCGAGCTGCGGCTGGCCGCCGCCGAGCAGCGGGCCCGGATCCGGCTGGACTCCGGCGACGACGACGCGCTGATCGCCGAGCTGACCGGGCTGGTCCAGGACCATCCCCTACACGAGCCGCTGCACGAGTTGCTGATGCGGGCGCTGCACCGGGCGGGCCGGCACGCCGAGGCGCTGGAGGTGTTCCGGGCGGCGCGCCGCACGCTGGTCACCGAGCTGGGCATCGAGCCGGGTCCGGCGTTGCGGGCGCTGCAGCGGCGGGTGCTGGCCGGGTCGGTTCCGGAGCCGTCGCGCACGGTGGTGCCCACCCCCATCGCGAAGGCTCTGCGGGACGGGCTGGCGGGGCGGGACTCGCTCGGGCGTACGCGGGAAATCGCTCTTCTTCGTGATCTGGTGCGTCAGGTCGCGGGTGGCACCGGCGGCGCGGTGTGGATCGAGGGGGAGGCCGGGATCGGGAAGACCGAGCTGCTGACCCACGCGTTCGGCGATGCCGCGGCGTTCGGCTGCCGGGTCGCCTGGGGTGCGGCCGATCAGCTGGGCTCGGGCGTACCGCTGCAGGTCCTTTCCCGGGCCTTGGGTCTGGAGACGGCGTCGCGCCGGCCGCGTAGCCCGATCGCCGAGCCCGCGGTGGCCGAGGCTGAGTTTGCTGAAGATCAGATCGTCGCGGGTGTACGGCAGGCGTGTGCGTCGGCCCCGCTGATCCTGATCGTGGACGACATGCAGTGGGCGGACACCGCGACCGTCCGGGTCTGGGAGCGGCTGCTCGCGCTGCGTGCCCGGCTGCCGTTGCTGCTGGTCGCGGCGGCCCGGCCGGAGACCACGCCACTGCACGGCCCGCCGCTGCGTCTGGGCCCGCTCGGTCCGGCCGAACTGGACCGGCTGGTGACCTCGCTGGTCGGCGCCCCGCCCGGGGCCAATCTGCGGGCGCTGGTCGGGCGTTCGGGCGGCAATCCGCTCTACGCGCGTGAGCTGATCGCGGCCCTGCTCCGGCAGCAGGCGATCAAGGATGCCGAGGTCGGCCCGGACGTCACGGTCGACCCGCCGCCGACCCTGCTGGACGCGGTCCAGACCACGATCGACCTGCTCCGGCCGGAGACGCGTGAGGTTCTGCGGCTGGCCGCGCTGCTCGGCTCGGAGTTCTCGGTGAGCGAGGTCGTGGCGGTCACCGGCCGCTCGGCGCTGGACCTGGTCGGCGCGCTGGAGGAGGCGCTGACCGCGAGCGTGCTGGTGGACAGCGGCACCGACCTGGCCTTCCGGCATCCGTTCCTGCGTGAGGCGCTGGCCGAGAGCATTCCGCCGGCCCTGCGCGCCGGGCTGCACCGGCACGCGGCCGAGGTGCTGGCGGCCGGCGGCAGCCCGGTCACCCGGGTCGCCGAGCAACTCAACGCGCAGACCCCGGTGGTCGACTCCTGGGTGCTGAACTGGCTGCTGGCGCACCACACCGAGGTGGTGCGCCGGGCGCCGCAGATCGCCGCCGACCTGATCCGCCGGACGCTGCGCACCAGCCTGCCGTCCGCGGCGCAGCGCGGCATGCTGCTGGTCGCGCTGGTGCGCCTGGAGTTCCGCCGGGACCGTTTCCTGCTGACCGAGGCCGAGGAGGCGATGGCGCTGGCCACCGATCCGGCCGACCGGGCCGAGATGCGCCAGTTGCTCGCCACCATGTGGTATCGCGGGGGCCGCGAGGCCGACGCGGTGGGGATGCTGCGCGAGGCGGTCGACGATGCCGCGGTGCCGACGATCTGGCGGTCCCGGCATCGGGTGCTGGTGGCCAACTTCCGCCGCGGCAGCCTGGACGACCTCGACCGGGCCGAGCGCAACGCGCGCGTCGTGTACGCCGAGGCGGTCGCCGCCGCTCAGCCGTACGAGACCGCCTTCGCCCTGCAGACGATCTGGCTGACCAGTTCGATCCGCCGCGACCACGAGCGTGCGCTGGAACACGTGGATCGGGCGCTGGACGTGGTCCGGGACGATCCGGCGCTGGCCGACACCTACTTCGACCTGCTCGACAACCGGCTCTTCTCGCTGCAGAACCTGGATCGGCTGGACGAGGCGCAGCAGACGTTGCGCGAAGCCCCGGCCGGCCTGCAGGTGACCACCGCGGTGCAGGACTTCTGGCTGGGCCGCTGGGACGAGGCACTGACCGAGGTGGGCGGGGTGACCGAGGACAGCCCCGGCATCACCTTCCACGGGCGGCGCGAACCGGGTGCGGTCACCATGCTGCTGCACGGCGTCGCGGCCCTGATCGCGCTGCACCGCGACGCCCGCGACCTGGCGGCGGTGCACCTGGACGCGGCCGACGCGGTGCCGGCCAGCGAGGCGGAACGGGAGAACTGCGACTTCCTGCTGGTCGCCCGGGCGCTCGCGGCCGAGCAGCGGGGGCGCGACGCCGAGGCGCTCGAACTGCTCGAGCCGTTGCTGCACCCGTCGTACGCGCCGATGATGCTGCGCCACCAGTGGCTGCCGGACGTGCTGCGGCTGGCCCGGCGCCGGTCCCGCCCGGACATCGCCGAGCGGGCCGCCGCGATCTGCGCCGGCGAGGCCGCCAAGGAGGTGCGGCCGGCCCGCGCGTACGCGGCGAACCTGCGCTGCCAGGCGCTGCTGCACGGCGACCCCGGCCCGGCCCGCGCCGCCGCGCGGCACTACCGCAAGGTCGGCCGGGTGGTCGAGCTGGCAGCGGCCCTGGAGGACGCGGCGGTGCTCGGCGGGGACCGGCCGGACGAGGCCCGGCAGCTCTACTCCTCGATGTCGTCGCGCTGGGATGTCGCCCGGCTAGTCGAACTTCGCCGTCCCTAACACGTGGCCCTCGTAGTCGGCGATGCTCACCGAGCTGACGTCGCTGAGCTGGAACCAGGTGGCCCCGATCACCTTGGCGTTGCCGGACGGGGTCGGACCCCAGGCCGCCGCCTGCTCGACGTCACCCTCCATGTTGCGCATCTCGCAGCGGAACGGGCCCTCGCCGCGCAGCTTGGTCACCTCGACCGAGACCGAGACTCCCCACACCTTTCCGGTGAGCTGCGCCTCCCCGGTCATCCCGCTGCCCTGCGACGGCTCGAACTGGGCGGTGATGAGCTGTGGGCTCGGCACCGCCTCCGGCGGCGACGACTGCCGGCTGTTCTGGATGACCCCGAACCCGATCACGGCGGCGATCAGCACCACCGCCGCGGCGGCCAGCCACCGCACGCCGGCGGTCCGGCGGTCCTTGCGGCGCTCGGCCCGCATCCGCCGCAGCAGACCCTCGATGTTCTCCGGGCTGGGCCGCGCCGACATGCTGACCAGCGGGCGGGCCGTCGCGGAATCCGATGATCGCTGCGCTTCGGGTAGCCGGCGGAGCAATTCGGGCACCGGGGAGAGCACGTCGAGCTCGTCCCGGCACTCGTCGCAGTCGCGCAAGTGGGCGTCGAGCCGGTCGGTGTCCGGTTCGTCCAGCCCACCGAGCAGATAGCCGCCGAGCAGGCGGCGCATCTCCTCGTGCTCGGCGCTCACCGCAGTACTCCCATCTCTTCGAACACTGCCCGCAGGGCGCGCACCGCGTAGTAGGCGCGGGATTTCACGGTGCCCTCCGGAATGGCCAGCTTGCGTGCCGTGTCGGCGACGCTCTGTCCCTCGAAATACATGGCGCGCACCACGTCCTGGTGCTCGCCGGAAAGCCGGCCCAGCGCCTCGGCGACCAGCCAGCCCTCGACCATCTGGTCGACGTTGTCGGCTTCCGGCACCGAGTTGACCGCGTTCTCGTCGGCCACCAGATGCGGCCGGCGCTGCTCCGCCCGCCAGGCGTTGGTCACCACGTTGCGCGCGATGGTCAGCAGGTAGGAGCGGGTGCGGCCGGTCTCGGTGTCCAGGTGGTCGATGTGTTTCCAGGCCCGCAGCAACGTCTCCTGCACCAGATCCTCGGCGCGGTGCCGGTCGCGTACGTAACGAAGGATGAAGCTGAGCAGGACCGCATAATGCTCGGTGTAGAGGGCGGTCATCAGCTCCTCGTCGGGGCTCACCCGTCTCTTCATCCGCGCCCAAGCCTCTCGCCGTCGGTCCTGCACACACTTCTACACCGATCCGGCCGGTTCGGTTCGACGTGACGCGTACCCGTCCGGCGACAGGACGATGCCCGGTCCCCCTCGCCGGGACCGGGCATCGTGTCGCGGGGTGATTTTGAAAGAGCTCAGACTCAGCAGGCTCCGGGGCCGCCGAACCGGAAAGTTCGGGCGCTGAGGGCGTTGACGGTGTAGACGTCGCTGGTGGCCCGGACGTTCATCTGCTCGGGCGGGCCGTTCAGGTACGAGATGCTGGCCGCCTTGGCCGCGGTCGTCTTGTCCGGGGTCTGGCCGTTGCCCATCTCACTGCACGGCTTGGCGGTGGTCGAGGCCACCTCACCGAAGACCTGCACCAGGCCGGACCGGTTGAACTTGACGCCTTCGTCGTTCCAGAGCGCCTCGGGGAAGTACCCGATCCACTCGGTGTCGTAGGCGATCCACCAGGCGCCGTTGAAGTACTGGATGCCGAACTTCTTGGTGACGTCGTACGCCAGGGTGGCGCCCGCCGTCACGTTCTTGCTGTACGGCTGGAAGCCGCAGGCGTTGTAACAGGTGGCCTTCCGGTTGACCCAGTGGAAGACGAACAGGTGCGGATCGTCGTCGCCGTTGACCACCCGGTCGACGTTCCAGCCGACCTCGACGATCTGCTGGCCGTCGGCGGACTGCAGCGCGATCTCGGTGAGCGTGTGGTAGTCGGCCTTGGCGAGGGTCGGCTTGGCCACCGTGAGGTTCGCGTAGACGCCGTCCGTCTCGGCGGCCTGCGAGCCCACGCTGTACAGGTAGTTGACGTCCTCGTCGCCGTTGTCCGGCGGCTGGGTCGACGAGGACGGCGCGGGCGCCGGCGCGGGGGGCACGATGTCGGTGTGCTCGGTCTTGAGGAAGCTGGTGCGGTTGCTGCGGCCCTTCGGCCCGTACCGGCCGCGCGGGGTGGTCGAGCCGCTCGCGTCGGCGGGCGCCGCGGAGAGCCCCTCGATCCGGAGGCTGCGGCTGGTGTCGCCGCCGCGGCCGCGCTTGATCTTCTTCGGTCGTTCGCCCCAGGGGAGAACGACCGGGGGTACCAGGTCGTCGGGGTCGGCCGCGGCGGCAACCGCGGGTTTGGCCTCGGGGGCGTCGGGAACCTCGTCCGCGCCCGCGTTCAGGGTCGAGGCGACGCCGAAGGCGCCGACCACGGCGACGGCTAAGCCGGCGGCGAGCAGACCGCGGCGTGACTTCAACACGTGTCCGTCCTCGGGAATCAGGGGGTCGGGGGCGGCGGGCGAGGTGGCCTCCGGCACCGGTTCTCAGCGGCGCAGGTCACCATATAGCTTTCTCGATTCCACGGGCGGGTGCCGACGAGATTTCCGCCTTAACGGCTGAGGTGGTGAGCCGATCCGGTGAGCCGAAGCCTAATTTCTTTTACGCAGCGTATCCAGACGACTGCGGAGGGCTTGTTTTTACTTGTTGTTCGGAAAGAGGCAAAGTGTCACGAGCCTCTTTCAGGTCTAGCGTGAAGTCATGGCCGGGATCAGGGTCCTGTCGCTGTCCGGGGGCACTGTCCAGTCTCACCCGACCGCCGAGGTCGCGGCACTGATCGGTCGGCCGGACACGGTTGTCTGGGTGGACATTCCGGAGTGCTCGGACGAGGCCGTCGACCTGCTCACCGAGGTATTGAAGTGCCACCCACTCGCGGTTCGTGACTGCATGCAACGCAATCGCGTGCCTCGTGTCCGGATTTATCCACATCAACAGCTGTTGATCCTGCACGGGCCGGAACGCGGGCCGTCCGGGCACGTCCACTATCTCGAACTTGATCAGATAATCGGCGAGAACTATGTGGTGACGGTGCACGGCCCCATCAATGCCGCGCTTTCCGTGGAAGTGGCGTTGCGGGAGACCGACGGGGTGCGCCGGCGTCTCGAATCCGGCCGATTGACACCCGATTCCCCGTACGAGCTTTCGTACGCCATCACGTCCGCCCTGGTGCACCGCCTGGAGACGTTCATCGAGGAGGTCACCACCGACGTCTGGCGGCTCGAGCAGCGGGTCACCAGCGGGCACATGGGCAACCCGGAGGAGTTCCTGGAAGAGCTGTTCCAGGCCCGGCACGGGCTGCTCGCGGTGCGCACGATGGGCGCGCTGGGTGCCGAGGTCTACGGCCGGGTAGCCGCGCTCGAGGCCCGCATCCCGGCCGACGACCTGCCGCTGGTCAACGACGTGGTGGATCAGCTGAACCGGATCCGCGGGCTGGCCGACGGCGAGCGTGAGTATCTCCAGGGCGTGATCGAGTTCTATCGGGCGCGAGCCGAGACCAAGATGACGATCGCGGCCGAACGGCTCGCCGTGATCGCCGTGGTGACGCTGCCGATCACCGCGTTGTCCTCGATCTACGGCATGAACATCATCGTCAACGACCGGACACACGTCGCCGCGCTCATCGCCGTCCTGATCGTCATGGCGGTCATGTCGGCGCTGCTGCTCACCTGGGCGAAACGACGAGGTTGGTGGTAGACCCATCCGGGACCGGGCCGGCCGCGAAGCCCTTACATGACGGCATGCGCGGTGGACCGGGACATGGTGGTCGGCGACCGGTATCGGCTGATCGAGGTGATCGGCGCGGGTGGCATGGGCCGGGTGTGGCTGGCCGACGACGAGGTGCTGGGCCGGCGGGTGGCGGTCAAGGAGATCACCGCGCCGCCCGCGGATCTGCCCGACGGTCGTACGGTCGCCGAGGCCCGCGCCGCCGCCATGCTGGACCATCCGAACGTGGTCCGGGTCTTCGACGTCCTCTGGTGGTCCGGGCGGTCCTGGATCGTCATGGAGTACGCCGGTCCGCGCTCGCTGCACACGGCGATCGAGCAGGACGGCCCGTTGTCGCATCGCGACGCCGCCCGCGCCGGTCTGCAGATGCTGGCCGCGCTGCGGGCCGCGCACGCCGCCGGGGTCATGCACCGCGACGTCAAGCCGCACAACGTCCTGCTCGCCGACGACGGCCGGGTGGTGCTCACCGACTTCGGACTGGCCACGACGGACGGTCCGGACGTCGAGGTCCAGGAGGTCATGGGCTCGCCCTATTACCTGGCGCCGGAACGGCTGGGCCCGGGCCGGTCCGGACCGGCGGGTGACCTGTGGTCGCTCGGCGCCACCCTGTACGCGGCCACCGAGGGCCGTCCGCCGTTCGCCCGCAAGACGCTGACCGCGTCGCTGGTGGCGATCGCGACCGAGGAACCGGACCCGCCCCGGCGGCCGGGCCCGCTCACGCCGGTGATCCTGGACCTGTTGGCCAAGGATCCGGCCGCGCGGCCGGACGCCGCCGATCTGGAGCGCCAGTTGCGCCGGATCCTGATCGGCGCGGTGGGGGTCGCACGCCCGGCCGGCTGCCGCGTGCCGGCGCCGCGGGCGAACCTCGGGGGCTGGCGCGGGCGCGCGAGCGTGCCTCCCACATCGCGGAACCGGGTTGACCACTGATATCTGTGCTGTAGGCTCTCCCTAAAGCCTACAGTATTGATAGGAAATATATACATGAACGTCGCCCTCGAACTCGATCACCTCGCCATCGCGGCCCGGTATGCCGACGCTCCCGACGACTGGCCGGTCGCACCCCGGTACAGCGCCGCCGAGCGGTGGTACCACCGCCTCGCCGTCGCCGGCGATCACGAGGTCTGGCTGCTGACGTGGCTGCCCGGCCAGGGCACCGAGCTGCACGACCATGGGGGCTCGGCCGGCGCGTTCCAGGTCGTCGGCGGAACCCTGACCGAGGAGACCGTCGCCGGGACGCGGGGCACGCTTCAGGCACGCGAACTGAGCGCCGGCACCGGCCGCCGCTTCGGCACCCGGCACATCCACCGGATCACCAACCGCTCGGGCCGCCCGGCCGCCAGCATTCACGTCTACGGCCCGGCGCTGAGCACGATGACCCAGTACCGCCTCGGCCCGGACGGCCTGCGGGTGCTGACCGTCGAGCGGGCGGGAGCACAGTGGTGAGTGCCCCGGTCCTGACTCCCCCGCCCGGCTCGCTCAGCATCGACGAGATCCTCGCCGCCGCCCGCACCCGGCTGAGCCGCCTCGACCCGCACTCGGTGGCGGCCGCGGTCGCCCGAGGTGCCGTGCTGGTGGACATCCGGCCGGCCGCGCAACGGGCCGAGTCCGGCGAGATCCCGGGCGCGGTGATCATCGAACGCAACGTGCTGGAGTGGCGGCTGGACCCGCGCAGCGAGGCCCGGCTGCCGTTCGCGGACAGCTTCGATCTCGAGGTGATCGTCCATTGCGAGGAGGGCTACACCAGCAGCCTGGCGGCCGCCGCGCTGCAGGATCTGGGCCTGCGCCGGGCGACCGACCTGGCCGGCGGCTACGTCGCGTGGCGCGCCGCCGGCCTGCCGACTATTCCGGGCGGGCCCGTTTAGGCAGCAGGAACGCCAGCCCGAACACGAGGACCAGCAGCGCCAGCGTGACCCCGGTGGTGCGGATCGTGGCGCTCTGGAAGCCGGCCCGCACCTGTTCCTGGGCGTAGGCCGCGATCTCCGGGCTCTGCGCCCCGCCAGCTCCGTCGCAACTCGGCGGCACCACGCTCGGGTCGTCCGCGGCGGTACGGTCCCGCAGGCAGTCCCGCAACCCGCTGGCGACCGCCGCCTGGGTGTCCGACGGAACGCCGGCCGCGGTCAACGCCGTACGTAATGAGGCTTGTGATTGATCGACATGGGCGGTCACCTGGCCCGGCAGCAGGGCGAAGAACAGCGTGCCGAGCACCGCGATGCCGAACGCCCCACCGAGCTGCTGCACCGAGGTCAGCGCGCCCGAGGCCGAACCGGTCTCGGCGTCGTCCACACCGGCCAGCACGATGTTGAAGAACGGCGCCATCGCGAGACCCATCCCGGCGCCGACCAGGAACAGGCCCGGGATCAGCAGGTACGGGGTGATGTCCGCCCCGGCGAGCCAGATCGTCGTGCCGAAGCCGACCGTGCCCGCCATCATCACGACCACGCCGAGCATCAGCAGCCGCCGGCCCAGCTTCTCGACCAGTCCCATGCCGGCCGCGACGAACCCGACGACCGTGCCGATCGCCTGCGGCAGCGTGGTGAGCCCGGCCTTCAGCGGTGAGTAGCCGAGTCCGATCTGGAGGTAGAACGTGAAGACCAGGCCGGTGCCGATCATGCCGCCGAAGAACACCAGGCCCACCGCGAGACCGCCGGTGAACGCGCGCTTGCGGAACAGGCTCGGCGTCACCAGCGGGTCGAGCCCGTTCTTCTCGCGGCGGCTCTCGTAGCGCGAGAACAGCCCGAAGACGATCAGGCCGGCCGCCAGCATCACGAAGACCCAGACCGGCCAGTCCAGCTCCCGGCCCTGCACCAACGGGTAGAGCAGCAGGAACGCGCCGACCGCGGCGAGCAGCACGCCGAGCACGTCGAGCCGGGGCGGGCGCTCGTTGCTGAACTCGGGCAGGAACTTGATCGCGCCGAGCACGGCGAACAGGCCGAGCGGCAGGTTGATGAAGAAGATCATCCGCCAGCCGGCGCCGAAGTAGTCGGCGGTGACCAGCCAGCCCGCCAGGATCGGGCCGGCCACCGAGGACAGGCCCATCACCGGGCCGAACGCGCCGAACGCCTTCGCCTGCTCGGCCGGGCTGAACATCTGCCGGATCATGCCGAGCCCCTGCGGCAGCATGACCGCGCCGAAGAGGCCCTGCACGGCACGCGCGACGATCAGCTGGCCGGGCGACTGGGCGATGCCGCAGGCCAGCGAGGCCAGCGTGAAACCGGTCGCGCCGATCAGGAACATCCGGCGCCGGCCGAAGATGTCCCCGAGACGCCCGCCGGTGAGCAGGCCGATCGACATCGCCAGCGTGTACGCCGCGCCGAGCCACTGGATCAGGCTGTACGACCCGCTGAGCTCGTCCCGGATCACCGGGCCGGCGATGTTGGTGACCAGGGCGTCGAGCAGGTCCATCACCTCGACGGCCAGGATCACGGCGAACCCGATCCATCGGTATCGGTATAACGGTGGCGCCGCGGCTTTCTCAAGAACGGCTTCCATGGAGCTCCCCCCGAACGGTGTTCGTTATCTACGAACACCGTTCTAATGGCGAACACCGTTCGCGTCAAGTAGATTAAACGGCGATGAGCGAGCTCCCCTGGCGCCCCGGCAGCATCCGCCGGCCCAAGCCCGTGCGCACCGCCAAGATCCCGCTGACCCGGGCCGAGATCGTCCGGGCCGGTCTGCGCATCGTGCAGCGCGAGGGCATCGACGCGGTCAGCATGCGGCGGGTCGCGGCCGAGTTCGAGACCGGGCCGTCCAGCCTGTACGCCCACGTGACGAACAAGGACGAGCTGCTCCAGCTCATGTTCGACGAGGTGTGCGGCATGGTGACGCCGCAGGAGCCGGATCCGGCGCGCTGGAAGGATCAGGTCAAGGAGCTGGCCCGCACCGCTCATCAGGCGCTGGTCGACCACAACGACCTGGCCCGCGCCGCCCTGGCCACGATCCCGACCGGGCCGAACGCGTTGCGCATCTCCAACGCGATGATGGGGATCATGCTGTCCGGTGGCGTACCGGCGAAGATGGCCGCCTGGGCGATGGACCGGATCTTCCTCTACATCACCGCCGACGCGTACGAGTATTCGATCTGGCGCACCGAGGTGGTCGACGCCGGCGGCCAGAAGGAGTCCTACATCGCCCAGCTCGGCGAGGACCTGGTCGCCTACTTTGCCCAGCTCCCCCCGGAAAAATACCCGTACATACAGAAGAACGCCGAAGCCATGGTCGGCGGGGGCATCGAGGCGCGCTTCGAGTTCGGCCTCGAGATGCTGGTAGACGGTTTGGACAAGTACACGTCGGAATCCTGACGGTCGCATCTCTGCCGTAGTTGATCTGGTGCTTTTTGTTGATACTGAGGACATGAACGGCTCGCGCCTGCCGGTCCCGGTCACCGTGTTCGGCCCGCTGCACCTGCTGGACCTGCGCGTGCACCGGCTCGCGACCACCGGCCACGGGCACGAGGCGTTGCGCGCCGCCGACGCGTACCTGGCCATCGCCCGTGCCTGCGGCGACAGCCGCACCGTGCCGTTCCTGATCCAGGGCAAGATGTATGCGAATCTCGCCATCGGCCGCATCCCGGAGGCCGCCGACCTGGGCGAGCGGCTGTTACGCCTGCACCACGCCGTCGGATCGGTGCTCGGCGAGGCCAAGGCACTGTGCGACCTCGCGCATTTCGACCTGCTGCGCGGCCGCGACGTGGACGCGATGCGCAACCTGGCCCGCGCGGCGGCGCTGCTCGACCTGCCGCACTCCGATGGCGACCGCCACCGCTCGGCCCTCTGCTCGTTCGCCGAGGCGGCCACCGCGGCCGAGATGTACGAGACCGCCGCCTCGACGTACGAACACCTCAGCGAGGCCGGCGCCGGGTTCGCGCTGGTGCACGCGGTGACCTTGCTCTACTGGGGACTGCGGCTCGGCCACGTCGGACGCCACGACGAGGGCGCGGCCCGGCTGCGGCGCAGTGCCGAGATCACCCGCCGGCACGTCGACGAGCGCCCGGACGACCCGGTCGCCGCGGCCATGCTCGCGCTCGCGCTGGCCAAACTCGGCGACATCATCCCGGCCGAGAAGCTGGCCCGCGACGCGGTGCTGCCGTTACGCGACGAGGAGAATTTCCAGTACGCCCGGATGGCCCACCTGGCGCTCGGGATCAGCCTGCGCACCCACGGGATGCTGGCCGAGGCCCGGATGGAGTTCCTGGCCGCCGGCGAGCTGTGCGACTTCGGTGTGCGCCCGGACGAGAAACCGATCATCCGGTTCGAGATGGCGCTGACCGCGCTCGAGTCGGATGCCGGTCAGTCCAGCCGGGACATGTTCGCCGCGGTCGAGGGCCAGACCCGCGAGCTGTGGCGGCTGCGCCTGCAACGGCTCGCGATGCTGCGCCAGGCCCGCCAGCGGGAGGAGGCCGAGGCCGCCCGCGACCGCGCCGAGCGCGAGGTGCTGCGCGACCCGCTCACCGGCCTGGGCAACCGCCGCCGCTTCGACCTGCTGCTGGACCGGATCGACGCGGGCCGCATCCCGCCGCCGCTGATCCTGCTCCTGGTCGACGTGGACCACTTCAAGACGATCAACGACGTCTACTCGCATTCGACCGGCGACCGCGCGCTGCGCGAGGTGGCCCGGATCCTGCGGGCGCACTGCCGGGCCGAGGACATCCCGGTGCGGTACGCGGGCGACGAGTTCACCGTCTTCCTGCGCGGTGACCTGGCGGTCGGCCGCGAGGTCGCGGAGCGGATCCGGGCCGCGGTGGCGTCCTCCGACATTCTTCCCGGCGTACGCCTCACGGTCAGCGTCGGGCTGGCCGAGCTGGCCGACGGGATGACCGGCGACATGCTGTTCCGGCAGGCCGACGACCGCCTCTACGCCGCGAAGTGGAGCGGCCGCAACACGGTCGCGTCATAGCGGCTTCACCACGCCGGACCGCCCGCTGTAGAGGCTGCGGGTGCCGTCCACGCCGCGCGGGGTGTCCGGCGCGTCGAGCCACACGATGTACGCCTCGCCCGAGGTCAGGCCGGTGATCGTGGCACTGCCCTCGCACTGCGACCCGGGGGTGACGGTCTTCCAGACGGGCTCGGGCTGCGCACCGGTGACCAGGCTCTGCTTGACGGCGGCGACCCGATAGGTGCTGCCGTACCGATTGGGCCACTGCACGGTCAGCGAGCCCGCCCCCGGGGTGACCTGCAGCGGGATGAACACCTGCCCCTGATACTCCGGCCACGCGATCTTGCAGGCCGCGCCGGCGGCCGGGGGCAGGAACGACACCGGCGGCAGGGCGGGCTTGGCCACCCCGCCGTACTGGGACGCCGTCGCGCTGGGCGTGGCCTGACCGGGCTTGACCACCACCCACGGCTGCCCGGCGGCCGTCGCGCTACCACTCGGCGCCGGAGTGGCCGACCCCCCGCTGCACCCCCCGAGCGCGAGCGCGACAAGGACCAGCGCGCTTCTGACTCGCACGCTTACCCGATCGGCGCCCGCCCGCGTCGCCTTAGCGGCTCGGCGAGGGGATCGTCGTGGTGCCGCGGACCACCAGGCGGGGTGGGATCACCACCTCGCGGTGCACCACCGGGGCGCCCTCGATCCGCTCCACCGCGCGCGCGACCGCCAGCGTCGTCAACGTCTCGATGTCCTGCGCGACCGTCGTCAGGTCAATGTGCGCGAGCCGGCTGAAGCTGCTGTCGTCGTAGCCCACCACGCTGATGTCGCTGGGCACCGACAGCCCGCCGCGCAGCAGCACGTCCAGCAGGCCGGTCGCGCTCATGTCGTTGAACGTGGTCACCGCGGTCGGCGGGTCGTCGAGCAGCTCCCGGGCGGCCTTCGCGCCGTCCTCCTCGAGAAAACCCCCCGAGACCACCCTTGCGTACGCCTCGAGCCCGTGCCCTTTCATCGCGTCCCGATAGCCCTGCCGCCGGTCCGCCGAGGCGATCATCCGACGTCCGCCGTCCACGTGCGCGATCTTTCGATGGCCCAGCTCGACGAGGTGGTCGACGGCCAGGTGCTCGCCGCGGACATCGTCGGTGCGGATCACGTCGACGGCCTTGTGACGAACGCCACGCATCATCGACACCACCGGCATCCGGTCGGCCAGCGCGCCCAGCTCGGCGGCCGGCAGTTGCGGTCCGAGCAGCACCAGCGCCGCGCACCGGTCCTGCAGCAGGCTCCCGATCGCGGTCCGTTCGTCGCGCCCGGGTGTCATCGCGCTCAGCGTCAGCTCGTACCCGACCTGCGCCGCGGCGGCGTACAGCCCGGTCAGCATGTCCGCGTGGAACGGATGCTGCACGCCGAAGACCACGCCGAGCAACCGGCTGTGGCCGCTGCGTAACAGCCGGGCCCGGCTGTCCGGCTGGTAGTCCAGCCGGCGCGCCACCTCCAGGACCCGCTCGCGGGTGGCGGCGCTCGCACCCGGTGCGTCACGCATCACGATGGACACCAGCGCGACCGAGACGCCCGCCTCGGCAGCGACGTCGGCAAGTGTCGGGCGAGCGGTGGTCATTCCCGAAAGTTTACGTGTGATTACTAGAACGTTCTATGCACGACACCGCCTAGAACGTTCTAGAGTCGATCTAGTGGAAAACCTCACCGCGTCCCGCCGCTGGGCAGCGCTTCTCGCTCTCGCCCTCGGCGGTTTCGGCCTCGGTCTGACCGAGTTCGTGGCCGTCGGCCTACTGCCCGACATGGCTCACGACCTCCTGCCTTCCCTGTACGCCCAATCGTCCGCCGACGCCGTCGCCAAGGCCGGCTGGGTGATCACCGTCTACGCGCTGGGCGTGGTCGCCGGCGCGCCCACGATCGCCGCCCTGACCGCCCGGGTGTCCCGCCGCCGCCTGGTGCTGGGCCTGCTCGGGCTGTTCGTCGTCGGAACCGTCGCGTCCGCCCTGGCGCCCACGTTCGAGCTGGTCCTGGCCGGCCGGTTCATCGCGGCGCTGGCCCACGGGGCCTACTTCGGGGCGGCCGGGCTGCTGGCGTCCGCGATGCTGGGCCCGGGCAGCGAGGGCAAGGGCTTCGCCGTGGTGCTGAGCGGTCTCACCGCCGCGAACGTGTTCGGGGTCCCGCTGATCACCAGCCTCGGCCAATCGACCGACTGGCGCGTCGCGTACCTGGCGGTGGCCGGTGTCTTCGCCTTGACCCTGCTGGCGGTACTGGTCACCGTCCCGCACGTGGCCGCCGCGCCCGGCGGTTCGCCACGGGCCGAGTTGCGCGCCTTCCGGTCCTCGCAGGTGTGGCTGGTGGCCCTGGTGGCCGCGGTGGGCTTCGGCGGCTTCTTCGCGGTGAACAGCTACATCGCGCCGGTGACCACGCACGTCACCGGCCTGTCCTCGGCGGCCGTCCCGTGGGCGCTGGCCAGCGTGGGCCTGGGCATGACCGTCGGGAACGCCCTGGGCGGCATGGCGGCGGACCGCAACCTGCGCCGGAGCATCCTGCTCGGCTTCGGCGGCATGATCGTCACGGTGGCCCTATTCGGCATCGTGGCGCGCAACCCGGTCGGCCTGTTCGTGTCGGCGTTCCTGGTCGGCGCGGCCAGCCTGTTCATGGGCCCCGCCCTGCAGGCGCGGCTGATCACGGTGGCGCCCGGAGCCCAACTGATGGGCGCCGCCGTGAACCAGTCCGCGACGAACATCGCCAACAGCGTCGGCGCGGCCCTGGGCGGTGCCGTGATCGCCGCGGGCTGGGGTTACCTGTCCCCGGCCTGGATCGGGGTGGTGCTGGCCGCGCTGGGCCTGATCCTGGCCGCCCTGAGCTTCCGCCTGGACCGGCGCCGCGCCGCAGCGGCACCGCCGGTCCAGGAGAACCGTCACGCGATGGCCGCGACGGCTCCGTCCTCGAAATAGATGGCTTGATGCAGGCGCCCGCCCAGCGCTGCCGCGTAGCGGGCGACGACCTCCTGGTTCGCGACCTTCCCCTGTTCGATGTGGGAAACCCGCGCCTTGGTGATCTTCATCCGTTCCGCGACCTGGCGCTGGGTCAGGCCACGAGCCCGTCGTAGGGCCGCGAGCCGCCGCCCCAGCGCCACCGACGTCAGCCGTTCCACGCCGACGCCTTCCAGCTGAATGTGCTGCCGGTCCGATAAGTCGTTCATACGCCGCCGTCCGGTTATCGCGGGGCCGCCCACGAAGGGGGCACGGGCGACCCCGGCGCCCAGGAAACCCTAGGCGCGAGGACAGTGTACTTAGGACGACTTGCTCAGCGTCAAGAGGTTAATCCGGAACGGTATTGCGCATCGCTGCCATCACGGCCGACGTGAGCTTCTCCAGATAGTCGTCGGCCAGCGGAGTACGGGAGACGGCCAGGTGCCAATACAACGGGCCGAGGATCATGTCGACGGCCACCTCGGGGTCGGTGCCGGCGGGCAGTTCGCCGCGCGCCACGGCCTGGCCGACCAGCTTGTCGCCGACCGCGGTCTGATGGGTGCGCAGCGCCTTCTGCAGGGTCTCGGCGATCTGCTGGTTGCGCGCGGCCTCGGCCATCAGGTCCGGGATGATCTGCGAGGCGATCCGGTGCTGGAGGGCCCGGCTCACGATCATCATGATCAGCTGAAGGTCGCCCGCGAAGCTGCCGGTGTCGGGCAGCGGGACACTACGGCCGGCGACGTCCTCGACAATCTCCAGGACCATCTCGAGCTTGTTTCCCCAGCGGCGGTAGATTGCGGTCTTGCCCACGCCCGCGCGGCGCGCCACCGCTTCGATGGAGAGCCTGCCATAACCCACCTCAGCCAGCTCGTGCATCACCGCGTTGCGGATCGCCGCGGTGATGTCGCCTCGAAGTACGGCCGCCCCGGCAGGTGCTCGCTTTCCCGTCGCCACGCGGTCACTATACGCCAGGACGTAACGGTTGCGTTCCGCCCTTCGGTCGGATAGCCTTCCGGCACGTCGATACGAGTCCGTTCCATCGACGGTATCTTGGCATTCTGCTTAAGTGTTCTCGCGGAAAGAACCAGGGCCCGGAACCCCTCACGGGCCGACGAGATCGGAGCTCCACCCCATGGCTCAGATGGCGGTCGCCGATTCCGACACCGGGTTGGCACCACAGGAGGTCGCCCGGCGCAACGGCCTGACGGCAGCCGGACGCCTGCCCTCCCTGCCGGAGTACACCCGGCAGCTCTGGTCGTACCGGCACTTCATCACCGCGTTCGCGAATGCGAAGGTGACGGCATCGCTGGGCACCACCCGGCTCGGCATGCTGTGGCAGGTCCTGACCCCGCTGATCAACGCGGGTGTCTACTACGTGATCTTCGGCGTGCTGATCAACACCAAGCGCGGCGTGGACAACTTCATCGCGTACCTGTGCATCGGTGTTTTCATCTTCGGCTTCACCCAGTCCGTGGTGCAGGCCGGCTCGAACTCGATCATCAGCCATCTGGGTCTGATCCGGGCGCTGCACTTCCCCCGGGCGAGCATCCCGATCTCGATCACGCTGGTCGAGGTCCGCAACATCATCGTGTCGATGATCGTGCTGATGGTGATCGTGTTCGCCTCCGGTGAGCCGCTCACCGTGGAGTGGCTGCTGATCATCCCGGCCCTGATACTTCAGGCGACCTTCAACGCCGGCCTGGCGATGTTCGTGGCCCGGCTCGCCAGCAAGGTGCACGACGTCCGGCAGCTCATCCCGTACATCATGCGGATCTGGATGTACGGCTCGGCGGTGCTCTACCCGGTCACCAACTTCACCGACCACCTGCACGGCTGGAAGCTGACCGTGGTGGAGGCCAACCCGCTGCTGGTGTTCATCGAGCTGATCCGCCACGCGCTGATGGAGAACGTGCAGCTGGCCGGCACGCCGATGCGGCTGTGGACCGAGGCCGTGGCGTGGACCGTGGTCGTCGGCCTGGGTGGGTATGTGTACTTCTGGCGTGGAGAGAAGGGCTACGGCCGTGGCTGACACCGATCGCGTTCCCACCGTCATCGCGCACAACGCGCACATCATCTACCGGATTCACGGCGCTGCCGGGTCCGGCACCAACTCGCCGCTGGCCAGCCTCAAGCGCATCGTCACCGGCACCAAGAACGCGGCGACCCGCGAGGTGCACGCGGTCAAGGGCGTCAGCTTCACCGCGTACAAGGGTGAGGCCGTCGGCCTGATCGGCAGCAACGGGTCGGGCAAGTCGACGCTGCTGCGGGCGATCGCCGGGCTGCTGCCGGTCGAGCAGGGCGGCGCGATCTACGCGGCCGGCCAGCCGTCGCTGCTCGGCGTCAACGCGGCCCTGATGAACGACCTGTCCGGCGAGAAGAACGTGCAGCTCGGCTGCCTGGCCATGGGGATGACCCCAGCCCAGGTGAAGGCCCAGACCGGGGACATCATCGAGTTCTCCGGGATCAACGAGCGCGGCGACTTCAGCTCGCTGCCGATGCGGACGTACTCGTCCGGCATGGCGGCCCGGCTGCGCTTCTCGATCGCCGCCGCCAAGAAGCACGACGTGCTGCTGATCGACGAGGCGCTGGCCACCGGTGACGCGAAGTTCCGCAAGCGCAGCGAGGCCCGGGTGCGCGAGCTGCGTCAGGAGGCCGGCACGGTGTTCCTGGTCAGCCACAGCGAGCAGTCGATCCGGGACACGTGCGAGCGGTCCATCTGGCTGGAGTCCGGCGAGATCCGCGCCGACGGCGCGACCGACGACGTGATGAAGGAATACGAGTCCTACATCAACAAGTGATTACCGCACCGACAGGTGCACGTGATTGGTGTGGTCGCTGGAGGGGTCTCCATTTCCTCCGCTGTACGCCTTCCAGCCGCTGCTCGGTAGCCAGATGCGTCTGAACCAGATGACGTAGAGCACGCCCAGCCGATCACTGTTGTTGATGAAGTAGTTCGCGAGCCGGGTCCCGTAGTCCTTACTGGACCCGCTCGCGACGCCGCCGAAGCCCTTCGTGTCGGCCGCGAAGTCGCACGCCCGGCCCTTGGGATGCTCGCCGGTGGCCTGATGCCGGAAGCACGCGACGAAGTGCGTGAAGCCGGCCCCCTTGGCCTGCTGCATCGCGTGCAGCAGCCGGGGCGTGATGCAGCCGTCGGTGGTCGGGTCGTTGATCGAGCAGCCCTCGGCCGGCAGCGAGCCGTCGGAGTTACGCGGCACCGCCGTCGCGGTCTTGCTGCTCCCGCCGTCGCTCGCCTGCGGGGCGTCCTGACCGGCGTTGGCCTCCTTGAGCGCGGCCTCGGCCTGGGCCTTGCGCTTGGCCATCAGGTTGAGCTGCTTCTGCTGGTCCCGGATCGCCTGGTCGACCGCGAGCTTGGCGGCCGCCTGCCGGTCCCGGTTGGCCCGCAGGTCGGCGACCACCTCGTTCTCGCGGGCGGCGACCGTCTGCAGTGTCTCGGCGCGGTCCAGGAAGGCGCCGGTCGAGCTGGCCGACAGCAGCGCGCTCATCGGTCCGAGGCGACCGGTCGTATAAGACTGCCGGATGACCGTGTCGACCGCCTGCTGGCGCGGCCCGAGCTCGGCGTCCAGCTTCTTGATCTCGGCGGTCAGCGCCGCCTGCCGCTTCTGGGACGCGGCCAGCGCGTCCTTCGCGTCGACGAAACCGCGTGACGCCGCGTCGAGCTGCTGAATCAGGGTCTTGGACCCGCCTTCGCCGTCGTCCCCGGAATCACCCGGAGCGGCGAACGCGGAGCTGGCCGTGGACACGGCCAGTCCGGAGGTCGCGACAACTAGCGCTAGCAAAATCGCCAGACGCCGCCGGACAGATTTCTGCACATCAAATCCTTCCGTCGGCCGCCGACGATACCCAAGACATCCATTGATCGACAGATTTCGTACGCAGCGCCAGAGGCCGGCGACACACCGTGAATGTGGTCACGCAATGTCGCTGCGACATCACAGAATTGGTGTTTGCGGAGCGCTGAACCATTCCACACTGTCCGGTAAACTCGCGTCCGGCCTGCCGCCGAGGCGCCGCCCCCGAGGTGCCGGGCAGGCCACCGCCTAATCGCCGCGAGGCGAGCCGGGGACCCAGGTTTTCCCGGGGTGAATCCGCTGTTCCTAGCGGTAGGGATCGCTTCCGTCCCGAACCCGTCAGCTAACCCGGTCGGCGGCCGACGGAAGGATTGTGCATGACCGTACGACCGCGCCGATTGCTGATCGTGGCACTGGCGCCGCTCGTGGCAGCGGCGTTGTTCGTCACACCCAGCTCGCCGGCCAACGCGGAACCGGGCAGCGGCACGTCGGACACCGCCGACGAGAAGACCACCGGCGGCGAGGACGATCTTCTGCTGAACGACGTGCTGGAGTCCTCGAACCGGCGCTTCGTCCAGGCCAAGGCCGCGGTGACGAAATCGACCGCCACGCAGAAAAAGCTGGCCGCCGACATCAAGGTTGCCGAGGCCCGGCGCGACAAGCTGGTCCCCGAGGTCAACGCGATCGCCGCGAAGCAGTATCAGACCGGCAACATCGGCACGATGGGCTACCTGCTCGGCAGCAACGGCAACGACGACTTCCTCTCCAAGGCGATCTCCCTCTCCGAGATCAACAGCTTGCAGGACCACTCGCTGCACGAGCTCAACTCGGCGATCGACGAGGTCAACAACACCAAGGCCGCGCTGGACGCGGAGGTCAAGCAGCAGCAGACCAATCTCGCCTCGATGGCCAAGCAGAAAGAATCCGCCGAGAAAGCGCTCTCGCTGGTCGGTGGGGAATCCCTGACCGGCGGATTCGTCGACGCGAAATCGGCGGTGGCGGCCCCCGCGCCGCGCAATGCCGACGGCGGTTTCTCGCCGGAGAGTTGTTCGGTCGACGACCCGACGACGAATGGCTGCATCACGGCGCGCACCCTGCACCTCTACAAAGAGGTGAAGAAGGCCGGCTTCAACAGATTCGTCGGGTGTCACCGCGACGGCGGCCCGTTCGAGCACCCCAAGGGCCGGGCCTGTGACTGGTCACTGCAGAAGAGCGGGTTCTCGGTCGCGCACAACGCCGACATGAAGAAGTACGGCAACGACCTGATGGCGTTCCTGGTGCGTAATGCCGACCGGCTCGGCATCTATTACGTCATCTGGTTCAAGCAGATCTGGTTCCCCACCACCGGCGTGTGGAAGGCCTATCACGGCGTCAGCGACCACACCGACCACGTGCACGTGTCGCTGCTGTGACGAAATGAGGGGCGCCCGACTTGGGCGCCCCTCATTTCTAGCTTGTCGCGCGGCGCACCGGGGCGCGCCCGGCCGGCTGGGTCGGTGCCGGGCCGACCGGCAGCGCCGGCGGTATCGGCACGGCCACCGGCTTCACCTGGGTCACCTCGACCTCCTTGCCGTGATGCACCAGCACCAGGCGGGCCGAGCCGCCGCCGTTACGCAGCGAGTAGGTGACCTCGTCCGGGGTCACGTTCACACGCAGCCGCAGGCCCCGCCAGAGCAGCGAGAACTCCAGGTTGCTGATCCGGCTGGGCAGCCGCGGCGCGAACGACAACTGGCCGTTGAAGTCGCGCATGCCGCCGAGGCCCGCCACCAGCGCGATCCAGGACCCGGCCAGCGACGCCACGTGCACGCCGTCGCGGGCGTTCTGGTGCAGGTCGTGCAGGTCCATCAGGGCCGCTTCGCCCAGGTAGTCGTGGGCCAGCTCCAGATGACCCGTCTCGGCCGCCATGACGGCCTGCACGCACGCGGACAGCGACGAGTCCCGCACCGTACGGGCGTCGTAGTAGGCGAAGTTGCGCGCCTTCTCCTCCGGGGTGAACGCGTCCCCCCGGATGTACATCGCCATCACCAGGTCGGCCTGCTTGACCACCTGCTTGCGGTACAGGTCGAAGTACGGGTAGTTCAGCAGCAGCGGGTACGCCTCGGGCGGCGTGTTCTCGAAGTCCCACTCCTGCAGCCGGGTGAAGCCCTCGGACTGCTGATGAACACCCAGTTCCCGGTCGTACGGGATGTGCACCGCAGCCGCCGCATCCCGCCACGACGCCATCTCCTCGTCGTCCACGCCCAGTTTGTGCGCCAGGTCGGGGTGACGCTTCGCGGCCTCGACGGCGGTGAACATGTTCTGCTGCGCCATCAGGTTGGTGTAGATGTTGTCGTCCACCACCGCGGTGTACTCGTCCGGGCCGGTGACCCCGTCGATGTGGAACCGTCCATGCCGGTCGTGGTGCCCCAGCGAACGCCACAGCCGCGCCGTCTCGATCAGGAGTTCGAGCCCCACCTCACGCTCGAAGTCGTAATCGCCGGTCGCCTGGACGTAGCGCCGCACCGCGTCCGCGATGTCCGCCCCGATGTGGAAGCCCGCGGTGCCGGCCGGCCAGTACGCCGAGCACTCCTGGCCACGGATCGTCCGCCACGGGAAGGCCGCACCCTGCAGGCCCAGCGTCTGCGCCCGCTCGCGCGCCAGGTCGAGCGTCGAATGTCGCCAGCGCAGCACGTCCGCGGCCGCCGAGGGCTGGGTGTAGGTCAGCGCGGGCAGCACGAAGGTCTCGGCGTCCCAGAACGTGTGGCCGTCGTAGCCGGGGCCGGTCAGCCCCTTCGACCCGATCGGGCGCAACTCGGCCCGGGCACCGGCCTGCAGCGTGTGGAACAGCCCGAAGCGGACCGCCTGCTGCACCTCGGGGTCGCCCTCGACGCGTACGTCGGAATGGTCCCAGAAGGCGTCCAGGAACTCTCGCTGGGCCTCCACCAGGCCCTCCCAGCCGTCCAGCCGGGCACTGGCGAGCGCCGCACCCACCTGGTCGCGGATGGCGGGCAGCGAGCGGTTGCCGGACCAGCCGTACGCGGCGATCTTGACCACGCGCAGCTTCTGCCCCGGCTCGAGCTTGCTGGCGACGGTCGTGCGCAGCCAGTCCGGGTGCCCCTCGGTGGTGATCGCGTGCTTGCCGGGCGCCTCGACCAGGTGCTCCATGGCGGCGGCCATCCGAAGGTCGCTGTTCTTGGTGCGGTGCACGAGCAGCCCGCCGGAGCGCTGCTCGAGCATCTCCTCGGCCTGCAGCGGGTGGTCGAGGACGGCGGCGACGCGGGGGTCCTTGCTCATCGGCGGCAGCTGCTCGTTGGCGACCAGCTCCGACTGCAGGATCAGCCGGGCGGACGCGTCGAGCGGCTCCACCTCGTAGAGGAACGCCACGACGGCACGCTGGGTGAAGGACACCAGGCGCACGGTGCGGACCCGGATGGCCTGGCCGGACGGTGACACCCACTCGACGTTGCGCTCGAGCGTGCCGGCCCGCAGGTCCAGGACCCGCTCGTGGGACCGGAGCTCGCCGTAGCGCACGTCGAACGGCTCGTCGTCGACCAGCAGCCGCATGAGCTTGGCGTTGGTCACGTTGATCATGGTCTGGCCGGATTCCGGGAATCCGTAGCCGGCTTCTGCGTAGGGCAACGGGCGCAGCTCGTAGAACGAGTTGAGATACGTCCCGGGAAGGCCGTGCGGCTCACCTTCGTCAAGGTTGCCGCGCATCCCGATGTGTCCGTTGGCCAGCGCGAACACCGACTCGGACTGGGCCAGCAGGTCCAGGTCGAGGCGAGTCTCCCTGATATGCCAGGGGTCGACGGGATAAGCCCGTTCACGGATCACGGTGGAGCCTCTCGTACATGAGAAAGAGAAAGTCTTGAAAGATACGCGATCTAGCGCGTGAGGAGTTCTGACAAGTCCGTGACAACGATGTCAGCCCCGTTTTCCAACAACGCCTGGGACTGTCCGACCCGGTCCACCCCAATGGTGATCCCAAACCTGCCCGCGTGGCCGGCCGCGACTCCGGCGAGGGCGTCCTCGTACACCGCGCAGTTCTCCGGGGGTAGCCCGAGCAGCTTGGCCGCGTACAGGAAGGTGTCGGGAGCCGGTTTGCCCGGCAGGTTCTGCTCGCGGGCGACGATCCCGTCCACCCGGACCTCGAGGAGGTCCGCGATGCCCGCCGCCTCCAGCACGTCCTTGCAGTTGGCGCTGGCCGACACGACGGCACGGCGCAGCCCGGCCGCCTGAGCGGCCTTGAGGTACTCCACGGAGCCGTCGTAGACCTTCACGTGGCCGTCCCTGATCTTCTGCAGGACGAGCTCATTCTTCTTGTTGCCGATGCCGTTGACGGTCAGCTGGTTGGGACCGTCCTCCGGGCTGCCCTCGGGCAGGGTGATTCCGCGAGAGGCAAGGAACGTACGCACCCCGTCGGCGCGTGGCCGGCCGTCGACATACTGGTGGTAGTCGGCGCCGGAGTCGAACGGCACGAACTCTTGCCCATGCTGCGCCGACCACGTCTCGAGGAACGCGTCGAACGTTTGTTTCCACGCAGCATTGTGCACGAGCGCGGTCTGCGTCAGCACGCCATCAAGATCGAAAAGGCATGCGGTTACTTGGGGAGGAAGTCCGAGCACGCGCCCAATGTAGCCGCACTACGCCGTAGGTGTGGGGGGAAGGCCGCCTTCACGTGTTCACCAGGCGTTCAAACTTATGTTTCAGCTGCGTACGGCGTGGTGCGGCAACAGTATCCGCAGGCAGATGGTAGTGCCGATCGGGCCGGTGGCCACCGTCACCTCGTCGCACAACTGGTGTGCGAGCCAGATGCCGCGGCCGCCCACCTGGTACGCCGCGGGCACCCCTGGCTCGGCGAGGAACTCGGCCGGGATGCCGGGCCCGGAGTCGGTCACCGTGCAGAACGCCGAGCCGTCCGCGAGCCACAACGCGAGACGGCCATGGCCGCCGGCGTGCACCACGGCGTTGGTGACCATCTCGTTGATCGCGAGCACGAAGCCCTGCAGCCGATCACCGCCGAGACCGGCCGCGCTCACCCGCGCCGACACCTCGTGCCGGATCGCGGTGATCTCCGCACGGCCGAACCGCCGGTCCACCAGCAAGTCGCCCGGCAGGCGAGCGGGCGATGCGGCGACATCGGCCGGCTCCGCACCCGGAGCCGAACGCACGCCTTGGCCCAATCTGTCCTCCACCGAGGTGCAGCCTACGCGGTGCGACTCCCTGGTGGCAGGAGGCGCCGCTGATGTTCAGCGCCAACCGACGTCGATCCGGCCGCCCCGCTCGTCGAAGAAGTGGAGAGCGTCCATGCGCACGGACACCGCGAGCGGGTGCCCGGGGGCCACGGCCGGGTAGGGCGCCAGCCGTACCGAGAGCTCGGCCGCCCGGCGATTGTGCCGGCCGCTGTTGAGCACGCTGGGCGCCTCGGTCTCCAGGGTCCGCACCGCGGTGCCGCCGCGACCGGTCAGCCGCTGCAGCGCGTTCTTGAGGACGCCGCCGCCGTTTCCGGCCGTCTCCGCCTCCGGTGCCGTACCGCCGATCTCGTCCACCACCACGGCGGTCGCGCCGATGTCCAGGTACGCCAGCGACTCGTGCCCGTGGTGCTCCAGATAGCGGATCCGGCCGCGGAAGACGGCGCCCGGCGTGTCGATGGCGACCGGGGTGAGCGCCTCGGCGCGCAGCCCCACCACGATCCGCTCGCCGTGGTAATGCGCCACGGCCCGCGCGCGGATGTCGTTCCACGGCAGGTAGAGCGCCTGCTCACCGAAGTTGAGCTGGATGTAGCGGTCCAGGTGCACGTAGACCGCGGCCTCCAGCAGATTCATCCGGGGCGAACCCAGGAACGCCGCCACGTAGAGGGTGGCCGGACGCCCGTACACCTCGGTGGGGGTGCCGACGTCCTGCAGCACGCCGCGGCGCAGGATCGCCACCCGATCCGCCATGGTCAGCGCCTCGGCCTGGTCGTGCGTCACGTACATGGTGGTGACGCCCAGCTCGCGGGTCAGGCCGGTGATCTCGTTGCGGAGTTCGGCGCGCAGGCCGCTGTCCAGGTTGGAGAGCGGCTCGTCCATCAGGAAGAGCCCGGGGCGTCGGATGATCGCGCGGCCCATCGCCACGCGCTGCCGTTGGCCGCCGGACAATTGGCCGGGTTTGCGGCCGAGGACGTCGCCGATGCCCAGGGCGGTCGCCACGTCACCGACGCGTTCGCCGCGCGGCCCCGGGTCCACTTTCGACAATTTCAGCGGAAAGCCGATGTTGTCACTCACCGACATGTGCGGATATAACGCGAAATCTTGGAACACCATCGCGATGCTCCGGTCGCGCGGCGGCACCTCCAGCACCGGCGAACCATTCAGCAGAATGTCCCCTTCGGACGGATCCTCCAGGCCGGCGATCATGCGAAGAATGGTGGACTTGCCGCACCCGGAAGGCCCCAGAAGGACCATGAATTCGCCGTCGCCGACGTCAAGACTCGCGTGATTGACCGCCACGGTGCCGTCCGGCCAGATCTTGGACACGTCTTTGAGCGCGACGGTGGACACCGTCAACCTCCCGGGGGAAGAAAGGCTGTGATCCCGGTCCCACGACGGCCGGCGATCGCGCTCACTCTGACGAAGAGTGTCTATATCCCACCATCGGGTGAACGTGCCATTCGCGCAGCGTGATCACGCCATTACGGGTGATCGTTCAGGAACACCCGGCGTACGACGCGCTCGGCCGCGTGGCCGTCGTCGAGATAGCAGAATCGCTCGCGGAAAGCCCGACGGATCTTGGCGTTGGCGTCATCGCGGTAGGCGCCACTTCGGAATATCTCCACCAATTCCGGATAAGCCCGTGCAATTGCGCCCGGCGGCTTGTCCATCAGGTCGAAGTAGACACCGCGCAGATCCCGGTAGGTGTCCCAGTCCGGCGCGAAGATCACGATGGGGCGATCCAGAACCGCGTAATCGAACATCGCGGACGAATAGTCGGTCAGCAGCACATCGGCGGCGAGATAGAGATCCTCCACCACAGGATGCCCGGAGACATCGACCAGGCCGCCGGTCAGCGCCGGCTCGCCGGGCGTGGCGGCCGGCCGGCCGGGCATCGCGGCCGGCACGCCGGGCATCGCGGCCGGCACGCCGGGCGTAGCCGCCGGCACGCCGGGCGTAGCCGCCGGCACGTTGAAATAGTGTGCCCGGACCAGCAGCACCGTGTCCGGTCCGAGCGCTTCGGCGAGCCGCTCCACCTCCAGCACCGAGGTGCCGGACGGCAGCCACTCGCGATGCGTCGGCATGTAGAGCACCACCCGCTTGCCGGCCGGGATGCCCAACTTCTCGCGGACGGCGGCGACCTCCGCCGCGGTGGTGGTCGCCAGGCGGTCGTTGCGCGGATACCCGACCTCGAGCGTCTCGTAGTCGCACGGATAGGCCCGCGACCACGCGATCGTCGTATGAGCGTTCGCGCTGATGCTGTAGTCCCAGCGGTCCGCCCGGCGCATCTGGCTCGCGAAATCTTGGTCGAGCGCGGCCGCCGGATGATCGAGCTGATCGATGCCCATCATCTTCAGCGGGGTGCCGTGGTGGGTCATCACGTGGGTGGTGCCGGGCCGCTTGGCGATCCGGTTCGGCCAGTTCACGTTGTTGATCAGGTAGCGGGCGCGGGCGAGCGCCCGGAAGTACGCCCGCGTGCCCGCGACCACGTACTCGGTGCCGGGCGGCACCAGATGAGTCCGGGAGGCTTCGATCACCCAGACCGGCCGGATGTGCGGGGCCAGCTCGGCGGCCTTACGGGCGATCGCGGCCGGGTTGCAGTTGACGCCGCGATACCAGTAGGCGGCGTACAGCGCCAGCGACTCGTCGACCGACCGCCGCCGCTGCATCTGGTAGTAGGCCAGGCCGAGGACCTGCCGCGCGCGGTGCGGGATCCGGAGCCCGGGCAGGCGCATCCGCTTCTGCAACCCGCGCACGGCCTGCTTCGCGAGCTCCAAGGACCGGAACATCCCGTACGCGTCCCGCTCGATCAGTCGATAGCGAAGGCCCTCGAACCGGCCCGGCATCGGGAAGCCCTCGGCGGGCCGGAAACGGCGATAGTCGGCGGCGATCCGGTGGAAGAACCGTCGGCGCGAACCGGCCGGCACCCGGGTGTCGTGCCGCAGCACCGTCAGGTAATGCCAGATCATCCGGCGGAACAGCAGGCCACGCACCTCGGGACCGGGCGAGGCGTACTCCTCGGCCAGCTCCAGCGCGTGCTGCCAGTGGTCGAAGACCTCGAAATGCCGGTCTCCCACCGTCCGGGTGATCGCGCCGGTGCGGCGCTGCCGGTAATGCACACACGTGCGGGGCAGGGTGCTGATCCGCTCGGCGGCCAGCAGCACCGGGTAGCTGAACGACACGTCCTCGTACCAGCCGGCCTCGAACTCGAAGCCCAGCCGGGTCAGCAGGTCGCGCCGGATCACCTTGTTCCAGGCCACGTGCAACACATTCAAGATCTGCGGGTACGCCTCGGTGGAGAAAAGGCCCGGCGCCCGATCCAGCGCCCGTTTCGCGGTGCCCGACTCCACCGTGCCGTCCCAGTGCACCCGGTCCCAGCCGACGATCAGCACGTCCGCCTCGGTTTCCCGCAGCCGGGCGGACACCGCGGCCAGCGAGCCCTCGGACATCCAGTCGTCGCTGTCGAGGAACCACACGTACTCGCCGGTGGCGTGCTCCAGACCCAGGTTGCGGGCGCGCCCCAGCCCGAGATTCTCCGGCGGGGTCACCACCCGCACCCGCGGGTCGCGCTCCGCGTACTCGGCGAGGATCTCGCCGGTGTGGTCGGGCGAGGCGTCGTCGACCGCGATGATCTCAAAGTCGCCGAACGACTGGCTGAGGATCGAGTCCAAGCACTGGCGTAGATATCCCTGCACCCGATAACACGGGAGCACGATGCTCAGCGATGTCACGCCGGGACCTCACCTCGTCGCCAATCGGTTACCGCGTTAGCCAGAAACATTCCGCAGGTCAGCCCGGCGAGTAACGCTTCACCGAGGGTAGCTTGACCGACCACGGCGGCCACCGTGAGCAGCAGGACCCGTCCGTCCCAGCCGAGCGGGCCACCGGCCCGGCCACCGGGCGCGCCCTTCTCCATCCGGGCGGTCAGGTCGTAGTGCCGCAACGCCAGCGTGAAGAGCAGAAGGTAGACCACCGCGGGCGGCACGTCGTACGCCAGTCCCACGCCGACGACCAGCAGGTATTCGGCGGCGCGCAGGGCGGCCGGGACCAGCCAGTCGAGCGGTCCATCATGACGGGCGCGGGCCGGCAACCCGTCGGCCAGCACGATCAGCGCGGTGATGACGACCGGGATACCGCCGTCCACCCAGCCGGCCAGCAGCGCCGCCACCAGGGCGGCCGCGACCAGTGCGGCGAGCCCGGCGAAGGCCAGCGGCGCGGGCAGACCCGCCCGGCCGAGCACCGCGCGGACCAGCGGGCCGTCGTCGCGGTGCCGCGCGGTGTCCACGGTGTCGAGCACCCCGACCCGCATGGACAGGGCGCGCAGCGAGCGCAGGGCCAGCGTGTACGCGAAGGCGAGCAGTCCCCAGCCGACCACGGCGATCAACGCCACCCGCCCGTTGGTGACCATCGCCAGGATCGCGATCAGCGCCCACCGCTCGCCGATCGGGAAGACCACGATCCGCTTCAGCCAGTAGGCGGCCGAGCCGGTGTCGCCCTGCACCTTGGTGGACGCCGCACTAAGCCGGGCACCGACACCGGCGGCCGCGGCGGCCCGCGGGCGTGCGGCGGCCTCGTCGTGCAGCGCGCCGTACCAGGTGTCCGTCATGTGCCGCACGGTTTGCAGCAGAATGGCGGTAATGGCCAGCGGCCAGGCGTACGGCAGCCCGATCCGCTCGGCACCGGCCGCCAGACCGGCATACACCGCGTACTCCTTGGCGCGGTCGGCCATCGTGTCCAGCCAGCCGCCGAACGGGTCGAAGCGCCGCGTGTACCTTGCGAGCTGGCCGTCCACGCAGTCGAGCACGAACCCGAGGTAGAGCAGGATGCCGCCGGCGACCATCGCGGGCCGCGACGCCTGCCAGAACGCGAGCGCGGCGGCCACCGCGAACACCACGGACAGCGCGGTGACCCCGGTCGGCGTCAATTTGAGTCGCGCGGCCGCCTTGGTGACGATCGGGGACCAGGTGCTCACCGCGTACGTGGTGAAGAAGTCGTCCTTTTCCTTGACCGCGAGTCGCAGCCGCGCCTTGTCCTCGTCCACGGCCGCCACCGCCTGCCGCGCCCGGAGCAACTCGTCGGTGGTGTGCACCTGCTCGGCGTGCAGCAGCCGCACCGGCGTGGCAATCGGGACAAGTCCGGCGTCAAGCAGCGCTTTTAGCAAATCGGGCGCGTCGGCGACCTCGGCGAGCAGCGGCAGGTCGGCCGGCGCCAGGCACATCGCCCCCACGTACCGAACCGTGCCCGGCCCGCCGCCCGCCGCCAGCACCCGCCCGCGGTCCTCCCGCAGGTCGCCGTCCGGGTCAGCGACAACGAGCACGGTGCTGCGCCCGGTCGGCTCGGTGGCCAGCAGCCAGAGCAGGCTCGGGTGCGCGACGAGGTTGTCCGCACAGACGAGCAGCCGCTCCCCCGCGGCCTGCGCCCGCCCCGCCATCTCACGAACCTGAGCCGCCCCCGCCATCTCACGAACCTGAGCCGCCCCCGACCTCTCCCGGAGCACCCCTGAATCCGCCGCCCGCTCACGCAGCAGCCCCGGCCCGGTCGCAGGCTCGCCGAGCGGCCCCGCCGAGCGCTCACCGGACGGCGCCCCCGAAGGCTCGCGGAACGGCATCGGCGCCCCCGAAGGCTCGCGGAACGGCATCGGTGCTGCCGGGCGCTCGACGGCTGAGGCGCCGGCGGCCCGCAGGGCATCGACCAGATCGTTCGCGAGCCGCTCGGCATCGGCGGGATCGAGGGCGTTGCCGGTGCCGGCGCTGAGGACGGCGAGGGTCACCCGGCTTGCCTCCTCATCACTGTCCGGACCACGACAGGGATAAGTGCCCGGAATTGGCCCCCAGGTTAACAGTGGGCCACATCCGGGTACGGGTCACCCTTACGGGAGCTCGATCACCCTAATCCACCTGGGGACCGAGGGAGAGCGCCCCAACCGCCCCTACCTTCGTAAATGGTCATGGCGCCCGGCCGCGACCTCGACAAAGGAGTGAATGACCGTGCCCAGCCGCCTCGCCCGCCCACGTGACGACCGTTGGATCGCCGGCGTCTGCTCCGGCCTGGCCCGCCGCTTCGGCCTCTCGTCGAACGTGGTCCGCCTGATCTTCGTAATCTCCTGCCTGCTCCCCGGCCCCCAGTTCCTGATCTACCTGGCCCTGTGGATCGTGCTGCCCCAGGAGCGCTGACCGCCAGGTACGCACGGCCGGCGATGTCTACCTGCCGCGCGCACCTGCCGCGCCCCAAGGCGCCCCCACCCGCGCCTCCATGATCACCGGACGCCGCCGGTGGCTGCCCCCGAAGCCGACGGCGTCCGGTCCCCCTCACCCCCGGCCCACACCCCACCAGGACGTTTGGCCCACATTCACAGCTTTCACGCGCCGAGCGCGCACCACACAGCGTCATCATCCAGCACCACACAGCCGCACGACACAGCGTCACCCAGAACCACACAGCATCACCACACGGCATCGGCCACTCGCCTCGAAGCCGCCACGCCCGTCAACGAAGCGGTAGAACGGCGGCACACACAGCATCGGCCACGCATCGGCAAGCACACAGCATCGGCCAGCACACAGCATCGGCCAGCACACAGCATCGGCCGCGCATCGACCGATCGCCGATCTCGCGGGCGACCGTCCGCGCTTCCAAATAGCAGCGGCCCCTACTGCGAGAAGGTGAGCACCGAAACCGTGGCCGCCGCCGTGCCCGCATATCCGATATTTCCGGCGCCAGATCAATCGGCTGGGCTGCCGGTCAGGCGGGTGGCGCGCTGCGGTTCCATTCCGTGGGATGGGCGGCCACTTGCTGAGAGCGGCGCCCACATCCTGGACAAGCGTCCGCGATGTGGGACTCGCGTCCATTGTGGATGAGGGTTTTGCCACATAATACGGCTTTTGTCCGCACGGGTTTTCGGGCTGAATGTGAACCTTGGAGAGTTAG
>NZ_JABBNC010000025.1 GCF_012933445.1 Actinoplanes sp. TBRC 11911
GAACCAGCTGAACAGTTCCGCATCGTGGACGATCATCCGAAAAGGACAGTCGATTCGCCCTCTTCTGACCCTTTTGTGCGGGCGGTTCGGCGCTCAATTTCGAGACCTTGGAGAGTTACGCCCACATATGAACCCGAACTCTCCAAGGTCTCCGGAAAACGGGTTCGCAGGGCGAGCCACCGCGCACCGCTGCTCCAACATGGATCGAAATAACGCGAAATAAAGGATATTTCGGTCTGCTGCTGTGGCGCGCGAGAGCAGCGAATGCCGGCGACGCTGGAGCTCGCGGTGGACTTAGCAGGGCTTGCTCGGCATCGGTTGTGACACGAAGTTGCAGTCGATTGACGTATGACAGCGGCCTACCTCGTCACAAGGATGACAAACATCTGAATGGAGGAGGTTGCGACGTGAGTGCGAGTGTTGACCAACCGGTGGTCGTTCTCGTCCATGGGGGCTGCGCCGAGTCTGCCATCTGGGCCGGCGTCATCCGGCGGCTGGCCGAGCGGGGCGTGTCCACCGTTGCCTTCGCGAACCCGTTGCGCGGCGTGGCGGAAGACGCCGCGAAGCTGAGCTCGCTGATCACCACGCTGGACCAGAAGGTGATCCTCGCCGGGCACTGCTACGGCGGGATGGTCACCACCGCGGCGGCCGTGCACCCGTCGGTCAAAGCCTTGGTCTACGTGACCGCGTTCGCGCCGGCGCCGGGGGAGAGCGCCGCCCTGCTGACCAGCAAGTTCGAGGGCAGCACCCTGGGCGACGCGCTCATGTACCGCGGCGGCGGCGAACTGATCATCGATCCGGCGAAGTTCCACGAGCAGTACGCCGCGGACCTCCCGTACGACCAGGCGGCCCTGCTCGCCGCGACGCAGCGCCCGATCGCCGAGCGCGCCCTCGACGAGCCGCTGGACACCGACGAGGCGGCCTGGCAGTGGCTGCCGAGCTGGTTCATCTGGGGCGGCGCCGGGCGCAGCATTCCGGCCGAGGCGCTGCGGTTCATGGCCGACCGCGCGGGCGGCATGGACTGTTACGAGATCCCGAACGCCTCGCACGCGACGCCCGTCTCCCGGGCCGCGGCGGTCACCGAGACGATCCTCGAGGCCGCCGCGTACCTGGAGCGGTGACGAAACCTACTCGCTGAAGCGCGGCCAGATGTCGATGCCGGAGTCGGTCGCGTACTTGTCGATCTCGGCCAGCTCGTCCTCGGTGAACGCCATGTTGCGCAGCGCCCCGAGGTTGGTCTCCAGCTGCTGGACACTGCTGGCGCCGACCACCGTGGAGGTCATCCGCGGGTCGCGTAACACCCAGGCCAGCGCCATCTGCGACAGAGTCTGCCCACGCCGCTCGGCGATCGAGTTCAACGCCCGCGCCTTGTCGACGTTCTCCTCGGAGAGCATGTCCGCTTCCAGCGACTTGCCCTGCGTGACCCGTGACCCTTCCGGCACGCCGTTCAGGTATTTGCTGGTCAGCAGGCCCTGAGCCAGCGGCGAGAACGCGATGCAGCCGGCGCCTTCCTCCTCCAGCACGTCGAGCAGCCCGCGCTCGCTCCAGCGGTTGAACATCGAGTACGCCGGCTGGTGGATCAGCAACGGCGTCCCCAGGTCGCGCAGGATCGCCGCGGCCTCGGCGGTCTTTCCCGGCGAGTAGGACGAGATGCCCGCGTACAGCGCCTTGCCCGAGCGCACCGCCCGGTCCAGGGCGCCCATGGTCTCCTCGAGCGGCGTGTCCGGGTCGAAGCGGTGCGAGTAGAAGATGTCGACGTAGTCCAGCTTCATCCGCTTCAGGGACTGGTCGAGCGAGGCGGTCAGATACTTCCGAGACCCCCATTCCCCGTACGGGCCTGGCCACATGTCATAGCCGGCCTTGGTGGAGATCACCAGCTCGTCGCGGTACGGGCGGAAGTCGGCGTCCATCAGCAGCCCGAGGTTCGACTCGGCCGACCCGTACGGCGGGCCGTAGTTGTTGGCCAGGTCGAAGTGGGTGACCCCGAGGTCGAAGGCGCGGCGCAGGATGGCCCGCTGGGTCTCCAGCGGGACGTCGCCGCCGAAGTTGTGCCACAGGCCGAGCGAGATGGCGGGCAGCGATAACCCGCTCCGCCCGGTACGGCGGTACTCCATCTGCTGGTAACGGTCGGTATCGGCGTTGTACGGCAAAGCAGCTCCTAGGTCTGGTGACTTCCACTCTTGTATCCCGAGCGGTTGCGCGTCCAACAGAAGAATGCGCTCACATTCAGCAGCTATGGTTCTCAATCGTGGAGCTGCGGCATCTCGAGTACTTCGTGGCGGTCGCCGAGGAGAGGCATTTCACCCGGGCCGCCGAGCGGATGCGGGTCGCCCAGTCGGGCCTGTCCGCGTCGATCCGGGCCTTGGAACGCGAGCTCGACGCCGACCTGTTCGTGCGGCACACCCGCCGGGTCGAGCTCACCGACGCGGGGCATGCGCTGCTCACCGAGGCGCACCGGACGCTGGCCAGCGCGGCCGCGGCAAAAAACGCGGTTGCGGCCGTACGGGGGTTGTTGCGCGGCACCCTCACCGTCGGCTCCGAGCAGTGCCTCGGCGTCCTCGATCTGCCGCCCCTTTTGTCGTCGTTCCGGCGCGCGTACCCCGGTGTGGAGATCCGCTTGAAGTACGCGGGGTCGGCGCAGCTCATCGACCAGCTCCGGGCCAACCGGCTCGATGTGGGCTTCGTCGCGCTACCGGGCGCCGCCCCCGAGGGCATACGTTTGCTGCCGCTGGCGACCGAGGAGATGCTGGTGCTGTGTCACCCGGCTCACCCGCTGGCCGAGAAGACGTCGGTCGCCGTGGCGGACCTGGCGGGCGAGGACTTCATCGACTTCAGTGCCGATTGGGGGGCGCGCCGGCTCAACGACCAGACCTTCGGGGTGGCCCGCCGCGTGTCGGTGGAGGTCAACGACGTACACACGCTTCTTGATTTTGTTCATCAGGGTCTCGGGGTGGCGCTGGTGCCCGCGCCGGTGACCCGCAAGCCGCAGGCCAAGGGTCTGTGCGCGGTGCCGCTCGCGGCGCCCGGCGGCCCGGGCTGGCAGGTCTCGGTCGCGATGCCGGCGACCTCCCCCGCCGGGCCGGCGACGACGGAACTGCTGCGGCTGTTTTCCAAGGAGATCATCTAGTGAGCGAGACACCGACGGTTGCCGTGCTGGGCACCGGGATCATGGGTTCGGCGATGGCCCGCGTGCTGGCCAAGGCGGGCTTGAACGTACGCGCGTGGAACCGCACCCGGGCGCACGCGCAACCGCTGCTGGCCGACGGCGTGCAGGTCACCGACACCGCGGACGCGGCCGTCGACGGCGCCGGCGTGGTCATCACGATGCTGTTCGACGCCGCTGCGGTACGGGACGTGATGGCGCGGGTTTCCGCACGTCCGGGCACGAAGTGGCTGCAGATGACCACGGTTTCCCTGGCGGATGTGGCAGACCTGGCGGCGTACGCGGAATCGAAGGGTTTGATCTTCTTTGACGCGCCGGTGGTGGGCACCCGGGCGCCGGCCGAGGCGGGCAAGCTGAACGTGCTGGCGGCCGGCCCGGTCGAGCATCGCGAGGCGGTGGCGCCGGTGCTGGACGCGATCGGCGCGCGCACGTGGTGGCAGGGCGAGGACGCGGCGCAAGGCGGCGGCACCCGGTTCAAGCTGGTCGCCAACAGCTGGACGATCGCGACCGTGGCGGCCGCCGCCGAGGCGCTCGCGCTGGCCGAGGGCCTCGGCGTCGACATCGACCAGTTCCTCGAGATGACCGCCGGCGGCCCGCTCGATCAGGGGTACCTGCACACGAAGATCGACCTGATCCGCGACGGCGGGTTGTCCCCGGCGAGCTTCGCGGTGGGCACGTCAGAGAAGGACAGCCGGCTGATCGTCGAGGCGGCCCGGGCCCGTGGCCTGCGCCTGGACGTGGCCGAGGCGGCATCCGCGCGACTCGGCCGGGCCAAGGAGCAGGGCCGCAAGGACGAGGACCTGGCCGCCACGTATTACGCCACCTTCGACAAGTAAAGGGGTCGTCTCGCACGTCTGCTCGATCGAGACGCCCGGCGGAGCGAGGCGATCTCCTCGTCGGTCGGCGCGCCACCGGGTCAGCGCAGCAAGTATTTCGGCATATATCCGATATTTCCGGCGGGTAGGCTGCCGGGCTCGGCGGGCGGCACGCGGCGCTTGCAAGCTGGCGTACCTGTGGGCTCAGCGGTGGCACGCGGCGCTCGCGAAGCTGGCGTACCGGGCTACACGATGGGCCCGCCGGTCCCGGCATATGGATATCGCAGCCACATCGTGAGATTTTCGTGAACCTTGGAGAGTTGCGCCCACATATCGACCACAACTCTCCAAGGTTCACATTCGGCCGGAAAACCTCGCCGGGCGAAAGCCGCATTAGGGGACAGAAATACTATCTACAGTGGACGACCATCCCACATTGCGGATGCCACGTCCACGACGTGGCCGCCGGTCTCAGTATGCGGCCACCTGTCCCACGGAGTGGGAGACGTTCCCGGCGGCTGACCGGGCACCCGACACGTGGCCCGGTCCCGCTAGCAGGTCGCTGAGCAGGGCGGGATCGCGCTCGCGCAACTGCGGGTGCAGCACGGCGGCCTGCACCTCGGCCCGCTGGACGGCGGCCGGGTCGCTAGCGGCCACTCGACTCGTTTGAGCGGCCCTCGACCCGTCGGAGCGGCCAATGGACTCGTCGGAGCGGCCAATGGACTCGTCGGCGCGGCCAATGGACTCGTCGGAGGGACCTGTGGAGTCGTCGGAGGGGCCGCGGGACCGGCGCCAAGGCCTCATACGCCCCAGAATGCCGGGTGCGTGCCCTCCGTCCACATCGGACCCCGGCGGGACGGGATCAGGCCGCGGCGCGTGCGGCTGATCGGCCGGAGGCCGCGCGGTAAGGGTGACGGGACAGCCCGGTGCTGCCCGTGAGGCTGACGCGCGGGGTTGGGTGACGGGACAGCCCGGTCGGGCGCGAGGAGCCGGTGTTGCACCCAGCCGGGCGAGGCGCCCGGGACTCTTCGAACGGGCGTACCAAAAAATGTCGTACCCGCAGGGCAGAATGAGCTCGTGCTGGTAGCGGTGGTTCCCGATCCGGATGGCCGAGGTGGTCGTCTGATGGATCTGCCTGCCGCCGAGCCGGTGCCCGTGAGTGATCTCGCGATGGCGGTGGCCGAGCGGGAGACGGCTGATCATCCGCGCTGGGTGTGGGCCTCGACGGCGGAGGTCTATCCGGCGCTGTTACGCGCCGGTGTGCGGGTGGCGCGCTGTCATGATCTCGAGCTGACCGAGACGTTGCTGATCGGGCATGCCGGGTGGTGGGGTGCGCCGCGGTCGCTGGCTGCCGCGCGGGCTCGGCTGCTGGGGCTGCCGGTGCCGCCCGATCCGCCGCCGCGGGCCGCCGAGCCGCCGGGCTTCGCTCAGGGCGCGCTGTTCGAGGCCATGGCGGGTCCGCCGGCCGCCGCCGGCTTCGACGTGCTCGCGGCGACCGCCCAGGTGTACGCCGACCAGCAGTCCCGCATCGCGCAGACCGAGCATCCGGGCCGTTTCCGGTTGCTCGTCGCCGCCGAGTCGGCCGGCGCCCTGGTCGCGGCCGAGATGGGCCACACCGGGGTGCCCTGGCGCGCCGACATCCATGACCGGCTGCTGCGTGAGCTGCTCGGGCCGCCGCAGCCGGTGGGTCCGCCGCGCCGGCTCGCCGAGCTGAGCGCCGAGATCAACGCCGCGTTCGGCACGTGGGGGCTGCATCCGGATTCGCCGGCCGAGGTGGTCCGGGCGTTCGCGCGTGCGGGTGTGGAGGTGCCGAATACCCGGGCCTGGGTGCTGCGCAGGGTCGATCACCCGGCGGTGAAGCCGCTGCTGGAATACAAAGAGCTCTACCGGATCTGGACGGCCCACGGGTGGAACTGGCTGGACGACTGGGTCAGCGACGGCCGCTTCCGCGCGGAGTATGTGCCCGGCGGCGTCGTCTCCGGCCGCTGGGCGACCCGCGGCGGCGGCGCGTTACAGGTGCCGAAGGTGGTGCGGCGCGCGGTCGTCGCCGACCCGGGCTGGACGTTCGTGGTCGCCGACGCGGGCCAGCTGGAGCCGCGGATGCTGGCCGCCGTCTCCGGTGACCAGCGCCTGGCCGAGGCCGGCGCGGCCGGCGATCTGTACGCGGCGCTGGCCGCCGACTCGTTCGACGGCGACCGGGCCAAGGCCAAGGTCGCGTTGCTCGGCGCGATGTACGGGCAGACCGGCGGCGACGCGATCCCGGCGCTGGCCGTCCTCCGCAAGCACTACCCGACCGCCTTCGAGTACGTGGAGGCCGCCGCCCGTACGGGTGAAGCCGGCGGCCTGGTCCGATCATGGCTGGGACGCACGAGTCCGCCCGCTTCGACCGCCTGGCGTGACGCTGGCCTCGATCCTCCCGAAGAGTCCGGCTCGGCCGAGTCTTCCCAGGGCGGCGCGTCCGGCCGGGCGCGTGGCCGATTCACCCGCAACTTTGTGATTCAGGCCACGGCGGCGGAGTGGGCGCTGGTAATGATCGCCACACTGCGCACGGCGCTCGATGGAACAAAAGCGGAGATGGTCCTTTTTGTGCACGATGAGGTCGTCGTGCACTGTCCCGCCGAGCAGGCAGATCAGGTGGTGGCGGCGGTGCACGCCAGCGCCGCCGAAGCGGGCCGGCTCTTGTTCGGCGCGACAACTGTCCGGTTCCCGCTCGACGTCTCAGTGGTTGGCGCATATGCAGACGGGAAATGAAAGTCGGGTACCTTTGTTGGTCCGAGGCGAGAGGCGCTGCAACGGGGTTTTCGGGCCCCGCCACGCTCGCTCGGTGACTACCGACCAAGGGCGCCTCCGTTTGATCACGGAGGGGTGGTCGGTTTGCAAAGAGAAGCCCGTACGGCCGAGCTGAAGCGCCAGATGGCCGAGCGCGTCCTGGTGCTGGACGGCGCCTGGGGCACGATGCTGCAAGGCGCCAAGCTCAAGCCCGACGATTATCGCGGCGACCTGATCGCGCCGGACCACGTCCAGGACGTCACCGGCGACCCCGACCTGCTGAACCTCACCCGGCCGGACATCATCCTCGACGTCCACCGGCAGTATCTGGCGGCCGGCGCCGACATCACCACCACCAACACGTTCACCGCGACGAGCATCGCCCAGGCCGACTACGGCCTGCAGTCGTACGTCAAGGAGATGAACCTCCGCGGCGCTCAGCTCGCCCGGCAGGCGGCCGACGAGGCCGGCGGCAAGTTCGTGGCGGGCTCGGTCGGCCCGCTGAACGTGACGCTCTCGCTCTCCCCGAAGGTCGACGACCCGTCCTACCGTGCGGTCGACTTCGACCAGGTCAAGGCCACCTATGCGGAGCAGATCGCGGCGCTGGCCGAGGGCGGCGTCGACCTGCTGCTGATCGAGACGATCTTCGACACGCTGAACGCGAAGGCGGCGATCGCGGCGGCCCGTGAGGTCGCCCCGGACCTGCCGCTGTGGATCTCGGTCACGATCGTCGACCTGTCCGGCCGTACGCTTTCCGGTCAGACCGTGGAGGCGTTCTGGCGCTCGATCGAGGGCGCGCAGCCGCTGGTCGTGGGCGTCAACTGTTCGCTCGGCGCGGCCGAGCTGCGCCCGCACGTGGCCGAGCTGAACCGGCTGGCCGGCACGTACGTGGCCTCGCACCCGAACGCGGGTCTGCCGAACGCGTTCGGCGGCTACGACCAGACCCCGGAGCAGACCGGCGAGCTGCTCGGCGAGTTCGTCGACTCGGGCCTGGTGAACATCGCCGGCGGCTGTTGCGGCACCACCCCGGCGCACATCGCGCAGATCGTCGAGAGCGTCCGCGGCAAGGCCCCGCGCAAGATCGCCGAGCCCCAGCCGGCCACCCGGTTCAGCGGCCTCGAGCCGTTCGAGATCGGCCCGGACACCGGCTTCGTGATGATCGGCGAGCGCACCAACGTGACCGGCTCGGCCCGGTTCCGCCGGCTCATCGAGGCCGACGACTACCAGGGCGCCGTCGCGGTGGCGCTCGACCAGGTGCGCGGCGGCGCCAACCTGCTCGATGTGAACATGGACGCCGACCTGCTCGACAGCGAGGAGGCGATGACCAAGTTCCTCAACCTCATCGCCACCGAGCCCGAGGTGGCCCGCATCCCGATCATGGTGGACAGCTCGAAGTGGACCGTCCTGCAGGCCGGTCTCAAGACCGTGCAGGGCAAGGGCGTGGTCAACTCGATCAGCCTCAAGGAGGGCGAGGAGGTCTTCCTGGAGCACGCCCGGCGCATCCGCGACTTCGGCGCCGGCGTCGTCGTCATGGCGTTCGACGAGCAGGGCCAGGCCGACACGCGCGACCGCAAGGTGGCGATCTGCGGGCGGGCGTACGACCTGCTGACGCAGCAGGCGGGCTTCGCCGCCGAGGACATCATCTTCGACCCGAACGTGCTGGCCGTGGCCACCGGCATCGCCGAGCACAACGGGTACGCGAAGGCGTTCATCGAGGCGCTTCCGCTGATCAAGGAGCGCTGCCCCGGCGTGCGCACCAGCGGCGGCATCTCCAACCTGTCGTTCTCGTTCCGCGGCAACGACGTGGTGCGCGAGGCCATGCACTCGGCGTTCCTGTTCCACGCGGTCAAGGCCGGCCTGGACATGGGCATCGTCAACGCCGGTCAGCTCACCGTCTACCAGGACATCCCGGCCGACCTGCTGGAGCTTGTCGAGGACGTGCTGTTCGACCGCCGGGAGGACGCCACCGACCGGCTCGTCGAGTTCGCCGCCACCGTCAAGGGCGAGGCCGGGAAGAAGCGTACGGTCGATCTCTCCTGGCGCGAGGGTGACGTCTCCGAGCGGCTCAGGTACGCCCTGGTGCACGGCATCGTCGACTACATCGAGGCCGACACCGAGGAGGCCCGTCAGCAGCTGCCCCGCCCGCTCGACGTGATCGAGGGGCCGCTGATGGACGGCATGAAGGTGGTCGGCGACCTGTTCGGCTCCGGCAAGATGTTCCTGCCGCAGGTGGTCAAGAGCGCGCGCGTGATGAAGCGCTCGGTGGCCTACCTCGAGCCGTACATGGAGAAGGAGAAGGTGGCCGGTCGCGGCCGGGGCAAGGTCGTGCTCGCCACCGTCAAGGGCGACGTTCACGACATCGGCAAGAACATCGTCGGTGTGGTGCTCGGCTGCAACAACTACGAGGTGATCGACCTCGGCGTGATGGTGCCGGCCGCGAAGATCCTGGACACCGCGCTCGCCGAGGGCGCCGACGTCGTCGGGCTGTCCGGGCTGATCACGCCGTCGCTGGACGAGATGGTCTCGGTCGGCGCCGAGATGGAGCGCCGGGGCATCAAGCTGCCGCTGCTCATCGGCGGGGCCACCACCTCACGTCAGCACACGGCGGTGCGCATCGCCCCGGCGTACGCGGGATCGACGGTGCACGTGCTCGACGCGTCCCGGGTGGTCGGCGTGGTCTCGAACCTGCTCGACGAGGACCGGGCCAAGGCGCTCGACGTGGAGAACAGGGCCGAGCAGGAGCGGCTGCGCGAGCAGCACGAGAACCGTCGCGCGCAGCCGTTGCTCACGCTCGCCGACGCCCGCGCGAACCGGGAAGAGGTCGACTTCAGCGATCTGCCCACACCGGCCTTCACGGGCGTACGGGAAAGTGAGCCCTCGATCGCCGAATTGCGCGAGATGATCGACTGGCAGTTCCTGTTCCTGGCCTGGGAATTGAAGGGCAAGTACCCGGCGATCCTGCAGGAGCCGGTCGCGCGCGAGCTCTTCGACGACGCGAACGCCCTGCTCGACCAGATCATCGCGAACGGCTCGTTCCGGGCGCGCGGGCGCTACGGCTTCTGGCCGGCCCACTCCGAGGGCGACGACATCGTGCTGGAGAGCGGCGTGAAGTTCCCGATGCTGCGCCAGCAGACGCAGAAGCCGGCGGGTCGCGCGAACCGTTCGCTGGCCGACTACATCGCGCCCGCCGGCTCGGGCGACTTCCTGGGTGGTTTCGCGGTGTCCATCCAGGGCGCCGACGAGCTGGCCAAGCACTACGAGGCCGAGAACGACGACTACCGCGCGATCATGGTGAAGGCGCTGGCCGACCGGCTCGCCGAGGCGTTCGCCGAGTACCTGCACCTGCAGGCCCGCCGCGACTGGTTCGAGCCGGGTTCGCAGCCCAAGCTGGAGGACCTGCACGCCGAGCGCTTCCGCGGGATCCGCCCCGCGCTGGGCTATCCGGCGAGCCCCGACCACAGCGAGAAGAAAGACCTGTTCGAGCTGCTGGGCACCGATCAGATCGGCGTGGGTCTCACCGAGTCGTACGCGATGACGCCGGCCGCCGCCGTCAGTGGCCTGATCTTCGCGCACCCCGCGTCGCGCTACTTCACCGTCGGCCGGATCTCCAAGGACCAGGTGGCGGATTACGCGGCCCGGCGCGGGATGCCGGTCGAGGACGTGGAGCGGTGGCTGCGCCCGAACCTGGCGTACGAACCTACAACAGTGGCGTAACCCCGCCGGTGTGGCCGAGCAGCGCCCGCCCGTACACCTCGGCGCCGATCGCCGGGTTGGCGATGGCGTGCCTGCTCGCCACCTCGCTGTCCCGCCAGATGCGCTGCAGGGGGTTCGTCTCTGCGAAAGCCGATGCCCCGTACGCCGAGACGAGCTCCCGAATAGCATCGCGGGCGTTCACCACCGACTGAGCGGTGTCCATCCGTACGCGTGCACGGGCCGCATAGTCCGGGAACTCACCGAGCCGCGCGGCTTCGTCGACGTCGGCGGCCGCGCGGTAGGCGAGCATCTCGGCGATGTCGATCAGGTTCGCGGCCCGGGCGATCGACAGCTGCACCGTGGGCGCGCCGGCCTGCGTCTCGTAGAAGGTGAAGGTGATGCCGCGCGTGGCCGCCTTCTCGATCACGTAGTCGAGGGCCGCCCGGGCCAGGCCCAGTTGCGTGGGCGCGAGGTTGATGGTCGCGCCCGGCGCGAACGGCGTCCGGTAGAGGACCTCGTCCTTGTACGGGTTGTCGTTCTGCCCGCTGGTGAGCTTGTGCAGCGACAGGAAGCGATGGGCGGGGACGAAGACGTCCTCGGCGACCACGGTGTTGGAGCCGGTGCCGCGCATCCCGGCCACGAACCAGGTGTCCTCGATGGTCACGTCCTCGACGGGGACCAGCATCAGCGCCAGGCCGCCGTCGACCGGCACGCTGAGCGACACCCACTGCGCGTGCAGGACCCCGGTGCAGTTGGCCCAGCGCCCGGTGACGCGGTAGCCGCCGTCCACGACCTCGGCCTTCGCGGTGGGGGAGAGGACCCCGGCGATGCGGGCGCGCGGGTTGGCCCCCCAGACGTCGTCCTGCGCCCGCTCGTTCCACTGGCCGGCGAAGAACGCGCCGTCGGTCAGCAGGTTCACCGTCCACGAGGTGGACCCGCAGCCGCGCGCCAGCTCCCGGATGACCTCGAGCTTCGTCCGGAAGTTGACCTCCAGCCCGCCGTACCGCCTGGGCTGGGTGATCGTGAAGAGTCCGGCCTGCTCGATGGCCGTGATGTTCTCCTCGGCCACGCGACGGTCCTGCTCGGTCTTCGCGGCGTTGCGCTTGAGCAGCGGGACGAGGCCGGCGGCGCGCGCCACGAGGTCCGCGCGCAGTTCGCGTTCCGCCACGGTGGTGCTCGGGCGGTCGAGTATCAGAGTCATACGTCCGGACTGTACCCCTCGGTACAAAAGTTCTGTACCGCGTAGTACAGTGGGCTACGTGAGAATCCCGACAACCGCCAAAGGCCGGCAGACGATGGCCGGGATCACCGCGGCCGCCGCCCGGCTGATGCACGACCGGGGGATCACCGCGACCTCACTCGACGACGTGCTCGCCGCCAGCGGCGCCGGGAAGTCGCAGCTCTACCACTACTTCGGCGACAAGGAGGGCCTGACCCAGGCCGTCTTCCGCCTGCAGCTCGACCGGATCCTCGCCAACCAGCAGTCGCTGAGCGACCCGTCGTGCGACGACCTGACCAGGTGGCGCGACGAGGTGCTGGCGGCCCTGCGGGCCAGCGATTTCGGCATGTGCCCGCTCGGCACGTTTGCCGGCCAGGTGGGCGACTCTTCGGTGCTGCGCGCGACGCTGTCCGACTTGTTCGAGGAGTGGCGGCTCGCCCTCGCCGCCCTGGTGCGGCGGGCGGCAGGCGCCGGGCACGTGGTTGCGGGCGTCGACCCCGACGAGGCCGCGACCTGCTTACTGGCCGCCCTGGAGGGCGGCACGATGCTGGCGAATCTGCAGCACGACGAGGCCCCGCTGCGCACCATGCTGGACGCCGAACTGGCCCGCCTCACCCGCTGATCTCAGTAGGAGCTTGTCGGTCGTCTCCTGCCTTCGTCGCGTCAAAAGCAAAATGCGACAGGATTCTGCTATTACAGCTCATTGCCGATCCGAGATAGCTTCAGCTCCTCGCGAGCGGTCGAGATCAGGCAGGGCGTGTGAGCAGACTCTGGGTAGTAAGAATCGACATCAGCGCCCGGGTGGAGGAAAAGATCAACAATAAGCACGGGATTACGGCCGACGAGGTCCGAGACGCTATCCAATGTGTCGAGGGTCTTGACTATGCGCACTCCTACCATCAGGTCCGCGGATGGCGATTCTTGGTCAAGGCTCATATCCAGCAGCGCCCTGCGTTGGTTGTCCTGTATGACGCGAATGATCCGGTAGGTGATGTCTACCGTTTAGGTAGCGCCCACTTCACTAATCGCCGCGTGATTCACAGGTAGGGGAGGCATCATGACGACCATGGGACACGACGACTACTACGAAGAGGACGAGGACGTAGACGCGCTCCTCGCCGAGTTCGAGGCGGCGCCGGAGCGAGGCAAGACCGAGCGACCCGCACGCGGCCAAACCCAATGGCTTACGATCTTCGGTATGGCCGTCGGCAAAGCACCTGAACCGACTCACCCCAACAACCTGAACTTCTTCGCTGCCTGATGGCGTCGCCGATCGAGGTTCAACTCATTCTTTGTGACGCTGCGCAGGCCGAGGCCGGAACCGGCAAAGTGCACATGCTCGGGGCCGGATGGTCCCGCACGACTACTCCTTTCACCCATGCCGTGGCCGTCTTGGCGAAAGTGCCGTGGGACAGGGCCAACCAACGATTCGCTCTCACGTTGACGCTGCGTGAGCAAGACGGGCCGCCGGTGGTCCTCTCGACACCCGACGGACCACGAGAAATCAGGGCGGAAGGCAACATCGAAGTCGGACGTCCTGCAGGGTTACTGGCAGGATCTCCGCTCGACGCGTCCTTCGCCCTCAACGTTTCGCCCCTTCCGCTGAAGGCGGGGCGGTACTACTGGCAGCTCGAACTGGCCGAGGAGATCAGAAGCGCCGGTTTTACGGTCGAGGATGCGCCCGGCCAACACCTTTGAGCGCCGTCACCGACGATCGCCGTTGTCGCCTGGGGTTTCCAGAAGCCGTCGCATGGAACGGAGCGCGGACCGCAGCTCCTGCAGGTAGTTCTCCGGCTGGAAACTCTGGCGGAGGCCGTCGGGCAAGGTGTACGCGGCCGGGAGGCCGACGGTTTCGACGGTGGCGTCCAGCTTTCGTACGGCGTCGTAGTGCTGGAACGGTACGTAGATCTCGGACGTCACGATCAGGATTGTCGAGACCGGCGCCGGGTCGGCGGCGCGCCATGCGTCGTAGGTGTCGGCGGTGTTGGCTCGTCGGACGTCCGCCGTGCTGGATCGCGGGCCGGTGGCCGTCACGATTCGGGCGTCGACTCCGGCTCGATCGAAGCCTCGGAACAGGGCATCCGCCTCCGTTTCCGCGCCCGGGCCGGCGATCTCCCGCTCGGGCGGGCTCAGCCGGCGCTCGCTGCCCAGGCCGGCGATGCCGTCGGTGGTGAGGCCCTGTCTGAGGAGCGACGCCGTGTAGTCGGGGCGCAGGAAGCACGCGCGGGCGCCACCGCCGAGGACCAGGATGCGGTCGTAGAAGTCGCGTTGCGGGGTGTTGTGGCCGCGCAGCCCGAGCGCACCGGTGGCGGCCAGGACCAGGCTCGCGTTCTCGAACACCTGCTGCTTGATGTCGGCGCGCTCCACGCCGCGACGGAAATCCCAGTGCTCGTACGAGAATTCATCCAGCCAGCCCAGCGCCGTCCTCGCGTCGGTGGTGGGCAGCTCTCCTCCGAAGTGGACGATCAGGTCGCGGAGTGGCTCGGAGAAGACCCAATCCCGTACGCCGTCCTCCAGATCCGTGGCCGACGGCAGCGCTACGTTCCGGTACAAGCTGGCCCACACCCCTCTTTCCTTACGACCAGCATCGTGGACCGTCCACCGGCGGCTGATGCCGGGGTTGCCCCAAATTTGCCGGGGTACCTGACCGGCGGCGTCGAGGCCTGGCTGGAGGCGGGCCTACCCACGACAACCGACCCCGCGGACATCCGCATCTGAATGACCGGCGGAGTGGGCGCCTAGGCTCTTCGCATGGATGAGGCGCCTCGGGACGTTGCTGCTGGGCTCGGGTCGCTCGGCAGCGTCACGCCGGTTCGGCAGCTTGCCGAGAAGCGCATCGCGGACGGCGACGCGGCCTACGTGGCGGATCTGATCGTCGCTCTACAGGAGAGCTACCGCGATGCGGAGGTGCCACCGTGGCAATATCGCAGCGCCGCGGATCACCTGCTCAAGCTGCTCGCCGCGCACGACGTCGCACAGACGCTGCGGGTCGCGGGCGTGGTCGGGCAGGACGCGTACGTAGCTTCGCTGCTCGCGGCCGGGCACCGCGCGACGGAACTCGCGGCCGCGTTTAATGACGATATTTCCGGCGAACTCCGCGCGTGCCTCGCGCAGGAGCTGGTGCTGCGCGGCCAGCGTGTCGACTATCGGCCGCCCGCCGAGCATCCGTTGAGCGTGCTGCCCCTGACGCTGACGGGTATCGAACGCGTCGACGGGGACGACATGTTCGGGCCCTGGGACCTGCCGTCGGCGCGCGCGACCTCCGACCAAGCCCCGGAGGTCGGCGAGACCACCACGGCGGACGAGGCGCAGGCGATCGGCGCCGCCGTCCAGAACTGGGTCGGCGAATCCAACGGCCGCTTCGAAGCGCGATCGTTCCGGCTGGCGCGGGACTTCGACGAGCCCGTCGACACCCTGCTGGCCATGAATCTCGACTGCCTCGACGGCCTGATGCCGCGCCGCCGGCTGGGGATCGAGTCCTGCCCGCCGGACAAGGCGTGGCGCCTGCTCTTCACCGCGGCGGCGTCCGGTGGCGCGTACAACAAGGGCCTTTATGGGGCTTATGGGCGCTTGGCGGCCTGGCGCTCGATCCACGCGATGGCCGGCGAGGATGCCGAGCGCGGCAGCTGGTACCTCTTCGAGGGCAGAACCACCTGGTTCAACAAGGTGGCGTGGGACCTGGGCCTAGCCGTGATCACCCCGGACCGCCGCCGCATAGCCGTCCTGGCCGCGACAGACGCCGGCTGACTCACCGCAGCGACAACGAGAACGTCACCAGCGGCGACAAGGAGAACGCCACCCGCTGCGACAACGAGAGCGTCACCGCGGCGACAGCCGGAACGTCACCGCGGCGAGCTCCTCGCCCACCATCGGCCCCACAACCGTCGGGCCGTATTTGTCATACTTCGCGTGATACGCGTCGTCGATTCGCTCGCGCAACGCCGGGTCGCCGTCCTCGAACGTCACGTCATGCGTGACCCCACCAGCGCGCACCCTCCCCGCTCCCGCCGCGTGCGCCCTCCGATACCACCCGTTCTCCGGCCCATACGCGCTCCGAATGTAGAGATCGTCCCCCAGGCGAACCACCCAGATCGTCACGTACGGCCGGAGGCTCCCGTCCGGGCGCACCGACGAAACCTCGAGTTCGTCCGCGTCGCCGATCTTCGTCAGCTCATCGCCGGTCCAGCTCATCGTCATGCTCCAAGACAACCACGCACCACGGCGGAGGCCAGAGGGTGACTCGCAGACCCTCCCAGACGTACGCCGGCGGGATCTATCGTCGACGGCATGGACCACCGCGGTGAGGCCCGTGACTTTCTGACGACCCGGCGTGCCCGCGCTCACGCCCGAGCAGGCCGGCCTGACCCTCTACGGTGGGAACCGGCGCGTCAGCGGGCTCCGGCGCGAGGAAGTCGCGATGCTCGCCGGGGTCAGCGTCGACTACTACACCCGTCTGGAGCGCGGCAACCTCGGCGGCGTCTCGGAAAGCGTGCTCGAGTCCCTGGCCCGCGCCCTCAAGCTCGACGAAGCCGAACGCGCCCACCTCTTCGACCTCGCGCGCGCGGCGACCAACACCTCGGCGGTCCGGCGCCGGACGCCCGCTCAGCGGGTCCGCCCGCCCATCCAGCGGATCGTGGACAGCATGGTCGGCACGGCGGCGTGGGTGCGCAACGGCCGGATGGACTTCCTCGCCGCCAACACTCTCGGCGCCGCGCTCTTCGCCCCGGTGCTGGACAGCCCGGCCCGCCCCGCGAACACCGCGCGCTTCGCCTTCCTCGACCCGCGCGCCCGCGAGTTCTACGGCGACTGGGCGCGCACCTCCGAGGACATCGTCGCGATGCTGCGCGCGGAGGCCGGCCGTAACCCGTACGACAAGCCCCTGACCGACCTGGTCGGCGAGCTCTCCACTCGCAGCGACGAGTTTCGTACCCGCTGGGCCGCCCACGACGTGCGCTTCCACCGCACCGGAACCAAGCGCATCCACCACCCGGTCGTCGGCACGATGCACCTCGCCTACGAGGCGATGGAGATCACCGCCGACGAAGGGCTGACGCTTCTCGCCTACACCGCGGAGCCGGGCACGCCGGACGCCGACGCGCTCGCGTTACTGGCGAGCTGGGCTGCTCCCGAGACCGCCGACCGTTAGCGCGACCTCCTCGAGGCGGTCACGGTAGTCCTGCCACCACTTCTCGTCCTCTTTCGGCACATTGTCTCCCTCCGTACGCCTCCCCACCCCACCGTCCACCAGCTCCCGTACGAGATCGGCGTGCCCGGCGTGCCGATGCGTCTCCGCGATCATGTGCAGCAGGATCTGGTGCAGCGTGACGTCGGCTTTCTCCGGCGACCACCACGGCACCCGGCCCGGCGCGTCCAGATCCAGCGCGTCGATCGTCGCGTCCGAATGCGCCCACACGCGCCGGTAGAGCCCGATGATCTGCTCGCGGGACTCGGTCGCGGTCGCCCACATGTCGGCGTTGGTCTCGGCGTCCTCCGCGAACCAGGGCAGCGGCTCCGGGTACGGTCGGAAGAACGTGTCGCCCAGGTAGCCCGCCTCGACGCTGGCCACGTGTTTCACGATGCCGAGCAGGTTGGTGCCGGTCGGCACCATCGGACGGCGCACCGAATACTCGTCGAGACCGTCCATCTTGAACAGCAGAGCGTTCCGGCCCTCTTGCAGGTATTGACGCAGCGCGGCTTTGGCTTCCATGCCGGACACGTTAGGGCAGGGGTATGACAAAAAATCTTCCCTGGCCCTGCCCTGGTGCGGCTCGGCAGCTGGCGACCTGAGTGCGCTTTCCGTTCCGCGAACGAGCGTTCGTTTTACCAGCGAGCCGACACGCCTGGTACACGCCATTCCACCCACGCCCCGCATCCCCGTCGCCGAACGCCGCCACATCGTTCACTGGCGACCCCATATACACCGTTTCGCCCGTTTTCGGCAGCGGCAACGTCCACGCCGGCTGGGTGCGCGCGATCGGATTTCCAGACCTTGGAGAGTTCGGGCTCATATATGGGCGTAACTCTCCAAGGTCTCGAAATCACCCGGCCAGCGGCCCACTCAAAAGCCACTAATCCGGATAAAACAACTGTCCTATTCGGACGTCCGTCCCGGCATGTAGACATCCGCGACCGCATGCCGAGAACGCAGCCGGACGCGGACACCATCCGTCAGCTCACCCGCACGACCTCGGAGAGTGCAGGCATAACTTATCGGCATTTATCGGATATCGGCGATCGCCCCGCGCGCTACGTCAACAGCCCGGCGGTCGCCCCGGGCCGAGCTGGAACACCTCAACTCGGACGATCGCCCCGCGCTACGTCAACAGCCCGGCGGTCGCCCGAACGAGCTGGAAAACCGCCGAACTACCTTTGCCGCGCCACCCGAGCCGAAGCCGCATTACGCGGTTGCCGCCACGCGGTTGACCACAACTACTACGCGACCGGAAGCGCGAAGCGCCGACGAGGCAAGCCTCCGACCGACCACGACCCCAGCCGATCAACACCTGCTACGCCGGCGCCTGACTTAGGCCGACGGCTATTTACCGCGCGCCCACGTATCCAGCTGGAACCGGTGCAACAACTGCGGCGCGACCATCGCCACCACCGCCAGCACCGCGACCACCGTGAACGCCGTACGCAAGATGACGGTCTCGGTCTTGCCGCCGACCTTCACCGCGATCCCGTTGGGCACGCCGATCATGCGCCACAACCGCCGCCCGGTCGGTACCGGCCACAGGATCGGCACCCCGGCCGAGGTGATGATGTCGCCCATCAGATGCACGAAACAGCCGACCCCGACCGCGAGCCCGAGCATCGGATACCCGCGATCACCGGGCAGGTTGGCCGCGGTGAACCAGGCGATCGCCGCCGAGCAGATCGTCACGATCACCCAGCCGGCTTTCTCGGCCCATTCGTCGAACAGGCCGCGCAACGCCAGGCCGGCCATGAAGAAGACGATCGCGACCACGGCCCACTTGCCATAGTGCGTGGCCAGCGCCGTGGTGCCCCAGCCGACCCCGGCGGCGAACGGCAGCGTGTGCGTGAACGTGCGGTGCCCGTTGTTGCGCTTGGGGTCCTTGCTGAGCCGGGTCGCGGTGTAGACGCCCAGCGACACCTTCTCGATCACCTCGGCGGCGAACAGCGAGATCACCCCGAAGGTGCGGGCCACCGTCGCCCCACCCTGATTTCTCGTGACTTTTCCGGACAAGTCCAGGTCGGGTAAAAGCGCGCCCCCCGCACAGACAAGCGTGCCGACCGTGATGGCCAGCGGTGACTGTTCATACCCGGCGAACTGGTTCAAAGCCCAGGTCCCGGCGAGCCAGGCGGCCGCCCCGGACAGGGCGTGCGACGGACCCATCATCGTTGTTGATCCTCCCCGCGCCCCCGCTCTGCCGTGACCGGGGACAAACCCGGTCACTGTGGCAGAGGGACGGTGGTTGATCAACAACCGTAGTGTCTACAAAGGACGATCGTGGTGCGGCGCGTTCCAGGGCGCCACCCCGTTCGGCGCGCCGTTGTGCGACTGCCATTCCTGCCACCGCGCGTGCCGGCGCAGGCCGATGAACAGGAAAACCAGCGGAATGATCGGGAAGAAGAAGTGCGCCCCGGACAGGACCCACAGTGCGGTCAGAACCATCGCGATACCGATCACCGCGCCCGCGTGCCGGCGCACTCCCCGGCGTGTCGCCTCGCGGGCCGCACGCGCCTCCGGAGTGTCCAGCAGGGCGCGCCGGCCTCCGTCCGGGAGATCGGCCGTCAGCGGCGGCAGCTCGTCGCGATACTTCGCGGCGTACGCGGCGGTGAGCCGCTCCTCGCCCTCGTCCAGGGTGAGTCGGCCCTCGGTCATGGCCGCACGCAGGATCGCGGCAATCTCCTCGCGCTCCGTGTCGGAGGTCCGGAGCCGGTTCGGGCCGGACCACGCCTCGTTAGTCATCGTTCCTCCTCGGCTGACGTGCTCCTTCAAGAGTCGTCCCACCGAGCAAGAAACGCGTCGCCCCGGCGGCGCATCTTCTGTGCGTTTTCCCACCCCACAACCCTTCCCCCGTACGCCCGGAGGAGGACCCCACCCGCACCACGTACGCCCGGGGGAGTAGTCCCGCGCGCCGATGCCCCGGACCACCGCGTTGCCGTACGTTCGCTGCATGGACGAGACGCAACGGTGGGGAGCGCCGTGGCGGCCGGAACGCCGCACCGGCCGGTTCACCGGTCCGCCCGCGCCCGGGGCGTTGCGTAACCGCGGACCGGGCCTGGGCGCCGCGATCCTCGCCGGCTTCATCCAGGTCGCCGGGGCGAACAACCTGGCCGACGACGGCGAGGTCTTCGTCACCCTCAACGGCTGGTGGTACGCGTTGCTGCTGGCCGGCCCGATCGCGCTGATCTGGCGCCGCCGGTTCCCGCTGACCGTCTTTTTGGTCGCGGCCGCCGCCTCCCTGGGCTTCGCGACCGTCGCCCAGCCGAGCTGGATCTACGCGGTCGCCCCCGGCGCCGCGCTGTTCGGCCTGGCGAAGAAGGGCCGGCCACTCGCGGCGATCGTCGGCGGCAGTACGGCGTACGTGCTCTATGTCCTGGTCTGTGGGATGTTCGCCGACCCGCTCGGCCTCGCCGCCGGCGCCCACGCGAACCTGCGCAGCCTGCTGCTGCTCGCGCTCGCCGTCGCCCTGACGATCTTCCTGGGCAGCGCCGCCAAGGCACGCAGCGAGCACTTCGCCGAGATGATGAAGGTGCGCGCCGAGCGGGAGCGCGCCCAGGAGGAGCAGGAACGCCGGCAGGCGTCGGAGGAGCGGCTGCGCATCGCCCGCGAGTTGCACGACGTGCTCGGCCACCACCTGTCCCTGATCAACGTCCAGGCCGGGGTGGGCCTGCACCTGATGGACAACCGCCCCGAGCAGGCCCGGGAGGCGCTCACCGCGATCAAGACGGCGAGCGCGGAGGCGCTGCGCGAGGTGCGTAACGTGCTCGGCGTGCTGCGCACCGAGGACGAGGCGGCGCCGCGCCAGCCCGCCCTCGGCATGAGCCGGCTCGACGACCTGACCGCTGACGCCGGGCTCCCGGTCACCACGAAGGTCACCGGCGACGAGCGGGAGCTGCCACCCGAGGTGGACCGCGCCGCGTACCGGATCGTGCAGGAGGCGCTGACCAACGTGCGCCGCCACGCCGGACCGGGAGCCACCGCCTCGGTCGGCGTCGACTACCTGCCCACCGCACTGCATCTGGCCATTCGCAACGACGGCCCGGCCGTACGCCACGACGAGCCGGACGACAAGGGCGGTGGCAGCGGCATCGGGGGCATGCGCGCGCGGGCCGAGAGCCTCGGGGGCACGCTGGAGGCGGGACCGGTGGACGGCGGGTTCCTGGTGTCGGTGTTACTGCCGGTCGCGGCGGAGGAGGACGAGGAATGATCTCGGTACTGCTGGCGGACGATCAGGCGCTGGTCCGCGCGGGTTTCCGCGCGCTGCTCAACGCCGAGCCGGACATCCGGGTGGTCGCCGAGGCGGCCGACGGGCTCGAGGCGATCAAGCTGGCCCAGCAGCACAAGCCGGACGTGGTGCTGATGGACATCCGGATGCCCGGGGTGGACGGCCTGGAGGCCACCAAGCGGATCGTCGCCGACCCGGCCCTGGCCGGCACCAAGGTCGTCATCCTGACCACCTTCGAGCTCGACGAGTACGTCTTCGAGGCGCTCCGCACCGGCGCGTCCGGCTTCCTGGTCAAGGACACCGAGCCGGTCGAGCTGCTGCGCGGCGTGCGCGCGGTCGCGGCCGGGGACGCGCTGCTCTCGCCGAGCGTGACCCGCCGGGTGATCGGTGAGTTCGCCGGTGCCGCGTCCCGGGGTAAGCAGGCCACCCCGCCGCCCCAGCTCGACCAGCTCACCGACCGCGAGCGCGAGGTGCTGGTGCTGGTCGCCGAGGGGCTGTCGAACGACGGGATCGCGACCCGCCTGGTGATCAGCCCGGCGACCGCGAAAACCCACGTCAGCCGCACGATGATCAAGCTGGGTGCCCGCGACCGGGCGCAGCTCGTCGTGATCGCGTACGAGGCGGGCCTGATCCGTCCCGGCTGGCTCGACTGACGATTTTCTCCCGGCCTGTCGATTCTGATGATGTGGTGGCGTCATCATCCCGACGGTCGCGACGGGCGGCCCGCGGAAGGAGAGACACCATGCAGTACGCACTCCTGATCTACGGCGACGAGAAGGCGTGGGAGGCTCGCGACGAGCAGGACCGCAAGGCGACCATGGAGGCCCACGCCAAGTACGCGGGGTTGCTGCAGTCGCGCGGCGCCATGCTCGGCGGCAAGGAGCTGACCAACTCGTCGACGGCCACGACCGTCCGCAACTCCGGCGACGTGGGCGTGACCGACGGCCCGTACGCGGAGACCGCCGAGCAGCTCGGCGGCTTCTACCTGATTGAGGCGCCCGACCTGGACGCCGCCATCGAGCTCGCGAAGCAGCTGCCGGAGCCGATCGTCGAGGTCCGGCCGATCGTCGACAACCCCGAGATGTGAACGCCGAGCAGGCGGTCGAGCAGGCGTACCGCGACGAGTGGTCCCGCCTGCTCGCCCTGCTCGTGACCCGGCTGCGCCGCTTCGACCTGGCCGAGGACAGCCTGCAGGACGCGTTCGAGGCGGCCGCCCGGGTCTGGCCCGCCGACGGGGTGCCGGCCCGGCCGGCCGCCTGGCTGTTCACCGCCGCACACCGCCGCGCGCTCGATCGCATCCGGCGGGAAGCAGCCGACGCCCGGCGGCTGCCGTTGCTCATCACCGAGCCGGCCGAGGTCGTCGAGGAGATCCCGGACGAGCGGCTGCGGCTGCTGTTCGCCTGCTGCCACCCGGCGCTGAAGCCGGAGGCGAGGGCCGCGCTGATGCTGCGGTTCGTGGCCGGCCTGACCACCGCCGAGATCGCCCGGCTGTTCGTCGTGTCGGAGCCGACCATGGCCGCGCGGCTGACCCGGGCGAAGGCGAAGATGGCGGTGGCCGGCATCCCGCTGCGCAAGCCGTCCGCCGAGGACCTGCCGGAACGACTCGACGTGGTGCTCAAGGTGATCTACCTGGTCTTCACCGAGGGGTACCGTGCCACCGCCGGCCCGTCGCTGGTGCGGCCGGAGCTGGCCGGCGAGGCGATCCGGCTCGGCTACCTCACCGGCCAGCTGCTGCCCGAGGAGCCGAAGATCGCCGCGCTGCTGGCGCTGATGGTGCTGCAACACGCGCGCCGGGATGCCCGGGTCGACGCGGACGGCGCTCTCGTGCTGCTTCCCGATCAGGACCGCGGCCGCTGGCACCGGGACGAGATCGCGCGCGGGCTGGCCCTGCTCGACGTGCTGGAGGCCGCGCCGATGCCGGGGGAGTACCACCTGCAGGCGCTGATCGCGGCCGAGCACGCGAAGCCGCCGCCGACCGACTGGCCGCGGATCGCCCGGCTGTACGCCGAGCTGGAACGCCGCACCGGCTCGCCGGTGGTCCGGCTGAACCGGGCGGTGGCGATCGCCGAGTCCGGCTCGCCCGAGGCCGGCCTGGCCCTGCTGGACGGCCTGAAACTGGGCGGCCACCTGCTGCCCGCGGTCCGCGCCGAGTTGCTGACCCGCCTCGGCCGATCGAGCGAGGCGGTCGAGGCCTTCGACCAGGCGCTGGCGCTGGCCCGCACCGAGCCGGAACGGGCCCACCTGCGCCGCCGCCTGGACGTGGTCACCAAGGAATCGGGCTTATAACAATTTGCGGAACAACCGTTTTCGGAACGCCCGCGAATCACCTATTCGTGTGCGGTGTCGGCGGCCGTGGAATGCGCCTGCGCTCATAAGATCTGTGGCGCACCAGGAGAAATTCTGGTTTACGAGAAAGGCGTTTGCCATGAATAAGACCGTGCGTATGCTCGCGCTGACCGGTGCCGCCGTGGCGGCCGGCCTGTCCCTGGGTGTCGCCCCGGCCTCCGCCACGCCGGCGGCCACCGCGAGCGCCTCCGTCCAGGCCGACCACAAGTCCGACGACCGGCGCGACGACCGCCGCAACGACAACCGGCGCGACAACGACCGGAAGTCCGACCACCGCGACCAGTTCAAGAAGCACTCGCAGGGGTACTACCGCACCCTCGGCGCCTGCACCAAGGTCGGCAAGGTCGGCAAGGTCCACAAGAAGTGGGTCAGCTTCGACTGCGGCAAGGTGCGTCGTGGCTTCCACCGTAACCAGTGGGAGCTGACGGTCACCACGTTCCGCCGCCACTAGTTATTGCGAAAGAGGGCCGCACCCGGTTACGGGTGCGGCCCTCTTTTTGTTTTCCGGGGTTTAGCGGAATTGTCCGAACGGCTGAGCCGAAATGTTTTGTCGAACCGTGCCGATCAGAAGTGGACGACCAATTCCGCAGCGGTCCCCGTTACCGGAATTCAGTTGTTGAAGGTCAGCGTGCCGACCACGCCGTGGTTCGGGTTGGCCATCGAGGCGCCACCGGCGAACCAGATCGTGCCGTTGCCGCCCGAGTTCGCGTTGCCGGGGATCAGGCCCCACAGGCCGACGACCGTGATCGCCTTGCCCTTGCTGTCCTTCAGCTCGGTGATCAGGCGGCCGCTGTGCGGGTCGTAGACGTGGATGGTGCCGTCGCCGAGGTTGCCCACCAGCAGCTTGCCGGTCAGGTCGCCCCAGCCGCGCGGCGCGATCGTCAGACCCCACGGCGAGCTGAGGTCGCCCCGGCTGATCAGGCGGTGCTCGAGCGTGCCGTCGGTGTTGTACACGTCGACGAATCCGTGGCCCGCGCCCGGAACGTCGATCGCCTTGTTGGCGTCCTGCAGGGCGTACGTGACGAAGACCTGGTCGCCGATCTGCTCCAGGTTGAACGGCGCGTAACCGGCCGGCAGGTTGTGGTCCACGAACCCGCGCGTGCTGATCTTCTTGAACTTGCTGTCGAAGACGTCGATGCGGTTGTTGTGGAAGTCGGTCGCCGCGAGCTCGGCGCCCTTGCGGGTGTTGATGATGTCGATGCCGGTGTACTCGGCGCCGGTGGTGCTGACCACCTTCGTCGCGGCCGTGCCGGTGTTCCAGCCGGTGATGGTGCCGCCCAGTCCGGCGATCAGGAACCGGGCCGGGTCCTTGCCGACCTTGAACCCGTCCGTGCCGTTGAACACCTCGCCGGACGGCCCGACGACATCGGGAACGGTGATCGACGGGGTCACCTGCCGGAACGGGGTGCTGTGCGTTCCGGTGCCGCGCAGGATGATCGAGGTCTTCCCGCCCATGTTGGCGGCCCAGACCGAGGAGTCCGGTCCCTCCGCGAGGCCCCACATGTTCTGCAGGGTCGGGTCGGTCAGCGGCGCCTCACCCTTCTTGCTGGAGATCACGTTGCGCAGGGTGACACTGCCCTCGCCGTGACCGTGTGAGTTCGAGGGGCCGTGGGCACTCGCGGCGAGCGGGGTGCCCACCACGAGCGCTGCCGATACCACGCCAGCACCCAGCAGCGATAGCCGATTGGTCATCTACGTCCCTTTCAGTTCCGGCCCGGCGCTTTTGGCGCGAGGCCCTTCGAGGCCAAACAAAGCACCGCATGATCCGTTTCGGAAGGGTGATTGGCGACTCTTCATAGAGCTCACTTGCTACGCACGGGTATCTCTTTATTGATTCCTTTGTTACGCAGGAAGCCCTTCAGCAGGGCGGCTTCCCGCTCCCGCCGGAGTGAAACCGGGCGGCCCGTGGGGCGCACGCGACACATGAATGAATCAACCTTGACCGAATTGGTGATGTGTCATCCAACGCATCCTGTGCGCAAGCTCATGCTCGAATAACCTGTTAACTCGCGCGTATCCAGGTAGGACCGGAAGAAGCTGAGGAACGCGCCGGTGTCGGGCAGAATCGCGGGTATGGGGGTGAGACGCGTCGTGGCCGAACGCTTACGCCTCGAACAGGCCGACTCGGGCGAGCAGCCCTGGCGCGCCTGGGGCCCCTACCTCGCCGAGCGTGCCTGGGGAACGGTCCGCGAGGACTACAGCGAGCACGGCACCGCCTGGGACTATTTCCCGCACGATCACGCCCGCTCGCGTGCCTATCGCTGGAACGACGACGGGATGGGCGGGATCTGCGACGACCGGCAGATCTTCTGCTTCGCCCTGGCCCTCTGGAACGGCCGCGACCCCATTCTCAAGGAGCGGATGTTCGGCCTCGGCGGGGACAGCGGAAATCACGGCGAGGACGCCAAGGAGTACTGGTGGTACCTCGACTCCACGCCGACCCATTCGTGGATGCGATGGCGATATCACTACCCCCAAACCGCTTTCCCGTACGACGAACTGGTGCACGTCAACGGTCATCGTTCCCGGGCCGAGACCGAGTACGAGCTGATCGATACCGGCGTTTTTGACGAGGACCGGTTCTGGCAGGTGACCGTCGATTACGCGAAGGCCGGCCCGGCCGACATGTGCATCGCCGTCACCGTCGCCAATCGCGGTCCCGCGCCGGCGACATTGGACGTGCTGCCCACCCTGTGGTTCCGCAACACGTGGTCCTGGGGCATGCCGAACCGCCCGGTCCCGGAGATCGCCGGCAGTCCCGGACGGCTCGCCGGAACGCATCGGTCGCTGGGCCACATCGTCCTCGAAGGCGCCGACGCCCCGGACGCCCTGCTGTGCGACAACGAGACCAACGCGCAACGGCTGTGGGGCCAGCCGGGCCACAGCATGTACCCGAAGGACGGGATCAACGACCACCTGATCTCCGGCGCGCCCACGGTGAACCCGGCGAACGTCGGCACCAAGGGCGCGCTGCACTACCGTCTCATCCTCGCGGCGGGTCAGAGCCGCACGATCCGGTTGCGCCTGATCCAGGCCGACGACGAGCCGGAACCGCTGGACCTGCGCGACGACTGGCAGGCGGTGATGCGCGACCGGCGGGCCGAGGCCGACGACTTCTTCGCCGAGCTGATCCCGGCGGCGGCCGGCCCCGAGGAGGCGGCCGTGGCCCGGCAGGGCATCGCCGGGCTGATGTGGGGCAAGCAGTTCTACCACCTGGACGTCAAACAGTGGCTCCTCGGCGACCCCGGTTCGCCGCCGCCACCGCCGGGCCGCCGGTACGGGCGCAACAACGGCTGGTGGCACATGAACAGCTTCGACATCATCTCGATGCCGGACCCGTGGGAGTACCCCTGGTACGCCGCGTGGGACCTGGCCTTCCACTGTGTCTCGATCGCGCGCGTGGATCCGGCGTTCGCGAAGTCCCAGCTGCTGTTGCTGCTCCGCGAGTGGTACATGCACCCCAACGGCCAGATTCCCGCGTACGAATGGTCGTTCGGCGACGTGAATCCACCGGTGCACGCCTGGGCCGCCCTGCGGGTCTTCGAGATCGACGGCGGCCGCGACTACGACTTCCTCGCCCGCGTGATGCACAAGCTGCTGCTCAACTTCACCTGGTGGGTGAACCGCAAGGACATCGGCGGCCTCAACGTGTTCGAGGGCGGCTTCCTCGGCCTGGACAACGTCGGCCCGTTCGACCGCTCCGCCGCGCTGCCGGTGGCCGGCGTGCTCGAACAGTCCGACGGCACCGGGTGGATGGCCATGTACGCCCTGAACCTGCTCGACATGGCGATCCGGCTCGCGCTGCACGACCGCACCTACGAGGACGTGGCGACGAAGTTCTTCGAGCACTTCGCGTACATCGCCGAGTCCTCCTACCAGCAGGGACTCTGGGACGAGGAGGACTCCTTCTTCTACGACCAGCTACGCCTGCCGGACGGCTACCGGATGCCGCTGCGGGCCCGCTCGGTGGTGGGTCTGCTCCCGCTCGCGGCGACCACCCGGCTCAGCGCGAGCACGCTGCATCGGCTGCCCGAACTGAACGCCCGCCTGCGCTGGCTGCTCAACACCCAGAGCGGCGAGTACGCCGACGTGATCAGCGCGCGGCGCCTGTCACCCGAGGGCCGGCAACAGCGCCTGCTCGCCATGGTGGGCCCCGAGCAGCTGCTCCGGGTACTGGCCCGGATGCTGGACCCCGAGGAGTTCCTTTCCGCGTACGGGATAAGGACTCTCTCGCGTGCGCACCTGGAGAAACCGTTCACCGTGTCGCTGGGCGGCTCGGAGTTCACCGTCGACTACGAGCCCGCGGAGAGCACCAGCGGCCTGTTCGGCGGCAACTCCAACTGGCGCGGCCCGGTCTGGATGCCGGTGAACTACCTGCTCATCGAGGCCTTGCGCGAGTACGCGGCGTTCTTCGGCGACGACCTCATCGTCGAGTACCCGACCGGCTCGCGCCGCCGCATGCCACTGTCCGAGGTGGCCGACGACCTGTCCCGCCGCCTGATCGGCCTGTTCGTCCCCGACGCCGAGGGCAACCGCCCCATCTTCGGCGCCACCAAACTCCTCCAGACCCACCCCGACTGGAAGGACCTGATCGTCTTCCCGGAGTACTTCCACGGCGACAACGGCGCGGGCTTGGGCGCCTGGCACCAGACGGGCTGGTCCGCCCTGGTAGTAGACCTGATCCTCACCCTGCCCCGAGGCCCGGCCCCGTCGTAGCCGCCCCCACGCCCCGCCCGCTGCGAATCTGAGCGCCCGCGGTCGCGTCGTGGCGGTGGGTCTAGGCCTCGTTGCGGCGGTGGCCTCATGTCTCGTTGCCGCAGTGCCCCGGCTGCCGCGCCAATCCCACTATGCGGCCATCCCGACTACATTCTGGAACTGTTCAGCTGGTTCTCGCCGCTCACCCTGCGATGCGTCGGCCTTCCGTGGCGGACCTGCTAGGCCGGTCGCTGTGGGGAGCTGGGAGGTTCCGGCCGTGACAGGTGCCCACACCCGCTGTGGGTGGCCGCGGTGTGGGCAACCACAGCCTCCCCGCCGTCGCTACTGCCCACACCCGGGTGGGGGTGGCCGCGGTGTGGGCAACCACAGCCTCCCAGCCGTCGCTACTGCCCACACCCGGGTGGGGGTGGCCGCGGTGTGGGCAACCACAGCCTCCCCGCCGTCGCGACTCTCCACACCCGGGTGGGGGTGGCCGCGGTGTGGGCAACCACAACCTCCCCGCCGTCGCGACTCTCCACACGCGGGTGGGGGTGGCCGCGGTGTGGGCAACCACAACCTCCCCGCCGTCGCGACTCTCCACACGCGGGTGGGGGTGGCCGCGGTGTGGGCAACCACAACCTCCCCGGCGGCGCTACTGCCCACACCCGGGTGGGGCTCCCACTGTGGGGAGCTGGGACCTGCCCGGGCCTGGCAGCCCCGCCTCGCACGGGGACTCCCGGCCGACGGAAGCAGCTGAACAGTTACACATTCTGGACTTTCGCGCGACCTTGGAGAGTTGCGCCCACATGCGAGCCATAAACTCTCCAAGGTCCACGAATTTGCAGCGAAAGCTAGGGAACAAAAAGCACGAGAGCGGAGAAAAGAAGCTCCAAAATGGACGAAAATCCCGCATCGTGGCCGCGGTGACCACGATGCGGTCGCGGGTCCCGCACAACGGACCCCTGTCCCACATTGTGAGTATCACGCGGTGCGCCCTGTCCGACATTTCCGACTTGTCGGACGATGACAACCCCGGCGCGCCAACTTCGGAAAGCTCGACGGCGACGCCCGCGGTGGTGCGGCGCGGGCCAATCCGACTTCAGCCCGCGCCACGCCATCCGCCAGACCCACGCTGGGCGACATTTCCGACTTGCTAACGGTGGCAGACACCCCGGTTGGCCAGGCTGGGTCGGCTGCCGCCAGGGAGCAACGCGCATCCACGCCGCCGCGCTGCCATCCCGGCCAGCGATACGCCACGATCGCAGCCGCCGTGGGCACCGGTCGGCGTGGGTGGAGGGTGCGTGCGGTGGGGTCGGCGTGCGCGGAGGGTGCGAGCGGTGAGGATGCGCGCGGGGAGGGTGCGTGCGGTGGGGTCGGCGTGCGCGGAGGGTGCGAGCGGTGAGGATAGCGCGCGGGGAGGGTGCGTGCGGTGCGGTCGGCGTGCGCGGAGGTGCGAGCGGGAAAGCCGGCACACCTGACGGCGCCGGCGGCGAAGTCGATCTGCGCCGTGACCCCCAACGCGGAAAGTCGCTCCACATGGCGCTGGTCGGCGTGCCTTGTCGTCGGACCGTCGTGATGTATAGCGAGGTGTATGCGTACGATCACGATGAGCATCGATCCTCGCTGGGCGGAGTGGGAGAGTCTGTGTGATGCACCGTGACAATGCCGGTCATGTCCCTGACAAGCACCGCATTCCGGCCGGTCAGCTCGCGGAACTCTGCGCGGGCGGCGGGGATGTGGCGACCCTGCGGACACTGTGGGCGGGGCAGCGCAGCCGGCGGCTACTCCTGCTCGACACCGTGCGGAAATCCCTGAACGAGGACGACATGGGACCGCTGCCGCCCGCCGCGGCGGCGTGGTCGGTGCTGGCGGGTGCCGGTGACGACTCGCTGCTGCTGCACCCGCAGGTCGGCTCCTGGGCCGCGTACACGTTGCGTCGCAAGCGTGGCAAAGCCACCTCGGACGTGCCGTTCTGGCTGGACGCCGGCGTGCTGCACACGCTCGCGCTCGTGACCAACGCGCGGGCCGGCCGGGACTGGCAGACCTCGGTGCCACTCCGCAACGGCCGGGTCATGCTTCCGACGCTCGGCATGGCGTACTTCGACGACGACCAGAAAGCTTCGACGGCCGTCGCCACCTGCACCGCGGGACAGATCCGCCTCGAGCACGATGGTCAGACCCTCGTCGTGCCGGACGACGAGGCCGACGGCTGGTGGCCACTACGGCGGCTACGGGTCGGTGGCGACCTCGCGCTGTCGGTCTATCTGGACGACATCGACCCGTCCCGCGAGCTCGCCGACCCGGTCGCCCCGGACCGGCTCGACGAGGACGACGTCGCCCGCTGGGTGAAACTGCTCGACGGCGCCTGGACGATCCTCTGCCAGGACCACCCCGCCACGGCGCGAGCGCTGGCCGAGGGCGTCGTGAGCCTGGTGCCGCTTCCCGTCGACGAGCTCGGCACGACGCGCAGCGCCTCCACCGGTGAGGCCTTCGGCAGTGTGATGATCTCGCCGCCGGAGGACGAGGTCGACCTCGCGGTGTCGCTCGTGCACGAATTCCAGCACATCAAGCTCGGCGGGCTGCTCCATCTGATGCCGCTGACCGACGACGACGGCGCTGCGATCCACCACGCGCCCTGGCGCGACGACCCGCGGCCGCTCGCCGGGCTGGTGCAGGGCGTGTACGCGTTCTACGGCATCGCCGACTTCTGGCGCACCCGCCGGCTCGTCTCGGCCGGGATGCACCGCCGGATCGCGGATTTCGAGTTCGCCTACGCGGGCGGGCAGGTGCGGGAGGCACTGGTCGCGCTGACCGCGTCCGCCGGGCTCACCACCGCCGGCCGCAGCCTGGTGAACGGACTCGCGGCGAAGGTGCGATCGTGGGACGCCGAGCTGATCGACCCGGTCGCCGCGTCGTCGGCCGAGGTCGTCTGCCGTTCGCACCGCGCCGAATGGCGTCTCCGCTACCTGCACCCGGACGACGACCAGGTGCGATCGCTCGCCACCGCCTGGCCCGCGGGAGACCCGGCCGGACTCGGCTCCCTCCGGGACGCGATCACGCCCGCCGCGACGAGCGCGCGGTGGTCGCTGGGCTGGGAAAAACTGGCCCGCGCCCACCTCGTCGGACGAGCCGACCGCCTGGGTGCCGCACCAGCCGACGTCGCCGTGATGTCGGGCGATGACAAGCTGGCCGGCGACGCCTACCGCCGGGATGTCGCGGCCGAGCCCGGTGATCCGCACGCGTGGGCGGGCCTGAGCATCACCACCGGCGAGGAACCGCTGCGCTCCCGGCCGGAATGGGTACGGGCGCTGTTCGACGCGCTGCGGGCGCACGGCGAGGACGTCGAGCCCCTTGCCGTATCGCAGTGGCTGGCCCGAACCGTGCCGTCACTGACCTGACCAGTTGGCCCGCAGCGTCCGCTCGACCGCGACGAACTCGGCCGCGTCGTCGCCCAGGGTGCGTCCCAGGGCGCCGAGCAGCTGGTCGAGGCCGTCCGGGAAGCGTTCGCAGGCCTGGATGATCCCGATGATGTGCAGGCGGCCCACCGCGTTCTCGGGGATCTGCGTGCGGATACTCGACGGAAGCTGATTGAGGACGGCCCGCCGCTGCATGTCGTCCTGCATGACGCTCAGCCCCACCAGCGCCTTGGTCATCGCGTCGAGCGGATTCCGGCCGGCTCTCCCGGTGCCCTTCGAACCGCCGGGCCGGAACGGGTTGCACTGCGCGAGCACCGATCTGAGGTGGGCGGCGGCGGTCAGCGAGGCGTACGGGTGCCAGATGTCGTTCTTGGTGGCGTTGTCGCCGTGATCGGCGATGCCCCGGACCATGAACCACGGACGGTCCCCGAGGTGGGCACCGATCGCGATCCCGGCACCCTCCATCTCGAACGCCAGGATGCGATAGTCATCGGCGAGACCGTCACGGAACACGGCGTCGCGTACCAGGAGATCGGCACTGCCCACCCGGCCGCGGTGCGCGCGCGGCTTCCCGGCGTCCGGCCGTCTAAACAGGACTTCCGAGGTGTCGAGCAACGGCATCCAGGGCGCCAAACCCTGCAGCTCGTACGCCTCCACCTCGTGATCGGCGTTCATCCATACCGTGCCGGGCCGTTGCAGATTCGCCCGTACGGTGTGCTTTCCGTCCACGAGACGCTCGTGCCGGTAGTCCACGACCTCGGTCGCCACCACGATGTCACCGAGGTCGACATCCTTGCCCGGCACCCCGCCCGCGATACCGCACATCGCGATCGTCTGGAGACTCGTGAACGTGTGTGGCATGTGGCCGCACAACCAGGCGGCGTCGCGGGTGCCGTCCGACGTCTGCTGGGCCAGTGCGATCACGTGCGGCCGCAACGGATCACGACTCGGCGCCGTGCCTATCCGATAAGGATGATGGTCGCCGTCGAACTGAACCGGAACGACATCGTCCAAGATTTGCTCGACCGCGAGCCTCTCCACCGGGAGTGCGGTAATGATTCCGATGCCGACCTGGGACGCTTCATATCGGATGTCACCGGGATGTTCGCGCACGTCGGCCAGCGTGACACGCGAGCATCGCGAAGTACAGGGGTAAACTTTCCCGAACTGCGGCTCTCGTGTGGGATAGTGACGTGGGCGGATCCCTGCCCGGCATTCGGAATCAAGGAGGAATCGCGCAGTGGATCTTTCTCCGGCCGATGTCGAGACCGAGCTGATCGATCTCTCCGAGTTCTCCCTGGCGACGCTGGACCAATGCGACCGCGCCGCCCTGGCAGATTCCGTCGAGCAGCTGCTCGAGCAGGTCGATCGCCCCCGGTCAAACCTCGGCGGTCAGGGCCCACCCGGACGGGTCGACTGACGGAGTCGGCCAACCCGCCCACCGGGACGAGCGTCAGATCGGCATCGGGTCGACGTCGCAGTCCGCGCGAATGCTCCGAAGCGCGTTGAGGGTCGCCGGGTGCTGCTCGCCGAGCTTGGCCCGCAGCCGCGTCATGGTGTCCGACAGGATCTTGTCGCCCTCATTGGTTCGATCCAGGGTGCGTAGATCCAGCGCCAGGTTGATGCCGACGGCGAGCGTCGACGGGTGTTCGGTGCCCAGCACGCGTTCCGAGCGGGTCAGCGTGTCGGTGTCCCGCTCGTACGCCTCCTGAAAGCGGCCCATAGCGTGCAGATCGCTGGCGAGGTTGGTGGCGCAGGTCAGCGTCACCGGGTGGTCCGCGCCCAGCGCGTCCCGCAGCTTCGTCCAGGCGTCGGAGTTGTGCTGGTAGGCCGTCTGGGTCTCGCCGCTGAGACGGTGCACGATGGCGAGATTCGTCCGTGCGCTGAGGGTGTACGCGTGGCTCGGACCGAACATGCGCTGATACCTGACGAAGGTGGTCGCGGCCAGGTCTCTCGACGCCTCCAGCTCACCCGCCTGACGCAGGTCGATGGCGTAGTTGACGGCCGTGGCGATGGTGTCCGGGAAGTCGTCGCCGTAACGACGGCGATAGCGGTCCAGCGTGTCCGCGGCGAGTGCCCGGGCGCCATTGTGGTCGCCGGCCTTGCGCCGGGAGATGGCGAGATACCGCGCGGCCTGCAGCGTCGCCGGGGCGTCCTGGTCGAAGGTCGCGAGAACGCGCCGGTACAGGGCGTCGAAGCGCGGCACCGTCTCGAGGAACGCGCCGTTCTCGCGCAGGTCGATCAGCAACGCCGCGTGGGTGTTGAACGTCGCCTCGTCGTCGCTGCCGAGCACGATCTCGCGGCGCCGGAGGGTATCGGCGTCGACCTCGGCCGCCCGCTTGAACTCGCCGTTGAACCGGAGGCTCACCCCGAGGCTGTGCGCGAAGTTCAAGGTGGCCGGGTCGTCCTCGCCCAGCTCGCGCCGGGCCAGTGCGACCGTCTCCTCGTCGAGGTCCCGGGCGGCCACGAACTCACCGCTGGTACGCAGGTCGTTGGCCACGATGTTCATGGCGTCGATGGTGCCCTCTTCCTGGTCCCCGAAGTTCTCGCGGTAGAGGGCTAGCGACTGCGCGTTCAGCTCACGCGCTTCGGCGTACTTTCCGTTCTTCCATCGCATGAAGCCGAGCCATTTCGCCACCTTCAAGGTTTGCTGCGCGGCCGGGCCGTTGCTCTTTCGCGTCCACTCGAGAGCCTCCTGGGCGAGCGCCTCGCTGCCGGCGTGATCGCCCCAGTAGTACAGGAACTGCATGACGCCCGACACGAGCTGTTGCACCCGGGCGTCCGGCGACTCCACCGCGCGGGAGACCGCGACGTGTGGCTGAAGTGCCTGGTACAGCCGCCAGTCGCCACGCCGGCTCGGGTTGTTCGGCGTGTTGTTCGCCAGCAGCGTGTGCGCTCCGCGCCGCATCACGAGCCGCTCGTTCTCCGACATCCGGCCGATGAGCACGGCCTGCACGAGGCGGTGGATCTGCAGGGCGTTGCGGGCGTGGTCGATCTTCGCGAGCGCGTAGCGCTGGATGTCACGGATGGCGCGGCTGACCCGGAAGCTGTCACTCAGCGTCGCGTCGAGCTCTTCGGTGATCGGCGCGACCGGAGATCCGGCGAAGAGGTCCCGGGAGATCGGCTCGGGTGCGAAGAAGGAACAGATCTGCAGCAGTTGCAGGGCGGCCGGGTTGACGGTCTTGAGCTTCTCCAGTGACAGCTCGAACGCCGCGGCGACCGAGTCCGGGTAGTCGGGCGACGGCGCTGCTTCGAGCACCTCGATCCGCTTGGCCTCCAGCAGCGACAGGTACTCGTCGACGGACATCCCGGTGGCCGAGCGCCACGCGGCCGCCTGCTCGATCGCCAGGGGGAGGTCGCCCAGTGCGGTCGCCAGCCGGTCGCCGTCGTCGTCGGAGAGATCCGGGTTGCGGCCGTGCAGGAAGGCCTTGCTCTCCTCGCGGGTGAAGACATCGACCTCGATCGACCGGGTGACGCGTCCCCAGTCGAGATCCCGCGACGTGACGAGGATCTTGCCGGCGCCACCGGTGGGGAAGTACTTCATGACGTCCTGCGGGGCTTCGGCGTTGTCGAAGACGAGAAGCCAGTTCTGGTAGCCGCTGGAACCGGTGCTCAACGCCTCGCGTACGGCCGGCACCGCGGTATTGGCCTCGGGGCTGACGTCGAGGTTCAGGCGTAACGCGAGCTGCGTGAGGGACGTCAGGATCTGGGCTTCCCGTTCGGCGGACACCCACCAGATCAAGTCATAGATCGAGCTGTGACGATGCACATACTCGATCGCGACCTGGGATTTGCCGACCCCGCCCATGCCGTGCAGCGCCTGCGGGAGGACCGCGGTCTGCTGTGTCCGCGACAGCTTCTCGTGTATGTCTTCGAGGAGCGACTCGCGCCCCGTGAAATTCGGATTGCGCTGCGGGATGTCGCCCCAGACTTTCGGGAGCGGGACCACTGGCGTCGTCTGGGCGACGGGAGGCATCGCATCTCCTTGGGGACTCGCGTCGCGTTCAAGGTCGTCGATGGAGACTCTGCCGTCCGCCGCCGCCATCATTTCCATCATTTCCGTATTGTCTGATTTATCGGACATGTCCGAGGTGATGCTATCATCGGACCCTCCGGCGTCCTGTTCCCGGGCTGGCTCCGTCGCGTCTCCGGTCGGGTCGGTCGAGGGTTCGTGCAGTTCAGGCGTGGTGGCGACGACGATCGGCGGGCCCGGGTCAGCGCCCGAGGGGACCGACCTTAGTCGCGGAGAGTCCTCCAGTTCCAGGTGTTCCGCCAACTCGCTTGCCCAAAGGTTCAGCTCGACCTCGAGCGGCCCGCTCGTGTGCTGGGCGACGTGCTGGACCAGGAGCAGCGCGGCCGGCATGCGCTGGTGCTGGACCGGCCGGTTGCCGAGGTGGTCGAACGCGGCGACCAGGGTGACGACCCCGTCCGGTATCTCGATCGAGGCCTCGCCGGCGCTGTGCCGCCACCACCGGCGATCGGCATGATCCGTCTCGCGTTCGGAGCGCTTGAGCAACTCGTGAATCCGGCGCACCTGAGCCTCGGTGAGCAAGCTGTTGAGCGAGGCCGTCCGGATCAGTTCGACAGCCCGCTTGCTGCCGGTGGCGTCCGGCGCCATCGTCAGCAGGGCATCGGTCAGCGCGCGCAGTCCGCCGCGCTTTTGCAGGCAGGCCAGGACGATCTGGATGACGTGCAACCGGTTCACGTCGTTCTCCGGAACATCCGGGAACTCGTCGGTCGTCCGGCGCACGAGCTGGAGCAGGAGGCGGCGATCGGCCAGGGCGTTCATGAAAGGGATCTCGGTCAACGCCGTGATCAGCGCATCGTTGAGTTCGGCGGCAGGGTTTCTCTTGATCACCTGCGCCACCGATCTTCTCCCATCTCCGGGACCCAAAACGCCATTAAAACATTGACCGGCACCTCGCCCCATCATGCACCGCCCACACTGGCCTTCAAAGGGCGGGTGAGTGACTCGACGCCTAGCGGACCCGGAGATTCTGATCGGCCATCGTGGATGGTGCTAGTCCTACTCCGCGGTAGGGACGATACGGCCCAAAGGGTTCACACGAAGGGAGGGCCCGACGTGCTCGAACGATCGAACGCGGTGGTGTGCACTTTCGGCTATCGGCAGACGTGCCGGTCGGCGAGCCCGGGTGTGCAGATGGGGCACATGCGCGTCACCCCGTGCTGGTCGCAGTACTCGTTTGACTTCTTGAAGCTCACCAGACCGGCCACGAAGCCGATCAGCAGGGCGGCGAGGACGGCGATGGCGATGATCATCGGTCTCTCCCTTCGCGACTTGGCTCCACAAGACGACTTGGCTGCGCAAGACGACTCAGCCTCCAAACGACACAGGTCACTGTCCGGTTCATAGGATCGGCGCATGGAATTCGGCGTCGGATACTTCCCCACCCATGACGGCCTGCGGCCCGGCGAGATCGCCCGCCGGGCCGAAGAGCACGGATTCTCGGCCATCTATTTCGCGGAACACACCCACATCCCGGCCGGCCGGGAGACCCCGTGGCCCGGCGGTGACCGGTTACCCCAGAAGTACTGGCATACCTACGATCTTTTCGTCGCGCTGACCGCGGCGGCCGAGGCGACCAGCCGCATCCGGATCGGCAGCGGCGTGTGCCTGGTCATCGAGCGCGACCCGATCATCACGGCCAAGGAGGTCGCCAGCGTCGATCACCTCAGCGGCGGCCGGTTCGACTTCGGCGTCGGCACCGGCTGGAACCGCGAGGAGATGCGTAACCACGGCACCGACCCGCGCACCCGGCTGTCGCTGATGGCCGAGCGGATCAAGGCGATGCGCGAGATCTGGTCCAGCGACGAGGCCACCTTCCACGGCAAGCATCACGACTTCGACCGGATCTGGAGCTACCCGAAACCGGCGCAGAAGCCGTGGCCGCCGATCCTGGTCGGGGGCGGCGGGCCGACGGTCGAGGACCGCGTGCTCGAGTACGGCGACGGCTGGTTCCCGCAGTGGCGCGACCCCGACGTCTTCGACCGCGTGGCCCTGCTGCGGGCGCGAGCGGACCGCTATCTGCAGTTCCAGATGCTGAGCGTGCCGGCCGACCCGAAAGCGCTGGAACGCTGCTGGGAGGCGGGTTTCCATCGGGCCTCGGTGTGGTTACCGTCCGGACCGTGGAGCATCGTCGAACCGGCCCTGGAGAAGTGGGAGAAGGCGATCGGGGAGCTGACCGGCCGCTGACCCCGGCCGAGCGGTTCGCCGGCGTGCCGGTGGCGCGCCTCGCCACGGTCGACCGCGAAGGCGTCCCGCACCTGGTGCCCATGGTGTTCGCCCTCGCCAACGGCATGATCTATTCGGCGGTGGACGCGAAACCCAAACGCACCAGGAACCTCAAACGCCTCGCGAACATCGCCGCCAATCCCCACGTGAGCGTCCTCGCCGACCACTACGAGGACGACTGGTCGCGGCTGTGGTGGGTACGCGCGGACGGCACCGCCCGGGTGACCGGCCATTCCCCGCAGGCGCTGGCGGCTCTGGTCGACCGATACGAGCAGTATCGGTCGGCCCCGCCGGCCGGACCGTTCCTGGAGATCACGGTCACCCGGTGGTCAAGCTGGTCAGCAGCGCGACAACCTCACTGACCACGGCGAGTACGACAGCGACCAGCGCCGCGGCCAGACACTTGGCCCCCAGCACGCGCAGGCGGTTCGGCTGCCCCAGAAACACCAGGATGGCCGAGCGGTGCCGGTAGCGCCGCACGGTCGTCAGCACCGCCACGGCCAGCGCCCCCAGCCCGGCCAGCAACCACCAGGCACCGAACCAGCCGGCCACCAGACCCACCGCCGCGGCGACCACCAGCGACAACCGGCTCGATCGCAGGGTCGCGGTCCGGTACAGCTCGCTGCGCAGCACACTCATCGGCCACCCACCAGGTTCAGGAAGACCTCTTCCAGGTTCGGGGTCTCCGGGACCAGCTCGTAGACCGGCACCCGCACGTGTAACGCGATGTCCCCGGCGTCCTCGGCGGACAACCCGGAGACGTACAGGTGCCGGCCGTCGGTTGTCACCGTGGCGCCGACCCGCTCGAACGCCTGCCACAGCCGGTGCGGGTCGCGGCCGCGCACCCGCAGCCGGGGCACGCCGCCGCCGGCCACCTCGACCAGCGGGGCGGTCAGCCGCACCCGGCCGTCCGCGATGATCACCACGTCGTCGACGAGCTGTTCCAGTTCGGCGAGCAGGTGGCTGGCGAGAAGGACGGTGCCGCCGTTGCTCGCGTGCTCCCGGAGCAGCCCGCGCAGCCAGGCCATCCCGGACGGGTCCAGGCCGTTGCCGGGCTCGTCGAGCACCAGGACCGACGGCGAGCCCAGCAGGGCCGTGGCCATGGCGAGCCGTTGCCGCATGCCGAGCGAGTATTCGGCGGTCCTCGTCCGCGCGGCCGCGGTGAGACCGACGTACGACAGCAACTCCTCGACCCGCGCCCGGCCGGCGCCGCTCAGCAAGGCCTGAGTGACGAGATGATCGCGCCCGGTTTGTCCCGGATGGGAGATTCCCTGCTCGAGGACCGCGCCGACCTGACGCGACGGCGAGTCCAGGTCCCGGTACGGCTGTCCGTTGATCAGCGCGGCGCCGGAGGTGGCCCGGGTCAGGCCGAGCAGGATGCGCAACGTGGTCGTCTTGCCCGAGCCGTTGAGGCCGAGGAAGCCGGTGACCCGGCCGGGGACCGCGCTGAACGTGACGTCGTCGAGGGCGGTCACCCGCCCGTAGGTCTTGGTGAGCTGCCGGATGTGGATCATCGACCGGCATTATCGCGGTCGCGATCTTGACCGGAAACGGGGCGGGGGGACCTTCAGCATCAGGCTCGGAATGCCGATTCAAAGAGTCCCAGCTCAGAACGGAGTACGGATGTCGGCCGCCCGCATGCAGTTGTGCTTCGGCGCGTGGATCATCGCCCTCACGGCGGTCTTCTACGCGCTGCCGCAGCTGCACATGTACGCGTGGGCGGCGATCGGTTTCCCGGCGGCGGTCGCCGTGCTCGCCGGTGTCCGCAAGCACCGTCCGTCCCGGCGGCTGCCCTGGTACCTGCTGTCCGCGATGATCGCCTTCTTCACCGCCGGTGACACTGCTTACAACGTGCTCACCGAGTTCCTGGGCCAGGACCACCCGTTCCCGAGCGTGGCCGACCTGTTCTACCTGACCGCGTATCCGCTGCAGGCCATCGCGCTGCTGATCTTCATCCGGGCCCGCTCCGCCACCGGCAACCGCGCGGCCCTGCTCGACGCTCTGGTGCCCACCGCCGGCCTCAGCCTGCTCTCCTGGGTCTTCCTGATCGCGCCGTACGTGCACGACGACCAGCTCGGCCTGCTCGCGAAGCTGACGTCCGTCGGCTACCCGCTGGGCGACCTGCTGGCGCTGGCGATGGTCGCGCGCCTGATCACCGTGGGCGGCCGCCGCTCGGTCACGCTGCATCTGCTGGTGGCCGGCGTGGTCGGCCAGCTGGTCGCCGACGCGGTCTACGGGCTGGGCCAGGTGGCCGGCACGTTCCAGGTCGGCGGTCCCTCCGACTCGGGCTGGATCATCTTCTACGCCTCGACCGCGCTCGCCGCGCTGCACCCGTCGATGCGCGACATGACGACCGGCGACGTCGCCCCCGGGGTGGCCGGTGGCCGGCGCATCGCGGTGATGTCGCTCGCCGCCCTGATCGCCCCGGTCGTGCTGCTGGTCGAGGATCTGCGGGGCACCGTCGGCGACGCGCCCATGATCGCGGCCGCCTCGGGTGGCATCTTCCTGCTGGTCATGGCCCGGGTCGCCGGGCTCATGAAGGCGCAGCGCGAGACCGCGGCACGGGAGCGGCTGCTGCGCATCGCGGGCGCCGACCTGGTCGCCGCCACCACCGAGAAGGAGGCCGGCGAAGCGGTCCGCAAGGCCGTCGCCGGTCTGGTGCCGAGCGGCCGGCCGTACGTCTTCCACCTGCTGGGCGAGGACGCCCCAGGCGCGCCCAGCGGGATGGGCCCGACCCGCCGGGTGTCCGTCGAGGACCAGACGTCGATCTTCGCGCCGCACCGCGCCGCGCTCTACGCGGAGCTGGTGAGCTCCGGCCGGCGCAAGATGGCCTACCTGGCCGCGGACGAGGACCTGCTGCTCGTGCTGGAACAGTCGTTCCACGCGCTGATGGCGCAGGGCATCATGGCGGTCGAGCGGATCACCATGACCGCCGAGGTGAACCGGCGCGACAGCGAGGACTACTTCCGGGCGCTGATCCAGAGCGCCTCCGACGTCATCATGATCGTCGGGGACGACGAGACCATCCGGTACGCCAGCCCGTCGGCGCTGCCGGTGTTCGGGCGTACCGACCTGGCCGGCACCTCGCTGTACCGGCTGATCGCCGGCACCGACCACAACGACCTGCGGCACCTGCTGGACGAGGTGCGCGCCGGCCGCGGCGTGCGCGACGGCGTCGACCTCACCGCGGTCTCCGGCGACGACCTGCTGCTGCAGGTCGAGTGCACCTGCCGCGACCTGCGCGACGAGACGGCGGTGGGCGGCCTGGTGGTGACCATCCGGGACGTCACCGAGCGTCGCCGGCTGGAGAGCGACCTGGCCCACCAGGCGTACCACGACGCGCTCACCGGGCTCGCGAACCGCGCGCTGTTCCAGAGCCGGCTCGAGCAGGCGACCGCGACCACCGCCGTCCTGTTCGTCGACCTGGACGATTTCAAGGAGGTCAACGACTCGCTCGGGCACGCGGCCGGCGACCAGCTCCTGATCACCGTGGCCCGGCGCATCGCCGAGGTGGTCGGCCCGCTGAACGTGGTGGCGCGGACCGGCGGCGACGAGTTCGCGGTGCTCATCGAGCACGTCGCCGACGGCGAGCCGGAGGCCGTCGCGGAACGGATCGTCGCCGCGCTCGGCGCGCCGTTCGAGGTCAGCGACGGCGCCGGCGGCACCCACATGGTCAGCGGCGCCGCCAGCGTCGGCATCGCCACCAGCGCCGAGTCCGGCGGCATCAGCGAGCTGCTGCGCCGCGCCGACCTGGCGATGTACATGGCCAAGACCGAGGGCAAGAACACCTGGCAGAGCTACCAGGACGAGCTGCACGAGGCGATGGTGCGCCGGATGGAACTGCGCGCGGCGCTCAACGAGGCGGTGCCCGGCAACCAGATGCGGCTGCGCTTCCAGAGCATCGTGGACCTGCCGACCGGCGACGTCGTCGGGATGGAGGCGCTGGTCCGCTGGGAGCACCCGCACCGCGGCCTGCTCGGCCCGAACGAGTTCATCGACCTGTCCGAGGAGAACGGCGCGGTCGTCGCGATCGGTGGCTGGGTGCTGCGCGAGGCGCTGCACATGTTCACCTCGCTGCGCCGCGACCACGACCACCTGCGCTACGTCAGCGTGAACGTGTCGGCCCGGCAGTTCCGCACCGCCGGGTTCGTCGACCAGGTGCGGGCGGTGCTGGCCGAGACCGGCTCGCGACCCGAGTGGCTGCTGCTGGAGATCACCGAGAGCCTGGTGCTGCACGACGCCGACCAGGTCTGGCGGGATCTCGGCGAGCTGCGCGCGATGGGCATCCGGATCGCGATCGACGACTTCGGCACCGGCTACTCGTCGCTGTCGTATCTGAGCCAGATGCCGGTCGACGTGTTGAAGATCGATAAGTCGTTCATCGACGACATCCTGGCCAACCCGCAGCAGATGGCGTTGGTCGACACCATCGTCCGGCTCGCCCGCACGCTCGATCTCACGGTCGTCGCCGAGGGCATCGAACTCGACGAACACCGGGCCGCCCTGGTCGAGATGGGCTGCCACTTCGGACAGGGCTACCTGTTCAGCAAGCCGGTTTCTCCCGAGGAGTTCCTGATCAGCACGAGAGGACTGTCATGATCGCCGACCTGGAGCGGCTGCGCCTGAGCAACCCGATGTTCGACGCCACGATCGAGGAGATCAAGGGCCGGCGCATCCGGGTGGGTGACCACTGGCTGTCGGACTTCGCGTCCTGCAACTACCTCGGGTTCGACCTGGAGCCGGAGATCATGGCGGCCATCGAGCCCGAGGTACGCCGCTGGGGCACGCACCCGAGCTGGTCGCGGCTGCTCGGCAACCCGGCGCTCTACCCGCAGATCGAGGAGAAGCTGACCGCGCTGCTCGACGCGCCGGACACGCTGGTGCTGCCGACGATCACGCACATCCACATGTCGGTGCTGCCGATCCTGGCCGGCGACGGCCATGTCTTCCTGGACAGCCAGGCACACAAGACAATCTATGACGGTTCCATGTACGCCCGTGGGCTCGGCGCCACCGTCCAGCGGTTCGCCTCAGGCGACATTTCCGATTTGTCCGAAAAATTGCGACACGCCCCGGTCGGCGTGCCGAAGATCGTGGCCATGGACGGCGTGAACTCGATGACCGGCAACGCACCGGACGTCGCCGCTTTCGCCGCGCTGTGCCGCGAATACGACGCCACGCTCTACATCGACGACGCGCACGGCTTCGGCGTCATCGGCGAGCGCGCCGCCAACGAGATCTCCCCGTACGGGATCCGGGGCAACTCGATCGTCAAGTACAGCGGCGAGACGTACGACAATGTGGTGCTGGTGGGGGGCTTCTCCAAGGCGTACTCGTCGCTGCTGGCCTTTTTGGCCCTGCCGACCGGCCTGAAGAACCATCTCAAGGTCGCCGCCGCACCCTACCTCTACTCCGGACCGGCGCCGACCGCCTCGCTGGCGACCGTGCTGGCCGGCATGGAGGTCAACGAGAAGCGCGGCGACGAGATCCGCGCGGACCTCTACCGCAAGACCATGCGGGTGCTCGACCACGTACGCGCGTCCGGCGTCTACACCCCCAACGTGGGCTGCACGCCGGTCATCGAGTTGCCGCTGGCCCACGGCGGGGACATCGACGCGGTCGGCAAGCTGCTCTGGGACCGCGGCATCTACGTGACGCTCGCCGCGTACCCGCTGGTCCCGCGCGACCAGGTCGGCTTCCGCGTGCAGGTCACCGCGGCCAACACGGACGACGAGATCGACTCGCTGAACGCGGTGATCACCGAGCTGGCCGCGGCCGGGCGGTTGCGGCGGTCGTGACCGCGCTGCGGCATCGGCAGTTCCGGCTGCTGTGGACGGGCATGAGCGCGTCGCTGATCGGCGACGGCATCCTGCTCGTGGCGCTGGCCTGGCAGGTGTACGACCTGTTCGGCGTGCCCGCGGCGATGTCCGCGGTCGGCGTCGCGCTGTCCGTGCCGCAGATCGCCACGCTGCTGTTCGGCGGCGTGGTCAGCGACCGCTACGACCCGCGCCACATCATGCTGGTCTCCGACCTTCTCCGGGGCCTGATCATGGGCGGTCTCGCTATGCTCAGCCTCTCCGGGCTCCTGACGCTGCCCTTGATGCTGGTGCTCATCGCCGGGTACGGCGCCGCGGCCGGCTTCTTCGGCCCCGCGTTCGACAGTCTGGTGCCCCGGCTCGTCCCGGCGTCGGAGCTGGTCGCGGCCAACGCGCTCGACCAGTTCGTGCGGCCGGCCGGGTTGCAGATCCTCGGCCCGCTGCTCGGCGGCGCGGTGATCGCGGTCGGCGGCTCCGGCTGGGCGTTCGCCGCGAACGCGGCAACCTTCGCCTTCTCCGCGCTCTGCCTCCTGCTGATGAGCCAGGTCGCCGCACTGCCCGCGGCCGGCTCGTCGTTCTGGCACGAAATGAAAGAAGGCGTCGATTACGTACGCCGGCACGTATGGCTCTGGGGCACGTTCCTGTGCGCCACGTTCACGTATCTGCTGTTCGTCGGCCCGACCGAGGTGCTTCTCCCGTACGTGGTCAAGCACGAGCTCGGTGGCAGCGCCGCCCAGCTTGGCCTGATCCTCACTTCGGGCGGCCTGGGCGCGATCCTGGCGGCGCTCACGGTCGGCTGGCTAGGCTTGCCGAGGCTGACCATGACCTACTTGTACGCCGCGTGGGCCGTTGCGACGCTGGCCGTGGCCGGGTACGGGCTGGCCACCTCGACCTGGCAACTGGCGGCCGCGTGCGTGCTGGTCAACGGCCTCGAGGCGGCCGGCACGGTAGCGTGGGCGACAACCAAGCAGAAGCTGGTCCCGGAGGGCATGCTCGGCCGGGTGTCCAGCGTGGACTGGTTCGTCTCGACCGCCCTGCTGCCGTTGTCGTACGCGTTCGCCGCCCCCGTGGCGCACTCCCTCGGCGTCCGCGAAACCCTGATCGGCGCCGGCGTCCTGGGCGCCTTGGTGACCTTCGGCTTCCTGTTCCTGCCGGGGATGCGGGCCCCCGAGATCTACAAGGCCCGCCACGCGCTCTGAAAGCAGCCCAGAATCCGTCAACCAGTCGCACGCGTGACCGGCTCCGGTTGCGTTCCCGGTCCGCCTCGGCCAGCACGCGTGCGATGTCTCCGGCGAGCGTCTCCGGCGAGCGTCTCCCGCGAGTGTCTCCCGCGAGTATCTCCCGCGAGTGTCTCCCGGCGGCGTCGAGCACCGCCGGCCCTTTCCCCAGGCCGGCGGGCTTGGTTGCTGGTGCTGGCCGTCGGCGTCGCGGGTGCGGCGACATGACACATCGCCGCGCGCCGGTTTTGCCCAGCTGTTCCCGCCCGCGTCCTGCAATGTGGGCATCGCAGACCGCATGGTGGACATTTTCGCGACCTTGGAGAGTTACGCCCACATACGAGCCATAACTCTCCAAGGTTCGCATTGGACGGCGAAAATGCGGAGCACAAAAGGCATATATCCCGATTAAACTCCGTCCACTTGAGACTCTAATCCCACATCGCGGACTCAAATTCACGATGTGGACGCCCATCCCACTTCGCGGACGCCCATCCCAAAAGCCGGAACTGTTCAGCCGTTTCTCGCGCCGCTCACGCTCCGATGAGTTGGCCTCCTTGCACGGCTGACCTGCGCGGGCCGTCGCTGTGGGGAGCCGGGACCTTCCGGTCGTGGCGGCTGCCCACACGGGGGTGGGGGTGGCTGCGCTGTGGGCAACCGCAACTTCCTCGGCGTCGCGACTGCCCACACCTGGGTGGGGGTGGCTGCGGTGTGGGCAACCGCAACCTTCCCGGCGTCACGACTGCCCACACGGGGGTGGGGGTGGCTGCGGTGTGGGCAACCGCAACCTCCTCGGCGTCGCGGCTCCCCACGCCCGGGTGGGGCGGCCACTGTGGGGAGCTGGGACCTGCCCGGACCTGGCGGCGCCGCCTCGCACGGGGGCTCCCGGCCGACGGAACCAGCTGAACAGTTACGAAAGCTGGACACTTCACGACGCGTGCCGCACCCGAACGCCGCGATAGCCCATCATGGGCTGCCAGAAATACCGGATATATGCTGAAATACGAGTCGGCGCTGCGCTCGACCGGAGCCGGGCCGCGACGTCCCGCGCCGCCGTGGCAGCCCAGCGCGCCCACCCGCCTCCGCAAACTGGCGTCGCTGACCGCTTCCCGCCGCGACGCCGCCGTGGCAGCCACCGCGCTCGCCCGCCAGCCTGCGCCCCCACGCAAGATGGCGGGCCACTTGCACGGGAAAGACCAGCCGCCGCGACCCCTAAATCGCAAAATATGCATACTTGTCGGAACTTATCGACTCAACCGAATCGACGGGCAGGATCGAGCGTGCCGGAGCCTCGGTGACCTTTGCTCCTGACAGGCGTGCGGCGGCCCGCGCACGTCACGCGATCTGGAAGCCGCTCAGCCCCTCGACCGGCTCCTCGCTTACGTCGACAGAGGTCACCACCGCGCGGGCCGGGCCGCGGCGGGCCCAGGCGAGCATGCGGTCGACGTTCGGGGGCTCGCCCTCGAAGACCGCCTCGACGCGGCCGTCCGGCAGGTTGCGGACCCAGCCCGCGACCCCCTGCTCGCCGGCGACCCGGCGGCAGTTGTCGCGGTAGAAGACGCCCTGCACCTGACCCGTGACCAGCACGTGTTTGCGCACCATGCGCCGATTGTGGCCCGGCCGGCCGGCGAAGCCGCTCAGCGGACCGCGCCCCTCGTCACGGGACGCCAGCGCAGCATCGCGGCGGTGGCGTCGTCGCGGAGCTCCCCGTTCTCGTACGAGACGATGGTGTGGATCAGCCGGCGCATCATCTCCGGAGCCGGGATGCCGGCCCGCAGCGCCTCGATCGCGAACTCGGTGAGCCGCTCCGCGCCGAACAGCGCGCCGTTCTCGTCGCGGGCCTCGGTGATGCCGTCGGTGTAGAGCACGAGGGCGTCGCCGGGCTCCAGCGCCAGCTCGGTCACCCCGGGCCCGCGCGTACGCATGTGGCCGAGCCCCAACGGCAGTGCGGTAGGGGTGGGCAGCGGCGGCATCGCCCGGCCGTCGCGGACCAGCAGCTCGGCCGGGTGGCCCGCGCTGATCCGCCGGTACACGCCGGTCGTGGTGTCGAGCTCGGCCAGTACAGCGGTCACGAAACTGCCCTCGTGCCGCGCGTGCACCCACTTGTCGATCGAGCGGTACGTGTCGGTGAGCGACAGCCCGGAGCGCCGGGCGTTGCGGTACGTGTTCAGCGTCAGCGTGGTCAGGTCGCTCGCGCTGATCCCGTGCCCGACCGTGTCGAACAGCGCGACGTGCAGCACGTCGCCGTTGGCCGCGTAGTCGAACGCGTCGCCGCCCACGTCGTAGCAAGGCTCGAGCACGGCGGTGATGACCGTCCCGTCGACCGCGAAGGTCAGCGGCGGCAGCTGGTTCCAGATGATTTCGGCGGCCAGCTGCATCGGGAGCCGGCGCCGGGTGTGCTCGACCGCGTCGCCGTACGGCATCCGGCTGAAGATCAGCTCGGCCACCAGGGCCGCGATCACCTCCAGGTCGCGCAGAGCGTTGTCTCCCGGGTACGCCCGGACGGACAACCCGAGCACACCAAGCCGTTCGGCGCCGTGCAGCAGCGGCAGCCACAACCGGCCGTCCTGCCAGACCGCCCGCGCCGTGGTGAACGCCTGCCCGGGAGCCGTGCCCTCCACCGCCTGCGGTCCAGCCATGACCGGGTCGGTGCCGCGCAGCGGGCAGAGCGAGAGCTGGGCGTAGTCGATCAGCAGCACGCTGGCCGCGTCGGCGTCGAGGAACGCGGCCGCGGAACTCAGCACGGCGGGCAGATCCTCGGCACGTCCCCGGTGCCGCAGATCCATCAGGCGCCGGACGGCTTCCATAGGCGCGAACATCAGGTTCGGACGGCCTCCATCGGCGACATCAGTAAGCCACTGCCACGATGCCGCTGAGCGTACCCACGTAGCCCCGGCCGCGCGCGACGGTGGGCGACGCGAAGTGCGGTGCCCGGCCGATGTCGAGCCGCGAGCGGACCTTGCCGCTCCCGGGGTCGAGCAGGTAGAGCGTGCCGCCGTCATAGTCGACCACCCACACCGAGCCGGCCGCCACGACCGGTGCGCCGGCGGCGCCGGACGGCCCGTGCCAGCCGAGCGCCAGCTTGCCCTGCCGCAGGGTGGCCTCGCGCACGCCGTCGCTGCACGGCAGGAACAGCGTGTCGCCGCTGACCGCCGCACCGCCGAACGGCGTGCACAGGTCGGCCTGGGAGCGCTGGCCGCCGAGCCCGCCGAGGTGGTTCGGGTCGAGCACGTAGCCGACGCCGCGCTTGCCCGCGATGACGATCTGACCGCCCACCACGGCCGGGGTCATCGAACCCAGATCGAGGTCGTGCGCGTTGTCGTCGGGCCACGTGGACGGCGCGAAGAAGTCGGTGCGGTGCAGGCCCGGATCCAGGGCGATCACGGTGTCGCTGCCGTCGAAGCCGCTGGTCGACTCGCCGTTGCCGACCGCGTAGTAGAGCTTGCCGCCCACCACGATGCCGCCGCCGGGCGACCAGATGCCGCCCTCGCGGGTGGTCGGGATCGCGTAGCTCTGCTCGGCGCCGTCGCCGGGGGTGGGCACCGACACGACCGAGCCGATGTAGTCGGCGCAGTCCCCGGCGAGCCCGCCGTACGCGATGTAGACCCGGCCGTCGAGGATGGTCAGCGCGGACCGCTGCTGGTGCGCGATCTTGTCGCCGCGCGGCGGCTCGGCGGCTCGCTGGAGACGCACCTGGCCGGTGGCGGCGTCGACGCCGTACAGGGTGTGGCTGCCGCCGGTGGTCTCGGCCAGGGCGAAGACCAGGCCGGTCGCGGCGTCGTAGGCCATCGTGCCGGTGATGCCGAGCGGGTCGATGTTGCCGCAGGGCAGCGCCGACTGCGGCACCGGGGTTCCGACATGCCTCGACCAGAGGACCGCGCCGTTCGTGGCGTTCAGCGCGTAGATCGTGTCGTTCTCGGTGGCGGCCAGCACCCGCTGCCCGACGACCAGGGGCTGCCCGTAGACCGCGCCGTCGAGGTCGGCCCGCCACGCCTGGGCCAGTTTCGTGGCGGCGGGTTGCGGCGCGCCGGCCCCGGTCCGCTGGTTGTCACCGTGGTAGGTGGCCCAATCATCGGGGGCTGACGGCGGTTCCGCGCTGGGCCGGGTTGGTGTCGCGGCGGGAGCGGAACCCCCGCCACCGCACGCGGCGAGCGTGCCGGCTGCGATCAGGGCCGCGACACCGATCGCGAGGCGAGAACGCGGAACCATGGCCGCCAACGTACCCGGCCGCGATCAGCGCCCGGCCACGATCGCCTCCGCCACGTGACGCAGCTCGGACATCTCGGGATGGAAACCTTCCGCGATGTCCGGGTGCAGCCCCGCTCGCGTCCCGTCCAGGAGCATCCGGGTTACCTCGTCGACGGACTCCCCGGCGTACGAGCGCCTGATTTTGTCGGTGGCGGCCTGCAGTGCCGAGGTCAGTTGGTCCTCGAGCGGTCCGCGCAATTTGTCCTCGACCGGGTCAAGGCTGTCCGGATCGAGTGTGACCTGCGGTTCGGTCATGACGGTCCCCCTTTTCTACGCCCAACGCGCGAGGCCGATACCCCGTTGTGGTTCGCGATTAAACGCGCCCATCGAGCGGTTTGCCCCGAGGCGTACACCAGGGGGTTTGTTTCTGCGCACAGTGGGGCAGGGAAGCACTGGCCGCCTAGTGATCGGGGTCACTGCGGCGGACGAGACTGCCGGATGGAGGGTCAATGGAGAACCGACATCAGCACCGGCACACCCGGCGTACCCGGGCGCTCGCGGTGGGGGCCGCGTTCGCACTGGTCGCACCGCTGGCTGCCTGCGGATCAAATGACGAGGGTGGCGTGCCGACCCTCAACTACTACCAATTCCCCGTCGAGAACATGCAGACCGTCGTGGATCAATGCAACACGGAGGCCGCGGGGAAGTACAAGATCGATTACCAGGTCCTCCCGCGGACCGCGGACGACCAGCGCGTGCAGATGGTCCGGCGGCTCGCCGCCAAGGACAGCGGCATGGACATCCTGGGCATGGACGTGACCTGGACCCAGGAGTTCGCGAGCGCCAAGTGGATCCGGGAGTTCCCGGAGGCGCAGGCGGCCGAGGTGCGCAACGGCACGCTGGAGGGACCGCTCGCCTCCGGTGAGTACAACGGCAAGCTGTATGCGGCGCCGAACAACACGAACGTGCAGCTCCTGTGGTACCGCAAGGATCTCGTGCCGACCCCGCCGAAGACGTGGGACGAGATGATCCAGCAGTCCCAGCAGCTCAAGGCGCAGGGCAAGACCCCCTACCGGATCCTCACCATGGGTGCCCAGTACGAAGGCCTGGTCGTCCTGTTCAACACGCTGGTCGCCAGCGCCGGCGGCCACGTGGTCAGCGAGGACGGCAAGACAGCGATCATGGACGCCGGCACGGTCAAGGCGCTGGAGGTCATGAAGAAGCTGGCCACCTCGGGGGTGACCAGCCCGTCCTTCTCCAACATGATCGAGGACGACGTACGCCTCGCGTACCAGGACAACGGCGGCGCGTTCGAGCTGAACTGGCCGTACGTGTGGGCCTCGATGACCGGCGACGCACCGGACATCGCGAAGAACACGGCATGGGCCCCCTACCCGGCCATCGACGCGAGCACCCCGGCCGTCACCACGATCGGCGGCTCCAACATGGCGGTGAGCTCGTACAGCAAGCACCCGGATCTCGCCTTCGACGCGATCAGGTGCCTGCGCGGGCCGCAGAGCCAGCTGACCCTGGCGGTCAAGGCCGGGCAGGCGCCGTCCATCGAGGCCGTCTACAGCGACCCGCAGATGGACAAGGCGTATCCGATGAAGGCGGTGCTGCTGGACGAGCTGAAGAAGTCGGCGCCGCGACCACGGACCCCGGCCTATCAGAACCTGTCCACGGTGGTGGCCGCGCAACTGTCGCCGCCGGCGTCGATCGACCCGCTGAAGACCGCGGCGTCGCTGCGCCGGGCCATTCAGGACGCCATCGACTCGAAGGGGGTGCTCCCGTGACCGTCCAGGAGGAAAGAACCGCAACTCGGGCGCCTGCGGAGAAGGTGGCCCGCCGACGGGCACCTCTCAGCGAGGGCAAACGCCAGGAGCGCAAGCTCGGCTGGCTGCTGTGCGCACCCGCGGCGATCGTCATGGTGGCGGTCACCGCGTACCCGATCATCTATTCGTTCTGGCTGTCGTTGCAGCGCTACGACCTCAAGTTCCCGCAGGACCGCGAGTTCATCGGCCTGTCCAACTACGCGACGGTGCTGTCCAACGGCTACTGGTGGACGGCGTTCGGCGTCACCGTGCTCATCACCGTCGTGTCGGTGGTGGTGGAACTGGCGCTCGGCATGGGCCTCGCGCTGATCATGCACCGCACCATCGTCGGGCGCGGGCTCGTCCGGACCTCCGCCCTGATCCCGTACGGCATCGTCACCGTGGTCGCGGCGTTCAGCTGGCGGTACGCGTGGACGCCGGACACCGGTTACCTGGCGAACCTGTTCTCGCCGGACGGCGCGCCGCTGACCGAGCGGGCCAGCGCCCTGGCGATCATCATCGTCGCCGAGATCTGGAAGACGACGCCGTTCATGGCGCTGCTGCTGCTGGCCGGTCTGGCGCTGGTGCCGGACGACCTGCTGAAGGCCGCGTCGATGGACGGCGCGTCGTGGTGGCAGCGGTTCACGAAGGTGATGCTGCCGGTGATGAAGCCGGCCATCCTGGTCGCGCTGCTGTTCCGCACCCTGGACGCGTTCCGGGTGTTCGACAACATCTATGTGCTCACGAACGGCGCCAACGAGACGTCTTCGGTGTCGATGATCGCGTACAACAATTTGATCAAGGGGTTGAACTTGGGCATCGGCTCCACCATGTCGGTGCTGATCTTCCTCACCGTGGCGATCATCGCGTTCATCTTCGTCAAGCTTTTCGGCACCGCGGCGCCGGGCAGCAGCGACGACGGGAGGCGATGATGGCTGTCGCAACCACTTCAGCCAAGGTCAAGTGGGGTTTGCTGGACGCGGTCGTGGTCGTGTTCGCGCTGATCCCGGTGCTGTGGATCGCGTCGCTGTCGTTCAAGACGACGCCGACGCTGACCGACGGCAACTTCATCCCCCGGGACTGGACCTGGGACAACTACAAACTGATCTTCCAAACCGACCAGTTCGTACGCGCGTTGATCAACTCGATCGGCATCGCGCTCATCTCGACGGTGATCGCCGTGGTGCTCGGGACGATGGCCGCGTACGCGATCAGCCGGCTCGACTTCCCCGGCAAGAAGGCGCTCGTCGGGGTGTCCCTGCTGATCGCGATGTTCCCGCAGGTGTCGCTGGTGTCGCCGCTGTTCAACATCGAGCGCAACACCGGCCTGTTCGACACCTGGGCCGGCCTGATCCTGCCGTACATCACGTTCGCGCTGCCGCTGGCGATCTACACGCTGTCGGCGTTCTTCAAACAGATCCCGTGGGACCTGGAGAAGGCGGCCAAGATGGACGGTGCCACCCAGGGCGAGGCGTTCCGCAAGGTGATCGCCCCGCTCGCCGCGCCCGGCGTCTTCACCACGGCGATCCTGGTGTTCATCTTCTGCTGGAACGACTTCCTGTTCGCCATCTCGCTCACCTCGACCGAACGATCCCGTACGGTCCCGGCGGCGCTGTCGTTCTTCACCGGTGCCTCGCAGTTCGAGGACCCGACCGGCGCGATCTCCGCGGCCGCCGTGGTGATCACGATCCCGATCATCCTGTTCGTGCTGTTCTTCCAGAGGCGCATCGTCGCGGGCCTCACGTCCGGCGCCGTGAAGGGTTAGGTTGCGATGGCTGACATTGTTCTCGACAAGGTGACCAAGAAGTATCCGGACGGCACGACGGCCGTACACGAGGTGGACCTTTCGATCGCCGACGGCGAGTTCATCATCCTGGTCGGCCCGTCCGGCTGCGGGAAGTCCACCACACTGAACATGATCGCCGGCCTGGAGGACATCACCTCCGGCGAGTTGCGCATCGCCGGCCAGCGCGTCAACGACAAGGCGCCGAAGGACCGGGACATCGCGATGGTGTTCCAGTCGTACGCCCTGTATCCCAACATGAGCGTGCGGGAGAACATGGCCTTCCCGCTGAAGCTCGCGAAGCTGCCCAAGTCCGAGATCGACCAGAAGGTGGGCGAGGCCGCGAAGGTCCTCGAACTCACCGAGTATCTGGATCGCAAGCCGGCCAACCTGTCCGGCGGTCAGCGCCAGCGGGTGGCGATGGGCCGGGCGATCGTGCGCAGCCCCAAGGCGTTCCTCATGGACGAGCCGTTGTCCAACTTGGACGCGAAGCTGCGGGTCCAGATGCGTACGCAGGTGTCGCGCCTGCAGAAGCAGCTGGGCACCACGACGGTCTACGTCACGCATGACCAGACCGAGGCGATGACGCTGGGCGACCGCGTGGTGGTCATGCGCGGCGGGTACATTCAGCAGGTCGGGGACCCGCAGACGCTCTACGACAGCCCGGTGAACCTCTTCGTCGCGGGCTTCATCGGATCGCCGTCGATGAACTTCCTGCCGGCCGCGGTGGAGAACAACCTTTTGCGTACGCCGCTGGGCGACTTCCCGATGGGTGATCGCCTGCGCCGCACCCTGTCCGGCGAGAACGCCCCGAAGCAGCTCATCGTCGGCATCCGGCCGGAGCATTTCGAGGACGCGCGCCTGATCGAGGAGCACCAGCGGTCGCGGGGCTTCGAGTTCACCTTGCCCGTCGACTTGGTCGAGTCGATGGGCTCCGACAAGTACGTATATTTCACGATCGAGGGTGAGCATGCGGCAGCGGCCGACCTGGAGGATCTGGCGGCCGATGCCGGCGGAGCCGACCTGCCACCCCAGGACAGCCTGGTCACTCGGCTGTCGGCGGAGTCCCGCGTACGGGATGGGGTCGACGCCCAGGTCTGGCTGAACCTGGACAAAATCCACCTGTTCGACCCGCGCGACGGCAAGAACATCACGCTGGAGGAGGGCAAGCCCGCCGACGCACCAGTCGCCTGACCGGCCCGGCTCCCCACGCAGCGATTCGACGCCGTTGCGTGGGGGGCGGCTGGGCTTGCGGTCTTACGTGGAGGCGCCGGCTGGCGGTCGGGGCGCGCTGGGTGTGCCATGGCGGCGTAGCGGTGGGTGGTGCCGGTTGCGGCTGTGGGTGGGTGCGCTGGGTTGCCATGGCGGCGTGGTGGCGGCGAGCGGTGGGTGGTGCCGGTTGCGGGAGTGGGTGGGTGCGCTGGGTTGCCATGGCGGCGTCGCTGCGGCGAGCGGTGGGTGGTGCCGGTTGCGGGAGTGGGTGGGTGCGCTGGGTTGCCATGGCGGCGTCGCTGCGGCGAGCGGTGGGTGGTGCCGGTTGCGGGAGTGGGTGGGCGCGCTGGGTTGGCATGGCGGCGTAGTCGCGGGAACGGAGAGCGGCGCCGGTCGCACTTCGGTGCATGTCCGACATTTCCGGTGGCCGGTGGTGGGCTGTGGGCTTTCGCGGTCTTCGGGTGTGGCGTGAGGTGTCCAGACCTTGGGATGAGCGTCCGCTAAGCGGGATGGGCGTCCACATCGTGAATCTGAGTCCGCGATGTGGGATTCGAGTCTCAAGTGGACGGGATTTAATCAGGATATATACCTTTTGTGCCGCTGATTTTCGCCGTGCAATGTGAACCTTGGAGAGTTATGGCTCATATGTGGGCGTAACTCTCCAAGGTCGCAAAGATGTCCATCATGCGGTCTGCGATGTCCACATAGCGGGATGCCTGCGTGGCTGGGAAGTTTCCGGACGCCAGGCGGCCTTGTCCGCTGCGTTTGGCACTCGCGTTGCGTGACTGGCGGCAGCTACCGTGGCCCGCGCGCTGGCCGCCATGGCAGCCCTGCGTTACCGCTCGCGCTGCGTAACGGGCGGCAGTCAGTGTGGCCCGGGCGCTGGCCGCCATGGCAGCCCTGCGTTACCGCTCGCGCTGCGTAACGGGCGGCAGTCAGCGTGGCCCGCGCGCTGGCCGCCATGGCAGCCTGCCTTTACTGCTCGCGTTGCGTGACTGGCGGCAGTCAGCGTGGCCCGCGCGCTGGCCGCCATGCGTAACCGGTCGCCCTGCGTAGGTGGTGGCAAAGCCCGGCCGGTGACCCGACGGCTAGAAGTCGAGGAGCTCGACTGTTATCGACGCGGTGTCGCCTACGTCGAGATTCTCCGAGCTGCGCACTGACTTCTTCAGGGGCAACGCGTACGGGCCGCCGTCCGCGCTCGGGAAGATGGACGTCTTCCAGGATGTGTGGCCGATTGTCACGCGGACGCGGACCGCGCCGAAGCCGCGCGACCGGGCGCCCACCACCTCGCGGATGTCGTCGGACTCCTCTGGCGGGAGGCTGACGAAGACCCACGTGTCGTCCCGGCGGGCGGTCCAGCGCCACAGCTCCGCGGTGAACTCGACGATCACCGGGACGACACTAACAGCGTCAGAAGGTGCGGCTGCGCTGGTCGATGCCGAGCTCGCCGTACGGGTAGTCGGGGGCCTGCGGGTCGCTTGCCTCGTTCAGGGCCGCGGTCTCCGACGGTGTCAGGTGCAGGCCCGCCGTGCGCAGGTTGGCCTCGAGCTGGTCGAGCGTGCGCGCGCCCAGGATCGTCGAGGTCACGCCGGGCTGGTCGGTCACCCAGGCCAGGGCCACCTCGGCCATCGACACGCCGCGGTCTTCGGCGATGCGCTGGACGGCGTCGATGACGTCCCAGGTCCGCTGGGTGCCGCGCCGGTCATAGGCTTCCATGCCGCGGTTCGGGTCGTCGCCGAGGCGGGTCGCGCCGGTCGGGCGCTGGTCTCGCTTGTACTTGCCGGTGAGCCAGCCGCCGCCCAGCGGGCTCCACGGCAGCATGCCCAGGCCGGCGTCGATGGCCGCGGGCGCGATCTCGAACTCGGTCTCGCGGACCACGAGGCTGTACTGCGGCTGGATGCTGACCGGGGCGGCCAGGCCCAGCGACTGGGCCAGCAGGGCCGCCTTGGTGAGCTGCCAGCCGGTGAAGTTGGAGAAACCGTAATACCGGATCTTGCCGGAGCGGATCAGGCCGTCGAACGTCCGCAGCGTCTCCTCCAGCGGGGTCAACGCGTCCCACGCGTGCGCCTGGTAGAGGTCGATCGTGTCGAGTCCGAGGCGGTCCAGCGATGCTTCCACGGCGCGGGTGAGGTGGCGTACCGAAAGGCCTTTGCCGTTGGGGTCTTGCGCCGTCGCGAAGCGGCCCTTTGTCGCCAGCACGATCGCGTCGGTGACCGAGGCGGGACGGGAGGCCAGCCAGCGGCCGATGATCCGCTCGGACTCACCGGCCGAGTAGACATTCGCGGTGTCCACGAAGGTCCCGCCGGCCTCGACGAACATGTCGAGCTGCTCGTGTGAGATCTTCTCGTCGGACTCGTTGCCGAATGTCATGGTGCCTAAGCAGAGCGTGGAGACGGCTAAGCCGCTACGCCCGAGGGTGCGAAATTCCATAAACCCCAACCTATGGGATCGGGCGGTGCTCGGCCACGGTGGACAGCACGAGGCTGGTGGTCGGTTTCCCGTACGCGGCGAGCCGGTCGATCAGTTCCTCCAAGCGCGCCACCGTGGGGGTGACAACCTTCAGGATCGAGCAGTCCCCGCCGCTGAGCCGATGCAATTCGAGGATCTCCGGGAACAGTGCCGGGGTGTACGACGTGCGGATGCAGCCCGGCCCGATGCACGCCATCCGGACGAACGCGAGCACCGGATGACCCGCCGCCGCGTGGTCGACCCGGGCGCCGTAGCCGCGGATCACCCCGGCCTGCTCGAGCCGCCGCACCCGTTCCCGGACGGCCGGCCCGGACAGGTTGACCAGACGGCCCACCGCGAGAAAGGACAACCGCCCGTCGCGCTGGAGCACGTCGAGGATGGCCCGGTCGGTGCGATCCAGGGCAAAACTGGCATCGGACGTCATCGGTCGATCCACCTTCCATTCGGAGCCCCAAAGCCGGCAACGCCTTCGATCTCGTCTTCACCACCGGCTGCGGCGACGGCCACGATCGAATCTATGACAGCGCAGACGTGGCCGTTCGAGCCGTACAAGATCAAGATGGTGGAGCCGCTGCCGGTGACCACCCGCGCCCGGCGCGAGGAGGCGCTGCGCGACGCCGGGTGGAACCTGTTCGGCCTGCGCGCGGGGGACGTCACCATCGACCTGCTCACCGACTCGGGCACCGCGGCGATGTCGCACCATCAGTGGGCCGCGCTGCTCGGCGGCGACGAGACGTACGCGGGAGCCCGCAGCTGGACCCGCTTCGAGCGTACGGTCCAGGAGATCTTCGGGTTCCGCCACGTGATCCCGACGCACCAGGGCCGCGCCGCCGAGCGCATCCTCTTCGCGGCGCTCGTGCAAGAACGAGAAAGCGAGGTCGTCCCGAGCAACGCCCACTTCGACACCACCAAAGGCAACCTCGAGCTGCTGGGCAGGCGAGCTAAAGACTTTCCCATCTCCGAGGCCCGCGATCCCAGCACCCGAGCCCCGTTCAAGGGCGACGCCGACCTGACCGCGGTGGAGGAGCAGATCCGCGACGGCAAAGTCCCGTTCGTGATGCTGACCGTCACCAACAACGCGGGCGGGGGTCAACCCGTGTCGATGGCCAACATTCGCGGCATGGGCGAGCTGGCCCGGGCGTACGGGATCCCGTTTGTGATCGACGCGTGTCGCTTCGCCGAGAACGCCTCCTTCATCAGGCAGCGCGAACCCGGCTACGCGGACGTCGCGATTCCCGAGATCGTGCGTGAGATGTTCGCCCAGGCCGACGCGATCACGATGTCCGCGAAGAAGGACGGCCTGGCCAACATCGGCGGGTTCATCTGCGTCAACGACGACGAGGTCGCGACCCGGGTCAAGCAGCTGTGCATCGCGGGGGAGGGCTATCCCACGTACGGGGGTCTGGCCGGCCGGGATTTGGACGCGATCGCGGTCGGCCTGCGCGAGGTGCTCGACGAGGACTACCTGCGGCATCGGGTCGGCACCACGGCGGCCTTCGTGGAGGCGCTGGCCGCGCGCGGAGTCCCGGTGCTGCTCCCGCCGGGCGGGCACGCCGCGTACCTGGATGCCCGGATGTTCCTGCCGCACCTGCCGTGGGACCACTATCCGGCGCAGACGCTGGTCGACGAGATCTACCTGGAGGGTGGGGTGCGCGGTTCCGAGCTAGGCACCGTCACCTTCGGAATGGACTCCACCACGGGCGTGGAGCGTCCCGCGACGTGGGAGCTGGTGCGGCTGGCGCTGCCGCGGCGGGTCTACACGCGCAGCCACCTCGAGTACGTGATCGAGACGGTGGCCGCCGTCCACGACCGCCGGGAAGCCGTCCGGGGCCTGCGGATCACCTCGCAGCCCCGGGTGATGCGCAACTTCACGAGCCGGTTCGCGCCGGTGGCCCAAGCGGAGGCTCTCGATCCGCTTGAACCACCGACTAGGAAATTTGCTACCCGTTCCGCGCGGGACTAACCGCCCCGGACAGGACGTGCGGCAGAAGTTCGGCGAGAACGGTCACGCCGTCGCGGCTCAGCACCGACTCGGGGTGGAACTGCACGCCCGCGAATCCGCTGCCGCGCAACGCATGGACCGCGGAGTCGGCCGGGTCGCGTGCCACCGTGACCCGGCCGTACCGGGATTCGAACGCCTCGGCGGGGCTGTGCGCGGCGAAGCTGGAGTAGAAACCGACCCGGCGCGGCGACCCGAAGAGATCGACGTCGCGCGCGAGCCCCTGATAGGGCGATTCCCGCCGGACCATCGGCAGGCCGAGGTGCACCGAGAGGATCTCGTGCCCGAGGCACACGCCGAACAGCGGCCGCCCGGCCTCGAGCAGCGACGACACCAGGTCGCGCAGCACCTTCATCTTCGGGTCGCCGAGATCCGACGGGTCGCCGGGGCCGGGCCCCACCACGACCAGGTCGGCATCCGGAACCGGCGCGTTCCACCCCACCACCGAAACGGCGAGCCCGAGCGCCTTGAGCTGGTGGGCGAGCATCCCGGTGAACGTGTCCTCGCCGTCGACGATCACCGCCGTGCGACCGTCCAGCTCCGGGACGGTCAGCGAGCCCGGCGCCCGCGAGTCGAGCCAGAACCGGGCCAGGTTGTCGTTGCGGGCCGCCAGCAGCGCGGAAACCTCGGGGGTGACGGGGTCCGGGCGTACCGGGGAAGAAGCGGAACCGGAGGCACCCAGCGCACGCAGGACGCCGGCCGCCTTGGCGTAGGTCTCGGCGATCTCGCCGGCCGGGTTCGAGTGCCGGACCAGGGTGGCACCCACCGGCACGCGCAGGCGACCGTCCGGGGCGATCTCCGCGGTCCGGATCAGGATCGGCGCGTCCAGCGACTGCCGGCCCTGCTCGTCATGATCGAGCAGCGCCAGCACGCCGCCGTAGTAGCCACGGCCGCGGCCCTCGTGCCGGGCGATCACCCGGCAGGCGTTCTCGATCGGGCTGCCGGTCACCGTCGGCGCGAACATGGTCTCGCGCAGCACCTCGCGGACATCCTTCGAACCCTTGCCGGCCAGCAGATACTCGGTGTGCGTGAGGTGGGCCATCTCCTTGAGGTACGGCCCGGCCACCTGACCGCCGTGCTCGGCGACCGTGGCCATCATCTTGAGCTCCTCGTCGAGCACCATGTAGAGCTCCTCGATCTCCTTCGGGTCACGCAGGAAATCGACCAGGCTGCCCGATCCGTGCCGGAACGTCCCGCTGATCGGGTTCATCATGGTGATCCCGTCGGCGACGCTGACGTGCCGTTCCGGGGTGGCGCCGACCAGCGTGCGGGTGCCGGTGTGCACCAGGAAGGTCCAGTAGGTGCCCTGCTCGGCGGCGAGCAACCGGCCGAACGCGGCCCGGGCGGCGTCCACCGGATCGCCGTCGACCGTCGCCTCGAAGACGCGGTGGATCACGAAGTTGGCGCCTTCGCCGCGGCCGATCTCGTCGCGCAGCACATCCTCGACGATCTTCCCGTACGCCTCGTCGGACAGATCGAAGGCGCCGCCCGTGACGGTCAGCGGCGCCGGCGGGAAGGCGCTCAGCGGTTCGCGTTTCGAGGAGGCCACGACCAGGCATTCGAGCGGCGCGTGGTCGTCGATGCAGTGGAAGCCGCGCTCGGTGACCTGGCGATACGGGATCAGCGCCAGCGTCGGATGCCCGGGATCGAGCGGGATCTCGGCGAGCGTGGCAACCGTGATCACGTCGCCGGTGAGCACCTCGACGTAGTCGGTGCCGTCGCGATGGATCAGTGCGAAAGGCCGCATGGTGGTCCTCTTTCCGGTTTCGGCGGCGCCGACCGAGACCAGCCATGCGAAACGGCCGCCTCGGGGAGGCGGCCGCGTGAGCTTGGAGCGCGCGGGAGGGTGTGGCCGCCGGTTAGGCGGGCCACCACATGCTCAAGCGCGCTGACATGTCCGGGAGCATACGACCTGTCAGGCCTCGAAGGCCAGACGCACGGCCCGCCGGGCCCACCGCATGCGATCAAGAGCACAGTCCGGGTGCTCGCCGAACTCCTGCGCGACGACCTCGGAGCACCGGCGCTGGCCCAGCCGGTCCACGGTCGAGTTGACGACGGCGCGGATCGATTCCACGGTCGGGTGCTGCGACCGCTGGAGGTTCGAGGCGAACAGGGCCTCGCTGCGGATGTCAGCGATGAGGGCGTGCATCGGGTCTCCTCGAAAAGCTCGGCGTCTGAGAATCAGGACACCGGAGCGCGGATGCAACGCCGCTGCGCGCCGGTTGCGGACCGGTTGCCAGCACTTTGAAGGCATAAATCGGATATGGTCGGGCGAACGGACTGCGAAGGAGCTTGCCGTGACGGTGGTCCTGGTCGCCGACGACGACGCCGACATCCGCGATCTGGTGGCGTTCAAGCTGGAGCAGGCCGGGTTCGAGGTGATCGCGGTCGAGGACGGCCAGGCCGCGCTCGACCAGGCCCGCAGCCACCGGCCTACGCTCGCGGTGCTGGACGTCTCCATGCCGGGTCTCTCCGGCATCGACGTGTGCCGTATGTTGCGTGCCGATCCGGCCACCGCCGGCATGCTGATCGTCATGCTCACCGCGCGCGTGCAGGAACAGGACGTCGAGGGCGGGTTCAGCGCCGGCGCCGACGACTACGTGACCAAGCCGTTCAGCCCGCGCGAGCTGGTCTCCCGGATCCAGTCCTTGTTGAGCCGGGCGCGGGCGTGACCGCGCGAGATGCCCGATGAGGGGTCGGTCGCCCGGCTGCTGAGCCGCACCTTCGCCGTGCTCATCGTGCTGATCGTCGGCGCCGGGGCACTGCGGCTCGGCGCCGCCCTGGTGCAGAACCGGGTGGTGGACCGGCTGACCCTGGAGGTGCAACCACTCGGGCTGGCCAACGACCGGATCGGCGACACCGTGAGCGCCGCCGCCTGGGCGATGCGCGGCTACTCACTGACCGGCGACGCCCACATGCTGCAGCTCTTCGACGACGCGCAGAACGGGTATGCGCAGGCCGTGTCCGACCTGCGGAACCTGGGCACCAAGCAGCGCCGCGCCCAGATCGACGCCGAGATCGCCAAGGGCCTGGCCTGGTGGCAGAACGCCGAGGAACTGCGCGTGTCGCTGCCGCTGTCGGCGACGGCCGTCGCGCTCACCGAGCAGGGGCAGCAGCTGTTCGACGATTTCCACCGTGCCAACGACGATCTGCAGCGGAACCTGGCCGCCGAGGCCGAGCGCCTGACCCGGCGCATCGACGTGATCAACGTGACGACCGGCGTCGGGATCGGGCTGATCACGCTCGCGGCCGCGGCCATCGCCGTGGTGACGTCGATGCGGACCCGGCGGCGGATCACCCGGCCGCTGCGCGAGATGGCGACCTTGCTGGAGAAACGCGCCGAGGGCGACAAAGCCGGCCGCGCCCGGGTGGAGGGGCTCACCGAGATCCGCGCGGTCGCCGAGGCCCTGAACGCGGCCGCCGACCAGGCCGACCTGGTGCGCCGGCACGAGGAGCAGATACGCGACCGGCTGGAAGCCCTGGACAACGCCAAGACCGACTTCATGACGACCGTGTCGCACGAGTTGCGTACGCCGCTGACCAGCATCTCCGGGTACAGCGAGCTGCTGCGCGATCCGGACACCGGCGGCCTCACCGAGCCGCAGCGACGGATGGTCGAGGTCATCGCCCGCAACGCGGCCCGGCTGCGTGAGCTGATCGAGGACATGCTCACGCTCGCCCGGATCGAGAACGGCGAGTTCCGCAGCGAGCTGGCGACGGTCGACCTCGCCGAGGTGATCGAGCGGGCGATCGGCGGGATCACCCCGGCCGCCGCGAAAGCGTCCGTGGGCCTGCACTGCGACGTGCGGGGCCCGCTACCGGCCCGCGGCGACGGCGCCCAGCTCGACCGGGTGCTGGTGAACCTGCTCAGCAACGCGGTCAAGTTCACCCCCGCGGACGGGACCGTCACGGTCCGGGCCGCGCAGGACGGCGACCGGGTGGCGCTCAGCGTGGCCGACACCGGGATCGGCATCCCCGAAAGCGAGAAGCAGGCGCTGTTCGCCCGGTTCTTCCGCGCCACCAACGCGATCCGCAACGCCATCCCCGGCACCGGGCTGGGCCTGGCCATCGTGCGGACCATCGTCGGCAACCACGGCGGCACCATCGAGGTCGACTCCACCGAGAACGCCGGCACCACGGTCACCGTGCGGTTGCCCGCCGGCTAGATCTGGGGGTGGCGCAGGCCCGGATGCCCCGGCGGCAGGCTGCGGCGGATCACCCACCAGCTCACCGCGAGACTCGCCGCCACCAGCGGCCAGGTCAGCGCCACCCGCGCCACGCCCAGCGCCAGCACCTGCTCCGCGGCGTACAGGGGAAGGAAGACGGCGACCCGCACGACGTACTGGGCAACCCAGACCCAACTTCCTTTCCCGTACGCGCGTAGCAGAGCCGGATCGCGCCGCCATCGCGTTTTCTGGCCGAGCACCGCGCCCACCACGAGCCCGAGCAGAGGCCACCGGATCACGATGCTGACCGCCCAGACCAGCGCGCTCGCGGCGTTGCTGAGCAGCTGGATCAGGAAGAAGTCCTCGGCCCGCCCGGTGCGCAACGCGATCAGCGCCGCCACGCACACGCCGAGCAGTCCGATCAGGACCGCGCGCGGCTTGTCGCCCCGGCGCAGCCGCCACACCGAGACGACGGCGGCGCAGGCCAGTGCGACGGCGGAACCGGCCCAGATCGACCGGCCGCCGGCCAGCCACCCGACGACGAACCCGGCGGCGGGCAGCGTCGCGTCGAGGGCCGCGCGCCGCCCGTTCAGCAGCTCCGAAAGCGATTCCGGCACCGGCTTAATGTGTCGTATCGGTGCCGATGGTGTCGAGCCAATGCACCAACAGGGCGGTTTCCGGCTCGCCCAGGCCGCTCGGCTGCTGGCGCAGCAGGGCCGCGAGCTGCAGCGCGACCGGCGCGAGGCGGTCCGGCTCGGCCGGCAGGTTGTCGCGGCGGATCAGCAGCTTGGCGTGCAGCGCGTCGCGTACCCGGGTGGACAGCTCCGGGTCGTGGTACGTCTCCGGCTGGGTCACCATGCTCAGCGCCACGCCGATGTTGGCCGCCATGATGGTCTGCGCCGCCACCTCCGGGCTCACCGCGAGCAGGCCGGCCGCAGCGCACCGGTCCAGCACGACGCGCAGCAGGTCGAGCGCCTCCTTGGCGGCGCCCGGCACGGTCTCGAAGGCGGGGGAGTACATCATCCGATACACCGCGGGGTGTGCCAGCGCGAACGCGACGTGGCCGTTCCACCCGTCGCGGAGGTCCTGGACCGGGTCGTCCGAGACGGGCAGCGCGCGCTTCGAGTTCAGGTAGCGCTCGAAGCCGTAGTCGACGACGGCGCTGAGCAGGCCCTTCTTGTCGCCGAAAAGCCGGTAGAGCACCGGGGCGCCGACGCCGACGGCTTCGCAGACGGCCCGGGTGGAGATGTCGCGGTCGGGGGAAACGTCTAACAGCCTCTCAGCCGCCTCGAGGATCTGGGTGCGCGTATCCATGAGGCCATGTTACCGCCGATACGCTCGTGCCGTACCCGTGCTACTGACTGTGTCGGACGACACGCCCCTGAGCGTAACCCTGTTACGAATCTTCCCTAGCGCCGGAATACCCGAGGGTGTTAGCGTCGTTACCCAGTACAGCGTAACGCTGCTACGAATACCTTGTGGGGGTTGTCATGTCTTCGATCACTACGCACGCTGCGGAGACGCGCGGCGCGTCGCGGTCGGGCGTTCTCGGGCACAACGCGGCCTTCTGGTCGGTCGCGTTCGCGTTCCTGATCACGATCGCGTTCGGCACCGTCGCGACGCCGTTGTACGAGCTGTACCAGCTCCGCGACGGCTTCTCGACGTTCATGATCACGGTCGTCTTCGCGGTCTACGCCGTCGGGGTGGTCGCGACGTTGTTCTTCGCCGGTCACCTTTCGGACTACCTGGGCCGCAAACGGATGATCCTGATCGGCCTGCTGATCGAGATCCTCTCGGCCGTCATCTTCATCGCCTCGCCGGCGCTGCCGTCCATCATCATCGGCCGCGTCGTCTCCGGCATCGGCGTCGGCCTGGTCAGCGCCGCGTTCACCGCCTTCGTGGGTGAGCTCAACGGCCGCTCCGGTGCCTCCCGCACCCGGGCCGACGTGGTCGGTGCCGCGGCGAACTTCGGTGGCTTCGCGGTCGGCGCGCTGGTCGCCGGCTTCCTCGCCGAGTGGGTTTCGGCGCCGCTGCGCACCCCCTTCATCGTCTTCGGCGTGCTGATGATCGTCGGTGCGATCGCGGTCGCCCTGTCACCGGAGACGGCGAACGTCGACGGCCCGCGCCCGGCCTACCGCCCGCAGCGGGTGTCGCTGCCCGCCGAGGCCAAGCCCGCCTTCTGGGCCGCCGCCAGCGCCGGGTTCGTGGTCTTCGCGGTCAACGCCCTGTTCAACACGATCGCTCCGGCCTTCGTCGCCGGCACCATGGGGCACCCGTCGCGGGCCCTGGCCGGCACGGTCGCCTTCATCGTCTTCGGCACGGCCGCTCTGCTGCAGATCATCACGGTCAAGGTGGCGATCCGAACCCTGCTGATCGCGGGTCTCACGCTGGCCATCGTCGGCCTGATCGTGGTCACCGTCGGCGCGTTCGTGCCCAGCCTGGCCCTGTTCCTGATCGGCGGCGGCCTGGCCGGCGGCGGCGGTGGCCTGCTGTTCAAGGGCGCGGTGACCACGGTCGTGCGGGTCTCGGAGCCGGCGAAGCGGGGCGAGGCCCTGGCGGGCCTGTTCCTGTCCTCCTACGTCGGCCTGATCGTCCCGGTGCTGGCGGTCGGCATCGCGGTCGAGTACGTCCAGCCGAAGAACGCCCTGCTCGTCCTGAGCGCCGTCCTGATCCTGGTCTGCCTGGCCGCCAGCCCCAAGCTGGTCGGCAACCAGAAATAAGCCCGTCCCCAGTAAAAGAAGAAGGCCGGCCAGCTGGGTGGCCGGCCTTCTTCACGTCCGCCCCGCGAACAGCCCGTCCGGAGGCCCGTGGCTAAAGAATCGGTAGCCACGAGCGCCCGAATTTGGGTACTTTTGCGTGACTCGGATTTTGGTAGTTCAGGCACCTCGGATTTTGGTAGTTCCCGGCCGGCTGCACACCATGACCATCTGGCCTCTGTCACAGGGCGAGATCGCCGGTGTCACCGAGGACTTCCTGCCCGCGCTGCGGACTCTTTGTCATCGAGCGACTGCCAGCTTGGGGAAAGACCCTGCGCGCGCGAGCCACGGCAGCGCCAAAGGTTCATGTCATCGATTCCGGGGTGGCTGCTCGGCTCATGCGCGTTTCAGCTGCCCAGCTCGCCACACAGCGCGTCTCCACTGGCGCACCCACGACGGCGAGGAGGTCGGCTTCGTCATCGAGTTTGACGACGGCGGAGTTCTGGCATTCGAGGTCAAGGCGAACGAACGTGTCGCCGGCGCCGACCTCAAGGGCCTGCGGGCGTTGCGCGACGCCCTCGGCGACAGGTTCATCGCCGGGGCGGCACTCAGCACCGGCCTACGCTCCTACACCTACGAGGACCGGATCCACATCATGCCCGTTGACCGCCTCTGGACACACGTCGGCAGCGGTTGAGGTCACGCCTGGCCGGGGCCGAACCGGGCGTGACCTGCGGGTTACCTAGCCCGCTCTTAGGGCAATGAATTCTGCCTGCTACGCCGATACTGACGGAGGCGCCACCGAAGTCAGCGGCGACCGGGGCGGTCGCCACGCAGAGCACCACCGGCGAACAACGTGTATGCATTGCCGGTGACTGCCAGGCCCTGCGGCAGATAGGTGTGGCAGAACCTGGACCGCGACCTCCCGCTCCGGGCTCAGCGGCAGGTGGCCGTACGCGTCGATCACTTGCTCCATCATCCGTGGTGCGTTGACTGCCAGCTGGTTGCCGATCTCCCAGTCGGTGAAGCGCGGATCGACCGCGACTTGATAGAACCGGAGCGCGGCCATTAGGTCGGCCGACCGGCGGTGGATATCGGCCTCTGCTGGGTTGGCCGGCCGGCCGTGGGCGCGCCGGAGGTCGGCGAGAGACCGACGGGAGAGGTTGAGTGGCCGGGTCTGTTGGCCAGTCGCATTCATTATCCCTTTGTGGACGAGCATCGCGCCCATACTGAGCATCTCGACGAAGATGAAGAACAGAATCGGAAAAGGTGCCATCAACCCGCCCCAGAGATCCACGAGCGCACGAAGGCCGCGCCCGCTGACATCGAATCAAAGCGGGCCTGTCCGCTACCTCCGCCCTTCGTCCGGAACGCGATACCGATCATCGATCCGTAGGCACGCCTCGGACCATCCCATTCGGCTGACTCCGCTCGCGCACGCCAAACCGATCGTCCATGACCTATCGGCCCGGCTGCTCAAACCAATACCATGCGCTCCCGTCAAGATCGGGAAGGTTGACTTCCACGGCCCGGGTGCCCTCGGTCTGCACCCTGTGCGCGCAGCATCCCTACGCGCAGATCGGGCTCGGTCCTCGGTGAGTACGCCGAGCGGAGATGGTCGAGGCGATGCGGCGCTCACTAACCAGATCCTTGGCTGCTTTCGCGCCAACTCCGCTAGAAGGACGGGAGTCTGGCGCTGGTCGAAAACCGTGTCGAGGTAGGCGCAGAGACCCAGCGAGTATTGTAAATTTGCGGACCGAGATCAATGAGCTCTTGAGTCCACTGGAAGCCACGCGGACTTACCACAATCTGGCCAGATTGGTACGCACTTGTAGGCGCGATCACCGCATCCCGATAGCAGTAACCCCAAAAGCAAGATCAAAGACGGAATTCGCGCCAGAGCCGTGTTTTGGCGTCAGACGTTCGTTAACTTGCTCGGCTAAATGGTATCGGAGATCCGGCGTCGGCTGGCCGCACTCTTCGTCCGCCGCCGCCAGCCTAAACACACCTGGTGGTAGTCCCGCTGGCGACGACGACGTCAACACCAAGTCCGCCTCAGCCACCACAAACGCCGCAGCTGTCCACCCAGGTGAGTGCCGCTGCAGTATTAAGATGGCGGCGAGTGCCTTATGGCTTCCGTGTCAAGTCTCGAAGCGTCCGCAGAACCGTTGCGCCAACGACGGCTCCGGCCGCGATATAGATGGCAGCCGTCAACCTTGAGAATTCAAGAGTTATTCCTTTTTGTGGCGTGCGTTCGACAGGCCAATTCCGAGGCTGCTCGCCATGTGAGCCGGGAAGGTCACTGTGGGTTTGCTGATTATCCTCCGGCTGCGTGCCCGTCGAATCTTCGCCCTCGAGCCTTCCGAGGGCGGCCTGGTACTCGTCGTCGACGATGTAGTAGAAGGTCCGGGCACGGCGTCCACGTTCGACGGCTCGTCGAGGCTCCCGCGCTTCGGCCCAAAATTGGCGGCCTAGCGGACCTCCGAAAATTCCGGCCGCAGTAAAGCGCAGATGAGCTTCACTAAGCGCCCCGATCTCCCACTCCATCTGCCAATGCGAGACAATAAGATTGAGATAAATATGCTGTCTATACCAGTTCATATCGGATGAGCTGGCAATCGGCCCCCAGCACGCGAGGAAAGACGTGTCATCCAACGCCATCTTGAGTAGGTCAGAGTGTAATCCGCGAAGGGCTTGCTCTCGAGCCGCCTTGGATTCTCGCCGTTGTAGATGCAGCGACACGGCGACTCCACCGAGTGCAAGCACAGACAGTACTGCAGAGGCTGCACCGTACGTTTGACCAACGTCGCTTAGTGTGCCCCAATCGACGCCTTCTCCGGAAGGTAGTCGCGATAGGGCGAGCGGCGAGAGTAGTACGGCGCCCAAAGCGCCGAGAATCGCTAGCGCGGTGAGCGCCAGGGTTGCGGTACGCAGCATGGTAGCACGGACCGCGCGCCCGGAAATTTGCACGGATCGAATCACGGTCGTTATCGCTGGTCTACCGGAAGGACTTCCCGCGCAAAAAATTGTTCGAATTCTTCGCTATGTTCGTACATTTCCGCTAGGGCCGCCCGACAGCGTCCGATTAACAATGGATCGTCGAACTTTGCTGCCCCTTTAGCGACGCCGTCGTCGCTGTAGTCGACGATGTACCCCGCCGTGTCGCCAAGAAGCACCAATTCAGGAATCATTCCGTATTGCTGCTCGGCCCGATCGGTAATCGGTGGCGGCGCGATCCTGATCCGTTCGCCGGCTAGTAGCCTCACGCGTAATATGTGTAGCTCCCACCGTAGATAGCTAGACAGAGGTAACTCCACAACCCGGATGCGGTAGAACTGAGTTCCCCGGCGTTCCAGCTGCGAAAAGTATTGCTTCAGCTCGGTCAGCTCTGACGTCGAAGCCTGGAGAGCCTCCTCCCATCGGCCCGCGATATACGCCTCCCAACTCCGGTTCCCAGGCTCCTGGAAGTGCTGGGCGCGTTCGGATTTCCAGATGTCCCCCACGAGGTTGGCTGACACTGTCGTGAAGTCCTCGATGTAGTCATCCAACGGTAGATAGGTCGTCTTCGCGGCGTCAACAAGCGACATGTCGGCAGTCTAGGCGTCTGGCATGTCGGGTTTGGCGGCAACAATCATACTCCTTGGGATGATCACTAGCCGCTCATCCGATCCAATCGCCACGCCCTCGGGCAGGCGGTCGACGTAGTCAGCAGTGTGCTCGCGTCCGATCACGGCTATGTCGCCGTTGTCGAGTTCCCATATATCTGGGCAGGTTGGTCCACTACTGGTCGCGCCGAGCTCCAGTGGCGACTTGCCAAGTCTGCGAGTCAACTCTGCACTCGGGTCAGCTTCCCATGGCCGGGGCATCAGTGCTCCTTAGCGTCATTCACTGACGTTCTACGATGCATACGGACCGTCACCTCAGGCAAGTGTCGCAATTTCAGATACCAGTACGAGGAGCCCCTGTCGTCGTTGTGACAGAGAGGAGGGAGTCCGCGATCGCTAGTACTCCGGCGTGTACGTTGCGCTGGACATTCGGCATAAATGCCGAACGCCTCGTGGGCCACGGCATGCAGTCAGTCGGCATCTTGAAGGCGGCGTCACGGCCTTCCCGCAACGTGATCGGCAGAACCCGGGTGTCCTCGTCGACCAGCAACGTGCCATAAACGCGGCCGGAAAGCGCGAAGTCATCCACCCCGAGCACCCGAGGAGCACTGATCGTCGGCAGCGGGACGCGCATCAGGTGTGCTCGGACGTCGGTTCGTGGGTGCGCACTTAACGCACTGGTCCGAAAATACGCGTCGGCCGGGCGCTGGTGGCGGGTGCCGGCCGCGTGTTGATGCGCGCGGATCACGCTGGAATTGATGCCCAGCGTCCACTGCGGATCACCCATTTCGGTGTCCAGGCGCAGCCGCTCGGCGATGCGTTGCCAGGTGCCGTCCAGCGCCCACCGTCGTTTACGCAGGTAGACGGTCTTCCAGCTCCCGAAGCGGGCGGGCAGGTCCCGCCACGGAATCCCGGTCCGTTCCCGAAAACAGGATCCCGGAAATGACCGTACGGTGGTCGATCCACCGGCTGCCACGCGGCGGATCCGCGGGTAGCCGAGGCTTGAGAAGTTCCCACTCGGCGTCAGTCAGTTCAAATCGGGCACTCACCGCGTGGTGATCAACAACCGCGACGATCTGGATCATCCCTCAAGATCCACAAGATGCGGCTTAGTCCGCGTCCAGCGTGTTGCTGTGCTTCTCGAAGCCGATGTACAGGCGGGCCGCGGCGTTCGAGCCGAGATCGCCCAGCGTCTCCAGCTCACGCAGCCGGAGCAGGGCCGGGTGCTGCGCGTACGCCTCGGCCCCCGCCGCCAGCCGCCGCAGCGCGTCCACGTCCGCGTCGGCCCGGATGCGCTTGGCCTCCGCGTCCGCCTCGGCCGCCAGTCGGGTCTTCTCCACCCGGGCCTGGGCCGCCACCCGCTCGGCGTCCGCCTTCGACGTGGCCTCCAGCGCCTCCCGCTCCGCCCGCGTCCGCGCCTCGACCATCTGCGCCTCCGCGATGCGCTGCGCCATCAGCACCCGGTTCATGACCTCCTGAAGGTTGCCCGGGAACACCAGGTCCTTCACGTCCGCCCGGATGATCGCCACGCCGTACCCCGCGGCCACCCCCTCGACGTCGCGCAGGATGTCCTCGCTGAGCTGGTTGCGGTTGGTCAGGATGGCCTCGAGCGTCATCGACGCCAGCGAGCGCCGCGCCGCGAGCTGCACGTCGCTGTAGAGCCGGTCGCTGTAGTCCGCCACCCGCTCCACCGCCGCCACCGGGTCGGTGACCCGGAAGTGCGTGATGATGTTGACGCGAACCGCGACCTTGTCGGCGGTCAGGATCTCCTGGCCCTTGATGTTCAGTTCACGCTCGCGCACGTCGATCAGGTTGATTTCGACGCTCGGCACGCGCCGGCCCGGGAACCGGCGCCGCACAAGCTCGTAGCGGCCCGGCTCCAGCACCGTCTCGAGACGGCCGTCGACGTAACGCAGGCCGCGAAATCCACTGTGGACGATGACCTCGGACATTTTCCCCCCCCGTAAACGAAAAGGTGGCCCCGGAGCGGTTCCGATTTGAAAGACCGGTGGCTTGGAGGGCAGCGAATCAGCGTGGTTTGAGCGCCAATGCATCCGCTGTGGAAGCGCCTGTTTCTGAAGCCGCCGGGGCCGAGATCAGAATCGCAAAACGCCGGCCCGCCCACAACGCAATAACGCCACGCGGTCGGTCAGACCGATCGAACCCGCCCAGAACGGGCCGGACGGAAGCTCAAGTGCGCTCGCTCGCGGCCGATTACAGCCTTCGTCCCGCCAACCGGGACGCAGGCGGGCGACAGGAGCCGACATGCGCGTGGTGCCACCGCACAGCAAAGCGTGGCTATGGCTGCTGCTCGCCGGTGGCGTCGCCGCGACCTGCTACATCACGCTGCCCCTGAACCAGGTCACCAGCTGGATCTTCCCGGCCGTCAACACCTCCGGAGCCGTCGCCGCCATCGTCGGGGTGCGCCGGGGCCGGCCGCGCAACCGATCGTCCTGGGTCATGCTGGCCACCGCGCTGGCCCTTTCCGCCGCCGGCGACATCATTTTCGCCGGCTACGACCTTTTTCACGCCGAGGCTCCGTTCCCCGGGGTCGCCGACGTCCTCTACATCGCCGCGCACCTGCTGGCGGCCGCCGCCGTGGTGCGGCTCAGTCACCGGGCCGGCCGCGACAGCGTCCTCGAGGCCGGCGTCCTGACGATCCCACTGGCCCTGCTGTACTGGATCCACATCATCAGCCCCACCCTCGACGCCGGCGGCACCGAACTGGCCGTCCTGGTCGCGGTCGGCACCCCGATCAGCACGCTCATCGTGCTGTTCGGGGCCCTGCGCGCCGGGCTGAGCATGGAGATGCGCAAGATGCCGGCGCGACTCCTGGTGGCCGGCATGGTCGCCTGGTTCGTCCCGGACGCGTACTACGCCACCGCCAGCCTCAACGGCACCTACGCGGCCGGCGGCTGGATGGACATCGGCTGGATGCTGATGCCGCTGCTGCTCGCCGCCGCGGCCCTGCATCCCCAGATGGGACAACTCAACGTCCCCCGGTACGTCTCGACGAACATCCTCAGCGTGCGCCGGTACCTCGTCGTGGTGTCCGGCGTCCTCGCGTTGGAGGCGTTCGCCTTCGCCACCTCCACCGGCCGGGACCGGCTGGTCGAGCTCGCCGTGATGCTCTCCGGGGTGCTGGCCGCCGCCCGGATCTGCCGTCCGCTGCGCGACATGGGCCGGCGCGCCACCCGGGACGCGCTGACCGGCCTGCCCAACCGCACCGAGCTGGTGCGCCGGCTGACCTTCGCGCTGGCCGAGCTCCCGTCCGACGGCAGCAGCCGGGTGGCCCTGCTGTTCTGCGACCTGGACCGGTTCAAGGACGTCAACGACAGCCTCGGGCACGCGGCCGGCGACCGGCTGCTGATCACGATCGCCGAGCGGATCGTCGGCACCGTCCGCGGCGTCGGCGAGCAGGACGGCGACGTCGTCGCGCGGCTGGGCGGCGACGAGTTCGTGATCCTGATGCCCGGCGCCACCGACGAGGACACCGACCGCGTCGCCGAGCGCCTGGTCGCCTCGGTCACCGAGCCGATCGTCCTGGACGGCATCGAGTTGTACCCGTCCGTCTCGGTCGGCGTGCGCACCACCGACGACTACCGGGCCGACCCGTACGAGCTGCTGCGTGACGCGGACACCGCGATGTACCAGGCCAAGAACGGTGGCCGGGGCCGTGCCGAACGGTTCGACCACCGGCACGCCGAGGAGGCCGGGGCCCGCCTGCGGCTGGAGACCGAGCTGCGGCAGGCGCTGCTCAACGACGAGCTGACCTGCGTCTTCCACCCAGAGCTGGACGTCACGACCGGCGAGCTGTACGCGCTGGAGGCCCTGGTCCGCTGGCGGCACCCGACCCGCGGGCCGCTGTCGCCGGACGAGTTCGTGCCGCTCGCCGAGACGCACGGCATCATCGGCCCGATCTTCGACCTGGTGCTGGAGCAGTCGCTCACGGCGCAGGACGGCTGGCTGGCCGAGTTCGGCTGGCGGCCCCCGGTCGCGGTGAACGTCTCGCCCCGGCAGCTCGGCAACTCCCGGCTGGTGCCCAGCGTGCTGGCCGCGCTGGCCGCGCACGGCACCCCGCCGGCCGCGCTGATCCTGGAGATCACCGAGACCGCGCTGGTCGACGACGTCGCGATGACCGGCATCCTCGCGGAGCTGCGCCGGCACGGGATCGCGGTGGCGGTCGACGACTTCGGCACCGGCTACTCCTCGGTGTCCCGGCTGGCCGACCGCCACTGGGACGCCCTCAAGATCGACCGGAGCTTCGTGCAGGGCATCACCGCCAGCCCGGCGCGGGCCGGTGTCGTAAACGCCATGATCGCCCTCGCGCATGCCCTGGAGCTGCGGGCCATCGCCGAGGGTGTCGAGGACGAGGCGACCCTGGCGATGCTGCGCGAACTCGGCTGCGACACCGCGCAGGGTTATCTGTTCACCCGCCCGACCGATGCCGCCAGCATCAGCCGGATGATCGCCGAGTCCCCGCACTGGCACGCGACGATGACCGTAGCCAAGGCGTGAAGGACGCGTACAAGCTTCGTATCGAACACCGCCGAACCGGCCGGCCAGGGTGCACAGTAGTCGTGATCGACGACGGAGCGTAGCGCCGGCCTGGTTCGGCGCCGGATGTGGTTGCGCATCGCGCTCACCGTCGAACAGCGAGACGCGCGCCGAGCACACGCGACGTCTCCGGCGGGGCGCCGGCCGCGTGACACGACCGGCGCCTCCCGCGCCGCCCTTCCCTTGTGGACGCGAGATAGATTCTGGTCTGTGACTGAAGAGCCGCGCGTGGTCGTCGGCCGCTACCGGCTTCTGCGCCCGCTCGGCCAGGGCGGCATGGGCGCGGTCTGGGCGGCACACGACGAGCTGCTGGGACGCGACGTCGCCGTCAAGGAGATCTGGGTGCACGGCCCGGCCGCCGCGCCGGTCGACGAGAAACTGGCCCGGCGCGCGCTCCGCGAGGCACAGGCCGCGGCCCGGCTGCGGCATCCCGGCATCGTCACGATCCACGACGTGGTCACCGAGGACGGCCGGCCCTGGATCGTGATGGAACTCGTGCCGGGACGCACCCTGGCCGCGGAGATCGCCGAACACGGGCTGCTGACCGAGCAGCGTACCGGGGAAATCGGTCTCAAGGTCTTGGACGCGTTGCGGGCCGCGCACGCCGAGGGCATCGCGCACCGCGACGTCAAGCCCGCGAACATCCTGCTCGACGGCGATCGGGTGGTGCTGACCGACTTCGGCATCGCGGCGATCGACGACGCCACCGCGTTGACCGCGACCGGGCATCTGATCGGCTCCCCGGCGTACATGGCTCCGGAACGGATCAACGGCAAGCCCGCCACCGCCGCCTCCGACCTGTGGTCACTCGGCGTCACCCTGTACGCCACGGTGACCGGCCGCTCGCCGTTCCAGCGCGACGACACGCAGGCCACCGTCGCCGCGGTGCTCGGGAGCAAACCCCTTCCTCCCCCGTACGCCGGGAGGTTGTGGCCGGTCATCAAGGGCTTGCTGGACAAGGACCCGGAGAGCCGCCTCACCGCCGTCGAGTCGCGCCCGTTGCTGGAAACCGTCGCGTCGCTCGCCGAGACGAAGCCGCGCCGGCCACGGCGGTGGCCGGGGGCGCGACGCAAGAGCGACACGGTCGTCGCGCCGGCGCCCACGCTGGCCGCGACCACCGCGAATGAGGGTGCGCAGCGGACCGTCCCGATCGCCGCCGGGACCGCCGAGATCCCGCGGCCGCGCGGGCGGCGCCGCCGGAGGGTCGCGGTCGCGATCGTGGGCGCCGTGGCCGTGGCCGGGGTGGCCGCGGGCACACTCTGGGTCGCCCGCGCCGATTCCGGCCGGAAAGCACCGGCCCGGACGCGCGCGATGGTCGAGCCGCTTCGCTCGGCGGGATCGGCGAGCACGGCAGCCAAGACGAGCCCGTCGAGCGGGAAACCCTCGGTGACCCCGTTGCTGGATCCCTGCCTCGTCGGCACGTGGCGGATGACCTCGATGCAGATCAAGACGTCCGATGACAAATCCCGCTACTCGGGCGCGGCCGGCGCCACCCTGTCGATCCGGCCGGACGGCCGGACGTCCGACGACTTCACCAAGTCCGCGCTGCTGAGCGCCGCCGGCCTGTCCGACAAATGGCGGCTGCGCGGCAAGGAGACCACGCGCGTCGAGACGCGGGGCGGGCGCATCTTCGTCAGCGAGGTCTCCGGCGGCCACCGATGGGAGGTGGTCCGCAACGGCCGGACGGTATCGACGCAGAAGGCTCTCACCTCGGTGGGTGATTTCCCGTACATCTGCACGGAGGCCCGCTGGACCCAGTACGGCGGGTCGACCGACTCGACCGACACCTGGGCACGGGTCAGTCACCAGCCGTGAGCGTGCGAGGGCTCACAGGGTTTTGCCGCCGGAATGCCCCTACCGTGAGATCTCATGAGTGACAGCAGCAAGGTCGTGCGCCCCGAGGACGCGATTCCGGACTCCGCCAGCACCTACGTCGCGAACGGCGGGGTACAGGTTCGTAAGGGCACAGTTGCCGCGTTCATCGAGAACGCGCGGACCCTGTCCACATTGAACCCGGGCAGCGCGGACTACGAAGCCGTCGCCGGGCAACTGCGGGAACTGGCACCTGGAATGGCCGCGGCCGGCGTTTTCGACGTCTTCGAGGTGCGTTCCGTGGCGATCCGCGAGATCATCGCCGGCGCCTACTGAGTCAGCGCGGTTGCCGTTCCAGCAGCGCTTCCAGGTGCTCGGCGGGCATCGGCTTGCCCAGCAGGTCGCCCTGGCCGAGCCGGCATCCGGCCGCCTGCACGACCTCCAGATCCTCGCTCTGCTGCAGCCCGTGCGCGATCACCTCCATGCCGAGCCGGCGGCCGAGCGCCACGGTCACGTCCATCACCGCGCCGATCTGCGGCAGCGTGCCGGCCGGCTGGCCGAACACGTCCCGGTCGACCTTGAGCAGGTCGATCGGCAGGATGCGTAGCCGGCTCAGCGACGTCGGGCCGGCCCCGAAGTTGTCCACCGCCGTCCGGACGCCCTGCGCGCGCAACCGGCCGAGCTGCGCGGCCAGGTCTTCGACCGCCGGCTGCTGGTCGATCAGGTCGCGCTCGGACACCTCGACGACCAGGGCCGACGGCGGGATCTGATGCGTTTCCAGGGCGGTCTGCATGGCGGCCTGAAACGCCGGATCGACCAGCTCGCGGGGACGGACGTTGATCGCGACCCAGAGATCCTCGTGCTGGCGCCGCCAGTCCGCCAGCAACCGGCACGAACGATGCAGCGTCCACTGGCCGATCTCGGCGAGCAGTCCCAGATCCTCGGCCGGCGCGAGCAGCTCGTCGGCGCTCACCACGCCCTGGGTGGGATGCCGCCAGGTCAGCAGCGACTCGACGCCGACCGGCCGGCCGCCCGGCAGCTCGACCACGAGCTGGAAGTTCAGCTCCAGGGCGCCGCGTTGCACGGCGCCGGGCAGGTCTCGCTCCAGAGTGGAACGGCGGCGGAGCTTGATCTCCATCTGCTCGTCGTACCATTCGACGGCGCCGGGCGGCCCGGACCGCACCGACCGCATCGCCAGCCCGGCCCGGCGGATGACCTCGTCGATGTCCACCTGCGCGGTCAGGTCGGCGAGCCCGGCCCAGGCGGACAGGTGGGCCGCGGTGCCGGCCGCCGAATAGGGCGTGGTCAGCGCGGTGAGGAGCTGGCTCGCGAGCAGGTGCGCGCGGACCGCGCCGCTGCGGGTCAGCACCGCGAACCGGGTCTCGCTCAGCCGGGCCGGCACGTCGCCGCCGGCCATCCGGGTGCGTAGCCGGCGCGCGGCCTCCGCCACGACCACCTCGGCGAGGTCCGGACCGTGCACGTCACCGATCGCGGCGAGCCCGCCCAGCTCGATCACGATCATCGCGCCGGTGTCCGGGGTGAGCTCGCCGGCCCGGCGCAGCCCCTCGCGGTTCGCCAGGCCGGTCTGCTGATCGAGGTGGCTCGCGTCGCGGAGCGCCTGTTCCAGGCTGCGCAGGTCGCTCACGTCCCGGACGTGCACGACCAGCGTGCGGCCGGGTTCCGCCGGGTCGCCGCCGCTGGTGGTCCATTCGGTGTCACGCCAGCGGCCGAAGCCGTCGCGGAGGCGTACCGGGAAGGGGGTGGGGTCGTGGTGGACCATCCGCTCGGTGAGGTGGGCGTGCAGGGCGTCCGCCTGGCCGGGATGCACGAGGGCCGACGCGGTTCGCCCGAGAACGTCCTGATCGGACAGTCCGAACTGCCGCGCGGCGGCCGGTGACTGCCAGCGCACCGCCAGGTCGGCGTCCAGGATCATCGCCACGTCCGCCGAGCCGAACACCAGGCTGCGCAACCGGTTGCCCTGGTCGGTGAGGTGGTCGGCGTGCCGGCGCAACACGATCGCGGACACCCACTCCCGGGTCGCCACCGCCGTGATCGCGACGGTCCCCAGGATGATCGCCACCGGGTCCAGACGGCCGCCGGTGATGAGGTGGTACACGGTGGCCAGCGCGGATCCCAGGATCGGCAACGCCAGCAACGGGAAACCGGCGGACGGTTCGCTGCCGGCCGGCGGAATCGGGCGGGCGTCCGGCCGGATCCGCACCGATCCATACCACATGAGCGCGGCGGCCACGTTCACCGCGAGGCCGCCGGCCAGCGCCGCGATCGCCGCGTTCGGCTCGCCCTGATAATCCATTCCGATGACCAGCGCGGTGAGCCCGACCAGCGACAACGCCGCGCCCGGCCCGCACCACTGAAGCGCCGCCCGGTGCCGGATCGCGTGCACGCCACTGACCGCGACGACCGCGGCGGCGGTGGCGCCCAGGATCAGCGCGGTCATGGTCGCCCCGCGCTGCTCGTCGCCGTGCGTCAGCACCAGCCACGGCGTGAAGATCAGGCACGCGGTCAGCCCGAGCATGTCCAGCGCCGCGCGTAACCGGGCGAGCAGGTCACGCCGCTGATGCGGGCGCAGCGTCGCGGGGAGATAGGCGCCGGCCACGAAGAACAGCGTGACCAGCGGGATCTCCGCGGGCAGCGGCACACCGCCGGCGACCAGCACGTCGGGTGCGATCAGGACGGCGAGCGCGGCCGCCGCCCCGGCGAGCGCGGTGAGCAGGATGCCGGCCGCCAGCGACAGCGCACGCGGGTGCGGGCCGGCCGCGCGCCGGGTCCGTACGGCCCGGATCATCACCACGGCGAACGCGCCCGAGCAGGCGATCAGCAGGCCGGCGACGGCGCGGGCCGGTAGCAGGATCGCCGCCACGACGAGCGTGCTCACGGCGACGAACGCGAGCAGCGCGGATCGCCGTCGGAAGCCTGCCATCGATCTCACTCGAACCACCGGGGGGAGGGGTAATTCTGATGCACCGTATCGTCCAACGAGTGATTTGGCGCCACGGTCACGGCGACGCATGCTTTTTGCGTTGCCCGCCCGAACTTGGGCGAATAGCCGGTGGCCGGCGCGTCGTTGCGACAGCGATCGACGGTCGCACGCCGGAACAACCCCGCCCGCCACACGTAGAGGCTGATATGCCCGACACTCCTCGCCACCTCGCCGACGCGTACGTCGCCGACCTCGCCGAACTCGACCCGGCCACCGCCGTCGAGCTCGGCATCAACCCGGACGACGACCACCTGCCCGACCTGTCGCCGGCCGGTCTGGAAGCCGCGGCCGAGCTTGCCCGCCGCACGCTGGCCCGGCTCGACGCCGCCCCGGCCGGCGATCCCGACGAGGCGCGCTGCGCCCGCCTGCTACGCGAACGCCTGGATGCGCAGCTGGCGATCCATGACGCGGGGGAGGACCTGCGGGCGCTGCGGAACCTCATGTCGCCGATCCACCGCATGCGCGAGATCTTCGTGCAGATGCCGACCGAGACCGACGACCAGTGGGCGGTGCTCGCCCGCCGGATGCGCCGCGTCCCGGAGACGGTCGACGGCTTCCGCACCACCCTGGAACTTGGCGCGCGCAAGGGTCTCCTGTCCGCCCCACGCCAGGTCTCCACCATGATCGACCAGCTCAACACGTGGGTGAACACCGCCTGGTTCGCCGACGTCGTCGCGCCGGGCCCGCAGGCGCTGCGCGCCGAGCTCGACAATGCGGCGTTCCAGGCCACCGCCTCGCTGTCCCGGCTGCGCGGCTGGCTCGCCGAGGAGTATGCCCCCGCGGCGGCGGGCACCCCGGACGCGGTCGGCCGGGAACGCTACCGGCTCTGGTCGCGGTACTGGAACGGCGCCGATTTCGACCTGGACGAGGCGTACGCGTGGGCCTGGGATGAATTTCGCAAGCTCGACGCCGAGATGCGCGTGGAGGCCGAGAAGGTGCTGCCCGGCGCCACGCCGGTCGCGGCCGCGGAATACCTGAAGACCGAGGGCCCGGCGATCGAGGGCGTCGAGGCGATGCGGGAGTTCCTGCAGGACCTGATGGACCGCACGATCGGCGACCTGCAGGGCACGCACTTCGACCTGGCCGAGCCGGTCGCCCGGGTGCAGGCGATGATCGCACCGGCCGGCAGTGCCCCGGCGCCCTACTACACGGTGCCGTCGCTGGACTTCTCCCGCCCGGGCCGGACGTGGCTGCCGGTCGGCGACGAGACGCGGTTCCCGCTGTGGTTCCTCACCTCCGGGTGGTATCACGAGGGCGTTCCCGGGCATCACCTGCAGCTCGCGCAGTGGCGTTACGTCGCGGACCGGCTGTCCACCTATCAGGTGTCGCTGGGCGAGGTGTCGGCGAACGTCGAGGGCTGGGCGCTCTACGCCGAGCTGCTGATGGACGAACTGGGCTACCACACCACGCCGGCCACCCGTCTGGGTTACCTGTCCTCGCAGATGCTGCGCCTGATCCGGGTGATCATCGACATCGGCATGCACCTGCGGTTCGACTTCCCGGCGGACTCGCCGTTCCGGCCCGGGTCGCCGGTCACCCCGGAGGCGGCCCGCGAGTTCCTCGGCCGCTACAGCGGGCTGGACGACGAGTTCCTCGACGGCGAACTGATCCGCTACCTGGGCATGCCCGGCCAGGCCATCGGCTACAAGCTGGGCGAGCGCACCTGGCTGCGGGGCCGGGACGCGGCCCGCGCGGCGCGTGGCGAGGCGTTCGACCTCAAGGCCTGGCACATGGCGGCGTTGTCGCTGGGCTCGCAGGGTCTGGACGACCTGTACGAGACGCTGGCCGTCCTATAGGCCGGGAATGTGACGTGCGCTGTAGCGTGTAGCCCGTGAACTCCCGGCCCACCATCGCGATCCAAGGTCAGGCGGCGTCTTTCCATGACGTCGCCGCCCGCCAATACTTCGGCGACGACATCGACACCATCTTTTGTGACCTGCCGTTCCGCCTGGTGTTCGACGCGCTGGAAGAGGGGCGCGCCGATTACGCCGTCTGCGCCATCGAGAATTCGCTGCACGGGACCATCAACGACGTCTACGACCTGCTGCAGGTGCGGCCGTCGCTGATTCGCGGCGAGGTGATCCTGCGCATCGAGCAATGCCTGATCGGGATGCCGGGCGCCACCCTGGCCGATGTCACCGAGGTCTACTCGCATCCGGTGGCGCTCTCGCAATGCGAGGATTTCCTCGACTCCGCGCTTCCGGATGCCGCTCGTTTCGAACACCCGGACACGGCCGGGAGCGTCGCCGACGTCAAAGCGTCCGGCGACATCCACCGGGCCGCGATCGCCTCGGCCGCGGCCGCGGAGATGCACGGCATGCAGATCCTGCGGCGCGGCATCGAGACGAATCACCACAATTTCACCCGGTTCGTGGTGCTGACCCGCGACCTGACCGAGCAGCGTGACGGCGACAAGACCTCGATCGTCATCGAGGCGCCCAACCAGCCCGGCTCGCTGCACGGCGCGCTCGGCGCGTTCGCGGCGCAGGGGCTGAACCTGTCCTTGCTCACCTCGCGGCCCATCGTCGGCAAACCACAGTCGTACATGTTCTATCTGGATTTCGGCGGCGGCATAGGCGAGGACCGCACCCGGCAGGCGCTCAGTGACCTGGAGGACATGGGCTGCACGGTGACCGTTCTGGGCAGTTATGTCGCCGCCACCATGCCGGAACTTTAGGGGGTTCGCCGCCCGGGCCGGGACGGTCTATGATCAATCGGCATTGTTCCGTCCGAAGAGGATGACGCGCGTGTCGAACGACGAGCAGCAATTCCCGCAACTGGACACTTCGGTCCCGCACACCGCGCGGATCTGGAACTACCTGCTCGGCGGCAAGGACAACTTCGCCGTGGACCGGGCGGTCGGCGAACAGATTCTCGTCGGTCAGCCGGAACTGGCCGAGAACGCCCGGCTCAGCCGCGCGTATCTGACCCGCGCGGTGCGCTACCTGGCCGGCGAGGCCGGTGTGCGGCAGTTCCTCGACATCGGGACGGGCCTGCCCACCGCCAACAACACCCACGAGGTCGCGCAGTCGGTCGCGCCGGAGAGCCGGATCGTCTACGTCGACAACGACCCGCTGGTGCTCACCCACGCCCGGGCGCTGCTGACCAGCAAGCCCGAGGGCATCACCAGCTACGTCGACGCCGACATGCACGACATCGACCTGGTGCTCAGCGAGGCCGCGCTCACGCTGGACTTCTCCGAGCCGGTCGCGGTTCTGTTCATGGGCGTGCTCGGGCACGTCGAGGACGACGCCGTCGCCCAGGCCATGGTGCGCAAGGCGCTGGACGCGGTGCCCTCCGGCAGCTACCTCGCCATCTACGACAGCGCGCCGATCACGCCCGAAGTGGTCGAGGCGGCGCGCATCTGGAACGAGTCCGCCGCCCTGCCGTATTACCTGCGCGACACCGATCGCCTCGCCGCGTTCTTCGAGGGTCTCGAGATCGTCGAGCCCGGTCTGGTGCCGGTCACCCGGTGGCGGCCGGAGGACGAGGCGCGCGAGGTCGAGCAGTACGGCGCGGTCGGCCGCAAGCCGTAGTCATTTTCGCAGGTGGCCGACCAGGGCCTGCACCGCGTCCCGGCCGGCCCGGTTCGACCCCACCGTGGACTGCGACGGGCCGAAGCCGATCAGGTGCACCCGCGGATCGTCGGCCACCTGAGTCCCGATCAACCGGATGCCGCCCCGCTCGTTCCGCAGCCCCAACGGGTCCAGATGGGCGAGTGCTGCTTTGAAACCGGTGGCCCAGACGATGGCGTCCACCGACGTGAAAGACCCATCCCATTCCCGTACGCCGTGAGCTTCGATCGCGGTGAACATCGGGCGCCGTTCGAGGGCCCCACGCGCCTTCGCCGCCAGCGCGTACGGTGTCCAGGCCAGGTCGGTGTAGGAGACGACGCTCCCGGTGGGCCGGCCGTTCTCGACGTCGGCGATCACCTTGGCGATGATCTCGCGACCGGTCACCTCGGGCTCGAACTGGCCGTCCCGGAAGACCGGCGGACGACGGGTGTACCAGGCGGTCCTCGCCACCCGGGAGATCTCCTCGAGCAGCTGTATCGCGGAGATCCCGCCGCCGACCACCGCGACGCGCAGCCCGGCGAGTTCCTTGGCCGACACGTAGTCGTGGGTGTGCAGCTGGAGGCCGGTGAAGGTCTCCTGGCCCGGGTAGTGCGGGCGCACCGGGTTGGTCCAGGTGCCGGTGGCGTTGATGATCGCCTCGGTGACCCATTGTTGCCGGTTCGTCTCGACGATCAGTTTGTCGTCCGGGCCCGGTCGGACCGCGCTGACCTGGATCGGCCGTACGATCGGCAGCTCCGTCCGGCGCTCGAAGTTCGCGAAGTAGCGGGGCACCGCGGTGCGGCTCGGCTCCTCCGGGTCCAGCGGCGGCTTGGGAAAGCCCGGGAGATCGAAGATCCCGTTGACGGTCGCCATCCGCAGCGACTCCCAGCGCTCGAGCCAGGCGCCGCCCGGGGCGGGAGCGGCGTCGAGCACCACGAACGTGCGGTCGCCGGCCGGTTCGTCCAGCGCGCTGCCGAACCCGCGCCGTTTCAGGTGGTAGCCGGCCGAGAGACCGGACTGCCCGCCACCGATGACCACCACCGTCGCCGCATCACTCACGGGCATCCCAACCCGCGGGGTGATCGTTTTATGCCCTTTAGGCCGGCCGGCAGGTCGGGATGCGGCAGATGACCGTGGTGCCGCCGCCCACCGGGCTGTGCACGTCGAAGCGGCCGCCCAGGGCCTCGATCCGGTCCTTGAGCCCGAGCAGCCCGGTGCCGCGTTCCGGGTCGGCGCCGCCGGTGCCGTCGTCGTGCACCCGCAGCGTCAGCACACAGTCCGTCACCTCGGCGTCGACGTCGACCGTGGAGGCGTCGGCGTGCTTCACGGCGTTCGTCAGCATCTCCGAGACCACGTAGTAGGCGCCGACCTCGACTGCGGTGGTGAGCCGCTCGTCGAAGTGCACCTCGACGTTCATCGGCACCGGGGCGCGGCGGGCGAGGGCGCGCAGCGCGGGCCGCAGGCCGGAGTCGGACAGCACGGCCGGGTGGATGCCCCGGGACAGCTCCCGTAACTCGTCGATGACCGTCATCAGGCCGGTGGCGACGTCGGCCAGCTCTTCGCCGTCCTGGCCCTCGGCGCCGGCCTTGCCCTCGATCGCCAGGTCCGAGGCCGCCGTGCGCAGGCGCAGCGCCAGGGTGACCAGGCTCTGCTGGACACCGTCGTGCAGGTCGCGCTCGATGCGCCGGCGGGTCTCGTCGGAGGCGGCCACGATCCGGGCGCGGGAGTTGGTCAGCTCGGCCCGGCTTTGCGCGTCCGCGACCGCGGTGGCCACCAGGTCGGTGAACTCGGTCAGCCGGGCCTCCAGGTCGGGGGCCAGCCGGTCGTGGCTGGTGCCGACCGCGATGAGCCCCCACAGCCGGCCGTTGACGTGGACCGGCACGCCGACCGCCGAGACCAGCCCTTCCCGCGCGAACGCGCTGCCGCCGGGAAGCGTGCGGTAGTCGTCGACGCGAGCCGGCCGCCCGGTCCGGCGGACGGTCTCGAACAGGCCCGAATGCGGCCGGATCTCCCAGCGCCCGCCGACCACGACGTGCGGCCCGGAGCTGCCCTCGTTCGCCAGTAAAGTGGCGGTGCCATCCAGTTCGTAGCGTAACAGCCGAGCGGTGCCGCCCTCGTCGCCGAACTGGCGCAGCACCTCCTTGGTGACCGCGGCGAACACGCGTTCCGGCTGCTCGCCCTGCGCGATGAGCAGCGCCAGCCGGCGTAACGACGCCTGCGTGTCGGCCAGCTCGCGAAGCTGCTCGTCGGCCTCGGTGTTGGCGATCGCGATCGCGGCCAGCTCGATGAAGTCGGCGATGCGCGACTCGGCGCCGGGCTGGAAGTCGCCGTTGGTGCCGACCACGACCACGCCCCACAGCCGCGAGCCCACCATCACCGGCGTCGAGATGCCCTTGTTCAGGCCCAGGTCGGCCGCGACCGCGCCGAACGGCCCGATCTGCAGACCGGCGCCCGATAACGAGGCGGCCCGGCCGGTGTCGACGGCGGTCCGCATCATCATGCCCTCTTCGAGCGCGACCCTGGTCCCGACCGGGGTGGCGGCGGTCAACCGCCCGTACGAGCCGACGATGGTGATCCGCGGCTCCTCGCCCTTCGCCGGGTCGGAGTCGTCGAGCCGCGCCACGAAGCTGGAGTCGGCGCCGAGCAGGCGGGCGAGCTCGTCGGCGACCGCCTGGAACACCTCGGACGGCCGGGCACCGGCGGCGACCAGGGTGGCGACCCGCCGCAGCGCGGCCTGCTCATCGGCCAGATTGCCCCGGGCCCGCTCCGACTCGACGGCGTTGCGGGCGATCGTCGTGGTCACCGCCCCGACGATCACCGCCATCGCGATCAGCAGCCCGAGCACCGAGAAGGCACCCGCGTCGAGCGTGCGCAGCGGCGGCAGAAAGAACCAGTCGTACGCCTCGGTGGCCACCACGCCGACGGGCAGCGCATACATGATCCCGGCCGTCCGCGCGATCGCCAGCACGACGGCCAGCAGCGCCAGCCCGAGGACCAGCCCCGGCACGTGACTGTGCCGGGCCGCCGCGCAGACGACACCCGCCACCGCGAACGCTGCCACGGCGGCGAGGATCGACAACGCCACCTCGGCCGATAACGGGAGGCGGCGGGTTCTTAATTGCACGTCTCCGAGGCTGCCACCGTCGCGGGGCGTGACGAAATACCCGGCGCCCCCGACCGGCCCAGCGTGACGCACATCACCACGCGGTTCCGCTCACACCTCGAAGGCGTACGCCCACAGCCGAACGCCGGGCACGGGCTCCCAGTCACGGTCGGTCACCCGCTTGAACCCCATCCGGTCGTACAGCCGCTGTGCCTCCAGCATGTCCTCCTGGGTCAGCAGCACCACCCGCTCGAGGCCGAGCTCGGCACCCCGGTCCAGGCAGGCCTGCACGAGGGCCTGACCCACGCCCTGCCCGCGCGCCGCCGGGTCGACCGCCAGCAGCCGGAATTCGCCTTCACCCGGCCGGGCGACATTGGCGTGCTTGTTGCCGCTCAACACGAACGAGACGCCGCCGAGGACCTTCCCGTCGCCGGGCTCGACCGCCACGAACGTCGTTTCGGCCTCCGCCACCCGGGCGGTCACATCACGCATTTCCCGTACGGCCTTGCGGGCCTCTTCGATCGGCGGATACACCACGGCGTAGACCTCGGCGGTGACGTGCCCGAGCCCTCCGTAGTCCCGTACCTGAACCGGCCGTATCTCGAATGCCATCTGAAGCCCTGCCCCCGAAGTAGCTTGCGTCAATCAGCCTGGCCGATCCTGCCACCGTTTACCCGCGGGCCCCGGGTGAGGAAGCCCACCGCGGGCTTTCGGCCGCTTCCGGTGCCGGGGACCGCATCGACCGCAGCGCCCACAGGCTTACCGGCACGCCCGCGACCACCAGAACCGTGGCGACGATCATGGCGGTCTGGTAGCCGTGCAGATAGCGATGCAGTTCGCTGCCGGTGGCGCCGTTCGACCGGCTGGTCAGAATCGCCCCGAGAATCGTGATGCCCAGCAGCCCGAACACCTCGCGCGACACATTGAGCATGCCCGAGGCGATTCCGGCGCGGTTAGCCGGCAGCGCCCCGACGATCACGTTGTTCAGCGGGATCACCATGCCACCGCCGACGCCGAGCAGCAGGATCCACGGCAGCAGGTCCACATAGGTCGTGCCCTCGCCGTACGTCGCGATCGCGGCCTCGGCGATTCCCATCAGAAGCAGCGCGAGCGCCACCGTGGGGCCGGCCCCGAACCGCGCCTCCAGCCGCGGGGCGAGAATCGCGGTCACCGCCATCAGCAGCGCCATCGGCACGAACGAGGCGCCCGCCTTGGTCGGCGAGAAGCCCAGCACGTTCTGCAGGTAGATGGCCGTGTAGAAGTAGATGCCGAAGACGCTGAACGCCCACAGCCCCATCGCGACCAGGCCGCCGGTGAACACCCGCAGGCGGAAGAAACCGAGCTCGATCATCGGGTTCTTCGAGCGCTTCTCGATGACGAGGAAGGCGATGGCGGCCACCAGCGCGAACCCGAACGCGCCGAGAATCCCGGCCGACGTCCAGCCCCGGGACTCGCCCTCGATGAGACCCCACGTCACCGCGAACAGGCCGAGTGACGACGCCGCGATGCCGGGCACGTCCAGGCCGCGCGACCGTTGCCGCTCCACCGCGGGCACGGTGACCGCGGCCAGGAGGCCGGTGACGACACCGACCGGCGCGTTGATCAGGAAGATCCAGCCCCACGAGGCGTGCTCGCTCAACCAGCCGCCGGTGAGCGGACCCACGGCCAGCGCGAGCGCGCTCACGCCACCCCAGATGCCGATCGCCGCGCCGCGTTCGCGCGGGTCCGGGAACAGCGCCGGGAGCAACGCCAGCGAGGCCGGCGTGAGCAGCGCGGCGCCCAGGCCCTGCACGGCTCGCGCACCGATCAGCATCTCCTGGTTCTGCGCCAGGCCGGCGACCACCGAGGCGACGGTGAACACCGCCAGTCCGCCGTAGAACGTGCCGCGCATCCCCAGCACGTCGCCGATCCGGCCGCCGGCCAGCAACAGACCGGCCAGCACCAGGATGTACGCGCTCGCGATCCATTCGAGCCCCTCGATGCTCAGATGCAGATCGCGCTGGATCGACGGCAACGCGACGTTCACCACGTTGTTGTCGAGATACGTCATGAAGGTGGCGAGTGACACCGCGACCAGCGCCCACCACCGGCGGTTGTGTTGCATGAGGCCCCCCATGTTTCGTCGGCGAAGTCCGATGGGGACGGTAGAAGTCACCGAGCGCACCGCCAACGTCACCGCGGCGGGGCCGTCAATTAAGCGACAAACAGGCGGACCTGTCCAGCAGACACTTCACAAAATGCGGCCGTCCGATGTATCCGGACGGTTCCCCCCGAATTTACCGGGCGAGTTCCCGGATGAAATGAATCATCCGACTTTAGGGCGTGCCCCTTTTCGGTAAACATTTTCTCGCCGGCGCAACAGTTGCGGCCGCGCTATTCATCGCTCCGGTCGTTCCGGCCCAGGCCGCTGGGACGGCCGGTGACGGCCAAGCGCACGCCGGTTTCGGACGACCCGGCAACAACACCGGCCTGGTGCCGACGCCGACCGTCTCGACACCGGCCGGATTCAGCGTCGACGGTGTCGACGTGTCGCACTTCCAAGGCACGATCAACTGGCCCCAGGTCGCGGCGTCCGGTGAGAAATTCGCCATCCTCAAGGCAACCGACAACACCGCTACCGTCGACCCGACCTTCAGCACCAACTACCTGGCGGCGAAAAGCGCCGGCCTGTACGTCGGCGCGTACCATTTCGCCCTGCCCGACAAAAGCACCGGCACCGTCCAGGCCGACTTCTTCCTCGACCACGCGCAATACGTCCACGACGGCCGCACGCTGCCGCCGATGCTGGACATCGAATGGCCGTACGCGGGATCGGGCAGCCCGTCACCCTGCTACGGGTTGACGCCGGCCCAGATGGTGACCTGGATCCAGGCCTTCGTCGCGGAGGTGCAACGGCGCACCGGCACCAAACCGATGATCTACACGAACCCGAACTGGTGGAACCCCTGCACCGGCAACAGCAAGGCGTTCGCCTCGCTGCCACTGGACCATGCCGCGTACGCCAGCACGCCGGGAACCGTCTCGGCCGGCTGGGCCACCTTCACCGTCTGGCAGTACACCAGCAGCGGCACCGTCGCGGGCATCACCGGCAACGTGGACCGCAACGTGTTCAACGGCTCGGTCGCCGGACTGGCCACCCTGGCGGGTAAGCCGATTGCCCGCACCGCCAACGATTTCGACGCCGACCGGCGCAGCGAGTTCACGCTTTACCGCCCGCCGAACGGTTTCTGGAACCTCCTCAACGCCGCCACCGGCACCCAGATCCGCGGCAGTTACGTCTACGGCGGCGAACCGGGCGACGTGCCGCTCACCGGGGACTTCGACGGTGACGGGCATGCCGACATCGCGCTCTACAATCACGGCCAATGGAACATCCGCAGCCAATACCGCGGCGTCGACCTGGCCACCGATTACCCGTACGGGGGAAATGCCAGCGATATTCCGCTCGTCGGCGATTTCGACGGTGACGGGATCGACGACATCGCGCTCTACCGTCAATCCGCGGGCCAGTGGTGGGTCAAGAGCCTCAGCCGCAACCTTCAGCTGTACGGCGGTACGGTGCTCGGCGGCGCCACGGACCTGCCGGTGGTCGGCGATTTCGACGGCGACGGTTACGCCGACGCCGCGGTGTACGGCGGCGGGCTGTGGAACATCAAGAGCCTGCATCGCGGGGTCACGTTGGTCAGCGGCTACGCCTACGGCGGCAACCCCACCGACATCCCGCTGGCGGGCGACTTCGACGGGGACGGCAAGGATGACATCGTGCTCTACCGCAAGGGCCTGGGCCAGTGGTGGATAAAGAGCACCAGCCGCAACGCGCAGCTGTACGCCGCCTACGCGTACGGTGGGGACGCTTCCGACGTGCCGGCCACCGGCGACTACGACGGTGACGGGTTCGCCGACATCGTGGTCTACCGCACCGCCAAGGGCCAGTGGAACGTCAAGAGCCCGCACCGCGGGGTGCAGCTCTACGGCAGCTACCAGTACGGCGGCGCCCTCGACGTGCTGCCCACCAGTTGACCGACCAGGGTTTCTCCCTGGGTCGTGCCCCGCCAATCCTTGGCAGGCTGGTGGACGGCATCTTCGCGTCGATTCTCCCGAAGGGCAGTGCGTGCCATGACCTCGCTCGAGCAGCAGATCCGGCCGTTCACCGTGCGTTTCCGTGACGAGGCGCTCGACGATCTGCGTCGCCGGCTGGCGACGACCCGCTGGCCGTCGCAGGAACTCGTCGGTGACCGCTCGCAGGGGGTGCAGCTGGCCACCATGGCGGCGCTGCATCAGTACTGGGAGAAGGAGTACGACCTGCGGCGGGTCGAGTCCCGGCTGAACGCGCTGCCGCAGTTCACCACCGAGATCGACGGCGTGACCATCCACTTCCTGCACGTCCGGTCCGAGAATCCGGACGCGCTGCCGCTGATCATGACGCATGGGTGGCCGGGTTCGGTCGTCGAGATGCTCGACTCGGTCGGGCCGCTGACCGATCCGAGCACCCCTGCGGACGCGTTCCACCTGGTGCTGCCGTCGCTGCCCGGGTACGGCTTCTCGGGTGAGCCGGTCCAGACCGGGTGGGACCTCGCGCGTACGGCTCGTGCGTGGGCCGAGCTGATGCGGCGGCTGGGTTACGACCGGTACGTGGCGCAGGGCGGTGACGTTGGCGCCGGCGTCACCGACGCGATGGGCCGGATCGGCCCGGACGGGTTGATCGGCATCCACACCAACCTGCTCGTGCCGGCGCTCAACGATCCGTCCGTGCTGCCGGACGCCACCGAGGAGGAGCGGGCCGCGCTCGCCGCGATCAAGCTGTTCCAGACCAGCGGAAACGGCTATTTCGTGGAGATGGCCTCGCGGCCGCAGACGATCGGGTACGCGCTGCTGGACTCGCCGGCCGCGCTGGCCGCCTGGATGATCGACCACGACACCGACGCCTACTACAAGATCGGGCACGCGTTCGTGGACGGGCAGTCCTCGGGCAACCTCACCCCGGACCACATTCTCGACAACATCACGGCGTACTGGCTGACCGGCACGGGTGCGTCGGCGGCGCGGTCCTATTGGGAGGCGTACGGGCCGGACGCACCCACCGCGGGCAGTGCGCCGTTGCCGGCACCGCGGGTGCCGGTCGGCTTCAGCACGTTCCCGGGCGAGATCTGGCGGACACCGCGTAGCTGGGCCGAGAAGTCCTATCCCACGCTCAACTATTTCGGCGAGGCGGCGCGGGGTGGGCACTTCGCGGCGTGGGAGGAGCCGGAGCTGTTCGCGGCGGAGCTGCAGGCCGCGTTCCGCCCGCTTCGATAGCTTCAGGAGTATGAGGGTTGGCCGAGCGCGGCGAGGCGTCGGTCCACCCGATTGACGGCGGCGCGCAGCACCGGCTCGCGGCGGGCGTGGGCGATGGCGTTGGCCGAGTCCGGGCCGTGCCGGCGGAGCATGTCGGCGAGGCGTTCGGCGAAGGTCACGCTGTCGCCGTCGGGTCCGACGGTCTGGTCGGCGTAGGTGAGAGCGTCGCCCACCGCGAGGGCCGGCGGCGGGAATCCGGCGACTGCGCCGACCAGGCCGCGGACGGCGGCGACCTCGGCGGCGCCCGAGTGGTGGGCGACCAGGGCGGCGACGGCCATCGGCCACTGGCGGGCGTGCAGGTAAAGGGCGCCGTCAAGGGGATGGAATCCGGTGGTCTGCAGTGCCGGTGCGTAGCCGATGTCGTGCAGCCAGGCCGCCGCCACTTCTCCTTGGCGACCCAGCCGAGGCGACCAGCAGATCAGTGATGATGACCGACGAGCGCAAGCGCTACATTGCTGAACGCTGGTCTTATTGGCGCGAAATCGAGACGTCACTGAAAGGTCAGTCGCGGAATACGCAAGCGCATCAGCTGGGTTACGAGTAGGATTGTTTCAATCTCAACCATAAACGCTCAAACGCGAGGTAGCACTACCTATTCGCCCGCTTTACTGGCAGCGCACGACTGTCGGCCAGTGCCGTGCGGCCAGATTAAGTTGACCCGTATGTCAATACTGAATGCGCAGTTGGGTCTCTTTCTTGTTGACGACCCCACGTTCGGTTGCGCAAAGCGCCACGTTACCCGGATAAATCGTAAGCGCCGGATCAGCCAACCGATCGGTATCCCATTGGCGGATCTGGCCGACGATGAACTCTGCGAGTTTGTGGCCGGCGCGTCCGTGACCGATGGCTCCGAGTTCCCAGCGGCCGGGCTCGTCGGTGCGGCGGATGGAGAAGTACGCCAGCGACCCTCGACCAATGAGTGCTGGCGATCGGATGGGCACGGCGGGCATGCACAGTCCGGAGTCGACGGCCTTCCGGTCGGCCTGGATGCGGGCGGTGCCGGGATGCGTGGCGCTCAAATGCATCCACAGCAGGTCGAACGGTTCTTCGCTTCCGACCGTCAGATCGCTCCACACCTGGGTTTTCTCGCGGTTGCGAACGCCGTCGATGCCGTTGAGCGCGTCGGCCTGGTCGATGTCGTAGTGGATCGTGACCAGGCCGTCGGCGTCGATGGTGTGCCTGCGCTCGCCGTACTGGCCCAGCATCGGCACGAATCCGCACAGCGAAGTCCGGTCGGCGACCAATCGGTCAGTCTGCTTCACGAGGGACACCGCGCGGCTGGTGCCGCGCCAGCGTAACGGCAGCACGAGCCGACCGTCAGGTTTGAGCTGATCCCACCAAGCGTGCGGGACGTCCCATGCTCCTACGGTGACGATGATCCGGTCGTAGGGGGCGCCCTCCGGTGCCCCATCAGCGCCATCTCGGGTGATCACCTTGACGTTGTGGAAGCCGGTGTCGTCGAGGTGGTGGCGGGCTGCGGCGGTGACGTCGGCGTTGATGTCGACGGTGGTGACCGAGCCGGTTGGGCCGGTAAGGGTTTTCAGCAGGGCCGCGTTGTAGCCCGTGCCGGCGCCGATTTCCAGGACGTTGTGTCCCTCGTGCACGTCGAGCATGTCGAGCATCTCGGCGACGACGTCCGGGTGTGAGGCCACGTCGCCCAACGACCATTCATGCACCACGAAGGTGTCTAGCTGTGGTGATTGAAGGGGCTGGTCATCCACTCATAGTTGCCACTGGATGCGTACGCGTCGCACCGGCTCGGTGCCGTTTGCTTCGTCACGGCCGCGGAGGAGAACTTGTTGTCATCCCTGCCGAGGTTGTAGCCGACCATAGCCTTCGCGGTATGTGGCCCGAACAGAACCGCTTCACTGAGGTGGCCGTCCGGAATTTGGAAGCCCGGATTTCCCCACATCATGAGGCACTGATCAGTCTCATTGTCCACAAACGAGACCTTGTCGTCGATCAGGTGACCGTTGGTGAAATGGCTATTCTTACTGAAGTCGGTGATCGAGCCGAATACGTCGAGTTGCACCGAACCGGTTCCATACTCGAATGCCTGGTCGACGTTTGCGGTAATGGTCTTCGGATGTCCCATAAGCTGGCTTGTCTGATCGGACATGCTTCCCGCGCGCTGCGGGTTTCCATTGTTGTCGTGGAAGTACTCGTAGAAGCAGACGTGGTTGATCGGACATGGTGCCGGGCCGGCGGCCGACGCAGGTGCATTGACACCGCTAGCAACCATTGCCGCCGTCGCGGCGACGACGCTCGCGGCCATAACAGACAGACGTTTGATCAGTGTTCGCACAGGAATCCCCCTAACGCACGTGAAACCCAAATGGTCCTGGGCACCCCACCAAATTAGGCAGGGCCGCGCCCGGATGACAGGCCAGGATTGGGCTACGAAAAGCGGGCGACTATTCCTTGCGGCCGACGGCGGCGAACTGGGCGATGTCCGGTTGCGCCCGAGCCCGTTGCGCGGGCTGCGCAACGGGCTCGGATGGCCGGTCAGGGTGCGTGGTCCCGGTCAGCCGCGCCCGCGAACCGCCCTGGGCTGCACGTGGATGCCGTCGGCGAACTCCACGATGTCCTGCTGGCTCCACGCGCGGGCGTCCCAGATCTGCACCTGCATCCAGACACCGCCGTCTGCCGCGTCCTGCGGCGCGATCGGCTCCCATCAGCGTGTCCGGCAGGGCGGCACGCAGCCGCTCCGAGGCCCGGGCGGTCTGGCTTTTCACCGTCCCCGGGGAGCAGCCGAGGATGTCGGCCACCTCAGCCACCGGGAGGTCGCAGAGGAAGCGCAGGATAAGGACGGCCTGCTGCCGGAGCGGGATCCGGGCGAGTACGGCTCGTACCACGGTGCGGTCCTCGACCGGTGGGTGCGCGGGGGCGGGATGGTCGGGTGCCGAGGCGAGCAGGCGGACCCGGCACCAGCCGCGCCTGCGCTCGTCCAGGAACGCCCGGACGAGGACCGTGTGCACGTACGCGTCGATGTTGTCCACGCGGGAGAATCCGCCCTCAGCGTGCGTACACCTTGGTGACGGTCTCCTGGACCAGGTCGTCAGCCTGGTCGCCGTCCCCGCAGAGCAGGTACGCCATGCGCCGGAGCGCCGTCAGCTGTCCGTCGAAATAGGCCAGGTACGCGGGTCCGACTGTCATCCATGCATTCCCCCTCTGTCGATGCCTCGCCTGATAAGACGGGAACGCGGCACAGGAGGTGGTACGGGCCTGCGCCTGCCCTGGCCGCGGCTGAGTTCGACCACTGGACGACACCGGGCCGCCTGGTCGTCTTTCGACATGGTCGTCTACATGGAGCACCCGCAGCTGGGAACACCGGCGCTCAGACGCCGGATCGCCCCGGCCAACGCCAGGCGACAGTGGCTTACTTAATCCGGCCGACAAGGAAGTACGCGGCTGGCGCGATCCCTGCGGAGTTGATGAGGGCAGTTGAAGCCCATAGCCACTTAGGACCGCGCACCTCGTTCGCTCGCCGACGCTTGAGGTCGATCAACATCGCGGCCTTGAACGCGGTCTCGGCGACCGTCATCCCGATGATGGAGCGGCGCTGCGCCTGACTGAGATCTTGCCAACGCTTCGACATCGTGCTACCCCGCTCGCCTTTTACTTGCAAGCTACAACCGGTCGGCCGTGATGGCGATCCGTACTCGGCGACGTCAGCGCCCCGGAGATCCCAGCTGGATCATGGCGGCTGGGATGTCAATGGTCCGCAGGTCGTCGGCGGGTCCGGCCTCCAGCAGCAGGACGCGGACGTCAGAGTCCTTGGTGAGCCGGTTGGCCAGGACGGATCCGCTGCTACCGGCCCCGATGATCACGTGGTCGTAACCTGTTGTGGCCATGAACTATCGGGCTTCGGTGACGAGGTCGGCGATGGTGAACGGGCTGTCCAGCGCGCCGCCCGGGCCCACCATGACCCGCCACCATTGGCGTAGCGCGAAGCGGAAACGCTGCTCCGGCAGATTGGTCGGCCACGCCGAAGCCTCGGTGACGGCGCCCTGCCAGTCGACGTCGAACGTGACGTCATAGGCGTCGTCGCCAGAATAGTTGACCCTGAGGTTCGACAACTCGTGGAAGTTCCACTGCGTGTTGGCCAGCAGTTGCTTGTACCAGGCGGTGAATTGCTCGATGTCATGCATCGGCTCAGTGCCGGGGATGACCAGGGTGAGGTGTTCGCCGGTTGCCAGGTGCGTGGCGAGCTGCTCGGCCGGAGCCCGGTGTTCGAACAGCGTGAACCAGGTGTAGACGAAACGGCGTATGTCGTTGGCGTTCGCGTCCTCGGCATCGCGGGGCGGCAATCCTGGGCTCAGTACGGGATCGCTGGACGCGGCCGTGTTGCCGGTAGGGGTTGTCGATGTCATGCCGCCACGATGCCCGGCGGTGATTCCGCCGCCAAGAATGGTTATGCATGGACGATCACATCCGTGCATCAGCGCCGGTGGCGGGCGATCGACTGACCGCGGTGGTCAACTTTTCTACCGCCTCGCGGGCAGCGGCGATAAGGGCGCTTGCCGTACGGGGAGCGTGTGGGGTGGTGAGCGCCACGAGCTCGCACCGTTCGTCGGCGAGCGGCCGGGCAACCACGTCACGGGGCAGGTCGGTGGCGGCAAACCAGGGCAGCAGAGCGACACCCATGCCGGCCGCGACCAGCTCGACGATGACGCCCGTGTCGTTGGCCTGCGCGGCCGGCAGCGGGGTGAAGCCGTACCGCCGGCAGGTGCGCTCGATCCCGGCGCGGTAGCCCGTCTGCCCGTCGCCGGACGGAAGCACGAAGGGCTGCGTTGCCGCGTCGGACAGCACGACCGCGTCCTTGACCGCCAGGGGATGCCCCGCGGGCACCATGATCATGCGCGGGCCGGTGGCGATCGTCACGGCGCGCAGGTCCGGGATGAGCAGGGGCAGATCGGTGTTGGTGTGGACCAGCCCGATCTGGACACGTCCGGCGCGCAACGCCGCGAGCTGCTCGGGAAGGCTGGCTTCGTGCAGCGTCAGCAGCAGCCGCGGATGCGTGGCGCGCAGGGTGCCGACGATCAGGGGGACCAGGCGTACGGCGAACGAGCTCAGATGGCTGACGGTGAGGGTCTCGGATTGCTCGCCGGCCGTCGCTCTGCTCTCCGCGACGCCCTGCTCCACCATCGCGAGCGCCGGGGTGACGCGGTCAAGCAACGCTTGGCCGGCCGCGGTCAGCGCGATCGGTCGTGGCGGACGGTCGAACAAGCGCACGCTCCAGCCTGGCTACCTGCTGGCTCAGCGCCGGCTGGGCGATATGCAATCGCTGCGCGGCCCGCGAGAAATGCAGTTCCTGGGCCAGAACCAGAAACGGCGACAGCAACCGCAGGTCGAGGGACGAGTCGAACGGCGCGGCCATGCCGCCAGACTATCGGCGAGGTGTCGCGGCAAATCCCGTGCTGGTGGTCCAGGCAGTCTGGAAGTCCGCCTCGGGGTCGGTGGATGCGGTGGCGCTGCGCCAGGCGACATGGCCGTCGGGGCGGACGAGGACCGCACCGTCGGGTGCCACGCCGTACAGGTCAGGCCATTGCGTTTCGGTCATGACGTGGCTGTCGACGGGTGCGCCGGGGCAGCGGGCGACGGCGTCGCGCCAGGCGTGGCCGGGTTCGGCGGTCAGCAGGACGAAACGGCGATCGAACAGGTCGATGGTGGACGATCCGTCGGCGAGCCACAGGTGCGGGGCGCGGCAGCCCGGTGCCGCGGTCTGCCGGTAGTCGGCGCCGGGCGGGTCGGCGTCGGGGCTTCCGTCGCCGGCGGTGACCGGTGAGGTGTATTGGTAGCCCATGTCGATCTGGGCCAGGCTGCGTCCGTTGAACGGCGCCCCGTTCGCCGTGAAGATCCGGGTCCAGGCGGTGCCGGTCTCGTCGGCGTTGCGGCGGCCGACCGGTTCTCGTTCGGTGGCGTAGCTGTCCAGCAGCTTCTCGCCGCCGTGGCGGTGGACGACGGCGGCGATCTTCCAGGCGAGGTTGTGTACGTCGTGCATCGCGGTGCTCACCCCGGTGGCGCCGGCGGGCGGGAAACGGTGGGCGGCGTCGCCGGCCAGGAACACCGGCCCGTACGCGTACTGCGAAGCGGATTGCGCGGCGGCCGTCCACGCGTTGGTGCCCAGCACGTCCAGGGTCAGGCCGGGAAGGCCGAGGACGCGCCGGACGACGGTCGCAGGGTCGTCGCCGGCGGCTATCGGGCCGGGTTGGCTCAGCACCCAACGGTCGTCGGCGTGGGTCCAGATCAGCGCGGCTCCGGAGGCGGTGAGGAAGTAGATCCCGCGCGGGCGTACACCGGTCCGGGCGGTCAGGTCGGCCCGGAACGCGATCATCGTCTGCCGGCCGAGATCCTCGGGGCCGTTCATGGCGATGCCGAGTTGCCGGCGGATGCCGCTGCGGGCGCCGTCGGCCGCGATCATCCATCGTGCCCGGACGCGCGTCGTACGGCCCGTGGTCTGCTCGGTCACCGTGGCCAGCACACCGCCGTCGACGATCTGGAACGACTCCAGCAGCGCACCCGTGCGCAGCTGCCCCGCCGGGTAGCCGCCGGCGTGCTCGCGCAGCACCGACTCGAACACATCCTGGGATACCGACAGCCCTTCACACGGGCTCACCAGGGACCGGCCGGCGGACGGCACGTCCTCGCGCAGCGGCGAACCCGTCAGGTCCGTGCGCCACTCGGCGCCGGGGGTGATCGGCAGCTCGACGGCCCGCAGGTCGGGCTCGACCCCGCAGACTCGCAGGATCTCCATCGCCCGGGCGTGCACGCCGCGGGCCCGGGGGAGGGGCGACCCGGTCACGCGTTTGTCGATCAGCAGGGATGCGACGCCGTGCCGGGACAGCAGCAGCGACGCGGTCAGCCCGGCCGGGCCGCCGCCGACGATGAGCACGGGTGTCTCGAGCATTTCGGAAGCCATTGCGGTGCTCCCTTCATCATAGTGAGACTATGATGAAGACAGTGATACTCTCCCACCGTGGTTGTCAAGAAGGGTCACCGGCAACGTCAGGCGATGGCGACGAAGGCGCAGATCGCCTCGGCAGCGCGTGCCCTGTTCGCCGGCCAGGGCTACGTGGCGACGACCATTGCCGCGATCGCGGAATCCGCCGACATCCCGGCACCGACGATCTATTCGGCGTTCGGCGGGAAGGCCGCCATACTGCGGGCCATCGCCTGGGGGATCGCCGACACCCTCGACATCGACCGCGCCCACGAAGAGGCCCTCGCGGAGCCGGACCCCCGAGACGGCCTCCGGCGGGCGGCGAACATTCAGCGCCGGCAGTTCGAGCAGATGTACGACGTCATCGACATCTACCAGGAAGCGGCCCGCACCGACCCGGACATCGCGCGGGACATGCGGACCATCGCTGCCAACCGCGAACGCGCCTTCCGCCGCCACGTCGAAGCCATCGCCGCCCACCTCGCACCGGGCGTCAGCACCGACGACGGCGTGGCCATCTATCTCACGCTGGTCCTGCCCGAGGTATATCGAACCCTGGTCATCGAACGCGGATGGACCGCTGGCCGCTACGAGAACTGGCTCGCCGACGCCCTGATCACGCAGCTGCTGCCCTAGAGCATTGCTACGCAGCTGGGTACTCCGCGGCCGGGGACGCCTCGCACCAGCGCGCCCACTGGTAGTGCGCCGCGGCGGTGATGAACACCGCGCCCACGACGACGCCCGCCCCGATCGCCGCGTACAGCTGGAGATGGAGACCGTAGAGCAGCACGCCGACATCGGAGCCGAGGACGACGCCGGTGATCACGGCGATGCTGCCGGCCACGCTGAGCATCTTGCGCAAGGGACGCCAGCGGCCGGCCAGCATCATGTTCAGTTTCTCCTCGCCCCACGACGCGGCCAGCAGAACGGTCAGCTCGGGTACCAGTTGGGCGTAGGCCGCTCGCAAATGAGCGATCCGCCCCGCGAACTCCCAGTCGTCGATGGCGATTTCGAGGCAGCGTAAGAAGCTGACCACTCCCAGAAACACCAGCGAGGTCAGGACGAGGACGTCGAACACGGTGACGCTGGCCGAGCGATCATGCCCGCCGCCGTGGAATCCCAGAGCGATCAGACCCGCCGACACGGCACCGATGAACACACTCGCGCGTCCATTGGCCTCGCTGATCGTGGCGGCGCGTTTGGTCTGGAGATTGTAATGCTCGGTGGTGAGCAGGGTGATCCACGCGGCCTGCGCGCCACCCGCATCGGTCAGTCGCAAAACCTGCGCGGGAGTCAGCGGTGATTCCGGTATGGACGACCTCACTGAAACCTCCTCTGACAGGCGATCGATAGCGTCCGCCATCGACGATTTGTGCCCGAGCGTCCGGTTCATTTCCAGGGCTTAACTCGTGCTTTCATATTGCCGAGAGGACCGCCGAGTCCAATATGAGCTGGCTTACATCCGAGTTCGGTTCCGTGCCCCGTAGTGGTCAAAGTTGCGGGCGGTCCCGTTCGGGGGGAGGATGGGGGCGGTTGATGACCCAGCCATTGCTCCGAGAGGAGATGGCTGGTGCCCAGAATCGCTGATTCTGAAATGCGTATCCCGCAGCGGGACGCAGGCCCTTTCTGCTGGTCACAGCGCCGGGTCGGCTGGGTCGACGTGATCTGTCTGGCCGGCGAGCTGGATCTGGCCACGGCGGAGGACTTGCGCGAACGACTGATGAGCGTCGTCGAGTCCGGTGCCGCCACCTCGATCGTGCTCGACTTTTCGGACGTAGGCTATGTCGACGCCCGCAGCGTCGATGCCATCGTTACTGCTTGGACGGCCGCGACGAGCCGGGGCCGACGGTTGCAGGTCGAGGGGCTGCACGGCATGCCGGCAATGGTTTTCCGTGTCCTCGGGCTCGAGTCGCTGCTGGTCACCGACGGCGGCACGTCATGGCGGGAGGCCGGGCTTGACTGAGGCGGACGGGAGGGCGGCGTCCGGCGGCGACGTCTCGCCGGCGGAGCGTAAGCGGCGGGCCGACCTGTGGGAGGCCGGCGCGGACGAGCGCGAGCGGTTGGCCGACGAACGGGAACGGCTGGCCGACGAGCGAGAGGCGCTGGCCGACGAGCGGGAACGCGCCGCCGACCGGCAGGAACACGCCCAGGACGAACGAGAGGTTGACCACGCGGCGCGGGCCGGGACCAACGACGACGCGATGGAGGTGGCCGCGACCGAGGCGGCGCTGCGCCGGGCCGAGGCGGCGGTACGCCGGGCCGAGGCGGAGCTGGAGCGTACGCGGGAGGCCGCCGACCGGGTCCGGGCCCGTGCTGCTCTTCGCGTTGCCGGGAGCGCGCGGGCGGCGACCGCTGTTACCGCCGGACAGACAGCGGATCCTGACGAATCCGCGTGGCTGTCCGATCGGCGGGACTTCATCGCCGCCGAACGTGACGCCCGGGCCGACGATCGGGACACGCTCGCCGACCGGCGCGAGGAGACGGCCGAGCTCCGGGAGCAACTGGCCGACGACCGGGAGCGGGAGCTGTTCGATCGGGAGCGGAGTTTCGATCAGCAGCGACCGGGCGGCCGCCGGCCCGCGGCGGCGCGGCTGCACACCGGCCGGGACCCGGTGGCGGACGCCGAGGCGCGCGCCGACGGTGAACGGCGACGGGAGCGTGCCGTGGTCAACCGGCGTGCCGCCGCGCACGATCGGGCACGTGCCGCGGCCGAGTGGGGCCCACAGGCGTACGGGCCGATGTTGCTGGCGAGTTTTGCTCCACTGGCCCGGCAGTTGTTCGGCAACGACGACCTGCGGGAGGTGCTCGCGCAGGTCCTGAAGTTCACCGTCGGCGCGGTGGCCGGCTGCGAGCGGGCGAGCGTGACGTTGTACCAGCATGGACGCGTCGTGGACACGGTGAGCAGTGACGCGGTCGCCGCCGAACTCGACAACATCCAGTTCGCGACCGGCATCGGTCCCGCGCCGGAAGCCATGGAGAGCGATCGTCCGATCCATGTGGCCGGCCTGTCCGCGGTGCGGCGCTGGCCGGTCCTGGCTGCCACTGCCGCCGACCTCGGGGTGTCGAGCGCCCTCAGCTACGGGTTGTTCGTGTACCGGCCGGCCCGGTGGTCGGCGCTCGGAGCGTTCAGTCTCTACGGTGCGGCCCCGGACGCGTTCGGCGACGAAGACGACGAGTTCGGTTCAATCCTGGCCTCGTACGTGGCGGTGGCCGTGGCCGTGGCGCAGCGGCAGGACGAGGTCGATCGTCGGGAGGCCGCGCTGCATCGCGGACTGAGCAGCCGGGACATCATCGGGCAGGCCAAGGGCATCCTGATGGAACGCCAGCGGCTGTCCGCCGGGGACGCCTTCGATCTGTTGCGCCGGGTGTCGCAGCGGCTGAACCGCCGGCTCACCGACGTCGCGCAGCAGTTGGCCGAGACCGGAGAGCTGCCGACATAGCCGTTACGGCTCGATGGGCAGCGTCGCGCCAGCGCACCGGCACGGGCTAACCGAAGGGGAGCCTCATTACTTACGACTTGTGCGTAACCGCATCGTGCGTCAGGATCCGAGGGCACCTTGCGTCCGTAAGAGGAGGATGATCGTCGTGCCGACGGTGGCAGACTTTCGCGCGGCCGGAATCCGGCTTCCCGGGCCCTGCGAGAAGTGGGCGGACGACGCCGACCTCATCCGCGGTGTCGTCGATCGCGTCGGTGACAAGTGGACCGTCATCGTGATCGGTACGCTGGGTGACGGCCCCCGGCGGTACACGGATCTCCACCAACTGGTCCCCGGCATCTCGCAGCGCATGCTGACCCTGACGCTGAAGCACCTCGTACGCGACGGCCTGGTCGAGCGCACCGCCTTCGCGGAGGTACCGCCGCGCGTCGAGTATTCGCTGACACCCCTCGGCCACACGCTCCTGAGCTCGGTGCTGGCGCTCGCGCAGTGGGCGTACGAACACCGCGACGACATCCGTAACCACCGCGAGGAGTTCGACCGGGCGAGCGTCGCCCGGTGACGTCCAAGATCCTGGCTCTCGCTCTGAACGGCCTCCGAACTCACTGATGCGGCGCACATCAATGTGCCTTTTGTACCGCCCACATTTCTGACTCATGATGGGGCTGCGCACATTTCGTAAGCATCATGAAGCACCGGGCGATGAGGTCGTGAACCTCGACGACAACCGCGTCGCTTGAGAGAGGTTCGGCAGTGGAACTCGGGATTTACTCCTTCGGCGGCGTGACTGCGGACACGCGTACCGGGGAAACCATCAGCGTGCGGCAGCGGCTGGACAATCTGGTGCGGCAGGCCGTCATGGCCGACGAGGCCGGCCTCGACCTGATCGCCCTGGGCGAGCACCACCGCGCCGATCACGCGATATCGGCGCCCGAGGTGGTGCTGGCGGCGATCGCGAGTGTCACCGAGAACATCCGGCTGGCGTCCGGGGTCACGGTGCTGTCAACCCAGGATCCCGTACGCGTGTACCAGCAGTTCGCGACCCTGGATCAACTGTCCGGCGGCCGTGCCGAGATCATCGCGGGCCGGGGTGCGTTCACCGAGTCGTTCCCGTTGTTCGGCTACGACATCCGCGACTACGACGTGCTGTTCGAGGAGAAGATCCGGCTCTTGCTGCAGCTCGTACGCGAGGAGCGGCCGGTGTGGCAGGGCACCACGCGGGCGGCGCTCAACGGCGAGGTGGTGGCGCCGCGAGCCCTGCAGGATCCGCTGCCCGTCTGGATCGGCGTGGGCGGCACGCCCAAGTCGGCGGTGCGCGCCGGGACGCTGGGCGCGCCGATGTTCCTGGCCCTGTTCACCAGCCCCGACCCGGGCCACCGGACGGTCGAGCTCTACCGGCGTGCCGCCGAACAGGCCGGCCACGACGCGGCGGCGCTGCCGATCGCGAGCGGCGGCCACATGTACATCGGACGCTCGTCGCAGAAGGCCAAGGACGACTTCTTCCCGTACTACTCGGACTACTTCAAGCTGCACCCGTCGATGCCCAACGGCATGCCCCGGCCTGTGTACGACCAGTGGCTGAGCAGCGGCTTGCTGGTCGGCAGCCCGCAGGAGGTCATCGACGGCATCATGCGGCATCACGAGATGCTCGGCATCAGCCGCTACGTGGGCCAGTTCGACGTCGGCAGCATGTCGTTCGGAATGGTCAGCGAGAGCCTGGAGCTGTTCGCGACGGAGGTGGCCCCGGTCATCCGAAAGGAAACCGCGTAGCCGGCGCGCGCCACGTCGGCCGCCCGTCACCGCCATACTGCCCCGGCCCGGCCTCGCGCCGCGAGCCCGCGACCGGCATCGGCCGACGAGCTGACCCGATGAGCCGCACCATGCCTCAAGGCCGACGCGACCTCGCCCATGCATCCCACTATGCGGCGACCCCGGCCACATTCTGGACTTTCTTGCGACCTTGGAGACTTACGCCCACATGCGAGCCATAAGTCTCCAAGGTCTCCAAAACGCCCCGGAAAGCGGCCGAGCAAAAGGTGCGAAAGCGGAGAAAGGCTCCATTGTGGACAAGAATCTCATCTTGTGGACGCGCTGCCACGATGTGGTCGCCGGTCCCACACAACGGACACTGATCCCACATTATGGCCTCGTATGGCGGCGCCGGCAGAAAGTCGATCAGCGAAGTCGCCTGGGTTCTCCACCAGGGCGATTACGTGACGGCGCTGGCCGGCACCAAGCGCCGGACATATCTTGAAGAGAACGTCGCCGCCGGGCGGATCGAGCTCAGCACCGACGTTCTCGACGAGGTCAGCGCCGCTTCCGGTCGGTGCGGCGGTCTTCCGGCCACAGCCCGGCTCGGGCACCGCGGAACGCTTCGCCTTCCTCCGCGTCCTCGGCCAGCAAGCCTTCGACGCCGAACGACCGGCCCCGTGACGGCTCCGAGTCTCTGTCGGGATGCTGATTTACACCGGCCTATGCCTGCCCGACCCTGGCGTTTGTGCAGCCGCGCCCGGGGAGCGACCGATGGATCAGACCGACGCCAACTTCCGGCAACGCGAACTGGAGCTGGAGGAAGCGAAATTCCGGTACGCCCAAAGCAACGACAAGCGGCAACGCCGTTGGGGGCTGTGGACAGTCGTCGTCTCGACCATGCTGACGGTGCTCGTCGTCGGCACCACCGTCGTCCTGTCCATCCGCCAGCTGGCCGCGAGTCAGAGCCAGTTCGAGCGCAACTCCCGCGCGACCTATTACAGCAACATCGTCGACGGCCTGGGCAGCAATTCGGTAGCCGTGCAGACGAACTCCATGCAGCTGCTGACCAAGTTCGTCCAGGACCGCTCGAACTATGACGGCGACACGGCGAAGCAGCAGGACGGCGCCGGCGACGCCCTCCAAGTGCTGACCGCTTTCATCCAGGATTTGAGCACGCCCACCAGCCGCGGCCTGCCCGACTATCTGTCGCCGCAGCCGGTGGTGGTGTCGCGCGCGATGAACCAGGTGAAGAAGCTGGACTCGGACGCGATGCTCGGCGTGCACAGCACCGACATCAGCCGCGCGAACCTGCATGGCATTTCCCTGCCCTACTTCCGGCCGAACGGCGCGTTTCTGGGCGTCGCGGTCGACTTCCGCCGAGCCAATCTCCGCGGTCTTGCGCTGCGGGCCGACGAAAACACTCTCCGGCGCGCCTTCTTCACGTGCGCCAGCCTGAACAGCGCCAACCTGGGCGACGCCGACCTCCAGTACGCCGACCTGACCGGCGCCGATCTCCGCGGCGCCAACCTGAGCCGGACCCGGAACTTGCGGTCCGGCCAGCTGACCGGCGTCATGGTCGACGGCCGCACGAAGCTACCCGCCGGGGTATCCGCGACCACCAAGCCGTGGGGATACACCACACCCGTCTGTGTTGCCACCGTCAACCGCATGACCGGCATGATCGCGGGTCAGGGCTACGACCCGGCACTGATGTGCCCGCGGGATCAGAAAACCTGGAAGACCGCGGCCGTCCGTACGCGATTCATCGGCGTGCTGGACGACCTGATCGCGGTGTGCGGCCTGCGCCAGCCGAAAACACTCCCGGCGTCCTGACGGTGGTCTCAGTCGCCGGAGAACCCCCAGAAGTAGATCTCGGACGGCTGACCGGTGTCGTCGTGCAGCACCGCACACCGGCCGAACCAGCGCTGCTCGGCAAGGTCGTCGATCTGCTGCACGTGCGCTCGGGTCAGTTTGGCAACACCGGCGGCCTGCAACGCCTCCGCCGTGCTGACCGGCTCGACAGTGCTGTAGTCCGGCTTCTCACCCGGCCGCACCACCACGCGCATGTCGAGGATCGAATGGGTCCGGACTCGAGGGTCGTCAGGTTCGGGCCAGGTCGCTGCGGCTGAGCACCGCGTGTTTCTGCAGGATCCGGTGCACGTGGTTCTTCACCGTGGACAGTGAGATCCCCAGTCGGCGCGCGATCTGCTTGTTCATCAAACCCTGCTCCAGCAGCGCGAGCACCTCGGCCTCGCGGTGGGTGAGCAGGCTGCCCTGGATCGGGCCGTGGCCGGCCAGCGCGGCGACCCGGCGCAGCAGCGTGCCGGCCACGAACGGGGTGCAGCTCAGCTCGCCCCGGCCGACCGCCTCGAGCACCGCGACCAGGTCGGCCGCGACGGCGTCGCTCGAGACGTAGCCGGCCACGCCCCGCTCGGCGCACGCGATGATCTCGGCCTCGTCGTCGCCTACGCCGAACGCCACCACCCGGATCGGCGGGTGCGCGCGGCGCAACGCGGGCATCAGGCCGTCGCCGACGACGAGCGCCGAGTCCACGATCGCCACCGCGGGCCGGGTCGCGCCGACCAGCTCGACCGCCTCGGGCCCGGCGCCGGCCGATCCGGCCACGCTCAGCCCGCATCTGTTCCGGAGCACGAGGACGAGCCCCTCCCGGTACAGGCGCACGCGCGAGACGACGACGACGTTCATCGTTGCCATCATCGGCCGCCCGGGCTGCCGTTTTCTAGCAGGTTCACGACGATACGGATCGGGATCCGGGCCGCGATCCGGGTCCCGCGATCCCTCCCGTCCGGGACGGTCGCGCCCGCAGACTCGGGCCATGCCGGTCCGCGTCTTCGTGATGGGGCTCACTCAGATGCTGAGTGAGGTCGTGCGCGCCGTCGTGGCGAGCCGCTCGACGCTGGTGCTGGTCGGCGAGAGCCCGGTGACCGACTTCGAGCGCGCCGCGGCCAGCCGCGCCGACGTGGTGGTCGCGCCGCTGCATCGGTTCACCGACGGCGACCTGTCGGCCTTTCAGAGCACCCATTGCCGCGTACGGGTCGTGCGACTGGCCGACGACGCGCGCAACGCGGTGCTGCACGAGATGCGACCGCACCAGACTCCGCTGTCCGACCTGGGCACCGAGACCCTGGCCGCGGTACTGGTCGGTGACTGATGGACGCGATCGACAGCACACTGCTGCGCCTCGCCGACCCGGCTGCCCGCGCCGGCCTGCTGACCGATGACGCGCTGCTCCAGATCGCCACGGTCGCCTACGAGATCGATCCGGCCACCGTGACCGGGCCGACGACCGCCGCGTACGACCGGGTGGACCTCGCCGTGCCCATCGCCCGCGGCGGCACCGCGACCGCCCGGCTCACCCGTGCGGGTGACGCCCTGCCGTGGGACGTGACTTTGACGTGGGACGACCCGTCGGGCTCGGCGGCCGGCGCCGACGCGGTGCTGGCCGCCCGGCTCGCGGTCCGCGCGGCGCGGGCCGGCGGCACGATCGAGGTCGCCGAGGTGGCCTCGTCCGGCCGGGACGGCGGCCGCGACCGGCTCGGGCTGCGGCTGACGATGAGCGCACCGCCCGACCCGGCCACGGCCACCCCGCTCGTGCTCCCGGTCGTCGTCGCCGTCCTGGTCGCGGCCGCCGACACCGCGCCGCGTGAGCTGCTGCGAGCCACCCACTCGGCCCGCCGCGCCGCCCTGGCCTACCCGCTCCCCGAACCGCCGCCGGACGCTCCGCCCCGCCGCGCCGACCGCGTCGTCTGCTGGCTGCTGCCGGCCGCCGCGTTCGAGCAGGAGGGCTGGCCGGGGGCGGACGCGGGAGCCCGGCTGGCCGCGGCCCGCGGCTGGCTCGCCGCCGGCGGGATCGCCGTCGTCACCACCTGACCACCACACACCCCGATCCGGAGGGAATCGCATGAGCACCGTGGTGCAACCGGCCTACCCGTACGTCAACGTCACGATCGACACCAGCGGGCTGCTGCCCGCGGCGACGCGCAACCCTGGCGTGGTGGCGGTCGTCGGCAACGCGGCGGCGGGCGTCTCGGCGCCGGCCGCCACCCCGGTCGAGGTCACCGACCACGCCTCGGTGCTGGACGCGTTCGCCAACGGCGGCGCCGCCAACCCGCTGACCCAGAGCCTCGACCTCGTGTTCCAGCAGGACCCGCGGCCCAGCAAGGTCTACGGGGTCCGCACCGACACCGCGGACGCGTACGCCGCGGCGCTGGCCGGCCTGGACGCCGCCGACGACGTCACCTGGGTCTGCCTGGCCGGTGAGACGAAGGCCGGGAAGGCCACCTCGGGCAACACCGCGGCGACCGGGCTGATGGCGCTCAAGGAACACGTCGAGAACGCCTCGGCCGGCGGCAGCGACCGGATCGCGGTCGCCATGGTCGACCCGACCGTCGCGCGCTCACCGAAGTACGTCTCGGACATCCTGGCCGCCTCCGGATACGGTCCGCTGCGCAGCGACGACGGCCGGATGGTGCTGGTCACGGCGCGCGGTGCCACCGGCGACGCGGCCGCGGCGGTGATGGGCACGGTCGCCGGCTACCCGCCCGGCACGAGCGTGCTGCTCAAGCAGGTGCGCGGCTTCACCATGCCGATCACCTCGCAGTACACGCCGCCGGAGATCACCGCGCTCGCCGGCGAGGGGATCATCCCGCTGATCGACCCGGCGCTGATCCCGGGGACCGGCCTCTTCCTGGCCGACGGCGGCGTGTTCACCAGCGACGCCACCCGCAACTACCTGGACATCGTGACGCTGCTCGACCAGATGAAGTTCAACCTGCGGGCCGGTCTGATCGGCGCGGTCGGGGACAGCCGGATCACCAAGGCCGGGCTGACCGCCGTCAAGATCCGGGTCGAGAACATCCTGGCGCCGTTCGCCGGCGCCGGGACCATCGACAGCTTCTCGGTGACCATTCCGCTGCTGGCCATCCTCGGGCTGCCCGAGCCGGCCCGGACCGACGCCGACACCGCCGCCGTCGTGACCGCCCGCCAGAAGCGCCAGGTCGAAGCCACCGTGCTGGTCGAGATCGCCGCCACCATCCACCAGCTCAACGTGACGCTGGTGCCGCACTTCTGAGAAGGGCCGACAGATGACGTCACCGCAGTTCGACTGGAAGACCCGGCTCGGCGTCCGGTTCACCGTCAACGGCACCGAGAACCGTGCGTACGCCACGCAGTCGTTCATTCCGCAGTTCGGCTCCAGCGCCGAGCCGCTGCACACCGTCGAGCGCACCCACGTGGGCATGGTGTCCACGCCGCACAACCTGACCTTCACCCTGTCGGTGATGGCGATCGGCCCGGCCGTGGCCGACCTGACCGCGCTGGCGTTCCGCGGCGACCCGTTCGAGCTCGTGATGCTCGAACAGGACGGCAACGACTGGTCGTACGCCACGGTCGTGATGAAGCAGTGCTACATCACCAGCGCCGCTCCCGGCGCGGCCACGATCAGCGGCGCCCCGGTCGCCACGTTCTCCGGCTTCTCGCTGGAGGCCGAGGTCACCGACAAGAACAGCGCCACCACGAAGACTCCGCGGAACACGCCACTGTAGGGGAACCGATGGACGACGACACCGTACGGGTGGTGGAGCAGACCGGCCTGGTCGTGCTCAGCCGGGGCGAGCTCGTGGTCACGGCCGACGGGAGCGAGGCGGTGCTGGCCCGGGTCCGCGAGGAGGGGCTGGTGCTGGAGTTCCCGGTCGAGGTCGAGGTGCGGATCGTGCCGGCCTGCGACCCGGACGAGCACGTCGACACGACGCTGGCCCGGCTCACCGCGGCCCTGGAGTCGCTGGCATGACGACCGTGCGCGTCCCGGTGCGGGTCCGGCTCGAGGTGGCCGCGGACCGGGTCGGCGACGGCCTGGTCGCGCTGGTCGGCGACGCCGCGGGCGCGGCCCTGGACCGGGCGGTGCGGCGAGCCCGGACCGTGCACGCGGTCACCCGGGCCCCCGCGTCCGGGCGGCGGCCCGCGATCACGGTGCGGTTCACCGGTGACGAGCTGCCGCGCGGGATCGCCGCCGCCGTCGAGGAGGCGTTGCGCGGCGGCATCGAGCTGGCCGCCGAGCGGATGACCCGCTCGTGGGCGCCGGCCGAGCACGGGCGCGACCGCACCGAGCACGCCGAGCCGTACGACGAGGACCGGTTCGTGGTGACCTCGGACGGCGCGACCGGCTACCGGGTGCCCTACTACGACCGTGGCGGCGCGGCGGTGACGGTGCCGCTGTGTGACCTGACCCCCGATCCGGTGCCCGAGGCCCGGCCCGCGCAGCGCCTGCGCCGGATCCGGAGCAACGCGGAGCTGCTCGACGCGATCATGGTGCGCACCGGCGGCTATCCACCCGACCGGTTCGTGGCGATCCGCGGGGACGCGGACACCGGCGTCGCGATCGCCGACTTCATCGACGTCGAGACGGGACCTGACGGCACCTTCACGGCCCGGCGCCGCGCCTTCGCCGACCTCGGCATCTATCAGTTCCCCGGTGGCAAGCAGGAGGCGGTGCTGCACGGGGTCTCCTTCGTCGACGCCGACCGGTGGAGCGTGTTCGGGTCCGCGACCGGCACCGCCCAGGTCGAGGAACTGCTCATCGAGGCGATCAGCGTGGACCTGCTGCGCCGATCGCCGCAGGCCGACCAGGCGCTGCTGCACCGGCAGGCCCGCAAGCGCCTCGCCGAGACGGGCTTGCACGCCGGCAACTCGGTCACCGTCTTCCAGCTGACCGCGCACGGCAAGCCGGTCTGGATCGGGCCGGTCGTCAAGGACCTCCCGCGCGACACCCGGCCGGTGCTCGTGCTGACCGAGGACGATCCGGAGGAACACGAGGACACGTACGGGAAATGCCCGCCCCTCGACGCCGAGGAGCCCAGCCTGTGGCTGAGTCTGCTGGGCCTGCAGCACGACGATCCGCGCACGCCGGACATGCCCTTCCTCGGTGAGCCCGCGATCGAGAACCTGCCGGCGCACGTCGCGGAGCGGCTGGCCACCCGGGTGCAGAGCCTCGCCGGGCTGTTGCACATGCAGCCCGGCGCGTTCGTGGGCGGGTTCCTGATCGGGGCGCTGGTCCAGGTGGACCGCAACTGCCGGATCCTGACCAGCAACCGGGCGCCCATGATGCCGCAGATCAAGGCGATGGCCGAGGCGTTCGGGCCGCTGACCGCGCTGTACCGGGACTACCTCTCGATCATGATCAACCTGGATCTTCAGCGGGCCCTGCCCTGCCCGGTGGCCGGTCACGCGAGCGAGTGGGCGGTCCGCTTCACCGAGGTCTTCGGCTCCGCGCAGGACGACGCGGTCGCCTCCATGTTCGTCTCGACCTGCCAGGACGTATTGCTGCAGACCTTGTACGCGACCGGCGAGGAGCTCTCCAAGCGGGCGATGAACTTCGCGTCCTACATGTCGGTCACGCGCCTGCTCCTGGTCGTCATGCTCGCCGACACCGTGGAGCTGATGCGCCTGCGCGACGCCCTGATCGAGCGGGAGAACCGGACGTACGCGCTGATCGGGTCGGCCGGCAGCTCGTTGAACCCGCGCTCGGCAGCCGCCTGGCAGTCGCTCACCGAGGACCTGCTGGACTCGCTGGGCGCGGGCGAGCCGGTCTCGCACGAACCGGTGTCCGGCACCGTGACGCGGCAGAAGGACGGCTTCCGCGTGTACGACGGCGACGGCCGCTGGTGGAGCCGCAAAGAGCTGGACGCGCTCATCACCGCCCAGCGCCGGCAGGTCGCCCAGGTCGACTCGCTGGTCGACAAGGTGTCCGAAGTAGACGATCTGGTCCGCGAGCTCAAGCTGGCGCAGGCGCTCGACAACGCCATGTCGACCGAGCTCGGGCACCAGCTGACTGGGCACGTCGACGACATCTTCCGGAACCTGCTCACCGAACTCCTCAAGTCCAACGGGGAGTGGCAACGGAAGGCCGCACGCGACCGCAGCCTCGCCTTCGGGCTGGCCAGCTTCAGCCGGGACGACATCAAGACCGCCTCGGACATCGGCGCCACGCTGGCCGGCATCCACAAGCTGGCCGACGACCGGCTGCGACCGGCGTTCACCGACCAGGACGCGTACGTGGCGGGCATGCGCCGGCTCGCGAACGCCGAGATCGACAAGGCGGCCGTCTTCGAGATTCTCAACCTGGTCGGCATCACCGTGCTGGCCATCTTCTGCCCGCCACTCGCGCTGGGCGTCGGGCTCGTCCAGGCGTACGAGGGGCTGGAAACCGCCTTTGAGCACCGCGACCTGCAACGCTCGATGCTGGACGGCGACGAGATCCTCTCCAAGGCCCAGGTCGAGGCCGAGATGTGGGCGGCCGTGATCGGTGCGGCGCTGACCGTGCTCCCGGAGGCGCCGGCGCTGGCCCGGGGAGCGGCCGGGGTCAGCCGGGCGGTGGCGCGCGGCCAGGTCGCCGAGGCCGCCGGGATCGCCACCCGGCAGGCCATGAAGCAGATCGCCGAGCACCTGGCCGCGTTGAGCCTCAAGCACTTCACCAAGACGTTCGCGATCGAGATGACCAAGGGATATCTGCTCCAGCTGGCCCTGAACAAGGCGGTCGGCCGGATCGCCGAGGCGGTCAGCCGGCAGGTGGGCGTCACCGGTCACGCCTCGCCCGGCGATGTCTTCGAGGTGCTCGGCCGCGCGATCGAGGGGGCGTGATGGTCGCGTTCAAGGTCCGCGGCACCGACCTGGAGCCGCACGTGCACCTCACCGTGGGGAAGCTGGCCGTCGTCGACGCGTTCATGAAGAGGTTCAAGCTCACCGACCGCGAGGCCGCCACCAAGATCCTTTCCAACGGCGTGATGGACGCGATGGAGCTGCTCGGCAGCCGCTACGTCACGTCGATGACGCAGGTGGTCGGCCGGCTCACCCGGCTGCGCGAGGCCATCCACGTCGTGTACGAGAAGGTGCTGGCCGGCACCGGCGAGACGGTCAACCGGGACGAGCTGCGGATGATGTTCGACCAGCTGCACGAGGAGACCAAGAAGCTGGCCGACCCGCAGAAGTGGGCCCAGGAGGAGGGCCGGCTGGTCGAGCCGCTGCCGGACACCGCGGCGCAGCCCGACTACCCGGGTGCGCGCCCCGGGCTCGCGGACAAGCCCACGAACGCGCCTCGCGAGGGTGCTCCGGTGCTCGGGCGTACGGGAAAGGTGTGGGGTGAGCGGAAGGTACGCCGCGGCGAGATCACCCTGGAGATCGACGCGGACGGGCTCTACTGGAAGTTCCCCGACATCCCCGACGACACGGTCCTGCACTTCGAGGAGTTCGGCTACCGCGTCTGGAAGGAGGCCGACGGCGCGATCGTCGAGGAGCTGCTGGTCGGGCCGAGCGTGTCGAGCACCCGGCGGCTGACCCGCGGCGAGGAGGTCATCTTCCGGGCGGCCGAGATGGGCGAGGCGTACGAGAAGGCCGGCACCCAGCGCGCGCACGGCGCCGGTTCGCCGGGACTCGGCTTCGACGCGGTCTACGGGGTGGTGCACGCGATCGCCCGGATCAACAACTGGCTCGAGAACCACGGCGTCGAGGCCTGGGTCCGCAGGCTGCGCGACAACGCCCCGCCCGGCGTCGAATACGTGTGGACCACCCGGACCCGCAAGTCCGGTCAGTCGCTCGCCGACCGGCAGTACCACATCAGCGCGGTGGCCGAGGGCAAGGTCCACGACCTCTACACGATCGACCTGACCGTGCCGGAGGGCCCGCCGGACCCGAACGGGCCGATCAACGTCAAGGTCACCGGGGTGGGTCCGGAGATCCTCCAGTACGGGTCGCCACCTACCCGCAAGAGCCTCGAAGCCTGGGAGGCCGCGCCCGCGAACGAGAAACCGCCGATCGACTACGTGGAACCCCCGGACCCCCTCAAGGAGGCGCTGGGCCACCGGACCGGGCCGGAACCGGTCCGCGCCACCAACGTCGCCGTCGCCCGTGCCCAGAACGCCCTCAAGCGGCTCACCAGGGTGCTCGACACCACGATCCTGAAGCGGACCTACGACCAGAACCCGGCCTGGAACAAGGCCATCGACGCGGTGACCGAGGCCGTCGGCCGGATCGACCGGCAGCTCGCCACCCGGCCGGCCGACCCGGCCCTGCTCGGTCAGATCGACGCCGCGATCACCGCGTTCGACCGGCGGGCACAGTGGGCGACCCCGGACGACCTGTACCGCTTCGCCGCCGACCTGCACAACCTGGCGAGGGACTGACCATGCCCAGCTCGTACGCCTCGAATCTGCACACGCCGAGCGCGGTGCTCTTCGACGGGATCGTCCCGGTTCCACTGTGGGCGGTCACTCAGATGGCGATCGACGCGTCGTACGCGGTCCCCGCGGTCGGCGGAAGCAATCGCCGGGTCGCGCTGCCCACCCACGACGACACCATCGGGCTCACCGCCGTGCTGCTCGGCCCGCTGCGCCTGGAATGGAAGGCGATGCTGGAGAACATCGCCGAGGCCAGCCGGTACGGCACCGTGCTCAGTCCCAAGACCGGCGGCCTGGGCACCGGTCTGGTGCTGGTCACCAGCGCCACGGTCCGCACGAACCTGGCGGTGCAGTCGCTCAGCTTCAGCCTCACCGCGGCCCGTCAGGACACCATCGACGTGACCATGCGCCTGATCCACCTGCCCCCGCCCGGCAGCCTCACCCGGCTGCTGGACGTCACGTCGATCGGGGTCGGCGCGCTCACCGACCGGCTCCCGTTCTGAGGCCGCCGTGAACGTGCTGCCCGCCTTCGTGACCCGGCCGCTGGCCGACGCGTACCTCGACGCCCTGGACCCGGTTGCACCGCCTGCGCCCGCACCCACACTGTCCACCCTGGACACGGATCTGCCCGACGGCGTGCCCGCCCGGCTGCCGCTGGACGACTCCCGCCTGCTGGTGCTGGCCGTGCCGCTCGGCTCGGCCACGCCGCTGCTCGCCGCCGACCCGCGCCTCGTGGTCGTCGACGACCAGCTCATCACCGCCGCCCCGCCGGACGGGCACGCCCCGCTCGACCTGCCCCGGCCGCGACTCACCATGGTGGTGGACGGGCGGATCGGCGACACCGTGCCGGTCGTCCCCGGCGTGCCGGTACGGCTCGCCGCCGGATCCGCCGCGGTGGCCGAGCTGATCGTGGACCGGCTGCTGCTGACCGCCGGCGCTCTGCTCGGCCCGGGCCGCTCCGGCAGCCGCCTGGTGCTGCGCTGGCGCCCGCTCACCGTGGCCGGACCGGCCGGACCGGCGCCGACACCCGGCGATCCCGCCCTCGATCTGCTGCTGGGAGCGAACCGATGACGATTCCGCTGACCGGCCCGGCGGCCCGCTCGTCCGACGTGCAGCCGGGCACCGTGCCGGCCTGGGCCGTGGTCTTCTTCTCGGACGGTCCGGGCGGCCTGAAACGGCTGCTCGCCGTCGGCAGCGACACCTACGACGGCTCGGTCTCGGCGACGCTGCCGTTCGAACTGGAGGGCGGCCGCTACGAGGTGGTGATCGAGGGACTCACCGATTCCGACTACCAGCGCGTCCGGGCCGGTGGCCGCGTGCTGGCCGCCGAGATCCACCTGTGGTGGTGCGACACCACCGCCGGGGTGCTCGGCGATCTGGCCCGGGCCACCGGTCTCGGCGACCTCGTCGACGGCGGCACCCGGCCCCCGGCGGACAGCCTGGTCGCGACCATCCGGGTGGACTCGATGCGGCGGCAGGCCGGCGAGCGCCGCTACGACACGGTGCTGAGCGGCCGGGAGCGGGTGGTCGCCCGGCTCGGCGAGACCCGGATGGCGGGCACGCTCACCTACAAGACGCTGCCGGACGCCGTCGACGACATCGCCCGGCGGGCTGGCATCAGCGTCCGGAGCCACGGCGTGGACACCCTGCCGAAGCCCGGGAAGGACCAGAATGCCGCCGACGTCCGGCCCGGCAGCGCCCTGCAGGCCATGCGCACTGTCCGCGACCAGGTGCTGGCCGGCATGAAGCTGCAGGGACTGCCGGCGGCCCTGATCCGCGACGGTGTGCTGCACCTCGGCGAGTGGACAGCGGACAAGAGCGGGGTCAAGGCGCTGCCGGTGGATCGCACGCTGGACGCGGCCGGCGGCCTGGTGAGCGCCGAACGCGGCGCCGACGCCGACCCGCGCGAGGCGACGGCCGGGCCGCCACCGCCATCGCCCCGGGCCAAGGTCACCGCGACCGCGCTGGGCCGGCCCGACCTCAAGCCCGGCGACCGGGTGTCCATCCCGCTGCCGCCCGAGGATTACCCGGACCTGGCACCGACCGGCGCGGGCCTGCCGCTGCTGCGTGACCTGGACGCGGTGCTCGGGCCGGACGCCGAGCAGACCACGCTGTCGCCGTGCCTGGTCACACAGGTGACGCACCGGTTGTCCCGGCGGCAGGGTTTCGTGACGACCATCCAGGCGGTGGTGCCGCGTCAGCCCGGCGACGACGGCTGGGACAAGGCCGACGACTCCACCACCGGGACCACGAGCACCGGGCGGGAGCAGCGCGGGTCCAAGCCGGCCGATCACGCGTCGGGGGCGGCCGGCGCGGTCGAGGGGGTGGCCAAGGCGATCGCCCAGCGGGCCGGGCTCCAGCTGCGGTCCGGGCAGGTGCGCGGGCACGGCGGAAACCCACCCGAACAGAACACCAGCGAGATCTGGTACGCCGTGACGCCGCGCGACGGTCTGCCGGACGAACTGCGCCGGGTGGCGATCAACCCCAAGCTGCACGGCGCGCTGCCGGAGGTGCCGGTGGTGACGCCGTTCGCGTTCGGCGGGTACGGCCTGGTGCTGCCACGCTATCCGGGGTCGCGGGTGCTGCTGGCCGACCAGGGCGGCGGCGCGCAGGGCGTGGTCGACATCGGCGGCGTCTGGGAGGACGGGGTGTGTCCCCCGGCCGAGGCCGGCGACTGGTGGCTGGTGCTGCCGATCGGTCAGGCGGTGCAGAACCTCGGCCCGGCCGCCGACGCCGAGCCACCGGCGTCGGCGGACGCGAGCCACGATCTGATCGACGCGCAGGGGCGCCGCCTGCTGGAGACGGCCGGTTTCACGGTACGGGTGGTCGACGCGCCCACGCCGTGCGACCAGCGCCCGCAGCCCGCGAAAAAGGGCTCGGTGGTCATCGAGAGCACCAAGGACGGCAAGTCCGCGCGGGTCGAGCTCAAGAACGACGGCAGCATCACGATCACCGGCACCTCGATCTCCCTGGACGCCGGCACGGGCGACATCACGATGAACGCGGCCAACGTCAGGGTCCAGGTCACCGGCACGATGGACGTGAGCTGATGGGCACCCCGGTGGTCGAGGCGGGCTCGTTCGCCTGCACGCACGGCGGCAAGCGCAAGCTCGAGGGCCTCAGCGGCAAACCCGGCGCCGCGAAGGTGCCGCTCACCGTGTCGGGCTCGCCGGTGGTGCCGGTGACCGCGGCCGGCGGGCTCGGCCAATACGAGAACTGCGGCTTCAGCGACAACGCCGGAACGCTTGCCTGCAGCTCGACCAGCATCACCACGACGGGCGCCACCAAGCTCACGGTGGGCGGCAGCAGTCATGTCCTGCTCGCCTCCGACACCGTCCAGTCGGTCAACACACGCGCCGGGACGATCACCGCCACGGTCACCGCCGGGCAGTCCACACTCACCGCCAAATGAGGACATCATGACCGTGACCACCGCAACGGACACCGCCACCGAGTCCGTACGCCGGCGGCGCCTGCTCGGCACCGGCCTGCGCGCCGATCTGGTCGGCGTTCGCGACCTGGCCCGCGACCTCTCGCTACGGCGCACCGCCGGCGGCGTCGACCTCGACGTGGTGGAGGGCCTCGACGCGTTCGCCCAGGACCTCGCGGTCGCCCTCACCACGCTGCGCGGCACCGACCCGTTCAACGCCCGGTTCGGCTTCCTCGGGCTCGGCCCGCTGACCGACCAGACCGCGCCGTCGATCGCCCGGCAGGCGCTGCGCAGCGCGGTCGCCCAGGTGGTGGCGGCCGATCCGCGGGTACGCCGGATCGTCGACGTCACCGTGACCACCCCGGCCGCGGGCTCGCGGGTCCTGGACATCCGGGTCACCTTCGACGCCATCAGCGGCGACACCGTGACCGTCGGCGTCACCGGATCGGAGGCCCCGCAATGACCGACGACCGCAGCCTCGACCTCACCGACGTGCTCGCCATCGACGACGAGGTGACCCGCTCGACCGGCAGCGCGGGCTTCGGAGTGACCACGGCCGGGTTCCTGCCCAAGCCGTTCACCCGGCTGCTCGCCGAGCGGATCGCGTCGGCCCGGCAGCTGATCGACCCCGACCTCGACCTGTCCAGCGGCAGCGTGGTGCGCAAGCTGCTCGAGATCAGCGCGCTCGAGGACGCCCGCACCTGGGCCGCGCTCGGCTCGCTCTACGACGACTGCTTCGTGACCACCGCCCGCGGCCGGGCGCTCGGCGACCTCGGTGCGGAACTGGGGCTGTCCCGGCCGTTCCAGAACGCGACCGGCACCGTCACCCTCACCCTGGCCGGCGCGCTCCCGGCCGGCGTGACCCAGCTCGTGCTGCCCCGCGGCAGCCGGCTCGGCACCGCCGGCGGCCACCGGGTCGCGCTGGCCACCACCGCCATTCTCAGCCCGGCCGTGACCGCGCTGGCCGCGAGCGTGGTCAGCTTCGACCCCGGCCCGGACGGCAACCTCGACCCGGCCGCACCCGGACAGCTGCTCGACCGCTGGGAGATCGCCGACGGCAAGCTGGCCGCGCTGCTCGCCGCGGACGAGGCGGCCGGGCTGCCGGACGGCGCCTCGGCCACCGGGCAGGGCCTGGTGCGGATCCAGCACACCGAGGCGCTCGGCGGCGGCGAGCAGCAATGGGACGACGGGCGCTACCGGCAGTTGCTGCTGGGCGCGTCGCGGTCGGTGTGGTCGGCCGAGGCGATCGCCACCACGGTGAGCCTCATCCCGGGCGTACGGCAGGTGACCGTGCGCGACGGCTGGGGTGGCATCGACCTGTCCCAGTCGGTCTTCGGTGACTTCACGTTCCTCGAGCGGCTGTTCGCGGCGGACCGCGACCTGGCCTCGCCGTACTTCGTGAGCGTGCTGGTCGCGCCCACCGAGGCGGCGGTCTGGGACGGCCCGAACGGGCTGCGGGCGGCGGTCGAGACGGCGATCCGCGACGTGCGCCCGGTCGGCGTGTTCCCCGACGTGGTCGAGGCCGACCAGGTGTTCCTCGGCATCCAGGCGCAGGTCGTGACCAGCGGGCTGGCCCTGCCGGCGGGCAGCGCGGCCAGCACCGACTCCAGCCCGGCCGCGATCGCGCTCAAGGGCCGGCTGCTCGACCGCGTGCACCGCATCGTGGACACGCTGCGGATGGCCGAGCCGGTGCGCACGTCGGCGGTGACCGCGGCGCTGATGGGCGAGCCCGGGGTGGTCGACGTCGTCGGGCTGCGGCTCGTTCGTTTCCCGGCCGCGGTGGACCCGGTCGGCAGCACCACACCGGACGTCGAGTTGCCCCAGGTCCTCGACCAGGACCAGAACCTTCTGCTCGGCGCCGACCAGATCGCCGTACTGGTGGATGCCACCGACCGGCTGACGGTGCGGTGACCGCCGTGACCGACCTCCTCGCCGAGCTCGGCGCCCCCGGCGCCGGATCGCTCGCGGCCGCCGCCCGCGAGATGATCGGGCCCTACTCGGACGCGCTCACCCCGAAGCCGCTGCCCTGGGACGACGACGCGCACGCCGCCGTGACCGTCCCCGGCGACGCCCGCCTGCCGCTCCTGCTCGTCACCCTGCTGGACGACCTCGGCACCGGCGAGCTGGTGCTGCGGCCCGGACCGGTCACCTTCGCGCCGTGGAGCCAGGCCGGCAGCGCCCTGCCGATCGTGGTGGCGCCCGGCTCGTCGACCGAGCTCACGTCCGACGGTCGCACCGCGGCTCAGATTCGCGACGCCGTACGTGTCGATCTGGTGGAGGGTCTGGCCGGTCGGCTGATGGCCGTGCTGCTCGCCGAGAAGGCGCGGCTGCGCCGGACCGGCCGGGAGGTCGCCGCGATGCGCGCACTCGACCGGGCCCGGGACAGCGCCCTCGACCGGCTCGGCGCCGACCTGCACTGCCCACGCTTCGGCGACGAGCTGGTCTGGGATCCGGAGCGTCGCTCACCCACCACCCAGCCGCTGCCGGGCGGGGAGGACGACGACTCGTACCGGGCCCGGCTGCGGCTGCTGCGCGGGCTCTGGCTGGCCACGCCCGGCTGGGCCGAGGAGCTGATCAACGGCGGGCGGATGGCCGACGTGGGCTTCGCCGGCCGGGTCGACGTGGACGAGAGCCCCAACCAGCTGCTGCTGGCGATGCGGCTGGTCGGGACCGGCCGCGCCGCCTTGCTGGACGCCGTCCGCCGGGTGCACCTGATCTGGCCTGCCGGCAGCGACGCCGGGGACGCGGCGCACGCCGCGCGGATGCTGCCCGCACCGGTCGCCGAACGGGTCGCGAGGCTACGCGGGCGGCTGAACGACTGGAACCTGCGGCCGTCGCAGCCGCTCGCGCCGGCTCTCGCCGAGGCGCTCGCCACCCTGCTGGACCGCTGCGAGCAACTGGGCAGCCGGCCGTGGCCGGCGCTGAGCACCGGACAGTTCGACGACGGCGGATCCCGCTTCGAACTGGGGCTCGGGGCACTGCTCGCACCGGTGAACGCCAAGGCGCTGGACAAGGCCGTCCGCGCCGCCCGCGACCTCGGCCTCCCGGGGGTCGTGCCGGTGCCACGGCAGCAGGACCCGATCGGCGCCTGGCTGCTGTCGGCGTGCGGGCTGCGGACCGCCGAACCGACCGCCGACGGCGTCTTCGTGAGCACGCTGCCGATGGGCCCGCTGGTCGTGGACCTGGCGCCGGGGCCGGACGGGCCGCTGCCGGTCACCGCGGCCGCGCACCTGGTCTCGGCCTCCGATGCCGCGCACGACACCCCGATCGTCGCCGTGATGGCAGCGATGACCGCCCTCGGACAGACCGCGGTGGCCGACGAGGCGGCGCTGCTCGCCGCGATGCAACCGGCGAGTGCCGCCCCCGACCTCGCCCAGGCCTTGCAACAGCAGGGAGTCCCGGCGGTGGCCGATGTGGACGGGTTCCGGCAGCAACTGGCCGCCGTGTCCGACCGCCTGTACGTCGCGTACGACCTCGGCGCGGCCGGCGCCGGACCACTCGCCGAGTTGTTGCCGGCGGCGGCGCACGCGGGCGCGTCCAGCGTGGTCGGCCTGATCACCGCGGCCGGGACTGCCGCGGTGCTGATCGGCGTGACCGGCCTGCCGCTGGCGGGCAGCAACCTGGCCGGCCGGCAGACCGTGCTCTACCGCTGGCAGGCGCGCGGGCTGGCCGGCGACGCGTTCCGGATCGAACCCCGGCGGGGCGCCACCACCACGATCTTCGCGCCGGGCCAGGGGGTCGGCGTGCTCAGCTGCGTGGCGCACCTGCGCGGCGACGGCAACGACCCGTACGAGTGGTCGCCCGTGCCTGCCGACAGTGCGCTGCTCACCCTGCGCCAGTACGAGCACCTCATGAACCTGGTCGAACTGGCCACGCCGATCGGGGTGCGCGCCAACACCTGGCGGCTGCGGCAGCAACACGTCGACGCGGACGGGTCGGGGGCCGCGATCCCGCTCACGGCCGCGGCCGCCCGCACCTACCGCCACTACCGAGCCACCCGCTGATCCGCTTTCCAGGAGAGCCACCATGTCCGACCACGAAGGAAACCTCCCGGGCGCCGCACCGCTCGTCTTCGGCGTGCCCGCGGAGACCGTCGCCCACGCGCTGCGCGACGCCGGCCTGGCCGAGGACGCCGTCGTCGCCGTGCTCGGCCGCGCCATCGCCCGCTCCGCGGAGCCCGCCGCGCTCGCGGCGGACGGCAGCTTCACCTTCCAGGTGACCATCAACGAGACGGCGCCCGAGTGCGCGCTCACCTACGAACGGCTGTTCATCCATCCCGACTTCGTGGACGGGGTGACGGTCGTGCAGGCCGGCGCCACCCCGGACGAGATCGGGTTCAACTCCCGCTTCCACAGCATCGAGGGCGAGTTCGACAGCATCGCGCGCGACCTGCACACCTCCAGCAACTGCGTGGCCGAGCTGCGGCGCGAGGTCTTCCAGCTGTCCCGCGAACTGGAAGCGAAGATCACCGAGATCGACGCGAAGATCGCCGCCAAGGGCAAGGACAAGGACTCCAAGGACACCAAGGAGAAGGACACCAAGGAGAGCAAGGACAAAGACAGCAAGGACACCAAGGAAGGTAAGGAGGGCAAGGACAAGGAGGGCAAGGACCGCAAGGACGGCAAGGACAAGGACTTCCTCGACAAGGTCGCGGGCGTGGACAAGGTGGCCGGCATCGACCAGCGGCCGATCGCGGCCGAACCCGCCGGCGATCCGCACATGAGCGCCGCCGACCCGCCCGCCGGCGGATCCGAGCGCACATTCATCAGCCTCGAGGACCGGCCGGACGTCGAGGCCACCGCGCTGCGGCCGCCCACCGAGGAGGACGACTGAGATGCGGCTGATCCTGGCGCACTCCGACGACGCCGCGGCCCGGCGGCTGGCCTCGCTCTGGGGCGACGACGCCCTGCTGCTCACGCCGGCCCTCCTGTGCGCCGAGCGGATGACGTTGACCGTGGACCGGCGTGGGCGCGCCGCGGCCTCGCTGCCGTCCCGCCCGGCCGTACGGGCGATCGTGTGCCGTCTCGGCGGGGTGCGCTGCGGCGACCTGTCCCATGTGGACTCGCGCGACGCCGCCTACGCCGCGGCCGAGCTCGATGCCTTCCTGCGGGCCTTTCTGGCGGCCTGGCCCGGCCCGGTGGTCAACCGGCCGAGCGACACCTGCCTCAACGGCCCGGGGTGGCGTCCGGCGCAGTGGGCGGCGGCGCTCGCGGTCGCGCATCCGCCGCAGTCGGCCGCAGGCGGTGGCGAGGTCACGGTGGTGGGGGAGCGGTGGTTCGGTGCGGTCTCCGACGAGCTCGGGTGGGCCTTGGCCGCCTTCGCCAAGGCGTCCGGCTGCACGCTTCTGCGTGCCTCGATCTCCGCCGCCGGTACGGTCGACACCGCCGACGCGTGGCCGGACGTCTCGGCGCCGCCGGTGGCCGAGGCCCTCCGAGGCCTGCTGGAGGATGCGTGATGACGGTCCTGCTGTGGGGGCTGCCCGGCGACTCGACAATGACGGCGGTCCGCAACGCGCTCCGGGTGCCGTCCTTCTTCCTCGACCAGCACCGGGTCCTCGAAACCCGCGTCGAACCGGGCGGCCGTCTGGAGGTCGGCGGCAAGTCGCTGAGGCTCGACGAGGTCAGCGCGGCCTATCTGCGCCCGCACGACAGCGCGCGGCTGCCCGCCGTCCGCGACGATGCCGCCGGGCGTCGCCATGCCCAGCAGGTCGACGAGGCGCTGGCGTGCTGGTCCGAACTCACCCCGGCCCTGGTCATCAGCCGGCCCTCGGCGGCGGCCAGCAACGGGTCGAAGCCCGCGCAGATCCGGCATGCGGCGGCGTGCGGCTTCCCCGTACCGGAGACGCTCGTGACCAACGATCCCGTGGCCGCCGCGTCCTTCGCCCGGCAGCACGGCGAGGTCGTCTACAAGTCGGTCAGCGCGATCCGCAGCCGCGTCCGGCGGCTCACCGCGCGGGACGACCTCGCCCAGGTGGCGGTCTGCCCCACCCAGTTCCAGGCGTGGATCCCCGGCACCGACGTCCGCGTTCACGTCGTCGGCGCCGAGACCTTCGCCACCCGCGTCGAGAGCGAGGCCGACGACTATCGGTACGCGGCGTCGCAGGGTCTCCCGCGTGCCGAGCTGTCGCCCTTCGACCTGCCGGACGTGGTGGCCGCACGATGCCAGATGCTGACCGCGCGGCTCGGGCTGCCGGTGGCCGGCGTCGACCTGCGGGTCACCGCCGACGACGAGTGGTACTGCTTCGAGGTCAACCCGTCGCCGGCGTTCGCGTACTACGAGGCCGGCGCCGGGCAGCCGATCGCCGCCGCGGTGGCCGGCCTGCTGGCCGCCGCGTACACCTGCGCGGTGACCCGGTGAACACGGCCCCGGTCCACCTGGCCTCCGTGCTGACCCGCGAGGAGGCCGCCCGCTGGGCCGCGACCGTGCTGGATCCGACGCCCGAGGTGCGTGATTCTTGCTGGCGCGACGGCCCGGACCTCACGACCATCGGCGAGCCCGTGTACCGCAACCGCGATCGGCTCGGCTACTACGAGGAGCGGGCGCGGGCGACGAACCGGTTGCTCTACGGGCTTTACCGGGATCTGTACGACCGGGTGGCGTCGCTTTTCGAGGCCCGGTACGGCGAGCAAGTATCCTTTGTGGACCGACTCGCCGTTCCGGGCTTTCACCTCATGCGGTACGCCGAACCGGGCACCTACGAGGGCGGGGGCTGGCACCTCGACGAGCTCGCCTGGCAGGTGCCCTACTTCGTCGAGCACGCCGCCGAGGTGACCGGGATCCTCAACTTCACCTTGCCGCTGGCCGTCCCGAGCGGCGGCACCGGCATGGACCTCGTCGACGACCAGACCGGCGGTGCGGTGCATATCGCGTACGAGCCAGGGGTTGTGCTCTTCAACGAACAGGAGGTGCGGCACCGCATCGGGCGCTCGACCACGTTGGCGCACCACGAGTGCCGGCTCACGCTGCAGGGTCACGGGGTGCGCATGCGCGGCCGCGTGCTCCTCTTCTGGTAGGCGGTTTTTGGTAGGCGGTCGGACTAGGATCAGTCCGGCTCGATGTCCGACCGCGCGATTCCGGAGGCACCGTGAAACTCTTGCTCACCTCAGGCGGCGTCACGAACCCGAGCATCCACTCGGCTCTCGTGCAGCTCCTCGGCAAGCCGGTCGCCGACAGCCACGCCCTCTGCATCCCGACGGCCCAGTGGGGTCACCAGATGTGCGGCCCGGCAACGGTACGGGGCTTGATCGCCGCCCAGCCGGCGCCCGACTGGCAGTACCTGACCGGCCTCGGCTGGGCGTCGCTCGGTGTCCTCGAGCTGACCGCACTGCCCACCATCGGCGCCGAGCGGTGGGTCCCCTGGGTCCGCGAGGCCGACGTGCTCCTGGTCGACGGCGGCGACGCCACGTACCTGTGCCACTGGATGCGCGAGTCCGGCCTGGCCGACCTGCTGCCGTCCCTGCCCGACACGGTCTGGGTGGGGGTGAGCGCCGGAAGCATGGTGATGACACCCCGGATCGGCGACTACTTCGTCGAGTGGCCGTCGGCGCCGGACGACCGCACCCTGGGCGTCGTGGACTTCTCGATTTTCCCGCACCTGAACGCTTTCCCCACGAACACCCCGGCCGATGCGGAGCGGTGGGCCGCCGACATCGGCGCCCCGGCCTACGCCATCGACGAACAGACAGCCATCAAGGTCGCCGACGGCTCCGTCGAGGTCATCTCCGAGGGCCAGTGGACAAAGTTCGGCTGATCGCCGCCGGTATGATCAGCGCTTTCTTGATGACGAAAAAGGCGCCATGCCGCGGAGGCGGCCCTTCGGCGATCTCGCGTGCCCAAGACGTTGTGGCATGACGTACCCCACGTGCCCGGCCTTGACAAACCCGGCCAGTGCGAGATCAGTGACCTCGAATGGAAGACAGCTCTCGACTGGGCCCGACGCGGTCTCTGGCCGGGCGCCGAAGCTCTAACGGTGTGGCGGCGCATCGCCCAACAACCCCGAACGCGACAGTTCCTGCCATGCGACTGCTGCGGGCGCCATCCGCGGGCACGAGGACGACTGCTGAACACCAACCGGCGATGGAAAGCCCGGGTAACCGGCACCTGGCGACGCGCACCCTGCGACGCGCCCCGGCGACCTGCGCTCCGCGACGCGCCCCGGCGACGCGCATTCGGCGACCTGCACTCCGCGACCCGCACCCGGCGAGCCGCAGCAGTCCGCGACCCGCAGCCCGCGACTGGCATCGGCCGTCGAGGTGACGACGAGCCGCACATGTCTGCAGGTCGACGCGCGGCTCGTCCCTCCATCCCACTATGTGACGATCCCGGCCACATGCTGGGCTTTCTTTAGACCTTGGAGACTTACGCCCACATGCGAGCCATAAGTCTCCAAGGTCTACGAAACGTCGGGGAAAGCGGCCGGACAAAGGGTGCGAAAGCGGAGGAAGAAATGGTCTACTGTGGATGCGAATCCCACATCGCGGACGCGCTGCCACGATGTGGACGCTGGTCCCGTAGAGCGGACACGGATCCCACATTATGGCCTCGTAGGGCGGCGGCGGGAGCCGGCTGACGCGAACCGGTCGGCGGCGCGCGGCAATGCCTGTCCCGAGCCACCGCAACGCGATCGCGGCCGCCCGGCTACGAAATGACCTGGGCCGCATCTTGGCAGAGCCGCCCCGCCCCGATGACACGAGTAGCAAGGTGACCCGCCCAGACAGGGCCGGCATGCCATGCGGTACGACAAACTCACCGTCACCATCATCCGCCAGTGGCTTTGACGGGCTCTGAAACGCGTCCGCGCCGCGGTCCGTGTCGCCTAGCTTGCCCGCGCCGGCGGGCGAGGCTCAGGCGCCGAGCAAGCCGGGCAGGTCGGCCATGTCGGTGAAGACGAGGCTTGCCCCCGCCGCGCGCAAGACTTCCGGCTTTGTGTGGGTGGGGCTCGCGGGCGCGAACCCGAACACCGTTGCGCCGGCGGCCACACCAGCGGTGACGCCGGCCACCGAATCCTCGATCACGACCGCCGTGGTCGGATCGATCTTCAGGGCGTTGGCGGCGGCGAGGTAGACGTCGGGCGCGGGCTTGCTCCTGGGTACCTCCATGCCGCTGAAGACGCGGCTGCCGAAGTACTGGTCCAGCCCGACCAGCTTCAGCTGCATCTCGACCTTGGGCCGATCGGCGCCGGTCACACAGGCGAACTGGTCGCCCATCAGCGCTGCCACCGCGCGGACCGTCTCCTGGGCGCCGGGGATCGCAACAAGGCTCACCCGCAGAGCGTCGTCACGCCGGGCGCGGAAGCTCGCCAACCAGACGTCGTCGATCCTGAAGCCGGTGTGTTCCTGGATCACCGCCCACTCGTCCTTCAACGCCCGGCCGATGAACAGGTCGATGCAGCCGCGCTCGGAGATCTCCCAACCGAGCTCGATCAGCATGGTTCGCAGGACGCGGTTCGTGATCGGCTCGGAATCGACGAGAACGCCGTCACAGTCGAACAGCACGGCGGAGAAGCGGGAGCGAGTCACGTCTCAATACTTTACCGAGCATTGCGCGCGGCCCGCTCCGTGACGGTGGGCCTGGAGCGCGAACAATAAACGAGGCTGCGCAAGCGCGGACAAATCGGCCAGCCAGGCCCGTCAGCGTTGTCATCGCCAACATTCAAAATTCGCGTGGAGGCCCGCCACGTTCCCGGTTAGCGCCCCGTGGATGTGCACCTCGGGCGAAACCTGGCGGCCACCAACATCACACCGCCGAGCGCCCCCGAGCCGACCAACATCAACAGCGCCTTACCCCCGGTGAAGCCCTCGCCGCTCACCGGCCGATGATCACGTCCCGGCGCAAATGTTTACGCCTCCTCCGCCCGTGTGCAGCAGCTCTCATACCCCGACATCTGCGGCGCTTGCGGGCTGATCAGCGTCTACCCAGGCAGCTAGAGATCTTTCGCGTTAGAGGCGCTGATCGACGTGCGCGCGGCGCCATCTAGGAGCGTGCCGCGCAGGTTTAGTTGGTTGAGGTCGCCGCCACCCGCATCGCGTGGTGTCCATGGCGGACGGTCCGGCGGCGGGAAACGTGAGCGGTTGCTGCTTTTGGTGCGTCCCAACCCCTGCCGGCGCGCTCAACCTGGCCGAACGGATGATCAACTGTCACCCGAATCGCAGCCGAATGATTGTCTTTCCGGCTGTCGATCATCCAGGTTACTAGCGCGTGTTGCGTGCCTGGTCATGCGGAAATCAGATGATTTGCTGTTCTCGCGAAGCACCCCTCCCTTTCAGAGGTCACAAGAAATGGACGGCAATGAATAAGATTACGCGAGTTCTGATGATGTCCGGCGTGGGTCTCGTCGCGGCCGTGGTGACGGCGGGTCCGGCGCAGGCAGCCGCTTCGGCCGGTCAGCTGGACGTCAAGTCCACAGTCGGCCAGGGCGACCGCCGGGACAACGACCGTCGCGATAACGACCGTCGGGACAATGACCGTCGGGACAATGACCGTCGGGACAATGACCGTCGGGACAATGACCGTCGCGATAACGACCGTCGCGACAATGACCGTCGCGATAACGACCGTCGGGACAATGACCGTCGGGACAATGACCGTCGGGACAACGACCGGCGCGACAACGACCACCGCAAGAACCACCACCACAAGAAGAGCCACCACAAGCACAACAAGCACTGCCGCTGAACCGCGCTAGCGGAACGATAGAAATGGCGACCGCGAATCCCTGAAGTCCCCATCCACAGGAGCGGTCACGACCTCACCCGGCACTGCGGGCAAATCGCCGTAGTGCCGGGGCAGGTCGCCGCGGGCGGCCCAAAATTCAGGCGGACCGGGATCCGGCGATCAGTTCACCGGAGCCGAGCACGTCCTCGCCGTAGATATCCCGCAGCCAATTGGTCTGATAAACGGTGTCGAGATAGCGCTCCCCAAGGTCCGGCGCGATGGCCACCGCGGTGAGGTCGGTCTCGTCGTGCTCGGCCAGCCAGCGCATCGCGCCGCTGACCACCGTGCCGGTGGACCCGCCGAACAGAAATCCGCTCCTGGCCAGACGATGGCAGGTTTGGATGGTGTCGGCCTCCTCGACCCACAACACATCATCCACATAGGACTCATCGAGCAGCGGCGGGCGAATGCTGGTGCCCAGGCCGGGAATCATCCGGCGACCCGGCGCACCGCCGAAGGTCACCGAGCCGACGCTGTCTATCGCGACCACTCGCACCGGCCGGTGCCACTCCCGGAGATAACGTGCGCAGCCCATCAGCGTGCCGGTGGTGCCGGCCCCGACGAACAGGACGTCCAGCCGCGGGAACTGACGGGTGATCGCCGGCGCCGTCCGGTGGTAGTGCGCCTTCCAGTTGGCCGGATTGAGGTACTGGTTGAGCCACACATACCGGGTGTCGGAGGCACACAGCGCCCGGACGTAGTTGATCCGGGCGCCGAGCAGGCCGCTGTCCGGGTCCGGCTGCGTGACGATGTGCACCTGGCCGCCCAGCGCCTGCATCAACCGTCGGGTCGAGAGATTGCATCGCGAGTCGGTCACGCAGATGAACCCGTAACCCTTGTTCGCAGCGAGCATGCTCAGTGCCACGCCGAGGTTTCCGGACGACGACTCGACCAGGACGGACCCCGGCGTTAGGATTCCGCTTCGCTCGGCGGACTCCACCATCTCGGTCGCGGCCTTCAGCTTGATCGAGCCGGCGAAGTTGAAGCCCTCACACTTCAGGAAGAGCGAGCGGCTGAAGATCGGCCGAAGGTCGACGTACAGTTCCTCCTCGTTGTAGTCCTGAGGCACGGATATGACTGGCACGATGCTCTCCGTTCGTACGCGCGTAGTTTGCGGTTACCGATTGCCTTCCAGCACCCGCTGGACCTCGTCGAGCGTTTCGACGACCGCCGACCGGCTCGGCTCGGCGGGCCTGCCGCCCGCCTTCGTCTCCCGGCCGGTGACGAGCAGGACCACGGTTTCCAGCCGATCCACCAGTCCGCCTTCGACGGCACTTTCCAGCCCGGCGAGGGCCGCCGCACCGGCGGGTTCGGCACCCACGCCCGCCTCGCCGGCCAACGTCGCCACCGCGCTCAGCAGCGCCCTTTCGGTGACCGCCGTCATGGCGCCGCCGCTGCCGCGCACCGCCTCCAGCACGGCGTCGCCGATGGCCGGGCGCACGACCGCGATGCCGTCGGCGAGCGTGGCGGCGGGATCCAGCTCCGCCGGCCCGGGGGCCATCCCGAGCCACGCCCGCACCAACGGCTGGCAGTGCTCGGCCTGCACCCCGATCAGGCGCGGTTGCCGCGTGGTGAGGCCGCAGCTGACCAGTTCGGCGAAGCCCTTGTCGAGCGCCACCAACGTGGGGCCGTCGCCGACCGGGGCGATCATCACGTCCGGGAGCCGGCGGCCGAGCTGCTCCCACACCTCGAACGCCACGGTCTTCTTCGCCTCGATGGTGAGCGGGTTGGCGCCGGTGTTGCGGTCGAGCCAGCCGAACGTGCGGGCGGCGCCCCGGGACAGGTCGACCGCCGCCGCGTAGCCGTCGGGGACGCGGAACACCCAGGCACCGGCCTGCGCCATCAGCGCGAGCTTCGTCGGCTGGCAGTCCGTAGAGACAAAGATGACGGCCCGTACGCCTGCGGCCGCGGCACCGAAGGCGGTGGCTATCGCGGCGTTGCCGGTGGACGCCGTGGTGATCGTGTCCTTGCCGTTTCGCAGGCCGTCTTCGATCACGAGTGCGGTGGCCCGGTCCTTGTTGGACGCCGTCGGGTTGCGCGTCTCATCCTTGATCCACAGGCGCGGCATGCCCAGCGTCTGTCGGAGGGCCGGCGCGGGCAGCAGTGGCGTGCCGCCGATGGGCATCGGATACCGCACCGGACCGTCCGCGCCGGGCAGCAGCTTCCGGTAGCGCCACATGGTGAACGAATCCGGCCGGTCCTGCGGCATCAGCGCGGAGCTGTAGTCGTATTGCAGCCGTTCCATACCCGCCAGGTCCACCGACCCGGTCACGTTACCCACGATGGCCCCCGCTCATCCGTACCGGCGCAGCTCATGGAAGAAGTCATCGACGACGCGCAACCCACCGGAGCGCACCGCCTCGTCGTACACGTATTTGCCGACCGCCAGATCGAGCACGCCGAGGCCGAAGGGTGAGAACACCACCGGCCGGTCCGCGGGCGGTGTCACCCGCCCGGCCATCACGTCGTCCAACGTGCCGAGCAGGAAGGCCCGGCCGCCGGTACGCTGTTCGGCCAGGTGCGGCGAGGTGTTCGCGGTCAGGCAGTGCTCGACGTCGTCGACGATGTTCGCCGAGGCGATGACGATCTCCGGCGCGAGGTCGCGCAGCGACACGTGCAGCACCAGCGGGTGGTGGGCGAACCACGACGGGTCGTCGACGTGCGGCGCGGCGGCAACGGTGGCGAAGACCACCAGGTCGCTGGAGCGGATCAGCTGCTCGGCGCTGTCGTGGACGGTGATCCGGCCGGTCGCGCCCGACTGCTCCAGGTAACCGCGGAAGCCGGCCGCGCTGGCGGCGGACAGGTCGTGCACGCCGATCTCGTCGTACGACCAGCCGGTCGCGGTGAGGTAGGTGTGGATGTAGCGGGCGATCAGGCCGGTCCCGACGAACCCGACACGTGCCGGCCGCGGCCGGCCGCGGCTGAGCCAGTCCGCCGCCAACGCCGCCGACGCGGCAGTTCTGGTGGCGCTGATGATCGACGCCTCCAGACACGCGAACGGGTAGCCGGTCTCGTGGTCGTTGAGGATCAGCACCCCGGAGGCTCGCGGGATGCCGGCCGCCACGTTCGCCGGGAAGCTGGAGATCCACTTCAGGCCGTCCACGCGCACCTGCCCACCGATCGAGGCGGGCAGCGCGATGATCCGGGCGGACGGACGGTCGGGGAAGCGCAGGAAGTAGGACGCCGGGTTGACCGAGTCGCCGGCGGCGTGCAGCCGATAGGTCGCCTCGACCAGCTCCACGATCTGCCGCTCGTGCCCGCGCAGCGCGTGCTGAACCTGTGCCCCGGAGATCGTCGCGAACGGCGGCACGGTGATCGGCCCGGGCGCCACGGATGCGGTTGCGGTGACATCCACGGCGGTCATCCGGCGGTCATCCGGCGGTCACCCCGGCGGTCGGCGAGCAGTCGGCCAGGCGTACCCCGTCGGCCATCGCGACGAGCACCTCGCGCGGTCCCTCGAAGGCCTCCCGGCTGTGCGCGGTGCGGATGTTGTCGACGAGCAGCAGGTCGCCGGCCTGCCACGGCTCGCGAACGGTGTTGGCCTCGTACGCCTCGTTGAGGAGTTGCACGACGTCGGCGCCGATCGGGTCGCCGTCGCCGAAGCGGGTGTTGAACGGAAGCCCCTCGGCCCCGTAGACGTCCACCAGGTACTCGCGCACCTCGGCGGCAATCGTCCACTCGTTGAGGAAGGCGATCTGGTTGAACCAGCAACGGCTCCCGGTGATCGGGTGCCGCACCAGGGCGCTGCGGCGCTGCCGGGTGCGCAGACCGCCGCCGGGTTGCCACTCGAACTCGATCGCGTTGGCGCGGCAATACCGCTCGATGGCGGCGCGGTCCTCGGTGCCGAACGCCTCCGCGAGGGACGCACCTATCTCGTCGTTGTAGCTGCGGGTGAGCAGCCAGCCCTCCCGGGCGAACCGTTCGATCAGGTCGGCGGGCAGCGCGTCGAGCACGGCCGGTCCGTCGGCAACCGCGGTCGCGCCACCGGTCGTGGGCGCGCTGAGGCAGGCGAACAGCATCAGGCTCGGAAACTCCAGGAGGTAGGTCAGTTCGTGGTGCATGCACATCGGCTGGTTCGGCGGCCACGTCGACGAGGAGTACACGCCGTCGGCATGGATCTGCCGGGCCGCGAAGGCCTCCCTCTCGGTCATCAGACCGGTCGCCAGCCGCCGGAAGACGTCGCCGGTCTCGGCCGGGGTGGCCAGCGCCAAACCGCGGACCAGGACCGAACCGTGCTCGGCGACGACGGCGCGCAGCGCGCCCCGATGTTCGGTCACCCAGCTCGCCGCGTCGCCGGCGGCCTCGGCCCGCAGCACCGGTGGTCTCCCGGATCGCAGGTCGACGTCGAGCAATGACGCCGTGGATGTGGACGACATGTCTATCTCCTTCTCGTTTGCTGCTCAGGAGGCGTACAGCGGGTCGGCGGCGGCCAGCACGGCGCGTGCCGCGTCACTCGGACGGCCGTCGATCAGCCCGGCCAGATCGGCGAGGATCGGGTGCTGGGTGAGGTCGGCGAGGGACACCGCACGGTCGAGGGTGATCGCCACTTTCACCGCCGACAGCGATGTGCCGCCCCGGTCGAAGAAGTGGTCCTGCCGGCCGATCTGGTCCTGCGGGATGCCGAGCACCTTCGCCCAGGCGGCCGCCAGCCACCGCTCGGTGGGGGTGCCCGGCGCCTGATAGTCCTCGCGGACGGCGTCGAGGTCCGCGGCGAGCGCCGTCAGCGTCGTCCGATCGATCTTGCCGTTCGCGGTGAGCGGCAGACTCTCCCGCCAGTGGAAGGCCGACGGGATGAGGTAGTCGGGCAGCAGGTCCCGCAGTGCGCCGCCATCGAGGAGCCGCTGCCCGGAATAGAAGGCCACCAGGTGCTTGCTACGGTCGGCCGACTCGGTGACCACCACGGCGCCGTCGCGGACACCCGGCACGCGCAGCAGCGCATTCTCGATCTCGCCGATCTCGATCCGGAAGCCGCGGATCTTGACCTGGTTGTCGCGGCGGCCGAGGAACTCCAGCTTGCCCTCGGGTTGCCAGTGGCCGTAGTCGCCGCTGCGGCAGAGGCGTTCGCCGGGGCGGTGCGGATCGGCGGCGAACATCTGGCGGGTGCGCTCGGGGTCGTTGATGTACCCGCGGCCGACGCAGACTCCGGAGAAGACGATCAGGCCGGGGGCACCCAGTGGTACGGGTGAGAGGTGCTCGTCGACGACGTATACGTGCACGTTGCTGATCGGCCGCCCGAGCGGCACCCGGGGCCGATCCGGTACCCGGTCCATGGTCTCGTGGACGGCGTCGTCGGAGGTCTCGGTCAACCCGTACGTGTTGACCAGCTTGATTCCGGGCTGTGCCGCGAACCAGCGCTGCACGAGCTCCCGCTTCAGGAAGTCGCCGGTGGGCGATACGCAGTGCAGGTCCGGCAGCTCGCGCGGATGCTGCTCCAGATAGGACACGACGACGTCGAGATAGGACGGCACCACCTGGAGCACGGCGGCCCGGCCGTCGACGATGGTGTCGACGAACCGCTCGACGTCCAGGATCACCTCGTGGTCGACCAGCAGGGTCCGCCCACCGACGAGGAGCGCGGCCAACAGCTGCCAGACCGAGATGTCGAAGCACTGGGGGCCGGTCTGGGGCACCACCTGCCCTTCGCCGACCTCCAGGTCGGCGAGCTTGGCGTAGATGTGGTTGAGCATGCCCGCGTGCTCGCACATCGCGCCCTTGGGCTCCCCGGTGGAGCCGGAGGTGAAGAGGATGTAGGCGAGCTGGTCCGGTGCGACGTCGACGCCGAGATTCCCGGCGGCATGGCCCTCGGCGCCGGCCGCGTCCACGAAGAGCTTCCGGATCGCCGGTGTCTCGTCGAGAGCCTGGTCGAGGGTGGTGGTGCTGCCGTGTTCGGTCAGCACCAGATCGCACTCGGCCCGCGCGAGCGCGGTCGCGATGCGACCGGCCGGGAAATGCGGCTCGAGGGGCAGGTACACGCCGCCGGCCTTGAAGATGGCCAGGACGGCGGCCATCCAGTCGAGATTGCGCTCCATCACCACCGCGACGACGCCTTCGCGGCGCAGGCCCCGTGCCAGCAGGGCGCGTCCCAACCGGTTGGCATGCTCGTTGAGCTGCCGGTAGGTCCATTGCTCGTCGCCGTGCATGGCCGCGACGGCGTCCGGGTGCGCCGCCACCCGCTGCTCGAACAACTCGTGCATCCGGCGGTCCGGCAGTTCCCGCCGGGGTCCGGCCATCCCGTCGAGCTGGAGGCTTAGTTCCTCGGCGGAGAGCAGGGTCTGCCGCTTGTGCTCGGCATCGGCGTCCGCGGCGATCAGCGCGAGCGCGGCGAGGTGGTAGCCGGCGATCCGGCCGGCGCAGCCTTCGTCGAGCACCTCGGTCCGGTACCGCAGGCGCAGCACGAGCCGGCCGTCGTGCCGCCGGACTCCCACCCACAGCACGGTGTCGTCGGCGAGATCGCCGGCACTGCCGGTCGGATCGAACACGGTCTCGAACGACGGTCCGGTCCGGCCCAGCTCACGACGTAGATCGTCGACGGGGAAGTCCCGGTGCGACAGCAGTTCCGACTCGGCGCGGTGGACGTCCAGCAGCATCGTCCGCCACGTGTGGGGGTCGGTCGTCAGCCGGCAGGGCAGCGGCCGATCGGCCGGCCCGGCGACGTAGCCGGTCACCACCTCGCTCTCGCCGCACAGCACGGCGAGCACCTTGGCGTGCGCCGCCAGCAGCACCGAGCCGAGCGGAACCGCCAGCCCGTGCAACGCCGCCGCCACGTCGTCGGGGATCGTCGCCTCGAGCTGGGCGACGGCCGGCTCCGCGTCGAGCGTCCACCGTGGGATCGGGGTGAACCCGCCGGCGTTCAACACCCCACGCCAGAATTCTCGGCTGGCCTCGGCTGGCATTTCCATCGACTCCCTCGTTATCGGTCGGCGGTCAGAGCGGGACGCATCTCGCGGGCCGGGTTACCACCCCACCGCGCGTACGGCGGAACTTCTTCGCCCTTCATGAGGAAGGCGTCCGGCGCGAGCACCGCACCCTCGCCCATCGCCACGCCGTAGTGGACGAGCGCCCCGACGCCGATGGTGCAGCCGGAACCGACGGTGGTGCGGTCCGACTTGAAGACGTAGTCCTCCTGCGAGTGGCACTGGATCGTCGAGCCGGCGTTGAGGGTGACGTCGTCGCCGATGGTCACCAGGTTCTTCTCGGACATGCCGCAGCCGTCGTCGAAGAGTCTGCGGCCGAGCCGGACACCCACCATCCGCCAGAACCAGGACTGGATCGGGGTACCGACGAAAGCGGAGTGCAGCCCCGGCCTCGCCTGCATCTTGAACAGGCGCTCCGATTCCCAGAAGCCCTCCTGGTAGATCGAGCAGTACTTCGGCTGCATCCCGCGGAATCCCAGCGCCGCGCGTTCGGTCAGTACGACGTGCAGCAGCGTGAACACGATGACGGAGATCTCGCCCAACGCGATCGCCACCGAGCCCAGGTCCGCGTAGAAGTCGGCGGCGAGAAGACCGAACAGGGTGAGCCCGAAGGCGTACACCCAATGCGCCAGCAGCCAGTACGCCATGGTGCGCAGGTTGTGCCGGTTCTTGGCGGCGAGCCGGCGCCGGAACTCGTCGCCGGCCATCAGGTGCTGGAACTTGTTGTCACGGGCGACCGAGCGGGGAATCTCGAAGCTGGGGGACCCCAGGAGCCCGACGTTCTCCCGGACCTCTCCGTCGATCGGAACGAGGACCTTCGTCGCGAGAAGGCAGTTGGCGCCGGTCCGGCCCTGGGCGGGGTAGACGATGTGGTTGCCCAGGAAGTTGCGCGGCCCGATGGTCGCCCGGGATACCCGGAAGGACGTAGACGAGTAGTCGGTGTTGACGAAGAACAGGCCGCTGGCGATCACGGTTCCGCTGCCGACCGCGCTCTGGTAGGGATTCTCGTGCAGCACGTCCGTGCCGAAGTTCGACCCGGTCTGCACGACCGGCTTGAGGCGGTATCCGAGGCAGCGTAGATAGCCGACGATGTAGGAACTGTCACCGAAGAACTGGACGAAGAATCGCCGGTTGGTCATGCGCACGATCGCCCGGTGGATCGAGTGGTGGAAACCGTAGAGGGGGTAAACCCGGTCCGGCTTGATGGCGAGGTTGAGCACCCGGGGAACGGTGACGACGGTGAGGATGCTGAGCAGCATCGAGCCGAAGAAGAGCGCGAGGGACGTGACCAGCACGGTGACGTAGAACGACCGGTGCGTCAGAGCCTGACCACCCGGCTCGATCACGGCGTTGAGCGCCGGCACCTCGGCGAACAAGACGGCCAGGCCACCGCTGGTCACCGGGACGTACACGAGCAACCACAGCGTCAGCTGCAGCAGGGTGTGGGTGACCTTCCGGCGGGTGGTGCGGCCGGCGGATCCGAGCGTGCGGTAGTCCGAGCGGGTCGGCTGGCCGGGTGACCCGTGCCAGTGCTCGCCGGCGGGCACCGCCTGCCCCTCATGCAGTGTGGAGGCGTGCCCGAGCTGGGCCCCGTCGCCCATCGCGGTCTCGATGTCCAGCACCGACTTCTCGCCGACGTACACGTCGCGCCCGAGGGTGACCGCGCCGGTCTGGAGCATCCCGGCCACGGCCCGGTAGCAGGTGAAGAACGTGTGATTGCGGATGACCGTGCCGTCGCCGACGGTGAGCAGGTCGGTGCAGGTGGGCGCGCGCCGGGACAGGATGAGGACATCGCGCCCGACCTTGGCACCCAGCGCCCGCAGATAGAGGTTGTAGATCGGCGAGCCGGCGAACAGGACCAGCGGGTTCAGCGTGACCAGCGACTTGACCACCCAGAAGCGGAGGTAGGCCAGGCTCCAGATCGGGATCCGCTGCGGTCGCCACCGCCCGACGAGCGCCCACTTCGCCGCGATCGGCAGGACGCAGGCGCCGAGGAAGGTCGCGCCGCCGGCCAGCACCGCGCGCAGATAGGCGGCAATCAGGCCGTCCCCGGCGGAAATCCAGTCGAAGCTCAGATGGAAGCCGAGCGCGAGGACGTAGGTGTACGCGCACATGACCAGTACCTGGAGCGTTCCGCAGAGGACGTACTGCCGCGTGCTGACCGGCGTCGCCGCGGTGCCGGACGCGGCGGCCGGCTCGACCGGTGCAACGCTCGGCGGCTCGAGCGCGGCCGTCAGACTCCTGATCGTGGGGTGCTGGTAGACGTCCTTCATCGATATCGACGGCAGGTCCGCGCGCTTGCGCACCCGGGCACAGAACTGGGCCATCACCATCGAGTCCGCGCCCAGGTCGTCGAAGAAGTGGCTGTCGGCCGACACGTGCTCGACGCGTACGACGCCGGCCAGCACCTCGGCAAGAATCCTGTCGGTCCCACCGCCCGGGGTGGTTGCCGAATCAGCCGCAACGGCTGCCAAGACCTCGACAGATTTGCGAACCACACGAACTCCTTGCAGAGGTATCCAAAATCGTGAGGATTACTCCCCGTGATCGAATCGGTACGGGACGTTACCTCAATGGGGCCCCGTACGTGTCCTGATCCCGCAAGGTGCTGTTGGTGCAGGCGTCAACTCCGGCCGGTCGGCTGGCCGGACCCGGAAATGGGCCTAGCCCGATCGGGTCCGGGGGAGCGGCCCTGTCGGCGGAGGAGGGCTTTCAGACTGGTCTAGACAGTCCAAATCTAGACGGAACCCATCCCCGGTCGCCGGCGCCCGTCTGTGACCGTGCGGTCAGCCGGAAAACGGGTTCCTCCGCTTGGCATTCGCTCCGTAGGATCTCCGGCGATCAAGGGGGTTGAAGCGGTGGGCGATTACCAGCAGTTCGTGACGGACGTGACTTCGCGTCTGTCCACGATGTCCAAGGGCGAGTTGTACGTCGTCGGTGACGGTCTCGACCGGGACTCACTCTGGCTCACCTTTCTCGATTCGTTCCCGGCCGGCACCAATCCGCGGTTCCGTGAGCGATCCGCGTACGACTGCTCGACCTGCCGCGGTTTCATCAAGCACTTCGGCAACGTCGTCGAGGTCCAGGACGGGCGGGTCCGTACGGTCTGGTCCGGGGTGTCGGCATCCGACCCGGTCTTCTCCGTCGTCGCCGCGGCTCTGGACGAGTTCGTTCTTTCGCTGCCGTTGTCCACCATCTTCCGGTCCGCTCAGGCGCAGTACGGGACGAAGACCACCCGAACGCTGCGCGACGGTCAGGTCGAGGTGTGGCAGCACCTGCACGGCCGGGTGGAGAAGCGGCATCGCATCGAGGACGTCGGCGCGGCACAGGGCAGCTTCGATGCCGGGGTACAGGTTTTCCAGCGCGGCCTGGCCGAACTGACCCGGCATGCTCTGGACGCCGTCGTCGACCTCATCGACGACAACGCGCTTTACCGCGGCGCCGAGCATCGCCGAGCGGCGACCGAATTCCGCTCGCTGCAGAACCGGTGGACCCAGGCGACCGACCGACGTGCCTTCGTCTTCGCCAACGCCATGAACCCGGCGGCCCGGTTCCGCAACACGGTGATCGGCACCCTCGTCCAGGATCTCTCCGCCGGCGTCGACCTGGAGCAGGCGGTCCGGTCGTTCGAGGCGAAGGTGGCGCCGCAGAACTACCAGCGCCCCACCGCGTTGATCACCCCGAGCATGGTCAAGGCCGCCATGAAGACCATTGCCGAGCTGGGCATCGAGGAGTCGCTGCAGCGGCGGTTCGCCCGGCTGTCCGACGTGTCGGTCACCAACGTGCTGTGGGTCGACAACGACACCCACGCGCAGATGAAGGACGGCATCGAAGGGCTGCTCATGCGGGCGGCCACCACCCGGTCGTCAGGTACGTTCGTTCGCGACGCCAAGCCGGAGGAGATTCCGGTGGTCTCCTTCATGAAGGACATCCTGCCCGGCGCGGCCTCCATCGACCTCTGGGTCGCCAGCACCTACGAGCCGCACCTCGTCAGCCTCACCACCGGCCGGCACCCGGCTGCTCCGCGGTTGTTCCGGTGGGACAACGATTTCGGCTGGTCGTACGGCGGAAACGTCACCGACTCGATCCGGGAGAAGGTCAAGCGCGCCGGCGGCAACGTCACCGGCAAGCTGCGGGTGAGCTTGTCCTGGTTCAACCACGACGACCTCGACCTGCACGTGTACGAGCCCAACGGCGACCACATCTGGTACCAGGAGAAGCGCAACAAGCTGGACGTCGACATGAACGCCAGCGGGACGCTCTCCAGCGAGCCGGTGGAGAACGTCACCTGGACCGACCGTGTTCCCGACGGTGAGTACCGGATCGAGGTGAACCAGTTCCGCAAGCGGGACAGCAACCGGGTCGGCTTCGTGATCGAGACCGAGAGCAACGGGAAGATCGAGCACTACAGCCACGAGCGCGCGGTCGGCCACAAGGAGACCGTCGAGGTGGGCCGGATGACGGTTGCCGGCGGAGTGGTCACCGCTTTCCGGCCGGGCAAGGACGTGCAGGCGGGCACTGCGGGCAAGGAGCTGTGGGGCATCACCACCGAACAGTTCGTACCGGTGTCAACCGTCATGTACTCGCCGAACTACTTCGACGACAACGAGGTCGGCAACCGCCACTACTTCTTCATCCTCAAGGGGTGCGTGAACGACCAGCCGACGCGGGGGATCTACAACGAGTTCCTCCGCAGCGACCTGCAACCGCATCGCAAGGTGTTCGAGGTGCTCGGCGACCGCACCAAATGCGAGCCGTCCCCGGATCAACTTTCCGGCCTCGGCTTCAGCTCCACGGTCCGCAGCTCGGTGGTCGCCAAGGTAACCACGACCGGCGGCCGGCGCCGCCTCGTCAGCATCCAGTTCTGATTCCCTGCCCCGATATTCCAGAGAGGCCACCATGACAATTTTCGAGAAGGCCACCCGGGAGAAGTTCCGCTATCCGTCGGCCAAGGGACTGCTGACCACGGAACAGCTGTGGGAGCTTCCGCTGACCGCCAAGTCCGGCTTCAGCCTCGATGATGTGGCCAAGGCGGTCAACGCCGAGCTCAAGGCCGTCGACACCGAGTCGTTCGTGGCCACCGAGGCCAATCCGGCCAAGGCAACCTTGGAGACCAAGCTGGAAGTCGTCAAGCACGTCATTGCCGTACGCCTCGCGGAGGCCCAGGCGGCGAAGGCGGCGGCGGCCAAGAAGCTGGAGAAGGAGAAGCTGGTGGCGGTTCTGGGCCGCAAGCAGGACGCGGTGCTGGAAAACCTGACCGAGGCCGAGCTACTGGCCCGAATCAACAACCTGTAGCCTGCCGATTGCTATGGTCCGCACCACGCCCCCGCGCCCACTGGACATCGCCGCAATAATCCCTGAACTGCGGGAGCACTCCACCACCGCGAGCCGCCTGCATCCCAGGTCCGGTGCTCCGACCGTCGCGGACAGCTCCGTCGGCGGGCCACTGCTGTGGCCTGCCGACGAGGCGTGGCCGGTCTGCGACGACGCGGGGGCGCACGAGCCGTACAACCTGAGCACGCCGGCCGCCGTGCGCCGCAGGCGGGAGATCCTCGCGACCGCGAACGGCCGGGAACCGCTGGCAGGCGGGGAGTTTTTGACCGTCGACGAACGGGTCGAACTCGCCGCGGCCGACGACCTGGATCTGGATGACCTGATCGAGGATCCGATCCCGCTGGTGCCCGTCGCGCAGCTGTACCGCCGGGACGTCCCGGACTACGCCGGCCCGGACGGCACCGATGTGCTCCAGGTGCTGTGGTGCCCGGTGGACCACTCGGACCGTCACTACAGCCCTCGCGTCTTTCTCTACTGGCGTGACAGTTCCGCCGTTGGCCCGGTGCTCGAGGCGCCTCCCGAGCCGGCTGTGGTCAGCGACATGTACCTGCCGGTTGCGTGCGTGGTGCACCCCGAACAGGTGCGCGAATACCAGTACGCCGACCTGCTCCCCGACGACCTGCGCGAGCGGCTTCACGAGTGGCGCAACGACGAGGAAAGCCGTCCCGATTATCAGAGCGACCTTTCGCTGGCGCCGGGCTGGAAGGTCGGCGGGTATGCGAACTGGTCGCTGACCGACCCGTACCCGATGGATTGTGTTGTCTGCGGCGCCGCGATGACCTTGACCTTCACCGCGGCCTCGACCGACTGGAACGGCATGCGTTGCAGCTGGCGCCCGTCAGAGGACGACTCGAACGCGTCCGCGGATACCGTCGGCGTGCAGATCGGGCGCGGCTATTCGCTATACACCTTCCGCTGCCCCGAATCCTTCGAGCACCCGCCGGCTACCGCCATGCAGTGACAAGTCCTCGCGCCGGCGGGGGCGTTAGACCTGGTGGTCAGGCGCTGCGGCGTCCCCGAATTGCTCCTCGGTCTGACGTTCGATGCGCTCGCGTTCCTCCGGGGACAGGTCGATTTGCCACTGACGGAACTTGCTGAACGCTTCGACGAGTTGAGGCCCGTATGCCGAGCTTCGTCCGACGTCCCGCAAGCTGATGCGGCCCGCCAGAAGATCCCTGGCCATCTCGGCAAGCTCGGGGCCCGCCCCGCCCTTGGTCAACTGGCGTAGGCCGGCGCTGATCGCGTCCGCCACCTTGGGATTGCCGGTCATTCTTCGCAGTTCGTCATCGATCGGTTCGCCCACGCCTACGCTCCCGGCGGTGCGTAGGGTGCGGCCGGCAGCGGGACGGCCGACAGATCTCCGCCCTGCCCGGCGACTGCCATGCCGCCTCCGAACGCCGCCATGATCACCGTCCCCGCCGTGTTGATGATCATGGACGCTCGGTTGATCAGGTTGAGCAGTTCGATCGTCTGCCACCCGGCGACCCCGTAACCGACCACCGCCCCCACACCGGTCTCGGCGGTGACGGTCCCGATCGCGGCGGACACGCCGATCAGGATCGCCTTGTCCGTGACGGCCTGCAGGACGTTGCCGAGCTGGTTGGACAACTGCCACGCGCCACGGGCGGCATCGCGGTAGCCCTCCGCCGCGTGGTGGAGTGCGAGTTGCTGGCGGCTGGTCGCGGCGGCCAGCGAGGTGAAGTACGTGACCGCCGCGTCCGCCGCGTTGCCGTCCCAGTTGCTGTCCAACCGGTTGATACCCGCCTGGACATCGATGCCCGCCTGCTGCAGAAACTGCGCGAGGGAGTCGAGCGCGTCCCCAAATTTGTACAGCGCGTCCCATTCGCCGGTGAGCGTGTCGGTCGCGTACCCGAAGATGTCGACCCCGGAAACTTGCTCGATGACGCCGTTGACCCAGGCGCTCGGGGACAGGTAGTTGAAGAAGTCCAACGGGTTGGCGAACCCGTGGGCCATGTCGTCCCGCGGTTCGGCCGGATCGATCAGGTGCTGAGCGGCCCCGGCCATGTCCAGCCCTCGTCAGTCTCTGCTCGGCACGGGCCGAGGCACCGCCGGATAGGCGGCATCGGCACGGACGGCGCTGGCCTTGTCCGTGTCGTCGTAGTCGACGGCCACCTCGGTAAGGGCTTCACCGGAGCGCCAGAGAATGGTCAGCAGTTGGTTGTGCAGCTCTTCCAGCTGCGCCAGGAAACCCCGATGCTGCCCGGCGAGAAGACCGATCACGCCCGCCTGGTGAAAGCCGAAGTCGCCGTGCCGGTGGAGGTAATTCTTCGCGAGCTCGACCTCCGAGTACGACTCGCGGAGCTCGGCAGCGAATACCCGGATGCCGGACGAGTCGGCCCGGAACGTCACGACTGTCCTCCGGCGTAGAGCGCGTAGGCCGCGCCGGCCAGCAGCAGCACCCCGGCCGCCCCGCACACCAGCGTCTTCGGCCAGAGCCTGCCGGCCTGCACCGGATCCGTCGTGGTGTGCAGCCGCACCGCGAAGTAGGCAGCCGGCACAAACGCACACCCCGGCAACACCGCCAGCGCCACGTTGAGCGGATCGAAGGACGCGCCGCCGGCCGCACCCGCCACTCCCGCGATCAGCACCACGACCCAGCACAGCACCAGGAACAGCACGACCTTGCCGACCAGCCGCCGCACTTCGAGGGCCTCGCCCGTCACGCTCGGCTCACCCCTCCCGCGAACGCTAAAACCTTTCCGGCTGCCCGACCGTACCAAAGGAAAGCCACCCACATCGATCAAGGAAAAGCTGGCATTCCCTTCCTCTGCGCGAGCCCGATTACATCGATAAGTTACTATGACGTCCGGCGGAGGTGCTGATGTCCGACATCGAAGACATCGGGCGTTGGGCGTGGATCGTCCGGTGACGACCGGGAGGCTGGCGTGCCACGAGGTGAGCGGTCGTTGCCGGATGACGGCGGTGCGCTGACCGGCTTTGCCGCTGATCTTCGCGCGCTGCGGGTCAAGGCCGGTTCGCCCTCGTACCGGGAGCTCGCGCGGCTTGCGCATTATTCGTCCAGCACGCTGGCCGATGCGGCCTCGGGGCAGCGGCTGCCGACTCTGGCGGTGGCACTGGCCTACGTCCGGGCGTGCGACGGCGACCCGGACGAGTGGGAGACGCGCTGGCGGGCGACCGCCGCCACCTGGTCGGCCGATGCGGACAATGGGCCGGCCCCCGACGAGGCGGACTGCCCGTACGCCGGGCTGGCCGCGTTCCAACCGCAGGACGCCGAGCGGTTCTTCGGCCGCGAGCGACTGACCGATGAGCTGGTCGAACGGGTGGCGGCGGGACGTTTTCTGGCCGTGCTGGGCGCATCCGGCTCGGGCAAGTCGTCGCTGTTGTGCGCCGGGCTGGTCGCCCGGCTCCGAGGCGACGCCGCGCCGGTCATGCTGATCACGCCCGGTCCGCACCCGCTCGAGACGTGTGCCGCCCAGCTGGCGATGGCGGTGAACGGCGCCGACGACCTGCGTGACGATCCCCGAACCCTGCACCGCACGGTGCTTCAGGCGATGGCCGATCGGCCCGCCGGCATCGACATGACGCTGGTGGTCGACCAGTTCGAGGAGATCTTCAGCGTCTGCGACGACCCGGCCGAGCGGAATGCCTTCGTCGCGGCGTTACTGACCGCCGCCCAGGCTGCCAACAGCCGGCTGCGGGTCGTTCTCGGCGTACGGGCGGACTTCTTCCAGAGGTGCGCCGAGCACGCGGAGCTGTTCGCGGCGCTGCAGGACTCGACGTTGCTGGTCGGGCCGATGACGGTGGACGACCTTCGCAGGGCCATCGGGCAGCCCGCCACCCGAGCCGGATACACCCTGGAAGGCGCGCTGCTGGCGCGGGTGGTGGCCGACGCCGTGGGGCAGCCGACCGTGCTGCCGCTGGTGTCGCACGCGATGCGGGAGACGTGGCAACGCCGTCGAGGCAACGCGCTGACGCTGAGCGGCTACGAGGCCGCGGGCGGGATGCATCACGCCCTGGCCAACTCCGCCGAGGCCGGCTATCTGGCCATGTCACCGGCGGAACAGCAGGTCGCGCGGTCGATCTTCCTGCGTCTGGTCACGTTGGGCGACGGGATCGGTGACACGAGGCGCCGGGCCCGGCGGACCGAATTCCCGGGCGCTCAGACGGGCGCGGTGCTCGAGGCTCTCGCCGGAGCCCGGCTCGTCACCCTGGACACCGATACGGTCGAGCTGACTCACGAGGCGCTCCTGCTCGCCTGGCCGAGGCTCGCCTGCTGGATCAGCGCCGACCGGGCCGCCCTGCACTCCTACCAGGAGCTGGCCGATGCGGCCGCCGCCTGGCGGCGAGAGGGACGCGATTCCAGCGGTCTGCTGCGCGGCAGCCGGTTGGTCGCCGCCCGTCACTGGCTGGACGAGGATCGCGTCGCTGTCATGCCCGCCGACCAGGTGCGGGAGTTCCTGGCCGCGTCGGTGCTGCACGAACGACGTAACGCCTGCTTACGCCGGATGGCGCTGGTGTTGCTGTGTGTTCTTGCGGTGGTCGCCTCGGTCAGCGCGGTCGTGGCGTTGCGGCAGCGCGCGACGGCGGTGACCGAACGCGACCGCGCGGTCGCGGGCCGGATGAGCTTCCAGGCCCAGCAGTTGGCCCAGACCGACATCTCGCTCGCCGCCCGCCTCCAGCTGGCGTCATACCGGCTGGATCCGGCTCCGGACGTCTACACCGACCTGGTCACCGCGGAGAACGAATCCCTCGCGACGGTCCTCACCGGACATACCGATGTGATCTACGGCGTGGCCTATCGCGGTGACGGACGTGTGCTGGCCACCGGCGGCCAGGACGACACGATCCGGCTGTGGAACGTCGCGGATCCCTTCCATCCGGTTGCGCTAGGCGCGCCCGTGCCGGCGAAGGCCGGGCGGGTCTACTGGCTGGCGTTCAGCCCGGACGGGCGCACCCTCGCCGCAGCCGGCCGCGACGGCACGATCGCGCTGTGGAACGTGACCGACCCGAGCCGTCCGGTCCGGTGGGGGCCACCGCTGACCGGGCACACCAGCTACGTCTTCTCGGTTTCGTTCAGCCCCGACGGGCGGCTTTTGGTTTCCGCGGGCCAGGACCGGTCCGTACGGCTCTGGAACGTCGCCGATCCGGCCCACGCCACCCCGATCGGTCCGCCGATGACCGGCACCACCGAGCCGGTCGCGTCAGCAGCTTTCAGCCCGGACGGCCGTACGGTGGTCAGTCTCGGCCACGACCGGACCGTACGCCTGTGGAACGTGACCGACCCGGCCCACCCCGTGCCGTGGGGTCCGCCGCTGATCGGGCACACGAACACGGTCTACGCAGCCGCCTTCGCACCCGACGCACGTCTGCTCGCCACGGTCTCCAACGATCACAGCGTGCGGTTGTGGGACGTCCACGACCCGGCGCGCGCCCGCCCGCTGGGCCGGCCGCTGACCGGCCACACCGACACGGTCTACGCTGTCGCCTTCAGCCCGGACGGAACGGTGCTCGCCACCGCGGGTGCCGACCAGACCGTTCGATTGTGGAACCTCGCCGATCGGGCCAACCCGCTGCCGCTCGGGCGTCCGCTGACCGGACATAGCGCGTACGTCTACTGGTTGGCGTTCAGCCCGGACGGCCACACGCTCGCCAGCGTCAGCCAGGACCGGACGGCCCGGCTCTGGCATCTGCCGGACACGACACTCACGGCGCACGCGGGACCGGTCCGGGAGGGCGTCGTCGACTCCACCGGTGAACTGCTGGCGACCGGCGGATCGGACCACACCGTACGGCTGTGGCGGCTCGATACCCCGGCGCCGCGGTCGGCCGGTCCACCGCTGACCGGGCACACCGGCGGCGTCGACGGCCTGGCGTTCAAGCCGGATGCACCGGTCCTGGCCAGCACGGGCGACGACCGGACCGTACGCCTCTGGGATGTCGCCGACCCCACGCATCCGAAGGCGCTGGGCCGGCCGCTGACCGGGCACACCGGCATCGTCCAGGCGGTCGCGTTCCGGCCCGACGGACAGATCTTGGCGACCGGCGGCCAGGACCACACCGTACGACTGTGGGACGTGGCCGATCCACTGCATCCGGCCGCGCTCGGCACCGCGTTGTCCGCGCACGACGATGTCGTCTACGACGTGGCGTTCCGGCCCGACGGTAAAGTGCTGGCCAGCGGCGGCGCCGACGACCATGTCGCCTTATGGGACGTTTCAGACCCCGGCCACCCGCGCAACCTCGCCCGGCTGTCGGTGCGGACCGGCGGGGTCCGCTCGCTCGCCATCAGCCCGGACGGGCGCACCCTGGCCACCGCCGGCGCGGACCACACCGTACGGCTGTGGAACATCACCGACCCCGCCCACCCGTCCGCATGGTCGCCACCGCTGACCGGGCACACCAGCTTCGTGCTCAGCGTCGCGTTCAGCCGCGACGGGCGCACCCTGGCCAGCGGCAGCCAGGACCAGACCAGCCGGCTCTGGAACGTCGCCGACCCGGCCCACCCCTCGGCTCGCGGCCACGCCATCACCAGCCACACCGGCCGGGTCCGCTGGGTCGGGTTCAGCCGCGACGACAACACCCTGCTGACTACCGGCGACGACGCCACCGTGCAATTGTCGCGGCTGTCCCCGGCAGATGTGCTCGGCGACGTCTGCGCGGCGACCGGGGGCGCCTTGACCGAGGACGACTGGCGTCGCTACGCACCCGGCATGGCGTACGCACCGCCTTGCCCGGACCGTGGCTGAAGGTTGATTGTCCGCGCCTTGTTGTCCGGTCGTTCGCGGCCGATGCCGGACAACCGTGCGGTCGTAGCCTGCCGCTGACGAGTCCGGAGACACAACGAAGGAGTGCCATGCGAACGAGACTTTGGTCGGCGGTAGTAGTGACCGCATGCGTGGGAGCGGGACTGCTGAGCGCCGCTCCCGCCCAGGCCGCGGACGAATGGACGGCAGTCGGCACCTTCGCCCACGCCTGCGACCCGGACTACGGCGGCCACCAACGCGTCGTCGAGAGCTCGGTACGCGGCGGCGACGCGGCCGCCACGTACGACATCTGCTGGACCAACGGGTTCGACGATGTCCGGGTTGCCGCGAGCGTAAGCGACGGCAACGGCAACGACGGCTACCACGCCGAGGCACGCATCCGGTACGAGATCTACACGGGCGGCGCCTGGAGCGGCTGGCACTACCGCACACCGAGTGCCGCCTACGGCCCCGGCGACCACGGAAACGACGGGCTCTTCAAGGCCGTCTACCCGACGAGGATGGTGCAGGTGGCAGCATGCCTGTACAACGGCTCCACGGTGATCGACTGCGACGATCGGGGATGGCGGTAGCGTCCATCACCGCATGTGGGATGTTGCGTCGCGGCGGGGATGGGACCCACTCGGAACAGTGGGTCCCATCGCTTCAGGCGATGGCTGGCGATGCTGCCCGAAGGCCGTGGCGAGTTGGTCGATCAACGGTCCGGCGGACGGGTGGGAAGCCCGCCGAGGTGTGACCGCGTAGATGCCGCGAGTCGGGGGATCGACGAGGTTTACCGTGGTGACATCGGTTCGCAGCGCGTGAGCCAGCACGCCAGGTATCAGCGCGATGGCGTGACCCGCGGCGACCAGGGCTACCTTGCCTGGCAGATCGGCCGCGCCGAGGTCGACGTCGGTGGTGACTCCGGCGCGGGCGGCGTGCTGGCGTAGCAGGGTGGCCGAGCCGGTGTTGTCCTCGACCCAGGTCTCGTCGGCCAGCGCGCGGATGTGCACCGGACCGTGTCCCGCACGCGGATGCCCGGCGGGCAGCACGACCACCATCTCGTCCATCCCCAGGAACCGCCGTTCGACCCGCGGGCCATGCGGTAGCCCCGGCGGCGCGTCGGTGACGACCGCGACGTCCAGATCGCCCGCGATCACGCGGTCGTGCAGGTCCGCGCTCAGCCCGGGCGACAGACTCCACCGGAGCGGGCCGCCCGCGTCCACAAGGCGGCGAACCGCCGCGGGCACGATCCCGGCGGCCAGAGACGGTGTCGCCCCGACGTTCAGCGGCCGGCCGAGCGGAACATCCCGCACCGCAGTCAGCGCGCGGTCGATCTCCTTGAGCACGACCAGGGCGTGATGATGAAACACCTCACCGGCCGGCGTCGCACGGACGCCGCGAACGTGACGTTCAATCAGCGACGTTCCGAGCCGGCGCTCCAACGCGGCGATCTGCCGCGAGACGGCGGACTGTGTGTAGCCGAGTTCGGCGGCCGCCGCCGACAGCGACCCGAGCCGGCACGCCGTCACGAACGTCCGCCACGCGGTCAACTCCATGACACAAGTATGCGCAGCGGGTATGCGCATCCGACATGGCTGCCCTGCCGAACCTGCGCTTGTCACCGTTGCCACCACGCCTCCACAGTGGGAGCCATGACCGCACCGCATGGAATCGCTGTCCTCGGCCTGGGGCGCATGGGCTCCGCGATCGCGACACGACTCGCACAGAGCGACAAGGACGTCGTCGCTTGGACACGATCCGGGCGAACCAGTGACACAGTCCCGACGACCAGCGACCCGAACGAGGCCGTGGCGAAATCCGGCGTCGTGCTTCTGTCGCTGTTCGACGGCCCGGCATGCGAGCACGTCGTCGCCCAGATCCGCGGATCGCTGCGGCCGGACACGATTGTGCTGAACACCAGCACGATCGCCCCCGAAGAGGCGTCGCGGTTGTCCCGAGTGCTCGGTCCGTCCTACGTTCACGCGCCGGTGCTCGGCTCGACAGCCGCCGCGGCGGCCGGCTCCCTGCAGATCCTCGCCGCCGGCGCGCTCAACCGGGCCCGGCCGGTTCTGGAAGCCTTGGGCGTGGTGCACCATGTCGACGACGTCGCCACCGCCGCGGCGCTCAAGCTGGTCGCCAACAGCAGTCTCGCGGGCGCCGTGCTCGCGCTGCGCGATTCCCTGCGCCAAGGCGACGCACTGGGTCTGCCCCGCGCCCGGGTGCTGGACGTCCTCGAACTGGGCCAGCTCGGCGGGCTCGTCGCTCGCAAGCGTCCCTTCCTGACCGGCCGGCCGGCCGCCGCGGACTTCACGATCGGTGCCCTGGCCAAGGACATGGCACTCCTGGCCGAGGCGTCGAACACGCCCCTGCGCAGCGCGACCGACCTGGCCGGCACACCCGCCGACCCCGAGGCCGACATCGCCGTCGCCGCCACTTCCCCGGCCCCGGACGACGCCGTGCTCAAGCCATTACGCGCCTACATCCTGGGCCACGCCACCGGGGACCCCGCCCACTTCCGCGACGCGTTCCTACCCACCGCCCACATCGAAGGAATTCGGGACGGCGCATTCGTGACGTGGCACCTCGACGACTACTGCGCCCTCTTCACCGGCCGACCGGCCCCGGACGAATCAACCCGCTCCCGCCGCATAGACACCGTCGACGTCCACGGCACGGTTGCCACCGCATCGATGACACTCTGGCACGGCGCCGACACCTTCACCGACATCTTTCTCCTCGTACGCGTCGACGACCGTTGGCGTATCGCCAACAAGGCGTACCACCGCGGGGCGGCACGAGGATGAACACGATCCAGGTGCCGGCACCAACCGTGCGGAGCGACGGCGGGAGGCTCTGCGCCGCTCGGTGACGCTGCCACGGTGCTGGGGTTGTGCTTTTCGGTCCGGCATTTCAGCTCGTTGTAGAAGACAAGGACCGGCGCGGACAGTAATCGTGCAGGAAACACACCAGTCCGTGCAGGAAACGTTCCCCGGCCGCCGTGGATCGCGGTGTTCCTTTGCAACAGCACTAGGCGGGCTGTTGTGAAGCGCAACGCGGCTGTGGGGGCCACATGGTTGACATAGAAGGTTTCTGCGACGACAGGTTCGACGGCGTGCCAGAGACTCTCGCCTTGTCCTTGGAACGCGGGGCCGACGCCGGGGCCTCGGTCGCCGTGTACCTGGACGGCCAGCCCGTGGTCGACATCTGGGGCGGCTACCTCGATCCACGACACGGCCGTCACTGGGAGCGGGACACCATCACCAATGTCTGGTCGACCACCAAAACGATGACCGCGCTGTGTGCGCTAGTGCTCGCCGACCGTGGGGAGCTCGACCTGTACGCACCGGTGGCCACGTATTGGCCAGAGTTCGCGGCGGCGGGCAAGGCCGGGATCGAGGTCCGGCATCTGCTGTCGCATACCGCCGGCCTCTGGACCTGGGATGAGCCGCTGAGTGTGTCCGACCTCTACGACTGGGACAAAGTGACCGGGTTGCTGGCGCGCCAGGCGCCGGCCTGGGAGCCGGGGACGCAATCGGGGTACCACTCGTTGACTTTCGGATATCTGGTCGGTGAGGTGGTACGCCGGATCACCGGCGACACGCTCGGCTCCTTCTTCGCGAAGGAGCTGGCCGGCCCCCTCGGTGCCGACTTCCACATCGGACTGTCTGCGGAGCACGATCACCGAGTGGCATCAAACATTCGGGTGGTCGACGGGGAGGTTCCGCTCAATCCGCTGGTAAAAGTGGAGGATTCCTGGACACCGCAGTGGCGTCGGGCCGAGATCCCGGCGGCCAACGGTCACGGAAATGCCCGCTCGGTGGCCGCGATCCAGTCCGTTCTCGCGGGCCACGGCGAGGCGCGCGGAGTGCGGATCCTGTCCGAGGCGGGCGCCGCGCGGGTTTTGGAGGAGCAGTCGTACGGTCCGGACAAACGCATCGGGGCTGTCCTGCGCTTCGGCATGGGATATGCGCTCTCCTCGCCGGAGATGCCGCTTTCGCCCAACGCACGGAGCTGCTATTGGGGCGGCTTCGGGGGCTCACTGGTGGTCGTCGACCTCGACGCCCGCGTGACGGTGGCCTATGTGGGAAACCGCATGCTTCAGGACACCTTCAACGGCCGGGGAGCTGCCGTCGTGCGTGCCGTGTACGCCGCTTTGGCGCAATGACCCGGAGAGCTGCGAAGGAACCTGGCAGGAAAAGACGAATTCGTGCAGAAAATGTCCGTAGACGCCCTCAACCGAGGTGTTCCCTGGTACCTAGCGAGGCTCTGGCTTGCCTGCTAGAACCCGATCCTCGAGGGGAGCGGTATGCCAACGATCATCAGCAAGGACGGTACCGAGATCTTCTACAAGGATTGGGGATCGGGCCAGCCCGTCGTGTTCAGCCACGGGCGGCCGCTGTCGGCCGACGACTGGGACACGCAGCTCATTTTCTTTCTCCAGCACGGTTACCGTGTCATCGCTCACGACCGCCGCGGCCACGGCCGCTCCGCCCAGGTCGCCGACGGTCACGACATGGACCATTACGCCGACGACCTGGCCGCCGTCACCGCCCGCCTCGACCTTCGTAACGCCATTCATGTCGGACACTCGACCGGCGGCGGCGAGGTCATCCGCTACCTCGCCCGGCACGGCGAGTCCCGCGTCGCCAAGGCCGCCATCATGTCCGCCATCCCACCCCTGCTGGTGCGAACCGACGCCAATCCCGGCGGCCAGCCCAAGGCCCACTTCGACGACCTGCAAGCCCAGCTCGCCGCCAACCGTGCCGAGTCCTACCTCAACATCGCCTCCGGCCCGTTCTACGGCTTCAACCGTCCCGGGGCCGAACCCTCCGAAGCAATCATCCGCAATTGGTGGCGTCAGGCCATGATGGGCGGCGCCTACGCTGGTTACCTGGGAATCGTCGCGTCCTCCCAGACCGACTTCACCGAGGACCTCAAGAAGATCGCCGTCCCGGTACTGGTCATGCACGGCGACGACGATCAGATCGTCCCGTACGCCGACTCCGCCCCGCTGACCGCCGATCTGCTCAAGAACGGCACGTTGAAGACTTACCCGGGCTTCCCGCACGGCATGCACACCACCCACTCCGACACCATCAACGCCGACCTGCTGGACTTCTTCCAGTCGTGACCTGTCGCACGCCTTGCCGTCCGCGGTAAAGCTAGTGTGGTTTCTCGTTTCCGTGTTGCCGCCAGTCGTTTGGCGTCGTCCCGAATTCCCGGTAAAAGGCGCGGTTGAACGTTCGAACGCTGGCGAAGCCGGTCATCGTGGCGACTCGCCAGGTCTCGAGTTTGACGTTCTCGGGGTCTATCAGGATGTTGCGGGCGGCCAGCAGTCGCTGAGTGCGGACGTACGCGCCGGGTGTCGTGTCGATGCGCTCGAAAATGCGGTAGAGGAACTTTTCCGAAACATGGTGTTGCCGGGCCAGTTGGTCTACCGACATTGGCTCGGCGAGGTGGCCGCGCACATAGGCCTTCACCATGTCGAGCAGCACCGGATCTGAGCCGTCCGGCGCGGCGGCGCTGTCCGGGCTTCGCAATGCCATGACCAGCAGATTGATCGCCGCTTGGCTGGCGTCGTACCGCTGCACGGCGGTCAGATCCGCGGCAGACCGGTCCAGTTGATCGAGGTAGCGGGCGAACATGTGCGTTGCCACGGTGTCGACGTGCAGCCGCCGGACACTCGCGCCGATGTCTCGTACCCCCGGCGGGAGCAAGTCCCGGGAAAACTTGATGGACTGGGCTTCGCTGTTCCCGTGAATGACCACATCCCACTCACTACGGGCCGAAAAGAGTACGGTGCCGCCGGGCGTCGGCGCATCAAGCCTTCCATCGTGGTATAGCTGGATATTTCCGCCTATGTCAACTGAGGCTTCAATTAGATCATCCTCACGTGACTTGGCCGCGAGGTCTGCCGGACGGGCGACACGAAAGGAACCTGTCGACGACAGTCTCATCAACTCGACCGAGTCACCGAGCTGCTGCTCCGAAACTCGAATACGGCTGCCCTTCCCGATCGTGACGACAGACGGAAGGGAACAATCACGTCCGAGCACAGCCATCTCTTCTTCGGAAAGAAAGTCAG
>NZ_JABBNC010000026.1 GCF_012933445.1 Actinoplanes sp. TBRC 11911
ATGGCCATCGCTGAGGACCACTACGTTACGGAGGCGTGATGCGGATCGAGCGCCCCTGACGCCATTCGGCTGAGTCGGCGGGAAACAGGTGGGTCACCTCTGCCGGTCCGCGGGCCAGCGATGTCGCCTTCCGCTCCGCCTCTTCGTCGCTGCCGGTGAGCCGGCCCGCACGCTGCCGCAGGTATTCGTCCCAGGTCGGCATCTGATAGATTTCGGTAAATTTATCGGGTGTAGCGCCGTCCCGAAAAAGACCCCACCGGCTCGCCCCGGTCCGGAGCCGCGACCCGCGTACGGCCTCCATGGCCTTGATGAACGAGTCCACATGTGGTTCGTCGACCCGGTAGACGGCAGTGACCAGCACCGGGCCGTCGTCCAAGTGCGGCTGGAGCATGATGTGCGGCTCGGGCCAGAAGATCGCCGGGCTGCGGTCGGCGCCGTCCTGCTCGTACACGGGCAGCAGGCGGACCGTGGCGGTCCCTGACAGCATGGCCGCCGCGGCCGCGAGGAACGTCACTCGCAGGCTGCTCAGCGCGGTGACTTGCCCCCAGACGAGAGCACCCACGGCCTGCGACCCGGCGAAGACCACCTGGTAGATGCCGAAGCCGCGGGCGCGTACCCAGTTGGGCAGGAACAGCTGCAGCGTCGCGTTCATCCGCGACACCAAGGTCATCCAGGCCAGACCGGCTGCGATCAGGGCCGGGATGACGGCCGCCCGCTGCGGGACCAGCGCGACCACGACCAGGGCTACGCCGTACACGAGACCGGCCAGCACGATCAGCTTGCCCGGCGAGAGTCCCCGGCGGATGCGCGGCATCAGCAGCGCCCCGATGATCGCGCCGACGCCGAGAGCGGCCAGCAGAATGCCGTAGCCGGTCGCCCCCAGACCCAGTTCCTGGTGTGCGACCAGCGGCAGCAGACCCCAGACCACGCTGCCCGGCAGCACGAACAACACCACACGGGCGAGCAACCGGGTGACCACCGGTGCGTAGCGGACGTAGTGCTCGCCGGCCCGCAGCGCCGGACCGAACCGCTGCGGGTGCGACGGCCCGGTCCGCCGGGGGCGGTGCCAGCGCAGCAGGGCCGCGGCGAACACGGCGTACGAAAGCGCATTGAGACCGAAGACGGCGGCGGAGCCGACCTGCGCGACGATCAACCCGGCCACCGCCGGACCGGCCGAGCGGGCCAGATTCGTGTTCACCGCACCGAGGGCCGACGCCGTCGGCAGTTCCTCGCGGGGCACCACCTCCGGAATCACGGCCTGCCAGGTCGGAAGCGTCAACGCCTGGCCGACGCCGAGCAGGAACGTGAAGAACAGCAGCAGCCCCGGCGGCATCAGACCGAGCCAGGTCAGCACGCTGAGCGCGGCGCCCGTACTGAACAGCCCGATCTGCACGGCGAGCAGCAGTAACCGCCGGTCCAGCACATCGGCGAGTGCCCCCGACGGCAGCGCCAGCAGTAGCACCGGTGTCATCGTGGCAACCTGGACGAGGCTCACCCAGGTGGCGGCGTTCGGCTCGCGCACCACAAGCCACTGTGCTCCGACCGTCTGCATCCACGTGCCGGCGTTACTGGCCAGCACGGCGATCCACAACGAGCGGAAGACGCGGTCACGCAGTGGGTTCATCGACGCCGCGAACCCGGTCCGGACCGCCGCAGCACCTGTAACACTTCCATGACGTCAGTCGATCTTCACGGATTTGATTTTCTCAAGCACACCGGCGCCGTGCACTTCGATTTCTCTCTCCGGCGAAGGCCTGCGGATCTCCGGCCGCTCCTCCGCGGTGACTCCATTCACTTCCGCCATCGGTTCGTGCTGAGCGAAAACGTAATCGCTGCCACAAGCGCTGGCGACGGTCAGAATCGCAAGTTCGCGCAGCCGAGGTGGCAGGCTCAGCCGGGTGTACATCACCGTCCCCAGAACGATGAACGGCTTGGCCGTGGCTGGGGAATGGGTCAGCTCCTTGAGGACAGGGTCCTGCGGGAGAGGAGCGAGGAAGGCGGTGAGTTCCGCAGGGACCTCATCCGGGGAGGGAAATGGCATCCGGGGCATTTTTGTCCTCATTTTGGTTCGTGATGTGCGATGGACGGTTGCCGCGTATGACGTCAGTTGACGACGGAAATGACGATGCCCATGAAAACCACGCCCAGCACCGTGGCGGCCAGCGTGCCCCACGAGGGATGGTTTGCATGCGCCTCCGGCAGGATCTTGCTGGTCGCGATATACAACAAGAATCCGGCGAAGTACGCCAGAAGCAGGGCCACCGTACCCGAGGATACGAAAATGACGGAGCCGACCGCGGCGCCTGCGATGGGCGCCAGCGCGTCGGCGACCAGCAGCGTGAGAGCCCGGCCACGAGAGTTGCCGTACATCGCGGTGAGCGTGAAAGTGTTGAACCCGTCGGCGAAGTCGTGAGCAAGCACAGCGATGGCAACGACGGTCGCGACCGCCGACCCGGCCGAAAAGCTCAAGCCGATGCCCAGGCCGTCAAGGAAGCTGTGACCGACCAAGGCTCCACCGGCCAAGAGGCCGAACCGACGGGCGTTGTCACGGGGGCGGGCGTAGTGCACGACGCTTCCGCGGTGTAACTCAAAGGCCTTCTCGGCCGTGTGGATCGTCAGAAAACCCGCGACGAACAACAGCATTGTCGCCGGGACCCCCGCCACCTTTGCGTGCGATCCATCGAACGCTTCCGGGAGAAGATCGAAGGCAACGACCCCGAGCACCACCCCACCGGCGGCACCGAGTACGAGGTGACGGCGGTCGGTCACTCTAAGAGCAACGAATCCCCCGATGGTTGTCGTCACCCCTGAACCCACACCTAAGAGAATTGGAGCGATCATGAATGGTCCCTTCCGCCTCCAACGGAACACTCTCATTTATCGATTCGAGGGACGATTCCTGCATCGCACGTGTCGTTTCCTGCCGGGCTCCGACGGGACCGCGATATTCTTCGGGAGTGGATCGCTTGGAAATCCGGGACCTCGAATACTTTGTCGCGATCGGTGAGGAGTTGCACTTCGGCCGGGCGGCCGAGCGGCTCGGCATCGCCCAGCCGCCCTTGTCCCGGGCGATCTCGCGCATCGAGCGGCGGATGAAAGTGCGGCTTCTCGAGCGCACGAGCCGCCGGGTCGAGCTCACACCGGCCGGCGTGATCCTCCTTGAGGAGGGACGGGGCGTTCTGCAGAGCTTGGATGCCGCGGTGCTCCGGGCCCGGCGGGCGGCGGAACCCGGGCCCGTGGTCCTCGCGGTGTATCCCGGTGCCGCCTCCCAGTTCCTCGCCCGGCTCGTTCGTGCCGCCGAGATGCCGGAACTGACGCTCAAGTTCACGCGTGACACGCCGGCGGCCGTTCAGGACGGGACCGCCGACGCCGCACTGGTCTGCCTCAGCACCGACGACGTCGCCGGCTTCGAGACCATCAGCCTGACCCGCGAACGCTCGATGGCACTGGTGCCGCGCGACCACCATTTAGCCGCCGCGGCCGCCGTCCCCGCCGCGGCGCTCCGGCGTGAACCCGGCTTCGAGGAATACCCGCCGGCCTCGCTCGACGAGATCGTGGACCGGGTGGCCGCCGGGCTGCTCGTCACCGTCGTCGGCGACAGCATCGCAGCCCGGCTACCACCCGCGGTCGTCGGCGTGACCGTGACCGATCTGCCGCCCTCAGACCTCGCCCTGGTCTGGCCGGCGCCTGTCCGGCGGCCCGAGCTCCACATGCTGGCCAGGGCAGCGAAGACGCTCGCCGACGAACCGGCAGCCCGTCAGACGTGAGTCGTGCCTCCGTCGACCGATAATTCGATCCCGGTGACGAAGCTGCTCTGATCCGAAGCCAGGAACAGGGCTGCGGCGGCCTGTTCGGCGGCGTCCGCGATCCGGCCCAGCGGTATCGGCGCCGCGATCATCTGCCGGAACTCGGCCACGGACATGCCCTCCGGTGTTGCCGCGTCGATCGCCGGTGTCTCGGTCGTTCCCGGCGCCAGCGCGTTGACCCGGATGTGGCGCGCGCTCAGTTCGTTCGCCCACGTCCGGGCGAACGAACGCACCGCCGCCTTGGACGCGGCGTACACCCCGAGCCCGGACGCCCCCTGCACGGACGCGATCGACGACGCCAGAATCACCGACGCGCCGTCGTTGAGGACGGGCAGCGCCTTCTGGACGGTGAACAGGGTTCCTCGAATGTTGAGCCCGACCAGCTGGTCGAGGTGTTCCTCGGTAATCTCGGCGAGCGGGACGAAGCCTCCGCCCCCGGCGTTGGCGAAGAGCACGTCGACGCGTCGGCCGTCTGCGACGATCCGGGCGTACAGACGATCCAGGTCCGCCAGATCGGTGACGTCGCCCGCGACCGCCGCGACGTTGGCACCGATCTCGTCCGCCGCCGCATCGAGTTCTTTCGCCCGCCGCGCCATCATGTAGACGAACGCGCCCTCCTCGGCGAACCGCCGCACGGCAGCCAGGCCGATGCCCACACTGGCTCCGGTGACCACGGCGGTCTTGCCGTCAAGCTGACCCATACTGCTGTACTCCCCTGCTTGATGTGCATGAAGGCGGCGAAACACCGCCAGCCACACCAGCAAACAGCGCGGTGCCCGGCTCATCAATGACCGTCCAGGTATGCGGCGATACCTAGACGAGTAGGTCCTGACCGTGGTTGTAGGCGGTGAGTGACCTGGTTACGGTGTGGCCGGTGGCACGGTGGTGCCAGAGCTGAGGCGTTGTGGCGATCCGTCGCGGCCAGGCCGTCCCGCTATGTGGACACCGCGGTCACATCGTGGATTTCTGTGAACCTTGGAGAGTTGCGCCCACATACGAGCCATAACTCTCCAAGGTTCACATTCGGCCGGAAAGACCTGCCGGGCGAAAGCCTCGTTACGTGACAAACACATTCTCCACAATGGACGCTAGTCCCACATCGCGGACGATGGGTCCATGATGCGGGCGCAGGTCTCAGCAGGCGGTCACCCGTCCCACGGAATGGAAGCGCCGCGCAGCCGCGCGGCGAGCCCGCCCGTCCGGCAGCCCAGCCAATCCGACAAATATCAGGAAATGTCGGATATGCGAGAGGGGTGGCCGGGGGCTGGCAGACGGACGGCGATCAGATCGCTGATCGCCTACAGCCTCTGATCCGCCTACGGGTGCACGAAAACGCCATATCGCGCAAGGTCAGGGACGCGACGCGGAAGACCTGGCCGGGCGCGCCTCACGATAGATGCGGACGAATGTCCACGCGCTCACCGCGCTGCCGAACAACCCGGCGAGCCAGACCACGATCAGGCCGATACGAGCCGGCACGCCGACCCCGTCGCGGTAGAAGACGAGCGCGAAGGTCCAGCCCAGGGCCAGGACCGCGGCGCCCGGGAAGGTCAGCAGCATCGGGATCAGCCAGTCGATCAGGCGGTTCGGGCGCGGGTTCTGCCGGCTCCAGGCCACCCAGCCGAGACCACCCGGAGTGCGCGGGTGCAGCGAATCCCGGATGTAGTGGCTGATCGATCGGATCGCCTCGCGCTGGGCGGCATACCGGCCGGACAGCAGGTAGGAACTCATCGGAATCGCCAGGAGCAGCGCCAGCAGCTGAGGCCGGGACAGCGCGAAACCGAACACCGCGCTGCTGAGCGTCAGCTGCAGGGCGAGAATCTGCTGCTGATACTTCGCCCGGGTGTCGATCTCCAGCCGCAGCGATGTGTACTCGGCGACCGGTCCGGCGGACTGGGCGGGATCCACGAATCAAACCTCCTGGCGATCGGCGGCGTAGTGGCCGTGCGTGAAAACCTGCATGTCGTCCCAATCCCCGGCGGCACGGCGGAACCGTCGATACCGGACTCCCAGCCGATCCGCGCCCGCGCCGACGATGCGGTGGCCGCTCGGCAGCAGCAGACCGGCGGCCGTCCGCTCGTCGTACACCGGCCGGAAACCCGCCGCCAGCACCGCTCGCCGGGCCCGGTCGTGACGGCAGTCCACCTCGACGAACTGGGGATACACGGCGGACCGCAGGGCGCGCGACATCATCAGCGACAGCCCACGCCCGCGGTACCGCGGCTCCACCGCGATCGCCCCGACCTTGCCGTCGCCGCGGACGTAGGACGCGGCGACCATCGGCGCGTCGCCGCCCGACCGATCCCGGATCCAGGCGAGAGCGGCGCCCTCGCCGACCAGGCGCTCCCGGTGCACTTCGGAGGGATAACCGCGTTCCCCGTACGCCTTGACGATCGTCGCGACGGCCTCGGAGACCAGCATCGGGTCGGCGCGAACCTCGTCGACGCCGGCCAGCCCGGTCTGCCATCGGCCGGCCGCCTCGCCGGTCAGCCCGAGGAACTCCTCGACGATCGTCCACGTGGCGTCGAAGCCGTCGACGAGGCGGTGGCCGTCGTCGACCCGGGCCAGCCGGGCGCGCGGCAGGATGCCGGCCAGCCGGCTCACCTCCTCGGGCGGGGCGATCTCGTCCCCGGTGGCGGCCAGCAGCAACACCGGCACCTCGATCCGGGCGAGTTCGTCGTCACGCAGCGGCTCGGCCCCGGCCAGGAAGTCGTGCCGCAGCGGCAGCCGGCCACCGGCGGCGTAATGCTCGAACTCCCACTCCCCTTTGGTACGCCAGCGCTGGTCGTCCGCCTCGCCGGCCACCCGCAACAGGGCTCGCCGATGGTCGGTCACCGGCGTCAGCAGAACCGCCCGGTCGACGCGCGGTGCGGGCCGGCGAGCCAGCGCCCGGAGCAGGACCATCGCTCCCAGGCTGCTGCCGATCGCGAACGTCGGCCCGGGGTCGCTGCCGAGCACGTCGCACGCCATGTCGGTGATGGCGTCCAGGGACAATCGGGGGAACGACGGCAGATTCAGATCCGGCGTGGACAGAGCCAGCCCGTGCCGCTCGGCGGCGGCGCCGAGCAGGGCGGTTTTCGCCGACTGAGGGCCCGACGCGAAGCCGTGCAGGTAGATCAGCCGGGCATCCATTTTCGCGAACCTCCCTGGGACTCCGGTCTGCTACCTTATCGTCACGAGCCGATGTCCTGCAGTGCCGACGACGTGGGGATCCGGTCATGCACGATTGCTTTCTTTGTGCCGCGAACGGGCGTACGGATGATTCGGTTTCGTGGTTTGACCGGCCGTTGTTTCGGGAAGAGGGCGTCGGTGTCGCATTGAGCGCGGTCGGCGCGCTCGCACCCGGTCACCTGCTGATTTCGCCGGTCGAGCACACCGAATCGGTGCGCCGGCTGGCACCGGGCCGGCGGCCGGCCTTTCTCGATTTCACCCGTCGGGTACAACAGCGCCTGGAGCACACGTACGGGCCCCTGACGGTCTTCGAGCACGGCTCGTGCGGCCGTGCCGATCAGCGCCGGTCCGCCTGCGTCGCGCACCCGCACATCCAATTGCTGCCGGGACGCTACGGGTTCGGCCGCCTCCCGCTTCCGGTGACCTCTTTCGACTCGCTCGACAACCTTTTCGCGGCGACGACGCCGGCCGGCGACGACCAGGGTTATCTGCTTTACCAGGAGCCGGGCGGAATGGCCTGCTTGGCCGCCGACGTCGGCGTGTCGCAGTTCTTCCGCCGGCACGTCGCCGAGCTGATCGGCGAGCCCGACGACTGGGACTACGCGCTGTTCCCGCGCTGGGAGAACGTCCGCGCGACGCACCGCGACCTGCTCGGCGCCGGGGTCCGCGAGGCTTCCCGATGAAGGTTCTGGTCAGCGGTGGCGCCGGGCTGATCGGACGGCACACCGTGCGGCTGTTGCTGGCGCACGGGCAGTCGGTTGTCGTTCTGGACGATCTGCGCCTGGGAAAATACGACGAGCTTCCGGCCGGCGACGGGCTGGAATTCCGGCAGGGCAGCGTCACCGATCGGGCCACGGTCTCGGCGGCTTTGCGGGACGTCGACGCCGTGATCCACCTCGCCGCCCCGTCGTCTTTTCTCATGTACGAACAGGACGTCGTGGGCGCGACCATCGGTACCACGGCCTCCTTCGTCATCCTGCTGGAGGAAATGCGCCGTGCGGGCATCGGCAAGCTCGTTTACGCCAGCACCAGCGCCGTCTACGAGAGCAATCCCGTCCCGTACCGGGAAGGAATGCCTCTCTCCCCGCTGGACATGAAGGCGCTGTCCAAGAAATGGGGTGAGGAAGCCGCCCAGTACTACTCCGACCGGTACGGCATCCGGGCCGTGGGCCTGCGTCCGTTCAGCGTGTACGGGGTCGGGGAAAGCGCCAAGGCGGGATACGCGAACATCGTCACGCTGTTCGTCTGGGCGATGACGAACGGCTATCGCCCGGTGGTGTGGGGCGACGGACTGCAGACCCGCGACTATCTGTACGCCGCGGACATGGCCGAGGCCCTGTGGCTGGCTCTGTGCAGCGACCTGCCGAGCCAGTGCTTCAACGCCGGCACCGGCATCGAGACCTCGTTCATCGAGGTCATCGCCACGATCAATGAGGAGCTCGGCAGCTCCCTCGAGCCGCTGCACGTCGAGGTCCCCAGCGGGATCTACGCCCGCCGGCTCGTGGCGGACACGACACGCCAGCGCGACGTGCTCGGCTTCACGCCGCGGATCAGCCTGCGGGAGGGGATCCGCCGGCTGATCGCGGAGGCCAGGTCATTCGCCGACCGCGGCACCGACCTGGGCGTGCACCAGCATTTCTTCGAGCGGCTCGCGGCCGACAAGACGCTGCATCGTTAGCCGCTCACCGGCATCGGCCGGCACGCCGGCAGCCGCTCTCGCCGGGCGGCGAGACGAGGACGATGCCGGCGCCGAAGCCACCCCGCTGGGCCCGCTTGGCCTGCCGCATCTGCTCAATCTCCGGTACACCCACGCCCAGCCACGACGCGTAGGCGTGGATCACCTCGAGCACGTCGGCCAGCTCCTCCACGACCGACCGATCGTCGCGGGCGTCGGCGACCTCGTGCGCCTCCTCCACCAGCTTGTCCCGGAGGAGCAGCGGCAGCTCGTCCGAGCAGGCCACCCTGGTCTCGAACTCGGTGCCGTCGGCCCGCATGATCTCGGGGATCAAATCACGTACCAGTTTGCTGTCAGCCATGACTTCCTCGTCGCCGATTGCATTCGCCGCAGGATAAGTCATGGCGCGACGGATTGCACCACATCGTCCCATAAACGGCTTCGTGTTTGGCCCGGCTTCGCCCGTGACGCGAAGATGACCTTCAACGTCGCATGTACGATCCGTTGATGAACGTCTGTTTCTCCGGCTACACGTCGGTGGGCAAAACGACGCATTCGCTGCTGCTCGCCGAATCCCTCGGACTCACCTACGTGTCCGCGTCGGAGATCCTGCTCGACCGCCTGGGTGTGGAACGCGAAAGCGTGCATCAGTCCCGGACGTGGTTCACCCGCTATGCGGAGTTCGGCGCGGCGCTGCAGTCCACCACCATCGACGCGGAGATCGACGCCGAGCTGGAACACCGGGCCCGCCACGACGACGGCGTCGTCTTCGACACCCGCTTTCTCCCGTGGCTGTCCGGTGACCGGCCCTTTCGCATCTGGCTGGCGTCGGACCTCGCGGCGCGCGCACGCAAATGCCACGTCTCGATGGACGGCAGCGGACCGGGTCCGGTCGAGTGCGCGCGCGACGTGCAACGGCGCGACACCCTCGACGTCGAACGACTGCTGCACGCACACGGCGAGATCTTCGCACCCGACCGCGAATTCTTCGACGCGATCCTCGACAACGGAATGCTCATTCCGCAGGCGACTCGCGAATGCGCGGATCGCGGTATAGCCGTTTTCCACGAGTACGTCCTGGCCACCGTCAACGCGCTCGCCGGTGACACCGGGATGCTTTTCGCATTGTTCCGCGACGATCCGCGGGCGCGCGACATCGTCCGGTACGTGCGCGGCGTGGCGTTGCCATGACCGGGCCGCAGTGCCCGGACTGTGTACCCCGGCCGATACTCGCGGCGATGCCGCCCTTCGCCGTCGTGGCGCTGGATTCCGGGGCCATCGCCATCACCTCGGTGCGGTGCCCGCGGCACGGCGGCTTCGCCCGGCTGGCGGACCTGCCGGACGAGCATCTCGACCGGGTGCGCTTCCTGCGCGGCATCATCAGCCACTTCCACCGGGACGAGGGCGTCGAGGCCGAGCTGTCGATCGAGGATGCGACCGGACCGGCCGGCGGATCACTGTGCCTGGTCTGCCTGCCCGATGCGACGGGTGCGCCGGCGACGGTGCCGGCCGGCGCCCTCGCCCTGCCGGAGGGCATCTACGACCTGCACCGCGCGGCCGCCGACCGGAAATACACCTACGTGGAGCGCAAAACCATCGACGAGACGGTGAGCCCCGAGCGTGCCCAGCGCGAGCGCTGGCAGGGCTGGCTCGTATCCGCCGCCCCGCACCAGGCGGCCGCGCCCGGCTCCGGCGCCACGTTCCGCGGGTGGCTGCCGCGGCAGGACCGGTACGCCGGTTCCGACGACGCCGGCGTCTGGACGATCGACTTCTTCCGGTCCGTACGGCGGACGAACCAGGCGGGCAGCGCCGCGGTGGCCGGGCCGTTCCTGCGGGAGTGGTCCGCCGCATCCGCGGGAGAGGGCGCGGTCCGCTTCGCCGGACACCTGCGAGGTTCCGGCCCGGCCGAGATCCTCGACGCCGGGTGCGGGCCGGCCGTGCACCACGCGGCCTTCGCCGAGCTCGGATTGCGGCCGACCGGAATCGATCTGTCGCCGGTGATGCTCGCGGCCGCGCGCACCCACAGCGGCGCCGCGCTGGTCCAGGGTGACGTCGGGGCGTTGCCGTTCCGGGACGGCCGTTTCGCCGGGGTCTGGCTGCGCGCGGTGCTGGTGCACGTGCCGCGCGCGCAACTGCCCGGCACCTTGCGCGAGGCCCGCCGGGTGCTGGCCGGCGACGGCACGCTCTACCTCAACCTCCAGCCGGGCCGGGGACTCACCCTGCGTCGTGAGGGCCGGACTTTCGTGTATCACGACGAATCCGACGTGGTACGCCTGTGCCGATCCCTGGGCCTGCACGTGATCGACCGGTGGTCCGACTCGGTCGGCCACGGCTCCCTCGGCGACACCCGGGTCAAACAGTGGCGCCATCTCGTCCTGCGCGCGGCGGAAGGGGAAACGGACCGATGATCGAGTGGCCCGAGGAGTTCGCCGGTCTGCGCACCGCGATCGCGGAACGCGCCGGCTATCAAGAACTGTCCATCGTGGAGCGGTTGAGCGGCGCGTCCGGCGCGGCGACCTTTCTCTGCCGCCCGGAGAGCACGATGGGCCGGCCCCACCATCTGGTCGTCAAGGCCGGCCCCGCCGCCCTCCTGCGGCAGGATCTCGACGGCCTGCGGCGGGCCCGGACGATGTTCCGGGACGCGGGAACGATGCTGGACGACCACGTCGAGATCGACGGCCAGATAGCCATCCCGCTGGCCCTCGCGGGCAACCGCCCCGCCACCTTCGCGACATGGTTCGCCGGCGCGACGCTCGCGGAGGTCGAGGCCGTCGTCGACGACGTCCTGCTGCACACCCTGCGCCTGCCCGACCTCGCGCTGCAGCCGACGAACAAGAACGCCTTCGCCTGCCACACGCTGACCGAGCCGGAAAAGCTCGGCCGCCGGCTCGCCGACCTCGGCATCGACGGCTCCCGCCTCTGGCTGTGGTGGGCCCAGGCCACCGAACGGTCGACCCGGCCGAGCGCCACCCGCCTCGCGCACGGCGACCTGCACGGCGGCAACATCCTCGTGTCGGACGGCGAGCCACGCACCCACGTCGTGGACTTCGCCGCCACCCGGCCCGCCCATTACCTCACCGATCTCGCCAAGCTCGAACGCGATATCTGGCTGCGGCTGTACCGCGGCGACGAGACCGACCGGGTCGCGGCGTGCGCCCGTCTCGCCGAGAGCTCCGTCCAGTCCGCCGAACCGGAGGAGAAGAAGGCTCTCGCGGCGCTGCGGCGCATCCAGGCGATCGCGGCGAAGTTCGCGCCGCCCGATCTGGACGGCGTCTGGGAGTACGAGGTGGCACTCGCGGCCCAGTTCATGTTCGCCGCGGGCAGCGTTCACCTCTCCCTGCCGGCGCGCCGGGCCGCCCTGGCCCGTGCCCATGCGCTCCGCCGCTCGCTGGAGTCGCGGGACGCCGACCTCAAACTCGACCGGGCCGTCGAGCGCCGCCTCCGGCGCAGAACGACACTGGCCCTGTTCGCGTACTCGTTCCTCCGGCTGGACCAGTTGCCCAACGGCGCCTGGGGCCGCACGGTGAACAACTGGATGGAGTCGCTGTGGGAGGGCGACCGGGGGACGATCACCCGGGACACCAACATCCGGAACAACGGCGGCACGGACATCCTCTGCGCCAACGTGATCAACCTGGTGGAGCACCTCCGGTTGACTCTGGATCGCCGCGAGGCCGCCGACCTTCTCCAGGACAATCGGGCGGTCGAGCGGGCCGGCAACAACATCGCCGCGCGGCGCGGCCCGCGCGGCGGCGTCGGCAGCAGGTCATCCGGGCGGGGGCATGCCGACGTACGCCTGCGGCACACCGTGATGGCCGTCCTGGCGCTGCTCCACGAGTGCGCGGGCAGCCTGAACGCGGGCGGGCGGCCGGACGCCGCCAAGCTGCTCGCCGAAGACCTGATCCGGGACATGCCGCTGTGGCGGCACGACACGAGCCACCTGTTCGGGTTCGCGATGGCCACCACGAAACTGATCGACGTGCTGGGCACCGACGTGGGCAGCAGCCTGCCCGACGCCGTCCGCGAGCAACTCCGCACGGCGCTGGAGGCCGCCCTGCCGGAGATGCTGGCCGCCCTGCACGCGGAGAACAGCGACGGCACGCTGCGGCCGAGACCGGAACCCCCGGAATCGGTCGAGCTCGGGCGCCCGTTCTTCTGGCCGTACAACAGTTTCTGGCGAATGGAACGGTCCGGCCTGCTGATGTATCTCCCGCTCGCCCTCGTCGACGGCGGCGCCAAGCTGGCGACGCCGGTCGTCGAGCACCTCGGCGCCCGGATCGCCGGCTGCCTGCGCCAGCTGCTGCAGGAGATCAAGGCGCCGTTCGACCCGGTCGATCCCACCGCCAGCCTCATCCGCTACCACCGCGGGCCGGGGGCACGCCGCGACTGGGCGCTGAGCGCGGAGCTCGCCGGCCTGCTCGAGGCGCCGGCGATAGCGGACCTCATCGGCGCCGGCGACGAGGACGCCCGAGACCTCGAGACGAAGCGCCAGGCCCTGCGGTCGGCACTGGACGAGACGTACGACCAATATCTCGCCCAGCCGGAGTTGTTCCACCACACGCACGCCGCGTCCTTCTTCCGGATTCTCTGGTCGCTGCGCGACGTGGCACCGTCCGGCGCGCTGCTGCGCGCCTTGGACCTGGAAACCAACAAGACGATCCGCGGCGGCATCACCGAGGCCGAGCTCGACCGGCAGGTGGCGGCCATCCGCGCGTTGTCCGGCGCCACGGCGACCGACGTCGATCATGACGCATTGGTGGCCCTGCTGGTCGACCAGCTGCAAAGCGGGTACTACACCGGCGAGCGTCAGCACTGGGGTGACCGGACCCTCGAGGCGTACACGGGCGAGGCGGCGTCGCGGTTCGCCGCGCTGTCCGCGGCGAATCATCTCCCGGTGGTGGAACGGATTCTGGAGAGCATGCTGGAATCGGTTCCCGACCGTGGCCGGCGTGCCCTGGACCTCGGCACCGGGACCGGCAGGCACGCGGCACTGCTGTCCCGGATGGGCTTCGACACCGACATCGTCGACCTGTCACCGGACATGCTCCGGATGGCCGCCGCCCGCCTCGGTGTCGAGCCGCCCGGCCCGGCGGACCTGCGGGCGCTGGACTTCGGCGACGGCACCTACGAGCTCATCGTCGCCGCCGAATCGGTCGTGCACCTGACGTGCGAGGAGGCCGAGCGGGTGGCGGGCCGGATCCGCAAGCTGCTGCGGACGCACGGGGTGGCCTACTTCAGCTTCCAGGTCGGCAACAACGCGCTGGTCTCGTCCGACGGCCGTTTCTACGCCCACCACACCGAGCAATGCATCGGCGCGCTGCTGTCCGCCGCCGGGCTCAGGGCCGAGCTCACCATGCCGCGCCAGGTCGAGGCGTACGAGAAAAGCATGTATCCGACCCACTCCCGGTGGACCTGGCTGGACGTGTATTGCCGGGTCGCCACCCCCTAGCGCCCGGGTGACGCCCGGTCAGGCCCGGCCGGGCACCACGACGGCATGCTGGCGAATCCCCGTAGCATCGCTGGTCCTTGTCAGAAAGGCGTCGGGATGCGACGCAGCGGCAGGTCCGGCTCACGGTAGCCGTTCGGCTTCTGTCGCTTGGGCAGCGTCACGTCACGGTGATGCAACGGTTTGTACGGCACGTTCGCCAGCAGATGGGTGATGATGTTGAGCCGGCCGCGCTTCTTGTCGTCGGTGTTGGCCACGTACCAGGGCGCCCACGCCGTGTCGGTGGTGCGGAACATCTCGTCGCGCGCGCGGGAGTAGTCGTACCAGCGGCTGTACGACTTCAGGTCCATGGCGGAGAGCTTCCAGATCTTGCGGGGGTCGTTGATGCGGCTTTCCAGGCGCAGGGTCTGCTGCTCGGGGCTGACCTCCAGCCAGTACTTCAGCAGCCGGACGCCGGAGTCCACGATGGCCCGTTCCACCTGCGGGACGGCCTCCAGGAACTGCTGGCTCTGCTCCTTCGTGCAGAAGCCCATGACCGGCTCGACCCCGGCGCGGTTGTACCAGCTGCGGTCGAAGATGACGACCTCACCGGCGGCGGGCAGGTGCGGGACGTACCGCTGCAGGTACATCTGGGACCGCTCCCGGTCGGTCGGGGTGGGCAGCGCGATGACCCGGAAGACCCGGGGGCTGACCCGTTCGGTGATCGCCTTGATCGTGCCGCCCTTGCCGGCGGTGTCGCGGCCCTCGAACACGATGCAGATCTTCGCGCCCGACGTCTTGACCCATTCCTGCATCGCGACCAGCTCGCCGTGCAACGGGCGCAGCTCCCGCCGGTACTCTTTCAACTTCATCCGGCTCACGTGCTCTCCCCTCCAAGGACTAGCCGGGCGCGCGCGGGTTCGACCGCCTGCCGCGCGTCGAGCGTGGCGGGCGCGAGGCGGCCGCGGCGGATCGCCTTCGTGATCTCGACGACGACCGGAAGCAGCAGGGCGAGGCCGATGCAGGCCAGCCACTGCAGGCCGGTCAGCGGCTGGGTCAGCAGGCTGTTCTGCAGGAAGTCCAGCCGGGTCGCCAGGACCACGAAGCCGGCCGGGATCAAGCCGATCGCCACGGCCTTGAGGATCGGCGGCAACAGTCCGCTCGCCGGGTCGCGCCGGTTGGTCAGCGCGTTGCCGACGGTGCCGAGACCCATCACCACGAACGCCATCGTCATGGCCGCGCTGGGTCCGTCCGTACGGGGCTGGTCCGGGCCGGCCACGAGCGGGATCAGGGCGGCGACGAACAACACGCTGGCGTACAGCAGCCAGTACAGGACCGTCGTGCGGTTGGTGAGCGGGACCTTCGGGTCGCGGGGCGGACGGTTCATCACCTGCGGGTCGCCGGGATCCACCGCGATGATCACGACGCCGATGGCGGTGGCGAAGAAGAACAGGTAGAGCACCATCGACGGGGTGAGGGCCACGCCGTCGTTGATGTTGAACGCGGTGGCCGCCACGAAGAGCAGCACCAGCGCCAGCAGCTGCGTCATCTGGTACCGCACGTACGCGACGATCTTCTCGTAGACGCGGCGGCCGATCTCGATCGCGTGGACCAGCGTGCCGAAGTTGTCGTCGGTGAGGATCATCCGGGCGGCCTGCTTGGTGACCTCGCTGCCGCTGCCCATCGCCACCCCGATGTCGGCTTGTTTGAGCGCCGCGGCGTCGTTGACGGCGTCGCCGGTCATCGCGACGATCAGGCCCTGTGCCTGCAGCGAACGGGCCAGGCGCAGTTTGTCCTCGGGCGAGACCCGGCCGAACACGTGCAGTTCCGGCAGCCGGCGGGCCAGGTCGTCGTCGGACAGCTCGCGCAGCTCCCGGCCGCTGATCGCGCCCGCGCCGAGGCCGAGCGTCGCGCCGATGGCCTTGGCGGTGACGGCGTAGTCGCCGGTGATCATCCGGACGTCGATGCCGGCCCGTAGCGCGATCCGCACGGCCTACTTCGCCTCCGCGCGCAGCGGGTCGATGATCCCGACCATGCCGACGAAGCCGAGCTCGCGGGTCAGCGACATCGGGTCGTTGGTGAGCGCGCCACCCTCGTCCGCCTCGATGATGCGGGCGGCGAAGGCCAGCACCCGCAGGCCCTTCTCGGCCATCCGGCGGTTCGCCGCCTCGATGTCGGCGGCGGCCTGGCCGATCGGCACCTGGCTGCCGCTCAACGGGCCGCCGGCCTGCGAGCAGCGTGCGAGCACCACGTCCGGCGCGCCCTTGACCAGGGCGATGACCTGCTTGCGGCCGTCCGAGGCGTACCGGTGGAAGGTGGCCATGAATTTGTACTCGGAGTCGAACGGCACCTCGGCCAGGCGCGGGTAGGCCCGCCGGGTCTCCGCCGCGTCGACGCCGAGTTTGGCCGCGAGCACGACCAGCGCCGCCTCGGTGGGATCGCCGACCACCGTGCCGTCGTCGCCGACCGTCGCGTCGCTGTCCAGGGCGAGGCCGAGAGCGAGCCGGGAGAAGTCCGGTACCGGCGTACCGGCCACCGAGGTGATAGCGCCCGATTTGCGGTATCCGAGGCCGTCGACGGTGAACCAGGAGCCACCGGCGTACAGGGTCGAGACCATCATCTCGTTCATGGTCAGCGTGCCGGTCTTGTCGGTGTTGATGGCGCTGGTGGCGCCCAGCGTCTCGACGTCGGTGAGGTTCTTGACGATGGCCTTCGACGCCGCCAGGTTCTTCGCGCCGTAGGAGAGCAGGCCGGCGACGAACGCCGGAAGGCCGGTGGGGATGGCCGAGATCGCCATCGCGCTGCCCAGCAGCAGGAGCTGATCGAGCTCCAGGCCGCGGATCCAGCCCACCACCACGATGAACGCGACGGCGGTCCAGGCGATGACGCCGAGCACCTTGGTCAGCGAGTCGAGCTCGCGCTGCAGCGGGGACCGGGTCCGCTTCACCTCGGTCAGCATGGTGGCGATGCGGCCCATCTCGGTCTGCATGCCGGTGGCCGTGACCACGACCGTCGCCGTCCCCCGGGTCACCGACGTGTTCTGGAAGACCATGTCGGTACGGTCGCCCAGCGCCACGTCGCCGGCCGCGAGGGTGCTGCCGTCCTTGGCGACCGGTGCGCTCTCCCCGGTCAGCGCGGCCTCCTGCACCTCGAGGGTCGCCGATCGCAGGATGCGCCCGTCGGCCGGGACCAGGTCACCGGCCTCGAGCCGGACGATGTCGCCGGGCACCAGGTCGACGGCCGGTACGGCGGTGAGCGCGCCGTCGCGGACCACTCTGGCCTCGGGCACCTGCATCTTCGACAGCGCGTCCACACTGGCGCGGGCGGCCAGCTCCTGGCGGGCGCCGAGCACGACGTTCAGCAGCACCAGCAGACCGACGATCACCGCGGTCGAGAACTCGCCGATGACCAGGCTGACCGCGACCACCGCGAGCAGCATGATGTTCATGGTGTCGCGCAGCTGCTTGAGCGCGACGGCCCACACCGAGGGCGGCTTCTCGCCGGTGATGCGGTTGGGGCCGTAACGGCTCAGCCGCGCGGACGCCTCCGCCGCGCCGAGCCCCTGGTCCGGGTCGCTGTCCATCGCCTTGACCACGTCGGCGACCTCGCTGGAGAACCAGGTCGTGGTCACGTGCACCCCTCTCAGCCGGTGAACTTGCCGCTGCGCAGGCGCTCGGCGCGCATCAGCGCGAGCTCGTCCGCGCCGGAGACGACGATTCGCGGGTCCGGCGCGAAGTCGAGGCCGGGATCGCGGTCCTTGTAGTCGACCGCGTTCAGGATGACCTTCATCGTGTTCAGCCGGGCGCTCTGCTTGTCGCTGGACCGCACGATCACCCAGGGTGCCGCCCGGATGTCGGTGCGCACGAGCATCTCGTACTTGTGGTTGGTGAAGTCGTCCCAGCGGTCCTGGGCCTGCAGGTCGATCTCACTGAGCTTCCACTGCCGCAGCGGATCGGTGAGCCGGCGCTCGAAACGGCGGGCCTGCTGCTCCCGGGTCACGCTGAAGTACAGCTTGACGAGCACGGTGCCCTGGCGTACGAGATCCTTCTCGAAGCCGGTGACGCCGCGCAGGAAGTTCTGATATTCCTGGCGGCTGCAGAAGCCGAAGACGCGCTCGACCATCGCGCGGTTGTACCAGCTGCGGTCGAAGAGAACGATCTCGCCGCCGATCGGGAACTGCGCGACGTAGCGCTGGAAGTACCACTGGGACCGCTGCTCCTCGGTGGGCCGGCCGAGGGCGACCACCCGGTAGTGCTTCTCGTTCATGAACCGGGTGACGCGCCGGATCGCCCCGCCCTTGCCGGCCGCGTCCCGCCCCTCGAACAGCACGATCATGCGTAAGTTCTCGCGTTCCAGGTGACGCTGCAGCTTGAGCAGTTCGACCTGCCACGGGCGGAGTCCGCGTTCGGCCTTGTGCTTGCGCGACAGCGCGGTCCGCTCCTGCCGCAACGCGGCGAGCTCGCGCATCGCTTCCTGATACGCGGCGAGGAGATCGGCCGGCTCCCCCGGTGGCTGTGTGCTCGGCATCCGCCCTCCTCCACGATCATGTCGAACGGCGACCCCTCGCCCGGCGCATATCTGACAGTCCTGCCGGTGCCCGGCGCCTGCCTCATCCGGCAGGGGTGACTCGACCCCGATGATCATCAGTTCCGGCCGGACGACGTGCCCTCGCTGGTGTGGTCGGGGATGCAGACGGCCACGGCCGGGCGGCCGACGATTGCTCGAACGTCCGATCAGTGACGCCCGGCGCGAACGCGCAAGGTCTCCTTCGGCGACTGGCCGTACGTCATCCGGTGCTGGTGCGCGAAACGCGTCAAATTGCCGAAGCCCCAGCGGTACGCGATGGCCGAGACGGTGTCCTGCCCCGGATCGGCGGCCCGCAGGTCGGCGTGCGCCCGCTCGAGGCGTACCGACCGCAGATAGGCCATCGGCGCGACGCCCAGGTGCCGCTGGAATCCCTCTTGGAGGGTGCGCACGCTCACGTTGCAGCGACGGGCCAGCTCCGCGGTGGTCAGCGGCAGTTGCGGCCGGGCGTGCATGATGTCGACGGCGGTCCGCACCGCGGCCGGCGGGATCGGCTCGGCGGCCCGGTCGAGGGCCTGCCGGAACGCCGGGTTGCTCACCGTGCAGAAGCCGGTGACGAGGCTTTCCACGAACGGCATCGCGGTCATCGGGCGGTGCAGCACGCTGTCCGGGTCGTCGAGCTGATCGCGGAGCACGCGCAGCATGCCCAGCCAGCTCCGGCCCGGGCCGGTACGAAGATCGAAGCTGGGGTCGAACCCGGCACCACCCCCGCGCAGCGCCTCGGCCAGCGTCCGGTCGACGACGCCGCCGTCGATCCGCAGGGCGAGGTTGCGGGTGCCGGCCACCCACCGGGTGACGACGGTCTCGCCGACCGGCCCGGACACCGAGGCGGTCTCGGTGGTGGCGGTGACGTCGATGCCGCGGTGCCGGGACCGGACAGCGCCGGACAACGGGACGTTGACGTAGTAACCGGTGCGGAGTTCGGCGAAGTCGAGGCGTACGTCGGTGTGGTGGGTGATCTCGGCCAGGGTGAGCGGGCCGACCTGCGTCAGCCGGTAGTCGAGGTCGAAGCCGCGGCCGGGGTCGAGCTGCTCGACCGTGTGCGGGAAGAAGACGCCGTGGCAGACGTCGGCGGCGTTGTCGCGGGACGTCAGGCGGCCGCGCTGCCCGGGTTGCGCGGCGAACTGGTCGGCTCCCATCGGGCCATGGTGCCTGCTCAGCGCGGTGTGCGGCCGCATGAGCCCGCTCACAGGGGCCCGCGTTCCCGGACGAAAGTTCGCGCTCAGCGGTTAGTCCGGGCGCTCCGGCATGGATTTTCTTGAACCCATGACGTCAAGACGGATCGCCATCGTCGGGGCCGGCCAGTCCGGCCTGCTGCTGGGGCTGGGACTGCGGGCAAACGGATACGACGTGACAATAGTGGCCGACAAGCGGGCCGAGGAGGTTCGTTCGGGACCGCTGCTGTCGAGTCAGCTCGTGTTCGGGCCGGCCATCGCGCTGGAGCGGCAGCTCGGCGTGCATTTCTGGCCCGGCGACGTGGCCGCGGTCACCGAGATCTCGTTCACCGCGGCGGTCGCACCCGGCGCTCCGGAGCCGGCCATCGCGTGGTCGGCCGGCCTGGCCGCCCCCGCGCAGGGAGTGGATCAGCGGCTCAAGGTCGCGGCCTGGATGACCGAGTACACCCGGCGCGGCGGCGAGATCCGCTACCAGAAAGCGACACTGGACGATATCGAGGGATTCGCCCGCGAATTTGACCTCGTCGTCGTCGCGGCCGGACGCGGACCGCAATTCGAGCGGCTTTTCCCGCGCGACGACGCACTGTCGCCCTATCGACAGGCCCAGCGATTTGTCGCCGCCCTGCAGATGCGCGTGCCCGACGACGATCCGATCCCGGCCAGCCTGCGATTCTCCCAGAGCCCGGCCGGCGAGGTCGGCATCATTCCGGCGCTCACCGTCGAGGGGCGCGCGCTGGGCATGGGATTGTTCGCCGTTCCGGGCGGCCCGATGGACGTGTGGGACGGCGTCTCCGATACCGAGCAGCATTTCGAGCTCGTCCGGAAATTGCTGCGCGACCAATTCCCCTGGCGTGCCGAGATCATCGAGCGGGCCGAGCCGTTGTCCAGCCTGCGCGGCCGCATCACGCCGACCGTGCGGCACCCGGTCGGCACGCTGCCGTCCGGCGCGAAGGTCCTCGCCCTCGGCGACACGGCGGTGACCAACGACCCGCTCGCCGGGCAGGGCGCCAACCTGGCCGCGTACGCCGCACGGTCGTACGCCTCGGTCATCCTGGAGCAGGGCGACCGCGCGTTCGACGAGGGGTTCATGCGGGCCTCGTTCGCCCGTTTCTGGACGGTGGGCCGGTACGCGACGCGGTTCAGCAACGACCTGCTGGCCCCGCCGGCCGCGCACATGCCGGCGCTGTTCCAGACCGCGCAGGTCGTGCCCGAGGTCGCGCGCCGGTTCGTGGGCGTCTTCGAGAACCCGGCGACGTACACGGAGTGGGCCACCGACGGGACCGCGGCGATGCGGTATCTCGAGGAGGCCAGGGCCCGCGCTCGGGGGTGAGCCGCGGGCGGCCGGCGTGCTCGCACCAGGCGCGCGACCGCGCCACGACTGCCGAGAGGATCGGTAGCGAGCCGTCACCGCAACGCGGGGGTGGCCCGCCATCGGTCGAACTCGTCGCCGGGGATCGGCCGGGACAGGTGGTAGCCCTGCGCGATGTCGCACCCGTACCCGGCCAGCGTGCTCAGGGCCTCGGCGGTTTCGACACCCTCGGCGACCGTACGAAGGCCCAGGTTGTGGCCGAGGTCGACGACGCTGTGCACGATGAGCCGGCTGCTGCGGTCGTCGGCCATGGCCATCACGAACGAGCGGTCGATCTTGAGTTCGTCGACCGGCAGGTCCTTGAGGTGCGCGAGGCTGGTGTAGCCGGCACCGAAGTCGTCGATGGATATCTGGATTCCGCGGCCGCGCAGGCGATGCAGGATCTGCGCGGCAAAGGCCGGTTCGACCATCACCGCGGATTCGGTGATCTCCAGGGTGAGCAGCTCGGCGGGCACCTGATGAGCGTCGAGCAGTTCGGCGACCTCGCGGTCGAGGTTGTCGTCGAGCAGGCTGCGCGCCGACAGGTTGACCGAGATCTGCAGCGGATGCCCGTCGGTCAGCCAGCGCCGCGCCCGGGCCAGGGCGAGGTTCAGGACCCGGGTGGTCAGCGGGCCGATCAGCCCGCTGTGCTCGGCCGCCGGGATGAACGCGTCCGGCGCGAGCAGGCCCCGGGTTGGGTGCTGCCACCGCACCAGCGCCTCGGCCCCGCGGATCGTGCCGTCGGCGAGCGCCGCCTGCGGCTGGTAGTGCAGCACCAGCTCGTCGTCGTCCAGCCCGCGGCGCAGGTCGGCGAGCAGCGCCAGCCGTTGCGGGCTGTTCCCGTCCACCGCCGGGTCGTAGACGCTGACGCCCTGCCCGGTCTGCTTGGCGTGGTACATGGCGACGTCGGCGCGCCGGAACAGGGTGGGCGTGTCCCGCCCGTGCACCCCGGACACCGCCACGCCGACGCTCGCCTCGACGTGCAGGGTGAGCTGGTCCAGCTGGAACGGGGCCTTCAGGGTGGCGCGCAGCGACTCGGCCACCGCGACGGCGTCGCGGACGGTGCCGGCGCCGGGCAGCAGCACGGCGAACTCGTCGCCGCCGAGCCGGGCGACCGTGTCCGTCTCCCGCAGCGCCCCGGTCAGGCGCGGGCCGACCTGGTGGAGCACCTCGTCGCCGACGTGGTGCCCGAGCGTGTCGTTGATCTCCTTGAACCGGTCCAGGTCGATCAGCAGCAGCCCGGTCGCCGGACCGCCGTGCTCCGCGCGCAGGCAGTGGTCGAGGCGGGTGCCCAGCAGCGCCCGGTTCGGCAGTCCGGTCAGGGCGTCGTGGGTCGCCTGGTGCAGCATCTCCTTCTGCAGGGCCTGGCGCTCGGTCACGTCGTGCGCCGTCAGCACCGTCCCGCCGACCGAGGGCTCCTGGGTCAGGTCCTGGATCGAGAGTTCGAAGTGGCGCCAGCGGCCTTCCCGGCCGAGGCGGGCCGGCGCGGTCGCGTCGGGCTGCGGCAGGGCGGCCAGCACGGCGTCGCGGTCGTCCGGGTGCACCAGGTCGCTCAGGTCGGCCCCGAGCGGGTCCAGCGCCAGGTCGTCGCGGATGAACCGCTCCGCGGCCGGACTCAGGTAGCGCATCCGCCGGTCGGCGCCCAGCACCATCACCAGATCGGCCGAGCGGTCCACCAGCGCCCGGTAGCGCGCGCCGAGCCGCTGTTCCTCGCGCCGCTGGATGTCGGCGCGGACCCGGCGGCGCTGGATGAGCGCGGCCGCGCCGAGCGACGCGATCACGGTCGCGAGCACGCCCGCGTCGCCGGCCCGCTGCGCCTCCGCCGCGCGCCGGCGCAGCCACTGCGTCTGCTCGTCGAGCTCGTCGATCACCGCGTCGAACCGCGGATCGACCTCGGTCTCGTCGATCTCCTCAGCCTCGGCGTCGTCGCCCGCCGTCAGCAGCGCCAATTCTTCCGTCAGGGCGCCCAGGTACGCCTCGTGCAAGCTCGCCAGCCGCACGCCCCGACCGGCCGGCAGCCCGTAGCGGACGGCGTCGGCACCCAGCGCGCGAGCCCGGCCGGCCGACTCCAGCAGCTCGGGAGCGACCGTGCCGGCGGCCACCCGCCCGCTGATCGCCCGCCACTCCAGCCCGTCCTGCAGCCGTAGCTCGGCGACCATCCCGCGCAGCGCGAGCCGGCCCTCGATCGCCCGCTCACCCGCGTGCTTGAAGGACAGCGTCAGCCCGGCGGCGACCGTCGCCAGCGCCCCCAGCGTGAGCAGGGACAGCAACGCCCCGGCACGGGAGCGGCGCACCGCAGCCCAGCGCCCGCCGCGTCCCCGGAACGCGCGCCCCGGACCGGAAGTGGTCACACCTGCCCTATCGGCCGCCGCCGGGACCCGGTTAACAACGGCCACGCTCAAAGCGCCGGAGCTTCTGCCGACAAGCATGATGTGACCGTTCGACGGCTGTTCGCGCTGGTCGTCGGCCGCGGCGCCGGGGAGTCGGCGGAGCTCCGCGAGGCGCGCCTGCGGACCCTGCCGGACACCTGGCTGCTGATGGTGGCGACCATCTTCTGGAGCCAGGCGGGCGGCTGGTACGTGCTGGCCCTGACCGGCCGCCGCTGGGCGGTGCTGTGGATCGTCGCCGACGCCGCCCTCGAGGCCGCACGCGTGGTCCTCAAGACGCGGCACCACCGTGGCCACGCGCAACAGACACCACAGCTGTATCAGGCGATGGCGACGGTCAACATCGTGTGGTTCCTGGTGACCGCCGTCGCGATCACCGCGCTGCTGCGGCTCGGCGATCCCGGCATGCTGGTGCTGGGCACCATGCTGGCGGTCGGGTGGATGGGCGTCGTCGCGTCCCGGTACGCCGCGTTCCCCCGCCTCGGGGCCGGCCTGCTGTATCTGCTCGGTGCCGCCGCCACCGCGGGTTTCCTGTTCTCGCCGGACCTGGGGGTGATGGCGATCCTGACGCCCGGCGCCCCGGTCGCCTACCAGTTGCTGCTGCGGCAGAACTACATGATCCTGATGGAGGCGATCACCGCCCGCGAGGAGAACCTGCACCTGTCCATGCACGATCCGCTGACCGGCCTGCCCAACCGGCTGCTGCTGCGGGAACGGCTGGCGGCGCTGCTCAAGGACCAGCACGGGCGTACGGGCGGAGTTGCCGTGCTCTGTCTGGATCTCGACGGGTTCAAACCGGTGAACGACCGTTACGGGCACGCCGGTGGTGACTGGCTCCTACGCAGTGTCGCCGCCCGGCTGCGCACGGCCGTACGGGAGATCGATCTGGTCTGTCGCACCGGCGGCGACGAATTCGTGGTCCTGCTGCCGGAGGCCGGGCGGGCCGACGCCGTCCACATCGCCGAGCGGCTGATCGCGTCCTGCCGTGAACCGCACGACGTGGGCGGCACCGCGATGGTGCGCGTCGGACTCAGCGTCGGGATCGCCCTCGCGCCCGAGCACGGCCGGGACATCGACGAGCTGTTGTCCTTCGCCGACGATGCGCTCTACTCGTCGAAGCGCGGGTCCAAGGGCGTCTGGACGCTACATTCGAGCGACGCCTGAGCCGTCGCGGGTGGAAGATCTCCGGCCTTGCGGGATCATCGTATACAACATACGCTCCGATGATCGTCAATATAGGAGCCCGTCATGACGAACCTCTCGCGCACTAACGGCCGGGCCGCCATCGGGGCCCTGGCGCTCATCCTTACGCTCACGGCCTGCTCCCCGGTGTCCCGAGAGGACGGACCCGAGGCGAAGCCGTCCCAGACCCAGGATTCCTTCGGCACACCGGCCAATGCGGACGAGGTCAAGGAGGGCGGCAAACTGACGATCGCCCTGTCCGCGGAACCCGATCGGCTCGACCCCTCGCTGTCGCGGAGCCTCTATTCGCGCTACGTGTTCCAGGCGATGTGCGAGAAGTTGTACGACGTGGACGCGAAGGCAGACGTGGTGCCGCAGCTGGCCACGGCGCTGCCGACGATCGCCCCGGACGGCAAGAGCGTCACGATCCCGCTGCGCTCGGGCGTCAAGTTCGCGGACGGGACGCCGTTCGACTCGGCGGCCGTCAAGACCACTCTGGAGCGTAACCTGACGCTGCCGGAGTCGGCCCGCAAGAGCGAGATCGGGCCCATCGGCACGATCGACACGCCCGATCCGCAAACCGTCGTCGTCCACCTGAAGACGCCGTTCGCGCCGCTGCTGGGCGCGCTGGCCGACCGCGCCGGTATGATCATGAGCCCGGCGGCGCTGCAGAAGCTGGGCACCAACTTCGCCTCGGCGCCGGTCTGCGTGGGCCCGTTCAAGTTCAGCAAGCGGGTGCCGCAGAGCTCGATCGACGTCGTCAAGGACCCGAACTACTACGACGCCGCCAAGGTCCATCTCGACGCGATCTCGTGGCGCATCCTGACCGACGCCAGCATCCGCTCGGCCAACCTGCGCTCCGGCGACGCCGAGGTCGCGGACACCGTCTCCACGCAGGACGTCGACAGTCTCCGCAAGGAGTCGTCGATCACCGTGCTGCAGTCCCAGACGCTGGGCTACCAGGGCATCACGATCAACGTCGGGAACGTGGACGGCCTCGGCACCCCGCCGAAACCGATCGACCGGCCGATCGCGAAGGACGCCAAGGTGCGGCAGGCCTTCGAGTACGCCATCGACCGCAAGGCGCTGGTGGACGCGGTCTTCAACGGGATCTTCACCCCGGCCTGCGGCCCGATCGCCCCGGCGAGCCCGTTCTCCTCGCCGGACGCCCAGAAGTGCCGCGAGCACGATCCGGCCAAGGCCAAGCAGCTGCTGCAGGAAGCCGGGGTGACCACCCCGTACACGGTGAACATGCTGTCGTCGAACACACCGGACAGCCTGCGCCTGGCCCAGGCTCTGCAGGCGATGGTCAAGGATGCCGGCTTCACCATCGCGATCAAACCGATCGAGTACTCGTCGCTGCTCGACGAGCAGGACCGCGGCAACTTCGAGATCCTCCAGCTCGGCTGGAGCGGCCGCATCGACCCGGACGCGAACATCACCAACTTCGTCGGCACCGGCGGCAGCCAGAACGTCTCCGGCAGCAGCAACCCGCAGCTGGACGGCGTGCTGGACAAGGCACGTCAGGCGACCACCACCGACGAGCGCAAGCAGCTGTACGGTCAGGCGGTCGGCCTGCTGCAGCAGGACAACCCGATCATCTACCTCTATCGGCAGGCCAACCTGACGGCGTTCTCGAACAAGGTCAAGGGTGTGCAGGTCTATCCCGACGGCGTCATCCGCGCGGCCTTCGCCGGCTTCGCCAAGTAGGTCGCGTGCCCAGGTATCTCCTGACCCGGGCGTGGCACTCGGCGCTGACGCTGGTGCTGGCGACGATCGTGGTGTTCCTCGGAATCCGCGCGCTTCCGGGGGACCCCGCGCTCTCGCTGGCCGGCGAGGACCGTTCGCCCGAGGCCCTCGCCGCCATCCGCGCCGAGTACGGGCTGGACCAACCCATGATCGTCCAGTTCGGACGGTACGTGGAACGCGCCCTGCACGGCGACTTCGGCACCTCGATCCGCACCGGCCTGCCGGTCTCCGACATGATCCGGACCGCGTTGCCGGTCACCATCGAGCTCTCCGCGCTCGCCATCCTCATCGCCACGGTGCTGGGGGTCGGCGCGGGGGTGGTCGCGGCGGTGCGCCGCGGCCGGCCCGCCGAGTGGGTGGCCAACGGTCTGGCGCTGATCGGGCTGTCGGTCCCGCATTTCTGGCTCGGGCTGCTCGCGATCCTGTATCTCTCGGTGGCGACGGGGCTGTTCCCGGCTTCCGGGTTCGTCCCGTTCACCGAGGACCCGATCGGCAACCTGCACCACATCATCCTGCCCGCGGTGATCCTCGGAACCGGCCTGGCGGCGATCATCATGCGGCAGACCCGGTCGGCGATGCTCGACTCGCTGTCCGCCGACTACGTGCGCACCGCTAAGGCCAAGGGCCTGTCGCCGCGCGCCGTGATCGGCCGGCACGCGCTGCGCAACAGCCTGATCGTGGTGGTGACGATCGTCGGCCTGCAGCTCGGCGGCCTCATCTCCGGCGCGGTGGTGACCGAGTCCATCTTCGGACTGCCCGGCTTCGGAAAGATGACCATCGACGCGGTGTTCCAACGGGACTACCCGGTCATCCAGGCCGTGATTCTGCTGACCGCCACGGCGTACATCGTCATCAATTTCCTGGTCGATCTGCTGTACTCGGTCATCGATCCGCGTATCCGGGTGGCGGGTGAGGCGGCATGACCGTCGTGAGCGTCCCGGACGCGGGGACCAGCCCGGCCGGCCTCACCCGGCGCACCCGCGTGCTGCGGCGGCTGCGGCGCAACCCGCTCGCCGTCGTGAGTTTCACGGTGCTCGCGATCGCCGTCCTGATCGCGGTGCTCGCGCCATGGATCGCGCCCTACTCCGTCGAACAGACCGACTTCACCAACATCTTCTCGCCCCCCGGTACGCCCGGACACCTGCTCGGGACCGACGACCTGGGCCGCGACGTGCTCTCCCGCATCATGCTGGGCGCCCGCGCGTCGCTCGAGGTGGGCTTCCTCGCCGTCCTCACCTCGCTCGTCGTCGGCGTGCCGCTCGGCCTCGCCGCCGGCTACTTCGGCAAGCTGGACGCGGTCATCGGACGTTTCACCGATCTGCTGCTGGCGTTCCCGTTCCTCATCCTCGCGGTGGGGCTGGCCGCCATCCGGGGCGCGAGCCTCGGCAACGCCGCCGTGGCGATCGGCATCGCGCAGATCCCGGGGGTGATCCGGGTCATCCGGTCGGACACGCTGCGGCTCAAATCGCTGGACTTCGTCGCCGCCGCGGTGGTGGACGGCGCGAGCGACCTGTGGGTTCTCGTCCGGCACATCCTGCCCAACGCGACCTCGGTGATCCTGGTCCAGGCCACCGTGGCGCTGCCGGCCGCGATCCTGGCCGAGGCGGTGCTGTCGTTCCTCGGTCTCGGCATTCAACCACCGGACCCCAGCCTCGGTACGATGTTGGCTACCGCCCAGCAATTCGCCACCCAGGCGCCGTGGGCCGCCACGTTCCCGGGCCTCGCGATCATGGTGCTGGCGCTGACGTTCAACGTCTTCGGCGACGCTCTCCGGGATGCCCTCGACCCGAAGGGGGACCGATGATTCTCGAGGTTGCCGATCTCACGGTCTCGTTCGTGACCGAGAGCGGGGACGTGTCGGCGGTCGACGGTGTGAACCTCGACCTGGATGCCGGGGAGATCGTCGGGGTCGTCGGCGAGTCCGGTTGCGGCAAGAGCGTCACCGCGATGAGCCTCGCCGGCCTGTTACCCCGCAGCGCCCGCGTCTCCGGCTCGGTGCGCCTGCGCGGCACCGAGCTCATCGGCGCGCGCGAACCCGAGCTGCGGCGGGTGCGGGGCAAGGAGATCGCGTACATCTTCCAGGAACCGATGACATCGCTGAACCCGGTGCTCACCGTCGGGCGGCAGATCGGCGAGGTTCTCCAGGAGCACGAGCGGCTCAGCCGCAAACAGGTCCGCCAGCGGGCGGTCGAGCTGTTGTCGCTGGTCGGCATCCCGTCGCCGGCCAATCGGGTGGACAACTACCCGCACCAGCTCTCCGGCGGCATGCGCCAGCGCGTGATGATCGCGATGGCGGTGGCCTGCAACCCGACGGTGCTGGTCGCCGACGAGCCGACGACCGCGCTCGACGTCACCGCGCAGGCGGGCATCCTCGACGTGTTACGCAACCTGCGGGACCGGCTCGGCACCAGCGTCCTCATCATCACCCACGATCTGGGCGTCATCGCCGACATCGCGGACCGCGTGGTCGTCATGTACGCCGGGCGCGTCGTCGAGCAGGCGCCGGTCGTCGAGCTGTTCGCGCATCCGCATCACCACTACACCGACGGGCTGCTCAAGGCGTCCCCGACGCCGGGGCGGCACGCCGGCACCGACCGGCTGCAGGAGATCCCCGGGCTCGTCCCGGTCCTGACGAGGCAACCGGACGCGTGCACGTTCGCCGACCGATGCCCGGCGGCCGACCAGAAATGCCGTGGCTCGGCCCCGCCGCTGACGGCGTCGAGCGGGTCCCAAGCGCACCTCGCCGCGTGCTGGCACCCCACCCGGCAGGAGGCGAAGCGGTGACGAACGCGCTCGAACTCGACGGCCTGCGCATGCATTTCGGGCCGGTGCGGGCCGTCGACGGGGTGTCGCTGACGATCCCGCGCGGCGGCGTCACGGCCCTGGTCGGCGAGAGCGGCTCCGGCAAGTCCACGGTGGGCCGCTGCGTCGTGCGGCTGCTGAAACCGACCGGCGGTGTCGTGCGCATCGGCGGTGTCGACGTCACCCGGCTCAGCCGGCGCGAGTTACGGCCGCACCGCGCCGAGGTGTCGATCGTCTTCCAGGATCCGGCCGGCTCGCTGGACCCCCGGATGCTCGTCGGGGACGTGGTGGCCGAGCCGTTGCGCCTCGCCGGTGGTTCCCGGCTTTCCCGGCGCGCCCGGCAGCAGCGCGTGAGCGAGGCGCTCGCCGAGGTCGGGCTCCGCGACGAGGTGGCCCGCCGCTACCCGCACGAGCTCTCCGGCGGGCAGCGGCAACGCGTGAGCATCGCCCGGGCGCTGATCTCGTCGCCCGCCCTGCTCATCGCCGACGAACCGACCAGCGCGCTCGACGTGTCGGTGCAGGCGTCGGTGCTCAACCTCCTCGCCGACCTGCAGCGCGACATCGGATTCGCCTGCCTGTTCATCACGCACAACCTGGCCGCGGTGGAATACCTCGCCGACCAGATCGCCGTCATGTATCTGGGCAAGCTCATGGAGACGGGCTCCCGGGAGCAGATCTTCGCGCGGCCCGCGCATCCCTACACCCAGGCACTGCTGGCGGCCGCGCCGGTCGCCGACCCGGTGCGCCAGCGCGCCCAGCAGAAAGTCCTGCTGGGCGACGACATGCCGTCGGCGCTCGACCCACCCTCGGGCTGCGTTTTCCGTACGCGATGTCCCCTCGCCTTCGAAAAGTGCGCGCTCGAGGTCCCGCCGCCGGTGCGGATCGGCGACGGCGAAGCGGCTTGCCATCTTGTCCAGGCTGACGGGACACGTCCCGACGTTCGTACGGGAGCACACGGATGACGTTCACGACCAGGCCGACCCTGCAGGGCATGTTCGGGATGGTGTCGTCGACACATTGGCTGGCGAGCCAGGCGGCGATGCGCACGCTGGAGCTCGGCGGGAACGCGTTCGACGCGGCGGTCACCGCGGGCTTCGTGCTGCATGTCGTGGAGCCGCATCTGAACGGGCCGGGCGGCGAGGTGCCGGCCATCGTGGCGACGGCGGCGGATCCACGGCCGCGCGTCCTCTGCGGGCAGGGGCCGGCGCCGGCCGCGGCCACGATCGGGCATTTCCGGTCGCTCGGCATGGACCTCATCCCCGGGTCCGGGCTGCTGGCGGCCACCGTGCCAGGGGCGGTCGACGCTTGGCTGCTGTTGTTGCGCGACCACGGGACGCTGTCGTTGCGGGAGGTGCTGACGCCCGCCATCGACTACGCGATCGGGGGGCACCCGCTGATCGCGCGCGTCGGGGAGACCGTGGCGACGGTGCGGTCGCTCTTCGAGGAGCATTGGCCCACGTCGGCGGCGCTCTGGCTGCGGGGCGGGAAGCCGCCCGTTGCGGGTGGGGTCTTCGCCAATCCGGCGTACGGGAATGTGCTGGAAAGGTTGGTGAAGGCGGGAGAATCGGCGGGGGCCGATCGCCAGACCCAGGTCGAGGCGGCCCGGCGCGTGTGGCGCGAAGGGTTCGTCGCCGAGGAGATCGACCGGTTCTGCCGCCGGCCGGTCCGCGACTCCAGCGGGCGCGCGCACGCGGGTCTGGTGACCGGCGACGACATGGCGCGTTTCTCCGCCGGCTGGGAAGAGCCGGTCACGTACGCGTGGAACGGTCACGTGGTGGCGAAGACCGGGCCGTGGGGGCAGGGGCCGGTGCTGCTGCAGACCCTGGCCACCCTGGACGCGCTGGACGATCCGTCGGCGTACGACCCGTCCACGGTGCGCGGCATCCACGCCGGGGCCGAGGCGCTCAAGCTCGCCTTCGCCGATCGTGAGGCCTGGTACGGGGATTCCGGCGAGGTGCCGATCAAGGCGTTGCTGTCGCGGGACTACGCCGTGTCGCGGGCCGGGTTGATCGGCGAGCGGGCCGCGACCGACTTGCGGCCCGGCCGGCCCGACGGGTTACGGCCGCGTCTGCCCCGTTTCGTGTCGCAGGGCCCGGGTGATGGTGCACGGCCCGACCCCACCACCGGCGAACCCACCGTGCGGGCCGACGGTGTGACGCGCGGTGACACCTGCCACGTCGATGTCGTGGACCGCTGGGGGAACATGATTTCCGCTACGCCCAGTGGCGGGTGGCTGCAGAGCTCCCCCACGATCCCCGCGCTGGGATTCCCGCTCGGCAGCCGGCTGCAGATGTTCTGGTTGGCGGAGGGGCTGCCGTCGTCGCTGGTGCCGGGCCGGCGGCCGCGGACGACGCTCAGCCCGACCATGGTGCACCGCGACGGCCGGCCCGTCCTGGCCTGCGGCACACCCGGCGGCGACCAGCAGGACCAGTGGCAGTTGCTGTTCCTGCTGCGCCACCTCGCCGGCGGGCAGCCGCTGCAGGAGGCCATCGACGCGCCGGCGTGGCACACGACGAGCTTCCCGGCGTCGTTCCACCCGCGCGAGACCGAGCCCGGCGTGCTGGTCGTGGAGGACCGCCTGGACGCGGACGTCCTGGATTCGCTGCAAGCGCTGGGCCACCGCGTGCGGCGGGCCGGGCCGTGGAGTCTGGGCCGGATGTGCGCGGTGTCCCGGGACCCGTCGTCCGGCGTGCTCGCGGCGGGCGCGAACCCGCGCGGCGCGCAGGGCTACGCGGTGGGCCGCTAGAGGCCCCTGCCCGGGCTCAACGAGCCGGACGGGCGCCCGCGATCTCGTGCGCGGCCGTTGCCGCCGCGCCCACGTGCTCGAGCGCCACCGACTCGGCCAGGTCGCCGTCGCCCGACTCGATGGCGTCGACCAGCTTGATGTGCTCGTCCCAGGAATGCGGCGCGCGCACGTCCGCGGTCATCTGGAAAACCCACTGCACGTGTAAATACAGAGCCTTCGCGATCGAGGCCAGCCACGGGTTTCCGCTGATCTCCAGGATCCGCAGGTGCAGGGCGCTGTTCAGCTCGCCGACGCCGCGCAGGTCCTGATGCTCGGTCGCGAGGCGCGCCTGGTCGAGGATCGCCCGCAGGGTCACCACGTCGCCCGGTGTCGCCCGCACCGCCGCGAGCCGCGCCGCGAGCGTCTCCAGCCGCTCGCGCACCGCGAAGATGTCGTCGATCGTCGCGCTGCTCGGCGAGGCGACGACCGCCCCCCGGCGGGGAAGGATCACCACGAACCCCTCCGCCTCCGCGACGCGCAGGGCCTCGCGGACCGGGTTGCGGGAGACGCCGAAGTCTTCCGCCAGGCGGTCCTCGGTGAGTCGCTCGCCCGGCGGATAGTCGCCGCTGATGATCCCCTTCCGCAGGGCGGCGAGCACCTGGTCACGCAGCGGCAGGTGCTGAGCCCCGATCTTGCCCGGCAGGTCCGTTTCCACCCGACAGCCTTTCGCAACGAAGTCTGCCGGTGATTGTATACGAAGGACAATCCACATCGGGCCGACGCGCTGAACGGGCGTGATTGACCCTCGGAGCCGGCGGATCAGCGCGGCACGGGACCCCGGCCGAGCTCGGCGAGCCGGTTGAGCCAGTGCGGATACCGGGGCGCGGGCGCGCTCACTTCGTCCAGGTCGGCCAGGTCTTGCGCGCTCAGCTGCAGATCCACCGCTTGCAGATTGCTGAGCAGCCGCTCCGGCGTACGGGCTCCGATGGTGACGCTGGTGATGACCGGCCGGGCGAGGATCCAGGCGAGCGCGACCTGGGCGCTGGTGGCGTTGTTGCGCTCGGCGACCGCCCGCACGACCTCCAGAACCGGGGCGGCCGCGACCGGGTCCACCGGCGGGATGCTCGCCTGCGGATTGGTCGCGCGCCGCGACGACGACTCCCCGGTGCCGCCCGCACTATCGAACTTCCCGGTCAGATATCCGGCCGCCAGCGGACCCCAGACCATGACGCCCAGGTTCTCGCTCTCGGCCAGCGGGAGCAGATCCATCTCCACGTCGCGGACCAGCAGTGAGTAGTGCGTCTGCGCCGAGACGAACCCGCTGATCTGGCGCAGCGCGGAGATCCCGAGCGCCTTGGCGATGTGCCACGCGTCGAAGTTCGACGCGCCGATGTGCCGGATCTTTCCCTGGCGTACGGCGTCGTCCAGCGCGGCCAGGCTTTCGTCGAGCGCGGTGAGGTGATCGAAGATGTGCAGCTCGTAGAGGTCGATGTAGTCGGTACGCAACTTCCGCAGGCTGTTCTCGATGCTGCGGGTCAGGTGGACCCGGGTGGCGCCGAGGTCGTTGGGGCCGGGCCCGGAGCGCGATCCCCCCGCCTTCGACGCGATCAGCACGGAGTCGCGGCGGCCGGCCAGGATGCGCCCGAGCTCGTCCTCGGACTCGCCACCCCCGTACGTGTCCGCGGTGTCGATGTAGTTGATCCCCGCGTCGAGCGCCGCCAGCACGAGACGCGACGCCTCCTCGCCGTGCAACGCGCCGACCGCTCCCCAGATCGGGTCGTCGGCGCGCCCGCCCAGCGTCATGGCGCCGAGAGAAACCTCGGAAACCCAGAGTCCCGTACGCCCAAGGGTGCGATATTTCACTAATTTTCTACCTTTCGGACAGTTTGCCCGTGTTCGGGGGTTGACAGGGTGTCAGAGCAGCCGTCCAGAGACGCACCGGACGGGCCGTCGTTCACTCACATGCCCGACGTCACACCGAGCCGATCACTCCACTGTGGGCGATCCACATCGGCTGATATTGATGGATACCGGTGCGGCGCGTGGTGACACTCTTCTGGTTCTGACGTCTATTGTCAGGTGACCATGACCGCGGTCCGAAGTGCACGCCCGCGCGGCTCCGGGACATTCGATCCCGATGCCCTGCGCGAGCTGCTGGCCGCGTCCTTCGAGGTCTCGGCCGGCGAACCACGCGTGGTGGCGCACACCGTGCTCGACACGTTCGACCGCCGGCTCGACCGCGCTGACCTGCGGCTCGAGCTGGTCGCCGAGGCCGGCACCGAGAGACTCGAGCTGACGCGGAGCGGCCAGGTCGTGGCGAACGTGCTCACCGGCCCGTGGCCGCGGTGGCCGGCGATGGCGGCCGCTCTGCCGGACGGGCCGCTGAAGGACCACGTCGCGCCCCTCTCCGGGATCCGCGCCCTGCTCGTCGTCGGCGAGGAGCGACGGCTGGTGCGCCGGGCCGAGCTGCGCAACACGGACGGCAAGATCGTCGTACGCCTCGACGTGGACGACGCCGGGCTGGTCCTCGTCCGGCCGCTCCGCGGATACCAGAAAGAGGCCGACCGGGCGTGGCGGCTGGTCACGACGCTGCTCGAACCGGTCACCGCCACGCGCGCGGCATCGCCGGCCCCGAAATCCGCCGTCGATCCAGGGGCGCCGGCGCGGACGCTGCTGGCCGCCGAGCTGACCGGCTTCCTCGACGAACTGCGCGACAACCTGCCGGGCACGATCGCCGACATCGACACCGAGTTCCTGCACGACGTCCGCGTCGCCGTCCGGCGGACCCGCTCGTTGCTCAAGCTCGGCCGCCCGGCCCTTCCGGCGCACTTCCGGCAGGTGTGGGAGCCGCAGTTCAAGTGGCTCGGCGACCGCACCTCGGCGGTCCGCGACCTGGACGTGTACCAGCTCGGCCTGCCCGAGATGGCCGGCTGGCTGGTCGCCGCCGACCCCGCCGACCTCGAGCCGTTCGAGGCGCACCTGGCCCATCGGCGGGCGGCCGAGCGGCGCCGGTTGACGCGCGCGCTGCGCGGTGTCCGGCTCCGGCGGCTGCTCGACGACTGGGCGGCCGAGCTCGCCGAGCTGGGCGGCTCCGCGCGGCCGGTGGACGGCGCGTGGTCGGCCGGGGCGCTGGCCCACGCCACCATCGCCAAGGCACACCGGCGGGTCGTGCGCGGTGGCACCGCGATCTCCGACGCCTCACCGCCGGAAGATCTGCATCTGCTGCGCAAGCGGTGCAAGGAGCTGCGCTACGCGATGGAGATGTTCGCCCCGGTGCTCGGCGCCGCCCGGCTCCGCGACGCGATCAAGGACCTCAAGAGCCTTCAGGACGTGCTCGGCCGGTTCCAGGACTCCGAGGTGCAGTGGACCACGCTGCGCACGTTCGCCCACGACATGGTCGCGGATCGCGAGGCCGCCCAGGCTCTGCTCGCGATGGGCGAGCTCACCGCGCACCTGCATGCCGAACAGCAGCGCGCCCGTACGGAGTTCGCCGGCGTGTTCGCCGCCTACGTCCGGCCGGCCAGCCGGCTGCGGATGGAGCGCCTGCTCGGCGACGACGGAAGGGCGGCCGGGTGAAGACGTACGCGACGTACAACATCAAGGGCGGGGTCGGGAAGACGTCCACGGCGGTCAACCTCGCCTACCTGTCCGCCGCGTCCGGCCGGCGCACGCTGCTCTGGGACCTCGACCCGCAGGGCGCGGCGACCTACCTGTTCCGGGTGAAGCCACGGGTCCGCGGCGGCAGCCGCGGCCTCGTCTCGGGCCGGCGGCCGGTCGACGACGCGGTGAAGGCGACCGACTTCGACAACCTGGATCTGCTGCCGGCGGATTTCTCGTACCGCAACATGGACCTCGATCTGGACGACGCGAAACGGCGGACGCGGCGGCTGGACGATCTGCTGTCCGGCATGGCCGGCGACTACGACGTCGCGTTCCTGGACTGCCCGCCCGGCGTGTCGCTGGTGTCGGAGAACGTGCTTCGCGCCGCGGACGTCCTGCTCGTGCCGCTCATCCCCACGCCGTTGTCGCTGCGCACGTACACCCAGCTCGTCGGCTTCGTGGCGGACGCGCCCCGGCCCCGGCCGGCGGTCATCGCGTTCTTCTCGATGGCCGACCGGCGCAAGCGCCTGCACCGCGAGGTCATCGGCTCTGTCCCGCACGACGACGGCGCCCGGATCGCCGAAACCGTCATCCCGTCGATGACGCTGGTCGAGCAGATGGCCGAGCGCCGCGCCCCGGTCCCGGTCTTCGCGCCGACGGCCCGGGTGTCCCGCTGCTATCAGGAGTTGTGGGCGGAGATCACCGGCGGTAAAGCAGGGTAATCGCCAGGTCGGCCACCACGGTGAGGAAGAAGACGGCCCATCCGGCCAGCTGACGGGAGCCGACCCGCAGGTGAGCCACGAGCGCGCCGACGAAATACAGCACGAGGCCGGCGGCGGCGAGCACGCCCAGCGGCGGCACCGCGAACCCGGCGAGGGCGCCCAGCGAGCCCGCCGCCAGCGCGATGCCCAGCCGCGGCCCCCAGGAGCGCGGCAGGCGCTTCATGTCCAGCTGGGCCTTGGGGTAGTCATGGCCGGTCAAATACGTGGTGGCGGCGATGCCGGTGAAGATCGCGGTGAGGATGGTGACCGTGACGTAGGCGGCGAACACGAACTCTCCTTCGGGCGGTTGCCTGGCTGCTCGCTACGCCGACGACACAGCACCGCGAAGTGTGAGACGTCCGGGTTCACGTTGCTGGCGGCGTCGTTTTCCGATTCAATGGCTGGACTATATAGTCCATGATTTCCGAGGGGGCCGTGGTGCGACAGGATCAGGACCATGTGGCGGCACAGGCGCGGGCGTTCTTGCCGGACACGGCACGCCGCCGCACCGAGATCACCACCCGCGACTACACGTTCGCGTCCGACGAGCCACACCTCGGCAAGCCCGGTGAAGGGCCGACGCCCACCGAGTATCTGCTGATGGCCCTGGCGTCCTGCACGGCGCAAACGCTCCGCCAGTACATCGACTACAAGGTCGACTACGCGGGGGATGTCACCGTGGAGATCAAACACCACGAGGGCGCCGAACCGTATCTGGAGCGGACGATCATCCTCAGCGCGGAACCGGACCCCGACGATCTGGCGGTGATGCACGAGATCGCCGAGAAGTCGCCGGTGACGTTGCTGGTCCGTTTCGCCTTCAGCGTCCGGACGACGTTCGCCCCGACGCGGTGACGGCGCTCATCGGACGGCGTCGGCGAGCAGGACGAGGTTGAGGGCGCTCAGCAGGACGACCACCGCGGTCATGGCGATGATGACCGCGCGGCTGTTCACCTGCTCGCCCATGATCGAGCGCCGGCTCGTCAGCACCAGCAGCGCGACGAGCGCGAAGGGGATGCCGAACGAGAGGACCACCTGACTCAGCACCAGCGCGGTGGTGGGATCGGCGCCGGCGCACAGCAGCGCGACCGCCGGGACCATCGTGATCAGCCGGCGCAGTGTGACCGGCAGGCGGAAGCCGATCAATCCGTCCATGACCATTTGCCCGGCTACGGTTCCGACGCTGGCGGAGGAGACGCCGGAGGCGAGCAACGCGACGGCGAAGGCGAGCGCCGCGGCCGGGCCGATCACCTGACCTATCCCCAGATGTACGGCGTCGAGGGTGAGCGGTCCGCGGCCGTCGAACAACCCCGCCGCCACCGCGAGCATGCACACGTTGATCAGCCCGGCGAGCGACATCGCCAGGATGATGTCGAGCCGTTCGGTACGCAGCAGCCGGCGTCGCTGCGCGCTGGTCCGCCCGGCCGATCTGCTGGTCATCAGCCCGGAGTGCAGGTAGATCGCGTGCGGCATGACGGTGGCACCGACGATCCCGACGGCGATCAGCAGCGACTCGTGGTCGAGGCGACCGGGCAGTAATCCGGTGAGTGCGCCGGCACCCGGGTGCGGCGTCCGGACCGTCACATACACCAGACCGAGGCAGATGACGGCAAGAAGCAGTCCGATCATGACTTCGAACGGTCGTGGTCCGCGGCGCTGCAGCGCGATGATCCCGATCGCCAGGACTCCGGTGACCACCGCGGCCAGCCCGAGGCGGACGCCCAGCAGCAGGTGAAGCCCGAGAGCGGCGCCGACGAATTCGGCCAGGTCGGTCGCCATCGCGACGATCTCGGCCTGCGCCCACATCAGCAGCGACACGCCCCGCGGGAACACTTCCCGGCACAGTGCCGGGAGGCTTTTGCCGGTGACGATGCCGAGCTTCGCGGCCAGATACTGGATCGGCATGGCGACGACGTTGGCGAGAAGGACCACCCAGAGCAGCGCGAAGCCCGAGGTCGATCCGGCGGTGAAGTTCGTCGCGAAGTTCCCCGGGTCGACGTAGGCGATGGCCGCCACGAACGCCGGGCCGAGCGTGGCGATCAGACGGGGGACGCGGACAGGGCGGGCCGGGACACCCACCGTGTTTGTCGGCGGCACGAGTCACCTCCAGAAAGGCGGGCGAGCCGGGCGAACCGTGGGAGTCCCGGCCGTCGGTCAGGCGCTCGTGCGCAGCTCTCCGTTGACGCCGGCGGGGTAGAAGCCGCCCTTGTCGGCCTTGTCCGGGGTGAGGTAGACGATGTTGAGGATCTCGCCGGGGCTGCGGCTGAAGACCACACCGTTGGCGTCCGTGGGCACGATGTTCGCCGTGCCGTTGCGGACGATGCCCTGGTCGTCGTCGACGGCGCCGTCGAGCGAGTTCCGGGCGTTGGACAACTTCTCGACCAGCGGTGCCATGTCCCGCTCGAACAGCGACGTCCGGATCATCGACGCGTGATATGCCTCCGCGGCGAGCATCCCACCCGCCGCTTCCAGGTAGGTCTTGTTGGTGATCAGCGGGGCCGCCCCCTTGAACGCCGTCACGCCGACGTCTTCGAACAGGAAGGCGGCGAGCAGGAAGTTGTTCTCGTTCGCGTACGGGTCGAAAGTGTCGTGCGGGCCGACCAGCTTGGCGGCGCGGGCCGCGGCGGTGAAGCTGTTCCGGATGTCGATCGCCGGGCGGGAGACCGCGGTCGAACCGAGCGCCGTGCGCAGGAAGCCGACGTGGCCGAGTTCGTCGCCGGCGATCTCCTGGGCGTACTGCCGGATCCGCGGCGTCTTGAACGGCACCTGCCGGCCGCCGGTGACGTCGCCTCGCGTGCCTTTGCCGTGGGTCAGGTTGTCGGCGAGGCCGTGCCCGTGCACGGCGTACGAGTAGAACTCTCCCTCGAGGTATTCGAGGTTGAGGGCGAAGTTGAGGATCGCGCCGTCGCTGGGACCCGACTCGGCGGCCGCTGCCGTCGCGGACCGGCCCGCTTCGGCGGCGGAGGCCGGGGAGGCCATCAGGAACTTCGCGCCGACCACCCCGAGGCCCAGGGCGCCCGCGCTGGTCAGGAAGCGACGCCTGTCGTGCCGGTTCTCGGTACTCCGCGTGATCATTTCGTGGACCAGTTTCTTGCCGAACATAAGTTTCCCTTCACCATAACGGGACTATCTAGTCCAGATTAAGTTCGCGCGTAATCACCCGGCAAGCGTGTGCCTGATCTCAGATCATCGGCGATTAGGGATTTTCGTCCATCCGAAGTATCGCGGCACAAGCAACAATTTTGAACCGCATAGTCCCCTTAGATGGCGCCGACCGACAGCAACGGCAGGAGTGCGAGGTCGAGCGCGGCGTCGAGAGGCCGGCGGTCTCCGGCGAGCTGCGCCAGGGTGCGTCCGCCACGAAGCGCCGCGAGTATCAGCACGGCGGTCCGGTGCGCGTCAACGGACGGGCACTGGGTCTCGGAGCGCAGCAACCGCTCGACCGTTCCGGCAATCAGCTCGCGCCACCGATCGAGGAAGTCGGCCTGCTCACGCATGTCAGCCGCCGGTCGCAGCGCCAACGCGTACGGCGATCGCGGTGTCATGAGTTCCTGGACGACGTCGCGACGCCAGCAAGCCAGCATGGCCCGGTCCACGACTCCGGACAATCGGGCGTCCTCGCGAGCCAGAACCTCCGCGAAGTGTGTTCTCATCCGCTCCCCACGCGATCGGCAACCCTGGACCAGTTAGTCCACGCGGAGTCTAGACACCTGGTCTAACTTTGGAGGCCTACAGGCGTACGTAATCTGTCTCTCATTAGAACTGGACTTGACAGACCAGTTTCACGTTTGGAAGCCTGGCCATCGAATTCGCTCCGCACAAGATAGGAGAACCGAACCGATGGCCCAGCCAAACGGCAACTCGGAAATCACCAACGGCGATCCCGTACCCGCTGCGGTCATGCCGGCCGCGCTGACCAAAGCCCCTCTCGTCTTCGAGGACGGGGCGACCCAGGTCTTCAAATCGGACGGCAGCACCGTCTATGACGACCACGGGCAAACCGAGGAGGGCACGTGGTCGGTGGTGGAGGACGGCAAATACGCGTCCTTCTGGCCGCCCGCCTACCGCTCGACGTACGCGGTGAGCTGGATCGTCGAGGGGTCCGCGATCGTCGGTCTCACCTTCGTCGAGGTCGACAAGGGTGACCGGTACGCCGGGCGCTACCAATAGGCCGGCCCCGGTGATTCTTGGGTCAGGCCGCCCGGCGGCCTGACCCAAGCCGGGTACACCTAGGCGGACACGATGTTGTGGTTGTTCCGGAACATGTTGTCCGGGTCGAAGCGACGCTTGATCCGGACGAGCCGGTCGTAGCGGTCCGGGCCGTAGGCGAGGCGCATCTCCGCCGGCGTGACAGCCTCGTCCTTGGACAGGAAGTTCACCATCCGCCGGTCACTGGCCGACCACGGCTCGAGCGTGCGCACCAGCCGGGCGAGCCAGTCGCGCAGCACGTCGGCCTGGTCGGGGCCGCCGACCCCGAAGCCGAACACCACGTACGGGATGCCGCGCGTGGGCACGGCGTCCGGGACCGCCGGCTCCCGGTCGAAGGCGCCACCCAGGGCCCGGATCTCGATGCTCAGCAGCGGGTTGCCCGAGCCCGGCCCGGCGAACGCGACGAGCGCGTCGACCACCTCGGGCGTGATCTCGCGCAGCGTGGTCGTCCGGTCGTAGTACGGGATCGGCTCGGTCGGATCCAGGTGAATCAAGGCGTTCTGCCGGTACGGCAGCGTCTGGACGGCGTCGATCAGCACCGGCGCGGCCTCCCGGATCGGCGCGAACAGCCGCTCCCCGTCGGCAGCCGAGCCGAGGTTCGCGAAGCGCACGTGCACCACGAACGCGCCGCGCAGCGGCTCCGGCAGGTCCGGCACGGGCGGGAGCCGCTGAACGGCGATCGAGGTCGTCGCCGACTCCGGCAGCGTGGGTGCCCACGTCCGCCAGGCGTTCAGCACCTCGGCCATCCGGTCACCCGGGAAGAACACCCCGCCGCCGTAGAACTCGGTGACCGGGAACAGGTCGAACTCGATAGCGGTCACCACGCCGAAGTTGCCCTTGCCCCCGCGCAACGCCCAGAACAGGTCGGGCTCGCTCGCCGCGGTGACCTCGCGCAGGGTGCCGTCGGCGGTCACCACCTCAAGCTTGCGTACGTGGTCGGCCGCGTAACCACGGGAGCGCCCCAGGACGGGGCTCTGCCCGCCGCCGAGTGTGTAACCGATGACGCTGACCGTCGGGGCCGACCCGTTCAGCGGTGCGAGGCCGTGCTCGGCCGCCGCATCCACGACCGCCGCCCAGCGCACACCGGCCTCGACCCGGGCGGTGCGCGCGGCGGCGTCGATGCGGATTCCGTCCAGCCGGGCCAGGTTGATCATTACGGCACCGTCGGCGTCGCGTGCGGTCTGATGCCCGGTGGCGCGCACCGCCACGTGCAGCCGGTGAAGGGCGGCGAAACGGACCACGGTCTGCACATCGGCCACGTTGGTCACCCCGACCACGACGGCCGGCACCAGCGGATTGTTCAGATTGTTCGAAACCGCCTCGGCGGCATAGCCGGCATCGCCCGGCAGTAAAACCGGTCCGGCCACCGAGCCACGCAGTTCGGCGACGTCGATCTCGGTTGCGGAAGCAGTGTATGTCACCGCTGTATCCCCCCCAGGTTCATGGCATGTGGCAAACGCTATATTGGACTCTACAGTCCAGTGTTTTCGGGAGTCATCGGCTCAATCAGAGATGAAGCGCACACGGCCAGGTTCGGCCCGAGACCTATACTGGACTAGGGAGTCCATGGCGCCCTTCAGGCGAGGCGCCAATGGCGGGAGGGGTACGGCTTTCCCCCCGATCGCATTACCCCTCCGCTCCCCCGGGCCGGATCGACGACGTGACGCCGTTGGTCCGGCCCCCCTCTTATCGGGCGAGCGTCTTCTCGTCCGTCCCGATCGCAGCGGCCACGCTTTGTCGCAGCACCGGAAGAAGTTCGACGCCGAACCACGGGTTCCGGGCCTGCCAGCGGAAGTTGAGCGGCGAAGGATGCACCACCGGGATCAGATCCGGGAGGTAATCACGAAATGCTCGCACGGTCTCCGTCAGATTGCGCCGCGCTCGTGTGCCCAGGTAATAACTTTGGGCATAACTTCCGATGAGAACGGTCAGCCGGATGTCGGGCATCAGCCGGAGCAGTTGCGGATGCCACCGGCCGGCGAAGCCCTTGCGCGGTGGCAGATCTCCCGTCGCTCCTTTGCCCGGGTAATAGAAATCCATCGGCAGCACGGCGAACAGGTCCGGATCACGAAACTGCTGTTCGGTGACGCCGAGCCACTCGAACAGCTTGATTCCACTGGCGTCGTTCCAGGTCGTGTTCGATTCCTGGGCCTTCCGGCCCGGCGCCTGCCCGATCACCGCGATCCGGGCGCGGGGCCCCGCGGCGAACAACGGCAGATACCCCTGAGCGCGCATCCCGGCGTTGCCGGCGTCCTCGATGATCGCTTGACGGATCGCCTCGAAGCTCATGATCGCCGGTATGACCTCATGGCGGCCCCCGGGTGCTCGGAGTTGATGAGATCGGCGTACCCCGGGTTGTGCTCGATGAAAGTGCGCACGATCGGGCACACCGCGGTTACCGTCCTTCCCCGCGCGCGCACGTCGTCGAGGACACGCCGGATCAGCTCGGTGGCGACGCCCTGTTTACGGAACTCGGGGAACACCGAGGTGGCGAACAGAACGAGCCGGCCGTCCGCGACGACGTCGTAGGGCAGGCCGCCGATCGCCTTGTCACCGACGACGGCCTCGTAGACGCCGGCTTTATCGTCGTTGACGAGGTCGAAGTCGAATGCCGGGGTATGTGGACCGTCGATGACCTCATCGATGAGGGCCGACTGTTCCGGACTGAGGGTGCCGTCGCGGCTCGATCCGGTCGCGTCGGTCATGCGGTGTCCCTTCGTGTGATCATCCGTCCCGGAGTTCCTCGTGCTAACGAACGCGAATGATCGTCTTGCCCTGGCGCCGCCGGCTCGGGTTGAGGGCCTCGACGGCCTCCTCGAGGCTCCCGACGTTGCCGATGTTGGTCCGTAGCCGTCCGTCCCGCACGCGCTGGACGATCTCACCCAGCTGGGCACGATCGGACTCGACGACGAAGTCGACAGCCATGCCGTCCTTCGGTCGCGCCTCGGCCGGCCCGGTGACGGTCACCAACGTTCCCCCGGCCCGGATCAGGGCCGCGGACCGCTTCTGGATGTCGCCGCCGATGACGTCGAAGACCAGATCGACGCCGCCGACGTCGTCGAGCGTGTCGTTGTCGAGGTCGACGAACTCGTGCGAGCCGAAGGCGAGCGCCTTCTCGCGGTCGGCGGCACGTCCCGTACCGATGACGTAGGCACCGGCCTCGCGGGCTAGCTGCGTCACCATCGTGCCGACCGCACCGGCCGCGCCATGCGCGAGAACGCTCTGCCCCGCCTGAAGGTGACCGTGCTGGAACAGGCCCTGCCACGCGGTGAGGCCCGAGATCGGAAGGCTCGCGGCCACCGTGAAGTCGACGTCGCCCGGCAGCGGGGTGAGGTTGCGGGACTCGATCGCCACGTACTCCGCCAGCGTCCCGTCGCGGTGCCAGTCGGAGAGGCCGACCACCCGCTGCCCCACCGACAGCCCCGTCGTGCCGTAGCCGCGCGCGGTGACCACCCCGGCCAGCTCGTGCCCGATGATCGACGGCGTCCGGTCGCGACCGGCACGATCGGTCCACGTCGAAGACCACTCCACCTCGGTCGGAACGTATCCCGACGCGTACACCTCGACGATGACGTCGTTGATCGCCGCCGACGGCTCGGGCCGCTCCACCAGCCGCATCCCCGCCGTCCCCGCGGCCTGATCCGTTACCACGATCGCCTTCATCGGGCGCCTCCCTTGTCTGATCGCGCGGCGGACGCCGTCCAGCTCGCGGTGATCTCGAACCGGCTGTCGAGACACTGATACATTCTAACCGTGGGATGGACTAAGAAGTCCAGACTTGAGTCGGCTACGACACGGTATGAGTGTCGATCGGAGAGCCGAGTTCGATGGTGCGCGAGACGGTGCAGAGCCGGTCGTGCGACAGCTGGGCCGCGCGCGGCAGCACCTCCCGGGCCGCGTCGCCGTCGGCGCCCTCCGGGAAGGCGGCGGCCAGCTCGACGGCCAGGTTGACAAGCCGGTTGCGGCCGGCCTCGTCACGAATCTTGTCGGCGGTGACGTGCGCGGAGAGGCTGTCCGGCTCGGCGCGCTTGCTGACGATGTAGTCGACGTCGGCGCTCGTGCAGCTGCCGAGCGCCGCGAGCAGCAGCTCCACCGGGGTGAAGTCGGCACCGTCGCCGTTTCCGACGGTCATCGTGCCGCCGCGGACATTGCGCACCTCGTAGTGGCCGAGGCTCGTACGGTGAAGGGTCACGGAGCGCGCCGTCGGCGCCGACATCCGGGGGTCGTCTGGCATGTCCGCGAGCATATACACGACGCCCGAGAATGGACCATGTCGTCCAGTTTGTGACGTTCGTCATCCGCGTTGACGGAAGGTCTCGCCGGTGCGTCAGCCGGACATGACAAAGGCATACGTCATCGGCGCCTCGCTCGCGGGCCTGCTCGCCGCCTCGGCCCTGGCCGGACGTTTCGACCAGGTGGTCGTCCTGGACCGTGACAAGCTGCCGGACCGGGCGGCCCCGCGTCGCGGGGTGCCACCGAAAGCGACCGCCGTTTCCTGAGCGGGCAAAAGCCCGAGGCGTCACGAACTGGAATTCTTCAAGACCCGGTGCTGGCGGCCGCGTTTCTGCGGGTATCGCAGCTCGTCGACCCCCCTTCGCGACTCGCTCAGCCGGACATAACCGAACGGATCGCGGCGCTAACCGGTGAATCCGGCACCGCTCATTTGTATCCGGGCTGTTCTCGGCACCGAAACCGAGACGAAGCTCATAGCACCGTGACGCCGCCTTCCGCGAGACTGCGCTGGACGGCACCGAATGACGGAAAGGGGAAGCAGCAATGACCAACGGAATCGATCATCACGATGGTGATCCGGTCACCCCGGATCGCATCCCGGCCGCTCTGACCGCCGGCGAATTCCGGTATGACGACGGCGCCACCCAGACCTTCACACGGTCCGGCACCACCACGTACGTCGAAGGTGGTCAACCCACGAACGGCGAGTGGTACGTCGACGACGACGGGCAGTTCTGGTCTTTCTGGCCGCCGACCGAACGAACACGCTACGAACTGACCTGGCTGGTCGAGGACGGACGTTTCAGCGGCCTTCGATTCAACGGCGTCGGCAACGACATGACCTTTATCGGTCGCTACCGCGAACAATCCGAGCAGTCCGAAGATCTGGCAATCCTCGAGCAGCTCAACCTCGACTACATCCACTCGGACGAGAACAGCGACGCCAAGCGCTTCAGCGAGTTCCTCGCCGAGGATTTCCTCACGCAGACCCCGGGCGTGACGCGCAACCGCGACGAATACCTCGAATACATCGCCAAGCCGCGCCCTATCAAGGACATCACGCTGGACGACGTCCGGTTCCGCATCCTCGGCGATGTCGCGCTGATCCACGGCGCGGTCACCTACACCATCATCGCGACCGGTGAGCGTCAAGACGCGCTCTACACCGACATCTACCAGAAACGCGAAGGCACCTGGCTCTGCGTGGCGGCCTGCGCGATCGCCCCCGGATCCTGACCCGCCGTCGCCCGCGGCAATGAGATAGGTCGCAGTTTTTTGGACTATGGAGTCCACGGATATCGCGGATCGGCGGTTAGTATCCGGTGATGACCCTCGGGCGCGGGCCCGCCTGTCACGTGTACGGAGACCCATGACGCAAGCAGCGGTATCAAGGCGACTGAACTGGCGGATCGGCACCGTCACCGGGATCCGTGCGGAGACGCCGTCGATCCGGACACTGGTCCTCGACGTTCCCGACTGGCCGGGTCACCTCGCCGGTCAGCACATCGACGTCCGGCTGACCGCGCCGGACGGCTATCAGGCGCAGCGCAGCTACTCGATCGGCTCGGCGTGGAGTTCGCCGCCCGGCACGGTCGAGCTCACCGTGCAGCGCCTGGACGACGGTGAGGTCTCGCCGTACCTGACCGACACCGTCGAGGTGGGTGATCAGGTCGAGCTGCGGGGCCCGGTCGGTGGCTGGTTCGTCTGGCGCGAGACCCAGACCCCGCCGGTGCTGCTGATCGGTGGCGGCTCCGGCGTGGTGCCGCTGATGGCGATGATCCGGCAACGGTCGCTGGCCAAAGCCACGCAGCCGTTCCGGCTGATCTACTCGGTGCGCACGCCCGAGGACGTCTGCTACGCCCAGGAGCTTCGAGATCGCGTACGGGATGAGGCCGGCCTGGACGTTCGATTCGTCTACACCCGGAAAGCCCCCGAGGGTTGGGCCGAGCCGCCGAAGCGCATCGACGCGGCGACGCTGAACACCTACGGCTGGCCGCCGGAATTCATGGCGGAGACGTTCGTCTGCGGTCCGACGTCGTTCGTCGAGACCACCGCCGACATCCTGATCGCGCTGGGCCACGATGCGCGCCGGATCCGCACGGAACGATTCGGAGGCAAATGATGAACATGCTCGACGGCAACGCCCTCGCCGGCGACCTCGACGACATCTTCACCGTCGACGTGACCACGGCGCGCTTCGTGTGCGCGACCTGCGGCCATTCCGGCGCGATGGCCACCCTGCGACTGTTCGGCCGCACGCCCGCCTCGGTGGCCCGCTGCCCCTCGTGCACCGAGGTGGTGCTCTGCCTGGTCAAGGCGGACGGCCGCGTATTTCTCGACACGCGCGGCATCGCTCGCCTGGAACTGCCGATGTCCGGCGCTTGATCGAGCTCTCGATGTGGCGCGCGATGCACTATTCCCGCCGTCGTTGTCACGGTCACCGGGGTCGACATAACCTGGACTATCTGGTCCAGTAGGGTGGATCTACGACGTGGCCGGAAGCCACCGCGTCAAGGGAGGGTCATGAGCGGGAACACTGTCACAGTCACCGATGCCTCATTTCACGACGAGGTGCTGCGGGGCGACCGGCCGATCATCGTCGACTTCTGGGCCCCGTGGTGCATGCCGTGCCGGCTGATCGCACCGGTGCTGGAGGAGATCGCGCAGGAGCAGGCCGGCAAACTCACCGTGGCCAAGCTGAACGTCGACGAGAATCCGGTGACCGCCGACGCGTACCAGATCCAGTCCATTCCGTTCATGGGCGTGTTCTCCGGCGGCCAACTGGTCAAGTCGATCATCGGGGCGCAGCCGAAGCCGGCCATCATGGCGGAGCTCGCGGAGTTCCTCCGATGACGGCCGCCTTAGCTACCACCGTACGGCTGCTGTCTGTCCGTGGTGGTGTGTGGTGACCGGGCCGCGGGAGAATGTCAAGATTTTCGGGCTTCGCCCGGTGGAGGCGGTCGCCGGACTCGTCCCGGCCGGCCGGCACTGCGTGCCCATCATGGCGACCCTGCCGACGCTCGGCATCGACACCGGCGTCGTCGGCATCCTGCACGGCGCGGACGGGGTGCGCATTCTCGACCCCGAGCCGCACGGGATCGGTCAGCGGGTGCTCAAGTTCTTCGAGAGCTGGGGCTACCAGTCCGAAATCATCAAGTTGTACGACGAAGGCCTGCGCAAGGGTGAGTCGATGGTTGTGGTGCCGACGTCCTATCCGGGCCGGATCGGGGTCAGCAGCCTGATGGCCGGCAACGGCGGCCACGCCGTCTACTATTTCGGCGTCGGACACGTGGAGTCGCTGACCGGTCCGTGACATCCGGCCGATTCGTACGCCCATCATTCTGCGCTGTTTCCCTGGATCCGCGGGACCAACGACGGCATCCGCACGACGCGAGGAGAACCCATGACCGGCTATGCGGCCACCATTTGCGAGGTACCCGGTGAGGGCATCCGGCTCGAGCCGGATGACGGGTCTGCCGTTCCCTCCGACATCAACGCGACGCATCTTCTGGTCCTCGGCATCGCGCTCGCTCTGGGGCGGGCCGGCTACGACCATCACGCCACGCCGCGAGATCCGTCGATACAGACCCTCGAGGGAGTTCTCGATGGCCAGGCCGTGCTTCCGTGGCGATTTCCGCCGGGGTCGGCCGACGCCCGGATCATCTGCGACATCGACCAGGCCGGTGTGCCGCGTTGCCGGGTAATGACAGCGGCCTGAGACAGCTCAGATCTGTGGCCGGATCGATCCGTCCGCGCCGAATCGGGGGCGGGTGGCCCCGAAGTCGTCCGCCGAAAGTTGTTCTACCAGCTGACGGCCCCGCTCGTTCGCGCTGTCCCGAATCGGAAGGCCGATCGAGTTCATCTGCGTGGACAGAAAACTCCCGGACACGTACGTGCCGTCCTTCTCGAGGCTGACACGCAAAATCCCGCCGTATTTGAGCAGTCCTCGCGACGACAAGGCTTTTCCACCACCCGCGAAGTTGCCCATGCTGTATGCGATCAGCCGGCCGCGATAGAACTGCATACCGCGCAGCACGTGCGGACTGTGCCCGATGATCAGGTCCGCTCCCGCATCGATCATCGCGTGGCTGAACGCGATCGGGTCACCGCGGTCCTCCCCCAAGAAGATCTCATGACCGGGCCGTACGTGCTGCCGGTCCATACCCTCGGCGCCCATGTGAACCTGCAAGACGACCAGGTCGGCCTGCCGCTTGGCGGACAGAACGATCTCCCGCGAATGCCGCAAGTCGTTGAGGTTGTTCAAACCCGCATACGGCGCGAACCCGACGACCGCAATTCTGACGCCCTTGACCTGGGTAACCGTGATCTCGTCGAGCTTTCCCGTTGCCAGAACTCCCGCACTCTTCAGCGCCGCTCGCGTGTTTCGCGCGCCCACCGGCCCGTAGTCCAGCGTGTGATTGTTCGCCGTGTTCACCAGATCGAACCCGGCGTCGTGGAGATGCCGCGCATAGGACGGCGGTGACCGGAACGCGAAGCAGTTCGGCGTGGGCGGCGATCCGCACTTGGAGGCGCCGGTGTCACCGGTGAGCGGTTGCTCAAGGTTGCCCATGACGAGGTCCGCCTTGAGCGACGAGGCGACCGAGTCGAAAAACCCGGCGCCGTTCTCCGGGGGCAGATTTCCTGGCGCGTTGCTCATCATGATGTCGCCGGTCGCCGACATCGTGATGACGGTGTTCGCCGCCGACGGCGAGCTCATCGCGCGGTGATCCCCCACTACACCGGGCTGATGCAGGCCATAAGCAACGGTTCCGGTACCGAGAGCGATCAACGCCGCCGGAACAATCGCTATTCGGAAAACCTTCATGACCTCGGTACTCCCCGCTGTATGGGCGACTGCGCCATGCGAGAGACTCAGTACCGGGCAGCTCTTCACCGGGAAGTGACAGCGATCATAGTTTTTTGCTTCGAGGGTCTCCGACCGCCGCATCGATATGCGCTAGCGCCATGTCGATTGACGTTGCCATCGCGGTAGCGTCACGCGCTACTCGCGCCAATGTGTACCCGCCCTGGAGCGCGCCCATGAGCCCGGTCGCCAGGTCGTCGATCGACACGTCGGGCGGAAGCGACCCAGCGCCTTGAAGCCTCCGCAACACGTCCGCCAGCAGTTCCTGCCATTCGGCGAAAAGCCGGGACAGGGCGAGACGGGCGACATCATCGTGGTCGGCGACCTCGGAGGCGAGTGACCCGAGCGCACAGCCGTAGGCGCCTTGCCGCAGCGCGTTGGCTTGTACCAACGCATCCCGCCACCGGCGCATGCCCCGCATCGTCGACACGCGGCCGAGGGCATTGCGCTCCCGCTCGATGACCCGCTCACCCATGAATTCGATGACGGCTCGCACGAGCGGGTCCTTGCCCGCGAAGTGCTGATAGAGCTGCGATTTGCTGACGCCACTCGCCGCCAGCACGTCGTCCAGCGTGGTAGCCCCGACCCCTTTGACATACATCAGGTCAGCCGCCGCGGCGACGATCCTGGCCTTCGTCCTCGCGCCACGCGCCGTCAACCGCCTGCCACCGAGCGCGTCGGCGGTGGTCATGAGCCCGCGCAACGTATCGAGCTGCTCATTTCCGGCCACCCATGGTCTCCTCGCGCGGTACTGCTACTCGGTCCCGTTCGGTAGGTGTTACGACCGCCGGCCGGAATTGTTCTGGGACGTGAACACAGTCACGCGAGAAAGCGGTTCAGCGCTTTCGAGAGGTCGTCCTCGCGATGGTTCGCGGCTCCTATCGTCTCGGGCTGTCTCCCGCGCACCGCACCCGCAATCAATACCCTTGGTGGCCCCTCGTCCAACATCCGGTCGTCGACATGAGCGTGCAGTCCGCCGGTCGGTTTCGCGTTACGCCCGGCGGGCTCGGGCCAGAAGCCGGCGCACGTTGCGCGGCAGCTCGAAGGTCGGGTGGTGTGGCAAGGTGAAGCGGTGATCAGCAACGCCGGGCTGCTGGAATTAGTGATCAACCATGCGTCGCAACAGGGTGACATCGACTACGACGAGATCGCATCTACGGTCGAGGCGCTGGCCGGTTCCGGCGACGACGACTTGGTGCACGACGCTTTGGATCGTTTCCTCGAGCAGGAGAACTTCTACGGCCGTGATCTGATCGCCGGCGTGATGGCCGCCGTCATGGGACAGCGGCGCTACCGACGCTGCTGCTGGCCGCCGGCCGCGATCTGCCGAGATCGCCGAATTGTTGGACGCGGACCGGCAGCGCTGCCGCCAGCTGATCCTCGAACTGATTCACAGTGACGTACCCGAACGGCGCCGCGCAGGGCTGCTCGCCCTCGGGCCAGTCGACGACGCCGAAGACATCGAGATCCTGGCGCGAGCCGCAGCTCACCCGGATCCCGACGTCCGGCTCACCGCCATCGAAACGATCGTTGATCCCTCACATGACGATCGGGCATTTCGCATTGTCGTCAGCGCCCTGCACGACCCGGACGAGCAGATACGCATGACGGCCATCACCCGGCTGGCCGCCAGCGCCAGACCCGACGCGGTAACAGCGCTCACGAATGCCGCGACCGACACCCAACCCCGGGTACGAGCAAGAATCGCGTACGCACTGGGCCGCCTCGCCAGCACATCGGCCACACCGACGCTGTTGACTCTTCTCCGCGACACCGACGACCGCGTCCGAGACCAAGCCCGCGACGCACTCGGCTCGATCGGCGACCCGGCCGCTATCGACGCCCTGCTCACCGAGGCCACCAGCCCGGACAGCCGGCTCCGAGCACAAACCGCGAAGGCGCTTGCCAAAGCCGTCGACATCGACCCCCGCGCCGCGCCGCAACTCATACTCCTGACACGCGACAACAACCCGATGGTCAGAGCCGCCACCCTCAGTGGGCTCGCCACCGTGACGGGCTCCGCCGCACGCTGGTCGGCGTTGGCCATCGCCCTCGCCGACGACCCCGACACGACAGTTCGCCAGCGCGTAGCGGTGGTCGTCCACCACCTCGCACCCGACGACGCCAGCACCGTCTTGCATCGCCTCGCCAACGATCCCGAAGCCATCGTGCGGCAAACGGCAGCCACGCACCTGCCTCACTGAATTCGTCGGCTGTCTCGAGCCCGACGACGATGAAGCCCCACAGCCCTGACGTTGCACACGGATCGCGGCGTGAGAGTCGCCTTCCGTGAGCTGGTAAAGACGAGCCGATGAATAGCCGCAATTGGCGTGCCGACAATTGTCTTGTGTGGACGGTTATGGTTTCTGAGGTTGGCACGATCGTTTTGATGCGAGGCCGTCTGCGGGGCGGGAAAATGTATTCATGCGGTACCAGCAGCTTTCCTTGTTCACCCGGCCGGTGACGGCTGCTATGCGTGACCGCACTAAGGCACGAGCATATTCGCCGGGAAAGGACGCGTTTCGTCGTGAACAGGCACGGCGGCGGTCTTGGGGGTTAGCGCGCCGGCACGCGCGTAAACTGTGCCGGGCGCATGGCTGTTCCGACGAATGCGCGATCATCGGCCTGCATGACCTGGCCGAGGCGGTCCCGCCGTTGATCTGGCCCGCCGAGGCAACCCTGACCCAGCGCCCGGCACCAGCGGCAGCCAACCAGCCGGATAGAGCCGACGTGCCCACAAGCCGTGCCGTACCGGCAGGCTCCCCGGCCCCGGAAGCCATGCCGCATCGTGCCCGGCCTGCCGGCCCGGATGGACGAGCGGCGCCGGCGGGTCACCCCGATAACGTAGCCCGCCGCGACACCGGTCGGCACCGCGAACTCACCAGTCACGCCCGGCCGGTAGACCGCGCCGCACCCCGCAACCCGGCCGCACCCCGCAATCCGGCCCGCATCCGCAATCCGGCCGCACCCCGCAGTCCGGCCGCACCCCGCAATCCGGCCGCACCCCGCGATCGGCCGCACCCCGCGATCCGGTCGCCCCACCCAACCCGGCCGTGCTCCGCAACCCAGCCGCGCCGCGCGAGAGTCGAATCGCACCCGCGCAGCGTGGCGACCCGCACAGCAGGCCGCCCCCGCCCGCGGCGGGCATGCTGCCGGCAGACGAGAGCGCCTCCTCTGCCGGCCGCATGCTTGCACCAGCGCGTCGCGGCCACCAGCACGGGAGGCGACCCACGTCGACGCCGACGGCGGGCACGGCAATCAGACCACCGGCTCTGCGACGACTCACACCCGCCCACCACATCGTGCCCGTATCCCGCCGTCATACCACTGGCACACGACAACGGCCCGGAAAAACCCGCCACCAACCCGCCTGCCCGGATCAGCGCTTAAAGCCGCGGAATGTCGGACCAAAGGACCGCGGACCGCCGCGCGCCAACGTTTCCGTTCGACCACGGCGAACACCCCTTTCAGCGGAACAGCTGTGCGGTCCACCCCGGCAGTTCAGGGCCTGTCGCCATGCGTTGCACGCACGGCTATCCGAGCAATTCGCCGCACTGATCTCGGCAAATCCGTACGTTTGGGTTAGGTTACGGCGGCCATGTAGGCGGTGAGGAGACATTGGAGCATGGGTGCCGCGGCCGGCTTCCTCAACCGGCGAGTGGCGGTGTCGAGGCATTCGTTTCCATGTAGAGCCGAGTACGCCCGACCTCTTGCAGGATTCGGCCTGCTTCATCAGTCGTCGGCCTAGTAGTGGATCATGCCCTGGTGTGACGGTTTCTGATCCGCATGAACGGCCCTCGGGCGACCTGATCAAGATCTGGTTCAAGTTTGTGCCGCGTGCGGGCTGGTTGCCCTATGACACCGAGGGGCTGTGGGCGACCCAGCTGAGCGACGACACGGCTCGGCTGGAGAACGTTGCCTTCCTTCAGGACGGCGTCGCGCGAGAAGACGTGGTCCGGTTCATGACCGATGCCGAGGGCCTGCGCTGGGCAAACGGCCGGGTGCAGGCTTCCGGGCACTGTGTTGTCCGTACTGCCGATGTCTTCGGGTCCGCTGGGTCCGAACGCGTCAGCCGTCCACGCAGCGTTCGCGGACTTCCGCCTCGCCGGCGAGGTTTTCAGCGCTGAGTTGCCCCTCGTCGCGTTCGACGTTCCTGCTGACGCCGACTTTCCCGGGATCAAGCGGGTGCTCGCGGACGGCAAGTCGAGGGGCTGGTGGCATTTCGAGGTGGGATGCGCGACTGACCGTTGGTGGAGCTCCTAGCTCGGCGGGCCGACGCCGCAAGCCGCATCGACGAGGACGCCCAAGCAAGGCGAACCACGCTACCTGCACGACGACCCGAGAAGCCCCGTGCCGGCGCCCGGCCGGAGTAGCCGCAGATCGGCAGGCGTCGGCCCGATGGCAGCCGAGGTCGTTTCGTAGCGCCGGCGACCGGGTTCGACAGCGCGGGCGGGCATTGCCGCGCTTCGCCGAGCCGGTCGCGTGACACCGTCGACCCGGCAGGAAGCGTCATGGAAGCCATGTCGGCACCCACCGCCGCGCTGCGACGCCAGAATGTGGGATCCGCGTCCGTTGTGCGTAACTGTTCAGCTGGTTCCGTCGGCCGGGAGTCCCCGTGCGAGGCGACGCCGCCAGGCCCGGGCAGGCCCCAGCTCCCCACAGTGGCCGCCCCACCCGGGCGTGGGGAGCCGCGACGCCGAGGAAGTTGCGGTTGCCCACACCGCAGCCAACCCCACCCCCGTGTGGGCAGCCGCGACACCGGGAAGGTTGCGGTTGCCCACACCGCAGCCACCCCACGCCCGGTGTGGGCAGCCGCGACACCGAGAAGGATGCGGTTCCCCACACCACAGCCACCCCCCACCCCCGTGTGGGCAGCCGCCACGACCGGAAGGTCCCGGCTCCCCACAGCGACGGCCCGTGCAGGTCCGCCGTGCAAGGAGGCCAACTCATCGGAGCGTGAGCGGCGCGAGAAACAGCTGAACAGTTCCGTTGTGCGGGATTGGTGACCACATGGTGGCAGCGCGTCCACGACGTGAGATTCAACCGGATCAACGCCCGCCGGCGGGGCTGGACCTGACGGGTGCATCCCGGCGCAGGGCGCCCGATCTGAGGGACGATCGCGCCGGCGCGAGAGGCCGCGCGACTGTCCATGATGGAAACGGGCCAGGCCGGTCAGGCCGGTCGGTTGTACTCGTGGAAGCCCACGGCCTTCCCGTCGCGCACCATGACGTGGATGCAGTGCCGGGCCTCGTACGGCTGGCCGTTGACCTCACCGCGCGCCCAGTTCTCGAACACGACCCGGTCCTCGCCGACCGTGACGCCGACCTCCTCGACCTCGTCGAAACGGGCCATTCCCGGCTTGAACATGCTGAAGAACTCGACCAGCTTCGCGCGGCCCTCGGTTCCGGTGAACCGGCCGCTGCCCGGGGCCGGCACAATCACGTCCACCTCAGGCCCGAAAAGGTCGAAGAAACCGTCCCACACGCCCGACCCGAATGATTCGTTCAGGGCGTCGTAGGTCTTCTGGGCAATTTCCCGTACGTCACTCATCGTTTTGCTCTTCCTGAGGTGTGTGCCGCGCCACCATCCACGCGGCGTCAACGGCCGAGTCAAGGCTATCGGCGGACGGCATAGACTGAATACGCGAAACTACGCGGTTCTTGTGCGATCCTCCGGAATTCGAGTGGGAGTTCGAGTGGACCCTCTGTCCCAGCTGCTCGCCCTGTCGAACATCGAGGGCGCGGTGTCCGCCGAGCTGCGCGCCGGTGGTGACTGGGCGATCGCGTTCCACGGCCAGCGCCACGTCAAGTTCGGGGTGGTGGTCTCCGGGTCCTGCTGGCTGACCGCCGACGACCTCGCCGAGCCGATCCGGCTCGGCCCGGGCGACTGCTACCTGGTCGTCGGCGGCCGCGACTACCAGCTCGCCAGCGACCTGAACCTGCCGCCGGTGCGCTCGGACCTGGTCTGGACAGGGGGCGAGCCGATCGCGGTCGTGGGCTCCGGCCGGGACGCCCGGCTGATCGGCGGCCGGCTGTTCTTCGACCGCCCCAACGCCAGCCTGCTGGTCAACGCGCTTCCGCCGGTCGTGCACCTGCCCAGCGACTCCGGCGAAGCGGGCGTGCTCAGCGAGACGATCAGGCTCCTCACGTACGAGACGGAGCAAGCGAGACCCGGGCAGTCACTCATGCTCGAGCAGCTCGCCCGGATTCTCCTCATGCAGGGCCTGCGGGCACGCCCGGCAGTCAGCGCGGAGGCGGAGCCCGGGATCGAGAAGGCCCTGGCGATGATCCACGACGACGCCGCCCGCACCTGGTCGATCGACGAGCTGGCCCGGGCGGCGACCATGTCGCGCTCCACCTTCGCCGGCAAGTTCAAGGCGGCGGTCGGCGAAAGTCCCGGGCGCTACATGCTGTACCTGCGCATGCATTCGGCGAAACAGATCCTGCTCAATACCGGACGCACCATTTCCTCGGTCGCCACCGAATGGGGTTACGGCTCGGAGGCCGCGTTCAGCGCCGCATTCAAACGCATCATGGGTGCGTCGCCACGCAAGTATCGAGAGTGAACATGCGAGGACGGCCAGGTAAACGTTGAGACCGGCCCTGAATCCTCACTGGACACCGACGTTCTCACGCCGACGTTGATCATCAGTCCAGAATGAGGTGGTGGGTCATGGGCACACAGCCCAGCCGTCGCACATTTCTCAAAGGCACCGCGGCCGGCCTGGCCGCGGCCGGCGTCAGCGGCCTGGGGATGCAAACCCAGGCGTCCGCGGCCGGAACGCAACCGACGACCAAACCCCGGCCGACGGTGGCCGTCCTCGGTGCCGGGATCGCCGGGCTGACCGCGGCGCAGGAACTCGCCGAGCGGGGCTTCGCGGTCACCGTCTACGAGCGTCGCTCCCTCGTCGGCGGCAAGATCGCCAATCCCCCGGTGCCCGGCACCGGAAAGGGCGGCCGCAAGGACCTGCCGGGCGACTACGTGTGGCGGGCCTTCTTCGGCTTCTACCGCAACCTCAACGACACGCTGAAGCGCATCCCCTACGCGGGCAACGCCAACGGCGTGTTCGGCAACCTGGTCACCACCGGCGAGCTGGAGTTCGCCCGCAACCGTGCGCTCCCCGAGCTGCACGTCCCGCTGGCGATCTCGCCGCTGCCGGCCGGAGCGCTTTCCCCGGCCGTCCTGCTCCAGGTCGTCCAGGGGCTCACCGGGGGTGCGCTGCAGCTGCCGGCCGACGAGGCCGCGGTGTTCGCCCAGCGGCTGCTCGTCTACATGACCAGCTCCGAGCAGCGGCGGCTGGCGCAGTGGGACGCCACCACCTGGCTCGACTTCACGCGCGCGGCCGGAAAGTCGCAGGATTACCAGAACATCCTCGTCGAGGTGTTCGCCATCCTGACCGCGACGAAGGTGCCGGCCGCCAACGCCCGTACGGTGGCCGGGATCTTCGAGAATTTGGTCTACAACATCCTCGGCCGCAACAACGACGGTGCGCAGACGGACATGGTGCTGAACGGTCCGACCACCGAAACTCTCACCGGTCCCTGGGAGACGTACCTGCGGGGCCTCGGGGTGCAGTTCCGGCTCGGATACACGGTCGAGGATCTGGTCCTGAGCAACGGTGTGATCACCGCGGCTCAGATCCGTGACCCGCGCGGCGTCAGCCAGAAGGTCCCCGCGGACTCCTTCGTCTGCGCGCTGCCCATCGAGAACGCCCGCCAGGTGTGGAACAGCAAGGTGCGCGCCGCCGACCCGCGCCTGGCCACCGCGGCGACCTCGCTGACGACCGCGGTCTTCCCGAGCCTGCAGTTCTTCCTGAACCGCCCCAACCCGATCGCCAACGGCCAGGTCTTCCTGTCCGACAGCCCGTTCCAGCTGAGCACCATCCAGGAGTCCACGTTCTGGGACCGGAAGATCCCGGCCGAGTACGGCAACGGCGCCGTCGCGGAAACCCTCCCCACGCTCGTCGGCGACTGGGACACGAAGGGCATCCTCTTCGGCAAGCCGGCCCGCCAGCTCACCAAGGACCAGCTCGCGCAGGAGGTCTGGGCGCAGCTCAAGCAGAGCCTCAACGACTCGGGCCAGACCGTGATCGACGACAAGTCGCTGGTCTCGTACGCGGTGGACCCCGGCCTGACCGGGCTGGGCGGGCCGAACCCGCAGAGCGACAAGCAGCTGGTGACGCACCCGACCGGTTCCTGGCAGAAGCGGCCCGTGACGAGGACCGCCATCCGGAACCTCGTGCTGGCCGGCGATTATGTCCAGGTGCCGATCGACTCGGCATCGATGGAGGGCGCGAACTCGTCGGGACGCCTGGCCGCGAACGCGATCCTGGACGCCACCGGGTCCACGGCGACCCGCGCGGTGGTCCAGGACATCTACAGCGCACCCGAGTTCGACGTCCTCAAGCAGGATGACGAGCAGCGCTTCAAGGCCGGTCTGCCGAACCAGTTCGACGTGTAGCAACACCAGCCGGGAAAGGGCGGCCCGGGTCCGCCCTTTCCCCCGGTTGGTTACCAGACCCGTACGCGTCCGGTGCCGGATGTCAGTGCCGCGACCGGTCCCGCCGCGGCCGGCGAGGTGCGCCGCGCACCCACCAGGTCCACGTCGATGACCGCCGGCGTGCCGTCCGGCTCCTCGAAGTCCGCGTCGGCGAACCGGACCCGCGGCAGGTCGCGCCCGCCGACCACGCCGACCCGTACGGCGTCGAACGAAGCCGGCAGGTCGGTCTCGAGGTAGACCGCGTCGCCCTCGTCCACCACCGTCACGGTCGCGGCGCCGAAGACGTGCGGGCCGTCCTCACCCGCGAACGGACGCGCCCCGGCGGCGTACACGTTGTCGCGCGCCCACACCGGCTGCAGCACCTCCAGGAACTTCTGGTGGTCGCCCGATCCCTGCGCCGCGATGCGCTCCAGGAACTCCTCGAAGGACGCCGGGTACTCGTCGTAGCCGGCCAGGCCGTAGCCCGGCGCCGCCTTGCCGTCACCACCTTGCCCGTACGCCTCGGCGAGCTCGCCACCCAGGAAGATGTTGCCCACGTACCGGTCGTCGCCGCCCCGGATGAACGCGTAGCCCGACACCTGCGTGCTGTGCGGCCGGTGGTACGGCGTGGCCCGGTCCATCACCGGCTCCAGCCGCACCGTGCCGGCGAACAGGTTGCCGACGAACGCGCCGCCCTGGCTGAACGACTCGTACGACGCGCGCGAGCCCAGCACGTTGTGGTCGACCAGGAACGGACCGTGGCTGACCTCGATGAACAGGTCGCGGTTGTTGTTGTAGAACACGTTGCGGGTGACCCGGGTGCCCTGGGTCTGCCAGTCCAGCCAGGTGCCGAGCGAGCAGTCGTGGATCCGGTTGTGCCGGATCTGCACGTCGATCGCGGCGTGCAGCTTGATGCCGCCGATCTCGTAGCCGTAGAACTCACGCTTGAGCGCGATGTTGTAGATGTGGTTGTCCTCGATGGTGGAGAACACGCAGCCCAGGTGGCCGACGACGCCGTTCTGCCCGCAGTCGTGGATGGTGTTGCGCCGGACCACGTGCGAGCCGATGTGCTCGCGGTCCCAGCCGATCTGCCGCGCCGAGAACACGGACTCGAGCTGGTACTGGTAGCCGGGCTTGTCGCCGCGCTCGGTCGCGTAGTTGTGCCCGGTCGACGCCTCCTTGCCGAGCGAGACCGCCGAGCACTTCGCGTCGTGGATGTCGTTGTCCTCGATGATCCAGCCCTTGGCCCAATTCGGTCCGATGAGGCCGGGCTGGTCGGCGGTCGGCGGCGTCCACGGGCTGGCGGCCTGCGCCAGTTCGAAACCGCGCACGGTGATGTAGTCCAGGTGCGGCACCAGCGGGTAGAAGACCGACCGGCGTACATTGATCTCGACTAATTCGGTGTTGGGGTCGGCGCCTTGGAAGTTGGCCCAGATGGTGGTCTCGGTCGCGCCCACCTCGGCGTACCAGACCAGGCGGGTCTGCTCGGGGTCGCGCACCCGGTCGGGCACGGCGGTCCAGTTGTCGAGCACCTCGGTGCGCAGCGGCGGGTCGTCGAGCTCGGCACGCCCGGCCACCTCGTAGAAGCTGCGCCCGTTGAGGTAGACGTCGCCGAGGTGCTTGCGGGGCGCGCCGTCGGGATAGACGATCCAGTCGCCGGCGATCTCCTCGGCGAACGGGTTGAACTCGCCGAACAGTGTGTTCGGCACGACCGCGCGCCACACCGGCCCGTTGTCGCGGGCCCAGTCGATGACCCGCTCCGAGCCCTTGATCACGACGTGCTCGCCGTCGGCCGCCGTGTAGGTGATCCGGCGGGTGTCGCTCAGCCCGCCGCGCCGGGGCGTCACCCACTCCCGATACTCGCCCTCGTGCACCACGACGGTGTCGCCGGGCCGCGCGGCCTGCGCCGCTCGGTTGATGGTGCGGAACGGCTGCTTCGCCGAGCCGTCCGCGTCGTCGGAACCGGTGGTCGCCACGTGTAGCTCGGAAGTCATGGAGGCAACGTAAGTTGCGAAAAATTCGGTGTCAAGCCGAAACATTTCGGAACAGGATCACACACGGTGGCCGACGGCGCTCCCGATATCGCCTGCGTTCGCAGGCAGATCTTGGCGGGCAAGGCCCGGAACTTCCGGCCACCCCATTTCCCGTACGCCCGTTGCCCGTGCCGCCGATCGCGGTCCGTCAACCACGTGTCACGGAGTGGTCCGGTGATCCACAACACAGCCTTTCCGGAGTGCAACGTCGCGTCCCTACCGGGCGTCTTGAACCGAGAGACGTTCACCTACGGCGAGGACAGGGTGCATGGCGAAGTTCTGGGCGGCGGTTGCGACCGCATTGGTGTTCGTCACTGCCGGATGCCACGGCGCCGACCACGGTCCCGCCGCGGCCGGAAGCGCGAGCTGGGAAGCGCAGCCGTCGCCGTCCGCCGTGATTCCGACCGCGCCGCCCCCGGACGCCGCAACGGTGGCGCTGGCCGAATTGCCGGCCAATCTGCGGAGCCGCATTCCGCAGTTCGGGCCGCCGCCCCCGCCGGAGAAGGTGACGCTGCCCCAGGACGGCACCGCCGGCTGGTTCAGCAGCATCCCGACGAAGCAGAAGATCGCCTTCATCACCATCGACGACGGCTGGGAGAAGAACCCGCAGGCGGAAAAGCTGTTCCTCGCGGCACACGTCCCGATCACGCTGTTCCTCGAGGTCAACGCGATCAAATCGAACCCCGGCTACTTCAAGCCGCTGGCGGCCGCGGGCGCCACCATCGAGGACCACACGATCAGCCACCCCAATCTGCGGGGCCGGTCGTACGCCTTCCAGAAGCACGAGATCTGCGGCGGCGCCGACCAATTGGCGCAGTATTACGGCCGCCGCCCGGTGCTGTTCCGCCCGCCCGGCGGCACCCACGACGCCACCACGTTGAAGGTGGTGCACGAATGCGGCATGAAGGCGGCCTTCTATTGGAAGGAGACCACCGACCACGGCGTCGTCTTCTTCCAGGAAGGACACACCGTCAAGGCGGGCGACATCATCCTGATGCATTTCCGGCCGCGTTTCGTCGACGACTTCCTGGCCGTGCTCAACGCCATCCACAAGGCCGGCCTGACTCCGGCCCGGCTGGAGGACTACATTCCCTGACCCGGCCGGGTTAGATTTTCGCTATGTCCGTCGCGGAAGGGGCGTTAGCCGTCGCGGTCCTGTTCGCCGGGCCGTGGTCGGGTCTGCTGGCGATGCTGACCACCATCCTGCACCCGATGCTGGCGGCGATGGACGGCCGCGGTTTCCGGCTCTTCCTGGGCTCGTTCCTGAGCTTCGCGCGCAAGGCCTGGTTCAACTACGCCTGCTCGATCGGCATGGGTGTGGCGCCGATCGTCGCCCTGGTCGCCTTGTGGGACGACCGGTCCGGCGCCGCGTTCATCCTGACCGCGATCGGCTGGGTCCTGGTGATTCTCGGCGTGTACGTGGTCGCGAACGTGTGGAAGGAACCGCACTACGACGTGATGCTGTCGTGGAACCCGGAGGCGATGCCGCCGGACTGGGAGCGGGGCCGCCGCCGCTATTTCACCCTCAACTGGATCAACGCCGGCTCGACGTGGGCGGCGTTCGCCCTGTTCCTGGGCGCCTTGCAGACGGTGTGACGCTCACCAAGGCCGCTGTCGCAGACCTGAGTACGCTTCCGGGGTGGCTGCGGTGTCCGGATTCGGTGGGGTCGAGATCGCGTACCAGGAGATCGGTGTGGGCCGGCCCCTCGTGCTCATGCACGGGATGACCGTCAGCGCGGCGATGTGGCGGCGCCGCAAGCAGGCCGAGACCATCGCGGCGAGCGGCTACCGGGTGATCCTGCCGGACTTTCGCGGGCATGGGCGCAGCGCGAAGCCACGGGATCCGGCCGTCTACCGGCCCGACGTGCTGGCCTACGACAGCCTCGCGCTGATCGAGCAGCTCGGCCTGGCCGACTACGACCTCGGTGGTTACTCGCTGGGCGCGCGGGTCGCCGTACGGATGATGGTCCATGGCGCGACGCCCCGGCGCGCGGTTCTCGCCGGTCACGGGATGCGGGGCATCACCGGCGACGGAGGCTCGACGACCGCGCTGCTGCGGCGCATCTTCGCGGCGGCGGGGACGTTCGAGCCGGACTCGGCCGAGGAACGCATGGAGCGCTGGCTCCGGTCGACCGGGGTGGACCTGGTGGCGCTGGAGAACGTGCTGGACTCGATCGTCGCGACCACCCGGGACGAGGTCGCCGGCATCGACGTGCCGGCGCTGGTGCTGGTGGGCGCCGAGGATGAGCGCGCCGCGACCGCCGGGGAGCTGGCGACGGCCCTGCCGCACGGCACCCTGTCGATGGTGCCCGGCAACCATGTCACGGCCCCGATGGCGCCCGAACTGGTGGCGGCGATCATCGAGTTCCTCGGGCGCGCGTGAGCCCGCCTACGGTCTGGCCGGGCAGACGCGCAGCGGTGGCGGGGCCGGGATCCGGGCCGCCGGGGAGCAGTCGAACCGCTCGTCGATCAGCGCCCGCACGTCCGGGGCCGACTTCGGGACACTGAACCAGTTGGTCTGCACGATCAGATATTTGGCGTCGCGGTCCTCCCGCAGGCAGCGCAGGTTGTCCGCGTAGCTGGGGCGCGTGCGGATCCGCGGCAGGACGGCGCCGCGCTGCAACCACAGCGGCGACGGGTATCGGCAGCTCGTCGGGTTACCCATGGCGTGGTTGACGGTGCCGTACGTCAGGTACAGCACCGGGGTGTCCGGCCCGAGCCGCTTGCCGAGCGCGGCGAAAGGCGCGTCGGCCGACCCGCCGTTGCGGACGTTGTAGTCGTAGGAGCTGAACGCGTACGGGGAGCCGGGCAGCACGGGCGGCAGCAACGCGAAACAGAGCACCACCACACCGGCGAACCACGGCAGAGACATCCTCGTACGGCTGGAAAGGAACCAGGCGGCGACGGCCAGGCCAACGGCGGCGATCTCGTACGCCCAGACCACCGGACCGGCGTGCGCCAGTCGCCAGGAGGCGGGCTGACGCACCAGCACCAGGCTGACGACGGTGACGACCACGGTGGCGGCGGCCAGCGGCAGACGGAACCCGGGGCAGAGCGCGAAGGCGGCGCCGCACACCCCGGTGGCGAGCACGAGAGTGGACGCGAAGTGGTAGTTGTAGAACTCGCCCTGCCCGTACGCGGGGGCCAGCGACAACCCGCCCGCGATCACCGCGGCCGCCGCACCCAGCCATCGCCGGCGGCCCGTCTCGCGGCGGACGAGCGCAGCGGCCGCGGCCGGCGCCAGCACCACGATCGGGCTGAGCACGGCCGCGTCGCCGATCGCGAACCGCAGCTTCCGCAGGTCGGCGATGTGGATGCCCTGCGGTTTGCTGTGCACGAGGTTCGCCAGGTCGCTCAGCCAGGTCCACTCCCAGGGCTGGAAGAGCTTGGTCAGCACGTACCAGAGAACGACGAAGATCACCGTGGACAGTGCCGCCCACGCGGCGCGGCGCCGGTCGAGCACCAGGATGACGAGCAGGGCGATCAGCGCGATCGGGAAGGTGGATGTCTTGACCGCCACGACCAGCATCGCGGCCAGACCGCCCAGCACGCCGCCGAGCCATGGCTGCCGGGTCACGCACGCGGCGCCGATCGCCAGCACGGCGACGAGCGCGGCGACCCAGTCCGGCTCGAGGAAATGCCAGGGCGGCGCGATCAGCAGCACCAGGCCGACGGCGCCCGCGATCCCGTAGGCCGCCGGCCGCCCGGCGACCCGCCGCACACCCAGGAACAACACCAGGACCACGGCGACGACCAGGATGTACGTCTCGATGCGCAGCACCAGGTTCGCCGTGTCCGAGGCCCCACCGACGAACACCAGGCGGACCTGGTCGAGCCCGGCCATCAGCAGCTTGTACGCCAGGGGCCGGGAGACGAAGATGTCCCAGAAGTTGACGCCGCCCCGGCCGGCCGTCTCGAGCCCGCCGAGCGCGTACCGCACATCCCCGTTCAAGGCCGACAAACTGGCCACCACGATCGCGGCCAGCGCCGCGAGCGCGGCCACCGTCACGCCGACCGCCCGCGCTGTTCTCCCGTGGGACGTGTTCATCGCAGTCTTCTCGGTACCGACGCTGGGGCGCACTCGGCCAAGTGTGCCCTCGACCGGGGCGGTCAGCCCGAGCCCGGCAGTGACATCCTATTTGAAAGCGACATCGGACGCGCCGCTGATCGGTGATCTCGCCCGGGGCGTGGCCGGGTTGTGGCAGGCGTCATAGCCGGATCAGGTCGGCGACCTCCTCGGGCAGGCCCGGCGAACACAAGACATGACCCATTCCCGGTACGACGTGCAGGCGGGCGCCCGGGATCGCGGCCGCCAGGGCCTCGCCGTGCGGGAGCGGGAAGGCCGGGTCCCGGTCGCCGTGCACGACCGTGGTCGGGGCGGTGATCGACGACAGCGGGGCGAGGCGGTCCGGGGCGAACGTACTGCCGGCCAGACCGTGGTGCAGGGCCGCGTCCGGGTCGACGGCCCGCGACCACGCCAGCTCGAGCATCGCGCGGGCGGCCGGCTCGTCGAACGGGCGGACCGGCCCGTTGAACATGCGGAACAGGGCCACGTCGGACTCCACGTCACGCGGCAGCCCGCGGTCAAAGAACTCGACGAAGGCCGGGGTGGGCGGCGGCAGGTCGTCCGGGTCTCTGTGACCCATCGGTGAACTGGTCAGCAGCGTCAGCGACCGCACGCGGGACGGCTCGTGCACGGCCAGCCACTGCGCGATCATGCCGCCCATGGACGCACCCGCCACGTGGGCGGAGCTCAGCCCGTAGCCGTCCAGCACGGCGAGGCAGTCGGCGGCCAGGTCGGCGATCGCGTACGGATGTGTATCGAAGTCGACGACGCTCGAGCGGCCGGTGTCGCGGTGGTCGAAACGGATCACCTGTGCGCCGCGCTCGACGAGCCGCGCGACCAGTGTGTCCGGCCAGCTGATGCCCTGCGCGCCCGAGCCCGCGATCAGCAGCAGCGGCGGATGATCAGCGTCGCCGATCCGCTCGGTCCACAGCTTCAGCGGGCCCGAGGTCACGAACCGTTCGTGCGTTTCCAGCATCCGCTGACCCTATCGGCGGGCCGTGCGATTCGCACCGCTTGCGCGGGAGGCCGGGCATCAAGCCCGGCCTCCTGCTGTTCGTTCGCCGATCAGGTCAGACGTGGGTTATCGCGATGCTGGTGGTGGCGTCCTCCGAGGACTTGGCAGGGTAACCGGCGCCGTCCTCGGTGACGCAGGCCGCGTGGAGCTCGGCGGTGGTCGGCAGGGTCCCGGCCGGTGCGGTCAGGGTTACCGTGACCGTGCGGGTCGCGCCCTTGGCCATGGCCGGCATCGTGCAGATCATCGGCTGCAAGCCGTCCGGGTCGATGGTGCAGCCGACGGCCGCGGTGGCCCGCCAGGTGCCGGAGGCCCGGATGCCGAGTTGCACCCGGTCCGGGGTGGCGAAGCCGGCCACATTGTGGACGGACGCGGTCAGGGTGCCCTTCCAGGTGCCATCGGCTTGCTTGGTCATCGGTACGCCGTCGCTGCTGACACGCAGGTCGGTGACCTTGGGGTTGGGGCCGAAGCTGGTGGGGCCACCGGTCTGCCGGAACCGGCCGCCGGACCAGCCGTACGTGCGCCACTGATGCTGAGACGCCTGGACCATGTTGCAGCAGGCGCGGTACTCGCCGACGTCGACGCGGATCTCGCCGTCACCGGCGGGCTGGATGCTCCAGATCTTCTGGATGTCACCCGGGTCCCAGCCGCTGCCGACGACCCGGCCGACGGTCGTGACGGCGCCGCCCTTGCCGGGTTTGAACGCCAGCACCTGGTAGTCGGCACCCTGCATGTTGCAGGACAGCACGGACAGGGTCTCCGGCGCACCGTCGCGGTCCACGTCCTGGTAGATCGGGCTGCCCTCGAGCCGCAACAGGCTCCCGCCGCGGCCCCCGGAGAAGTGGACCTTGCCGCTCGGGCAGGCCGTACCGAAGCCGTCGGCCGGCCAAGCCGGGATGGTGAGGGTGGCGTTGCGCAAGGCCTTCGCGGTGATCTTCCGGTCGGGTGACTTACCCGGCGCGGAGGCCGGTGCGGACGGCGGAGTCGCCTGCGGCGTGCTCGGCGCCGGCGTCGCCGGGTCGCTCGGTGTCGTGGTCGCCGCGGGCGGGTTGACCGGCCGGTGGTCGCTCGTCAGGTTCATGCCGGCGACCGGGGCGCCGACCAGCGCGATGGCGGCCAGCGCGGCAACGCCGACAACGCGGTTGCGGCGGCGATGACGAACGGTGGTCCGCACGGCTTGGACTCCGCGCGGCTGGATGAACCGCGTCGCCTCGTGACTCGTGGTGTTCAACAGATGCGCGACGCGCGGATCCTGCTCGAAGTCAGACATTGTCGGTTCCCCCTTCAGCGAGAAGCACGGCGAGCGCGGCCCGGCCACGATGAAGCCATGTCTTGACCGTGTTGACCGGCACACCCTCTTCGTGCGCGATGTCCGCCACCGCGATGTCGGCCAGGTAATGCATGACGATGGCCTTGCGCTGCCGAGCCGGTAATTTGCCGAGTACCGCGATCACGGCGACCCGGTCCGGTCCGGGCCCCTCGACGTGTCGTTCCCGTTGACGGGCGACGTAACGGGCGGCGACCTTGGCCCGCTGCCACCGGCTGTTGGCCAGGTTGAACGCGACCCGGCGGACCCACGCCACCGGGTCGTCGTAGGTGACGACTTTGGACCACCGGGTGTACGCCCGGCAGAATGCCTCCTGCACGACGTCCTGGGCCAGGTTCAGATCACCCGAGTACATGTAGATCTGCCGAGTCAGCGACGCGAAACTGTCGGCGTAGCACTCGTCGAACCCGTCCGGCACACCGCGCGGCGGCGGTCGCTGATCGAACCCGGCCACTTGACCGGTATCCTCGTTCGCGGACAACATCACGGCGTCCTGCCCCTCCCCCGTTGCGGCCGCCCCGCGCGGCCCGCACTAGCAACACCCGCGTGGGTGGCCAAGGGTTTCAGCCGTCCGCAAAGAAATTCCTCGATGCCCTTCCCCGTACGCCTCCGCGGCGATCAGCCATCAGGGTCAGCGCGCCGTGGCGGGTGCCCACACCTGCTGTGGGTGGCGACGGTGTGGGGAGCCACGGCCTCCCCGGCGTCGCGACTCCCCACACGTGGGTGGGGGTGGCCGCGGTGTGGGGAGCCGCTGCCTCCCAGCCGTCGCTACTGCCCACACCCGGGTGGGGCGCCCATTGTGGGGAGCTGGGACCTGCCCGGGCTCTGGCGGCGCCGCCTCGCACGGGTACTCCCGGCCGACGGAACCAACTGAACAGTTACACGATGTGGCTGCGATGTCCCAAGGAACGGGAACGCGCACCGGCAGGCGCACGGATCGCGGTGCGGCTTTCGCCGAGGGGCACGCCGGCGCAGTTCGCGGCGGCGATCGAGCGGCGGCGCAGGCTCCTCGTCCGGCAACTGACGAATTATCCGTCTGGTGCCGCCCGTCGACATCAAAACCCTCTACCGCCCCGGGCCGCGACCGTGGTGGGCGACCACACCGGAGAGTGCCCGCGGCGCCGGCGCGATCGGCAACTCGGCCTTCGGCGCAGGTCGGGCACCCGGCGACGTGGTCGCCCGGGGACGGCGGCGGTCAACGGATACGGCCGGGAGCGTTCGTGTCGAGCCCGACGAAATACTCGCTCTTCTTGCCCGTGGAGGCCGCCCGCGGCTCCCGCACCATCCGCGGGATGTGCTTCGTGCAATGGATGTAGGCCTCGTGCACCCGGGCCACCACCCACAGCCGCGCGCGCCGGCCGGGCGGGGTGTCAGCCTGCTCGTCCGGGTCCTCGACGATCTCCGCGGTGCCGTTCACGTGCAGGCCGATGACCTCGCCGAAGTCGATGAACAGCAGTCCGACGTGGCCGTTCTCGGTGATGTTGCCGAGGCTGGCCATGACGCCGTTGCCGCGGTATTCGGGCCAGCTCACGTGCTCGTCGTCGAGAACCCGGACGAACCCGGGCGGCCCGGCGCGGAAGGTGCTGTCGCAGGAGCCGCCCGCGTCGGCGGTGGCCACGAACATCATCTCCTGGCGGCCGATGAAGCCGCGCATCGCGTCGTTGAGGCGGGGCAAGGATTGCCGCGCGGTGAACGCGTCGGCCCTCTCCCGGGTGCCCAATCGGTCCTGCAGCTGCCGCTCACCGTGGTTCAAGACGACCTCCCCTGCCGGCGGATCCCCGCTGCGCGACAGCTTCACACCGTAGTTGCTTGCTTGCACAGGGTTGCAAGTTGCATCGATCGGATCACATGTGGGCTGATCAGAGGGTGTTTCCGCAGCGCGGGCGGCGAGTCGCGGAGCCCAGCCGCGACCGGTCGGACGCCGCTGCTTGTCACCCGATCGGGTGACGGCGGGGAGGTACCGTGCACCTGTGGAACCGCTGCTGGGCAGGCATGCCGAGCGGGCGGCTCTGGACCGGCTGCTGGCCGGCGTCCAGACCGGCCGCAGCGGTGCGCTGGTGCTGCGCGGCGAGGCCGGCATCGGCAAGAGCGCGCTGCTCGGCTACGCGCGGTCGCACGCCGCCGGGGCCCGGGTCGTGCGGATCGCCGGGGTCGAGGCCGAGCAGGAGCTCCCGTTCGCGGCCCTGCACCAGTTGTGCGCGCCCATGCTCGACCAGCTCGACCGATTACCGGAGCCGCAGCGGGACGCGTTGCGCACCGCGTTCGGGCTCAGCACCGGCGACCCGCCGGACCGATTCATGGTCGGCCTGGGCCTGCTGGGACTGCTGTCGCATCGGGCGCGGGAACAGGCGTACGTCTGCCTGATCGACGACGCACAATGGCTGGACCGGGCGTCGGCGCAGGTGCTCGGGTTCGCCGCGCGACGGCTGCGCGCCGAGTCCGTCGTGATGATCTTCGCGTGGCGTGGCGAGCCCGGCGACGACCTGACCGGCGTGCACGAGCTGGAGGTGGCGGGGCTGCCCGACGAGGACGCCCGCACGCTGCTCGCCGCCGCCCACCTCGGGCCGGTGGACGACCGGGTGCTGGACCGGCTGATCGCGGAGAGTCACGGCAACCCGCTCGCCCTGGTCGAGCTGCCGCGCGGGTTCACCCCGGCCGAGCTGGCCGGCGGCTTCGGCCTGTTCGACGCTGAGGCGTTGCCCCGGCGCATCGAGGATAGTTACCGCCGGCAGATCGCCGGCCTGTCCCTCCAAGCCAGGTTGGTCCTCCTGGTGGCGGCCGCGGAGCCGACCGGCAATCCGGTGCTGGTATGGCGCGCGGTCGACCGGCTCGGCATCGAGGCGGAGTCGGACATCGCCGGCTCGCTCGCGAAGACCGGGCTGGTCGAGTTCGACTCGACGGTGCGTTTCCGGCATCCGTTGCTGCGCTCGGCGGTGTACCGGGCCGCCACCCCGGACGAACAGCGCCGGGTGCACGCGGCGCTGGCCGAGGTGATCGACGCGGTGACCGATCCGGATCGGCGCGCCTGGCAACGTGCCCGCGCCGCCACGGCCGGCAGCGAGCAGATCGCGACCGAGTTGGAGCAGTGCGCGCGGCGGGCGCGGGCGCGCGGCGGGCCGGCCGCGGCCGCCGCCTTCCTGGAACGCGCCGCCGAGCTGACCCCCGACCCGAAACGGCGGGGCCGGCGACTGCTCGCGGCGGCCCGGACCAAACACGAGGCCGGTCAGCCGCAGGCCGCGCTGGGACTGCTGGCGATGGCCGGCGCGAGCCCCCTCGACGAGCCGGCCTCGGCCGAGGCCGACCTGCTGCGCGCACACATCCTGTTCGCCGTCGACCGGGGTGGCGACACGGCGTCGCTGCTGCTCAAGGCCGCCGCCCGGCTGGAACATCTGGACCCCGCGCTGGCCCGCACGACGTACCTGGAGGCGATGCGCGCGGCTTGGTATGCGGCCGGCTCCGGCCTGCGGGAGGTGGCCGTGGCGGCCGCGGCCGTGCCGGTCGACCCGAGCCGGCCACGCGACCTGCTCCTCAACGCCCTCGCGGTCCGGCACACGGCCGGCATATCCGCAGGCGCCCCGTTGCTCAAGCCGGCGGTGCGCGCCTTTCTCGACCCCGGGTTGTCGCCGGCCGAGGCGTTGCGCTGGGACTGGTTCGCCTGCGCGGTCGCCGCCGAACTCTGCGACGACGCCCTCGCCGACACGCTCACCAGCGGCTACGTCCGGCTGGTGCGGCGCACCGGGACGGTGTCGGCATTACCGCTGGCGCTGACCGAGCTGGTCGTGCTGCGCGTCTACACCGGCGAGCTGCACGAAGCGTCCACTTTGCAGGCCGAGCTGCACGAGATCGCCGAGCTCACCGGGTCGCACGGATCGGCGTACACGGGGCAACTCCTGGCGGCCTGGCAGGGCCGTGAGAATCAGACGATCGAGATGATCGACGCGAGTGCGGCGGACGCGCAGCGACGCGGCGAGGGCCTGGGCCGGATCGTCGCGGGATTGTCGAAATCCGTGCTGTACAACGGATTGGGCCGCTACGACGAGGCGCTGCACGCGGCGCGTGAGGCCGCCACGCCGATCCCGCAGATGGGCATCCTGACGTGGGCGCCGCTGGTCGAGCTCATCACCGCGGCCGGCCACACGGACCGCGCCGCCGGAACGTCCACCTTGGACCGGCTGACCGTGCTGACGCGGGCGTGCGGCACCGAATGGGCGCTGGGCCTGGAAGCGCTGTGCCGCGGTCTGCTCAGCGACACCGGCGAGGCCTATCACGAGGCCATCGACCGGCTTTCCCGCACGCGGGTGCGCGGTTTCCTGGCCCGCGCCCACCTTTACCTCGGGGAGTCGCTGTGGGATCACGACCGCCACGACGACGCGCGCGAGCATCTGCGCACCGCCCACGAGCTGTTCACGGCGATGGGCATGGAGGCATATGCCGCGCTGGCCGGCACGAAACTCGGTGGCACCGCACGCAAACGGCCGGACGATCCGCCCGGTCAGCTGACCGCCCAGGAGACGCAGATCGTGCGGCTGGCCGGCGACGGACTGTCCAATGCGGAGATTGCGACCCGCCTGTTCATCAGCCCGCGCACGGTGGAGTGGCATCTCAGCCGGATTTTCGGCAAGCTGGGCATCACCTCACGGCGACAGCTTTTCCGGTACGGCGTAGGAAAAGTCCCCTAGGTTTTACGGCTACTGCCGCTGCGACTCAAGGCCATACCCGGCTTCCGGCCCGAGAACTCGCCCGCCTTGGATCACCGTGCGCTTCTCCGGGCCGGCCCACAGCACCGACGGGTCGGCCAGCGGATCGCCGTCGACCAGCAGCAGGTCGGCCACGCATCCCGCGGCGACCCGGCCCAGGTCGTCGCGGCCCAGCAGCGCGGCATTCACCGACGTCGCCGAACGCAACGCTGGCACCGGGCCGTCCACCTCCACCTGCAGACGTAACCCTTGCAGTTGCTCGTCCTCCAGCACGCCCATCAGATCGGTGCCGAACCCGACGCGTACGCCCGCCGCCCGTGCCAATGTCACCGCCTGGCGGCCCGCCGCCAGGACCTCGCGGTTCTTGCGCCGGGAGATCTCGGCCATGCCGATCGCCGCGCCCCGGCGGTCCATCGCGTCGTACGCGGCGAGCGTCGGCACCAGGAACGCTCCGGCCGCCGCCATCGCCGCCGCCGTCGGCTCGTCCAGCAGGTTGCCGTGCTCGATGCTGCGCACCCCGTTGCCGATCGCGTGCCGGATCGCCTCGGGCGAATAGGCGTGCGCGGCCACGTAACTGCCCCGGCGGGCCGCTTCCTCGGTGACCGCGCGGATCTCCTCGGCCGAGTACTGCGGCACCCGGATCGGATCGGTCAGCGACACCACCCCACCCGAGGCCATGATCTTGATCGCGTGCGCACCCCGGCGGAACCGGTCGCGCACCGCGCGGCGCAACGGATCCACGCCGTCCACCACCTCGACCGTGTGCGCACCGCAGCCGCACACGTCCGCGTCGGCCGCGCGCGCGTCGCCGTGCCCGCCGGTCTGGCTCAGCGCCGGCCCGGTCCACAGGTAACGCGGCGCCGCGACGACCCCCTCGGCGATGGCCCGCGCGAGACCGGCGTCACCCCCGGACGGGTCACGCACCGTGGTGAAGCCGCGGCCGAGCGCGGCCGCCAGCCGCTTCGCGCCGAGCAGGGCCACATAGCTCAGCGGTCGCGATTCCAGGGCGAGCATGTCGAGGTCGATCCCGTACGCGTGAAAGTGCGCATCGATCAGCCCCGGTAACACGGTCCGGCCGCGGGCGTCGAGCACCCGGTCGGCGGGCCGGGCGGCACCGCCGACCGCGACGATCCGTCCGTTCTCGACGTGCACCGGCCCCTCGGTCAGAGAGTCGGATTCCCCGTCGAAGACCGCCGCGTTGATGATCGACAGGCTCACGTGTTCTCCTCGCAGGTCGGGCGGCGGCGCGCATCGTCGTGGCGCACACCGTCGTGGCGCGCACCGTCGTGGCGGCGCCCGCCGTGGATCAAGGTGACCGAACCGTACTCGGAAAGCTCGTCGATCTCCTCCGCGGCGGGCGGCGTGTCGGCGGGCCGGGATTTGGCGGGGCGCTCGATCATCAGACGTTCCCTTCGTTCCTGCTTTCACGACGGGCGCCGGGGATTGTTCCGGCGCGAGACCGGCGTCACCGGAAACAATTGATGTGTCGCGCGGAACAGGGCCGGCGGAGAACCGATCGCCGTCGTCCCGCGTTTGTGCCGTTATGCGATTGAATTCCGGGCTGGACGAGCTGATCGCCCTGGCCGTTGAGCGACTGGCCCTCGGCGACGAGGTGGCCGCCGCGAAATACGGCGGGGCCACCCCGATCAGCGACGGCGGCCGCGAGGAGCAACTGCTTTCCGACGTGGTCGCCCGGTCCCGTGAGATCGGCCTCGACCCCGACCTGAGCGCCCGCTTCTTCCGCGCCCAGATCGAGGCCAACAAGGTGGTCCAGCGGCGGCTCTACGACCTCTGGTCAGCGCATCCGGAGCTGCGGCCGGCACGCCGTCCGGACCTCGAGGCGGAGGTCCGGCCGCGGCTCGACGACATCACGCGCCAGATGCTCCTCCGGCTGAAGGGGCTGCCGGGCGAGCCAACCGGCCGGACCTTCCCCGACGCCGACCGGCGCCTGGACGAGCTGCACGCGGACGCGTTGCGGATCGCTCTCGCCCCGATTCGCGACCGGCTGGAAAACGACTTGTTTTATGGTGGCGATAATTCAGAGTAATGCCGGCCGTGATCACCGCGACAATTTCTGGCTAATGCGCGGCCGAGCGGCAAGGGTCGGCATGTGCAAAGCGACATGACCGATGCCGAGCAAATGGTCGAGAACGAGAGGCCGCGGCAGCGGCCGACAGCCCGAGCCGGCCGCGCGCGCTTCCACCAGCAGACCTCGATCGCCTCATGACGCCGGCCGACTCCGCGTTCGTGCGCGCCTGCTGGGGCACCTCGGTCCCGCACACGCCGGTGTGGTTCATGCGGCAGGCCGGCCGTTCGCTGCCGGAATACCACCAGGTCCGCAAGGGCATCGGCATGCTCGAGTCCTGCCGCCGCCCCGAGCTGGTCACCGAGATCACCCTGCAGCCCGTACGCCGGCACGGGGTCGACGCCGCGATCCTGTTCAGCGACATCGTGGTGCCTCTGCCCGCGGCCGGCATCGACGTCGACATCGTGCCCGGCACCGGCCCGGTGATCGGCGACCCGATCCGCGACATGGCCGACGTGCGCCGCCTGCGCCCGATCACCGCGTCCGATGTGGACTTCGTCGCGTCGGCGGTGCGGATGCTCGTCCGGGAGCTGGGCGCGACCCCGCTGATCGGCTTCGCGGGCGCACCGTTCACGTTGGCCAGCTACCTCATCGAGGGCGGCCCGTCGCGCACCTATACCAAAACCAAGACCATGATGTACGCCGACCCGGGCCTCTGGCATGCGCTGCTGGGCCGGCTGGCGGGGATAGCGCTGGAGTTCCTGCGCGCACAGGTCGCCGCCGGGGTCAGCGCTGTGCAACTGTTCGACTCGTGGGCGGGGGCGTTGTCGGAGGCGGATTATCGGCGTTACGTGCTGCCTCACTCGGCGGCCGTGCTGGGCGGTCTGGCCGATCTGGGCGTGCCGCGAATCCACTTCGGGGTCGGCGCGGGGGTGCTGCTGCCGGCCATGGCGGAGGCCGGTGCCGAGGTGGTGGGCGTGGATTGGCGGACGCCGTTGAGTCGCGCGAGCGCGCAGCTCGGCCCGCAGGTGTCGGTGCAGGGAAATCTGGACCCGGTAACGCTTTTCGCGCCTCGCGAGGTGGTCGAGGCCGAGGCGGCGCGGGTGCTGGCCGAGGGCCGGGCGGCGCGCGGTCATGTGTTCAATCTGGGCCACGGCGTGCTGCCCGACACGGACCCGGACGCCCTGACCCGCCTGGTCGACTTCGTGCACGAAACGACCGTCCAATAAGGTTGGTCGCCCTGGCCGCCGCGCGCTGCGTCGTCGTTCGACGGTCACCGCTTCGGGCGGTCAGCCCGGTACGTCGAGGTGCAGGTCGATCAGCAGTGGGCGGGTCCGGTGGGCGATCACCGCCTCGAGGCGTTGCAGATCCGTCGGGCCGCTGACGGTCACGCCTTCGCCTCCCAGCGCGTCGGCGACTCCGGACATGCGCAGCGGCCGCTGGCCGATCCCGACGCGGTCGTGCTGCGGGCCGAGGACGGCGCCCGTGTTGGCGACGATGACGATGATGTCGAGGCCGTAGCGGACCGCGGTCGTGAACTCGGCCGGGCCGCCGCGCAGGAAGCCGTCGTCGGCGCAGACCATGACCACCGGCACGTCCGGGCGCCCGATCGCGGCGCCGACGGCGGCGCCCATGCCGAGGCCGGTCGATCCGAAATTCACCGGCAGCACGTACGCCCGCGGATCGCCCGGATGCACATGGCGCAACGTCTCCGTCAAGAACCGCCCGCCGTCGTCGACCACCACGCGGCGCCGCGGCAGGATTTCGTCGAGCCGGCGCAGCGCGGTCTCCAGGTCGACGGTTCCGGAAGTGGTCCGCGGCCGGCCGCCCATGCGCGCCTGCTCGGCGAGCAGGCCCGCCATCGCCTCGGTGCGGAACCCGCTCGACGGCACGTTCAGCGAGTCCAGCGTGTCGACCAACGCGTCGGCCACCGCCGCGGGGTCGCCTCGCACGGCCAGGTCGCCTTGCGGGGTCGCGTCGTCGTCCGCGTCGATGAGCACGAGACGCCGCCCGTCGACCATGGCGCCGCGCCGGATGGCGGCCCCGTCGAACCCGGCACCGACGCAGATGACCAAATCGGCGACGTCGAAAACCATGCGGGAGACCGGCCCGGCCAGACCACCCGCGACCTCCAGATCGAACGGCTCCCCGCGAAACAGGTCCTTGGCCTTCAACGTGGTCGCAAGCGGTGCGCCGATCCGGTCGGCCAGTCGCAGCAGCGCCGGCCGCGCCTCGATCGCCCCACGCCCGGCGAGCAGAATCGGCCGCTCGGCCTCGGCGATCTGCGACGCGGCAAGCCACACCGCCACCGGCGCGGCGGCAATCGGTCGTGGCTGCGGCACATCAAGCGTGACGTCGCGGAATTCGACGTCACGCCGCGCGATGTCAGCGGACACACCAAAAACAATCGGCCGGCGTTCGGCGCGCGCCCGGCTGAGCGCCTCCCCCAGATCGTCAACGGCCGTCTCCGCCGCACGGGCGCCGGCGACCCCGGCCCCACTCGGCAGAACCAAATCAGCCAGCCGGCCGGGACCGGGCTCGGTTGGCAATACCACTTCGGCCGGCATACCAGCGCCAGCCTCAGGCGGCGCCGCCTCGGCCGGCGAGAGACCACCAGCTCCGGGCGGACCAGCCAACGGACCAGCCAACGGACCAACGGACGGGGCAGCGGGCGGCCCAGCCGACGGACCAGCGGGCGGCCCAGCCGACGGACCAACGGGCGGCCCAGCCGACGGACCAACGGACGGACCAGCCGACGGACCAACGGACGGACCAGCCGACGGCCCAGCCGACGGACCAGCCGACGGGGCAGCCGACGAGCCGGCCCCAGACCCCGGCCGCCCAGCCGACGGGCCGGCGCCAGACCCCGGCCGCCCAGCCGACCGGGCGCCACCAGCTCCGCGCAGCCCAGCCGATCGGGCGACACCAGCTCCGGGCGGGAACACCGTGCCCTCGACGATCACCAGCATTGGGACCCGGCCCCGGGTGCCTTCGACCAACGCGGTGAGAGTGCCGGTGAGCGCGGGCCCGGACGCCACCGTGACCACCCCCGTCTGCTCGGTCACGCCGGCGTATCCGAAGCCCATCGCCATCGCCCCGGCCTCGTTCGTGGCCGCCACGTACCGGCCACCGCCGGCAGCGAAGTGGCGAGCGACCTCGCCGCCGGTGCCGAACATGGCTCGCACGCCAAGCTGGGACAGGGCACGCGCGAGCGCCGCGTACAACTCCACCACCGACTCACCCCGCGTATTCCACGCCAGATTCGACGCCCGGTTCTGGCCAGAGACGAGCCTCACCGGACCGAAGCTTCGACGTCCGTCGCGTACGCGTCACGGGTGTTGGCGGGTCTGCCAGCCGGCGGTGGCGGTGGCGATGCCGGGCTGGGCGACGGGCTAGGGCGCCCCCTGGCGCGTACGGCTGGATGTCGATCCATGGCTGCAGCACGAACGCCCGCTGGACTCACCGTGCGTGGCGTCGGGTGGGCGGCCGGCACTCAAGAGGTGGGGAGCGAACAGGGCGGGTCGTGCTCGAGGTGCTGGAGACCGTGGAGATCGACGATGCGCTGCCAGCCCACTCTGTCGGCGTCGGGGCGGGTGCGGCGATCGGGATCGGGTCGAGCGGCACGGCAGCCCGCAACCTGGTGACCCTTCGCGTCAGAGGTTTCGGTGCTGATCGACTTGCTGCCGCGCCATCTGGGCGGGTCGACCCTTGCTACTCACGTCATCTGGGCGGGTCGACCCTTGCTACTCACGTCATCTGGGCGGGGCGCCTCTGCCGATGGCGACAAGTCGCTAGCACGCCCTGGTCGCACCCGACGCCATGCCCAGGTCGTTTCGTAGCTGTCGGCCGCGATCGCAGCGCGGTGGCTCGGGGTGGCCATCGCCGCGCGCCGCCGAGCGGGCCGCGTAAACCGGCGCCCGCCGCCCTACGAGGCCATAATGTGGGATGCGCGTCCGTTGTACGGGACGGGCGCCCACATCGTGGCAGCGCGTCCGCGATGTGGGATTCGCGTCCACAGTAGAGCTATTTTTCTCCGCTTTCGCGCCCTTTGTTCGGCCGCTTTCCCCGACGTTTCGTAGACCTTGGAGAGTTCGGGCTCGCATGTGGGCGTAACTCTCCAAGGTCTCGAGAAATCCCAGAATGTGGTCAGGATCGCTGCATAGTGGGATGGATGGACGAGGCGCGCGTGGACCTCGAGACATGTGCGCTCATCGGGGATCTCGGTGGCGGAGAGCGGTGACGGAAAACGGTCGCGGGCCACTGCGAGCCGCCCCTCACGGGCCACTGCAGGTCGCCCGTCACGGGCCACTGCGAGCCGCCCCTCACGGGCCACTGACTGCACGTCACCGACTGCGGATCGCCGATTGTTCGACCCGCGCGGCGTCCAGATCCGCCGCGGCCCGGCTCGGGAACGACGCGGATTCGGACCCCGGCCCCGGAAGCTGCGCCGGTGAGGGCGAGGCGCACGGGGCAGCCCGCAGGCCGCCCCGGTCGCGTCCTACCTGCAGGGCAAGGCTTCCCAGCCGGCGTGCGTGCCACGCGTATAGCGGCACCCGAACGACGCCGCCGAAACCGCCCGCACGTCCAGCACCGCGTCACCCCCAGGGCGGCGGCCCTTGTCGATCCAGGTCACCAAGTCGTCGAACGCCTCCTGACGCTCCGCGGTGGTGAAGTCGCAATGGCCGGTGCCGCGGATCGCCCGTGAGACGAACAGGTTCGCGCGGCCGTTGCGGGCGGCCTCACGGGCGTACGTCTGCTCCATGGAGAAAGGCACGAAGAGGTCGCCGATGTCGTGCAGCGAGAGCACCGGCACGGGCGGCCGGCCGTCGATGCGCGGAATGCCGGAAAGGCCGGGCGACGCCACGTCGGTCGGCCGGACCCGTAGCACCGACGCGTTCAGGCGCAGCGTGGTGAGCAGCGACGACGCGCGGTAGACGGTGAAACGGTTGTCGGTGACGTTGCCGCGCGCGATGTTTGCGGTGCCGCCGGTCAGCCCGGGGTACACGCCGAACAGGAACGGCAGGTCGCCGAGCGGGGCGAGTGAGGTCGCGGTGTTCCAGTAGGCGAACGAGCCCTCGAAGCCGGGCCGCTGGCCGCCGGAGCGGTTCTCGACCACGTCGCTCCACTCGCGGCCCAGGGCGGTCAGCACCGGCGGGGCACCGGCTCGGACACCGAGTTGCGGCAGGATGGCGGCCACCTGCGTACGCCAAATGTCCTGATAATCCTCGCCGGGATGCAGCGGGAACTCGACGCGGACGCGGGCCAGCGCGGCGGCCGTCACGTTCGCGTCCAGGAAGTAGTCGAACAGTTCCTTGTCGCCGAGGACCCCGCAGGACGGCATCGCCCCCGCGAACGCCGACGGGTAGGTCTCGATCGCGACGCCGGTGATGTGCCCGCCCATCGAGTCGCCGGTCATCAGCACCTGCCGGGCGGGCTTGCCGACGGCCGAGCGGAACAGTCCGATCAGGGCGTACGAGTCGCGGACCCCTTGCCCGACGTCGTAGCCGTTGGTGGCGTAGCTGGAGGCGGCCCAGGCGAACCCGCGCGCGATGTAGTGCGCGCGCAGCGACGGACTGCTCACCGTGACGGTCGTTCCGGTGCCGCGGAAGCCGTGCGCGTAGAGGACGAGCCGCCCGTTCCAGTGGTCCGGCACCTCGATGCGGTACCCGGCCCCGCGGGAGATGCCGGTGTGGACGGTCGCGCCGGGCAACGCGGTGAACGTGGAGCCGTCGGCCTCGCAGTCCGGGTCGGCGACGAGATAGCCGGGCTGCGTCGTGCTTGGCACCGGAGCGTCGCACACCGGGGTCGCGGCAGGTGAGAAGGCCCAGAGGGGCGACATCAGAAGAACGGCGAGGAACCTGATCATTGCGTTACCTCCCGGTAACGATCCAACGTCAGGCATCGACCGACGTCAAGGCCTCCTCGGCGCGTACGGTGTTCTTGCCCTGCTGCTTGACCTCGTACATGAGCTTGTCCGCGCGGGCCAGCAGGCTCTGGCTGGATTCCGGCGGCAGCGTGAAGGTGACCGCCCCGACGCTGTAGCCGACGCCGGTCGCCGAGGTCAGCGCCGCGTGCAGCGCGTGCAGCCGCTGCCGCGCGTCCGCCACCCCGCTGCCCGGCATGAGCACCGCGAACTCGTCGCCGCCGAGGCGGGCCACCACGTCGGTGGAGCGCAGCGTCCCGGTCATCGTGCTCCCGGCGAGGATGAGCAGCTCGTCGCCGCCGGCGTGGCCCTTCGTGTCGTTGACCCGTTTGAAGTCGTCGACGTCGACGTACGCGGCGGTGAGCACGGTGCCCTCGGCGCGCATCCGGGCGATCTCGGCGGTGGCGGCCTCCTCGAAGGCGCGCGCGTTCGGCAGGCCGGTCAGCGGGTCGGTGCGGGACAGCCCGCGTTCCTTGACCAGCCGGCCGGTGAGCGAGGCGACCAGGGTGGCGACCATGTAGAGCACGACGAAGCGGGCGAAGACGTTCCACAGCGGCACGGCGGCCGTGCTGAACGGGTTGATCCGGGACTCGAGCTCGATCGTGCTCCAGGTGATCGCCGCGAGCGAGGTCACCACGATCGAGGCGCGCCGGCCGCCGGCGGCCGCGACGAACACCGGGATCATGTAGCCGACGTTGATCGACACGTCCGGGCCGGTCGCCCAGTCGGTGAACGCGACCAGGGCGACCAGCACGACCGCGGCGGTCATCAGCACCCGCCGCGGCAGGCTGGTCAGCCGCACGATCAGGCCGAACAACGAGAAATTCACGGCGGTGGTATCGGCCGGGCGTCAGCCGACCTGAGGAGAAGGCGGCGGCGCGGTGCTGGCCCGCTCGATCAGGGTGGTCGGCACCAGCACGGTGCCGGGCACCACCCGCGCGTCGCGGATCTGCGAGAGCAGGCCGTGCACGCAGCGCCGGCCCACCTCGGCGAAGTCCTGGTGCACGGTGGTCAGCGGGGGCAGGTATCCGGCGGCGTCCGGGATGTCGTCGAAGCCGACCACGCTGACGTCCTGCGGCACCCGGCGGCCGCTCTCGTGCAGGGCGCGCAGCACACCCAGGGCCATCTGGTCGTTCGCCGCGAAGATCGCGGTGCAGTCCGGGTTCGCGGCGAGGCGGCGGCCGGCGGCGTAACCGGACAGGGCGGACCAATCGCCGCGTTCGATCGGCGGGACGGGCGCTCCGGCATCGGTGAGCACCTCCCGCCAGGCCTGGGCGCGCCGGGACGCGGCGTACGAGGCCTCCGGTCCGGTGACGTGCCAGACCGTACGGTGTCCCAGTTCGAGCAGGTGCCGGACCGCCTGCCGGGCGCCGTCGGCCTGGTCGGTGTCGACGACCGGGAACCGGTCGCCGGCGTCCGAGTCGACGACCACGGCCTGCACGCCGGGCGGGATCGTCAGGTTCGCGTCGTGCAGCAGGTGCACCTCCATGATCACGATGAAGCCGTCGACGGCGAGCTCGCCGAGCCGGGTGAACGCGCCGAGCACGCCGTCGCGGGTCGGCGACGCGACCGGGACGAGCGTGATGGCGTACCCCTCCTGGGCGGCGTGCGCGGCGATGGCCTCGACGGTGCGGCTGTTGCCGGTGGTGGCCAAGGTGAACAAAATGACGCCGAGGGTGCGGAACTCGCCCCGCTTGAGGGCGCGTGCGGCACTGTTCGGTCGATATCCAAGTTGTTGCATTGCGTCGAGTACCAACTGGCGGGTCGTCTCGACCACGCCAGGGTGTCCAGTGGATACACGGCTCACGGTTTGCGAAGAAACCCCGGCTAGGCGCGCCACGTCCGCCATGGAAACACTGCGTCGCCCGCCGCTTGACGATTGCTGCACGCGGTGAAACTATCACCCGCATGTTTACGTAAACATCACACCAGCAAACTAAAAGAAACATTGTCACACGCACCCGCGCGTGGCATGTTTACGTAAACATCATGAGACAGTGAGGTCCAGATGGCCGTACCAACACTTGCGGCGCCGCCGGCCGCGGTCCGGAGGCGACGTCGCCGGTCGTTCCGTGGCTGGCAGTTCGTCGGCCCGTTCATGATCGTTTTCGCGCTGGTCTTCCTGGCCCCGATCGCGTACTCGATCTACCTGAGCCTCTTCCGCAACCGGCTCATCGGCGGCAACGCCTTCGTCGGCCTGGACAACTACACGCAGGCGCTGACCGACCCGAATTTCTGGTCCGGCGTCGGCCGGGTCGGCCTCTTCCTGGTCGTCCAGGTGCCGATCATGCTGTTCCTGGCCCTGCTCGTGGCTCTGTCCATCGACAGTGGCCGGCTCTACGGCAAGAGCTTCTTCCGGGTCTCGATCTTCCTCCCGTACGCCGTCCCGGCCGTGGTCGCGGCGCTGATCTGGGGCTTCATGTACGGGTCGCAGTTCGGGCTCGTCGGCAGCCTGAACGACTTCTTCAACGTCACGTTGCCCGACCCGCTCAAGCCCAGCCTGATCCTCGCGTCGATCGGCAACATCACGACCTGGGAGTTCACCGGGTACAACATGCTGATCTTCTACTCGGCGCTGCAGGTCATCCCGAAGTCGCTGTACGAGTCGGCGGAGATCGACGGGGCCAGCCAGTTCCGGATCATCACGGCGATCAAGCTCCCGGCCATCCGCGGCGCCCTGGTGATCGCCACGATCTTCTCGATCATCGGCAGCTTCCAGCTGTTCAACGAGCCCGCCATCCTGCGCGGCCTGGCGCCGAACTCGATCACCACCTTCTTCACGCCGAACTTCTACGCGTACTCCCTGACGTTCTCCGGCCAGCAGTTCAACTACGCGGCCGCGGTCGCGGTCGTGATGGCCGTGATCACCATGATCGTCGCGTACGTGGTGCAGCTGCGCGGGAACCGGGAGTTCTGATGACCACGACCCTTTCGCACCGGTCGGAGGACCTCACCGACGTGCCCGCCCCCGCCACCAAGAAGCGGCGCCGCGGCAGCATCCTGCTGACCGTGCTGACCGCCTTGGTTTCCCTGTACGCCCTGGTCCCGCTCGCGTACCTGGTGATCAACTCGACGAAGACCCAGCAGGGCCTGTTCACCAGCTTCGGGCTCTGGTTCGACGACGGCGGGCACTTCGCGCTCTGGGACAACCTGCGGGAGACCTTCACCTACCAGGACGGGATCTTCCTGCGCTGGCTGGGCAACACCGCCCTGTACACGGTGCTCGGCGCCGGCGGCGCGACGTTCTTCGCGGTGCTCGCCGGATACGGCCTGGCGAAGTTCGACTTCCCCGGCAAGCGCGGCGTCTTCGCGATCGTCATCGGCGCGGTGGCCGTGCCGCCGACCGCGCTCGCGGTGCCGACCTTCCTGATGTTCAGCAAGATGGGGCTCACCAACACCCCGTGGGCGGTGATCATCCCGTCGCTGGTGGCACCGTTCGGTCTCTACCTCATGTGGACGTTCTCGGCGCAGGCCATCCCCACCGAGATGCTCGAGGCGGCCCGCATGGACGGCGCCAGCGAGATGCGCACGTTCTTCCGGATCAGCGTGCCGCTGCTCGCCCCGGGCATCGTCACCACGCTGCTGTTCACCATGGTCGCGACGATGAACAACTACTTCCTGCCGCTGATCATGCTGAAGAACCCGGACTGGTACCCGCTGACCGTCGGCCTCAACGCGTGGAACGCGCAGGCCGCGACCGCGGGCGGCCAGGCCGTCTTCAACCTGGTGATCACCGCCTCGCTCATCACGATCATTCTCCTGCTGGCGGCGTTCCTGCTGCTCCAGCGTTACTGGCAGTCCGGCCTGGCCGCCGGAAGTGTCAAGGAATAAGTTCCCCGAAAGGACCCTCCATGTTGAAATCGATCAAGATGGCGGCCATCGCGTCGGCCGCCGTCGTCGCCCTCGCCGCATGTGGCGGTGGTGGGGGCGACAACAGCTCCTCCACCACCGGCTCCGCGGCGAGCGGCCCCACCGTCTCGGACGCGGACGTGCAGGCCGCGCTCACCAAGGGCGGCACGCTGAACATCTGGGCCTGGGAGCCCACCCTGAAGCAGGCCACCGCGGCGTTCGAGAAGCAGTACCCGAACGTGCACGTGAACCTGGTCAACGCCGGCACCGGCGACAAGCAGTACACGGCGCTGCAGAACGCGGTGGCGGCCGGCAAGGGCGTCCCGGACATCGCGCAGATCGAGTACTACGCGCTCCCGCAGTTCGCGATCGGCAAGGCACTGGACAACCTGACCGGCTTCGGCGCGGCGAACCTGAAGGCCGACTTCACCCCCGGCCCGTGGAACTCGGTGCAGAACGGCGGCGGCATCTACGGCCTGCCGATGGACTCCGGCCCGATGGCGCTGTACTACAACAAGACGATCTTCGACAAGTACAAGCTCCCGGTGCCGACCACCTGGGACCAGTACCTCGACGACGCCAAGAAGCTGCACGCGGCCGACCCGAAGGCGTACATCACCAACGACACCGGTGACGCCGGCTTCGTGACCAGCATGATGTGGCAGGCCGGCGGCAAGCCCTACACCGTCGACGGCACCAACGTCGGCATCAACTTCGCCGACCCGAACAGCGCGAAGTTCACCGCGCTATGGCAGCAGCTGATCACCCAGAAGCTGGTCGCGCCGATCACCTCGTGGACCGACCAGTGGTTCCAGGGCATGAGCAACGGCTCGATCGCCACGCTGGCCACCGGCGCGTGGATGCCGGCCAACTTCGTCACCAGCGCGCCCAGCGGCTCCGGCCAGTGGCGTGCCGCTCCCCTGCCGCAGTGGACGGCCGGCGGCACCGCGAGCGCCGAGAACGGCGGCAGCTCGCTGGCACTGATGGCCAAGGGCGCGAACAAGGCCCTGGCGTACGGCTACCTGAAGTACGTCAACGACGGTGACGGCGTGCAGGTGCGCATCGACAACGGCGCGTTCCCGGCGACCACCAAGCAGATCAACGACCCGGCGTTCCTGAACACCGAGTTCAAGTACTTCGGCGGGCAGAAGGCCAACGAGATCTTCTCGAAGTCCGCGGCGGACGTGCTGCCGGGCTGGACCTACCTGCCGACCCAGGTGCAGTCGAACAGCATCTTCAACGACACCGCCGGCAAGGCGTACGTCTCCGGCACCTCCCTCGCAGACGGCCTGAAGGCGTGGCAGGACCAGTCCCTGAAGTACGCGAGCGACCAGGGCTTCACGACCAAGTAACCCTGTTCCGGGGGTCCGTGCCGCCGTGGCGCGGACCCCCTGTCACTGAGGAGAACGTGTGACATCCCCCCGTTGGCTCCGCCGGGACGGCGAGGCCCGCCTCGAGTTCGGCGCCGACTACAACCCCGAGCAGTGGCCCCGCGACGTCTGGGACGACGACGTGCGCGCGATGCGCGAAGCCGGCGTCACCGTCGTCTCGCTCGCGATCTTCTCCTGGGCCCGCCTCGAACCCGCCGAGGGTGAGTACGACTTCGGCTGGCTCGACGAGGCGATGGACCTGTTGCACGCCAACGGCATCCTGGTCGACCTGGCCACCGCGACCGCCTCGCCGCCGCCCTGGCTGAGCACCGCCCACCCGGAGATCCTGCCGGTCGACCGCGAGGGCCGCACCATCTGGCCGGGCGGCCGCCAGCACTGGCGGCCCACCTCCCCGGTCTTCCGTACGCACGCTCTGCGCCTCGTCCACGCCATGGCGACCCGGTACGCCGCGCACCCCGCGCTCAGCGCCTGGCACGTGTCGAACGAGCTGGGCTGCCACAACATCTACGACTACTCGGACGACGCGGCGCGCGCGTTCCGGGGCTGGCTGCGCGCCCGCTACCACACCATCGAGGCGCTCAACGACGCCTGGGGCACAGCGTTCTGGTCGCAGCGGTACGCGGACTTCGACCAGATCCTGCCGCCGCGGCTGGCCGCCACCCACCCCAACCCCAGCCAGCAGCTCGACTTCAAGCGGTTCTCCTCGGACGCGCTCAAGGACTACCTGCGCGCCGAGAAGGAGGTGCTGCGGTCGCTGACCCCGGACGTCCCGGTCACCACGAACTTCATGGTCATGGGCGAGACCAAGGGCATGGACTACGCCGACTGGGCGCACGAGGTCGACTTCGTCGCCAACGACCACTACCGGCTGCCCGGCCCGCAGGACTTCGACGAGCTGTCGTTCTCCGCGAACCTGACCGGCAACCTGGCCGGCGGCCGCCCCTGGTTCCTGATGGAACACTCGACCAGCGCGGTCAACTGGCAGCCGATCAACGTGGCGAAGAAGCCCGGGGAGATGGCCCGCGACGCGCTCACCCACGTGGCGCACGGTGCCGACGCGGTCTGCTACTTCCAGTGGCGGCAGTCGAAGGCCGGTGCGGAGAAGTACCACTCGGGGATGCTGCCGCACGCCGGCACCGACAGCGCGTTGTTCCGGTCGGTGACGGCGCTCGGCGCCACGCTGCGTGACCTCGCGGACGTGGCCGGCTCGCCGCGCACCACCGCGCCGGTCGCGATCGTCTTCGACTGGGCGTCCTGGTGGGCGGTCGAGCAGGACTCGCACCCCAGCGAGCGGCTGCGCTACAAGCAGGAGGCGCTCGACTGGTACACCGCGCTTCTCGACCTCGGCATCCGCGCCGACGTGGTCCCGCTCGAGACAGACCTTTCCCGGTACGCCGCGGTGATCGCCCCGATGCTGCACGTCGTGCCGGCCACCACCGCGATCCGGTTCGGCGACTACGTGGCGAACGGCGGTCACCTGATCACCACGTACTTCTCCGGAATCGTCGACGAGCACGACCACGTGTGGCTCGGCGGCTACCCGGGCGCGTTCCGCGAGCTGCTCGGCATCCGGGTCGAGGAGTTCGTGCCGCTGCTCGACGGCGAGGTCGCGGAACTCGACAACGGGACGAGCGGGACCGTGTGGACCGAACCCGTGGAGGTGGTGGACTCGGCGGTCGAGGTGCTCGCCACGTACAAGACCGGGGAAACCGCGGGCAAACCGGCCGTGACCCGCCGGGTGGTGGGTTCGGGTTCCGCCGCGTACGTCTCGACGCGTCTGGGTCCGGCCGGCATCCTGCCGGTGCTGGACGCGCTGCTGGACCGCGCCGGGGTGCTCAGCGAGTTGCCCGGCGACCTGCGCGGCCGGGTCGAGCTGACCGTCCGCGGCGACCACCAGTTCGTGATCAACCGGGGTGACGGCCCGGTCGACATCGGCGCCCTCGGCGGACCGGTCACCGACCTTCCCGGCCGGGGCGTGGTGGTGATCACTCGATGACCGTGCAGACTGGCCGTGTGCGCAAGACATCCCGCCGGATGGCGGACGGCCGCGAGATCATCTACTTCGACGACACCCCGCCGTACCCGGCCCGCGAGGCGGTGGACACGCGGCCGCTGCCGCCCGCCGACGAGCAGCCGACACCGCAGATGCGCTTCGATCCGCTGACCGGCGAGTGGATCGCGGTGGCCGCGGCCCGCAACGACCGCACCTTCCTGCCGGCCGCCGACCAGGACCCCCTCTCCCCGACCGTGCCGGGCGGTTTCCCGACCGAGATCGCCGAGTCCGACTACGACGTGGTGGTCTTCGAAAACCGGTTCCCGTCGTTCTCGCCGCGCGCCACCGAACCGGCCTCGGCGATCGACGGCGATCCGCTGTGGCCGGTGCGGCCCGCGTCCGGGCGTACCGAAGTGGTGGTCTTCTCCTCCGAGGCACAGGGTTCGTTCGGCTCGTTGTCGGCGTCCCGCGCCCGTACGGTGATCGACGCCTGGGCCGACCGCACCACGGCGCTGTCCGAGGTGCCGACCGTGGAGCACGTGTTCATCTTCGAGAACCGCGGCCGCGAGATCGGGGTGACGCTGCCGCATCCGCACGGGCAGATCTACGCGTTCCCGTTCGTGCCGCCGAAGATGACCACGATGCTCGCCCGCGCCGCCGCGCACACCCGCGAGACCGGCCGGAACCTGTTCCGCGACGTCCTCGACGCGGAACGCAAGGCCGGAACCCGGGTGGTGGCGTCGTCCGCGCACTGGACCGCGTACGTGCCCGCGGCCGCCCGGTGGCCGGTCGAGGTGCACCTGGCGCCGAACCGGGACGTCGCGGACCTGCCCGCCCTGACCGACGAGGAACGCGACGACCTGGCCGTCGTCTACCTCGACGTGCTCGGCCGGCTGGACCGCTACTACCCCGGAGTGGACACGCTGCCGTACATCTCCGGGGTCTTCCAGGCGCCGGTGACCCGCGACCGTGACCTGTTCCGCCTGCACCTGCAGGTGTTCTCGATCCTGCGGGCGCCCGGCAAGCTGAAGTACCTGGCCGGCGTCGAGTCGGCGATGGCGTCGTGGGTCAACGACACGACGCCCGAGCAGGTGGCCGCGCGTCTGCGCGAAGTGGCCTGAGCGGCTAGCCCGGCCCGAACGTGGGCCGGGCTTTCCGCGCCAGGCACACGTCGGTGAACAGGGCCAGGTGGATGACGCCGCCGTGCCGGTCCACGATGTCGCCCACCGCGGCCAGCGCCTTCTCCCGCTCGGCCGGGTCGAGCAGGCGGTAGGTCGACGTCGAGTCCAGCAGCTTGAGATAGTCGGCGGTCGCGTACGAGATCTCCTCACGGAACCGGACCGTGGTCACGTCACCGAAGCGCGGATCCTTCTCCAGTTCGGCCTCCGGCCACATCCCGTACGCCTCGTCCCAGTCACCCGCCCGCACCCCGAAGCCGGACGCCAGATCCGTGTCGCGCGGATTGACCCGGGCCAGGTCGGCGTGCAGGGCCGGATCGATGACGCCGACCGGATTCCAGAAGATCGCCACGATCCCGTCCGGGTTCAGCGCCGCGGCGGCGAGGTCCCACCGGCGTACCGGGTCCGTCCAATGCCACGACGTGGCGGCGAGCAGCATGTCCCGGGGCCGGTCCCCGGGTGACCAGTCCTCGAACGCACACACCTCGACGCTTACCTCGGGGGCGTTGGCGCGCAGCAGCTGAGCCATCTTCGGGTCGGGTTCCACGCAGGTCATCTCGACACCCGCCGCGGCGAACAGCACGGTGGCCTTGCCGGTGCCCGCGCCGACCTCGACGGCCGTGCGATGACCCGGACCGGCGTACCGCAGCACCTCGCCCACCAGGCCCTCGTGATACCCGGGGCGGGCGGCGTCGTAATTGTCGGCGGCGCCGCCGAAAACGTTCTGCACGGCGTGCATCGTCGCCGAGGTGGGCGAGAGGCGCCACCGAGTTATCCGGTTCTTCCTTCTCCCGGAGTGACGTGGGCCTCCTTTCAGAATGAAATTTCCCGAGGTCGTAGCTGGTTTTGCAGGGTGCGCGACGACATCGCGCGCGAGGGAAGGAACCAGACCATGAAGCAGGGAATCCACCCGCAGTACGGCTACGTCGTGTACCGCGACCGCAACGCCGACTACGCCTTTCTGACGCGCTCGACCGCGACCAGCGACAAAACGGTCACCTGGGAGGACGGCAACGAGTACCCGGTGATCGACGTGCAGATCTCGGCCGCCAGCCACCCGTTCTGGACCGGTCGCCAGCGGCTGATCGACTCCGCGGGCCGTGTCGAGAAGTTCCGCCAGAAGTACGCGAAGTTCCAGCGCTAAGAGCCACCGAAACGCCGGCCGGGCGTGCTGCCCGGCCGGCGTTTCGCGTCTCCGTTACTGGGCGTTTCGCGGCTGTAAGACCGCTCGCACGGCTTGCCTAATTCGTCCGATTATTTCGGCATAAAGCAGGATTTAGTCTGCATCGTCCGACTGTGAAGCGAACGGGCTGCCCGCACTTCGCCCACCACCGCGGCCATACCCTTCGACGTCGGCCGTGTTGTCTCACTATTCGGTCACAGGGCACCCGCATCGTGGACGATCGTCCGAAGAGGACGGTTGATTTACCCGTATCGCACCTTTTGCCACCGCCATTTTCCGCCTGATTTCGAGACCTTGGAGAGTTACGCCCACATACGAGCCCCAACTCTCCAAGGTCTCGAAAATGGCGGGGTGCGGACGCCCGACGAGCCTTCGTGCCCCCGAAACGGCGTTCCGGCTTCGCGTCTGACTGGCGTGTTGTCACATCGGGGCTTCGGGAGCATGTCCTTCTTCTGCTGCCGCCCGCGAACAGCTCGTCGCCGCGTGTGATTCGCCCGCGAAACCGAGGTCACCGGCGAAACACCCGCGGCCGACGATGCATCATGCACGGCCGGCCGAGTCATACGTGGCGGGCAGCTCACCCGTAGCCCACGATCATGCGTGGCCGGCGCGAATTATACCCGGGTAGGGCGAGCCCAAGGACGGCCGCGGGTCCGGTTCGCCGTTGTTCGGCCACAACGCCACCGCCCCTGCCCGGTTGCGGCCACCTCCCCTTCGCCGACGCCCCGGAAACCTGCGCCCGGCTCATCCTCGAAACCGCCTGACAGACAGCCCCCACCAGCCCTATTGGCGCCCCGCCAACAGCCTGCTACGTTTCGCCCTACCCGTCCCCGGAGGCACGCCATGAACGAACCCTCCACAATGTGCGAAGCGTTCCACCGGACCGTCGCGCAGCGCCCGGACGCGATCGCCCTCCGCGGCACCACCTCCCACACCTGGGCCGACTACGCCGCCCGTGCCGCCGCGATCGCCGGTGGCCTGGCCGCCGCCGGTGTCGAGAAAGGTGACACCGTCGCCCTGCTGCTGAGCAACCGGCCCGAGTTCCACTTCGCCGACACCGCCGTGCAGCACCTGCGCGCGGTCCCCTTCTCCTGCTACAACACGTCGTCGCCGGAGCAGCTCCGCTTCCTGATGGGCGCCTCCGGAGCCCGCGTCGCCATCACCGAGCAGCGCCTCGCCCCGGCCCTGCGCGGCAGCGTGAACACGATCCTGCTGGTCGACGACCTCCCCGCCTGGGAACGCCCGGGCTTCGACCTCGCGAGCGCCGCCACCACGGTCCGGCCCGACGACCTGCTCACGCTCGTCTACACGTCCGGCACCACGGGCCGTCCCAAGGGTGTCGAGATCACCCACGCCAACATGGTCGCCATGGTCGCCGCGACCGCCCCGATGTTCGGCGTCCGGGCCGGCGACCGTCTCGTCTCGTTCCTGCCCGCCGCGCACATCGCCGACCGCCTGAACTCGCACTACCTCCACCTCTGGGCCGGCACCGAGGTCACCTGCCTGCCGGACATCCGCGACCTGGCCGCCGCCCTGGTCGAGGTGCGGCCGACGCTGTTCGGCGCGGTGCCCGAGGTGTGGCAGCGCATCGTCACCAGCATCCGGAACCTGAGCGACCCCACCCAGCGCGCGGCCGTCGCCCAGGCCGTCGAGATCGGCCTGCGCCACCAGCACACCCGGGCGGCCGGCGACGAACTGGCCATGCTGCACCGGGCCGCCGAGCACCGCGTCCTCGCCCCGCTGCGGGCCAAGCTCGGCCTCGACCAGGTCCGCGTCGCCGTCACCGCGGCCGCCCCCACGCCGCCGGAGGTCGTCGAGTTCATCAACGCGATCGGGGTGCCGCTCATCGAGGCCTGGGGCATGTCCGAGCTGTCCGGCGTGGGCACGATGGTGCCACCGGGCACGGTCCGCTCCGGCACGATCGGCCTGCCCATTCCGGCGGTCGAGGCCCGCCTGCTCGACGACGGTGAGCTGCTGGTCCGCGGCCCGACGGTGACCCGCGGCTACAAGGATCAGCCGGACGAGACCGCCGCCGCGATCGACCCGGACGGCTGGCTGCACACCGGGGACATCGCCACCCGCGACGAGGACGGCTACCTGCACCTCATCGACCGGAAGAAGGACCTGCTCATCACGACCGGCGGCAAGAACATCGCACCGGCCGCGGTGGAGCTCGCGCTGAAGACGCATTGCCCGCTGATCGGTCAGGCCGTCGTGGTCGGTGACGCCCGCCCGCACCTAACCGCGCTGATCGTCCTGGACCCGGAGATGGTCCGCGGCATGGACGACGAGACGATCGCCGCGTCGATCGGCAAGGGCGTCGAGGCGGCCAACGCCACCCTGTCGCGGCCGGAGCAGGTCCGCGCGTTCGACGTGCTCACCGAGCCGTGGCCGCCGGGCGGCGATCTGGTCACCCCGACCATGAAGGTCCGGCGCCGGGCGGTGCTCGCCCGCTACGCCGACCGGATCGAGGCGCTGTACCGATGAAGGTCGCCATCATCGGCGCCGGCTTCGGCGGGGTCGCGGCCGCGGCGGCGCTCCTCGAGGCCGGCTTCGACGACGTGCTGCTGCTGGAGAAGGCGGACCGGATCGGCGTGGCCCGGCACGGCCGCCGAATACCGCCGCCGCACCAGCACCCTGAATGCCGCGGACTTTTGCTGATCGCACTCCGCCTGCTTGCCCTCACCACGATCTAGAGCGGCCAGTGGCCGGCGACGATCGCGCCGATAGCGGCCGCCGCCTCGACCACCGTCCGGGTGCTGCCGGCGCTGGCGGCGAGTTGACGCAACCGGCTCTGGACATGGCCCCGGGCCTCCGGCGTGCCGTCCGCTATCTCGCCCCGAATCGCGGCGATCTCCCGGTCCGCGTACGAGGGGTCGGGGTGTTCGTCACGGATCGCGGTCAGCAGGCCGCGAACCTGGTCCCCGGGCGCGGCGTAGTTGTTCTGGGTGTTGGTGTTCTGGCCGCCGAAGTTCTGGATGCCGCCGTGGAAGCTCATGTCGCCGAAATTCATCGTGCGCCCGTCTTCGGAGGGGTGCCGAGGTTGTTCTGCACGTTCGTGTTCTTGCCCCCGAAGTTCTGCTGGCCCCCGATGAAGGTGGCGTTGTCGATGGACACCGACGCGACGGCGTTGCGCAGTTCCGACGTGTCGACGCCGCGCTCGTCGAGGTGGTCGAGGACGGCCTCGGTGACGGCGCGGTCGAGGAGCTTCATGTACTTACCGGAGTCCAGGACCTGCATGAACTTCACCGTCGGACGCTGCGCCGCCAGCTCGCGGACGCTGAAACGGGCGCCGTAGTCGTAGTAGCGGAACTCGTCGGCCAACCGAGCCGAGCGAGTCATCCGGCCGGACAGCCGGACGGTGTCCCATCCGAGCCGGACCAGATGCGCCGGCCCGAGGATGTTGTCGTGCAGGAAAGCCCTCAGCGTGTGCGCCGCCGCCTGCGCCGGGATGCGTTCCGGGCGCAGGTTGTCGACGAGGTGGTAGCGCCGACGGACCTGCGGCATCACCGTGCACACGAACTCGGTGTAGAGCATGCCACCCTCGACGGCCAGGTGAACGAACGCCGTCACGCCGATCCCGGAGTCCTGAGCGGGAAGCACGAGCCTGCCGTCGGACGTGCGGATCTCCTTGCCGCTGGCCGGAACCACCGCCCGGAGGTAGTGCCGCAGCCCGCCCTGCGGATTGTCCATGATCGCGTCGATCGTCTCGGGCGAGGCCATGGTGCGCGGTGTCCTGGTCTGCGGGTCGATCAGCGGATCGTCGCCGCGCCGGTTCCCGTCCGCCACCAGGTACGGCACGACGTAGATGTTGGGGATGCGTTCGCCGTCGCGCAGCCGCGGGTCGCGCAACCCGAGGACCGCATCGTGCACGCGCCGGTTCAGTGAGGCGCTGTCGATGGGCACCCGGCCGTCCCCGTTCTTGGAGCGCAACGGCGTGGCCAGCGACCAGCTGTGCTCGACCCAGCCGGCGCCGGCGAACGGGTCGACGTCCTGCACACAGATGTTGCCCCGCTGCATCGCCGCGACCACGCCGAGCCGCCATTCGATGCGGGAGTTGCCGGTGTGCGGCACCGACGGTACGACCCCGGGAGCCAGCTCGGTGGTGAGGATGCCGTACGCCTGCCGCCGCGACAGGAACAACGCCAGGAACATCGCGATCGCCAGCCCGATCGGGGCGAGCAGCGAGAGGACCAGCATCCCACCGGCGAACGCGCCACCGAGGTCCGGGGTCGACACGCCGCCGCTGTCCCCGAACGGGCTCGACGTGCCGGACAGCCCCATCGACCCGACCACGCCGGCGAGCAGGAACTGGAACAGAAAATAGCCCGCGAGGCACATCGCGAGGACGGCGATCACCGCCAGGCCCGCCAGCCGCACCGATCGCGGCATCTGTCGCACCGCTGACGAGCGCACCCCCACCACCACGGCGCACAGACCCAGCCACACGAGCGTCAGGGATCCGCTGAGACAGAGCCCGACGAGCAGCAGCCCGGTGACGATGGCGTACCGGGCCAGCAGCAGACGGCGGGCACGCAGGCAGTGCCGGACGACCGGGTCCAGATCGAAGTCGTACGAGGGCGGTACCGCCTTGCGTTCCGACTCGACGACCTCGCGGATCACCGCGTTGGCGAAACCGGCGTCCAGATAGGGCGCCCCGCACAGCTGCCGGGTGGTGTCGTTCAGCCTGGTTCCCGGTGCGTACAACGGCATGCGCAGCAGCGGCTCATCGGGTCCACGTTGGTGCGGATAACCCATGCCGGGAAGCTACCGTCGCGCGTAATCAGGATGACAGCCCCTGGACGGGGGACGCGCCACCGCCCTCGAGGTGGTCCCGCCCAGCGACACGGCCATGCAGGACGTCGACGCGACCCAACGCGCCGTCGACGCGCTGACCATGCCTCGCGGCATTCTGGCCGGCTTCCCCGCGGCCGACCTGTGGACCGACGAATACGTGCTGGCCGTGGGCGGCGGCTCGCCGTTGACGGCCGGGAACATGAGCCCCGCGGCGCTCGCCGAGATGTCCTGGGTCAGCAGTCCTAGGCCGAGTCAGTGGCCGTAGGCGATCAGCGATCTGATCGCCGTCCGTCCGCCAGCCCCGCGCATATCCGACATTCCCGAGATTTATCGGATCGGCCGGGCCGCCGGACGGGGGGCCCGGCGCGCGGCCGCGCGGCGCTTCCATTCCGTGAGACAGGCGACCGCCTGCTGAGACCCGCACCCACATCATGGACCCACCGTCCGCGATGTGAGACCGGCGTCCATTGTAGAGAGTATATCTGTCACGTAATGAGGCTTTCGCCCGGCAGTTTTTCCGGCCGAATGTGAACCTTGGAGAGTTATGGCTCGTATGTGGGCGCAACTCTCCAAGGTTCACAAAAATCCATCATGTGACCGCGGTGTCCACATAGCGGGACGCCCGGCCGCGAACGCATCGCCACAGCGCCTCAGCTCTGGCACCACCGCGTCAGCGGCCACACCGCGACCAGGTCACTCGCCTACCACCACGGTTAGGACTTACTCGTCTGATTAGTAGCGGAACTTGTGCCGAGCGCTGCGCCGGTTCACCCGGGCCGGCGGCTCGTCCAGCTTGTCGCGTTCCGGCGGCTGCTCGGCCGGCTCACGGCCCCGGGGAAAATCCCGCATGGTCACCACGAAACCTTGGACCAGGCGATCCGCGCGCAGGTCGCGGTACGTGGCTTCGACCGGCACCGGGCTGCCGTCGGCCCGCAGCAGCGAGCAGAACAGCACACCGTCGCCGGAGCTCTGCAGGGCCTGGCGCAGCTCGTCGCGGTCGTCCGGATGCACCAGGTCGTCGAGGGTGGCCAGCGGCGGAAGGTCGTCGGCGCCGAGCAGCTCACGCAGCGACGGGCTGGCGTAGCGGACGCGATGGTCCTCCTCGATCACCACCATGACGTCCGCGCTGTTCCGGATCACCGCACGCAGATAGAGGTCACTGTCGCGGCGGCCGACCGCCTCCATCAAGGAGATGCGATCCAGCGCGAGCGCCGCCTGACCGGCCAGCACCTCGAGGGTGTCGCGAGTGGCGGTGAGAATGTCCCGCCGCCCCTCGAGGATCAGGGCCCCGCCACTGGGCCGGGCGACGGCGAGCGGTTCCAGCCAGAGCGGACAGACCAGCGTGGCGTAGTCGTCGTCCGCGTCCTCGATCCACCAGCTGCGGTGCGGCAGGACGGCCTCGGGCCTAGGCGGCGCCTGCAGCGTGAGCTGGCGGTCGTCGACGGCGAAGACCGTGCCGCGGATCGCCTCCGGCGGCATGAGCTGGGCGATCGCGGCCCGGACGGCCTTGTCCACGGCCGGTGTCTCGACGGCGGCGACCAGGGCCGCGCTCGCCTGCCGCAAGCTGCGCTCGCGCCGCAGGGCCTGGCCGTTGAGCGTCACCGAGTCGGTCAGCCGCGTGATGGTCAGCAGAAGGGTGATCCCACCCGCCACGGCGATCACCACGCCGTCGCCGACCGTGCCGTGCACCGCCTCGATCAGCAGGACGACCGGCGGGGTGGCGACCGAGATGCCCAGTAGCGCCGCCCAGCGCCCCAGCCACGGGCGCGGACGCGGCGCCGCGGGCTCGGTGAGCCGGACCATCGACGGGTGCAGCGCGGCGGCACCCCACGCCAGGTAGAGCACCACGAAGCCGGACTCGCTCGCCCGGCCCGGCCACAGTGGCTGCACGATGTCGCTGACCAGGACCCCCACCGCACCGATGACCAGTAGCACGGCCGAGACGTTGCGGCCGACGACGACCAGCACTCGGGCGACCACCGCGAGCAGCAGCAGGGCGCCGATCACGTACGCCCCGGAGATGGTGCCCGCGTCGCCGGCGACCAGCACCCAGACCACCAGCAGCGTCGAGCACGCGAACGCGAGCAGGTCGATGAGGCGTGCCCGGTCGACGAGGATCGCACCGATGCGGGTCAGCTGCAGCAGACTCCAGGCGATCAGCACGATCATGACGTAGAAGCAGATGTCGGCCGCGCCGGGCCGGTCCAGCGCGGTCAGCACGTCGCCGGCGGCGCTCGCCACGATGGCCCCGGCGAGGAGCAGCCACGGTCCGGCCCGGGCGGGCCGGTGCCGGCGGACGCCGTAGACGATGGCGGTCGCGCTCCCGATCCCCAGAACGATCCATTCGACGGCCCGCAGCACGCCCCACTAGTACCAGCAGCGTTGCCATGTGTCCATGTCGATGTAGGAAGCGGGCGATGCGAGCGTGGCCCGCTGTGACCTCGGACGCAGCGCCGGTCCGGCGGTCCGGTTCGCTCTTAGCGTTGCGGCATGACGGAGATCGCGACATTCCTGCCCGGCCCGCACATCCGAGTGATCTCCGACAGCACTCGGCAGGCGGGGTGGCGCTCGGCGACACTTTGCCGGGTCGTCAACGATCGCGTCGTCGACGACTTCGAGCTGCCGCCGATCGGCGCGCAGACGATCGTGCTGATGACCAAGGGGCGGGCGGCCGTGGAGGCGCGCGGCGACGGCGGCCGCTGGCACCGCAGCGACTACGCGCCGGGCAAGCTCGGCATGACCGCCCCCGGCCGCCGCGTGGCGCTGCGCTGGCGCACCTTCTCGTCCGAGGAGAAGGAGACGCTGCATCTCTACCTACCGGGCCGCACCTTGGTCGACGCGGCCGCACAGATGGGCGGGCGGCAGATCTCGCCCGAGGACCTGCCCGACACGCTGGGCGCCGACGACCGGGTAGTCGAGACCACCATGCTGGCCATGGCCGGCGCCGCGGCCCGGGGCGCCGACGACCTCTATGCCGAGTCGGCAGCCCTGTTCCTCGCCGTGCACCTGATGTCGCAGCACCACGAGCGGGATGTCGTGCGAGGGGCCGGTCCGGACGACCCCCGGCTGCGGCGAGCCGTCGACTTCATGCACGAGAACCTTGCCGGGCCGGTCGCGCTGGCCGACATGGCCGGGGCCGCCGGGGTCAGCCCGTTCCATTTCGTGCGTCTGTTCCGGGCGGCGATGGGCGAGCCGCCACGCAAATACCTGACCCGGCTACGCATCGAGGCCGCCTGCCGCAGCCTGGAACGCGGCGTGACGTCCATCACGGACATCGCGTACCTGTGCGGTTTCAGCAGTTCGGCGCACCTGTCCGCGGCGATCCGCCGGCACACCGGGATGTCGCCCACCCAATACCGGCTCAGCCACGCCGGTTCCTGAACGACTAGAGCCGTAGCCGGTCGGCTTTACCGTCATTTGACGTAGCTAAGGGCAAGAACTCTCCGGCTTCAGCGCAAGACGATGTAAGCGGGTAGAGGGGTCGGTGCCTAACGTGACCAACTATGCAAACGCTAACCGTGGCCCTGGCGTGACCTCGGCGGATCGGACACCGTCGCGGGGACCGGCGTACCTGGGTACGTCACATCTGTCCCGGCATCGGGCACGGCGTGCTCAGCCGTCCGGCCAGCCGTGGCTGGGCCTGGCGGGGCTGGCCTATGTCATCCCGTTCGGCGTGCTCTTCGCGGTCGTGCTGGGCGGCCCCGAGCGCACGACACTGGTGCTCGGACCCATCACCACCGCCGCGACGCCCGCGATCGCCACGATCGTGCTGTGGTGGGAGGACTGGCCGGGAACCAGCTTGCGGGCCGGCTGGTCCGGCCTGACCGACACGCTGCTGATCGCCGCCGCCGCGGTGGTGCTCACCGGTTTCACGCAGGTCGTCGTCAACGGCTGGGATCTGCGTGGCGTCTTCCTCGCCACCCCGGGGCCGGGCCACGCGGTCACCTACCCGGTGACGATGGCGCTGGCCGGGACCGCGCTGTCCGCGATGCTGCAGCTCACCTTCGTCACCGAGGGCTGGCCGCTCCGCGGGCGGCGGCGTCTGTCACGGGTCTGGGCCGGCCTGATCGCGTTCGGGATCGCCTGGGTGGTCGCTCTGGCCGCGTGGGCTCTCGTCGTCTCGCCGGGACCGATCGGTGACGTCTCGCTGCAGACGTACGGGATGTGGTTGATCATCCTGGGTGCCTGGCAGGTGGTGCTGTTCGCCGTGCTGCCGGGCCGGCCGTTCACGCTGATCAGGAATCGGGCGGCGCGGCTGATCACGGCGAACGTGGCCATCGTGGTGCTGACCGAGATCACGTACGCGCTGATGCGCGGCCTGGGCGTCGAGAACAGCGTGATCGGCGCGATCGGTGGCGTGGTGGTCGGCGCCGGGCTGGTCATGGCGGTGCTGTTCGACGGCTGGCCGGGGACCCGGATCGGGGGCGTCACCGGCGACATCGTGATGCTGGCCATCACGGCGGCGCTGGCGGCGGCCCTGTACGGGGTGCTGGCCGCCGTCGGGTCCGGGCTGCATCTCGGCCGGGTCAGCATGACCGGCTGGATCACCCTGGCCTCGCTGAACTGGGTCGGCATGGTGGTGCTCCTGCACGCCGCGGTGTGGAGCCGCTGGCCGGTGATCGCCCAGCCCGCATCGAGCACTCCGGAGCCCGCCGCCCTGGATCCCGGCCGGGATGATCATCTGGCTGCCGAGCTCAGCGTTCCGGACCACGGAACGAGGTCATGACCGTACGGCGTGCCCTGCTGCCGGGCTCCCTCCGGGGCCCGCCCACCGATCACGTCCCCGGAATCGCTTTTCGTTCCTCACCCAACCCTACATTCGTCATTTCACACTATTGGGGGAAAAATGACGCTCAAAGGTAAGGTCGCGCTGGTCACCGGATCCTCGGAAGGTCTGGGCCGCGCGATCCTGGAGAAGTTCGCGTCGCAGGGCGCGGACGTCGTGATCAACTACCACAGCGACGCCGCCGGTGCCGAAGCGGTCGAGAAGGCCGTCCGGGCCGAAGGGGTCCGCGCCCTCTCCGTGCAGGCCGACGCGTCCGCGCCGGACGGGATCAAGTCGCTGTTCGACGCCGCCATGAACGAGTTCGGCAAGATCGACATTGTGGTGGCCAACGCCGGCATCGAGATCGTCAACATCAACGTCGCCGACTTCACCGACGACGACTACGAGCGGCTCATCCGGATCAACACGAAGGGCTCCTTCTACGTCCTTCGGGAGGCCGCCCGCCGGATCAGCGACAACGGCCGCATCATCACGATCTCGTCGAACACCACGACCGTGCCACAGGTCGGCGTCGGGGCGTACGGGGGCAGCAAGATCGCCACGAACTATCTGGTGCGGGTGCTGGCGCTGGAGCTGGGGCCGCGCGGCATCACCGTCAACACGGTGATCCCGGGCCCGATCGACGGCGCCGGGATCTTCACCGACCCCAAGGTCAACGTGGAGTACCGCCAGAGCCTGATCGCGACGATCCCGCTGGGCCGGATGGGCACGGTCCAGGACGTGGCGGGCGTGACGGGCTTCCTCGCGAGCGACGACGCCGGGCTGATCACCGGTCAGCAACTGGTCGCCGACGGCGGAATGCACTGAGGAGAGAAGAGAACATGACAGGGACAATGCAGGCCGTCCAGGCGCAGAAGGTCGGCGAGCCGTTCGTGGTCGTCGAGCTGCCGATTCCGGACCCGGCGGCCAACCAGGTACGCATCAAGGTGCACGCGTGCGGGGTCTGCGGTGGCGAGGCCATCCCCCGCAACGGACTGTTCGGCACCGAACTGCCGCGGGTACCCGGGCACGAGATCACCGGCGTCGTGGACGCGGTCGGTGACGCCGTGACGATGTGGAACGTCGGCGACCGCGTCGGTGTCGGCTGGTCCGGCGGCGTCGACTTCACGTGCGAGTTCTGCCGTCGCGGCGACTTCACCAACTGCGTGAACCGCACGATCGTCGGCAGCTCGTACGACGGCGGCTACGCCGAATACATGGTCGCGCCGTGGGACGCGGTCGCCCGCCTGCCCGAGGAGCTGGACTTCGCCGAGGCCGCGCCGCTGATGTGCGCGGGCGTCACCTCGTTCAACGGGCTGCGCCACTCACTGGCCCGCCCGGGCGACCTGGTGGCGATCAACGGCGTCGGCGGCGTCGGCCACCTGGCCATCCAGTTCGCGAGCAAGATGGGCTTCCGTACGGTCGCCATCAACCGTGGCACCGCCAAGGAGGAACTGGCCCGCAAGCTCGGCGCCGACGAGTACATCGACAGCAGCGCGCACGACGCCGGCGAGGTCCTGCGCGACATGGGCGGCGCGGAGGTCATCATGGACACCGTCTCCCGCGGCTCGCTGCAGGGTGCCCTGGTCAAGGGCGTCAAGCCGAGCGGGCAGCTGATCGTGACCGAGGGCCTGGACCCGATCCCGGTCGACGGCCACGACCTCGCCTTCCCGCGGCTGAGCATCTCCGGCTGGTACAGCGGGGTCGCCGCGGACAGCGAGGACACGCTGCGGTTCGCGCTGCTGCGCGACGTCCGCCCGATCATCGAGACGCACCCGCTCAAGGACGCCGAGCAGGCGTTCACGAATCTGCACAACGCCAACCTGCGCTCGGTTCTCATTCCCTGAGCATCGATACCGATGATGTGCCGGGCTCGCCGCGCGGCGGGCCCGGCCTGCGCTCGAAAGGAAAGCGCATGACCTCTTCCACCATCGCCGGTCCCACCGCCCGGGGCCTGCTCATCAACGGCACCGAACAGCCCGCCGTCTCCGGGCGCACCACCGAGGACCGCAACCCCGCCACCGGTGATGTCTACGTGACCGTGCCCGCCGCGGCCACGACCGACGTCGACGCGGCGATCACCGCCGCCAGCGCCGCGTTCCCGGGCTGGGCGGCCACCGCGCCCTCGAAGCGCCGCGATCTGCTCGAACGCGCGGCCGACCTGCTGCAGCAGCGAACGGACGAGTTCGCCGAGATCATGCGGAACGAGACCGCGGGCACCGACCGCTGGGCCCGGTTCAACATCGAGCTGGGCGTGAAACAGATCCGCCACCTGGCCACCATGGCCGCCGAACCGACCGGCAAGCTGCTCGCCACCGACGTTCCGGGCCAATGGTCGATGGCCGTGCGGTCGCCGGCCGGCGTGGTCGTGTCGATCGTCCCCTGGAACGGTCCGATGATCCTCTGCGCCCGGGCGATCACGGTGGCCCTGGCCGTCGGCAACACCGTGGTCATCCGGCCGAGCGAGGACGCCCCGATCACCTCCGGGCTGTTCCTCGCTCAGGTGCTCAAGGACGCCGGCATCCCGGACGGCGTGGTCAACGTCGTCACCAACGACCGAGCCGACGCGCCGGAGATCATCGAAGCCCTGATCGCCCACCCCGCGACCCGCCGCGTCAACTTCACCGGCTCGACCACTGTCGGCCGGATCGTCGGCCGGCTCGCCGGGCAATACCTCAAACCCGTCATCCTGGAGCTCGGTGGCAAGAACCCGATCCTCGTGCTCGACGACGCCGACGTGGACAAGGCGGCCGAGCAGAGCGCCTTCGCCCGATTCTTCAACGCCGGGCAGATCTGCCTGTCGGTGGACCGGATCATCGTCGACGACTCGGTGGCGGCCGAGTTCACCGCGAAATTCCTCGACCACGTCCGCTCCTTCCCGCAGGGTGATCTTTCCTCGCCGGACACCGTCGTCGGACCGTTGATCAATGCCCGGGCCGCCGCCCGCGTCGCCGACCTGGTCTCCGACGCCGTGGCCAAGGGCGCCCAGGTCCTGTTCGGAGGCGGGCCGGCCGACGGCGCGTTCCATCCCGCGACGGTTCTCACCGGTGTCACGCCGGACATGCGGATCCACCACGAGGAGATCTTCGGACCGGTCGCCGTGCTCTACACCGTCGGCTCCGCGGACGAGGCCGTCGCCTTGGCCAACGACACCGAATACGGCCTGTCCAGCGCGGTGTACACCCGCAACGGCGCCCGCGGTCTGGAAATAGCGCGGCAGCTGCAGCACGGTTCGGTGCACATCAACACCGTCACGGTGGCCGACGATCCGGAGGCGCCGGTCGGCGGAGTCAAGGACAGCGGCTACGGCCACTTCGGCAGCGAATGGGGTGTCGGGTTCTTCACCGACACTCGCTGGGTGACCCTGCTGTCCTGACCGGTGACATGCCCTCTCGTTGCCGGGCGGGCATGTCACCCCATTCTCAGGCGACGACGATGACCGACCGCATGTGGGCCTTGTTGATGTTCTCGTACGCCTGCTCGGCCTCCTCGAACGTGTGCTTCTCGATGACCGGGCGGATACCCATGAGCACCGCGAAGTTCAGCGCGTCCTCGCTGTCCTGGGCGACACCGCTGTACCAGCCCTTGATCTCGTTGCGGAACCACGAGATGTCGTGGCCGTTGACCTGCAACGGGTCCTCGCCCTCGACGACGATGAGCTGCCCGTTGTGCTTCAGGCCGCGGAACACCTCGGACTGCACGGTGCCGCGCGAGGTGGTGTCGTAGATGACCGCCGCGCCGCCCATCTCGAGCAGCCGGTCCGCGGCGTCCGTCGCGGTGGTGTCGATGTAGTCGTGAGCCCCGAGCTGCTTCGCCAGTTCTTCCTTGGCGTTGCCTCGGTTCATCGCGACGGTACGGAAGCCCATCGCGGCGGAGAACAGCACCGCGAGGTGGCCGACGCCGCCGACGCCGTTGACCGCGACCAGATCGCCGGGGCCGGCGATCGAATGACGAAGCCCGTTGAACGCGGTGACGCCGGCACACATCAGCGGCGCGGCCTCGGCGAAGTCGAGCTCCTCGGGCAGGCGGGCGACCGCGTCCCACGGTACGACGGTGTATTCGGCGTACCCGCCGTCGTACGACGCGCCGACGATGGTGCGGCTCTCGCAGTTGGTGAAGTCGCCGCGCCGGCAGTACTCACAGGTGAAGTCGACGCCACCGGACCAGCCCGACCCGACGCGGTCGCCGACCTGCCAGATCTTCGCCTCGTCGCCGACCTTGTCGATGACACCGGTGATCTCGTGGCCGGGTACACGCGGAAGTTCGACGCCGAACAGCGCGTTGCGGGGAATGGCTTCGCCCGCACAGACGCCGCACGCGTGCACTTTGATCCGCACCTGGTTGGGCTTCGGCTCCGGGATCGGCAGCTCGGTGAGTACGAACGGCTTACCGGCTTCCTGAGCCTGCCAAGCGCGCATTGTTCCTGCCATTTTCGTTCCTCTCCTCAGTGCATTCCGCCGTCGGCGACGATCTGCTGTCCGGTGATCAGGCCGGCCGCCTCGCCGGCGATAAAGTTCGTCACTCCGGCCACGTCCGAAGTGGTGCCGAGCCGGCCGATCGGAATCTGCTTGACGAGATCCGCCCGGTATTCGACGTTGACCTTCGGGTCGGTGAAGATTCCGGCGCCGTCGATCGGTCCGGGAACGACCGTGTTGACCGTGATCCCGCGCGGTGCGAGCTCGAGCGCGAGCACCCGCACCAGGTAGTTCGTGGCGATCTTGCTGCCCCCGTACGCCCCGACGCCCACCTGTGGCACGGTCGTGGTGTTCGACGAGATCGTGATGATCCGGCCGTTGTCGCTGATCCGGCGGGCCGCCTCGCGCAGCACGAGGAAGGAACCCCGGGTGTTGATCTGGTTGAGCCGGTCGAACTGCTCGTCGGTGGTGTCCGCCACGTTGACGTTGACGATCTCGATGCCGGCGTTGGCCACCACGATGTCGACGTGCCCGAACTCGTTGATGGCGGCGTCGAACAGGCTCTTGATGCCCTCCGCGGAGGTGGCGTCGGCCTGCACGGTGATGGCCCGGACACCGAGCGCCTCGACCGCCTTGCTCACCTCGTCCGCGTCGGTCGCGTCACGGTGATAATTGACGACGACGTCCGCGCCTTGCCCGGCGAGCCCTTCCAGAACCGCTCTGCCGAGACCCTCGGAGGATCCGGTAACAAGGGCGACCTTCCCTTTCAGCGTCATTGTTCTCCTTACCCGAGCCGGCGTTTCCTGCAGGAATGGACACTTGATGCCGGTCGCCGGTCGCAGATCCCTGGTCGCTGGTAGCGGCCGGACCGCGCTCGCCCCCGACATTCGCCGTCGGTGAATTGAGGGGCGTTTCGACCCGCGTCCATGTGCGGCATACGCAGCCGGCGGGCCGGAATTCACGAAGCCCGCGCGGCGTAGGCGTGACGTCACTCACGGGTCTTACGACGCTGACCCGGGCCGGGCGGCGTTGTTGATCAGCGGTTGAGGCCGCCGGGCCGGCATCCGGCTCGCGAGAATCGTTTCCGAGCCGGCCGCCGCCCCGGCCGACCAGTTTGTTCGAAAAGGGGCGGGCGGGCCCGGCAGAACGGGTCGCGCGGGATGCGGCGCGACCGCAGGCTGGACGGCTGGGGCGCTAGGCGTCCGCACCCGGCGTTCCTCGCGCGGCCGCTGCTCCCCTGCCCACTCTGGCGACAGCTGGACGGCGGCGGCGCTAGGCCAGGCGACAGGTGGACGGAGGCGGCGCTAGACACCCTTTGTACTAGAAGGTCTGGTGCGCTTTCGCAACCGCGGGCCGCCGCGTTGAGTGCCACGGTGGCGGGGCCCGTTCGCTCGGATCCCTTTCGGCTCCCTTTCGGCGGTAGCACCTTCGGGCATCGCCACCTACGCAGGTCGGACATTTCCGGCGAGAATTGGGCCGCGGTGGGCGTGCGCGGTCGCGGACCGCACTCCGCTGCTTCCACTATCCGTAACTGTTCAGCTGGCTCCGTCGGCCGGGAGCCCCCGTGCGAGGCGACGCCGCCAGGCCCGGGCAGGTCCCAGCTCCCCACAGTGGCCGCCCCACCCGGGCGTGGGGAGCCGCGACGCCGACGAGGTTGCGGTTGCCCACACCGCAGCCACCCCCACCCCCGTGTGGGCAGCCGCGACACCGGGAAGGTTGCGGTTACCCACACCGCAGCCACCCCCACCCCCGCGTGGACAGCCGCGACACCGAGAAGGTTGCGGTTACCCCCACCGCAGCCACCCCCACCCCGGTGTGGGCACCCACCACGACCGAAAGGTCCCAGCTCCCCACAGCGACGGTCCGCGCAGGTCCGCCGCGCATGGCCAACTCATCGGAGGGTGAGCGGCGCGAGAAACAGCTGAACAGTTCCACTATCTGGGAGAGCCGTCCGCTGTGCGCGTAACTGTTCAGCTGGTTCCGTCGGCCGGGAGCCCCCGTGCGAGGCGACGCCGCCAGGCCCGGGCAGGTCCCAGCTCCCCACAGTGGCCGCCCCACCCAGGCGTGGGGAGCCGCGACGCCGAGGAGGTGGCGGTTGCCCACACCGCAGCCACCCCCATCCAGGTGTGGGCAGTCGCGACGCCGAGGAGGTGGCGGTTGCCCACACCGCAGCCACCCCCATCCAGGTGTGGGCAGTCGCGACGCCGAGGAGGATGCGGTTGCCCACACCGCAGCCACCCCCACCCAGGTGTGGGCAACCGCCACGACCGGAAGGTCCCGGCTCCCCACAGCAACGGCCCGCGCAGGTCCGCCGCGCAAGGTCAACTCATCGGAGGGTGAGCGGCGCGAGAAACAGCTGAACAGTTCCACTATCTGGGAGAGCCGTCCGCTGTGCGGGACCGTTGTCTACATGCTGAATCCGCGTCCACCGAGTGGGATTTCCATCCACTTTGGACGGAGCTTCGCCCCCCATTGCGGCTTTTGTCCCTGCGCTTGTCCCGGCAGAATGTAGACCTTGGAGAGTTATGGCTCGAATATGGGCGTAAGTCTCCACGATCTTCGACAATCCCGGGATGCGGCGGTGATGTCCATATAGTGGGAACGGCGCGGACCGGGCGGTCAGGTGGAGTTGGTCCAGGGCGGCCAGGGCTCCTCCACGGTGGACACCGATCTCACATCGCGGACTCGCAGCCCACCCATGGGGGTGCCGCCTGTCAGCTCAGACTTCGAACGCTGTGCGCGGAGTGGTCAGAACGCACTGATCCCGAAAGCTCGCTAGGCGAGGCGACGGCTGGACGGCGGCGGCGCTAGGCGAGGCGACGGCCACCGCGCCCTCGTTCAGGTGTGCGGGGCGTTCGCGCTTAGCGAATGCTCAACTTGTGTCTGCTTGTGGGCGCGCCGGGTCCTGACCGCGGCTCGTGGGGACGCGCCACACCCGGCATCCCAAACCGCAGCCGGCATGGACGCGCCACCCCGGCGCCCAAACCGCAGCCTGCAGGGCACGCAAATCGGGGTGTGCTGGGCGCTCACGTCGGGGCGGTGCTCAAACCGCGGGCGGCGAGCGTCGGTTGACGGGCGGCATGCTCTGGCGCACTGCGTCAGCGGACTCGGTCAAGTGGGGGTGGCCGCGAACGCCGTTCCCGCGAAGCCCGGCCGAGTGCGCGAGCGGCCGGTGGCCGCGGAAACGTTCACAGGTGACGTGCTCACGGGGGGATGTGAGCACGTCACCTGCCGGCTGGCCTCACCAGGGGCGCCGGCGGTAGTGACCGTGGTGTCCGTAGTGGCCGTGGTACCGGTAGTGGCCGTGGTGCCGATAATGGCCGCGGAAGCCGTACCGGCCGGGGTGTCCCCGCCGTCCACCGTGCAGCTTCCGCGCGATCATCTCCATCAGGAGACGCTTGATCGAGCCGCTCACCAGTGCCTCCCTGCGTGTCGGACCGGCTTCTCACGGTAACCGGCGCTGTCGAGTCCACCCTGTGCGTGACCTGGGCGTTCTCTGAGAAGGGTCGGCTGGCGAAGGTCTCCTGGCGGTTGTGCGTCGCGTACGGCCAATCCTGTGATTCATAATGGTCGATGGTGATCGGGGGGTGCGATGAGCAGGGCCACGCGGGCGTTGCGGCGGCAGTACGTGGCGCTGGCCGACCTGGCCGGGGCGTTGCGGGCGCAGGACCGCACCGTCGAGGCGCTGGCGCGATACCGGGAGGCGCTGGAAGGCGCGGAACAACTCGCGGCGATCGACGGGCGGCGCGCGGTCGACGTGCTCGTGCTGCGGGCGGACATCGCGGTGCAGGAGGGCATCCTGCGGGACACGCAGGGGTGGGGAGCCTCCGCGGTGCTGCACCTCGACCGGGCGGTGAGCGGATACCTGCAGCTGTCGCGGGCGAGCCGGCGGCAGGTCAACCAGGAGCAGTTGGCGCTCGCCACCGCACCGGCGCTGGTGGTCAACGCCGAAGTGCTGATGTGGTACGGCGATCCGCAGCTCGCGGCGGCGGCCGCCGACCTCGGTTTCCGGCTCTATCTCGGGCAGCACGGCAGCCGCGGCTGGAACGTTCCCCAGATGGCAAATCTGGCGAAGAGCGCATCGGGGGTCCTGGCCAGGACCGGCCACCTGGCGAACGCGGTGGAGGCCGACGAGATCGCGGTCAAGGCGTTCGGGGAGACCGCGGCCGGCAGCGGCTCCGCGGACGACCGGCGACGGCTGGCGACCGCCCAGGCGACGATGGGCATGCATTTGCTGGCGACCGGTGACGTCGAACATCGGCCGCAGGCAGCCCACTGCCTCGCCGGAGCGCGCGACGCGGACGCCGCCGCGGCCAGTGCGGCGCAGGACGACTGGGCACGGATCCAGGCCTTGCCGCCGGTCCACACGGTGGCGGAGGCGCTGCGGGTCGCCGATCGGGTCCCCACCGACCTGCCGGAGACGTACACCGCACCGCCCTTCACGATCGTCACCCCGTCCGGGCGCAGCGACCCCGGGCTGGCCGCGATCGATGCCGGCAAGCTGGCCGGCGTGGCGGTCGAGTTGCTGCCCCGCCTGCCCGCCGAAGGGTTGCGGATCGGCTTGGAGGCGCACTATCTGTTCGCGGCCGGGGCGATGGCCGCGCCCCTCGGCGAACGCGAGGCGGCGACCTGGGCCGGACTCGTCCTGGCGCTCTGCCACGCACTCGACGACGATCCGGACCGCGCGACGGCGTTGCCGCTGTCGGTGGACCTCGCCGCACAGAACATCCGGATGATCGACGTGCTGTTGCCGGACGCGGGCGGCGATCCGGCGCTCGGGCAGCTGCTGCGCGACTGCGTGGACCATCACGCGGAGCTCCTGGACCGGACCGACGACCAGTCGACGGCGGAGGACGTGGCCGAGGTCCGCGCGCTCCTCGCCCGCATCGACGCCGCGGCGCCTGATGCGCCCGGGTAGCGCGGCACGCGTACGAGTGGCAGCCGGTCGACGCGCTCGCCGACCGTCGTGGCCGCCACTCGCATCCACCTGAATGAAATGATCAGCTCGCCAGGCGGGCCGCTCTCCTTTGTCCACCGTGTGCGGGACGTCATGCGCGATGTGGTTCCAGCACCGCTGGCTGCGATCGTGTCGGCTCCACCGATGGCAGCAGCCCCGCTCGTTTCGAAGCCCGGCGGGCAGTATCGCGTCGCGGCAGCCCGCGAGGGGACACTGCCGCGCATCGCCGAGCTCGCGGCGTCAGCCGCGCCACAGCGGCCGCAGACCATAATGTGGGATCGTTGTCCGCCGTACGGGACTGGCGTCCACATCGTGGCAGCACGCCCACAATGCGAGAGCCGTATCCACAGTGGAGTATCTTTCTGCCGCCTTCATCCCCCTTGTCCGACGGCTTTCCCCGACGTTTCGTAGACCTTGGAGACTTATGGCTCGCATGTGGGCGTAAGTCTCCAAGGTCTCCAGCAAATCCAGAATGTGGTCGGGATCGCCACATAGTGGGATGGACAGGCGAGGCGCCGCAGCGCGATTCTTCGGCGCGGAAATCGGGAGGTGGCCGCTCAGACATGCCCGGCAGCCAGCGGTAGGTGAGCCACCGCCGGAGCGTGAGGCGCTGAGCGCGAGCGGCGCGGTTCGTCACATGACCCACCATCGAGGTCCGCCCGCCGGAGAGAAACGCCTGGCCGCACGGTCTGCGTAAGGCAACCCCGCCCCGAACCGTCAATGCGCGAGAGAGTCACAGCCGCAATCAACAAGCCGATCCCGACCAGGAAGCGTCATCCCGCGGAAGCGTCATCCCGCGGAAGCCGCCGTCGCGCGGAAGCGCCGTTGCAGCCGTTGTGGACGCGGGCCGACGCGGGGCGGACCGACGCAGGGCGGGTCGACGCAGGGCGGGTCGACGCACGGCGGGCCGACGCACGGCGGGCCGACGCACGGCGGGCCGACGCACGGCGGGCCGACGCACGGCGGGTGGGTCGAGGCGGTACGAGGCGGATCGAGGCGAGGCCGGGCGGGGGTGCTGCCTCGTACGGGGAAATGGGTGAGGCCGCCGTGCCTCCTGGGACAGAACACGGCGGCCTCACGTCGGGGGGCGTCAGCGACTCGCGCCCGCGCGCCGCTTCGTCCAGATGTCGAAGGCGACCGCGGCGAGCAGCACCGCGCCCTTGACCAGCATGACCTGCTCACTAGGCGCACCGATGAGGCTCATGCCGTTGTTGATGACGCCCATGATCAGGCCACCGGTGATCGCACCCGCGACCTTGCCGACGCCGCCCTGCACCGCCGCGCCGCCGATGAAGGCCGCCGCGATCGCGTCGAGTTCGAACTGGTTGCCGGCCGTCGGGTTGGCCTGGTTGAGGCGGCCGGCGAAGATGATGCCGGCGAGCGCGGACAGCACGCCCATGTTCACGAAGATCCAGAAGACGACCGACTTGACCTTCACGCCGGACAGGGTCGCCGCCTGCAGGTTGCCGCCGACCGCGTAGATCTGGCGGCCGAACACCGAGCGGTTGGCCAGCACCGTGTAGCCCAGGACCAGGATCGCGAGCAGCACCAGCACCCAGGGCAGGTTGCGGAACCGGGCGAGCTGGACGATCACGAACATCAGGACCAGGGAGGCGACCGCGATCTTGCCGATGAACAGTGGCAGCGAGTCGGCGGTCTGGCCGTAGCGGATCCGGCCGGCGCGGGAACGCCACTGCGTCACCACGATGCCGGCCACCGCGACGAGACCGATCAGCAAGCTGAACAGATCGGCCCCACCCAAAGCCCCAAGCCCGACATTTCCAAAATATCCAGAAGAGAACCCGTTGGCCAACGTCCGGACGTCGTCGGGGAACGGGCCGATCCCCCGGTTGCCCAGGATCATCAGCGTGATCGCCCGGAACAGCAGCATGCCCGCCAGCGTGACGATGAAGGCGGGAATGCCGAAGTACGCCACCCAGTAGCCCTGCCACGCCCCGATGATCGCGCCCGCGATCAGCGTGATGAGCACGGCAAGCGGCCACGCGACGTGGTGGTCGACCATGAGCACCGCGGAGACCGCGCCGCTGGCGGCCACGATGGAGCCGACCGACAGGTCGATGTGGCCCGCGATGATCACCAGGATCATCCCGATCGCGAGGATCAGGATGTAGGAGTTCTGGACGATGATGTTGCTGATGTTCTGCGGCGCGAGCATGTCGCCGCCGGTGAGGATCGTGAACAGCACCACGATCCCGGCGAACGCGATGTAGATGCCACTCTGCCGCAGATTGATGTTGAAGCGGCCGCTGCCGCCATCGCTCGGGGCCGGCGATGGTGTCACCGTGACGGCGACGTCGGCGTTGGTGGGTGCGAGGCTCACTTGCGTGCCTCCTGTCCGGCGGTCATGAGGGTCATCAGGCCCTCCTGGGTGGCTTCGGCGCGCGGCACCTCACCGGTGATCCGCCCGGCCGAGAGGGTGTAGACCCGGTCGCAGAGCCCGAGCAGCTCGGGCAGCTCGCTGGAGATGAGCAGCACGGCCTTGCCCTGGTCGGCGAGCCGATTGATGATCGTGTAGATCTCGTACTTGGCGCCGACGTCGATGCCCCGGGTCGGCTCGTCGAGGATCAGCACGTCCGGATCCGTGAAGATCCACTTGGATAGCACGACCTTCTGCTGGTTGCCGCCGGAGAGCTTGCCCGTGACGCTCATGACGCTGGGCGCCTTGATGTTCAGGCTCCTGCGGTACTCCTCGGCGACCTTGTATTCCTCGTTGTCGTCGACCCAGCCGCGGTGCGCCAGTTTGCCGAGCGCGGAGGCCGAGACGTTGCGCTTGATGTCCTCGATCAGGTTCAGGCCGTAACGTTTGCGGTCCTCCGTGGCGTACGCGATGCCGTGCTCGATGGCCTCGCGCACCGACCGCAACCTGATCTCCTTGCCGTCCTTGAAGACCCGGCCGGAGATGCCGGTGCCGTAGGCCCGGCCGAAGATGCTCATCGCGAGCTCGGTGCGCCCGGCGCCCATCAGCCCGGCCAGCCCGACGATCTCGCCGCGGCGCAGCGTGAAGCTGGCGTCGTCGACCAGGATCCGGCCGTGCTGGGTGGGGCTGTGCACGGTCCAGTTCTCGACGCGCAGGATCTCCTCGCCGATCGTCGGCTCGTGCGGCGGGAACCGGTTGTCCAGGTCCCGGCCCACCATCCCCGAGATGATCTTGTCCTCGGTGAGGCCCTCGGAGGGCAGCGTGGTGATCGTGCGGCCGTCGCGCAGGATCGTCACCCGGTCGGCGACCTCCAGCACCTCGTTGAGCTTGTGCGAGATGATCACGCAGGTGATGCCCTCGTCGCGCAGGCCGCGCAGCAGGTTCAGCAGGTGCGCCGAGTCGTCGTCGTTGAGCGCCGCGGTGGGCTCGTCGAGGATGAGCAGCCGCACCTCCTTGGAGAGCGCCTTCGCGATCTCCACGAGCTGCTGCTTGCCGACGCCGAGGTCGAGGACCTGGGTGACCGGGTTCTCGCGCAGGCCGACGCGGCGCAGCAGGTCGGCGGCGGCCGCGTTGGTGCGGTTCCAGTCGATGAAGCCGCGCTTGGCGCGCTCGTTGCCGAGGAAGATGTTCTCCGCGATGGACAGGTTCGGCGCGAGCGCGAGCTCCTGATGGATGATCACGATGCCGCGCTTCTCGCTGTCGCGGATGCCGGCGAACCGGCACTCCTCGCCGTCGAAGCTGATCTCGCCGTCGTAGTCGCCGTGCGGGTAGACGCCGGAAAGCACCTTCATCAGGGTGGACTTTCCGGCGCCGTTCTCCCCGCAGATCGCGTGGATCTCGCCGCGGAGCACCTCCAGGTTGACGTCCTGCAGTGCTTTCACACCAGGGAACGTCTTGGAGATGCCCCGCATGCGGAGGATGGCCTCACTCATGAGCCGAGCTGGGCCTCGGTGTAGTACCCGCCGTCGACGAGTTCCTTCTTGTAGTTCGACTTGTCGACGACGACCGACTGCAGCAGCATCGACGGGACGACCTTGTTGCCGTTGTTGTAGTCCGTCGTGTTGTTGACCTCGGGCTTGCCACCCTTGAGCACCGCGTCGGCCATCTTCACCGTGGTCTCGGCGAGCTGCCGGGTGTCCTTGTAGACGGTCGAGTACTGCTCACCCGCGATGATCGACTTGACCGAGGCGAGCTCGGCGTCCTGGCCGGTGACGATCGGGTACGGGTTCGCGGCGGTGCCGTAGCCGTTGCTCTTGAGCGCCGAGAGAATACCGATCGAGAGGCCGTCGTACGGGGACAGCACGCCCTGCACCTTGGCGCCGCCCTTGTACGTGGAGGTCAGCAGGTCCTCCATGCGCTTCTGCGCGGTGGCCGGGTCCCAGCGCAGGATCGCGATGGTCTTGAAGTCGGTCTGCTTGCTCTTGACCACGATCGTGCCGTCGTCGATGAACGGCTTGAGCACCGTCATCGCGCCGTTGAAGAAGAACGTCGCGTTGTTGTCGTCCGGCGAGCCGGCGAACAGCTCCACGTTGAACGGGCCCTTCGCGGTGCCCTTGGAACCGTCCGCGTTCAGCACCTTGAGGCCGGTCAGCAGCGAGGTCGCCTGCTGCACGCCCACCTTGGCGTTGTCGAAGGTGGCGTAGTAGTCCACGTTGGGGCTGTTGCGGATCAGCCGGTCGTAGGCGATGACCGGAATGTTGTTCTGCTTCGCGTTGTCGAGCTGCGTGGTGATCGCGGTGCCGTCGATCGACGCGATGATCAGCAGCTTGGCACCCTTGGTGATCTGGTTGTCCAGCTGCTGGGTCTGCGTGGGGATGTCGTTCTCGGCGTACTGCAGGTCCACCTTGTAGCCGAGGCCCTCGAGCTGCTTCTTGAGGTTGTCACCGTCGCTGATCCAGCGCTCCGAGGAACGGGTCGGCATGGTGACACCGATCAGAGCGCCCTTGTTGTCGGTGGCGCCGGCCGCCTTGTCGGCGGTCTTCTCGCTCGAGCCGCAAGCGGCCAGTGCGGCGGTAAGGACGACGGCGGAGGCCACGGCCCCCATCCGGGAGAATCTCATCGCGCATAACTCCTTTGTCGGGGGCGACGTGGCGTCGAGTGTGAACGCTAACAACGTCGGGTGTCAACAGGTTCCGGTAACGTTGTTGACACGTCGGGGAAAAGTTCGACCGTGACCTCTACGACCAGATCAGACGCCGAATTGTTATCGGTAACAGGCCCCGGCTTTGATAGAGATATGAGCTTTGACGACACCACTCGCCGGCAGTTCGACGCCATCGAGCGCAACTGGGACGAGCGCACCCCGATCCACGCCGCCAGTCACTTCTACGGCCGGGACGCGGAGAGCTGGTTCGCCGCGTACGAGTGGGACGATCTCGGCGACCTTACCGGCCGCGACGTGCTGCACCTGCAGTGCCACCTGGGCACCGAGACGGCGGCGTTCGCCAAGCGCGGCGCCCGCTCGGTGACCGGTCTCGATCTGTCGGGTGCCGCGATCGCCGAGGCCCGGCGCATCGCGGAGGGTCAAAACCTGGCGATCGATTTCGTACGCGCGAACGTGTACGACGCCGCCGAAGCGCTCGATGGCCGCCAGTTCGATGTGGTCTACACCGGTAAGGGCGCTCTCTGCTATTTGCCCGATCTGGACCGTTGGGCGGCGACGGTGGCGTCCCTGCTGCGCCCCGGCGGGATCGTCTCGATCGTGGAGTTCCACCCGATGCTGGTCGCTCTCGGCGTCGTGTCCGGTTCACTTTTCGCCGACGACCGGAGCCTGGTGCTGCGGCACGACTATCTGGCCGGCCGGGGCGTCCGGGAGATCGACGCGACGTGGACGTACACCGACGGGCCGGCGCTGAAGCGGGCGACGACGAGTTACGAGTGGGCGCACGGGCTGGGCGAGGTGGTGACCGCGCTGGCCCGCGCCGGGCTGTCGATCCGGTCGGTGCGCGAGAGCGACGAGCTGCCGTGGCGGCGCTGGCCGCACATGGTCCCCGCGTCCGAGGGGTTCTGGCGGCTGCCGGACGACGCTCCGAGGATCCCCCTGCTGTACGCGGTCACGGCGTCGAAGGCGGACTGAGCGCGGGTCACGTCGGCGGGGGCCGGCACCGGCGTGGCGCCTCAGGTGGCCACGTGGACGCGGACCGACGTGCCGGCCGGGTGGCGGTGCAGGCGGACCAGGTCGCACAGGTCGTTGACGAGCAGCAGGCCGCGGCCGCCGGTGTCGTCCGGTGGCAGCGGCACCCGGCCGGCCAGCGGGCCGGGCGACGGGCCGGCGTCGTCGACCTGGCAGACCAGCACGCCGGACTCGGGCCAGACGGCGATCCGGCCGCCGCCGCGGGTGTGCCGCAGCGTATTGGTGACCAGCTCGTTCGCGGCCATGACCAGGTCGTCGAGGCGGTCCGGCGACAGCATCGTGCCGGCCGCCTGCCGCACGAACGCGCGCAGTCGGGGCAGGTCCGCCCGGTCGTCGACGACACGCTCCTTCGCGTACTCCGGCACCGGCGGCAGCGGCACGTCGAGGTCGTCGGCCGTGGTCAGCGGGTCCACGTAGGACGTGCTGCGCCGCAACACCCCGCCGTCGAGGATCTGCGGGTGGGTGCGCCACGCGTTCAGGATCGCCGCGGGCCGCAGGGTGCTCACGGCGTACGGGCAAAGGATTGTCGCGTCGCGGCCGGCGAAGACCGCGTTGATCAGGGCCTCGTGGATGGCGCAGGCGTCCAGTTCGAGCGGGGTGCGGGCGGCCCACACCGGTTCCCCGATGATCGCCGCCCGGTACCCGCGGTGGCGGCCGGCGAAGTCGAGCAGCACCCTCGGCAGGATGCGCCCGGGGTTGCGGCCGGCGACCGCCATGTCGGCGAACGTGATCCGCCAGCCGTCGTCGACGAGCGCGCCGCGGAGCAGGTCGAGGTTCGCGGCGGGCACCGCGACCAGGACCGGGCGGCCCGCCTCGAGCGCGTCCCGGACGAACGTCGTGGTGGCCGCGAGGTAGTCGGCGCTGCCGCGGTACAGCAGACCGGGATGCTCGAACGGCTCCGTCGTCACACGCCCCCGTCCACCGTGAGGCCCGGTGCCTCGGCGGCGCCGGTGAAGCCCAGCAGCCGGCGCAGGGCCGGCGAGCAGCCCACCACCCGCACCCGGCCGTGGTGCGCCGCCTGGACCAGGATGCGGGCGACCGCGGTGTCGGCGAACCGCAGCTCGCTGACGTCGATGACCATCTCGCGTTCGTCGTCGCCGACGTCGTCGAAGAGCTGGTCGACCACGGCGGCGAGGGCGGTGCGGTTGGAGCGGTCGGCCTCGCCGGACAGGACGAGCCCGGCCGGGACGCGTCGCACGCGCAGCGAGGTGGCCGGGTCGTACGGCATGCCGGTGGCCGCGGCGCCCTGGTGGGTCCACATGAACTCGCGCAGGTCGAGGGCCTCGAACACGCGCCGGTCGTAGGCGCAGACGCCGGCCACGAAACCGTCGCTGATGATCGTGTTGACCATGGTCTCGTACCAGGCGAGGCGGTCGGCGCCCGGAATGTCGCGCCGGGCCCAGGACATGTCGCCGACGACGCGCATCCCGAGGTAGCCCTCGCTGCGGGCGCGTTCGCGTTCGGCGGCCCAGCCGGCCAGGACGGCCTCGGGGTCGAAATAGCCGGCCGCGAGGTAGCTGGACTCGGGGACGTCGGCCACCAGCGAGCCCGTGCGCAGCGGCTCGGCCGGGTCGGCCCCCCGCGCGCGCAACGCGGCGAGCACCAGCTCGGGTTGGTCGCCGCTGTAGATCACCCGGTGGCGTGCGCGCAGCCCGGCGATGAAGAAGCTCGCGATGGTGTCCGCGCGGACGCGATCATCGTCGACGACCCAGCACACGTGATCTCCGGGTGTCACCCGATCGAGCAGCGCCGACCCGGACACCGGAGTACCCCCTTCGCACGCCCGGTTGGAATTGCCCTTCACCGTACGCGTGCGGGGGGCCTCGTGGCGTTACCCGTCCAGGTGATTAGGACGACGCCCAAGTGGGATGAGCGGTGACGAACTGCCCGACCGTGTCGGTGCGGGCCGCGTGCAGCAGGTCCAGGCTGGTCGGGCTGAGGATCTGCACGCTGCCGACGCCGGGCACGGACCGGCTGTTGAACTTGCCGTCGTTCGTCTTGATCGTCACGAGTCCGGAGGGGTTGAGCCCGCGCATCGCGAACGCCCAGTCGGTGATCGAGATGCCGCCGGTGTCCACCGTCATGGTCTTGCCGATCGAGCTGATCAGGCCAGGCAGCTTGGTCGGCGAGCTCAGCCCGTCGTGTTCGGCCTGCTGCAGCACCGCCTTGAGGAACTGCTGCTGGTGGCGCTGCCGGCCGTAGTCGCCGTCGTGGTTGGCGAGCAGGTCGCGCTGGCGTACGAAATCGAGGGCCTGGGCAGGGGTGAAGCAGTGGTTGCCCTTGGCGTAGAAGTTCGGCGTGACGCCGGCGATCTTGTGGTTGATGGTGCCGTCCGGGTTGATCGCGTAGGGCGCGGCCTGCTTGCCGTCCGCGGTGTGCCCGATGTGGATCGAGGTGGTGTCCTCGTCCACATACATGCAGACCTGGCCGAGCACGTTGACGACCTGCTGGAAACCCTGGAAGTCGATGATCGCGCCGGCGTCCGGGGTGATGCCGGTGAGCTTCTTGACGGTCAGCGAGAGCAACTCGAAGCCGTGCGACAGCTGTTGCGCGCCGGTGAGCCCCCGGCCGCCGAACGAGAACGCCGCGTTGATCTTGTTCTTCCCGCCGGCGTACGAGGTCACGCCGTTGTTGTAGGCCGGGATGGAGACGTAGCTGTCGCGGGGCAGCGAGATCAGGTACCCGCTTTTGTGGTCGGCCGGGATGTGCAACAGGATGATCGAGTCGGAGCGGATCGCGGTGCCGGCCGCCGCGTTGGGCCGCTGGTCGATGCCGACGAGCAGGATGTTCTTGGCGCCCGAGACGGTGGCGTGCGCGGTCGCCGGGTCGGAGCTGCCGAGCAGGCTCTGCTGCTTCACCGAGCGGGTGGCCGCGCCGACGGTGGCCTCGAACACCACGACCCCGGCGCCCGCGACGATCAGCACGACGGCGCCCATGACGGTGAGCCACCGGGCCCATCGGCGGTGTCGGCGCTTCGGCATGTCGTCTCCCCCCTGGTCTTTTGTAATAACGGCATCGACCGCCGGTAAGCCTGCGTCGGGCCGGTGAGATTTCGGTGAGATTTTCCTGTCAGGCGACTGAGCGGCCCCCGGCGTCTGCCTCGAATTAACCCGTACGCCTCCGGACCGCCCTACCGTGCCCAGACGATCACCCTGGTTCTCCGACGGTTAAGCAGGTCGAAATGTCCCCATCACCGGAGGTCAGCGTCGTCATCCCGACGCGCAACCGCCCGGAACTGGCCGCCCGCGCGGTGGCCAGCGCTCTCGCCCAGACGTTCGGTGACCTCGAGGTGGTCGTCGTGGTGGACGGCCCCGACGGCGTCACCCTCGACGCACTGTCGGGCATCGGCGACGACCGGGTCCGGGTGATCGAGCTGAGCGAGCAGGGCAAGGCCCCGAACGCCCGCAACCAGGGCGCGCGCAACGCCCGGGGCCGCTGGACCGCCCTGCTCGACGACGACGACGAGTGGCTGCCCGCCAAGATCGAGACCCAGCTGGCGATGGCCGCGCAGGCCACCAAGGCGTCCCCGATCATCGCCACCCGCATGATCAGCCGCACGCCGCGCGCCGACACCGTGATGCCGCGCCGCCTCCCCGAGCCGGATGAGCCGCTCAGCGAGTATCTGACGATGCGCCGCGGCCTGTTCTACGGCGACGGCTTCATCCAGACCTCCACGATCATGGCGCCCACCTCGCTGTTGCTGCGGGTGCCGTTCACCGTCGGCCTGCGCCGCCAGCAGGAGCTGGACTGGACGCTGCGGGCCGTCCGCCATGACGACGTCGAGCTCCTGTACGTCCCGGAGCCGCTCGTGCTGTGGCACCAGGACGAGAATCGGGAACGTATCAGCCTGCAGAACCCGTGGGAGGAACAGCTCGACTGGCTGCGGCACAATCGGGAGTTGTTCACGCCCCGCGCGTACGCGGCGTTCACGATGAGCGTGCTGAGCTCGATGGCCGCGCCGACGCGTAGTGGCAAGGTGTTCCGGGAGCTGCTGGACGAGGCCCGCGGCCACGGGCATCCCGGGGCGATCGACTACGTGACGTTCCTGCAGATCTGGGCGCTGCCGCCGGCGCTGCGCGCGCGCCTCCGCGACAAGATCGTCGGCCGGAGCGCGTCCGCGTCGTCGCCTTCGTCCAGTGCTGCCGATGTCTGAGCCTGCCGTCGTCATCTGGCGCAGCGCCATGCTGTCCGGCTCGGAGACGTTCATCCGCAACCAGGCCGACTCGCTCACCCGCTGGCGGCCCGCCTACCTGGGCGCCACCAAGGTCGAGTCGGACATCGCCCGCGCCGGCGACGTCATCGCGTACCCGTCCGAGGCCGACCGGCGGGCCTTCCTGCGCCTGCGCCTGACCGGGCAGTCACCGCAGCTGCTGCGGCTGCTGGCCGCGCAACGGGCGAAGCTGGTACACGCCCACTTCGGCGGCGACGGCTGGCTGATCAGCGGCTCGGCGCAGCGCCTCGGCATTCCGCTGGTCGTCACCGTGCACGGCCACGACGTGACCCGCCAGCCGGCCACGCCCGGCGCGAAGGGCATGCGCTACCGCCGCAACCTGCGCGCCATGTTCCAGCGGGCGGCCGCGGTGATCGCGGTGTCCGAGGTGATCCGGGAGAAGGCGATCCGCTGGGGCGCCGACCCCGCGAAGGTGCGGGTGCACTACACGGGCGTGCCGATCCCCTCGTCGACACCCGAGGCGTCGAAAGAATGGGACGTCGTGTTCGTGGGCCGCTTCGTCGAGAAGAAGGGCGCGGACGACCTGGTCGCCGCCCTGTCCACGATGGACCGGCCGGTGCGGGCGTTGTTCATCGGCGACGGCCCGCTGCTACCCCAGGTGCGCGCGTCGGCGGCGGCGCTGCGGGTGGACGCGACGTTCCGGGGTTCGCTGCCGCCCGACGAGGTGTACCGCCTGCTCGGCGCCTCCCGCATCCTGGCCGCCCCGTCGCGGACGGCGGCCGACGGCGACACCGAGGGCCTGCCCACGACGATCGTGGAGGCGGCCGCGCTGGGCCTGCCGGTGGTGTCGACCCGGCACAGCGGCATCCCGGAGGCGGTGACCGACGGCGAGACCGGCCTGCTGGGCGCCGAGGGCGACCGCCCGGCGCTGGCCGCGGGCCTGACGCGCCTGCTGGCCGACGAGCCGCTGCGGGAGCGGTTCGGCAAGCAGGCGCGCGAGCAGGCCATGGCCCGTTTCGACGTGCGCAAGCAGAGCCGGGGCCTGGAGGACCTGTACGACGAGGTGACCGCCTAGCCCTTCGCCTTCTTGACCACGCCCCGGACCGCTCGCTTGCCGGCCCGCAGACCGCCGTACAGGCTGGTCGCGGCCCGCCCCGGCATCGTCGCCTTGAGCACCTTGTTGATCTGCCGGACGCGCTTGAGCTCGGCCTCACGGTTGCGCAGCATGGACTCGTACCACTCGTGCTTCGCCCGTGCCTCGGCCAGCTCCTTCGCGAGGCGGTCACGTTCGGTGGTCAGCTCGCGGACACTCTCCGCCGCCCGCGGCCCGGCGGCGGCCGGGACGTCGGCGGGCTCCAGCTCGCGACCGGTCATCCCGGCGAGCAGGGCGGTCAGCTCGGCCTCGCCGATGGGGGCCGGCCACAGGTCGGCGTAGCCGCCGCGGATCACGTCGGCGGCGAACTCGCGCAGCGTGACGAGGGGATCCGCGGCCGGGGTGAGCCCGGCATGGCGGCCCGCGGCGTCCACGACGATCTGCCCGGCCGGCACCCCGGCGGCGGGGCCGGACAGCCAGGCGGTCAGCAGCTCCCGCACGGCCGGCAGGTCGCGGCGGCGGCAGGCGGTCAGGAGCAGGTCTTCGAGCGTGCGGCCGCGGGGCAGGCTCGGGTCGGGCAGCCGGATCTCGCGGACCGCGCCGTCCACGACAGTTATCGCATCGGGCCATATCGCGGTGCGTGCCTCGGCAGCCTGGCCTTTACCGGCCAGGACGATCCAGCCGGGGGCCAGCTCGGATACCAGGCCGGCGCGGGCGGCGCCGGTCGCGAGCCGGCGCGGGTCGGCCAGCACGTCCTTCGCGGCCGTCATGGCGGCGCTGAGTCGCGCCTCAACGAACCCGGACAAATCCCGATTTTTCGCGAAAGAGTCGCTTAAAAGCGAGATTTCGGCGGGGAGTGAGCGCCGGCCGCCGGCCGCCGGAGCGCCGGCCAACGAATCGCGAGTCCACCGGTCGCCGGCTTGCGACGGACTGACCTCGCCTTCCGACAGCCGCATATCCGGATATGTCGCGAAATCATGCACCACTGTCAGCCCGGCAGCGGCGAGCCGCCCCCGCAACACCTCGGGCCCGCCCGGACCCTCCGCGACCACCCAGTCCGCATCCGACAACTCACCCGGCAGCGTTACCAGCCGATGCAACCCGAACGGGTTCTCCACCGCCAGCAGCAACCGCCCACCGGGCCGCACCAGCGCGGCCACCATCGACAGGACCTCGTCCCACGACCGGTCCGGCGCCTCCGCCGAGATCAGCCGATCAAGCCCGTCCAGCGCCACCACGGTGTCATACGCCGCCACCGCCGGCACTTTGTCCAAGCTCCCGCACAAAACGGCATACCGATCCAGCACAGCCGCGTCCGACTCGCTGCGCACCAGCACCGTCACGTCGTCGACCGGCAACGCCGCGATCAGCTCCGGATCATGGGGCCCGGCCACCAGCGTACGGCCGAAAACCGCACCCAGAAGCGGCCGCAACGCCGCCCCGCCCGCCGGAGCCGGTCCGTGGGTCGCGTCCAGATCGGACCACAGCGGCATCTCGCCGCCGATCAATGTCACCGTCATCGCGCCAGCACCCCGGTCAGCTCCGCGTCCTCGACGCTGCGCGGCATCGGCCAGCCGAACACCCGGCGCAACTCGGCGGGCGGCAGCAGCCGATCCGCCCCCAGCTCCTGCACCGCGATCGCCCGGGCCGCCTCGACATCGACCCGTTTGCCGTGCATCGGCGCCCACTCGCGTTCGATCCGGGCCTGCCCGCCGAACGCCGACTTTTCCCCCTCCAGGCGCATCGGATCCCCGTACACGGCGGGCTCGCACCCGGCCAGCGCGCCGTAGAACACCGCGCTGCACAGCCTGTTGGACGCCACCCGGGAATGCCGGCGCTGCTCAGCGAGTTGACGGTACAGGAACGCGCCGTCGAGGTCCTTCCACTGCCCGCCGCGGTACCCGTGACAGATCACCCGGAACCCGGCCCGCTCGTAGCGCTGGCGCACCTTCTTGTCGCCGAACTCCTGCCAGTACAGGCAGATCGTCACCGGCCCGGTCTCGGTGTCGCGGATCTCGTCGATCAGCACGTCGTGATCACCGAGGATGTGCTGACCCTCCCAGCCGTGGAACGGGTAGAAGATGGTGCCCTCCCGCGGCCCGGCCGGTTCCGGTTCCATCGCCACCAGGTATGCCCAGGGGGCACCCGTCACGTACACCTCACGCCGGCCCAGCGCCCACGCCCGCCGGCGCACCCGTTCCGACCAGACGAACTTCGGCACGCCCGGGGTGAACTCGTGATCGGGAGCGAGCCCGTCGCCGATGTTCCAGCCGTGCTGGAGATATCCCTGGATGCGTGGCGGGTCCTCGTCGTCCAGGCCGCAGTAGCGGGCGAGCACGTGGGAATGGCCGTAGTAGTGGTTCGCGTGGTGCACGCCGAATTCCATACCGCGGAAACGTCCGGAAAGCGAACAGCAGGTGTCCGGCCGGGGAGATCTTTGGCGAGGGTGCTATGTTGGTCGCAGTTCCGGTTCCCGGATGCAGGCGGGCTTCTTTCCCGCCCCCGGCAACCCCTGCTCGGCTCACACGCCGTTTTTCACATCACCGGGCGTACGCCTCCGCGCGCGCCCGGGCTTCTGAGGAGTCCCTCATGACAACCCTTGCCACCCGCACATCTCCAAGATCCCAAACCCCTCGTTCCCGTACGCCTTCGCAGGAGCCCGCCGATGTCGCCGTCGACGCCCTGCTCGACATCGTCGACGACCGCGCGTGGCTGCGCGCCGACGGCTACCTGCCCGGCCCCGGTGACATCGCCGTGCACACCGCCGAGGTGCGCCGGCACGGGCTGCGCCGCGGCGACCGGGTCACCGGCTTCGCCCGGCTCGGCGGCAAGTACGCCAGCCTGCGCGTCGAGGCGGTCAACGGTCGCGCACCCGGGTACCGGCGACCGGACTTCTACGAGCTGACCCCGCTCTACCCGCAGGAGCGGCTGCGCCTGGAGAACGACCCCGGCGACCTCACCACCCGCGTCATCGACCTGCTGATGCCGTTCGGCAAGGGGCAGCGCGCGCTCGTCGTCGCACCGCCCAAGGCCGGCAAGACGATCGTGCTGCAGAAGATCGCGAACGCGCTGGCCACCAACAACCCGGAAGTCCACCTGATGGTGGTGCTCGTCGACGAACGACCCGAAGAGGTCACCGACATGCGGCGCACCGTCCACGGCGAGGTCATCGCGGCCACCTTCGACCGGCCGCCGCAGGAGCACACCGCGCTGGCCGAGCTCGCCGTCGAACGCGCGAAGCGCCTCGTCGAACAGGGCGAGGACGTGGTGCTGCTGCTCGACTCGATCACCCGGCTCGGACGGGCGTACAACCTGGTGACCGCCGGCCGCGGCCGCACCCTGACCGGCGGGCTGGACTCCACCGCGCTGTACCCGCCGAAGCGCCTGCTCGGCGCCGCCCGCAACATCGAGGACGGCGGCTCCCTCACGATCATCGCGACCGCCCTGGTGGAGAACGGCTCCGCGATGGACACACTGATCTTCGAAGAGTTCAAGAGCACCGGCAACGCCGAGCTCAAACTGGACCGTTCGCTTGCCGAGGCCCGCATCTACCCCGCGATCGACCTGGCCACGACCGGCACCCGGCACGACGAGACCCTGCTCGCCCCCGCCGAGCGCGCGGTCGTCACCCAGCTGCGCCGCGCCCTGTCCGGCGGCCCGGACCGCGTCGCCACCATGCGCCAGCTCCTCGAGCAGTTGCGCGGCACCCGCTCCAACCTGGAGTTCCTGCGCCGGCTCACCTGACGCCGCGCAACCTCCCCGGCTGGTAGGTGACCATCCCGTCGCCGTCCAGGTCGTAGGTCGCCGCGGGCTCGTCACCGCTCACCCGCAGCCGGTGATCACCCAGCCGCTGGTAGCGCGACTCGCCGACGACGACCGTCAACGATGGGGTCAGCACCAGGGCGGTCGGCGCGGTCTTTTCGCCGGACTCTAGTTGCAGAGCGCGCATCGCCCAGCTCAGGAACACCGGCGACGCGGCCAGCCGGATCACCGCACCGGCCAGGCGGGAAGGATCGGCCAGGCCCGGTTCCGGTGCGTCGAGGTCACCCGTCGCCTGCGTACGGCATCCGTCGCTCGACAACCGCAGCTCGCGCCGCCAGCCGTGCCCTTCGCAGACGACTTCCAGAGCCCGTACGGCGTGGTCGTCGGACAGCCACACCTGCCACCTCGTCGCGTACGGCTTGGGGCCGGAGACGACCGCCGTGCCGGAGACGCGGTTGTCCCCGTCCGGGATGACCAGCTCGGTGCCGACGGTGTCGGTGCGCTGCCAGACCCTGGGTTCAGCCGGCATCCGTACGGCCGTACCTTCTGGGGTGTTCGGTTTCGCGGTGCCGCTTCGATTTTCCGTGTCCGGCGTCCGTACGCCTGCGGCCTGTGCGTCTGGCGTCCGTGCGCCTGCGGCCTGTGGGCCTGGCGTCCGCACGTCGGTGGCCGGTGGGCCTGGCGTCCGCACGTCGGTGGCCGGTGGGCCTGGCGTCCGCACGTCGGTGGCCGGTGGGCCTGGCATCTGTTCGCTCGTGGCCGCTGCGCCCGGCGAAGCCGTTGTCGTGGCCTGTGGGCCCGGCGTCGGTTCGCCCGCGGCCTGTGACGTCGTCGTCCTCAAGCCGAGTCTCCTGTCCTGCGCCGTTGGTGGCGCTTGCCTCCGTGCTACCCGATCCCGAGCCGTCCGGCTGGGCACGGGCGTGCTTTATGCCAGTTCGTGCCGCTTACCGTGACCCCTGTTTCCGCCGGTGTGTCCCCCTCACGATTGCACTGTGCAATGATTTACGCCAGACATTGCCGGAGGTGCAGTATCGGGTATGGCCGACGAACTGAGGGTGCTGCAACGCTGGGTCGACAGCGGCGGGGTCCTGCGTGTCGTGGGCGAGCTCGGCGAGGCCGTCACCGTCGCCATGCTGACCTGCACCGCCGGCGAGGAAGCCGACCGCCTCACCACCACCGATCCCCAGGTCCGCGAGTGGCTGACCGGCCACGATCCGGTGAAATGATGTCCGGATGAGCTCGCCCGACGCGGTCCAGGCCCTGCTGCTCGCGAGCCGCGCCTTCGTCGGCCTCACCGCCCGCTCCCTGGCCGCGATCGACGGCGACGTCACCCTCCCCCAGTTCCGCGCGATGATCGTGATCGCCGTACGGGGCCCGCAGCGCAGCGCCGACATCGCCGACGAGCTCCAGGTGAACCCGTCGACGGCCACCCGCATGTGCGACCGGCTGGTCCGCAAGGGCCTGGTCCGCCGCGTCCGCCCCGCCGAGAACCGCCGCGTGGTCCGCCTGCGCCTGACCCACGCCGGCCACGACGTGGTGTCGCAGGTGGTGACCCGTCGCCGGACGGACGTGGAACACCTGGTGGCGGCCACCCCCGACCTCTGGAAGCCCGAGGTGATCACGGCCCTGACGTCGTTCGCCGAGGCCGCCGGCGAGATGCCCGACCAGGGTTGGTGGCTGGGCTGGACCGAGAACGCCCCGTCCGAGCAGCCGGCCTGACCGGCGCCCCGCTTCGCGGGCGAATCCGAGCAGCAGGCCTGACCCGCGCCCCGCTTCGCGGGTGAATCCGGGACGTCGCGGCGCCGGCGTGGGGCGGTCGGGAATCCGCCTGGGCAGATTCGACATGTCGATCCCAGTGCGCGCTTCAGAGATCGAATGGCTGGCTCGCACCGTCTCCTGCGCGGCCGTGGTCACTCCACCTTGAGCATCCTAGGAACCTAGTTTCTTCGGATCGGCTGCTCTGCCGAGAGACCGGGCTTGCCGACCGGCTGGCCGGGTGGGCAGGATCGCTCAAACCGTTGGTATCTGGCAGGCGGCGTCCTGTCTGCTGAACAATGGGCGCCGGGGCGGGTGCTTATCCCGCCAGGAGGCACCCGCCCCGCCGCCCGGCCCGGGCCCCACCGCCCGGCACGGCCCCCCACGAACGGCCCGGCCCTCATCGCCCGGCACGGCCCCTACGCCCGGCACGGCCCCTACGCCCGGCACGGCCCCTACGCCCGGCACGGCCCCTACGCCCGGCACGGCCCCTACGCCCGGCACGGCCCCCACCGCCCGGCACGGCCCCCACCGCCCGGCCCGGCCCCCACCGCCCGGCCCGGCCCACATCGCCCGGCACGTGTCGCGCGGGCCCCATCCCGAGCCGGCCCCACACCGGCGCACGCTCCTAGCTCGACACACGTCGCCCAGGCCGGGATGCGTCGTGCGGCCGCCATCGCCCAGCCCGGCCGCCGCCTCGGCACAGCCCTCGTGCACACTCCTGACTCAACACATGTTGCCCAGCCCTGCACGTGTCTTGCGGCATCCGGCAGACGGATGGCCCGGCATCTGGCACGCCCCCCGCGACTTGCTTCTCCCCCTGGGGGAGGCGGCAAGGTTTACCCCATGAACGAGCTCTACTCGATCGGGGACGTGGCGCGTCGCACCAGCCTCACCGTCAAGACGATCAGGAACTGGTCGGATCGGGGGCTGCTCTCGCCCATCGCCCGCACCAGCGGCGGTAACCGCCGCTACGACGACGACGCCGTCGCTCGGGTCGAGCTGGTCAAGACACTGCGTGACCTGGGGATCGGGCTGTCCACCGTGCGGCGGATCGTCGACCGTCAGGCCGCGCTCGCCGACGTCGCGAAAGCGCACGCCGACGCCCTCGCCATTCAGATCGGCACCCTGCAACGCCGCCACGCGATCCTGACCGAGATGGCCGGCCGAGCCACGAGCACCGAGGAGATGACGCTGATGCACCGCGCCGACGAAGCGGAACGCACGACACAGATCCGCGAGTTCCTGGACCACGTTTTCGAGGGCCTCGGCGACCCAGGTTTCGAGGGGATCCGGCGGTCCATGACCCCGGTGCTGCCCGCCGAGCCCGAACCGGAACAGCAGGACGCCTACGCCCAGTTGGCCGAACTGACCCGCGACCCCGACTTCCGCCGCACGATGCGACAGTCCGCCGAGATTCTCGCCGAGAGCGGCATCCCGACCTCGCGGTTAGCCATCACCGGCCCGCAACGCAAAGACTGGGACTCCGCCGTCCTCGACCCGCGCCGCCACCGCTACGAGGCTATGCTCGCCACCGTCAACGGCTGGGCCGCATAGCCCGCCGACCCCCGCCCCACGTCAACGACCAAGCGCACAGCCCGCCGACCCCGCCCACCGCCGTCAACGGCCAAGGCGCACAGCGCGGCGAGACCGCCCACGTCAACCGCTAAACGCACAGCCCGCCGACCCGTCCCGCCACCGAACGATCAAGCCGCGCGGCGCGGCCTCACCACCCGCCCACGTCAACGGCTGAGCCGAGGAGGCCGCAACCAGGCCATCTCCACACCGCAGGACCCGAGCGCTGTCCACCAGCGTCAAATGTTGCGCCGCGAAGACTGCCCGGCCGCCTTCCAGTGTCAACGGGCCGAGCTGCTGAAACTCGCGAGCCTGTCAGCCGACGTCAACGGGCGGACCGCGGACTCGCAGGGTGGCCGCCGCTACTTACGGCCAGGCTGCGGAACGCTCAAGACGGCGAGGTTTCCCACGTCAACGAGCGGACCGCGGACCCCGAGCCCACCTGGCACCACCCGCGGCGAGGTTCCCCAACGCGCAAGCCGTCTGCCTGCGTCAACGAGCGGATGCGAACCCCGGGCCCACCTGCCACCACCTACCGCGAGGCTGCTTAACGCGCAAGTCATCAGCCGGCGTCAGCGGGCGGGGCATGGACCCTGGCGCCCGCCCACCACGGCCGAGCCGGGGAAACTGCAGATCTGCCTGCCGACTTCAACCGTCCGACCATGGATGCCCCGCCCCCAGCGCAACCCCGCGCGGAACCTCGGGTCTCACGACCGGATAACGGGATCTTCTTTCGTCACGGACATCGGGCTGAGCTTGCGCCCGTATGGCGGTTGGGCCCGGAGAACGGTCGTTCGGCCAATGCGGGCGCGCGCCGCGGGCCATCTGGTGGCCGATGGTCGCCGGCGCCGCCTGTCCGCCCCGGCACCGAGCACCACGACGCCGCGGTGGGCGAGCCGCGGGGCGGCTCCCCGTTGGGCGGATACTGCGCACGGGCCGCTGGCCGCCGCCTCCGGGGGAACGCTCATCCTGGACAGTCACTGCCTGGCCACGCTCGCCGCTGGTGATGCCAGGGCTCGGTCCGATGAGCTATCGGCCACGCGACGTCCACAATGTGGGACGAGTGTCCGTTGTCCGGGACGGGCGACCACATCGTGGCACGGCGTCCGTTATGTGGGACGATCCTCCAATGTAGACGATCTTTCCTCACGCTATGTGGCTTTTGTTCGAGCGCTTTCGACGGTCTCACGTGAACCTTGGAGAGTTATGGCTCGAATATGGGCGCAACTCTCCAAGGTCACGTCGCAACCCGCGATGTGATCGCAACGACCACATTGTGGAACTGTTCAGCTGTTTCTCGCGCCGCTCACCCTCCGATGAGTTGGCCATGCGCGGCGGACCTGCGCGGACCGTCGCTGTGGGGAGCCGGGACCTTCCGGTCGCGGCGGCTGCCCACACGGGGGTGGGGGTGGCTGCAGTGTGGGGAACCGCAACCTCCTCGGCGTCGCGACTGCCCACACGGGGGTGGGGGTGGCTGCGGTGTGCGGAACCGCAACCTCCTCGGCGTCGCGACCGCCCACACGGGGGTGGGGGTGGCTGCGGTGTGGGCAACCGCAACCTCGTCGGCGTCGCGGCTCCCCACGCCCGGGTGGGGCGGCCACTGTGGGCAGCAGGGACCTGCCCGGGCCTGGCGGCGTCGCCTCGCACGGGGACTCGCGGCCGACGGAACCAGCTGAACAGTTACACATTGTGGACGGGACGCAACAGGCTTTCCTTGTCTGCCTGCCGACATCACACGGCATGGCAGTCCCGCCCCTCCCGGACGGCCCGAAAGCAGGAACGGCCCGGGCGCCGCTCGAGCCCACCAAGGGGCTGCCGGTGGCCGGGGGCTGGGCCGGGAAGCCGGCCCAGCCCCCGCCAGATGTGTTGCTACGACGCTGGGTAGTCGGTGATGAAGACCGGGGCGCCCACCTTTGTCGTGTCGGCGGCCTCGCCTACGCCGTTGACCACGTGGTCGATGACGCCGGCGCTCAAGTTGACGGTCATGATGTGGTGCAGCTTGACGCCGGGGCGGGACGGGACCTCGAAGCCGTTCTCGGTGTGGATCGCCGGGTTGTTCTGGTTGAACACGTAGACGCCGGCGCCGTACAGGGAGTGGGTCTTGACCTTGTCGCCGACCTTGTAGCCGGCGTAGCCCTCGACCGAGCCGTTCATCCAGTCGGCCTGCGTGGGCGGGTCGTACGGGAGCTCGTTCTGGTAGAGGATGGTCGTGCCGCCGTTGCCGTTCCAGACCGTGTTGTACTTCTGGAAGTGCTCGACGAACAGGCCCGTCGCGGTCACGTTGTCGCCGTTGATGACGGCGCCGTAGCGGCCGGTGTTGGTGTTCCAGCGCTGGGTGTCGGTGAAGCCCTCGACGCCGTGGTCGGCGCGCCACACCCAGGTGTGGTCGATGAGCACGTTGTCGCTGTTCACCTGTAACGCGGTGTCGGTCTTGCCGACGTGCGGGCCGCCGACGCGGAAGTAGACGTCGTTGAGCGTGGTCGGGTTGGCCGCCGAGGAGATCCCGCCGCGGGTGAGGCCGACCTGCAGCAGCACCTTCGATTCCTTGAGGCCGGCGTCGATGGTCACCCCGGCCACGATCACGCCGGGCACCGACGCGACCTTCAGCGGGGTGGCACCGTTGACCGCGGTCAGCGTGGCGTGGCCGAGGCCCAGGACGACCTGGTTCGGGTGCAGCACGACGAGGCTCTGGTCGATGTTGTACACACCGGGGGTGAGCAGCAGGTTCTTGCCCAGCAACAGGTTCGCGTTGATCAGCCACTCCGGATCGGAGGGCTTGGCCACGAAGAACGAGCTGAGCGGAAGCGTACGGCCGGGGGTCATGCCGTTCGCGTACGAGACGCCGCTGGTGTTGTGTGCCGCCGAAGGCGCCCGGACATTCCACTTGCCCGCACCGTCAACGAACAAATACGGCTTTTCGCGAGATGTCGGGTTTGTCGCCAGCGTCGTGTAAGGCGGATTCGGGAACGCTGACTCGTCGGGCGCGCCCGAAACCCCGGCGAACACCTGGTTCCACACGCCGTTCGACCATGACGCGACACTGCTGTTACGGGTCAGCCACTGCTGCTGCGAGCCGTTGGTGACCGAGGGCAGCGTGGAGTCGGCGATGAAGCCCCCGGAAGCGTACTGGGGACCGGCCGTGCAGTAGTCCATCAGCGACAGCGTGCCGTTGGTGACGTTGACCCGGCGCATCGAGACGGCCTGCGAGACCGCCCAGAAGTTCGCGGTGGACCGGCAGCCGTCCTGGCCGAGCGCGTTGACGTGGATGGTCAGGTTCGCGATCGTGCGCCAGAAGTTCACCAGCGCGAGGCAGTTGCTGGTGCCGCCGCCCTCGGTGCAGCGGTTGTAGACCTCCACCTTGCCGTTGATCACCACGTCGCCGGGGTTGGCGCCGAGGCCGGCGATCTCGGTGTAGTAGCCCACCTTGACCTGCAGGGGGTGCGCGTCCGTGCCGTAGGTGCCGGGCTTGAACAGGAAGGCGTACCGGTCGGTGCCCATCTCGTTGTCGACCTGTTTGGCCCAGGTGGCGTCGAGTTTCGCCTGGATGTCGGCGACGGGCATGCTCGGGTCGAAGATGGTCACGTTCGGGCCGAGGGAAGGCGAAGGCGGCGAGAAAGAAGACGACGAGAAAGAAGACGACGCCGAAGCGGGAGTCCCCGTGGTCAGCGCGCCCACGGTGGCGACCGCGAGCACCACCGCGAGGAGGCGTTTCATCATGCGGAACCGGTCCTTTCCTGGACAGCACAGGTCCATAGATCCGGATCACAGAAAGCTATAGACGCACGCGCATGTCAAGAAGGAGCGGCAGACCTTGCCCGAAAGTCCTAACGGGCCTGTCGGCTCGCCCGGGCGCACTCGATCAGCCACAGACCGAACTCCTCGGCCTCCTGCGCGCTGATCCGGACCGTGACGCCGGTGCCGAGGAAGCAGTTCACCCAGGCGCCGCCGGTGCGCGGGCCGCCGGACAGCTCGCCGCCGCCGTTGCGGTCGCCCACCGTGAACCGGTCGGCCGGGCCCTGGTTACGGGGTCGGGGCACGACGGCGGGGGGTGGCTCGTTATCCCGATGATTACCGCGAACACCACCCATGCGACGACGATAGACCGAAGGTGATCCCGCGCGACAGGGACGACCGGCCATAGCCGCACGCCGCACGAAAAGGTGTCGCCGCGCCGCGATCGCACTTAGCCTGGTGGAGGGCATCGCGGGGACGTAAGTGGGAGCCGTAGTCCCGCACGCCTCCGGAAGGGAAATCCGATGTCCTTCGACGCCCTGAGCCGCCGCCTGGCCGGCACGTTCGCCGCCGGCGGCGACCCGATGTACGACCGGCTGGCCACCGGGTTCAACCTCAGGCTCAAGCCCGCCCCGGCCGCGGTGGTCGAGGCGCTCGACGCGCGCGACGTGGTCGAGACCGTACGCTTCGCCGCCTCCGCCGGGCTGCCGGTCGCCGTGCAGGCCACCGGGCACGGCCTCGCCGACACCATGGACGGCGCCCTGCTCGTGCACACCGGCCGCCTGGACGGCTGCATGGTGCACCCGGACGGCTGGGCCCGGGTCGGCGCCGGCGTGCGCTGGCAGCAGGTCCTGGACGCGGCCGCGCCGCACGGGCTCGCCGGGCTGTGCGGCTCCGCGCCGGCGGTGGGCGTGGTCGGGTACACGACCGGCGGCGGGCTCAGCCCGGTCGGCCGCACGTTCGGCTGGGCCGCCGACCGGGTCCGGGCCGCCGAGGTCGTCACCGGCGACGGCGAGCTGCGCCGGGTCACCGCCAGCGAGCATCCCGACCTGTTCTGGGCGATCCGCGGCGGGAAGGCGGCCGCCGGCATCGTGACGGCCCTCGAGTTCGACCTGGTCTCCCAGCCCAGCCTGTACGCCGGTGCGCTGTACTTCGACGGGACCGACGCGGCGAGGGTGACCCACGCGTGGGCGTCCTGGTGCGCGGAGCTGCCGGACACGGCGACCACCTCGATCGCGTTCCTGCAACTGCCCCCGCTGCCCGGGGTGCCGCCGCCGCTGGCCGGCAAGTTCACCGTGGCGGTCCGCTTCGTCTGGACCGGTCCCGCCGACCAGGGTGAGGCGGCGCTCGCACCGATGCGGGCGGCGGCCGCACCGCTGATCGACACGGTGCAGACCATCCCGTTCGCGGCGGTCGGCATGGTCCACTCCGACCCGGAGGAACCCATCGCCGTGCACGAGGAGACCGATCTGCTGCATGCGCTGCCGGCCGCGGCGGTGGACGCGCTGCTGGAGGTGGCCGGCCCCGGTTCCGGGTCACCGCAGGTGATCGTGGAGCTGCGCCAGATGGGCGGAGCGCTGGCCGCGGCCCCGGCGCAGCCGAGCGCGCTGTGCCACCGGGACGCGGCGTTCAACCTGTTCGCGGTCGGCGTGCTGCCCGGCGACGAGGTGCTGTCGCACGCGACGCGGATTCGTGAGGCGCTGGGCTCCTGGGCGACCGGCGGTGCCCTGCCGAACATCGGGGCCGCGGCCGGCGCGGCGCGGATCGCCCGCTCCTACGACGAGGTGACCCTGTCGCGCCTGCGGGACGTGGTCAAGCGCTACGACCCGGCGCACGTGCTGCGGGTGGGGCAGGTTCCGGACGCCTGATCATCTCGGCCGCGCGCTCGGCGATGGCGATCACCGTCGCGTTCGGGTTCATCGAGGTCACCGACGGCATCACGGAGGCGTCCGCGACGCGCAGCCCGGTCACGCCGTGCACACGCAACCGGGTGTCGACGACGTCGCCGATGCGGCAGGTGCCCACCGGGTGGAACTGGGGGCCGGCGCCGTGGCGGACGACGTCCCGCCATCCCTCGTCGCCGGCCACCGGGGTGACCTCGGTGGGCTTGAACCGTGCGAAGGCCCGGGCCCGTCCGACCCGCCGGGCCAGGAGCAGGCCGTCGACCAGGGTGTCGACGTCGCGTTCGTCGGTGAGGTAGCCCGGGTCGATCAGGGGTTGCTGCCGCACGTCGGGGCCGGCCAGGGTCAGCGTGCCCCGGCTGTGCGGCACGGCGAGGGACACGTTGATGCTGAAGCCGTGCGCGGGCGGTTCGGCCAGGGCCGGTGAGCGCGGCACGTGCGTCGGATAGAGCACGACGTCGTGCAACAGGGCGGCCAGTTCGCTGTGGTTGCCCACTCCGGCCGGAACGGGTTCGTCGACCGCGTACACCACGCTGGTGATGACGTGGTCGTGCAGATGCGCGCCCACTCCGCTCAGGTCGGCGTGCACCGGAATGCCGAGGGCCCGCAGATCAGCGGCCGGGCCGACCCCGGACAGCAGCAGGAGCTGGGCGGAGCCGACCGTGCCGGCGCAGAGCACGACTTCCCGGTCCGCGAGCACGAATTCCTCGTCGTAGGTGACGCCTGCGCACCGGCCGTTCTCGATGACCAGCCGGGTCACCAGGGCTTCCGGGATGACGGTGAGATTCGGGCGATTCAAGACCGGGCGAAGGTACGCGTCGGCGGTGCTCTGCCGGGCTCCGTCCACGATGTTCATGTCGTACCAGCCGACCCCGTACGGATCGGCGCCGTTGAAATCGCCGGTGCTCGGAAAGCCGCTTTCCACGACCGCGTCGAAGAATGCCTGCGAGACGGGATGGCGTACGGGAAGGGGCGCGACCCGCAGCGGGCCTTCGGTGCCGCGATAGTAGGGATCACGGCCGGTGGTGTGCTCGCTGCGTTTGAAGAAGGGCAGCAGATCCGCGTACGCCCATCCCTCGCCCCAATCGTCGAACACCGCACGATCGCCGCGGATGAACGACATCCCGTTGATGGCTCCGGTCCCGCCGAGCAGTTTCCCGCGCGGCCAGAAATGCACCCGCCCGCCGGTTCCGGGCTGCGGCACCGTGGTGTAGCGCCAGTCGAACTCTCCCCCGAGCAGTTCGACGAAACGCGGCGGCACCTGGCTCTCGATCGGGCGGGTCGCGGGCCCGGCCTCCAGCAGCAGAACCGTGACGTCCGGATCCTCGGAAAGCCGCGCGGCCACCACACTGCCCGCGCTGCCGGACCCGACGACGATGTAGTCGTAAGTCATTTCTCAACCCCGCCGGCGCGTGCTGCCCGGCCGTTCGCCGAACCTTTTCCGGTACGCCTTGATGAAGTGGCCGCCGTCGGCGAAATGCCAGCGGGCGGCGATCTCGGAAACCGTCAGGGAGGTGGCGGTCAGATCCGCGCGGGCGCGGTCGAGTCGTTTGCCGCGCACATATCCCATGACCGAAGCGTCCTCGCTCGCGAACGCGCGATGCAGGCTGCGCGCGGAGACGAACAGCGAGTCGGCGACGGCCCGCGGATTCAGGTCCCGGTCCAGCAGCCGGCCGTCGATCCAGTCCATCGCGGCCCGGACCAGCGGCGCCGGGAGGTCGTCGGCCACGTGATCGTCGAGCAGCGCCTGGAACAGCTCCAGGGCGACGTCGCGGGCCGCCCGGGACGCGGCCGGGCTGAGCCGGTCGGTCACCTCCGCCCAGGTACGCAGGTGGGCGAGCAGCATCCGGGCGGCCGGGCCGCCGCCGGCGGCGGCGACCGGCCGTTGCCGGCCCCGGAACCGCACGCCGGCGGCCGGCAGCGACAGGATGGTCACCGCCGTGCCGTCGGCGGTCGCCCAGTCCCACGACGACGACACGCCGCGCATCGCCCGGACCTGCCCGGCCGGCACGTCGACGACCTGCCGGCCCGCCGACATCCGCGACCGGCCGCGCTCCTGGAACGCGACGATCACCCGGTCGTTCCAGTCGCAATGCCCGGCGACCTCGTCGCTGCGCATGTCCTGCAGGACCAGGTCGTCGAGCGGGTTCGTCCGCATGCGCAGCCGCAACGAGCCGTGCGCGCGGCGGGGCAGGGTCAGCGCCGGGACCGGCGTCGCCCCCCACTCGCCGTCCAGCCGCGGGGCACGTCCCGCACCGGCGTACGGGATGGTGATGTCGAATTCTTGCAGCACCCAGCGCCCCCCACGGCCGTCGCGACGCCAAAAGTACGTCCGCACGACCCAAATCGTCCGGCGCCGGTGGCCCGCGCCATCGAAAATGCGTGCCAAGCGCGCCCGCCCGGTTTACTGGGTGGGTGGACGGCGTCTGGGTGCTGCACGTCGACCTCGACCAGTTCTTCGCGTCGGTCGAGGTGCTCCGCCGCCCTGAGCTGCGCGGACGCCCCGTCATCGTGGGTGGTTCGGGTGATCCGGAGCGGGCCCGCACGGTGGTGGCGACCGCCTCCCGCGAGGCCCGCGCGCACGGCGTGCACTCGGGGATGCCGATGCGGCTGGCCGCGCGCAAATGCCCCGGCGCCGTGTTCCTGCCCACCGACATGCCCGCCTACCAGCGCAAGTCGGCCGAGGTCATGGACATCTTACGGTCCTTCCCGGTACGCCTGGAGGTGTTCGGTCTCGACGAGGCGTTCCTCGGCGGCGAGCTGCACGACCCGCACGCGCTGGCCGTCTCGTTACGTGCCGCGGTCCTCGAGCGGGCGGGCCTGACCTGCGCGATCGGTATCGGCCGCAACAAGAACCAGGCGAAGATCGCGGCCCGTTTCGCGAAGAACGACCCGTCCGGCATCGCCACCCTGACCGACGAGACGTGGCTGCCGGTGATGGGCCCCCACCCGGTCGGCGACCTGTGGGGCGTCGGCCCGAAGACGGTCAAGAAGCTCGACGAGCTGGGCCTGACGACGGTCGCCGCCCTGGCCGCCGCCGACCCCGCGGCGTTGCTGCCCCGGTTCCCGCCGCGCGCCGCCGGCTGGCTCGTCGTGATCGCGCGTGGCGGCGGCGACACCGAGATCGTGACCGAGCCGTGGGTGGCCCGCTCGCGCAGCAAGGAGATCACCTTCCCGGCCGATCTGACCGACCGGGCCGAGATCGCCGCCCAGGTCGAGGCGCTGGCCCGCGCTCTCGGGGAGGAGGTGGTCGCGGACGGCCGGCAGGTGATCCGGGTCGGTGTCAAGGTGCGTTCGTCGTCGTTCTACACCCGGACCCGGGAGGCGAAGCTGCGGGACGGCCCGACCACCGATCCCGGCGTGATCGCGGCGGCGGCGCTGACGGTGCTGGACAAGTTCGAGATCACCCGCCCGGTACGGCTGCTGGGCGTACGAGCCGATCTGCTGTTGTGAGCAGGTGGGGGTCGGAGCGCACGGCGGCCACCACGCAGTCGCCGACGTGCCGGCCGAGCGCGTGGTAGGCGTCGAACTGCTCGTCGGTGAACCACTGGTCGCCGGTGCTGTCGTTCGGGAAGGACGCGTTGCGCTTCGCGTAGGCCAGCACCGGCCACGGGGTGTGCGGCGTCAGACCGGCCCGCCCGATGTAGAGCCGGCCGGTCTCCGGGACGCCCTCGGGGCGCTGCTCCGGGTAGTGGATGGTCGCGGTGAGCACGTCCGAGCGGGCCAGCCGGTCGCCGCCCGGGTCCAGCGCCGACGGCCCCGGCTGGTCGATCTCGATGCTGATGCCCAGTTCCTGCTGGGCGAGCGTGAGGGCCGGGCCCAGCGCGCCGGCCGGCAGCGTCGACCCGCCGCTCGCGTCCAGGCAGATCGCCACCTCCGGCCCGTGCCGCAGCAGCTCGACCAGGCCCAGGTTGTCGTAGTGCCCGCCGTCGGTGACCAGCAGCAGCTGCCCGTTCCACGGGTAGATCCCGAAGATCTCCCGGATCAGGTAGTGCAGGCGGCGCAGCCGGGGCAGCGGCGGGTTACGCCAGTCCGTGCCGCGCGGGTGGTGGTAGAGGTGGTACGGATTCGGCAGCCAGGTGCCGAGCCGGGCGTTGGTCAGGGCGAACAGCAGCGAGTACGGGGTGGCGCTGGCCCCCATCGCGGAGGCGAACGCGGCACCGGAGACGGCCATCGCGGCCTGCACGGTCAGGTCGAGCCGCAGCGGGCGCTTCACGTTGTGCGCCAGGGTGTCGGCGCGGACCCAGCCCAGACGCGGGCTGCCCAGCCAGTCGGCCGACATCGAGTACGGCAGGACGCGGCGGCCCGGCGCGGTGACGTCCTGACCGGACACGTTCGCCGACGCCATGAAGATCACCTGCGGCCAGTGGTCCGGTTTTTTCGCATACTCGTGCAGCGTGGTCTCCTCGTTCCAGCCGTACGCCTCGGCGGTGTTCCCGGTGCGGCGGACGGCGAACGCGGTGGCCAGCCGGCGCTTGTAGAACGGGTGCAGGCTCCACCGGGTCTGGTCGACGAGCAGCGCGAGCGCCCCGAAGATGACGACCAGCACCAGGAACCGGATCGTGCCCGGCCACATCGTGCCGCCGGTCGCCGTGCGGTCGACGACGCGGGCGAAGACGTACAGGTGCGCGGCCGTCATGATCAGGACGCCGAGGGTGACCAGAAGCCGTTGCAGCAGCGCCGCCGGGATCCGGGCGACCGCGGCCCGGTTCTCCTTCACCCAGCTCAGCGCCGAGCCCGCGATGCGGCGCACGGTCAGGAAGATCCCGGCCAGGGTGGCGACGTAACCGGTGGTCAGCACCGCGGCGACGCCGGCGCCGGCCTCCTGCGCGCGGGTGCCGCTGACCAGGCTCGGGAGGCGGTCGCTGGCGGCGACCAGCAGCGGCACGACGCAGCCGGCGACGAAGAGGAACGCGGCGGCGAACGCGAGGAACCGCACGCCGACGCGCAGCACGCTCCCGTAGCGGTCGGTGACGTCGCCGCTCTCCGTGACGACGGCCAGCATCCAGAGCAGGAGCGCGGCGAGCAGCGGCGCGGCGACCGCCCAGCGGTAGGGCGCGGGCACGTCGGTGAGGGTGCCGCCGGGCATCAGCCGGTAGAGGCCGCCGATCGCGCGGCCGGCGAGCACCACCGCCAGGAGGATGGCGAGCTGGGCGGCGACCAGTCCGCGCAGCACGACGACCAGGGCGCGGATCCACTGGGCGGTGCCGTCGGCGAGGTACTTGCCGTGCCGGCGCAGGTAGTCGAGCTCGGGGGTCCCGGTGTCGAAGACGGTGTCCGGGCCGGCGCCGCCGCGCGGTGGTTGCAGCGCGAGGCGTAACGCGCCGGAGGCGTACCCGCCGCCGGAGACCGAGACCAGGTAGCGGGCCTTCTGCAGCACGTCCGGGGTGCGCAGCGATTCGAGGGCGCCCAGCGAGAAGGTGGCCGAGCGGATGCCGCCGCCGGAGACGCAGACGCCGAAGCCGCCGCGTTCCCGGGTGCCGGGCAGCTGCCAGTTGGCCTCCCAGGACGGATGCGCGGGGTCCTCGTGGTCGCCGGTCTGGTCACAGAGGACGGTCTCGCCGGGCCGCAGGTCTGCCTGCCGCCGACGGACGCTGAGCCGGACCACGGTGATCAGCACGGAGAAGGCGGCGATAGCGACGGCCGGTACGCCCAGGACCAGCACCGTGAACGCGACGCCGCGCGCCCAGGAGACGTGCGGGCCGGCCGTGAGCAGCACGGACACGGCGACGACGCCGGCCACCAGGTAGCCGGTCACGACCATGCCGAAGGTGGCCAGGCCGCGGCCCTTGTCCGAGATGAACACGCGACGGCCCAGCCAGGCGCCGATCATCAGCGCGGCGATCACACAGGCGAGGAAAATTCCGTGCGCCACCCGTACGCCCACCGGCGGTGCCGTGGCGGGTTCGGCGCGGATCATCCAGCGGTCGACGGGCTCGAGGTGGCGTACGTGATAGAGGATGATCGCGGCCACGACCAGGGTGACCACCGCCGTGGTCGCCACCAGCTCGGTGGTGCGGCTCGCGCGCGTTTCCGGATTGCGGCCCATGCCCTCAGGCTGAGCCGTGGCGCGGCGCCGACAAGCGGAAACGTGACTCTATCGTGTTGCCGTCACGTCCGGTGTGGCCGCTCCCCGGAGGGCGGGGAACGGCCACTCGCGCGCGTCAGCGGTCGCGGTACGCCTCCAGCAGCCGCAGCCACACCTCGCTGATCGTCGGGAACACCGGCACCGCGTGCCACAACCGGTCGATCGGTACCTGACCGGCGATCGCCACCGTCGCCGAGTGCAGCAGGTCGGCCACGCCGGGGCCGACGAACGTGACGCCGAGCAGCGTCTCGCTGTCCAGGTCCACCACCATCCGGGCGTGGCCGCTGTAGTCGTCGGCCCACAGCAGCGTGCCGACCGCCTTGACCATGTCGACGTCGACCACGGCGACGCGGTGCCCGGCGCGCTCGGCCTCGGACGCGGTGAGGCCGGCCATGCCCGCCTCCGGATCCGAGAAGATCACCTGCGGGACTGCGTGCCGGTCGGCGGAGGCCACGTACGGGCTCCAGGCGGCGGTGTCGACGGCGGTGCCGGTGGCCCGCGCGGCGATCACGTTGCCCACGATGCGCGACTGGTATTTGCCCTCGTGGGTGAGCAGCGCCCGGTGGTTGACGTCGCCGATCGCGTAGAGCCAGTCACCGTCCACGCCGCGCACCGTGCAGGTGTCGTCGACGTCCACCCACGTCCCGGGGGTGAGCCCCACGGTCTGCAGGCCCAGGTCGCCGGTCAGCGGGACCCGGCCGATCGCCATCAGCACCTCGTCGGCGACCAGCTCGACGCCGTCCTCGAGGCTGACCGTCACCGGGCCGTCCGGGTCGGGGCGGCGCAGCTCGGTCACCGCGACCCCGGTGCGCACCTCGGTGCCCGCCTCCTTGAGGCCGCGCTCGACCATCTGCCCGGCGAACGGTTCCATCCGCGGCAGCAGCGACGTCTGGCTGACCAGCGTGACCTGCGAGCCCAGCGCCTGCCAGGCGGTCGCCATCTCGACCCCGACCGGGCCGCCGCCGACGACGACCAGGCGGCCCGGGATCATGTGCTCGTCGGTGGCGCGCCGGTTCGTCCACGGCCGTGCCTCGGCGATGCCCGGGATGTCCGGCAGCGCTGCCCGGCTGCCCGGCGCCATGATCACGGCCTGGCGGGCGGTGAGCACGACGACGCGGTCGTCCGGGGTCTCCACCGACACCCGGCGCGGTCCGTCCAGCCGTCCCTGACCGCGTACGAGGTCGGCGCCGATGCTGCCCACCCAGGCCGCCTGACCGCTGTCGTCCCAGTTGGTGGTGTATTTGTCGCGCCGGCGGAACACGCCTTCGGCCTCCACCCGGCCGGTCACGGCCGAGCGCGCGCCGTCGACGCGCCGCGCGTCGTTGAGGGCGAGCACCGGACGCAGCATCGCCTTGCTCGGCACACAGCCCCAGTAGGAGCATTCGCCGCCGACCAGTTCGCGCTCCACGACGGCCACGCTCAGTCCCGCGGCGCGGCATCGATCCGCCGCCACCTGCCCGACCGGCCCGGCACCGAGCACCACCACGTCGTACTCACTCGTCTCCACGTTTTCCGCTCCCCTTTGTCGTCGCTAATTCGATCTCGAACTATCCCGTGGCGGCCCGTCGTTCGTATCCGCAGAAACCCCGGTCGCACCCCGGTTCCCCCGTGGCCCGGATCGCGCGCCACGGGGAGCCGCCCCCGGAGATGGCTTCTAACGTTTGCTTCCGTTAGAAAACCTCGCACGGCGCCCGGACGATCGTCAACGCTTGGTGACCTGGGTAACCGTTAGAACCGCGTTAACCTGGAGGGGTGACAACGAGTGCTCCGCTGCTGGGCGAACCGCTACCGGTCGAGTTGATGAACACGATCTGGGCCGACCGCGCCGGCCCGCACGACGCGCTGAGCACGCCGTCCGGCACCGCCGAGTGGCTCGAGGCCATCGGCTCGCGCCTGCCCGAGCTGGCCCCGGAGGACCTGGACGACCTGCGCCGGCGACTGCTGCCGCTGCGCGACGCGCTGCTGCAGCTCGCGGCCAAGGCCACCGACGACACGCGGTGGGTCACGCCGGACGCGTCGTCCGTGCGGCGGGCCGTCGACGAGGTCAACGCGGCCGTCATCCCCCGGGCACCCCAGCTGGCGTGGGCCGCCGACCATCCCGTCACCGAGCACCTGCGCGCCCCGAGCGACCCTGCCGCCGCCGTGGTGTCGCACTTCGCCGAGGACGCGGTCGCGTTGTTCGGCACCGGCGAATCAAGCCGGCTGCGGGTGTGCGACGGCCCGGACTGCGGCCTGTACTTCGTGAAGAACCACCCGCGCCGCGAGTGGTGCTCCCCCGCCTGCGGCAACCGGGTGCGGGCCGCCCGCCACTACCGCCGGCACCGCGCCTGAGAGGCGGCAGGGACGCTAACGGTGTTCGCCGGCGCGGAGCATCTCGACCGTCTTCGACACGCGCTGGCCGCGGGTCGCCTCGCGTTTGGCGTCGGTGATCCAGCGGACGAATTCCTTGCGATGCGAGTACGCCAGTGCCCCGAACGCGGCCCCCGCTTCGGGATCGGCGGCCAGCGCGTCGGCCAGGTCGCCGGGCACCTCGACGGTGCGTTGCTGGTCGTCGGCGGCGATGCTGACCTGGTACGACGCACCGAGCTCCACACCCGCCTGCTCGCGTGCGGCACGGGCCAGCCCGATCATGTTCTCGCCGCCCATGCGGGCCAGTCGCAGCGGCAGCGTCACGTCGTTCACGGTGACCCGCACCGGGAAGGCCCGGCGTCCGCCGCCCACCGCCGCGGCCTGGTCGTCGGTGAGCACGAACGCCCCGGCGGGCCCGCGCGGCTCCAACGTCAGGGTCAGGGTCAGGACCTCCGCCATGCCCTCAAGGTAGCCGCCGCGGGTGATGCGATGCGTCAGCCGCGCCATCGCTGGGTACTTCTTCATCGAAATCGAAGGATGAAAGGAGTCCGAGCATGTTCGTCGCCCTGATCCGACGGTTCGTCGTCGTGGCGGTCGCGGTGCCGCTCGCCATCGCCGGAGCACGCAAACTCGGTGACGTCGTCGAGGCCCGGCGCGGCCCCAACCGGGTGTCCAACGTCCTGCGGCAGGGCGCGGCCTTCCTGCAGGGCTTCCGGCCGGCGAAGAAGCGCCGCTGAGGATGTCAGTGGCGGCGCCGCGCCCAGACGCCCACCAGCGGGGACAGGAAAACGGCCGCTCCGGCGGCCGCGATCTCGCTGCTCATACGCTGTTCCAGGGTGTCGATGTCGATTTCGCCGGCGGTGGCGATCCCGTATTTCACGGCGAACGGCACGACGTTGCGCACGCTTGAGGAAATGTACGCGGCGGCCGCATCCGGATCGGTCGACGCGGGTGCTGCCGACGCGACCCCGCTCACCGGCAGCTGAGCACTCCGGAAAATCGCCGGCAATTGTTCGCCGATGGCGGGATGCCCGCCGCGGGCGGCCACACTTCGGGTGACCCAATCGTTGCTCTGCTCGACCAACGGCACCGCCGGCACCGCACGGAAATTGCCGACGAAATCCTGGAACGTGATGACCCCGCCCGGAGCGACGAAACGTGTCATCGCCCGCAGTGCCGCGACGGGATCGCCCAGATGCATCAGGACCAGCCGGCCGACCAGCGCGTCCACGGTCCGGCCGAGTTCCAGGTCGGAGATCCGGCCGGTGCGGAACTCGACATCGGCGGCCCCGTCCGGCGCTATTCGCTGCCGGGCCACGTCGATGATGCGCTCATCCGAATCGACACCGAGCACGGAACCGGCCGGGCCGACCACACGCGCGGCGATCAGAGAAACGTCCCCGGCGCCGCACCCGACGTCCAGCACTCGCATCCCCGGCTCGAGGCCCGCCATGCGGAGCAGATGCTCGGTATGCGCCTCATAGAATTCCGACTGCAATCGAAGTTTGCGTTTCTTCGCCGCCGGGAAATCCTGGGACTCGCTCCAATCGTCATACCTTCCAGGCTGTTCCCGAAAAAGGTTCTCAGACTCTTCCGCTGCCATGCGAAAAACGTAGCAGCGAAGCGCGGCCGACCACCTTTTTTGGGGTCGTACTCACAGGACGTTCGCCGGTGTCCTTACTCCCGGGCGAACTGCGGCCGAATGCCGGGCGAACACCACCGGCGCTTGTCCGGTCACCGGCCGCTTCCCGGCGGACCGGAGCGTGCGAATCAGCGGCGCCGCCTCGTCCGCTCGCGTATCCGGCAAGAGATGGCCGCCGTCGAGCACGTGCACCTCGGCGTTTTGCGCGGTGGTTCGGGGTCTTACCGATCGGCCGACGGATCGGTGCCCACATGGCGGGTCCGGGTCGCGTCCAGCGAGATGAAACTCGATTCGTGCGCCACCGCATCCATAGTCAATGTGCGGTAGCGGACGTCCGTCAGCTGAAGATGACGTCGGTGAAGTCGAGCGCCAGCATTGTCGTGCTCAGGTCGGCGGATTCCTGGGTCGTCCGGGCGTACACGCGGTGGCGCATCGGCACCAGGATGCGGTCGAATTCGCAGTAGTCGAGCGGGTACTGCACCAGGGGCGCGCCGCCGAGAAGGTCGATACGGTGGTCTATGCGGCAGAGAAAGCCGGAATTGTCGAAATACCACGTCTGCCGCCGGGTGTGCACCGAGATGCTGCGCGGATAGGTGACCGCGAGCCGGCGCCATTCCTGGCCGTCCTCGCGCCACGGCCCGATCTCGCGGGTCACGAAGTCGGCGCGGGCCAGCAGGAACGGCGCGGTGAGCTGGTTCCAGACCGCCTGCGCGGCGAGGTGGACGACCCGCAACGGGTTCCACTTCTCCATTTTTCCCGACATTTCCACCGGTACGCCGTCGCCCGTCTTGATCATCTGACGGTGTGGTTCCCACGTGGCGTACCGGCCCGGCACCGGAAACGGGGTGATGGTCAGCCGCTGGTCGCGGGCCTCGCCCTCGACCACGACGTCGTCGAGCATGCCGTCGAGGCCGTAATGCTTCCAGACATCGCCGGTGATCGACGCGGCCGCCCGGAACCGGGAGATCTCCTCCCAGCGCCGCATGCCCCCGTGCTCGTCGATCGCCATCGTCAGCAGATCCATCGGTCGTCCCCTTCCGCTTGTCTCCACCTAAGCGGTTGAGTGACGTCCTTCGAACCCGTTGGACCCCCGTGCCACCCGAAGTCACGGGTGTACCAGCAGGCCAGGGTGTGTCCCTGGGATTTCGCGTGCCGGCTTGACCGCCGCGCGATGATCGGGCCATGACGACGAAGCGTCCCTCCATCCTGTCGTACAAGTCCGAGGGCTCGATCCTGAGCATGTGGTCCAAGGGTTCAATCCTGTCGATCGGCTCGATCGGGTCCTTCGGCTCGATCGGCTCCATCGGCTCGTTCCTGTCCGTGGGCTCGATCATGTCCGCCGCGTCGATCGGCTCGATCATGGCGTGGCGGGCACTCGGCCGGACGCTGGACGCCGGCGGCCCGCAGGGGCACGACGGGCACGCGCACCGCCACTCCCGGCCTGGCCACGCACACCATCACCCGCGCCGGAAGTAGAGACGTCCCGGCGCCGGGTCCGGATCCCGCGCCGTGGCCGTTTCGCGCCGGGTCGCGGCCGATCTCGATGCCGCTCGAGTCGAGCCCCGACAACCCGGTCGTGCGCGCTTGCACGATGACGCCGGCCTACTTGGCGCTCGCTATCAAACAGCAAGGCGCGCCGCCGCCAAGACAGGGCACGCTATGCCGCATGCCACCGGCACCGCACGCCACGCCGAATGCCACCGGCACAACACGCCACGCCACGCCGCGTGGCACGGCACGGCACGGCACGGCACGGCACGGCACGGCACGGCACGGCACGGCACGGCACGGCACGGC
>NZ_JABBNC010000027.1 GCF_012933445.1 Actinoplanes sp. TBRC 11911
ATGGCCGATATGTCACACCACTTGGATTCCCCGAGGCTCGCAAAAGACCCATGGCTGGATATCACTGACCTGTACGTCTTCCACGGTGACGAGGGCAAGGTCTTCGTCATGAACGTCAAGCCCGAGACCGCTTCGGGATATCACCCCGAGGCCCGGTACGAATTCAAGCCCGACACCGACGGCGACGCCGTCGAAAACCTCGTTTACCGGTTCACGTTCGACTCGCCGGACGAATCCGGTCGGCAACGGCTCGCCTTGCGGGTGCCGCCCGAGTCCGAGCGATTCCTCGGTCACGGGTGACGACGAGAGCACCACCATTCTCGAAGGACCCACTGGCCACACTCTGAGCGGCCCGGACGGCGTACGCGTATGGACCGGTCGGGCCGGCGACCCGTTTTGGATCGACCCACCGTTCTGACCAGGGCCGGCCAGGCCGTCGCCTTCGGCTCTCGTGTCGACTCCGGGGCATGGAGGCCCGCCCAGGCGACGAACGCATTCGCCGGGCAGACCGTCGACACGATCGTGCTGGAGGTTCCGGACGAGTTGCTTCTGCCCGTACTTGCGGTTGACCGGCGGTTCAGCGTGTGGGCGTTGACCAGCCTGGCAACCGATACAGGCGGATGGCGACCGATCAACCGGGCCGGCCACCCGATGATCCACCCCCTGTTCGCCCAGCACGACGAGCAACTTGGGGACCGCCTCAACGCCACCGAACCGGCCGCCGATGACACCAACTACTCCAAGCACGTCGCCGACGCAGTCGCGGGAGTGGTGTCGGCGTACGGAGTGTGGTTAATCCTCGGTCCTATGGCGCGGCGTTCGCGGCGCGTTTCCTGGCGAACGTGCTGCCCTACACTCATGTTCACACCGGCCACCAACATGCCACTGACGACCGGGCTGGACAAGGGCGCGTGACGGTGCGGCCGAGGGGGTCCTCCCCTACGTGCCCGAGGTCTGATAACGCTCTGCGCGACGGTGCGTACGAGACAAGCCCGTCACGCAAATGGCCTGGCTACCTTCGGTCGCCCACGCAGGCGTGCCGGTGTAGGCCGATACCGCTGGAGACCGGTAAGGAATCCGGCGGCCTCGACCTGAACGCCTACCTCAACGAGCTGGACGATCGGTCGGCAATATCGCTGGCTATCGGGCTTGACTCAGCGAACCTCGATTACCGCCGGATATGGCTGACCACGTCGCCGCGTGGGGATGCGCCGAGTTCCGGGAGTTCGACCGACGCTCGGCCCTTGCAGCCCACGCCGCCGACCGCAAGGCGAGGCTCAACCCGCTCGACCCGAACCGTGCGTCATCAGCTTGATCTCAATGCTCGCCAGCGGCCGCCGTTGCAGGAGAGTTCGCCGCTGCGATAAGCGAGACGGTCAAACGGGTTTCCACGCGTTGGCCAATTTGGCACGGACGGCGCTGCAGAAGGCGATGTCACCACATGTCTTGGCGTGGAGCAGACCGGGTTTGGCGGTGAGCCGAACATTGCGGCGATGCGCAGTAAGCCGCCGTCGGCGGCATTCACCTCTTCCAGAACGCGCTCCTCGCAGAGTTGGGCCGTGGTGGCCGGCAGGCCGTCGAAGAGCCGGGTGCGCCAAACAAGCGCTGACCCGTCCCACGTTCGTGAACAGTGCGTCGGGTCATCAACAGGTGCGGGTTCCCGGTGCCCGGCCAGCGTTCGTGACGGCAGTGCAGGTAGCCGGTCAGCGCGGTGGCGGTGAACAGGTCCAGGCGCCAGGCGGCCAGCGCCGAGGTCGATGCCTTGGTTGGGTAGATCGATCTCGTCGAGTGTCAGGCTACGAACCCGATGAGGGCGTGGCGTGCTCTCCGATGAGCGCGACCACGGTCTGCAGGGCCGCGTCGTCGATGGCGTGCATTGCTCCCGCGGTCAGGTCGGCCGGTGTGCTTGGGGTTCCTGCTACTGATGCGGATCCCGGTCGCCGCCGCAATCTCGTCGCTAACGGTGCCCTTAAACCCTTGGTCATGAGCAGTTGGACTGTGGTCCGGTAGCCCTGCTCCCAACGCGTAGCACGTAGGCTCCTGTTGCCCCCATCACCTGATCGTCGTCAAGCTTGCCGCCGGTTGCACTTGAGTGCAAGCTTAGTTTGCACTCAAGTGCAATCAAGGGGAGTAAGGCATGATCGATGTACAGATCTCGGCTTTGGAAGTGCTCGGCACCGACAACCGACACGACACCGCTGCGGTAGCCTCCGGACTGGCTCAAGTAGCACAGGCTGTCGAAGCTGCAGGCTACGACCGCATATGGTACGCAGAGCACCATCGGTCTCCCTCAGCGGTCGACTTTCCTCCGCCCGTGATGGTGGCGCACATCGCTGCAGCGACTTCTCGTATCCGGGTGGGCTCGGGCGGCGTGATGGCTCCGAACCATGCGCCTGTGATCGTCGGCGAGCAATTCCGGTCGCTAGAGCGGTTGTATCCAGGCCGCGTTGACCTGGGCATCGGGCGAGGCCCCGGCACACCCGACACCGCCTACGCCAAAGCGATGCGCTGGGGTGGCGATCCTGCCACGGATGGTGAATATCGCGCCGCGGTCAAAATTATTCTCGATGACATACGGCAAGGGCCGACCGTCCCGCAACCTTGGCTGCTGGCCTCCAGCACCAACGGTGCTCTACTGGCCGCTGAGCTAGGACTGCCCATGGCATTCGCCTACCACATCCGGCCGCACAACGCGGCCGAGGCGATCGATCGATACCGCGAGGCGTTCAGCCCATCTGAGTGGTCGACAGAACCGCGCGTACAGCTCAGCGTTACGGTAGCCTGTGCCGACACCGAGGAACGCGCGGCCGCACTGATCCGTCCGATAGAGATAGTCATGGCTGGAGTGATGACTGGTTCCGGCCCTCGCGAATTCCTCGACCCCGAACTGGCATCTAGGTACGCGTTCACCTCATCCGAACAGGACGCCCTGCGTGCACTGCGCGGCAGCCAGGTGCATGGTGCGCCCGACGCAGTGGCCAGCCAGCTGGATGCTCTGGTTAGCCGTTTCGCTGCTGACGAAATGACGATCTTCTGCCCGATAGTCAACCCGTCCGGCCGGATCCGCTCCTACCAACTTGTAGCCACGCAGGTGCCCGCTGCCAGTTCGGCCGTGGCGCGCTAGAGCGTGTCGGCAGGGCAAGGGCGCCAAATGGTGCCGGCGAGCCGCGTCCTTCACCCGATGCGGTGAAGGACCGCGGCCGCTGCTCGAGACGCGGATCCTGCTGACGAATACCGTCAAGCATTTCCTGCCAACCCATTGATTAGGGTCGTACCTTGCTGGGCCGGAAAGCCGACGTTTTGGAGGAAGCCGAACGGGAATCCGAGTGCAGGTGTGGTCAGGTCATCCAATTCAGCAAGCTCCTGCGCGGACAGGGTAATCTTGAGTGACGCGAGATTGTCGTCAAGCTGCCGGATCGTACGTGCCCCGATGATCGTCGAGCTGACCAAGGGTTGCTGCCGCACCCACGCGAGTGAAACGGCCGCAATCGATGTGCCGTGTGCGACGGCGATTCGGTCGAGCGTGTCGAGGATCTGGAACGCGCCCTCATGCAAGTGCCGCGCGACGAAAACACCGCGCCCCGAGGCAGGGGGATTGTGTCTGTCGCGGGTGTATTTACCGGTGAGCATGCCGTTGGCGAGCGGACTCCACGGCATCACTCCGAGCCCGAATGCTCTTGCGGCGCCGGCGAGTTCGCCTTCGATCGTGCGCTCCAGCAGATTGAACTCAGCCTGGATAGCCACCACGGGGGTCCAGCCGCGCCATTCGGCAAGCGTAGCCATACGAGCCACCGCCCAGGCAGGGGTGTCGGAGAGTCCGATGTAGCGCGCCTTTCCGGCACGGACCACATCGTCCAACGCCGATAGGGTCTCTTCGAGCGGCGTATGCCGATCCCAGTTGTGCTGCCAATAAATATCGACGTAGTCGGTGTTGAGCCGGTCCAGCGATTCTTCGATGTGTCGGAGGATCGCCTTGCGCCCGGTGCCACCGTTGTTAGGGTCGGCATGATCCATGCTGAGCGCCACCTTGGTGGCGATCACGAGGCGGTCGCGCAGCCCAGGCCGCTTGCTCAGGTATTCGCCCAGGATATTTTCGGACATTCCTCCCATATACGCGTTAGCGGTGTCGATGGCATTGCCACCGCCGTCAAGGTACCGGGACAGGATTTCGTATGCCGCCTCCGGGGAGGTTCCCCACGATGGGTCACCGAAGGTCATCGTCCCCAGTGTCAGGGGGCTAATCCGCAGCCCTGTACGCCCGAGCGTGCGGAAGTCAGTGAGTTCCAAGAAGCCGCCTCCATCAAAACCAACTGGATGTTTGGAAATCTACCCGGAGCTCGGTCGAGTTTCAACCATCTGGTTGTATTCGATGGCGATGCAGTCGACGGCTCGGGCTTCAGCGGGGTTCAGCCACCGCATTGCAGATCGCCTGTACTGCCATCACCAGTACCTCACGGTGGGCTCTGAGGCGCTTCGACGACGAGGGGCCGGATGCGCGTAGGCCGACGGGCATGTCCAGCCATGCACTGGCCATGGCGACGACGATCGCCAGGATATCGATCGCCGTACGGTCATCTGGCAGGTCCATCGCGGTTCGCAGGTCGCGAGCTTTCGCTGCATGTGACTCCACCTCGCCTGGAACAGCGTTTCCCCGCTCCAGACGGCGCCACCGAGTCAGACGCATGAGGTCGGGTGCGGCGACCAGGGCGTCGAACAACGTACCTATGTACCGGGGGAGGTCATCGGCCGTGAATGGCACCGTGTCGGCAAGCACCGTCAGCCGAGCCGCGAGCACCGCGTCGAACAACTCCTCTTTCGAGCCGAAATAGGCGTAGATGGCTTGCTTGTTCGCCTTCGCAGCAGTCGCGATCCGGTCCACCCGCGCACCGGCCAAGCCTCGCAAGGAGAACTCTTCGTAGGCGGCATCGAGAAGGCGCGTACGCGTGGCGGCGGAGTCATAGGACACCCCACCAGCATATCCATCCAACCATCTGGTTGTAGGATCAGCGCGATGTAGAACGTTCGACTTCCGCCCAGCGGGGTCGACGTTGAGTCCCTGAGAGTGGTTTAACGCGGTTGGCGTGAGCGACGAAGGGGCTTCTCGGCCATCATGCGCTGCTATCGCGTCCCTACGCGCGCTCCGACATCGCGAAGCCCACGACTCGCTATACGGAAGGTAGCGTGACTGGATCGGTCCGCGGCAGTTACGCGGGGCTCCCCATCGCTCGGTAGGGGTCTGCTGCACCCCCACAGTGAGTCACGCGGCAATGGTGGCGTTGGCGCCGATGGTGGCGACGCGGCCCACCGGCTGGACACGCTCCACTAGCCCGTGCCGGAGTGGATCTTGCACGCGGTGCACCCGACCATCGGCCGTCTGGCCACCTCGGGTACGTCGGCCAGAGTGGGCGTCAGACAACGCATTCGCCCGGTACGTCTCGGCGAGGCTGGCACAATGACGGGCCCGGCAAGCCACTGATAGTAAGGCTGTCGAGCCATGTTCAAGACCCGGCGCGTCACCGCCACGGGAATCCCACCAGCGGCCAGCTTCACGAGCGAGTGAAGCCTTTCCTATAGGTTCGCCTGAGAGAGACGCCGCCCGGCTCAGCACTTCGTTCTTCGAGCTCGAGTAGCTCGAGCCACTTACGACGGGGCCTCCCGCAGCTCGTTCGAATCACTACTGGTCATAGCGGCATGGCATGTCGTCGAGCCCATCTCCTTGTCACCTATCGGTGCCGCGTTCCCGGGCGACCGCCTCGCGCAGTGCCGGTGCCACCTCCTGCCCCAACACCTGGTACGCCCGTGGGTCGTCGCCGGCGATGATGAAGGCGCTGAAGCCGTCCTCCAGCACCAGCGGCAGCAGTCGTTCCACCCATTCCCCCGGGCCGCCGGGCAGTGGCCGCATGAAGCTAAGCAGCCGCCTGACCTCGCGCGGGTCCCGGCCGGCCTCGGCCGCGGCGTCGTCGATGATCGGGTTGGCGGTGTGCCGGTCGGGCGAGCGCAGGTGCTCCAACGACGACATCCAGCCGTCGGCCTTACGGCCGGTCAGCCGCAGCATCTTGGGTTTATAGGCGCCTAGCCAGACGCCGATGTCGTGCGTGGGCGCCGGGCCCCGTTGCATCGCCGGTACGCGGTAGTGCTCGCCGAGCACGCGCATCGGCCCTTGCTGGGTGTGGTCCCAGACGCCGCGCATGATGTCGATCGCCTCGTCGAGCGCGTCGATCGCCGCGCCGGTGGAACGCACCGGTAATCCCATACCCTGAGCCCCTTCTGGGAACCCGCCGGCGCCGACACCCATCTCGAAACGGCCGCCGGAGAGCCGGTCCAGGCTCGCGGCCGCGCGGGCGAGTATGGCCGGCGGCCGGAGCGAGAGGTTGAGCACGTTGCCCGCCACGTGGATGCGCGACGTGCGGGCGGCGACCCAGCCGAGCAGCGTCCACGTGTCCAGAAATCCGGGGTTGTAGGGGTGGTCCTGGAATGTGGCCAGGTCCAGCCCGGCTGCCTCGGCCGCCTCGGCGAGCGCGATCGCCCGCTCGGGCACGTCCGCGGCGGGCGTGATGAACGCTCCGAACTGAACTTCGTGACCGTAATCGGGCACGACACTCCTCCTTGTCCTGCGTTCTTGTTACGACGTGATCAGTCGCCGAGCGCCGGCTCCAGGCCGGTCACCGGGATCTCGTCCGGCTCCGTGGTCACCGGTGCCGGAGCGCGACGGCCGTCGGTGAAGCGCAGGCCGACCAGTGCGACGGCGGCCGAGGCCAGCATGATGATCGTCGCGATCAGGTAGCCCCGGTCGAAGCCCTTGACCAGGGCATCGCTCGGCGACGTGCCGCCGCGAATCAAACTGCTTGTGTACGCCGCGGAGACCGAGCTGATGACCGCCACTTCGATGGCGCTGCACAGTTGCTGCGAGGTGTTGATGAGTCCGGAGGCGAGTCCGCTCTCGCCGTGGTGCACGCCGACCGATACGGTCAGGAACAACGCCGCCCAGGCCAGGCCGGCACCGATCGCGGTGAGCAGCATGCCCGCCAGCACACCGGCGGCGACCCATCCCTTTAGGCTGCTCGAATCGGCCGGGCTCAGCCGTTTTCGAGCGCCTGCGGCGTGCTGGTGCGCGCGCACGATGGTCGAGTCGGCCTGAGCACGCTAATCCAGGTCACCAGTCACATCCGCGTCGGCCTCCAGCTGTTTCTCGATCCGTGCGCAGGTGCCGTCCTGTTCCCAGCGGGCGAACCGGTCGTAGCAGGTTTCGCCGGCCCGCAGCGTTCAGGGACCTGATCCCGTTTCGCGCCGTCGTCGACACGCCACAGGGTAATGTTGATGACTTGCCGATGTTCACGCCACCGCCCGCCACGCTGCGGCGCCATGGACGGCAGCAACGGCTCCAGCCGTTCCCACTCCTGATCAGTCAGATCACCAGCAACAACGCCCCAACGATCGTCCCGCATCAGCCGTGATGATCCGTCAGAGGCGCTCTAGGTAACGGCGCAGATGTTCTGCGTCGCCGCATTGAAGGCCCGAAGATGTAGTAAGTCGTCAAACCCGGCAGACTGCGTAGCGATTGCCAGCTGGATCGAACAAGAAACCGGTAGCCGTCGCAAATACCGAGTCATTCTGAGCTCGTGAAGCAACTCGGTCGTAAGGTCGTCAAGTTCGGCGCGTATCTTGCCAAGCTCTGGCCGCACTCTCGGTGCCTGGTCGGACCTTGTCGCCCAAAGCGAGAAATTCCCTTCCTGAACGATCTTGCTTGCGGTGATCTGGTCGCGCAAGAACTGAGCTGTCGCCTCGGGGTCGAGGCCCGCGGCAACGGATCGCTGTCGAACCTCGCCTAGCTCCTGCTGCTCACGGACTGGGTCTTCGATGGACTGCGAGATACCAAATTTGGCTGCCGCGACCAGATCGCTCATCCGGAGCCGCCGCACTATGAGATCTATCAGAGCGCCGAGCCCACCCAATGATGTCGAGCTGTCGGACGGTGAATGTTCTGTGGGCACTCGATCCGGCCCCCTTCGATGCAATGTCCCCCATCGGAGGACGTCACACAAAACGCTAGGCCCTAGCTACCACATCATCAAGCCAGAGGGAGGTGATACTAGCCACGACCGAATACGCGCGCCGATACCAGCACTCCGAAAACCGATCATGCAAAGATTGCAGCCTCCGGATCACGGGCAGGATCGGGTTCGATCGAGGCGAATGCTCGATGAATGACGCCGAGAAGCGCGGCTCGCTCGTAACCAGCGCTCGGCGCGAATTTGGTGTCAATGCTTCGATGCGGCGTTTATAACTGGTCGCTGACTCGCGACGAGAAATGCCGCCACATGCGGCTCCGGCGGCGCATGACCGAAGGACGAGAAGCATCCCGCCGTCGACCTGTAGGCCAGCCGGATTGAAGTTCAGCGCGTCGGAGGCGACCGCCACGATTACCGGCGCCGCCCGATTGGTCGCGCCCCGTAGATAGGCCGATGTGGAAGTCGGCTCCGTAACCGAACGTCAGTGGGCGGCAGCCCACTTGCGTCCCGGGATCCGACAGGTGTTCCGCATGCCTGCGAACTGGTCGCTGCAGAAGCCCTGCATCTCAGCCATGCTCACCTCATTCATTTGCATGCGGGTAACCTCCCACCCCGCTGCGGCGGGGGGTGCCGCGCGGGGTGGGAGAGCTATGGATGCGTGTCTCAGACGCGGCGTTGTTTCACGATCGAGATCAGGCTGACCAGCAGGCCGGCCAAGGCGATACCGGTCACCAGGTCTACGCCGGGCCGGTACTGGCTGAACGTGGTGCCGGCGGTGGCGACCAAGGCGGTCACTACGGCCAGTGCGATCGCGGTGCCGACCTGGCTGCTGGACTGCACCATGCCGGAGGCCAGTCCCTGCTCGTCGTGTCGGACGCCGTTGGTCGCCTGCGTCACGATCGCGGGGAAGCCGAAGGCCCAGCCGAAACCGAAGAGAATCATCGTGGGCAGGATGACCGGCGCGTAGTGCGGGTGGGTTCCGGCGGCAACAAGGGTCCAGACAAGGCCCAGGCTCAGCGACAGCATCGAGGCGACGATGAGTGGTGCAGTGCCGTGCCTCGTGATGAGCCGGCCGGTCACCGGGATGACGAGGACCTCGATCAAGCCGACGGGTAGCAGAGCCAGCGCCACGCGCAATGGCCCCCAGTGCAGATCATTTTGCAGGTAGAGGGTCATGATGAACTGGAACGGGATCCACGACGCGAACAGCGCGACAATGTTGAGATTCGCCCTTACCAGCGCGCCGCTACGCAAGATACCCAGCCGAACGAGTGGATTCTGCACCAGACTCTCGATCGCGACAAAGGCCGCGAACAGGACGAACGATCCCACATACAAGACAATGGTCACCGGGTCCGACCAGCCACGATGCGGCGCGGTCACCACAGCGTAGACGACGAGAAGTGTTGCACCGACCAGAGTGATGGCACCGCCCAGGTCGTAGCCTCCCGTCACCGACGGGCGGTCCTTGTTGATCAGGAGGTATCCGATGATCAACGCCGCCAACGCGACGGGCACCGGAACCAGGAAGTTCCAGCGCCAGCCCAGACTGGTCAACAAACCGCCCATGATCAGACCGCCTGCGAACCCGCCGGCACCGAACAACGTCAGGATCGACAGTGCCCGGTTGCGGTCACGGCCTTCCCGGAACGTCGTGGTGGCGATCGACAACGCGGTCGGCGCGGTGAACGCGGCCGCCACGCCCTTGACGAAACGTGAACCGATCAGCAGGCCGCCGTCATTGACGAGGCCACCGACCAGGGAGGCGAGGGTGAAGACGGTCAGCGCGATCAAAAAGACCTTGCGCCGGCCCAGCAGGTCCGCGGTACGCCCGCCAAGCAGGAGCAGACCGCCGAAGCCCAGAACATAGCCGTTGACAACCCACTGCAGAGCCGTCGTGGACATGTGCAGGTCGGTACCGATCGACGGCAGGGCCACGCCCACCGCCGAGACATCGAAACCGTCCAGTAAAAGTGCGATGCTGAGCACCGCGACAACTCCCCAGAGCCGAGCGGGCCAGCGTACGCCCGTTTCAGTAGTCGCGGTGGCTGGAAGAGATTCGGTAATTGCCACGAGCCCGAAGCTAGGAACGCATACATCGATCGGACAGGTTGCCGAGACGTTCATTACAGATCAGTCCGAAAGCCGCCGTCGTCGACGTAGTTGCTTGCGAGAGGTATCGACCACGTCGACGCCGGGGCGTGGTGGTCAGCTGCCAGTCCGTGGTGTGGCTATCTCAACCTGACTTTATGATCCGATAGCTAGAAGCGCTACGGTGGAAGCCCGCGAATGTGGCCCGGGGCTGGCGCCGGGAGGACGCCTGCCGTGATTTGTGCGGCTGCCACGCAAGGAAAGGCATGAGGGGCACCCAAAGTGACAGCGATCGGTATTTTCTGTGCCTCTTCCACGGGGCTCGACCGCAGGTGGCTGGATCTGGCTGACGCCACTGGAAAGGCGCTCGCCGCGCGTGGTTGGACGCTCGTGTCCGGCGGTGGCCGGGTCGGCATGATGGGTGCGGTCGCGGACGGCGCTCGCGCCGGCGGAGCCCAGACCGTCGGGGTGATGACCGAGTCGCTGGTAGCGAAAGAAAGTGCGGACACGAAGGCTGACGAACTGATCGTCGTCGCGGACATGGGCAGCCGTAAGAACCAGATGATCGAGCGATCGGATGCGTTCGTCGTCCTACCGGGCGGGCTCGGAACACTCGACGAGCTGTTCGAAGTCTGGACCACGGCAGGACTGGGATTGCACCACAAGCCGATCGTGTTGCTGGACCCGGACGGCTTCTACGACGGACTGATGAGCTGGCTGGCGAAGGCACCGTTTGTCCGGCCGGAGGCGCTAGAGAAGGTGATCTTGGAGAGGTCGATCGACGCCGCCTTGGATGCGATTGCGCGTCGGCTCTCGGTGGTGAGATGACAGTGTTCTGAGCGCCGCCGCGGTGTGACAACGTGTCGAGCGCGGCCCGCGCGGCTATGTCATGCGCGCTGACAACTGGTTGCGTGAGGTGATATCTAGCTTGGGGAAGATCCGGTAGAGGTGAGACCCGATGGTCCGTGGCGACAGGAACAACTGCTGACCGATCTCGCGGTTCGACATGCCCTGGGCGGCCATGCGCGCGATCTGCAACTCCTGCGGTGTCAGCCGCTGCAACGACACCGGTACGGCGGTAGCCGTACGGTCTCCGGCCGCGCGTAGTTCGGTCTGCGCGTTCTCGGCCCAGGCTTTTGCGCCGATCAGCCGGAAGACGCCTAATGCCTGGCGTAACGGCTCTCGGGACTCGATCCTGCGCCGTTGCCGGCGCAGCCAGGCGCCGTACGCGAATTGGATGCGCGCTCTGACCCATGGCCAGCGGGTGAGGTCAGCCGCAAGGGCTTCTCGATAGCGGGATTCCGCGTCGTCGTCTGCGAGGACTGCACGGGCGTAGAGAAGCTGAACAGCAAGCAGCGGAGAGGGTGTGACGCGCGTCAGATCTTCCATGTCCGCGATGATGCGTCGCGCCTCGTCACGCCGGTCCGCGTAGACACCGGCCTCGGCAACGAACATGACCCCGCAGAACCGCTCACGCGGGTGGAAGCACGGATCGGCGGGATCGAAGACACGACGCAGAGCCTCGAATGCCTCGTTATGCCGACCTTCGGTGATCAACGCGAAACCGCGGGCGAGCTGCGCACACGCGAGAAACAGGTTCAACGAGCGCAGCGTCGGCATCTGTTCGGACGCTGCGGCGAGTTGCAGGGCCTGCTCGCTGTTGCCCTGCAGAGCGGCAGACCGTGCCTCGTTCACCAACGGCCCGACACTCCAGATCATCTGGCCGGTGTCCTGCGCCAGCCGCCGAGCCTCCTCAGTCGCCGAGTCACTGCCGGCCCAGTCCCCCAAGTCGAGCCGCACCACGCCTTGCACGCCCAGAACGTGTGAAAGCAGTCCCAACCTTCCTTGATCGCGCAGCTTGCGCTCGGCCCGCTGCAGAAAATCCAGGGCAAGGGGCTGATCGCCGACAGCGTGTGCCGCCAGTCCGAGCAGACGGAGCGCTTCTGCGTCCAAGACCGTCTCCACCGATATCTCCGAAAGGATGCCGAGGACTGTGCGCGCTTGAAGCACCGGTTGCGCCACCGCTAACGCGGCAACATAACGCGGGTCTTCCCGCGCACCGCGAAGCGACAGGGTGACCGACGCGACGCGTGCCCGCGCCACCTCGCCCGGGTTCGCCCACCAACAGCGCAGGGCTGCGCCGATCAGTAGGTTCAGCGCGAGGTCGGTGTCGCCGGCATCCGCCGATGCCCGGGCAACGCGGCAAAGCTCAAGGATGTGCTGATCATCGCCGGGCACGCCGTCGTGGAATATCTCCCGCAGCCATTCCATCCGGGCCTGGTCGAGTGCCGACAGGGGGGTCAGGGACGCCGCCGCGATCATCCGGTCGACGAGGTCGGCCCGGCCGAGCCCGAAAGCGTGCTCCGCTGCCATCAGCAGTCGGCGTCCACGCGCCGAGTCGTCGGTGGTCAGCTGTGCCGAACGCTCCAGTGCGCAGATCGCCGCGACGACGGCTCCTCGCCGGAGGCTCTCGACGTGGCTGAGTTCGAGCTCATCGGCGACCTCCTCGTCGGGGCCGACGATGGATTGGGCTCTGTGCCACGTACGCCGGTACTGGTTCTTCTCGAGCGCCGCCGCGAGCGCGGAGTGCGCCGCCCGGTGCCGAGCACCTGACTCGCATTGGATGAGTGCGGACCGCATCAGCGGATGCCGGAAACGAACGTGGACAAGGTCGAAGTCGATCAGGCCGATGGCGGACGCCGGTTCGAGGACATCCAGTGTGACGGGCGACCCGGATAGCGCTTCCGTAGCGGCCAGAATCTCGGACGTCTCACCCTCCGTGTCGACCGCAGCGATGAGCGTCGCATCGCGCGTGATTCGGGGTAGTTCATCGATCCGGGCCGCAAACGCACGCTCAAGCCGGGCGCTTAGCGGGATGAGAGCCGGATCGTGGGCAACATTCCGCGCAACGGCGGAAAGTTCCACCAGCGCAAGCGGGTTTCCCGCGGCCTGCTCGAGCACAGCTTCACGGTCGGCAGCGTCCAGGTCGCCCCCGTGCTGCAGCAGCAGCTGCCGGGCGTCGTTCTCGTCCAGACCGCTCACCTCGAGCTGGCCCAGCGACGCATCGCCGAACGGGTCCGGATAGCCGGTCCGCCTAGCACACACAATAACGATCGGATCATTGCCGATACGACGAGCAAGGAAAGCGAGCACGTCTCGCGTCGGTTCATCCAACCACTGCAGGTCGTCGAGTATGACCAGGACCGGTCGCTCGACGGCGGCTTCGCTGATCAGGCTCAGCGTCGCCAGCGCGATAAGAAACAACGAGTCACCAGGACCGTCGGAGAGGCCGAATGCGGACCTCAGCGCACGCTGCTGGGCCGGAGGAATGGCGTCGAGACTGGGCAGAATCGGCCGTAGAAGCTGATGCAGACCGGCGAAGGGCATTCCTACTTCCGACTCGACACCGCTGACCTCGAGCACCTGGTAACCGCTGTCTCGCGCGTGCGCCGCAGCGGCGCGTAGCAGACTGGACTTGCCGATACCCGCCTCGCCGATCGCGACGAGCACCGAGCCTTGGGTCCGGATGCCATCGACAGCTGCATACATCACCGCGAGCTCAGCTCCGCGGCCGATCAAGAAGCCGCTATCCATAAAAACTGACACTAGACCGGCATCGTGGGCGGCACCATGGCCCCGCCGGCCCAGGTCAGAGTACCTGGATGCCGTCGTCACGGGTGTTCGGAGCCTTCCCGGGCAGGGCACCTCAAACGCCCTCGGGCCCAGCGCTTAACCGTGACAGGCTCATCCCCGCGATTCGGCGCTCGGCGAGATAATCGGCGGCAGCTACCGGCGAGATGCCTTTGCTGTCTGCAATGTGCAGAATTTCCCTGGTCGTCTCGTAGACGCCAGTTGCCCGGGATTTCGCCCGATCGAAGTTGAAGCCACTGATATCATCCGCTACCTGGATGACTCCGCCCGCATTGACGACATAATCGGGAGCATACAGAATTCCATGATCCGTCAGCGTCGTCGCAATGCCAGGATGGGCCAGCTGATTATTTGCGGCGCCGACCACGGCCCTTGCGCGCAAGGCCGGCACCGTCTCATCGTTTAGCGCACCACCCAGCGCACAACGGCGTATATATCGAGGTTCGAGGCAAGTAGTGCATCAGTGTCGCCGACCAATGTGACTTGAGGGTGCATGTTGCGGGCCCAGGCAAGCCTGGCCTCGTTGATGTCCGTCGCGACCACGATCGCGCCTGCCTCAATCAGATGAGCTACCAACGTCTTGCCAACCTTGCCTAATCCGGCGACACCAACCGCACGTCCGGCCAAACTGGGGTTGGACCAGAGATGCTCAGCAACGGCACGCATGCCCTGGAATACGCCCCATGCGGTGAGAATCGACGAGTCACCTGAACCGCCATGTTCCGGGCTTCGGCTGCCGACGTACTTAGTCACGCTTCCGATGACATCCATATCTGAGACATCGGTGCCGACGTCACAAGCTGTGTAATAGCGGCCAGCCAGAGACTCGACCAGTCGACCATATGCGAGATGGAGTTCGTCAGACTTCGCGACGCCAGGATCACCCCAGATGACCGCCTTCCCACCCCCAAAATTCAGGCCAGAAATCGCGTTCTTGTACGTCATGCCACGAGAGAGCCGGAGCACGTCGGCAACCGCGTCGTCCTCTCGCTCGTAGTGGTAGAAGCGGGTACCTCCGGGCGCCGGCCCAAGAGCCGTGGAATGAATCGCTACGACAGCCCGCAATCCGGTTTTCCGATCATGATGAAAAACCACCTGCTCGTGCCCAGTAGCGTCATCGCCGAGAGTGCTGAACACGTCAACGTATTTCTCCTGACGGGGTAGGTGATGAGGGGATCGCTGGTGATCGACAACATGCTGCCGGTCATGTCCGAAGGCGGGGTCTTGCCCGGCGCATCGTGCACGACCACCGCCTGGCCGGTCTTGCGAACTGAGGCATACACGGTCTCCATGTCGAGCGGGGACAGCGAACGCAGGTCGATCACCTCGAGCTCGCGGCCGTCCTCGGCCGCGGCGGTCGCCGCTTCCAGCGAGGTGCGGACCATCGGGCCGTGCGCGATGACCGTTACGCCGGTGCTTGCACGAGCGACCCTGGCCGAGTGCAGCGGGAAGGTGTTCGCGAGATTGGCGTCCAGGTCAACCTCGCCCTTCTCCCAGTGACGCCGCTTCGACTCGAAGAACACGATCGGGTCGTCCGAAACGATCGACTGGCGGATCATCGAATACGCGTCCGCCGGGTTTCGCGCAGGTCACGACCTTGAGACCCGGCACGCGCGCGAGAACATCGTCTCGGGCGACTCAGAGTGGTGCTCGATCGCGATGTTGTTCGGCTTGACGTCGCCTGACCTGCGAATCCTGCGCCGATCGACAGCATCGGGGCCTACGCCTGGACGATTCGGCGTTGCCCTGGAGGCGGACTTACGAAGCGGTGGCATGGTGAGGACCTACACGACAGACGTGGAACACTAATCACGCGGCTGACTATACATTACGGAATCCAGATTGATTGCGTTCGCAATCTACGGGCAACCCGCCAAGGTAACGAACCAGATCTGCCCGCGGACGTCGTCGCCGGGCTCACACTGGACGGTGCGCCTTGATGTGGGATCGACGGGTAGATCGTTTGGAAACCCCTCAGCATTACGTCGATCGAGTCCAGGGCGGCCGGCGCGGCAATCCGACCCGCGCCCTACCTGCCCTGGCCGCAGGCGAAGGCAGGCCAACGGCCCTGAGAGTCATTCAGGGAAGCCATGGGTCGCTCCGGCAATGCCGTGCGTGGGTGCGTGTTCCGCTCCTCCAGGCGCTGGGCCCAGGGCCAGGCGAATACTGGATCGACCACGCCGGTGATGGGTGTTGCTGATGCACGGCGAGGCAGGGAGCAGTGTGAATCTCGTCGCGGCACAGTTTTAGGTTGATCGACCAAGAACGGTGTTAGCGTTCGGCGGCGATCTCACCTCGCCCGTGGTGGTCAGGAGGCCCATGTCATGACGAACCGAACCGTCAACGACCCTGAGGTCGTAGGACCGCCCAGCCATACCAGGCCGAACAAGTGGCTGGCAGTCACGGCTGTGGCGGCCTGTTCGTTCAGCCTGGTGCTTTCCGAGTTCCTGCCGATCGGCTTGCTCACCGACATCGCCGACGGACTCGACGTTTCGGCCGGGACTGCAGGTCTGCTCGTTGTCATGCCCGGCCTCGCAGCGACGGTGGCCGCCCCGGCCGCCACCGTCCTCGCCGGACGGATCAACCGCAGGATCGTGCTGGTGACGCTGGCCGGCCTGCTGGTTGTGTCCAATGTACTGGCTGCGCTCAGTCCCAACCTGAGCATGATGCTGGCGGCCCGGATCCTGCTCGGCATCGGGAGCGGCGGCTTCTGGGCGTTCGGCACCAGCGTCGCACCCCGCTTGGTCGAAGGTGTGCACGCCACGCGCGCTACCGCGACGGTCACCAGTGGTATCGCTTTGGGCACGGTCGCGAGCCTGCCTCTAGGCGCGTTCATCGGTAACGTAGCCGGTTGGAGATACGCATTCTCGTTCGGGGCCGCACTATCGCTGTTAGCCGTGGTCGCTCAGCTCGTGCTCCTGCCGTCACTGCCGTCAACCGGCCGCACCACAACACGGACGCTGATCGCATTCATGCGCATGAGGGAGCCACGAACCGTCCTTATCGCCACCCTCCTCACCTTCCTTGCACAGTTCGGGGCGTACACGTATCTCGAGCCGTACCTGAGGGACCGCGCCGATTTCAGCCCGTCGTCCGTGACGCTCGTGCTGCTGGCCTTCGGACTGGCCGGGCTGGCCGGAAACTTCGCCTTCATCCGCATTATCGATGCGTCTCCCAGGTACGCGGTGATCGGCTTTTTGACCCTCACGGCGGCGGCCATCGCACTGCTTCCCCGAGTCGCCGGCCATGCTCTCGCCGCGATAGTGCTGGTTACGCTGTGGGGATCGATTTGGGGAGGGTTGCCGATCGGTTTGCAGATCTTCATGATGCGCACCGCGGGTGCAGCGGCCGAGGGCGGCCAAGCTATGCTCGTCGCCACTCTTCAGATCGGCCTCGCGGCTGGATCTGCGCTCGGCGGGGTGGCGGTCGACCGCGCTGGGCTGGGCGTCACATTCACGGCCGCGGCGGCTGTCGCCCTAGCCGGCGCGGCTACGGTCGTACTGCGAAGCTATCGCCAGCATCATTGACCGGAGCGGTGGACCTCTTGGCCAGGGCTGTGTGCGTCCAGCGCAGTCACGATGAAAACGGCTCAACCGGTGGACAGGCCACCCTCGTCATTTGTCGCAGCGACGATGGTGGCCCGCGAGGCCGCCCGTGAAAGCCGAGCAGCGCCCCAAACTCAGCTGGCACCGGCTACGCCATCCGCGATGCCGCCGCGTCCACCCTTGCATGTCCACACCGCCCATAACACCACCACCGCATCCGCGATCGATGAACGCAAAGCGCCCGTCCCCGACGAGGACAGATTCGTGCTTCATTGCGATTGCCTTTGTTATGTGAATCAGGGTGCAAGAATGCCAGCACGGATGAGCACCGAATGATGGGTGACTTTGCGGATCCTCCCCAACAAATCAGATCGCCGCTCCGACGCCGCCAGGTACGTTCCACTACGGAATAGGACTGACGTTTATCATCTGGTCTTCAACTGATCGAGTCAGATGCTCTTGGCGTCGCTCACGCTGAGCTAAACCACGATCGTCCGAACATGCATAGGCCCAGCCCTTACTGGCTGTTTGGCCAATAATCGTTACCCTGGTCCCATGGCCCGACCACGGAAGTTCGATGAGGACGAGGTCGTCGCAGCGGCCCGCGAGCGGTTCTGGGCGACAGGTTACGACGGCACCTCAATGAGCGACCTAGTAGAGGCAACCGGCGTCGCCTCCCAGAGCCTCTACGGGGCGTTCGGCAGCAAACACGGCTTGTTCATGCGAACTCTGCACGCGTACTGCACCGGCCAAATCGCCGGCCTGACGGCCGCCGCCGAGAAAATGCAGAGCCCCTGGCAGACAGCTCTCGCCGCGGTGACGTTCGACGAGGGCGGCCGACCCGAGCTCACCCCCGAGGGCTGCTTCCTCTCCTCCTCAGCCGTGACCATGTCGCGTCGTGATCATGCCGTCCGGGAACTTTGGGAGCAAACCTATGACGACGTTCTCAGAGTCTTCGTCCATCTGTTGCGCCGCGCCCGCGACTTGGGCGAGATCCGACCCGATGTGAACATCGACGATGCTGCGGTCGCCATGATCGTGGCAATGCAAGGAATCGAATTCCTCCGCAAGTCCGGCGCCAGCGACGAGATATACGCGACGGCCAAGCGTGCCACAACCGCTACCCTGACGGCCGCCTACACCGTGTGATGGCCGCACGGGCATAGCCATCCCGGCGCGCAAATCCATGACCCCGCTTCGAGATCAGTGCTCCACGGAGACCAACGAATGGACCTCTACCTGGAGTCTTCAGGTGGTGTGCCGGTCGGAGCGGCGAAGCTAATCCCGACCCGCAGGTCGCCGGACCGGCCTTGTGCAGTCACAGCCGGCCGCGACATCATCCCCGCCAGAGGGTGTCGCCCACCGATGGACGATCTGGTTTACACCTCGGGGAGCGAGACGGCCGCAGTAGTCCCACGCCTACCAAGCCCGAGACGTGGCGAAGGGCGGCAGCTGTTCAACCGAGGTTGAAATGGACGACGGCGCTACCTCCTGGGCGGTGACTGGGCCAGGCACCGAGAAGCCAGAGGCGCCAAGGCCCAGCCGGCCGCCGCGACTGCAGTCGCATAGCCGACTGAAATCATTCTCCAGACATCCGAAGTGTTCGAGTGCGACGTGCACGACGATGTCGATCAGCACCGACGCGGACAGCACATACCGGCTATGGTTTCCGTCACCCACTGCTAACTTGGCACATTGGTAGCCAGGAGGTAGCGTTCTCGGCGTCACCTGAAGCTAGTTCCTTGCCCTGTCGTTGACGGCAGTGCACGCCCATCGCGATCACAATCAATACATGGCATGAGCTGTCTGTTCCATGCAGAACGCCGAGCCAACTGTGGCTGAGTCGGCGCTTGCACGAGTTCTCAAAGGAAGTCCAAATCTCGTGGCTGGTTGCGGGAGAGCAGAATGATAGTTGGAGCGTCTGCTGAGGAATTCGACTATATCGTCGTAGGGGCAGGCTCAGCCGGATCCGTTATGGCATCTCGACTATCCGAGAGTCCCGATGTCCGAGTGCTGCTGATCGAAGCAGGAGACGCTGACCCCCTGCCGGACATGGCACTACCTCCAGCCTGGCCCGCACTCCAGGGCACCACGGCGGACTGGGCTGACGAGACGGTGATTCAAGCGGTGACCGGCCGAGCCGTACCCTGGCCGCGTGGGCGGGGACTAGGTGGTTCCTCCTCCATCAACGCGATGTTCTTCGTACGCGGGAATCGGGCGAGTTACGACGCCTGGGTCGCCGCCGGCGCCACCGGATGGAGCTTCGCGGATCTGCTTCCGTTCTTCAAGCAGAGCGAGAACTTGAGCGGTGTCCCGGGGCGGGATCCCGCTCTGCGTGGCATGGCCGGTCCGATGCGGCCCGGTCCGTCCCACCCGCGTCATCCTGTGGCGACGGCCGGCCTGGCCGCGATTGCGGACGCGGGATATCCCGTGGTCGAGGATGTCTCCAGCGGCGCTGAGGAGGGTTTCGGATGGGTCGATCTCTCGATCCTCGACGGCCTGAGGCAGAGTGCCGCGGATGCCTACCTACGACCCGTACTCGACCGCAATAACCTGACAGTGACAACGAACGCATTGGCAACCCAGCTTGTCCTGGATAAAGGCCGATGCATGGGCGTTGCATACCGCACGTTCGACCAACAACACATCGCCCGCAGCGCGCGCGAGGTTGTGCTGTGCGCGGGGGCGATCGGTTCACCACAGCTGCTGACGTTGTCAGGCGTCGGACCGGCGGACGATCTGATCGAGCATGGCATCGATGTGGTAGCCGATCTGCCGGGCGTCGGTGCCAACCTGCACGACCACCCGATGAGCGGCATCGTTTACCGATCCGCGCAGCCGGTTCCGCCCACCGTCAACACCCGTAGCGGCGTGATGGGGGTCATCCGGAGCAATCCCGAACTTCCCGCGCCTGACATCCAGATTCGAATCACCAACGCCCCGCTCGCCGAGGACTTCTCGCTGCTCCCGCCGACGAGCGAGGGCTATACGATCGCAGTAAGCCTCATGGCTCCGCACAGCCGAGGCACAGTGCGGCTGGCCTCCCCGGACCCCGCCGCTCGGCCCGTGATCGATCCGCGTTACTACACCGACGAGCGCGACATCGACGCGATGGTCGCCGGTCTCCGTGCAGCTCGATCGATCGGAACCGCAGCCGGGCTTGACGAATGGCGGGCCACCGAGGCCCTTCCGGGAGCCGCCGTCACGAGCGACAGAGACCTGCGTGCCTACATTGGCCGCAACCTGCTGACCTATTCGCATTATGCCGGAACCTGCCGGATAGGCTCGGATCGACAGTCAGTGGTCGACTCCGAACTGCGAGTCAATGGCGTCACCGGATTGCGGATCGCCGACGCGTCGGTCATGCCTACTCCCATTTCGGCTAACACGAACGCGACCGTCCTCGCCATCGCCGAACGAGCCGCCGACTTGATCAAGGGCTGATCGCGCCCTCTTGGACACGCGCTTGCGTCGTGCCGAGCACAGCGACAGCCAACCACCTGAGCCCGGATCTTGCTCTCTTGACACCCCTCTGCGACGTGACATATTTTAGCGAAGGCTAAAAATCTGGGTTGATGCTGTCTGCTTCAACCCGATGTCGTCCAAGAACTACCACCGTGACGTGCACGCTCTGGACCACCTCACCGAGCGGCTCGTCGCGATCGGGAGCGGGTTGCGAGGCTGACGTTCCCGAGAATCGCTGATCGCGGCCGATGGGTAACTGAGACATCGCTCTGAACACCTCGCGTGCCGCGGATCGGAGATGGTCCATCATCCGTAGATGGTTGAACAGGAGATTCGTCAATGGCTTTGGTTGGAAACAGGGTAGCCCTGATCTCCGGAATCGCACGCGGCCAGGGCAGATCAGACGCGCTGCGGCTTGCACAAGAGGGTGCCGACATCATCGGCTTCGACGTCGCAGCAGATGACCCGGTCCTCGAATATCCCCTGGCCACAAAGGAAGATCTGGCGGAGACTGTCCGCCAAATCGAGGCGATAGGCCGACGTACACACATCGTGGTGGCGGACGTGCGTGACTACGACGCCGTGGAGAAGGTCATCGCCGACGGAGTCAAGAAGCTGGGCCGGCTCGATTTCGTTATCGCCAACGCGGGTATCGCCCCGGTTACCAACCAGATCCGATTCCACCGGGACGCTTTCGTCGCCTCGATCGAGGTGATGCTCACCGGGGTGTTCAACACGATCTACCCATCGATTCCGTACATTAAAGCCGGCGGCCAGGGCGGGGCCATCGTCATCCACGGTTCTACGATTGGCGTCGTCGGTGGCATCCTCACCGAGCCGTCCCCGGGCGAAATCGGCTACGCCGCAGCAAAGCATGGCGTGGTTGGTGTCATGCACACCGTCGCGAACGCACTCGCTGCCGACAGTATCCGGGTCAACGTCGTACATGCCACGGCCGTCAGAACGCCGATGGTCGTCAACGAGGCTATGGCCCGGCACTTCCGCGACCATCCCGAGCTCGCAAAAATGATAGAAAATCCGCTGCCCACCCCCGGGGGGATGTTGGAGCCATCCGACGTCACCAATACCGTGCTGCACCTAGTCTCCGACGCGGGACGCTACATCACCGGACAGTCAGTTGTCGTCGATGCCGGATACACCACCTACCGCTGACGCGACGCCTCTCGCCGACATCAGCTGGCGTCCGGCTGGACCTTACGGCAAGGCCCGAGAGTCTCCGACCCGACGATCCCGTCACCAATCTACAGGTCGTCTGGGGTGCCAGCGTGGGCGTTCGGGACTGACCAGCACCCACGGATCTCCCCGCTCGTTGCTGTGTCCACTAACGTTTGCGCGATCGTACCCGGCAAACGTTAGTGGATCCTCACCACACCGGATGGTGTAGACGAGGCCCCGCCCTGTCGCGCGACAGAGCGGCCACAGCCGGCCAACGGATCCCGAGGTCGCCAAGCGACCTCGGGATCATGCCGGGACGGTCCGGCGTACAACCGCGCCAGCCCGCTCTACGGCGCGTGAGCCCAGCTCTCGCTTCTTCGAGCGCCAGCATGCAGTGCAGCACCGCCGAATCCGCCACTCACCCAGGTCCGCCAGGCCAGTCTTACCAGTGCCACATGGCGAGCTCCCTGTCAGGCGTCCGCCATGGGGGCCGGTTCCAGAACGTGGCCGTTGATCGCGGCGACCAGGCCGCCCAGCTCGGGCATCTCGACCACCTCGACGCCGGCCGCGGTCAAGTCCTCGACCCCGTGGCAGTCGGCGAACACCGACGGCTCCCGCAGCGCCAGCACGACCCGGCCGATGCCCGCCGCGACGATCAGCTCGGCGCAGGTGTCCGGCCGCGACTTGCGCATCGTGCAGGGCTCCAGCGAGGTGTAGAGGGTGGCGCCGGACAGGTCGAGGTCACGGCCGGCCAGTTTGGTTAACGCGGCCTCCTCGGCGTGATTGTGCAGGTCTCCCTCGGCGGTGTAGCCGGTCGCGAGCACGTTGTCGTTCGCGTCGGTGATCACCGCCCCGACCGCGTAGTGCGAGTCGGCGGGCGGCGAGAGCCGGGAGAGCTCGATAGCCGCCTTCAGCCGCCTGCGGTCGATTTCCTTAGTGTTCATGCCGCGTCGTATCCCTCGGGCAGATCAAGTGTGTGATGTGTGTGGTCGCGTTTGGCGGCCAGGTACCGGCCGTTCGAACCGGAAAGTGCACGCCGGTCGGGATGCGGTCGGTGACCGTCACACCAGCTTCCCTTGATCATCACCCCCTACGGCAGTCCCCAGGCCGGACAGCACACCCAGCTGCGCCAGTGTGACGACTACCTCGGGATAGCAGTTGAAGACCTCAACCTTTCCTGCCTTGAGCTGGAACACATCGCAGCAGGGTGTCTCGGTTTTGATCCCCGTAGGTGGGATGACGCCGCCGCCGGGCATGGGAAGGGGACCTTTGTGCGTTGCGATCAAGGTCAACTCCACAATGACGGTATCTCCCGCGACATAGACATTGTTTAGTTCCCGGCGCATGTCAGGGAAAGTCTCAAGAATCGGTTCGAGACTCTTGGTCAGTTCGTCGTACCCACGAGACACTCGCCCGGTGGCCATGTCGGTGAACACACCTTCCGGGGAGAAGCATTCCGCGAACGCTATGCCCCCCTGGTCCTCAGCGACCTTGTACAGGTGACGGATGAGCTGTTCGTTGTCAAACGACATCGATGCCTCTTAGTAAGCGTAGATTCTGATAACCACTAGAAGCGCCGGCTAACACACGTCGGCGTGTGCTGGCCGGACAGAATTCGGTTCACTGGCGGCGGTCCGTCACGACAGACGCCGACCGTTTGTGCGAACATTTAGCGTCAGTCAGGTGCGCCCCCGGCGCAGCACGTCATGGTTGCGGCAGTGAAACCCTTCCACTGCTGACTCCACCGATGATCGGTGGGCCGATCCGGTTCAGAGCGTTCGCGCCGCAGCCCTGCCGAGGCCGCCGACCGACTAGCTCACGCGGGCGGCGACGACGATGAGATCGGCGACCGTGTGCGGATGCGAAATCATCGACAGGTGCGGCGCGTCCGCCTTTACCACAGATGCCTGTGCCCGGTACGTAGACCAGCGCGCTCACACCAAAGTTGTTGGCGGCGGCCGCGGTAATGACCATGCCAGCGTACGAATGGCCGACCAACACGATCGGTCCGGCAATCGTGGCGAGATAGTCCTCCAGATATCGGCTGTCGTAGTCGATCCCGCGTAATGGGTTGGGTACGACGACGACGGTGTAACCCTCACGCTGTAACTGATCGGTGACGGCTGCCCAGCTCGAGCCGTCGGTCCACGCACCGTGCACCAGCACGACCGTTGGTCTCGCTCGCGACCCGGTCCGAGATGAGGAATTCCGATTCTCGGAATGCTGTGACATAAGGATCCTCGGTTGGTGTGATATGTGCAGCTCATACCCACAGCAACAACGACGAACTGGGTTGCTGGGCGAGTGGTTGACGAGAAGGCACCGCGGACGGGACGCGAGGCGACGCTTCACACCTGGCCACAACGGCACCTAAATTAACGCAGACACGGTAGATCACCAAGGCCTGGCTACCAAGTTGTCAAGTTAGCTGGATCTCACCTCGTTGGGTATCGATCAACCCGCATCTAGATTTGGTTCGTGGCCATCGCTTACCCTCTTCCAACCACGGCGGTACCGGCGGACCCGAGCGTGCGTCGGCCGGCTCGGCTCTGGGGTGTCGTCCTCGCGTGTTCAGAATCGCCAGGTGCGACGCTGGGCGAGTTCGATATTCGGCTTGGCGGAGTCAGCCGTAGGAAACGATCTGCACGCGTGCATCACCCTCGCTCGAGTCGTTCGTCTCCGGCCACGTGTTCGGCTTCGGCGGTCCACTCCCGCTCGCCGGACACACCGAGGACCTTGCCCCTTCCCTTCTCCATCACAAACGGTTCACCCGCCACCGGAGGCGCCGCCCTTGGCGGCGCGATCCGCCTGGCTCATACTTCGAACACCCGCTGCGGCTCTCCTTTCCGCCGGACACGCCTAGACGCGGAAACCGGAGTCGCACGTCCGCCTGAACCGAACGTGCGGGTCCAGATCGAACCGACTCGCATGTGCACACGTCATCGTTTCTGCTGATTAAACCCATTGACTTCAGGCCCTGAAGTCGTGGGGAAAGTCACCTCCCAAATCCTTTACCGTGTCCCAGATTCTGGACAGAATTGATTCTGTTCCGGACTGGAATGGCAGGCAGAGTCCAAAGGGGGAATCTGTTCGATGAAGATTCGTAGGCGCCGCACACAACGCATACCAGCAGCACACTGCGAAATCCAGGCACCGCCACGTTCGGCGATGGCGGCAATGAAATCATCAGTCCGTGAGGAAATTGCCTTCTACGTCCTGCGCCGGATAGTCTGAGACTATTGCGCGGCCCGGCCAGCGCAGCCGGCCGGGCCGCGCATTCCTGGGTTTGATTCAGGAGAGCAACTGTTGATTCGTGAGTTACCCCACCTTGGCACGTGAAGCCACTCCCCGACCAGCAGCAATCCTGCCAGTGATGGAATTTTGCAGTTGCGGACGTGGGACCGGTCCAGGTGCGGTCAGAGGGGTAATAGTCCCACCCAGACCGGCGCCACTCTCAATGTGGCCCGGTATGCAAGATTCTAAACGTGAAGCGCGCGCGATATTTGATTCATGCACGCACTACGGATCTGCAGGGTCCACCAAACTCACGTCCGATCCGTCAGCCCCCTTGACAGCAGGCAAAGCTTGCGGACAGAGCCTGGAGAACCGTCGCGGGCCACACTATGACGACCTGCCCCGTTTTCACGGCACATTCGCCTCGACTTCTGACTATACCTTAAGGGAGGCAGGCACCGCCCCGGAGAGTCGTACGTCACGCCGACGGAGTTCGACGCCTACACCAGTTAGGCACCACCACATCAACGCGGGCCGACCCGGACGCGGCCCCACACGGCGGCGACAGCACTTTAGGAAACGCTGGCGTACGGTGCCGCACAGACCAAAATCGTGCCGCCGGGCCAAAGCGGTAGTCGCGCTGCAGAATGCCAACGCCCTACCAACCATCCCGAGCAACGCGACAGTCGTCCACACCCCATGCGGTCACGACCAGCTGCGCGAGTGGCTGCGCCGGCAGCCAGATCGCTGCCAACCCTGACCCGGATGTGGCGCAAGACTCCCGACCCGAACCTGACTATCAGAGTGTAGAGTTGGAGGCAGCGATCCCCACTGTCCAACGCGGAGCTGCTCATGGACGCATCGTCCAGTCGAGGAAACATACGAGGTGGCAGGGTTTGAGGACGCCTTCATTTACCCTGGCGACCAGACGATCTAGCGCCGTCGGCTGCCCTGACGCGAACCCATCGCGATGACCCGAGCAGGAAAGGCACGACGCCGTTCAATCCTCATCACCGGCGCAAGCTCGGGCATCGGTGCGGAACTAGCCCGGCGGTACGCGAGATGGGCGCGATGCGAGGAACACCCGGCCGTCTCACTGCGGACTCCGCGTCGAAAGCAGCTCTGTTGAATCTGACTGAAGGAATACGGGGGCGACCTCCTCCAGGAGTCAGGAATGCGCGTGACCGCGATTTACCTCGGGAGAGTCCGCACCGAACTGAACAACGTAGATGCTTTCATCTTGAGCGCGGAGAACGCTGGCGCTAAACTCGTAGCTGACACCGACCGCGAACGACCGAGGGCTATTGTTCCGTTCTGGCCCTAGGCGCCGTCAGCACTCCTCTCTGTTCGCCGTGGCAAAAATTGCCGACCCGAAGTAGCGTCTCGCAAGCGTCGGGCTATACCTGCGTGCCTATCCGTTAATTGGTGCGCAGACAGCGACGCACAGATCCTTTCGTACGCGTCTCGCGGGTTGGAAAAATTCATTGAAAAACGTGTTCCAGAGCACTTTCAGGGACGAGACTGAACAATTCTCGGACGCAAGGCGTTTACCTGGGCATGAAGTCCGATGTTTTGGCTCGAAGGTTGTTCGAGGAAACTCTTGGTGCGCTGGATCTATACTCAATCTATTTGGGTGATCAGCTCGGGTATTACCGGGCAATGACCGGCGGCGATTGGTTCAGCGCCGAGTCTTTGGCGCGGCGCACCGGGACGTCGGTGCGCTATACCGAGGAGTGGCTGAGCCAGCAGGCGGTGCGAGAGTTGGTTGAGGTGCAGGACGAACGGGCGCAGCCACGCCGATATCGGTTGCCGGCCGAGCATGTGCCGGTCCTCGCGGACCCGGACTCGATGATGGCCGTGATCGCGGGTGCCACAGACCTGGCCCGGATCGCGCGCCGGCTACCGGACTTGGTAACCGCTTATCGCACTGGGCAAGCGCCGCCGAGTATGCCGTGGGAGCCGGAAGGTCGCTCGGAGCAGAACCGAGCACAGTATCTGAACCTGCTGGGCAAGCAGTGGCTGCCGGCGATCCCTGAGATCGATGAGCGGCTGATGCGGGCGGGTGCAAGGGTAGCGGACATCGGTTGCGGTACGGGCTGGTCGAGTATCGCGATGGCCGAGGCGTATCCGCTGGTGTCGGTGGAGGGTATCGATCTGGACGCACAGGCGATCGCCGAGGCGGGCCGGCATGCACATGAGCACGGCTTGGCCGACCGAGTGCGTTTCAAGGCTGGGGATGCGGCGTCGCTGTCCAGCGAAGGCTACGACGTGGTGACGATCATTCAGGCGCTGCATGACATGTCGAACCCGGTGGAGGTGCTGCATGCGGTGCGGAAGTCTCTAGCAGGCGACGGGGTCGTTCTGGTGGTGGACTCGCACGTCGAGGAGGAGTTCTCGGTGCCAGGTACGCCGCAGGAACAGCTGAACTATGGAATCAGCCTGATGGTATGTCTGCCCGAGGCGATGGGTCCTGGGTCGGCGGCGACGGGCACGGTGATGCGACCGGGCACGTTGCGCCGATACGCAGCCAACGCGGGGTTTACTGAGGTGCGGATGTTGCCGATCGAGTCGCAGAAGTGGAACTTCTACCGGCTAACCGTCTAGCTCGCACCGCCAAAGGCCGGTTGTCCTTGACTCGTGAGAACGCGTACGGGTGCGGCGAGCCCAGGCCAGAGCCGCACCCGGGACCGGTCACACTCGCAGCGCCCAGAAGAAGGACTCCGCTGCAGAGCACTCGCGGGAAAACCCGCGATATCTGACTACTAGTTTGTATATCCAGGATCGACTACGCCGGCATTCGGAGCGAACGCAGTTCGTGAAACGCACGGCTGCAGAGGCTCCGGTAGACCTGCCGTTCCAGCTCCGCAACGACCCCCTCTCCTACTTGGAGGAACACGACGTGACTGAGGTTGCGCAACTGTGGAAGTCTGACGTCCTGCCAAGCCTGGCAGGACTGATCGAGATTCCGGCGATCTCGCCGGCGTACGACCCGTCATGGTCCGAGAACGGCCACCTGCTCCGCGCAGCCGAGCACATGCGCGACTGGATCAACGAACACGACGGTCTCATCGCTGAGGTCATCGCGCTTCCCGGGCGTACGCCGCTCGTGCTGGCCGAGGCGGCCGGTCCGCGTGACCGCGGCACAGTCGTGATCTATGGGCATCTGGACAAGCAGCCACCACTCGGCGGTTGGTCATCCGGTCTCGGCCCCTGGACGGCTGTGATTCGCGACGGCCGCCTTTACGGCCGCGGTGCGGCCGATAACGGCTACGCGGGATATGCCGCGGTCCTGGCCCTAGTCGAAAGCACAGCACATGCTCGCACCGTGCTGATACTCGAGACCGGCGAAGAATCCGGTAGCCCCGATCTGGAGCCGTATCTCACCGAGCTCGCTGACCGGCTCGGCGACGTAACGCTAATTGTCGGTCTGGACTCTGCCAGCCTCGATTACGACAGGATGTGGCTGACAACCTCGCTCCGCGGGGTGGTTCAGGCTTCGGTCACCGTCCGCGTCCTCGACACCCCGCTGCACTCGGGTGTCGGCAGCGGCATCGTGCCGAGCTCGTTCCGCATCATTCGCCAGCTGCTGGACCGGGTCGAAAATTCCAGGACCGGTGCGGTCACTATCCCGGAGATGAACGTGTCGATACCGGCTACCCGGCTCGACGAAGCGAGAATTCTCGCCACCCTGCGTCCCGGAGTAGGGGCCTCGTTCCCCCGTGCCGCGGCGACGCGGAGAGTCAGCGACAACGACGTCGAGCTCCTGCTAAACAACACCTGGAGGCCGACGCTCTCAATAGTCGGCGCCGCCGGCATGCCCGACCCCGCGGCAGCCGGTGCGGTACTACGCGCGGAGACTACCCTAGTCCTCAGCTTCCGTACGCCCCCGGGCGTTGACGCGGCAGCGGCCGGCGACGCCCTCACGGAGATACTGACCACCGACGTCCCGTACGGCGCCGTAGTCGAGGTTGCGAATTTCATGTTGATGGACGGGTGGGCCGCGCCGAGACAAGCATCGTGGCTGACGTCGGCACTCACGGATATCAGCGAGCGCGTATTCGGAAGACCAGGCGGAGCAGTCGGTATGGGCGGCAGCATTCCGCCTATCGCGATGCTGGCCCGGCGGTACCCATTGGCGCAGTTCGTCGTCACGGGCGCCGTCGGACTTGACTCGAACATGCACGGGCCAGACGAATCGCTGAACCTCGCCCACGCGTTCCGAGTGACCGACGCTCTGGCAATCGTGCTGACTGCGCACGCCAAGGGTTGAGAGAGTGCCTGTTATTCAGATGTCCACGAATCCAGCGCCATCGCGCGCTGCGCCTCCCTGGGGGTGGGCCATCGGCGAGCGGCGCTCGCGCCACCGGGACGATCGGTGGCTCGGGACCCCATCGCCTGCAGCGCCACCGTCAGCCGGGTCAAGTCAGCGCCGTGCAGGTTGTCCAGCACCACACGGCGCAGGCATTCGTGATAGGCAACCCTGCTGGTCTCCAGCATGCGCCGGCCAGCCGCGGTGAGCACGACATTATGCGAACGCCTGTCAGTTTCGGAAGGTTGACGTGCTGTAAGGCCAAGTTTAGTAAGCCGATCGACCAAGCGGGTAAGAGCACTTGCTGTCATCTGAGCCCCTCCCGCCAGGTCCGAGGGACGGACCCCTCGGAACGTGGAACCGGATACCGCGATCAAGACGCCATATTCGGAGACCTTCAGACCCGTCACACGCTCTACTTCAGCGTCGATGACACGGGGAAGGGCGGACAGCGCGCGGATAAACTCCCAGGAGGCCGCCTCCTCATCCGGAGTGAGCCCGGGGTCAGCAGGCTCCGGTTGGCGTTCATCGGTACTCAGCGTCTCAGACTCGCGTGCGTGAGTTGGTCCGTCAGCCCTTTCCCACAACGACTGCCTTGAAACGTCTATGTCCACATTTCTCATCATTCGGAGATCCTCATTCACCGGAACCATTCGCTTAGGAACCCATAGCCGGAGCCGGTCCATTGGCGGTGCCGATCACGGTGCACGCCGCGGTACGTAAAGCGCCGGACGTCCGTTACCGGGTACGCAGACTCACAACCATCGTTTTCACCACCGAAGCACCCGCAGGACCCGGCGTCCGTTTTCAGTCTTTCCGCTATCGCTTCGCCTTTCTGAACGCCTTGAGCGCATGATGTGTTCGCGATTTGACAGTGCCTATCGGGATACCGCGCTGGGCGGCAACCTGACTCATAGGCCAGCCGTACACGTACACTTCTACCAGCAGGGTCCGTTGATCGGACGTGAGCGCGTCCAATGCACCGAGAATTGTCTGAGCCGCGAGAACGATCTCCATCACGTCCTCATAAGACGCCGAGACGTTGTCCGTCAGTGCAACTTCCTGCGGGCGAACCCGTCGCCGTCGGTAGGCATCGACCGCGACGTGCCGGGCCACTGTGAGCAGCCATCGCCGCAGCTCATCATGGCCAGCCGGTAGCGAGTCAATGTGCCGCCAGGCCCTCAGCATTGTCTCCTGCAGGTGGTCTTCAGATTCGACTCGATCGCCGTCGGTCAGACGTAGCAAGAAAGAGAAAACTACAGCAGAATGTTCAGCGTGCAAATCGACCATCCGCCTCGAACGATCTGAATCACGTTGCACCAACTTCGATTCGCCGTATCGTTCGATTTCCACGAGTGCACCCTTTACAACGAGCCTGATCGGGCCAAGATGCGGCTTCCCGCCCCCATCCATTTGACCTTGGTAATAGACCGGCAGGCGAACATCGCTGACGTCACCTTTCGACATCGACCTTCGTCCGCAAGACGAGTGTTCAGTCCACGCTGCAAGAGGGACGGCACCTCGGCCCAGACAGCGGCCGAATTACGGCTGTCCTGCACGACAACCACCGGTTCTAAACCATTCGTCATAAACATTTTAGTCATTCACCCACACGGCGCAGGCGCAGGAGCTTGAGCCACATCCATTCCTGCGCCATCAGTTGAGCTACGTTCATCAACTCCCAGAAAGCGCCTGCATCGCGCATATCCCTCCGGCTCGTCAGTACACCGCATCCGGATGAGTGCTCCACGTAATCTTATCCACTGGCTACTAGAACATCAAGCCAGCGGCGGCGGTAGCGCGAAATTCGGCATGGAGACCCGTTAGGGGATCGCGATCACACTCAGGGCGGGATCACCGGCACACAGTGCGCATAGTTGCAACGCGCGCGAATATCCATCTCAGCAACGGATTCGCAGAGCCGTTCAAGCGTTTCGTCGCTCAGTTGCCGGTGCTTCTCGTGTCCGACCTCACCGGCAAAGTACTTTGCCGGTGAGCGTCGATTCGATGACCTTGTGCGCAGTCCCTCAAGCAGTTAGACCACAGTCACTGCCCTGTCTAACCGCTTCGCCCGCCTGGGACCTTCCAACAAACATTTATACCGCGAAGCCCCGTCAGCCACGCACCCTGCGAACGATTGCTGATTTCAGCAATGGCAGCGACCTGCTATCAAAGCGGAGCGATGGTTGACCAATACGCTCAGTCGGAACACATAGGTTTCGAACCACGTCGGCCGGCGAGCCGGCCCGAAGACCCAACGCGAATCCACAAAACCTCAGCCACAATCGGCCCCATCCGGCCAGACGTCGCCGTCGTCGAACGGGTGGCTGGGCACGCGACCCGGTTGCGTCGGTCTCGTACACGACCTTCCAGGCAGTGTGTGACATAGTTCGGGCGCCCCGAGGCTTGCCGCCAAGCGATATGGCTTACCGATCGGCATCGCTCGTGGCAACAAGGCATTACTGACCGCTCCGATCGCGGCGTGTACATCGCTGGTGCAAGTCCATCGCGTTCTACGCATACGTCAAACGCCAGCAGGCGTCGATGGTGGGTCCGAGCACCAGGGGTCGAGGGTTCTTCGAGCTGACCCGCACCTCGGGATCGTCATCCTGTGCGTTATGAGAGCTTCGTCAGGTCTTTGTGGTAGATGAGGTAATCGCATGGCGTGGCCAGCAACGGTTGCAGTGCGGGGTACGTCTCCTCAAGCCGTGCTGTCCGCACCTGCTGGTAACCGATGCGGACGTACCAGCTGCGGAGAAACTCCTTAGTCGGATGGCTCCAGGAACTGGGGACCAGGAGCTCCAGTTGCATCTGCAGCAGACCCTGACCACGGGCCCATCGTTCAACAAACGCGACGAGATCACGGCCGACTCCGATCCCGCGATGAACCGGATCCACCGCAAGCATACCGAATTCACCGAGCTCATCCGTGAGCCGTCGAATGCGAACCACCCCAACAATATTTGCGTCAAGGCGGGCCACCACGAGCTCCCTATTCTGGAGCGACCCACTGACCTCCATGACGTCGGTGCGTTTCGCACCGTCCAACCAGAGGCCCTTCTCCGCTTCGTCATAGACTCGGTTGACCAGCGAGGCGATGAGGGCTGGATCATCACCGGAGTCGGCAAAGTCGATCTTCATAGGCTCACCCACGTTTGATCCACGGCGCCAGGCGTCAATCGACGTCCAACAGGTACGGAAAGTCAGTCTTCGGTGGCCGAGCCACGGCATCTCTGTCGAGCCCGATGCTCAGCGGCGTGTTCGTGGCCAACGAGAACATGACGTCCGGAACATTGTCGACAAGGGACCGTCCGTTGATACCGAGAAAGCTGTACGAAGCAGCCGTACCCAGGGTGTAGGGCAACACATTCGGGAGGAAGCGCGCCGCGAAGGCCGCACCGTAAGCCCGAGGATCATCGACATTCCCATATGCCGACACAACGGCCGCAACGGCTTCGGTTACATGTTCGGCATAGTTCGTGACGTCGGCGACAGGTTTGGTGGCGTTGAGCCGATCACCGAGTTGCTCGTCGTGCTGGGCAAACAAGGGATGAATCATCGGATGCCCGGCCCGATTTATCGGGCGCCATCCGCCAGCGTCAGTGGCCAGACTCGTGAGGGCCCATGTGGTGAACCGCTGGTCGGCTGCGAGCAGCGGAGCGAGCAGCCCGTCCGGCACCTCGAGCACAATCGTGTAGACCGTGTGGCCGGCGAACGCGTTCGTCGCCAGAGCGGGCGTCCACTCTCCCAGCTCGAAACGGGTGCCGTGGGCGACGGCTTCGCCGGCCGCAGCAAGTACCACAGGATCGATCCAGAACGGATCGCCAGCCGGACCGGTCCAGACGCGTACACCATCCGGTCCATGCAGAGTTTCTCCGGTTCGACCTTGGAGAATCGTAGTTTCCACGTTGTCATCTGTGACGGACGCATCGATCGGATCCGGCGGTACGCGTAGCGTCAGTTGCTGCTCGCCAGACCCGTCCAGTGGGCCGAAAGTGAACCGGTAGACCAAGTTTTCCACGCTGTCGCCGTCGGTATCGATATTGAACTCGTACCGTGCGTCGGGGTGATACCCGGCCGGTGCCTGAACGCCGGTGACCTCGGTGGCGAGGGAATGGTTGACGTTCATCACGAAAACTGTGCCCTCATCACCGCGGAAGACGTACAAATCGGTGATGTCCAGGCGGGCGTCTTTACGAGCCTCTGGAGAATCCAGATGGTGTGACATCTATGCCTCCTAGCAGAAACCGCTCGTACCACCCGCACACCAGCGCCGGTGATATTGCTGCATGATGGTCAGGTCGATAGAGGCGCCTGCGCAGACTGCAACGCCGTCAACCGGATAGCAGCAGGTAGAGGCGCGAAACAGCATCGACAAAGCCAAGACGTAGTCAAGGTAGCTCCTGGCTATTAATCAATCAAGTCAGGATTCGTGTGACGGCGACCACCCATCGTCGGCGGCCCGAGAAGCGAAGCGGCGTCGACGGCATACCCCGCGAGGCTCTGCCTGGGAGGTTCTGCGTCGGACCGAACTCCGTGACAGTCTGCCGGAATACCAGTGCGCCTGGTCAGCGCCAACCCTCAGCATTGATTGACGGCCTATCGGCGTCGTCCCGGCATCTTTGCAGCCAATGGACGTTGCTGAGCATCACTGCCTCAGGACGCCAGTAACCGGCGGCACCATGATGGAAGCCACATTGATGTGCCCTCCCGAAAATGGGTTACTGACTGCGACAGTCCAGACGTACACCGCGCCTCGCGTGTGGAACCCCGCAGCCAAGGTGCGGCGGGCCGCGTGTTGCCTATGAAACACGCGGTTCAGTACGGTTCTCCATAGCGAGTCGTCGGCACGTGCCGATAGCTCCGACAGCCTGTTCCCAACGGCGCTCCGATCTTCTGGATGTGTTACGGCGGTGCGGAACAATGACCGCATGGTGGCAATCGCTCGTTCTCGACACCCGGGGTGAGTTAGATGGCAAGACTGCATGAAATCGCCAGTGGTTTCTCTTTTCTTGAGGGCGTACGGTGGCATGAGGATCGGTTGTTTGTCTCGGATGTGTATGCCAATAGCGTGATCTCGGCAACGCTTTCGGGCCGGGTAGATGTTGTCGCCGACGTACCGGGAATGCCCAGCGGGCTCGGTTGGCTCCCCGATGGCGAACTCCTCATCGTGTCGATGAAGGATCGGCGACTACTACGGCTGGCGCACGACGGATCCCTCAGCGAGCACGCAGACCTCTCCGGGTTTACGCCTTGGTTCATCAACGACATGTTCGTCGATCAAAGTGGCCGGGCTTATGTCGGCTGCGTCGGATACGACTTGATGGCCGGCGCCGAGCCTAAGCCGGCGGACCTGCTTTGCGTCGAGCCTGGTGGCTCGGCCCGAGTCGCCGCAGACGCTCTGGAGTTCCCGAACGGTATGGCGATGGTCCATGATGGCGCCACACTGCTGGTCGCTGAGACGGCCGGGCACAGAATCTCGGCCTTCTCCCCCATCGGCAACGAGGGCCTGTCCGACAGGCGAGAGTGGGCCTCGCTCAACGGTGTCGATCCTGACGGAATATGCGCCGCCTCCGACGGCACCGTCTGGGTCGCCGACTCGGCGCATCATCGCGTAGTGCGAGTAGAGCAGGGGCGAGGGGTCGTTCAAGAGATATCAACCGGCTCCCTGCACGCGTTCACGTGCGTGATGGGGGGCGCTCGCGGGGACACATTGTTCATCTGCGCCGCGCCGTCGTACCGCGAGGATGAGCGCCGCGGCACCCGCGACGCCGTCATCCTCGCGATCGACGTTTGACCATGGCATCCTCGAGCGACGGCTGCACCTGGGACAGCTTATCTATCGGCAACCGGGCTCCTAAGCATCAGGTGCTCGATGAGGCCCGGCGACGAGCGACCATGATGGAACAGGACCCCACGAGGCCGCGTCCTGAAACAGGTTCCGACGCGGGGCACAACCTCGACCAGACCTGGCACGTGACCACTCTTAATCACGCCCATCGAGGTGTTCGGGGCGTCGCTGTCGGACGCTGCATCGACATCCACGATGCACAGCGCCCGAGTCTGGCTACCAGGCATGGTAGTTAGAGTGAGGTACATTACAGGATCACTTCTAAATGAGGCCGTCAAGGTAGCGTTCTCACCATGAAGGCAATCGCTCTCGATGAGTTCGGCGACTACGACGTGATGAAGCTCCGCGAATTGCCTGATCCACTCGTACCAGGGGAATCGGTCCGCATTAGCGTCAAAGCCGTTGGGGTGAACCGGGTTGACTCGGTCATTCGCGCCGGGGATTTCAACGGCTATTTCCCTAGTCACGTGCCGCTGATCCCGGGCTGGGACGTTGCGGGTGTGATCGACACAGTCGGTGTCGGGGTCACCCGGTTCGAACCAGGTGATGAAGTAATGGCGTACGCGCAGAAAGACAGTTTGCAGTTCGGTACTTATGCCGAGCTGGTCACGGTGACCGAGGGAATCGTCGCGCGGAAGCCAGCCGCCCTGACTTTCGCCCAGGCCGGCAGCCTCCCCCTGGCCGGACTTACCGCTTGGCAGGCGTTGCAAGCCGTCGCTGTCGGTATCGGTGATGTCGTACTTGTGCACGCTGCGTCAGGGGGTGTGGGACATCTCGCCGTGCAGCTGGCCCGGACGCTCGGCGCGTCACGGGTGATCGGTACGGCCTCTATCAGGAACCATGATTTCCTTCGTAGCCTGGGCGTGGAGCCGGTCGAGTACGGTCCGGACCTCCCGTCCCGTCTCGCCGAGCTACTCGGCGGCGATGGCCGTGTGGATGCCGTGCTCGACCTGATGGGCGGTGAGGCGTTGAAGCAGTCCTTCTTGCTGGTTCGCAACCCGGTCCGCCTCGTTTCCGTGGTCGATCCGGCAGTGAAGGCACAGGGTGGCCGGTTCGTGTTTGCCCGCCCCGATGGTGTGGGTCTTGGCCGGTTGGCAGAGCTCGCCGACTTGGGCCGGCTGTGGCCGGAAGTAACCAAGGAACTTCCGCTCGAGCAGGCCGTCGAGGCTCAGCGCCTCGTCGACGACGGCCACACACGCGGGAAAATTGTGCTTATTCCCTGACTCGAATCATGGCCAATTGATAGCCATTGTTCAACGGCCATTACCTACAGACAGCGAATGGAAGATCGGTCTACACGATGACAGCCTACGAGCCATCGAGAGGCTTCCTCATGGTGTTCACCGCTCTGGATCTCGGTGAGACCTCCATGGTCATTACCGATGATGCCGCAGCCGCGGAATGGGCTCGACGTCACGGGTATCGCGTCATGCACACCGAACAGGACGGAATCTCCATCTACGAGATCCACCCCGGTGACTCTTACTGATCTCGTCGACCATCGCTCCCGAAACTGACGGATATGTACGTCACCGACGCCGACCCTCCAGATCGAAAATGTCCAAACGCTCAGTGATTCTGTTTGTTTGCCACGATAAGCACCTCACGGATGCGCTGTGAGTTCGGCCCCTGCCGCATCTTCGTCGCAGCGGCCGCTGTTGTAGAAGGTTGTCACATGCGTAGGTTCGAACTCGTCGAAGGTAGTGTCGCAAAGTTCTGGGAAATTTCGCGGAACCGCGCGCAGGTCACCGTGCGGTGGGGCCTGGCCGGTACCAGCGGTGAGTCAACGGTCAAGGTCCTCGATGATCCCGCCTCGGCCGCAGCCCACGAGACCAAGCTCGTGGCCGAGAAGACCGAGAACGGGTACGTCGAGACCCTGGCCGCTGCGCCGGTAGTATCTCAAGCCGGACCTTCGCAAGCACCCAGCTCCCCGAAGGTCGTTTCACGTGACGAAGACACATTCGTGCTCCCATCGGCGTGGTATCGCCACCGTTATGCCCGACGGGGCAGCGGCGGCTCCATCACCTTCACTGCCGAGCCCAATGCGCGCGCGCTGCTCGACAGGCAGATGACCGACACGGTCAACAAAGTCCTGCAGGCAGCGACCACCGACACCACCGTCGCTCGACAGGCCGTCGCATGGCTCGAGGGCAAGCCGGACGCCACACCGCTTGGGGCTGCCGCAGTCACTGTCACAAGTGAACTCGGGAACTGGATGATCCTCGACCAGCTCACGCATTTCGCGGACGTCTGGATCGCCGAGCATGGGCTGCGGTTCGCCGCCGAGGCTGCCACCGAGCTGATGACCCTCAAGGTCACCGACAACAACTTGCCACCGGAGGCGCACTACCACTATATGCAGGACAACCTTGGTGTCCGCCACATGCGAGCCGGCGAGTCCCGCGGGAATCACGCCATCGACCTCGCGGCAGAGATCACCCTGCGAATACGGCACGCGCTCGCCGCCGCATCCGATGACGACTATGCCGATGTGGTCGCCGCGCTGACGCCGTACCGGGCGGGTCATCCGTATGCGCGCGCAGCCACATCCGTGCTCGTGCCCAGTCAACGCGAATGGGTAGCGCGCGACATTGCTGACGCGGTCACCACTGGCGATCAATACCTCGCAGCATTCCTGACGGCGGCGACCGGCACCAAAGAGGAGTTGACGGAGCTGGTCCCGGTGGCGTCGCCGTGGTTCGTCTTCCGGTCCTTGCCCATTCTCACCACGATCGTCGATGCTGTCGGTACGGGCACGGCCGACGCGCTGTTCCACTGGCTAGGGCACCCCACGGCTGACGCGGATTCTCAGCGCCGGCTGCTGTCCATACTCGAGCGGCTACCTGGCGACGAGGTGATGCAAGGACTCATCGATCGGGCCGACCACAAGTACGTCATGCCCGCTCTGCTCAAGGCAACAGAGCGGCATCCGGTACGGGCGATGCGGCTGCTGTCCGAGTCCGCGTCGCAACGCTCGATCGCCGGCCTGCTCCAGGCTCACGTGCTGGCGCATCCCGCACTCGTCGACCAGGTACTTCCGGAACTTGAGCCGGAGGCAGCGAAGCGGATTCAGGCGATCATCGCGGATTCCTCATCGTTGCGCGTCGCGCCGCTGTCCGCCGTGCCGTCGCTGCTCGTCGATCCCCCATGGCGGCGCCCTGCGAAAACCAGGAGACCCGTGGTACTCGGGAATCTGGAATGCCATGAACCCGCGGCGATCGACTGGGCCGCCGGGGAACGCGACACATGGGCTCTTGTCCGGTTCGACCGAGGCCACCGAGACGACAGCGAGCCGTGGGAAAGCCGATGGCACCGCATTCAGGCGAATAACGCCCGCTGGTCGGAAGCACCGTCGTTCTTCATCGACGGCCCGGAAGCTTACGTTAGGCCACTGCTGGCCCACTGGAAACCCCGCGAAACCTGGATGGCCGACGACTGGTTGCGGATCATCGCCGCACGTTTCGGGCTCGACTCGCTACCCCTCGTGCTGACGATGGCGCGCAGCAGTCCAGCCGAGATAGGAAAGATCCTCGTACCTTTCTTCTCGACCGAGGTGGCCATGCTGATGGCCGAATGGCTCGCGCGACTAAAGACCGCGCGCGCGACCGCGCTGGCATGGCTGCTGCGGCACCCTGCTTCGGCGGCGCGTGCGCTCGTGCCCTCCGCCCTGGCCAAGAACGGCGTGCCGCGCCGGCAGGCCGAGAACGCGCTGCTCGCGTTGCACCACCACGGCCACAGCGACGCAGTGCGATCGGCGGCGCGCGAATACGGCACCGAGGCGGCCGTGGCCATCGACACGCTGCTGGACAGCGATCCAATCACGGTGCTGCCGATCAGGATGCCGGCATCACCCAGCTGGGTGACACCGGGCACGCTACCGCCGGTCAAGCTGCGTGACGGTTCCGGTGTGCTGCCTGGCGAGGCGGTGGCGAACCTGATCACGGTGCTGTCAATCGCACGACTCGACACGCCGTACGCCGGGATGGACGTCGTAAAGGCCGCGTGCGACCCGGCGAGCCTGTCCGAGTTCGGATGGGGCCTGTTCCAACGATGGCAGGTGTCCGGGTCACCGAGCAAGGACAACTGGATCCTCGACGCGCTCGGACACACCGGCAACGACGAAACTGTTCGCTTGCTCAGTCCGATGGTGCTCGCATGGCCGGGCGAGGGCGGCCATGCCAACGCGGTTTCCGGACTCAGCGCTCTGGCCGCGATCGGCACCGACGTCGCGCTGATGCATCTGCACGGTATCGCGCAACGGGCGAGGTTCAAAGCGCTCAAGACCGCCGCGCAGCAGAAGATGGACGAGGTCGCCGCCGGCCTGGGCCTGAACGTCGAACAGCTCGCCGACCGCCTCGTCCCCGACCTCGGGCTCGACGCCGGCGGCAACATGCGCCTGGACTACGGCCCGCGGCAGTTCACCGTCGGGTTCGACGAACGGTTGCGGCCGTTCGTCACCGACGTGGGCGGTAAACGTCTGAGGGCCTTGCCCAAACCGGGGGTGCGTGACGACGACGAGTTGGCACCTGCCGCGTATCGGAGGTTTACCAGTCTGAAGAAGGATGTTCGCACGATGGCGGACAGCCATATCCGGCGCCTCGAACGCGCGATGGTCACCGGCCGCCGCTGGACCGGTGCGGAGTTCCGCAGGTTGTTCGTTTCTCACCCGTTGATGTGGCACATCGTCCGCCGCTTGGTGTGGGGCCGGTACGACGTGTCCGGCACACTGATGGGAGCGCTGCGAGTGGCGGAGGACCGCAGCTTCGCCACGGTTGACGAGGACGAGACGACGGTCGCCGACGACGAGTCGGTAGGCGTGGCACACCCGCTCGATCTCGGTGACACTCTTCCGGACTGGGTCGCGGTATTCGCCGACTACGAGATCCTGCAACCTTTCCCCCAACTCGGCCGGCCGGTGTTCACGCTCACCCGGGAGGAGGCCTCAAGTAATCGACTTACCCGCTTCGAGGGCATCACTGTGCCGACTGGCCAGCTCCTCGGCCTCGAGCGCCGCGGCTGGCGGCGGGAGGCACCACAGGACGCCGGCGTTCAGGGCTGTATCGAGCTGCCCCTCGACGGTGGCCGCGAGGTGGTCATCGACCTCGATCCCGGCGTCGTGGTGGGTGTGATGGACCTCATCCCGGAGCAGACACTCGACCGCGTCTATGTGTGGACTGGCGACGGCACCCGCTCGGAGGATCGCAGCAAGGCTGCACTGGCTTTGAGCGAGCTCGACGCGATAACTGTTTCCGAAGTCATCCGTGAACTCACGGAGATCACCGCGTGAACGCCCATGCCGCGGTCGAGGTCGCCGCGTCTGCTACCGAGGTACAGCGGCCACCGGCCGAGCTTCGCTACGCCGACGAGCTGGCCCGGTTACGGGCCACGGACACCGGCGCACGGCCACCCGGCTGGGTGTTGAGCGTGCAGGCCGCGCGCAGCTTCGTCGTTGGCGATGACGCGCTCGGCGTCACCCGCAAGTTCGTCGGTGATCCGTCACTCATCGACCGCGCCCTGATCTCGCTTGCCACAAGCCGCGGCCTGATGCTGGTCGGCGAGCCCGGCACAGCGAAGTCGCTGCTGTCGGAGTTGCTTGCGACGGCAGTGAGCGGTGATTCGACGTTAACCATTCAGGGCGGCGCCGCGACCACGGAAGACCAGATCCGCTATTCGTGGAACTACGCGCTGCTGGTAGCCGATGGTCCGTCCACTCGGTCGCTGGTGCCGGCACCCCTTCTGCGTGGTATGGCCGACGGTCGCACCGTCCGCTTCGAGGAGATCACTCGATGCCCCATCGAGGTGCAGGACTGCCTGCTCTCGCCGCTGTCCGACCGGGTACTGGCGATCCCGGAGCTGAGCGGGCCAGACGCAACGGTGTTCGCCCGTGACGGTTTCAACATCATCGCCACCGCGAACACTCACGACCGCGGTGTCAATGACATGAGCTCGGCACTCAAGCGGCGCTTCAACTTCGAGACGGTGTTCCCGATCGCGGACTTCGCTACCGAGCTGGCGCTGGTCGCCGACGAGGCCGCCAAGCTGCTGCGGCGCTCAGGGGTCACCACCGAGCCGCGTCGTGACATCCTGGAGGTTCTGGTCACCACGTTCCGGGAGCTGCGCTCCGGGGAGACCGTGCGAGGCGACTCAATGGAGCGGCTGTCATCGGCGATGAGTACGGCGGAAGCGGTGTCCGTCGCGCATGCCGTCGGGTTGCGCGGGTGGTTTCTGCGCGGGGAACCGGGCAACGCCGAGGATGTGGTCGCTTGCCTGGCCGGCGCCGCGGCAAAGGACAACCCCGATGATCTCGCCAAGCTGCGCCGTTACCTGTCCCAGCAGGTCGCCTGGCGCGCCGGTGAGCAGTGGACCGCGTTGCACCAGGCCCGTCACATGCTGCCGGGCTGAACCCGCCAGCCATGGGGGTCACATTCATCGGCGTTCGCCACCACAGCCCGGCCTGCGCCCGGCTCGTCGCGTCCACAATCGACCGGGTTCGGCCCGCGTACGTGCTGATCGAAGGCCCAGCCGACCTCAACGATCGGATCGGCGAGCTGTTGCTGGGACATGAGCTGCCCATCGCGGTGTTCACGAGCTTTCACGACGAAGAAGGCGGGCACGAGTCGTGGACACCTCTGTGCGACTACTCGCCCGAGTGGGTGGCGCTCAACCACGGCCGCGACGCGGGCGCGGAACTGCGTTTCATCGACCTGCCGGCATGGCATCCAACGTTCGCCGGGCGCAGCAACCGCTACGCGGATGCCGAACTGCGCCACGCCGACGTGATCGACCGGCTGTGCCGCGGCTTCAAGCTCGACAACGCCGACGCGCTCTGGGACCACCTGATGGAGATCGGCCCGGACGATGGCCTCGCCGAGCGGCTCGCCGCTTACTTCGACCTGGTACGCGCTACGGCCGAGGCAGGCGAGCCCGACACCGCGCGCGAGGCCTACATGGCGCGATGGGTGCGAGCCGCGCACGCTGCCGCCGGCGATCTCCCGGTCGTCGTGGTGACCGGCGGTTTCCACCGCCCTGCCCTGGTCGCCGCGTTGGCCGCAGGCGGGGACACGTCGTGGCCGGAGGTTCCCGGGTTGCCCGAGGGTGTACGCGGTGGAAGTTTCCTCGCGCCGTACTCGTTCCGGCGGCTCGACGCCTTCGACGGTTACCAGTCGGGGATGCCGTCGCCCGCGTATTACCAGCAGCTGTGGGAATCGGGCCCAGAGGGCGCGGCAAGGCACCTCGAGGAGGCGGTCGTCTCGCGGCTGAGAGAACGCAAGCAGCCGGTGTCCACGGCGGACCTGATCGCCGCGCGGGCCACCGCAGACGGCTTGGCCGCAACGCGGGGGCACATTCACCCGTCGCGTGCTGACGTACTCGACGGACTGGCATCAGCGTTGATCGACGAAGCTCTGGACGTACCCCTGCCATGGTCGTCTCGAGGCACGCTGCGTGCCAGCAACCACCCTGTTGTGGTGGAGATGGTCGCGGCACTCAGCGGAAGTCGCGTCGGACGCCTGCATCCTGACACGCCCGCGCCGCCGCTGGTGCACGACCTGGACGCTGAGCTCGTGCGGGCCGGCCTCGACGAGCCGGCCGAACTCTCGCTGGACTTGACCCTAGACGACGACCGGGAGCGCAGCCGTATCCTGCACCGGGTGCGGATCCTGGGCGTGCCCGGGTTCGACCGTACGTCCGGACCGGGGACCGGACTCGACCCCATGATGACCGAGCGGTGGACTCTGCGATCGGAGCCGGGCCGGCTCACCGCGGTGATCGAGGCGGGTGCGTACGGCGCGACGCTCGCCGACGCGAGTGCGGCGATACTCGGCGAACGGTCGGCAGGGGCGAGCATCGACACCCTGTCCCGGGTGCTGTTCGACGCCGCGCTCGCGGGTATCCACCAGGTTTCCGAGCAGGCGCTCTCTGACGTCGACGCCACCGTCGCGATGGCCCCCGAGCTCGGCACGCTCGGGCGCGCACTGGCCGTGGTGGTGACCATGTGGCGTCATGACCACATCTTCGGTACCGCCCGCAACGCTACGTTGGGGCGGGTGATCGGCGCCGCCGTGCGCCGGATTCTGTGGTTGGCCGAGGGCGTGCGCGGCGGTGCGGTCCCCGCCGACCTGGGCAGGATCGCCGCGATCGCCGCGTGCCGGGATGCTCTAAGACATGCCGGAACAGCGCTCGGCTTGGATGTCACCGACGCGCTTGAGGTGACCGAGCGGATCACGTCCGATACCACCGCGCCACCGGACATACGCGGTGCTGCGTTCGGTTTACGGTGGGCCCTGTCCAGCCGGAGGGCGCTGGATCCCGTACGGGTCACACGCGGGGCATTCATGGTGCGGACGCTCGGAGACTGGCTCGCCGGACTGTTCGCGCTCGCCCGCGAGGAGGTCCTGCACGCCGAGGAGATCATCGGCCTTCTGGACGAGATGCTCTCGGCCATGCCGGTGGAGGATTTCCTGGTGGCGTTGCCCGCGCTACGGCAGGCGTTCGCGTTCTTCCCACCCCGCGAACGCGAAGCCATCGCCGAGCGGCTGCTCAGGCGCCGGGGCATCCTCGGCACTGGCCGCTCATTGCTGCGCGCCGTCACCGACCCGGCCGTGGTGGCAGCCGGCATGCATCTCGACGAACAGGTCGACACGCTCCTTCAGCGTGAAGGACTGCTCTCATGATCGACCCGGATCTGGAACGCTGGCGGCTCGTGCTAGGTGAGCCGGCTTCCGTTGTCGGGGACCTCAGTGCCGAGGGCACGTCATGCGACGCCGCGCTGGACTGGTTGTACGGACGCGACGTGGAGCACGACGACCGTGACGTACGGCAGGGCGGTCTTGGCGCTTCAGTGCTGACCACCGTCGACTGGCTCCACGACATCAACCGGCTGTTCCCGAGGGAGACCATCGAACGGCTGCACCGTGACGCGGTCGAACGGTATGAGATCACCGACATCGTGACCGACCCCGCGGTACTTGAGGCAATCGAGCCGAGTCCCGCTCTGCTGCGGGCCGTGCTGCAGACCAAGCACTTGATGAACCCGGACGTGTTACGGCAAGGCCGACGAATCGTCGAGGCGGTGGTTCGTGACCTCATGGCGACGATGACCACCCAGATCCGCTCCGCATTCACCGGAACCCGCGCGCGGCGGCCCAGCCGACAGAAACAGGCACGTGACTTCGACGTGACCCGTACGCTACGGGCGAACCTCGGCCACTACCGGCCCGGCGAGCGTCGGCTGTACATCGAGACGCCGCACTTCTTCTCCCGTACTCGCAAACAGGTCGAGCAATGGCAGGTGATCCTGCTCGTGGACCAGTCCGGCTCCATGGTCGACTCGGTGATCCACGCCGCGGTCACGGCTGCCTGCCTGTGGGCATTGCCCGGAGTCCGCACGCACCTGGTCGCGTTCGATACCGAGGTCGTCGACCTGACCAGCGATGTCGACGATCCGGTCGAGCTGCTCATGAGCGTCCAACTCGGCGGCGGTACGGATATCGGACGCGCCGTCCGATACAGCATCAGCCTGATCGAGCGGCCGCGACGTGCCATCGTGGTCCTGATCAGTGACTTCTTTGAGGGCGGTTCGACCCCTGTCCTGGTTCGCGCGGTCCGCGAATTGCTCGATCAGGGCACCAAGGTGCTCGGATTGGCGGCGTTGGACACGCAGGCCACGCCCACATACGACCGGGATACCGCGCAGCGCCTCGCCGACGTGGGCGCGGCGATCGGCGCGATGACCCCGGGCGAGCTCGCGGCGTTCATCGCGCAGCAGGTGGGACGATGAGAACCGATCTGCAGGCTTTGACGGCGGACATACTTGCCGAACTAACCAACCGTGGCTTGGTCAAACGCGCGGCGCGGGATATCGAGAGGATGGCGCTGGCGGTAACCGAGGACGACGCCGGCACGGTTCGTGCTACCTACCCGGACGGGAATACGGCCTCCCTTCCGGTCGGTGAGCTCGACGAAGGAACATGCGGCTGTGGCGCGACAGGGGTGTGCCGTCACCTCGTCGGGCTTGTGCTCGCTTACCAGACGTCGGTTGCGCCGCAGGCATCCGCTGGCAGTCGCTGGTCGCCTGGTGAGTTTAGCGATGACCAGGTGATGACACGGATCGGCGAGCGCGCAATGGCCGCCGCACGGCGGGGTGCGGCCGCGGGCTACGTCGCACGGGTCCATCGCGGGGGGCCAGACAACCCGGTGCCCAGCGTGGAGTTGCCGGCGGCAACCGTCCGTTTCCTCGTGCCGCATGATCTGCGGTTCGCCCGGAGCGACGCGGCCGCTGGGACACGCGAGGACGTGCTGGCTTTGGCGGTGTGGGCGTTCCGGGCCGCCGACGAGCGGGCGCCCGGCACAACCGATGTACACGTGCAGGTCGGCGGCACGGCGGCGCGGGAGGCTACGGCGGGTCTCGACAGCGTCGTGGCACTGGCGGGACGGGTACTGCGTGAGGGCGCGGTACACCTGGACGTGGCACTGACAGCCGACATTGCCGTGGTGCGGCGAGACCTGGAGGCTGCTCGCATGAGATGGCCCTTGCTCGCGGTGGACGACCTCGTCGCACAGCTCGCGGCGTATCGGAAACGCAGCGCCCGTTATCGTCCTGAATCACTCGCTGATCACATCGCCGAACTAGCCGCACGCCGACGGGCGGTGGCGAACGACGGGTCCGCGCTACGCTCCCGGGTGCTCGGTACCGACGAGGCTTCCGAGACGCCGCTGCGCCGCGCGCGTCTCGATGGATTGGGAGCGCGCGTCTCAGCTCTGGGCGGTGAACGGACGGTCGATCTGTTTCTGGCCCACGCGGACAGTGCGACGGTTCTGGTGCTGCGACGTGCGTACGAGACCGAGGATGCTGGTCCGCAGTTGGCTGCGCGGCGTATCGCCGGGGTGAGTGTCGGCACACTCGCCAGTGGCGTCATCGTCACCGAGTCCGCGGTCCGCAGTGCCAGCCGTGCGGTGCGCCTCAGCACCCGCCAGTCCAGCCGTACCGAGGTGATGACCGCCCGGGCACTGTGGCAGGACCTGCCCCGGAACCTGATAGCCGAAGACCTGAGCCGGCTCGCGGACGAGCTGGACGTGTTGCCACCGCGCCCAATCCGGGCTCGCGTCGAGGCGGAAATGATCCGGATCATCCCGGTGGCCGAGGTTCGCTCGATCGAGTACGCGCCGGGTGCCCAGCGCCTCGACGCGGTCATCGCGGACGTTTCCGGGGCCACTGCGGTGGTCTCGACAGTGCACGCCTCCTGGGCGCCCGGCCGTTTGGATGCGGTGGCCGCCGCCCTGAGAGGTTCGGTGCGTTATGTTTCCGGCAGTGTCCGTCACGCCGGCGGCAGTATCTTCATCGATCCGATCGGCTTCGCTGTCGCGGGTGATGTCGTGGTACCCGATCTGCGACCGGCCGACCGAGGTACAGCGCCAGGTGGACCGGCCCGGGTTTTGGCAGATCCGCTCGCGCTGGCACTCGACGAGGCAATGTCGCTGCTCGCTGAACTGGTGCACCGGGGATTGCAGCACACGCCGATGACGATGAACGGACGCCTGCGCGACGCCGCGACACGACTGCGCGGGCTGGGACTGCGTCGCACCGCGGACGCGATAGATACGTTCACCGGTCTGCTCGGGCCCGATCCGGGTGAGGCTGCGGTGACCGCTTGGGTCGACGCCTATCTGCGTCTCAGCCTCGCGGCCGAGCTGCGGTGAGGGGTGGATTCTGGCCAGGATCAGTTGCTTGATGTCGGCTTCGACTCACCTTGTGACTGCCCCGTGCATCCGGCCGCAAGCTCCGGCTACGCGACGTATCCTCGCGTACGTGAACGAACAGATATGGCAAAAGGACGCCAGCGTTTCCCTCGTCATCCGTAGCGATTTCACCCACCCACAGGAATGGGACGAGATTCAGTCGGCGATCGCGGAGCCTCAAACCTACGACAAGTTCACCGCAATGGTCGAATTCGTCGACGATCTCGCCGACGAGGGGCTCACTACGCCACAACTCCTCGAGCTGATGCCCTCGGATGTGGATCATTCCGTCGCATTCCTGGTCGATTCCCTGACGCTTACTCATCCGCACCGGCCGATCCTGGTGATCAACCTTTACGACGGCTCGGAGGATGAGGACGACGGCGAGGAGCCGCAGTACGGTGCCACGTTCCGAGTCGTTCCGTCAGAGATGTGGTCAGTCCAGAACAATCTCGCTTTGTCGAACATGGACTGGAACGATTTTGCCGAGAGCGTAGACGACGACGGCATCTTCCGCGGCTTCCGGTAACACGCTACCTGCGGCGCGGTGGTGACTCCAGACAGAAATGTGTGGAGTCACCACGATACCAAATCCGGCATTATCTAGATCGCAGGGTTGGTTGAACAACGCCAGCCGTACGAGGGGAACGGTCAGAACAACATGAGATTAAATGATCCCACCGTGCGAAAGCCGACGCGGTGGTAGAGCGGCTGAGCGACGGCGCTCGAGGTGAGCGCCGCGGTACGGATGCCCCGTTGACGGGCCAGGTCTATCGCAGCTAGCGTCATCGCCTTACCGACCCCGCGCCGACGCTGGTGCGGCTGAGTGCCCACGAAGTAGAGCGTGAGCAGATTGTGGCTGAACCAGGCGACGGTGGTCCCAGCGATCTTGCCGTCTTCGAAGCGGCCGGCCAGACGGACTACGGTGCCGTCGCCCGAGAACGCCTTCTCCCGCTCGATCGCCACAGGTATCGCATCGGCCGGAATCCCTGAGACTTTCCCGTACGCCGCGACGAACTCCTCCACGTCGGTCGCCTCGGAGATCCGCAACCCATTCGGCACCTTCTCCGGCTCCACATCGTCGACCGCCACCGCCATGATCGGCAATCTGGCGATCAGGACGGCTCCGAGTCCAAGCAGCTGGCTCGGGGTTTCCGGATCACTATCCGGACCGGCCCACCAGATTCGGGGTACGCCGTCGAGCCGCTCCCGGGCCTCGGCGAACGCCTCCTCCTGCGAGCGTCTGGCCACGCGCAGCACACCGTTGAGGGTCGCGTGTCGCACACCGCTACGATAAGTAACAAGCGTCGTGTCATTGGCAGCGTCGATGTTCCAGCCGAGCAGGTACGCGCGATGGGCCGCGAGCAACGCTTCTCGTGATTCCACAGAATTAGTCCCAGGTTCGCTGCGGTCCGGACGAACAGGATTCAGGGTCGCAGATTGGTCGTAGTCGAATTTGCTTTCCTGCGTGAGGTTGACGAAATGATGGCCGCCGACGGCATGCGGGTGGTGGGAAGATGACGACTCACGGCAAAACGTCTTCGACGACCAAGGTTCGCAACTGATCGACGGTTGGGGACACCGAAGATCGGAGCCTTGTCGCTTGCCTGGTGATCGACTCCTCGAGTACCTGACGGGCATACCGTCCGTTGCCGAAGGACCGCGATTTCGGGACCTTCTCGAAACGTTCACGCAAAGCTACCAGGGTATCGCCGGGACATTCGTATCCACTCGACGAGGCCAGCCCCTGGAAGATGCCGACCAGCTCGTCAGCGCTGTAATTGGCGAAGTGGATCCGGCGCGAAAACCGCGAGGCCAGACCCGCGTTGGTGGCGAGGAACTCCTCGATCTCTTCCTCGTATCCGGCGGCGATGACCACCACCTCGTCACGATGGTCCTCCATGAGCTTGACCAGAGTGTCGATCGCTTCTTTGCCGAAGTCCTGCCGGGCGTCCGGTGGTGCGAGGGAGTACGCCTCGTCGATGAAGAGCACTCCGCCGCGCGCCCGGTCGAAAGCTTCACGCGTACGCTGCGCGGTCTGACCGATGTACTCGCCGACCAGATCGGCGCGAGCCACCTCGACCAGTTGCCCCCCGGCCAGCACGCCGAGCGCGGTCAGCAACTGGCCGTAGAGACGGGCCACGGTGGTCTTGCCGGTGCCCGGTGGTCCGGAGAAGACGAGGTGCCGGGAGATCGCGGGTGCAGGCAGGCCGGCGCTGACACGGACGCGGATGTTCGCGAGCAGATCGATGACGTCGGACACCTCCTTCTTCACCGCGTTCAGCCCGATCATTCCGCGCAACGTGCCGAGCAACTGGTCCAGCTCGGCTGTTCGGGCATTTCCCGCCCCTACCCCGCCGCCCGCGGGGGCGCTGAGATCCTGCGCAAGCAGCTGAGCGAGCTCCACTCCGGACGACGATCCGGCCTGCGACAATCGGAACGCCTGCCGGCCGATCATGTCTTCGAACACTTTGCGGGCCACGCGGGCGTTACCGAAGTTGGCGTCGCGCACCATGCCGTCGAACAGTTTGGCCAAAGCCAGGCGTGTGTCGTACTCCAGCGAATAGTGGTGGGTGCTGCACAGCTGTTCCACGATCGTGACGAGTTCGTGGGTCGCGTAGCTCTCGAATTCGATCGTCTTCGAGAAGCGCGACGCCAGCCCGGGGTTTGAGTCCAGGAAGGACCGCATCTGCTGGGAGTATCCGGCGACGATGACCACGATTTCGTCGCGATGGTCCTCCATGAGCTTGACCAGGGTGTCGATGGCCTCCCGACCGAAATCGGGGCCGGTGCCGCCGTCACTTGAGGACAGTGTGTACGCCTCGTCGAGAAATAACACTCCGCCCAGCGCCTCGTTGAACTTCTCGGTGGTCTTTACGGCGGTACCGCCGATGTGTTCCGCGACGAGGTCGGCGCGGGCGACCTCGACCATCTGACCCGTCTTGAGCACGCCGAGGGCCGCGAGGATCCGGCCGTACAGGCGAGCCACGGTGGTCTTGCCGGTGCCCGGAGCCCCGGCGAAGACCATGTGCCGCGACATCGGCGGGGCTGGCAGTCCGGCGGCAGCCCGGCGCAGGCTGACCCGATGCAGGCCGACCAATGTGGCCACCTCGTGTTTGACGCCGGCCAGCCCGACCAGTTTCTCCAGCTCGGCCAGCAGCGGGGTGGCCTCGTCCTCGGCCGAGGACGCTGCGGCTGGCGGCGCCTCCAGGTTCCTGTCGACCGGCTTGGCCGGGGGTTCTGGTGGCTGCTTGGGCCGCTCATCGGAGCGATCGTCAATCTCAAACCCATTTGCCGGTACGGTCAGCCTATAGGGCGCACCGCCATTCCCGGTCAGCTTCGTCGCGCGGACCGTGACCGGCTCAACCGTCTCGACGAGCAGGCCCTCGCCCGAGTTCCCGATCACCTCGGAACCGTCAACCCGCCCCTGTGATCCCGCCGTGAATCGGATTCCCACGCCGTTGCCGTGCACGCGGGTGCTGAGCAAGTCCAGCCGGGCCTCGCGCTGAACCAGGACGCCGGCGTCCCTGGCATTGCCAAGATCGGACTGAAGGACCGCGGCGTGGCTGCCACGGGCGAGCTCCAATGAGTTCACACCGCCGCGCACCGTCGTCTGCTCCATGGTGAGATCGGTGCCGGCACCGGCGATAAGACCTGCGCCGTCGATCCGTCCCCCGCGCACCGTGAGCCGAGCTGCATCGGAGAGCCGCACACCGTACTCGATGGCCCCGACGATCTTGACCTCGTGGAACACCGGATGGGCCGAGTCTCGCACCAGAACCGCATTCTGCCCACCTTGGATGACGGCGCCGTTGATGGTGCCTGTCGCCTGCTGCTCGAACACCACGGCCGAACCGTCCCCGCCGGCCGTCACTCGACCGCCCTGGATCCGCGGCGCCGCCGAACCGGTGACCGCCACCGCCGCCGCGCCGGTGCCGTCGATCTCGGCATCACCGATTTCCCCGGTCGCCTGATCCACCGCGATCAGTCCATGACCGGCCGCGCCGTTGATACGGAAACCTCGCAGAGATGGGCTGGCGTCTCCGGACAGGATCACCGCGTGCAGACCGACGGCTCGGATCTCGCACTCGTCTAGGCTGGGGCTTCCTCCAGTGATCACGACACCCGCGCCGCTGGTGTCGTGGATGGTCGTGCGCGTCACCCGCACGCCGCCGTCGGACTCTACCGCCACCGCCGGACCATCGACCGCACTGATATCACACTCGTCGATGGTGCCCAGCCCGCCCCGCGTCGAAAGCACACCAGCCCCGCGTACGCCGGTGATGGTGCACTGCCGGAACACCGGATCAGCACCACCGGAGATGAGGATCGCTGCGCTGCCCACGTCATGAACGGTGGTCGCCGCGACCGTGCCCCGCGCGTCGTCCTCGATCAGGAATCCCGCCCCTATCGGGTTGCTGACCAGGCAATCACGCATGTCGAATCGGCCGCCCGCCGCGTGCACTGCGACGATGCCGTTGCCGACGATCTGGCAGTTCAGGGCCTGCAGGGCGCCACGCCCGACCTGGACAGCGGGCAGGTCAGCCCGCCCACCGCGCAGGGTCAGCCCGCGAAGGATCGCGGTGCCCGCCGCGGTGAACACGGCCACACCGTCGCCGCCGTCGATGACGACGGTACCCGGCCCCTCCTCAGCGATCAGCGAGACGTCCCGCACCAGCCGCAACTGCTCACGGTACGTGCCCGGCTGGACGACGACGGTGGCACCGGCCGCCGCGCCGGCGATGGCGCCGGCGATGGTGGGGACGCTCGTTGGATCCGTCTGCGACACGGACACCATGCTCTTATTCACGTTTCATACACCTTCGGAGGCAGGAAAGGACGGCCGGCGTCGTCCAGGCCGGGGGCGAAGCTCAGCCGCCCACCGCCCTTGCCGGTTCGAGATACCGCGCGTAGCCGCGCGAGAATCCGTTCGGAGCTGCTCGCACGTCCGGTTAGGTCCTGCAACAGCACCCGCACCGGTTCTTCTGAGCTCGTCCGGTCATCGACCGCAAGCACCTTGAAGCGGCTGCCCGGCTCGAAAATCGCGGTGCCCGCGGCACCGCTGCCGAGACCGTCGAGCCGGTGCGCGCTGACCGACCAGACGGCATATTCCACCCCGGGCGCCACAGGTCCCGCAGCCAAGTCGACGTCGATAAATGCGGGCTCAGTGAGTACGTCGCCCGGCCGGTAGCCGCGGATCAGCTCCACGTCGGCCGGACCGGCCCGGAAGACCGGGCCGAGCACCACCGGCAGCCGGCGGAGGCCGTACGCGGCGCACCGGGCCAACACCAGGACACGCTCCGCATCATCGGCCGAACCGGCGCCACGCAAAGCCTGATTCACCACGTCACGCTCTTCCGCGTGATATGCCCGCACGCCGACCAGTCCCGTGGCCAGGTCCGCGAAAGCACCGATTGAAGCCCGTAGCCCGGGCGACTCAGCCAGCGTCCGCGAAACGACTCGGGCGTGGGCGTCATATCTGCCTTCCAACGCCAGCCGCAGCGCCGTACGGTCGATGACCGCCTGGTCGATGTCGGCTTCCGTGAGCCAGCGCGGTGAACCGGTCGGCGGGAGCGGGGTCACGGAAACGCCGATCGGCGCCGGGGTTGGGCCGGGTTCCGGGTCTGCTGAGACGGACTCGGCCGGCGGCGCGGGCTCGGCCGCTCGGAGGGGAGCGGGTGCGACCCGCGGGATAGGGCCGGTCGCCTGTACGGGGGTCGGCTCGGCAAGCGGGGCCGGTGCCTGCTTCACCGTCACCGACACGACGGTGGGTGCGGGGACCATCAGGCTTGCCGGCATCGGATCCGCGGCCGGCACCGGACTTGGATCCTCGTCGCCTTTCGGCTTTCGAAGCGCCGGCAGCGCGACGACGTTCGACGGCGGCAGAAGCGGTACCCGCGTTCGTCCGAACACCCCGTCGGCCGGCGGTTCCGCGTGCGGGTCGGGACTGGTCTCGGCAGTTCCGTAGATCACCCCGGTAGGGGTACCCGCGCGGGCGTCCCCGCTGACCCGCACCACTCCGACCGCGGGTCTGGCTTGCGGTACGTTTGCGGTGGCGCGTTGTGGCATTGCGATCACGCCGGTGTCGTCCGACAGGATCATCGCCGTGGTCGGGAACGCCTCCGGTTGGGCCTTACGTCGACGGGGTAGCGCGGGCCAGCCGACGGCAGGAATCTCGGACATCTCAAGCCAGCGTTGCGGCGCGAGTAGGACGGCGACCTGCGGGCCCAGCACCACCGGTTCGACCATTGTCGTGACAGGTCGCCCGTCGATCGCACCGGCCCGGCGCGACGGTCTGGCCGGAACGGGTGGTAGCACGTCGCCCACGACACGTACCCGCGGCGTGTCACCTCGTCGCGGGCTCCACTGGTGGAAGGCGCCCATGGTGCGGAGCAAACCGGTCACGGTGCTGTGTACCTCCGCGTCGGCGGTGAACACCGGGGTACGCAGGGCGTCGGCCAGACCTCCGAACAGCAGTTCCGCAGTTTCCTCGCTCACGACTGAGCCGCCGGTCAAAACCACTATGGGCTGCGGGATCGGGGAACGCACCGCCGCGATCATCCGAGCGAGTGAGCCGGGCGCGAGAAGCTGAGCACCGACTCGGAAGACGCTGGCTTCCACGCGGACTTCGACGACGAACCCGGCGAGTAGCGGGCCATCGTCGATCCCGGGCTCGTCCAGGAAAGACCAGCCCACGGCTGTGCGTCGGCCGGGCACATCCTTGTCTGAGGGGGCCGCGGTCGCGGGCCGCGGAACGCCTACTGTGCGAGCCGACGGCAGCCAGACGACGTCCGGGCGTTCACCCGGCACCGGAACGATCCCACCCTCCTCGACGCTTAGAAACCTCACGACTGCTCACCATCACTGCCGGCTGGGGGCTGCTCAGGGCCCGGCCCGTAGAGAACATTCAATGCCCGGTGCCGCGCCACCGCGTCGACCGGCGGGGGCCGATAGTCGTTGGCACGGATTTCGTCCAGCAGATCCGGGTCTGGGGCCAGCCCGTATTCACGGAGGTAGTAGCCGGCAGCGTCGGTCCAAATGCATCGGCCGTCGGTGCGGAAAGTGACCGGCACCACTGGACCACGCCCCGGGTCCAGTACGTCCGGGTCGAGTTCCGATGTGGCCAGTAGCCGAGCACCGTCCTCGAGGTAGCTCGCCACCTTCTCCCGCTCGATCTCGACGAGGAGGGGATGCGCCGGATGGAACCCCGGCCCTCCCTCCTCGGTGAAGGTGTCGAACACGCGTGTGAGCACTACTGGCGCCGGAGGGGCCGCAGTCCATAGCAGAGCCGAAAAGGCGAGTGCGATGCGCTGGTAGGTTGGCAGGTCATCCGGGTTTGCGAAGGCTTCGACCTGAGGGTCGATCTCCCCAGCCAGTTCGAGGGCGTCCTGCAGCCTGACGGCGAGCTCGGGCGGCGACAGCTCGTCCTCGGCTTGGAGCAGGTAGATCCGGCGGGGCCGAGGCCATGGCGTGTCGATGCCTGGGAAGCGCCAGGCGCGCCACAACGCGACAGGCCCAGCCCCCGCGACCGCGAGCCCCTCGACCGCCGAAGCCACCTCGGCGTCAACGTCATCGCTCGCTCCGGGCCCGTAGTACGGAATGGTCAGGTCGAGGCTGTACGGCACCTCGTCGCGGTGCCGTTCGAGCACTTCAGGGCTGACCGGTGCGAATCCGTAGAACGGCGGCTGGTCCGCCTCAGATTGCTCGATACCAGCCAGCAGCTCGATGTCCGCACCGGCGTCGGTGACGGTTTCCATCAGCAACGCCAACTCCGTCTCGGTCAGGGTGACTCGCGCCGCGTTGACGGCGAACGCGAGCGCCTGAGTGATCAGCACGAACTCCTCGGCGGCAAGCCAGCGCCGCGCTTCGGCGATCAGCTCGTCCGAGAGGCGACCCGCCATCCGCAACAACAGCCGGTGAAAGGCTTCCATCCGGTGCTGGACTTCTACTACCTGGACCATCGAACTTCTCTCCCGCTCGGCTACTGTTCCCGCCCGCTCCACCGGGGTGGAGTGATATCCGCTCAGGGTCCGGATGCCGTGTTGTGCAATGGCCCGCTCGGCTGGATGCGAAGCACGTGAAAGCCGTGTGGGCTGCTGAGCGGCGCCAGGACAGCGCCTTCCGGGGTGATGACCGTCTGAGTAAGGTCGAGACGGTGTTCTCGTGCCACGAGATCGTCGGCGACTCTGTCGCTGGTGCGGCTGATTCCCCTGTTGTCCACAGTAACGAGGCTCCCTGCGAGACGGGCGGAGCCACCCACGTGCAAGACGAAGCGGGGTCCGTGCTCGACGCCGATGAGGGTGGCGGATGCGCCGCCGAGTTGGCCCAACCTCAAGGACCATGACGGGCCGGGAGAGCCTCCGCGCTGATGTTCGGTGATGAGAAGCCGGTTGGGCTCGGTGGTCCCGTAGGCGACGGTGGACATCCCGGTGCTCGGATCGTGTACGGCGCCGTGAAGCCGGACTCGCCAGCGTGGGTCAAGCCTGATGACACCGTCGTCGACGCGGGCGTACGTCCGGCCGGAATCGTCGTTGCCGACCAGGTCCAGCAGCGGTTCCCCGGGGTATGGGGCGAATGAAGTCTCGCCAGTACCGAGATTCGTCTCGGCCAACATCATGGTGCGTTCGCCGTCGGCCTCGATCATCCGTGCGTAGAGCACCTGGTCCCGGTCGGTGATAATCAGGTTGGCGATGTCGGCGTCCAGACGTGGGATCGCCAAGTTCCACCCCGTGTCGGGGTCCAGGGCGAGCAGTCCCGCTGATGTGGCTCGGGGGACGACCCACAACGGGCCGCCAGCAGGTTTTTGAAGCCGAGTAATAACGCCGCGCAGGTGGGTGAGATCTGTGGCTTGCACGTCGAATGGGCCGGTTGTCGACCAGATCATGTCACCGGCGCCGTCCACGTGCCGGACTCGGTTCATCCACTGTCCGCCGCCGTGCTCGAGGAGCTCCAGCAGGAAAAGGCCACCCTGCCCGTCGGGCAGGAAGTCCACCACCCGCCAGCCTACGATCTCGTCGAGGTCTGGCGAGAGATCCAGCCAGGTGGACCGACCGTCGTGTTGACGAAGGAATCGCCGGGTTCCCTGACCGGCCTGGGTATCAGCGAGGACCAGCATTCCCTCACCGGGTTCGGCTCGTAGCGCAAACACCGGTCGCAACCGACGGGTGCCGCCGGCACCGAAAGACGGCATCGCGACGAGTCGCTCGGGGACTTGTTCTGGACCGTCGCCCCAGCCCACGCTTAAGACCACCTGCCCGGGTGACGCGGGCACCTCGTCGGTCCGCTCCAGCACGACGCCGTGCCCGCTCACGCCCACGCCAATTCCCCATACTTGACGACGCTGAACAGCCCGGATTGCATCAATTCCTCCACCGTCGTCACTTCCAGCCATCCGAACTTGTCCTGCTCGGTAGGTCCGGGATAGCTGCCGTGCGGATAAATCCAAAGACTCATGACAAGGTGGCGTCCTTGGGCATCACGCATACCATAACTCAGGGCGACGTGGCTAGGACCGTCAAAAAACACAACGTTCCCGAATGGGATATCGGTCCGACTGACACCGGTCGACTCCGAACCGAACTCATATCGAGACAGCGGCCCTCGGTACAACGCGCGAAGCAACGACGAGTAATACGCTGAATGACCGGCCGCCATCTTCAGGTGCGGGACCACCACCTCGTCCGTGAAGCCGGCGATTTCAATAAGTTTGCCGCCGTCAGTAGCGAACTCCTCGGACGCCGCTTGGGCGGCTCTGTTGTGTATGCGCTGCAACTCACGCTTCGTAACCAATCCAGCCCGATAGGAAGCAAGAAAGATGAACTGCCAGCAGTTCATGACGCCATTTTCTGCTGGCTCGGAGATGGCTCCGGTGTCATCCTGGATCCAGCGGACAAAATCATTCGTGCGACCTTGAGAGGTCGTTGACATCTCCCTCCAGCCGTTATTCGGATCGGGTTCTATTGAACCGCGCCAAAGTATCTTATTTATCATCGCGAACGCCGCGATGCGCAAACTTTGCAACCGCGTCGGGCGTTCTTCCTGCAGATACTGGCCCTGATAGGACGGCTGGCCTTGGCCTTGATAATACGGCTGCTGATAGTACGGCTGACTCTGGTAATACGGCTGGCCCTGGTAATACGGCTGGCCCTGGCCTTGGGACGACGACTGCCCCTCGTTGTCGGGGTGTCCATAACCACCATAGGACTGCATACCAGGCCGGACACTCCTGGACGGGTCCAGAAGGGCGGCGGCGGAGCTGGCGTCATTCGCCCTTACCGGTGACGATCCGGCGCCGCCATTTTGTTGTACCCACAGGAGCTGTCCATGATCGTTGATGGGCAGCCGCAGTAGTCCCTGAAACGCCCGGGGCAAATTTTCCGGGTCCACCACGCTGACCCGCCGATCAGCACTAGCTTGCGTCTCGACCAGAGTCAGCCGTCCAGCGCCGCCTGACGGTCGGTGAGCCAGCACCACATGCTGAGGATCGTCGGGATGCTGCGTCCATACCACCGTGACCGTGCCGGGCGGCAGATCCATCAACGCCTCTGACGAAGCCGGCTTGAAGACCCCACCCAGTCGAGCGGCGATCTCACCCGTGGTCGCCAAGCTGCCGGTATCGGCTGATCGCAGTCGCGGTACCCCCAACCCGGTCAGCACGGAGTCCACTCGAACCACACAATCCGTGGCCCCGGTCCAGGGCTTCAACCGGGCCAGCCCGGTGGCCACCCATGCGTCATAGTCTCCGAAGTTGTCTTTTTGCTGAACGCCGGGTGATGCCTCAGTGGTGGTAACAGCCACCGACCACAGAGCGGGCTCGATCACCCGGCTACCCGCGTCGACTACCAGAGCCCACGTGGTCTTCGGCGTGCTGACAGGCCAAACAGCTCTCGCCGCCGCGAAAACCCTGCCGACCGGTGACTGTCGGTGCGCATCCACCCAGCGCAGGCCATCGCTGGTCATCTCCAGCGCCAGCACGTGTGCGATGTCGGTGCTGTCCTGGCCGACACCCATCATCATCACGGCAGTCGCACCGGGGCTGTTGCTGACAAAGATCTGGAGGGTCGCAAGGTCTCTGACCTCCGCCCAACCGCGTCCGGCCACCAGGCGACCCTGCGCACCGGGCAGATCATCTAGCTTCATCACCGTGCCATCGGACGGCCGCCGATCCAGCGGCCAAACCCCTCCGGGGTGCAACTTACGCATGACCCAATTCACCAATGGTTCACATTGGGCTAGCGATGGATCCTGTCCGACAGCCGGGGGATTCTCTGCCACCACGCTTCTCAGTTGAGTCGCCGACCTGATCTGCGCCATAGGAGGATCCACCGTGCCCGACGACCCGTCGCTCGTGAGGAGCTGCCCCGATCTGCCGTCACGTGGCGTCACACCACGCCACCTGGCCTCTCCCGGGCCGTGCAAGTTTGCGCCACCCCGCAGCCCACCACGCGATGAAGGTGTGCGTTGGCCGCCGGCTGTGCCCCGCCACATCGAGGCTTTTACGCCCGGTCCACCAATACGACCGCGAGCCGCTCCTCCCCTCTCGATCTGTGAAGCTGCACCTGGTTCCTCGGCCGAAGCCGGCGTGGGGTTCGTCGCGATCAACGAGCTTCGCGGCGGCGCTGTGATGACCGCGTCCGGGCTGGACCCCCCAGGTGAGATCGGTTCCCGCTCGGCCGCCACGTCCACATCGGCAGCCGTCCTGCCTCGGGTCAGGTCTACCGGCCGCGGGGCACTGATCGGATCATCACCTATGTAGCCCCCGTCCTGCACCGGGCCGATCATACGGGACAAAACCGACAATTGCCTCGGCCGCAGCAGTCCAAGGGCCATGTCAGACTTGTCACCGATCAAGTTGCCGTGGCGGTCCGCGCGCGGCGGGCCCATCACATTGCCGGACACCGGGTCCTCCGGGAGGCCATCGGCGTGCAGGTGTTCGTGTGCGTAGGCTTCCGGAGGTGCATCGGGCCACCACCGGTCCTGTGTCATCGCCTCCGATCGCGGCACCAAGGTAACCGGGAGGTGCTCGTTCGTACCGGCTGGTACGCGCTCCACCCGGAACAGCAATCGGTCACTGGTCCCATCTTCCATCGGCAATTGATTACGCTCGTTGGCGTTGAGTAGATCGGTGCCGGCCCGCAGCGCCGAGAAGACTCGCGCGCCACCGTCCTCGGTCAGACCGCGAGGATCCACGATGGACATTCTCTGGGTGAGCTCGGTGTACCACTGCTGCCCGATCCGGAACCGACGCACGTCGAACCCGGACCGTTGCAGACGCCCGGTCGGATCCGTGAACATCCGCCACCGATGGCCGATCGTCACGCCTTCTCGCTCACGAGCCTCAGCAAAGGCGGGATCCTGGAACGTATCTCTGTAGCTGTAGTTGTCGACCGGCCACTCACCGGCTGGAAGCTGCGGGGCCACCGGCAGCGGCTCGGTCCAGATCCGGACCGCGCGCCGCTCGTCCCGGTCGATCAGGGAAGCCAGGAAGCTGGTGCTACGTGCGCCCGGCGCCCGCGACAGACCGGAGCCGCGATCGTGCTCCTCGATCGTCAGGAGGCGGGGATCGAGTCGGTACCGTCGCAACAGGTCCGCCGCCGCTGAGCGCGCCTCGTTCGCGATCGCGCGAGTACGGAGCCCGCTCGTCTCGGAGCTAGCGTTGTTGCCGCCCCCCTCCACTACGACGCGCTGGCGTTCGCTGCGGCGGGCCTTGCCGTCCCGGACCGCATCACGCACGATCTGGTACACGAGCCTCGCCACATGGTGCCGCTGCTGTTGATCAACCTCGGTCTGACCCTTGCCGAAGTCGATTCGATAGTCACGCTCACGCATGTTCCGCATGCCGCGGTCTATCTGGAGCGCCGCTCGGTCGATCATCCAGAGGTTCGTGACCGCTTCGTCGGTAGTGACGTGTTGTTCGCCGAAGGCACGTAGTTCATGGGCGGCAACGGGCAATCCTCCGGCGGGCGTACGAACCTTCAGAGTCGTCCGGATACCCAGGCTGGACTGGTCGATGGTCGGGTTTCGCGGTCCCCACGGCAGCAGCGCGTTGTCAAGATACTGACCCGCGGTGAACTCCCCGCCGATCTCATACGGTGCCGACGCGGCCAGGACGTCGCGGATGCCGCTGTTGGTGATCCATTGCTGTATCTCTGGATCGCTCGCACGAGCATGGTCCGCGAGCAGTATGCGAATCTCACCGGCGTTCAACTCCAGCCAGGAGCGCCCTTTCTCCGACAACGCGGTGCGCATGTGCGCCAGAGACACCCGCGAAGCGGTGAGCAGGTTGTTCTTGAGCAGACCCCGCCCAGTCGCGCGCCACCTGGACACTGCCACCACGTGCGCATAGACCGTCGCGAGGAAGCCACGCAGTGACATCGCATCGAGGTCGCCCTCCAGAACCGCCGACTCGGAGGCGTTCAATCCGGCAAACCGGCGCGCGATGCGATCGGCGAACGATCTCGCCTGGCGGGACAGGTCGATCGCAGTATCCACTCCCGGTGTCGCATTCTTCTCTGCGAACTCCATGAGCGCATACAGACCGCCGATCGGCACATCCACCGTGTACTGCATGAAAAGCCGGTACGGATCGTGCGGGCCCATAATCAGGAACTCGTCGAAATCGCCACTGAGCGTGAAGCCACGCTCCGCGCTGTAAAGCCCGTCGATCCGGCGCCGGCGGCTTCGCTCACCCACGGGCACCCGTTCCAGCTCGGCAAGCTCCGTGCGGAGGGCTCCGACAACCTCATCACGATCGGCGAACTCGGTCTCCCCATCAAGCAGGTTGTACGGCTTCGGGACGAGCTCGATGACCACGCGGCCCCTTGACTCGTCCATGTGGATGTCGATCAGCCGTGAGGTGGCGACGACCCGATCCACCAAAGGGATGTTGTTTGGATCCAGGTTCAGATAGGCACGGGTCTCGCCCTCGACCCCGATAGCGCCGTAACGGTGGTCGCGCGCCGGGTCGAGTACCGCGTCCACGTCAAGCGACCGTGCGGGCGCTTGGGGCACCTCGTGGCCATTCCCGTCCACGATCACCACCGACGCCCGCGCCGTGCTCAAATCAGGACGGGCCGCGGTCATCAACCGCCGGCCAGGAGACCGCTGCAAGTCCAAATATGCGATCTGCCTGTTCGGCAGCAGGTGTGCCATGATCGCGTGCCCGACTCCGTCGCCTCGCTCGAGCAGGATCAGCGCCGTGCTTCGCCCGGTGGTTCGCGCTGCCGCCACCAGGCGCGCGTCCACATCGGTCCATGAAAAGAATCGCTTCCCGTGTGCGCCACCGAGAAGCGCGCTCGTCTGACGTCCGTTGAGAACGGCATCGTCGACCGTTCGGGCAGCCGCCACGACCGGGGCGATTCGGTCGGGATGCAGTGCCGCGAAAGCCGCGCGCAGCAATACCACGCACGACATCGGGTCGAGCACCGTATCGTCGCCGGTCACGATCTCGTCCGGGCCGGTGATCGGCATGAGCGCCGCCCACAGATCCCCAAGGGTCCGGATCGCGCTCAGGTCCCCGGGCAGCTCGCGGATCGGCGGCAACTGGTCGACCCCGCTGTACCCACCCTGATCATCGACCTCGCGAATGAGGCGCGACAGCACGTACCGCTGGCGTGGCTGCAAGATGGCGTCAACCAGCCTGGTCGGGTCAGGAGCGCCGAGCACATTCCCGGTGATCGGGTCGTCCGGCAGGCCGACGGTGTGCAACAACTCATGTCCGTATGCCTCCGGTGGAGCGTCGATCCACCAATGGAGCTGATCCATCCGCTCGGTACGCGGTACCACCGTGACCGGAAGGTGTTCGCCGGCACCTGGCTCCACCCGCTCGACGCGAAAGCGCAGCAGGTCACCGTCGTCCGGGAGCCGGTTCACCGCGGTGTTCAAGCGTCGAGCAGCGGCCTGCAACGCCGAGAACACGCGATCGCCGGTGTCGTCGCTAAGCCCCCGAGGGTCGGCGATGGAGACCTTTGTGCTCAGTTCAGAGAACCATTGGCCGCTGAGCTGGAAGCGGCGTACGTCGAACCCGGACCGGCGAAGCACGTTCCCGACCGGATCCACCGAGTAGTGCGTGCGCACGCCGACGGTCGCCCGCTGCCGCGCGCCAGCGAGCCCGTCGGCTTCCGGCGGCTCGACGTAGTCCCGGGTGTCGATCGGCCACCCGTTGGGCGCGGGTAGCGCGGGCGGGCGCGGCAACGGCCGCGGGCGCTGGCTAGCCGGCCGGGGCACCGGCTCCACTTCACGGAAATCCTGTGGTTCCTCGGTCAGCCGACCCGGCCGGTCAGGTCCCACGGCCCAGAACGCCTCTACCCCGAAATTACGCGGTGGGTTCAGTTGCTGGTCGCGGCTCTCCTGCTGGAATCGTTCCGTGGTGTCATTGAACAGCGACACCGCATTCGACTGGTCGAGGGGCGCCCCCGCAATCGTGGGCTCGATGAACGAAAAACGCCCTATCTCGCTGATGACCAGCCAGCCGGTCGGCGAGTTCAGCTCGTTCGGCCTATATCGGTGGGCAGCGACCGTCTGGCCGTCCGGTGCGGCCGGCTGGACGAACCACAGGCCCCGGTCCATGGCGAGCTCGATGTAGATCTCTTCAGTCGCTCGGATCTGGTTGGTGCCGGTCAGCACCACAAAGCCTCGGATGCGCTGCGGATTGGAGACAAGGTCGTTCAGCATCGTCTCGACCTCCGCGGGCCGCGCTTGCAGCACGTCCACCACGACTACGTCGACACGTACACCCGCGTCGGTGGAGTGGTAGACGGACACGGGTGGGGGCGGCACGTCCAGCGCCGGCGGATTCGGCAGCGAGCGCCCGCGCATGGCCAGAGGTTCCCTGGTCGCCGACGGTTCCGGCATCGACCGGTTCTGCTGGACCGGGGCCAGGGGTTCGAGACGCTCGTCTTCCTCGGTGCTGGCCTCAGGGTCCATCTCGCGACCGGCACGGGCCCTTCGGAAGGTCCTCTCCCCGCTGCGGAGCAGCTCTGTCGTCGCGCCGGCCCGCAGCCTCACCGCGAGTCCGATGGCGCGGACCGTTTCCTCTGGCACGTCAAAACCTGCGAATCCTGCCGCCGCGGAGGCGATGGACGCGTCGAGGTGGCGATCGACTACCTCGGAGGCCACCCCCGAACCGTCGTCCTGGAGGAACTGCCAGACCCGTCGGGCGAGATACGCCCGCTCGCCGACATGGTCAGGGAGCGACCTCGCATCCCCGTCAGCGGCCGGTGCCCGCAGCTGGGCCGGGGGTTCAGTGGCTCGCCTGGCAAGGATCCGCGGCGGCAGTCCGGTCACCGATGCCAACGCCAGTTGGTCGGACATCGTCGGCGAGGACGCGGAGCGCGTTCCGGCCATGAGCGAATCAAATGGCCTCTCAGTGCCCACCGAACCTGCGGCGCGGTAGGTATCAGCGGTCGCGGAGCCACCAGAGCGGCGAGGCCGCCATCCGCCTCGTTCCAGCCACACGAACACCTGACGTCTCGCTTCAGCGGTCGCAGTTGACGGTGACCCTGGGGCGGACGACTCGCCTGCGCCCCTAGAGACGAGACTAATTGCGATGTCGGCCATGTCCAATTCGACCTGTTCAAATAGCGGCTGCAAAAGTGGTATGAGCGCAGCTGATGTCGTCTCGGCCCGCGAAAAACCGCTTTCCATCGCTCCGCCCCACCAAAATCTTCTGCCGTTGCCACCCCCCTCGATATTCACAACCAGCAGCGCCCCGTCATATTGAGGCTCGTCGCCTTCAATGGCGAGCTTTGTTTCTATAGCTGTCCGTGTGATCATCTGCGCGAGAGAATCCAGTGAGCTGTTCTGGCCACCGTCAATCTCGTTTTTATCGGACAGATCGAATCGCGCCAGGACTTCGTTGAAGCGCATTTTGGGGGTGGCCGGTCCAGGAGGAATCAAAAATTGGAAGTCGAAGTCGGCTGATCGATAGACCGGGCTTCGTGGAGTGGCCACATGATCGTTGCTTGGCACCTCGAAGTGTTCGGCAGAGAGAGCGTGCGATGGGAGTCCCCGGCTTTGCCGGTCTTCCTCATAGATGCCAGCGGCCAGCCATCCAAGTTGAACAAAGAGTTCGGCACCCTGGGTCATGGTGCTGCCTCTAGGGTTGGAACCGGCTGCGCGGGCCTCTAGCGGTATCAACTTAGGGTCGGCGTTCCCGCTGTTATCGTCGAACAAGAGCTCGGTGTGCACGTTCAACGCATCAGCCTGGCTGATCGGGGGTCCACCGATAAGGAAGATACTGTCCAGGTAATCCCTTACATTGTATTCGGTAGAGTGGAAGAGTTTCTTGCCGAGCATCGACTCATGGAACAGAGGGTATCGAACCGAATATGCCTGGGTGAGGCGCTGGATGATCGCCTCTGCATTCTGGTTCAGGTATCGACCGACTGGCTCAGGAAGCGCCTTCCTTAGCCGGTGAGGAGCAACACGAGAAATGAGGCCAGCATCATCTTTCCCAGACGCGCCGGAAGACCTCTTGACCACTCCGGTGAATTGGACGTACGCGAGCGCCAGGTAATCTCCGACATACTCGGCCTCATCGACAGTTGCGTCACGCGTTGCATCACGGAATCGATGTATCTCATCCGCCGCGAATGAGAGCCCATCATGGAGATTATTTCGGGCGGTCGCCCAATAGGTCAGCTGCTGCACCGCCTGCATATACCTTCGGATACCACCCCGACCCATCGGTATTCCCATAGTAAAATGCATTTGCACGTATCCGGAGCCCCTATCCAGAACATTGAAGTCGCGGGCAGCCGGTGCTACCAGAAATTTGTCGCCGAAAAGCTGCCCAAGGGTTCTGCTCTGTCCCGTGGACAACCGCTTCAGCTGATCGCTGAATTCGAATACGGCCTGCAACATGGCCGGTATGGGTACACGTCCGCTGTCTCCCTGCACAAGCTGAGCGACTGAAGTCTTCAATTCCAGCTTGGCGAAACCCGAACCCCTATCGACCACGACGTCGAAGAAAGGGTTTCGAATGACCGGAGCCCCGGAGGGAAAATCGTCCGGAATACCTCTTAGCTCATACCTGTGGAACTCGCTTTCGAAACCACCGCCAGCCGCCCGCCTTTCGTCGAGTTCTCCCGGCATGACGGCTATCCCGCCGAGCGGGTCGCTGATCGTATCGTCTAGCGGAAGGAATAGCAGATCCGCAACCTCGTCAGGTATTCTGGCAGCTTCTCCGGCCTGCCCATCGAGGAACAAAACGCCAGTACGATGATGCACGACATTAAAGGCATGCGAAAATTGGCCTGATCCCGCTGTGGTCGCTCGTACCGGCCGAACAAGGAGGATGGCACGCGAGCCAACCGGTGCGTCTTGCATTACCGCGGTCACGGCTTCCTGCCCAGCCCGGAAGATCCGTGAGCCGGAATCACCCAGATTGAGTTGCTGGCGCTGATACTCGACGACGTCCGACTCAGGCAGGGCACTATCCGCCGCCGGCGCCTGCCAGACGGACCTTCCCCCATCCAGCAAATTCATATCTGTAACGATCGCCGCCAACACGCAGTTCGTCGTCGATCGGTCCGGATTGACTGCGGGTAGCCAGGGATACTCCGCACGCACCACCGAAGTTGACGTGAGTTCACGCGTCTGCCCGGGTGCTCCCGCGGCGGCAAACGGCATCATGTGTCCGTCGGAGTCTGTGTCATGCGCCGACGAGCGCAGATGCAACATTGGCTTGCGCAGCTTTCGTCGAGCCCTCGGGACCGGTCGTGTCGTCAAATCGGTGACACGACGCAGCGCCGGCAGTTCGATCTTCGGGACTTCCTCGGGGCGTCGCTGAATGTCAGTATCGAAGACCACGTCCGGGTGAGGCATCAGAATGAACTTGATGGCGCGCCAGCGGCTCGACCGCTCTGCGATGTGGGTCTCCTCGGGATGAAACTTCATCTCCCTCAGCAAATTGATTTTGCGATCGCGCGTCGCCCTATTCTTCAGGTAGTAACCCGTATCCAGAGAGAGGCGCGCGGCCTCGGACGCGACCTCGGTCGCGTATGCGCCAAACCGGATCACAAACCGTGACGAGTTGCCGACCACCTTTCGCACCAGCCGTACTACGAAGCGCGACGAATTGCCGGTTACCCGTCGCAGCCGCGCCATCATGGAGCGGGACAGCCGATCGACCCTCGGCGTGAGCGCTGCAACTTCCGACCACCATGTCTTCCCGCTCGTCTCGGCCGGGCGCGTCGACGTGATGACGGACTCGTGCGGAAGCTGGGTCTCCCAGATCGCCCAATCCCCCGGAATCCGTCCACGGTCGAGGGTGATCGGCGCCGGCGCGCTTGGCGGGGCCACACTTCTCGGATCGAGTCCTCCCGGCTGACGCGGTGGGGACAGCTGAGCATCATCGATGCCATGCGGCGAGCCGGCGACGAGGCTCGGGTCTACCAGAGCCTCCACCGTTCGGCCGTCACCGCGGCGGTCCGTGGCATCGGGCACGCTCGCAGGCCGCCCATTCAGGACGGACAAGGAAATAGGCCGGCCATCTCCGTCGAACGCCAGCAGTTGCGTTCCGACCGCGCTCAGGTCGGCCGCTCGCGCATCGCGCGGCCCGGCCACGTCACGAAACATCCCGCTGTGCTGCGAGTCCACCCATCGCGGCTTGACTTCGCCTGTACGGCCGTCGCCCACCAACCCGTACACATGGCTGGTCCCGTTCGGGCGGCGCGTGTGCACCAGCACCATCCCGCCCGGATTCCTCCCGACAAATTCAAACACCCTGCTGGGCACGACATCGTGCGCCGACGAGAACTCGCCACCTAGCGCCATCTCTAGATCGGCGACCGTCGGCGTAACGGTCACGCTGTCGTCGAGCGCCCTGCTCCCGTTCCCGAGCCGCCCGTACAGTGCTGTGAATGCCCCCAGCGCCCGCGGCAGGCAATCCACTGGGCTGGTCGTCGCGGCATCCTTAGAACTGACCTCGACCTCGGAAACCCACGTCTCGAGCCGGTCCATCGAAACGGCGGCGGCCTGGTCGCGGAGCACTCGAAGGGTCGCCTGCCGCAATGCGGACACACCTCGTGGCGACACATGGGTACTGAAAGCGGCCCCTACCACGGTGGAATCGACAGCGGACGCCGCATCCCGTATGGCGGCGGCGGAAGATCCCTGGCTCTCGACGGCCGGTGAGAGGTCGGTCGCTGCCGGAACCACCGACGGATCCGCAGGCGGTGCCGGTACGTTGCTGATCGGTGTGGTGGTGGCTGCCGGTGCGGGTGTCCCCGCGGGGATATCCGTGCGCGTAAGGCCCGCGACCGGTGCATCGGGGGGGCCCGAACGCGCCATCTGAGGTGCCGAGGAGGCGGCGTCCACCAATCCCGGCTCCGCCGCTTCAGGCACCGTGCCGATGGAAATTTCGGCCGGTCCATCCGCCGCGGCATCGGTGTTCGCGGGTGATGTGACGATTACCGGCGTGCCGCTGTTCGTGACCGGAACGGTGTTGGTCGCCGGGCCAGCCTGTGCGGCGATACCGACGGTTGTAGCCGATGCGCCGTTCCCGGTTGTGGCTGGGTTGGTGACCGGACCAGCATCTCCAACCGACCCGGTAGGCGTGGCCGAGACATTTATGGCCGCACCACCGTCGAGGGTGGCGCTGTTCCCTGCTCTGCCGAGGTCGTGACTGACCGGTCCGAAAGCCGAGGTATCTGGCGGGGTTTCAGTGGCCGTCGAGCTGCCCGCAGCCCACGTGCCGATCGACGCGTTACCGTCTGGCCTATCTGTGGTCGCGCCAGTCCCCGAGTACAAAGAATCCAGACCAGTAGTTGACGATTCGCCGACCGGGGTCGGTCCTCCGATGTCGACCGATTCGCCCCCGGCCGGACCGGCTGGTGCGGAAGGCCCGGGTCCAATGCTGGATCTGGACGGTATCGGGCTCTCGTAGTGCGGCGGCGCGTTCAGCCCAGGCGAAACGCCGAACGAGGCGGGCTCGTCATAGGGCGGTGGCTTTTCGTATGGGGGTGGGGGTGTGTGGTCTGTCTTGGTGGGCGAGTGCTGGTCTGTCGAGGAGTGCTCGTCGTGTTTGTTGGTGGGTGAGTCGTGTGGCTGGGTGAGGTGGTTGAGGGAGGTACCGATGCTCGTTCCGGTGAAGGTCGCCAGCCCGGAGACTCCACCGGATACCGCGGTCATCGCTACACCGATCCCGGTGATCTGCTGATGCTTCATCCCGTTGTACGAGGTCTCCCCCGCGGTCTCGTGCACACCTTCCTCGCCGACATGCCCCACACCATGACCCAGCGTGCGAGCAACACTGTGTCCGCCACCGGCGTGACCTGCACCCCCACCCGCCGTCGTGACCAGCTTGTCCACCACCGCCTCGCCGGAACGGGATGCGGCACCGGTGAAAACCTTGGCCAGCGAGCCACCGACCACACCGCCGGCCCCACCCAGAAACAACCCGACCATGCCGGTCCACGCCCCGACCCCGGCCGCCTCCCGGGTGAAGTTGACGTTCCAGCCATGCGTGTCGGACATGATGCTCAACTGCGCGATCACATCCATCAGCACCTGCAAACCGATACCGACGACCTGACTGGCGACCACCGCAACGATCAACTGGGCAAGCCACTCCGCGATCACGAACCGGCCGATCACCAGCCGCGCCGCGATCTCACTCATGATCCCCGGATAAAACCAGGCGATCGCCAGCGCCACCGCCAACTCGACCATCAACTCGATAACGGTCAGCACCACCATAATCTGCGTGTATTCCACCTGATTCGCGGTGTCATCCAACCCGTTACCCATACGCCGCACATACTTCGACGCAACCGCAAGGAACCCATCGTCCGACACATAATCCTTCATCGTGTCGACAAAGGCCCGCTCGGACTCACCCATCACCCCCTCACGAATCCGATTAATCCCCGCAACCAACATCGGAATGACCTCGTCGACACCATCAGCAGCATCACCATGCGCCGCCGCAATCACACGCAGCAAATCCGGATCCGTACCCGGCAACTCTTCCCCGGTAAGCCACTTCAAAAACTCCGCGACCCCGTTCGACACCTCGATCACCGGCGACGCCCCATCCCCACCCCACCCACCACAGCCACACCAACACTCCCCCGGCATGACCCCACCACTAGCACTACCTAACGATGACCATTCTTGTCACTACCCGCACCAGCCCTACCCCCCTTACCACCCGCCTCACGAATATTGTCATCCTCAGCATTCTCCAAAAGAGACCGCAAACTATCCACCTTGCTGATGTCACCTTTGGACAGGTCGGTGATACCACCCAAAACCTGACCCACCAAATCCCTCATCTGATTCACCGACGCGGTAATCGCCTTGTCGGTGTCGGAACGCTGCTGGCCCAGCGGGGTATGCATTGCGATGGCCGTCTGATAGGCATTCACGACCCGGTTCATGTGTTGCATGGCGAAGTCGAGTGCACGGCCGTTCAGCAGCTCGGTGTCCGCTCCGATTTTGTCGCTCATCGCTACTCCTGTTCGCCGTCGGCGGTCGGCTTAGAGCCGGGGAACGGTTCGCTCACGATGCGTACCGCTTCCCGCATCATCTGGTCGAATCCGCCCGGGTTGTTCAACATACTGAGAATCGGCGCGCGCGCCGGAAGCAACGATTCCAGCATGTTCGCGGCTTCCGCTCGGGCCTTCTCCCGAGCCGACCTGACGGTGTCGACCAGCAGGTTCGCCAGTTCCGCCGGCGCCATGCTCCGATACGCGTTCGTCGGGAATTTGATCTCGGTGAGGTCACCCCGGCCGTCCACGGTGACGTTGAGCTCGCGGTTCTTGGAAGTCACGGTCGTGTGCGCCGTCCCGATCGCATTCTCGAAACCAGCTATCGCTTCCTTCTTTTTCTCGAACTCGGCGTATGCCTGCTCGATCCGGTCGTGCATCGGGCTGGACATGTCACTACCCCCCGTTCAGTGGCTGCGGCCAGTCTGCCGACCGGTCCCGCGGGCCGGCCCGTACGGCGAGCTGGAGGCGGGCGACCGCGGGACACGATCTTCGGCCGATCCGTCCGGCTGCTGGTCGCGCCCGATCACCGAGGGCGCGAGGTCCGGATCGGTACCCCAGACCTCTTCCTCCTCAGCCAGCCAGGTTGTCCGTTCACGGTCCTTGTCCTTGTCCTGACCGCCGACGCCGCCAAGGCCTCCCATCGGCGGCATGAACGGCATCCCACCCGCCTCCGCGGTATCACCGTCGGCGCCGAAAAGGCCATCGTCACCCGCTATCCCGGTGTTAGCCGGAGCCGATCCCAGCGGACCGGTGCGGATCCCGTTGGGCGGCAGAGGGGCATCGATCCCACCGGTGTCGCCAGCGGGCGTGTTACCACCGAAAGCCCCGGCGCTGCCAGCACCACCGCCGAGGCCGGTCACGCTGCTGGGTCCGGCGGCGCCGCCGAGGTGTGCGAGCACACCACCGTCCTTGCCGGGACCAAGCGCACCACCGGAACCCGAGGAGCCACCCAACGAAGGCAACGTGATGCCACTGTCGTCACCGTGCGGCAATCCGCCGATCGCGCTCGGGCCCTGGTCGAAGTCGCCCTCGTCGAGCCCGCCGGCGACGCCACCAGGTTTCGTGTCATTCGGCTTGCCGGAGCCGGCGATCGGTGGAGGCAGGAAGTCCGGCAGCCCGGCACCGCCCCCACCGGTTCCACCGATCCCACCGGAGCCGAGGTTCGGGCCGGAGAACCCGCCTGATGATCCGCCCGGATCCCCCGCGAAATCCGACGTGGTGAAGTCCGGATCTCCGTTGCCTTGGCCACCGTTGAGACCCCCTCCCCCGCCGGCCGTGGTCACCAGATCGTTGAAGTTAGGGCCGCCCCCGCCAGTGCTGCTTCCACCACCACGGTTGAGCAAATCGCCGAGGTTGGCGCCATCACCACCGCCACTTCCGCCGCCATGGCTCAGGAGATCACCGAGATCGACCCCGCCACCATCACCGGAGCCGCCGTTGTCACCGCCGTGCTTGAAGAGACCGGAAAGATCGATCCCACCTCCACCTCCACCTCCGGTGCCAGCACCGCCGACGTTGGGGTCTTGCTTCGGCGGCGGAAGGGGGACATAGGTCCTGAGGTCGGACATGTTCTGGTAGCTGTGCTCGAAACTTTCCCGCAGTTTCTGCAGTTGCTGAGCCATCTTCTCATGCAACGACGCGACACCGGTATGGAAATAGTTGTGCATATCCGTGTCCAGCGCGCCGATTGCCGTGCCAGGATCACGGAAATCGTATGATTTCGGTCCGTTGCCGAAATCTATGTCGATCCACCAGTTCTTCAAGTCCTGCCAGACGACCTGAGAGCCATCGTCAAACGATTTCCTGTTCCAGCTGGAGGTCTGCGTACCGAGCTCGTCGATGGCCCGCTCGATGTCGGCCATCGTCTTGGCGATCATATTGTTCGGCTCGTACTCCGGATGACTCGTGAAGTCCGCCCAGGCCTGCCGGACCTGTTCCCAGAATTCCTTCGCCGCGTCGCCGTTAGCGTTCAGCATCCGCGCCCATTCATCAGACGTGGCGAGGTCGTCGCGCAACAGCTTCATCTCATTTTGAAGATCGGTCAGAGCCACTTGGAACGCTTGAGCCGACGATCCCTTGAATCCAGATGCATGGGAGTCGATCTTCGATATCTCGTTCTGCAGCCGCTTGGCCGAGTCTTCCAGCCACCTCTCGAGGTTGTAGAACGAATTGGCGGCCGTGTAGAACGACTGCGGGTCCAACGGCAGAGGGCTTGGCGGTGTGTTCAGGACAGAATTACTGTGCCCTTTCCATTCATTTTGGAAGTGGTCGTGTGGTGAGGCGTCACCATCCTTGGTGTACCAGCTGACAGTACCTTTAATGATCCAGTAGGCAATATGGCTTTGTACACCGTCGTAGTCCTCGGCCGTGCGCCGATAGAGCGTGAATTCATTCTTGTCCTGGGTTCCCATCGGATCGTTTTGAGGATTGCTCCCCTTCGCCTTGATGTAGTACCCGGCGTTCAGCAGGGTCAGCCAGGATCGATTGACGAACTGGCGACTGTCCATGCTGTCGGCGTTAAGCACGGTCGTGAGACCCTGCTCCCAGGCAGGAAGGCTATTAGGATCTGAGTTGGGCTGGGACATCGCGGGCCTCCTCACGCACCCAGGGATCATTCAGGAATTGCGTCAGTGTGTGGGCGGTGGACTGAGCGACGGCGGCGCTCCGGAGCCCGTGAGGTATCCGCCGAATGACGCGTACGAACTGTTCGCGTCCTCGGTGGCGTCGCTCGACGCGATGATGTGCGACAGTCCCTGGTCGTACCCGGAGAATTTCTGGTCGAAGCCGGACAGCTTCTGATCGGCCGCGGTGGCCAGTGAGCTGATCTTGGATTTCAGGTTCGCACCCTCGGCGAACTTGTCCCCACCTGCCGCGATCGTGAGGTTGGTGAGGTGGCCTCCACGGGCGCGCTTTCCGTCATTTGGGTCCACGCCAGACTTGACGTCCGTGATCTGCGCACGCAGTTGTTTCAGTGTCGCCTGGACCTCTTTGATGAAGCCGTCATCAATCTTGATCTTGCCTGGCATGGTGTATCACTCTCTCGTTCTGTTTGGGATGGGACAGCGGCTGGCCGAGCCACCTCGCTGTCCCGTCCAGACCACGTTTTCAGCGTCGGAAGTAAGATCCGCCGCGCTGGTCGTTATGAACGTAGCGCAGGTTGATATTACTCAACGAAACTGCGTGATCACCGAGCGCTTCATGCATTTGCTGCATTCCGGCCGACCATTGCTGCTGGGCTTCGGTGTAGCCGTCGATCGCCTGACCTTCATTGTTGTCCATAAAGGTCTGCGCGGCGCGCTGCAATGCTCGGAGAGACTCGTCCAGGTTATTGGTGACGGTATGGAATTTCTGGGCGGCGTCATCCATCGCCCGCGGGTCTACGGCATAGTTGGCCATCGTTCGTCCTTCCTTCTCAGGTCCAGCTCGCCGACGCGGGCGTCGCCGGAATCGCCGAGATGGCGCCGGTCAGCGCGCTGGCGGGAGTCAACCGCGCCTGCAGTAGGTTGTCGTCTTCAGTGGACGCGGTATCCCTAGCGAACCGGACCATGCTGTCGCTGATGCTCGACAGAGCCTGCTGAACCTTCGTCAGGCCTGCCTGCCACTCCGCGAGACCACCGCCGTAGCTGTTCGACGCGTCGCCCGTCCAGAACTCGGCCAGCTCCGCACCCGCGCCGCCCACCTGCTGCTGCGCTGCCGCCTGATCGTCGGCCGCCTGGGCGAAAGCGTTGATGAGATTGGTCGTGCTCACCTCATCGGTAACTATCCTGCCGTTTGCCATTGGTCTTCCTTTCACCTTGATACTGAGGGCCTGTTGCACTTAATCGACGCTGGTAGTCGTAGCCTGAACCACCCCCTCCACGGCACCGGTGCCGAGCGGGGGACCGGTCGGCAACATCGCCAGTAGCCGGTCGGGAATCGGCTTCGCCTTGTCAGGGGGATAGCCCAGCACCCCCGCGATCTTCGACCCGATGGGGAATTTGATGCCGGCATCGGTGAGCAGGTAGAGGCCAGCGCGCGTCGTGACCAGTCCGCCAACGCCCGGTTGCACCGCGACCGCAGCCGCGGTGTCCGGGGTACGGGTAATCCCCCCGGACGTGTCACGCCCCACATCGCCCGAAGGAACCGGTTTGCCGAAGACTATCTCTATCCGGCCGTCCGCCATCGTCTGGCGAGTGCACCAGGCGTCACCAGGCGGCAGCTGCGCTGCCCGCGGCGGCGTGTCCGGAACACCATCGGGCAGGACAGCACCGTGCGAGACCGGCAGCTGCGCCAGTCCGGCCGGCGACAGCTCGATCGCCCGCACCGGCCCGTCGTAGGCGTGTGTGCTAAGCGGATCAGCAGCGATCATCGAGTACGCGGTGGGACCGAGTTCGACAAGGCCGTCTCGCCGCAGCCAGTAGTACCGGTCCGGGGTACCCGTGGTACGGACCACGAAGAGCTGGCCGATCTTGCTCGGGTGACCGTCGATCTTCGGACCGGCCTCGCCCCGGCCGGTGATAGACGGCGGGGCGATCTCCGGCCCGAACGGCACGGAGTCCAGCGCGGCGGCCGGCATCGCGACGGGAGTGCCGTCGTAGCCGAGCACCCTGGGCAGCCACGGCTGAGTCAGGCGCAACCGGCGGCTTCGCCACAGCAGGAAGCTCTGACCACCAGAGCTGACCACGACGGCCGAATCCGGTTCCAACGCAACGTCACGGCTCGGCCCGGTACCGGGTCGATCAACGGTCAGCGTCATGCCCTCGGAGCCAGCCGGAGCGCAGACCGTCCATGCCTGATCGGTCACCGATGCATCGGTCGGCAGCGCGTCCGGCGCACCGGTAATGCCCATCGGCTGCCCATGGGCGACCCCATGCAGAGACTTACTGGAGACACCGACAACCTGCGGCTTCTTGCCGAAATACATCCATGCCGAGGTGTAGTTGAGTACCGGGCGCAACCGCCCACCCATGTAAATGTATCGGCTGCCGGTTTCCTTCTCCAGCACCAGAGCGCCCGGCTTCTTCCACTTCGCAGAACCACCCGGAACGACGAATCCGAAGACGGCGAAGCCGGAAACTATGAGAGCGGCGATCAGTACCCCGGAAATGGTGCCGGTCACCATACGACGATGCGGGTTCTCCAGGCCGTCCGGATCGGCGCCGACCAGTGCCCCGGTCAACCTGCCCATCACGTACGCCTGTGCTTGCACCTGGTCACGGCGTGACTGCACGACTCAGCCCCCCAACGCCCTGGCAGCGCCGTACGCTCCGAGTACGGCAAGCAGAAGTGGCAGCATGCCGATGGTGGCGGCCAGCTGGACGATGTCGCCGATCCGTCCCCAGTACGGCATAAGCCGACGCCGTGGCAAACTGCGCCCGATCGCGACGAACACGACGCCCGCCAGCGGAGCGGCCACCACGGGAAGGACCACCCGGACGAGGGGCATGGCATCCGCCAGCGTGACCACGACGACGACGGCCAGGCCGGCAACCGACGGGGCGGCGTGCGCGAGCCGGTGCCAAGCGCTGTTCATCGGCCGCAACGCCAGCAGCCGTACCAACGCAACCACCACGACCAGGCCACCGGATGCCCAGCCACCCACCAGCGCGACGACGACCATACTCACCGCGACCACGGAGGCCAGTCCGGCGTAAAGGCCGGTCATGTACGCATCCGCACGAACCGTCTGAGGCAACAGCCGCGAGCTGGGCTCAGGATCGATGTCTTCCTGCAGATGCTCAGGTTCAGACGGCAGCGGCGGCAGATCGATTCGGGCGAGCCGAAACGCGAGCAAGGGTACCCGGACCGTCGCCACGGTCGCGACCACCGCGACCAATGCCGCAGCCTTGCCGGCGCTCAGTGGGACGAACGCCGCCAGTCCTGAACCGACGGCAGCCAGGAACGTGCCGACAATGAGCCCCGCGACGCGCGGTCCCGGCCATCGCAGCAACACAGCGATCAGAACCACGAACACCAGAGCGGCCACCGAGCCGGCGAACACCTGCGGCGCAGCGAAAGTCAGGGCCACGTTGTCACCGGTCAGGTCCGGAATGACCATCGCGGCGAGCACGGCGTACCCGATGCCGGCCACTGCGCCAACCGCACCGAAACCGCTATCCCCCATGGAACGGGTAAGCCCGACGGCGGCGGCCATGGCGAACACGGCGACCGCCAACGCGCAGAGAGCACGAGCCGACGGCGGTCCGCTCAAGCTCAGCACCGCGGCTCCGACCATCAGGACGGCAGCGAGCGCGCCCATCGCGACCCACCGGATCATCTCCGGCCGCCACCGCCCCGCTCGATTGCGCACACCCGCGGCAATACCGTCGGCCAGGTCGTCGAAATGCACCGGCGGGATCTGGTCCGACCGCGGCCGCAGGTATATGGTCTCGCCGTCGTCGAGGCCGAGGTCTGCGATACTGCGGTCCTCGTCCAGTGCCACACCGCCGAACTGCTGGAGCACCCAGCCTCCATGCGCCAACCCGGCGTCGGCCAGGTTGTCCCCGAGGTGGTGCAACAGCGCGGGCAGCAGGTCGGCGACCAAAACGTTGGCCGGCACAGCCGCCTCAATTTGCCGCTCGGGTCCGATCACGACGAGGCGGCACAACTCGGTGGCGGTGGCGGCGCTTGAGATAGTCGCCTTGAAAGGCGCCGCTCGCGTACTCAGATCCGGAGTGATGCTCACGTGAAAATAGACGGCTCGGCACCCTGAAAGGTTCAAGAAGAAATACATTTTATTGAGTGAAACAACGCACTTCATAAACAGGCCCGAACCAATCTCCGACCGTCCCGCAGTGCTTGGCCTTAGAGCAGAACATCCGGGGACCGCGGCTCTGGAAATGTTTATGATGGTTGACGAGAATCGGGTCACCGAGTCTCGTCGCTCACACTCGTACTTGACTTCGGTTTTCTTCGCCCTGTTCGGAGTCGGACTCGCTGTAAGCCGCCTGGATAAGACGTGCACCCCGCCGAGTACAAAGCAGAGCACGTCCAGGCGGCAGCAGCCGGGGCTTCACATTGCCCAGCAGCGGACCTTCCGACGGCGGACAAGAAAAAGCGAGATCTGGGCTGTTCGTCTCCTGCAACCGACGGATCAGTTGGTCCATCGACATGCGCAGCACATTCGCAGCGCCGCGGGTCAGAATACAATGAAATCCGATGTCAGCGCCGTGCGACAGATAAGGCATCAGCGGCAGCAGTGGATTGTCGCCACCGGCGATCAGATCGTAGTCGTCGACGAGCACGAAAAGCCGCGGCCCCGTCCACCAGTCCCGTCGCCTCAGTTGTTCGGGGCTCACGTCGGCGCCGGGCATCCGAGGGGCCAGACCGGCGATCGCGTCGGACACCGTTTCTTTGGTGGAGTCGGCGGATACCGAGTAGCCGAGTCGATACTCCGGCGGCACCGTATCGAACAATTGGCGCCGGTAGTCGACCAGCATGATGCGGGCCTCGGCCGGTGTGTACCGGGACATCACCGACCTGGCAATGTACTGCAGCAAGCTTGTCTTCCCGCTCTCGTTGTCGCCGAGCACCGTCAGATGCGGCAGGTCAGCGAAGTCGTGCCACACGGGCTGCATCGCTGCTTCGTCCAGGCCCAGCGCTATTCGCAGATCGCCGGTCGGCTCGGGCAGGGCTGACGCAGGCAGGACGGCCGGCAGCGTGCGCACCGGCGGCGCCGGCTCACCGGGCCAGAAATCGGCGACCATCATGGCCAGAGCCCGTACGCCGTCGGCCAGGCTGGATGGGTCGGAAATCCCGTCGATGCGAGGCAATGCGGCCAGAAAGTGCAGCTTGTCCGTAGTCAGTCCGCGCCCGGCTAGCTGCGGAACTGTTGCCGCGAGGCGGATGTCGACGACGGAGTCGACCGAATCGCCCAGCCGCAGTTCGAGTCGGGTGCCGATCTGGTCACGCATCGCGTGGTGGACCTCGGACCAGCGGGCGGCGGTCATCAGCAGGTGGACACCGAAGTTGAGGCCCTGCGCGGCGATGGCCCGGATCGCGTCCTCGAACGCCTCGAACTCCTGCCGCAGCGTGAACCAGCCGTCCACGACGAGGAAGACGTCACCGTACGGGTCATCGGTGATCTCGCCGTTGGCCCGGCGCTGGCGGTAGGTCGCCATGCTGTCCACGCCGAGCGCGGCGAAGCGGCGCTCACGCTGGCTGATCAGGGCGGTGACCTCGGCGACCGTGCGGGAGACCCGGTCGGTGTCGAGCCGCCCGGCGACGCTGCCCACGTGGGGCAGATCGGCCAACGCACCAAGTGTGCCCCCACCGAAGTCGAGGCAGTAGAACTGCACCTGCCGCGGACTATGGGTCAGGGCGAGGCTGGTGATGAGCGTGCGTAGCAGGGTGCTCTTGCCGCTGCGCGGCCCGCCCGCGATGCCGACGTGACCGCCGACGCCGGAAAGGTCGACGAGCAGGAGGTCCCGCAACTGCTCGTACGGCTTGTCGACGAACCCGACCGGTGCCACCAGCTGCCCGTTGCCCGGCCATTCGATCGCGCTGAGTCCGAGGTCCGGGTCGGGCACCAGAGCCGGGAGCAGCTGGTCGAGCGACGGTGACGCGCCCAGCGGCGGTAGCCACACCTGATGGGCGGCGGGTCCCTGGTCGACCAGTTGCGCGGCCACGGTGGCGAGCACGCTTCGTCCGGACGCGGTTTCGTCCGGCTCGGGCAGGGGTTCAGGCTCGGGCGATTGTGGTAGCCGGGTCTCGATATAGTCGAGGCGGAACGGCACCACCTGCTGTTGCACGATCTCTTGGCGTACGCGCACGGTTTTGTCCTGGAATGCCGCCGAGACGTAGCCGGCCTTGAATCGGATCAGTGTGGACACATCGGTGCGCAGATAGCCGTTGCCGGGTGCGGGCGGCAGCTCGTACGCGTCCGGGACCCCGATCACCGAGCGCGACTCCATGGCCGAGAAGGTCCGCAACCCGATCCGGTAGGACAGGTGGGATTCGAGCTGGCCGATCCGCCCGTCGTCGACACGTTGGCTGGCGAGCAGCAGATGCACACCGAGGGAGCGGCCGAGTCGTCCGATCGTGACGAACAGGTCCATGAAATCGCGGTGCGCGGCGAGCAGCTCACTGAATTCGTCGACCACCACGAACAGCGTCGGCAGCGCGTCCAGTGGCGCGCCCTGCCGGCGGGCGTTCTCGTAGTCGAGCAGCGAGCTGTATCCGCCTGCCTGGCGGAGCAGTTCCTGCCGGCGCACCATCTCGCCGCGCAGGGCGGCCTCCATCCGGCCGACCAGCGCGGCCTCATCGGCCAGATTCGTGATGACCGCCGAGGTGTGCGGCAACTGGTCGAGGCCGAGGAAGGTAGCGCCACCCTTGAAGTCGACGAGAATGAAGTTCAAGGTTTCCGAGCTGTGGGTGGTGGCGAGCGCGAGCACCAGCGTACGGAGAAGCTCGCTCTTGCCGGAGCCGGTAGCGCCGATCAGCATGCCGTGCGGGCCCATCCCACCCAGCGCCGATTCCTTGATATCCAGCTCGACCTGGTTGCCGTCGGCATCAACGCCGATCGGCACCCGCAGCCTCTCGTTGACACCGCGCGGCGCCCACAACGCCGCGAGGTCGAGCCGCTGCAGGTCGGGGATCTCCAACATGGTGCCCAAGTCGAAGTTGGACTTGAGACTGTCCACACTCTCGGTGACGATTCCGAGCCGGTACGGCGAGAGGATACGACCGATCGCGTTGGCGCGAACTGCACTCAGGCGGTCGGGCCTTGCCAGCCTCGTTCGTTCTTCGTTGCCGACCCGGTCGCGGCGCAGCATGAACAGGTCATCACCTTCCACGTGCAACGTGAGAACACCTTTGGTCGCGGACGGTGTGGCATCGTCGAGATCGAGAAGGACGGCGTTGCGGTAGCCGGTGGTTGCCATCCGCGCGCCGTTGCCCAACCGGCCGCCGTCACGGATCACCAGTACGAAAGGCTCGTCCTGGCTCGGTGTCGCACCCGACTCATATTTGGGCCGCGCGGCGAAGTCGTCGCCGAAAAGCCGTTCCAGCTCTTCGATCGTCGCGCCGGCCAGCCGCAGGGGGCCGGCGGCGTCCTGCGCAGTCTGGTGCTGCAGGTGCGGTAGCCACTTGGCCCATTGCCACGCCTCTATCCCGTCGCTAGCGACACAGAGGGCGATCTGGACTTCCTCCGGCGCGTGCATTGTTACCACTTGCGCGACGAGGGCGCGCGCCATCGCCCGGGTCCGCTCCTTGTCCCCGGAAAATCGGATCTGCGCGAAGCCGGGCAGAAACAGGGCCACCGGCTGGTCCTCGATGGTGGTGTAGGCCCTGATGAAACGGCGCAGCGACTTCGCGGCAAGCGGCTCGAGGTCTTCGATTGGCTTGGTCTGCAGCGGGGTGATCCGCACAGCCAGTCGCTGTTCCCCGGTGCCGGCCCGCACCTCCAGAAAGTCCGGATGCGTCGGCCGCCGTTCCCAGCGGCGGGTCGTCATCGCCAGCGACCACAGAGATTCCGGGTCCGGGTGCTGCCACGCGCTGGCCTCACGCTGGCCGGACACATGTTGCCGGACCCGCTTGCGGTTCTGTGCAAGATATCGCAGGTAGTCCCGGCGGTCGCCGCCGAGCTTCTGCTTACGGTCCGCACCGCCGAAAGCGACCTGGCCGACCAGCATGCCGCCCATAGCTACCACAGTCAGGCCGAGCATCACCCAGATCAGCCGGCCGCCCGAGCGGCTCACGAACATCATGGTCATGACACCGGACATCAGCAACATCGGCAAGACCGTCATGGCCTGCCTCATCCCGGCGGGCTGTACCTCTGGCAATACCGGTGGTTCCTGGAGATTGATCTCACCGGACGGCATCGCCGGACCATTACGCCGAGCTGGTCGTCGAAAAAGGACGGTACTCAATGGCCAACCCTTACAGACGTTCGTCTCTCCGATAAGGAGCCGTCATGTTGCTGGTTCCGTGCTTCTGGAGCCGAGGCAGCTACCATCCTCGACAGGATCCAGAGATATTTCGGATCCGCCGGCCACGGCAATCCTCCACATCACTTTCGCGTCCCTCCGAAAGTCCTGAGAGGAGGGTCATGGAGCCCACGCTAGCGGCTGGCTATCAGACGATCAAGTCAGGGAGCAGTGACGAAGAGCATATCGCTACGAGCCTCACCCCGGATGACCCCAACGGGACTCGCTCGCACCCCGAAGGGGGCACAAACGGCCGTCGTATCCACGCTATTGGATGAGAAGTCCGTCGAATGACCTTAACGGGCGGTACACGTGGGAAGAGGTTCACCTCTACGGCCAGGCAACGCCGCATGGAAGCAAGCTCCCAGGATGTGGTGTCGAGCGCCTTGACAGCAGTCGACGGTGCACCGATCAGCGCCGAGCCAACAGGAATAGGCGACGTAATGGACCTGGGCCGAGTGCGCGTCGGGGGAAGGCGCACTCGGCCCTGGGCCATCATGAGTAACGTTCACTGTGCGGTTCCGGACACCCTTCCGGTCGAACCCGCGATTTCTAGCTGCCCAAGACACCCCGCGCGAACGGTTCGTGCAGGGATCGACACGGCACACAGGCCATGCCGACGCCGACACGACCTCAGCGTCGCTTCGGATCTTCTCGCCAGGCATGCAAGGGGGTCAGCGATTACAGCCGGCACGATGTCACCGCCTGACTTTATCCTTTGAAAGTTATAGCGCCCAGAGTTCGACATCACAGATCCGCAGGTGAAGCCTTGATGAGGCCTGCGTTCGGCGTCGGTCCATGGTGAGTCGCAGCCCGTTCGTGCCGGCATGGTTGACGATCGCCCGTCATCACCGTTCGTAGCATCGCCGCGATGCCTGCCGGTGCCGGCAGTTCTGGTTCGCGGGTCGTCCCAGCCGCCGAGCTCACCGCACCTGCGCCTGCAGCGTCCCGCCAGCCTGACCATACCGGGGTTCAGCGCCACTTCTGGTTGGAGGTGCCTTCGCACGTCCACAGCTGAAGCTTGGCGCCGTTTCCGTTTCCCTTGTCCACGACGTCCACGCACTTGGCTTGGCCGGCCGACAAACTGTAGTTGGTCAGGTCGTGCGAGCTGTTCAACACGAACTTCTGCAAGGGGTTACCCGTAATGCAGTTCTGAACCGTGATCGTCGCGCCGCTGGACCAACTACTGGTCGTCATGCACTGGCCGGTCACCTTCGCCCGCACCGTCTTGTCCGTGTAGAAGGCCCATGCTTGATGGGAATTTGTGTTGACCGGGCTGCAGTCGTAGATCTGAAGTCGCGCGCCGACGTGGCCATCTGTCACGTCGATACAGCGGTTGCTTCCATAATTGGTGATCGTCGTCGGACCACGCGACACCTTGAGTCCCGCGCTGGCGACCGATGCCTGAGACTTTGTCGAGGTGCGGGGTCCATTGGCCGTGCTGCTCAGATCCGCGGGCCCGACCGCAGTGGCGTCCGAACCAGCGCTTGGCGCAACATTGCCAGGCGGGTCCGTTACCGCACCGGGCGTGGCAAGTGGGGTAGGGGCGCCCACCACGACTGGGGCCTCCGATGTGCCGTCGACGCCGGGATCTCCTGGGATCCCGGGTCCGCCTCGCCCAGTCTTGCCATCCAGCCCTTGCTCGGTTCCCGGACGGGCTGAACCAAGGGGAATTTCTCCCAGATTGCTTCCGGGCGCTGTAAGCGGGCGGACCGTGGCGTCTTGCGTGGCGGCACTGCCTAGCAGCACGCTCAGGCCGACCACGGCACCTGCCGTCATCGCCACGACCAGAACCACGATCACCGTGGTGCCGGCACAGGACACCCGTAGTCTCCGTCGGACACCGCGGACGAAAGCGCCGACGATGCCGCTGCGCGTCTCGGAGGGCTCGTCGACGTGCACCGGAAACCGCTGCGGCATGGAGTAGCAGGCCTCTCTCTATCTAGTAGGACAGAGCAACTGTGCGCGCGTCGATGTGCATATCACCATTCCCCCGTGAGACGGCTCCAGCGGAAACACCGACGAAAATCGTCGATCGCGGCGACGTCCGCAGGCTCATGAACTCCGTGGTCTACTCGGCGGCCTGTTGAAACGCTCCGGTCACCTGTCGAGCCAGAGATGCGTCGCCGTGGCTCGAGGTACCCGGATCAATCGCTACGAGAAGCGCAAGTACAGCCACAGCATTCCTGAACGCCCTCAGCGACTCGGTAGCGACCCACCCCAGCGGCGACCGGCTCAGCCATCATCACCTCCCTGCGGATGCGGCCGCATTCCAGGGCTGGCCGATGGGCCGATATATACCGAAGATGCACCGCTTGCGCTCGGTGAATCCCATCTTGTGGTAGAGCCCAATGGCCTCCGGATGATCTCCCTTGACGTGCAGAAAAGGCACCTCACCGCGGGCGTCAATGGCCGCAATCACTGACCCGACCAGACCGGATGCGAGGCCCTGCCCGCGATACGCCGGATCGGTGCACACCGCGCTGATCTCGGACCAGCCGGACGGCCGCATCCGCTCGCCGGCCATGGCTACGAGCGCTCCCCTTCGACGGATGCCGACATATCTCCCAAGCTCGATCGTCCGGGACAGGAACGGACCCGGATCGGTACGGCGCACAAGGTCGATCATCTCCGGCACGTCCGCAGTGGTCAGGACGATTGGTTCCGGGTGGTCCCCCGGATCGACGTCATTGCCCACGAACTGGACGGCCTCCCCTCGGAACGTCATTTCCCAGCCGGGTGGAGCGGTCCGCGGCCCATGCGGAACGAAGATTGCCTCTCCCGGTTCCGCGAGAACCGCCGCGTCAGCCCACGCCTGCGGATCAGCGGTGTCGGCCAGTGCATAGAACGGTGACACGTCAGACAGGTACCGAGCTGCTAGTCCATGAACCTCTGCGAATCCACGCTGGGGACCGACGAGAGCAGGCCACAGTGGGTTGTCCAGAACAGTCATGGCGGTGCTCGGCAGCGGCAAGCGACTCATGATTCGTGTTACTTCTCTCGTCGTACTGAGACCTTGACATGGACCACCGCCGGCGCCCCACGAGGCAGCCTCTTCTGGTCAGCGCTCAAGTCGCCTCAGCGGCGACGAATAAGCTGCAGCCCGTGGGAGCGTCGGTCCCGAAGTTCTTGGTAGCAGAAAGCTAGCCCCTAGCTACCAGTTCTTCAAGCTAGCATCACCGTGACGGCGGCCACGCCATAGATCCTCTGTTCTGGACGACACGGTGCACCAACCACTCCGCCGGGCCATATCGGAATTTCCTCAACCAGATGTTGCTTATCGCGACCTGGCTGATAAAGATGGCCATCGCCGTGACCAGCATGGCAAACGGAGAAAGCCGGCCGACCAGCCCGAGGCCCAGTCCTGTGAAGAGGAACAAGGTGATGAGTGACTGGCCGAGATAGTTTGAGAGTGACAGTCGGCCCGCACGTGCAAGAACTGACCCGAGCCAACGTCCACGGCCACTGCTGACAATCCTCATCACGCCGGCAGCGTACGCGGCGGCCAACAACGGCGCCGTCAGCACAGAGACGAGGATCCCGGTCGGGCTGGTATCACCCCCTGCCGAGGCATAGAAGATGCCGCCGGCCAGGCCAAGCGGAATGCCAGCCCATCGGATTATACGTTCGCGACGGTCGAGCCCCTCGAGCAGGCGATGCCGGGCCGCGAGGACACCGATCAGGAAGGCTGCAAATATTGCGATGCCACGCATGACCAGCTCGGATCTGCTGTAGAGCGGTAGACCCGTGAGATGCTCGCTCAGGACAGAGCCGACACCTCCCGCCAACTTTCTGGCAGCCGTCGCACCCCGGTCAAGCGTGTCGGCATCGTCAGTCGTTTCGATCAGCGTCGCCGCCAACCCTACGCCAGCGATCAGGATGTAGCTCGCGAGGATCAACGCGACCGCTGTCCGGTTGCCGATATCGCGCAGCACCAACAACACGGCTCCCCATACCGCATACGTGGTGAGAATGTCGCCGGTGACGAGAAATATCATGTTGATGATACCAAATATGAACAGGACGCCAAGCCGCCGCCACATCCGTGGCACGAATGCGGGCCCGGATCGCGCTTGTTGAAGGACAAAGCTGTATCCGAACAAAAACGAGAACAGGAGGTTGAACTTCATCGTACAGAACACGAGGATGAGCCATCGCACGACCTCATCTTGGACCGACACGAAGGTGGGGTCGGCGACGGCGTAGTTGTAACCGGAGGCGGCATAGGGAAGGTTCACGATAATGATGCCAAGAAGGGCAAAGCCACGAAGAGCGTCGACGGTGACGAGGCGGCCATCTCGGGCGAGCATTGGTCAAGAGAATCAACAATGTCCCGACACGGTCAAGATCATATAGTGTGATTCTCGGCGAACTTGCGATCGCCCACGTCACAATTCAGTCGCTGATGCCGGTTATTTGCATTGCCAACGATGTGGATCCACGTTGCGAGGCCCGCCACGGTGGCGCCCGAGCGTTCTCGGGTCGCCATTCTCAGAAGGTTGCCGGAGGCGCGAACCCGCCGAACTCCTTCTCCATCAGCTCGGCGAAGCGTAGAGGCGTACGGTCTTCTAACATGGGCCCGACCAGTTGAACGCCGATCGGAAGCCCCTCTGACGAGGTGGCGACAGGTACGACAGTCGCCGGTAGGCCTGGTGCGGTGGCGACGCCGGCCCACACGAGTTGGTCGGGATACGCGTATTCCACTCCGTCGATTGATATCGTGCGTTTCCATTGATCGAGGCTGTGATCGTGGACAAAGGCAGTCGTCGGTGCCGCTGGGCACAGCACAATGTCGAACTCGTTGAAAAGTTCGTTCCATCCGGCGCGATGCCGTGCCCGGATGGTGTCGGTCATGATCCAATCGCGGTGGCTCAGCGCAACACCCCGGATACGTTCGGCGGCAAGCGTGAGATCACCCGGTTCAAGCTGGTCTGCCGCGACGACCCCCTGCCCGTAGAGATCTGGAGTGTATGCGGCCGCGATGGAGGCGTATAGAAGGCGCATGTAGATCCGAGCCCCCTCCACCTGATCGGGCAGTAAAGACGTCTGCCGACGAACCGTCGCACCGGCCGCGCCTAACGCGGTGGCGAGTCGTTGAATGACCAAGCGGATCTCGGATGAGGTCGGGATGAGTGGATGGGTCTCCAGCACAAGGACCCGGAACCCCGCGAGGTTCTCATGGCGTGCGGCCGGCAAGGCGAGCTTGTAGGCAATCCCCGTCCCGGTGTCATCCGGAGCGGCCAGAACATCGAGCATCAGGGTGAGGTCGGCGGCGCTGCGGGCCATCGGCCCGATCACGGTCAGGTCGCGGTCGTACGGCAGGGGTAGCTCGCCCGGTGCGGTGTGTCCCCGAACCGGCAGCAGACCCCATGAGCTCTTATGCGCGTACACACCGGAGAAGTGCGCCGGCACGCGCAACGATCCGGCGATGTCGGATCCGATCGACACGGCGCCGAATCCGGCGGCCAACGCGGCAGCCGAGCCACCGGATGATCCACCGGGGGTTCGGGCGAGGTTCCATGGGTTGTTCGTCGTGCCGTACAAGGGGTTGTAGGTCTGGAGATCGCCGAGGGCCACGGGCACATTGGTCTTGCCGAGAATCACCGCGCCGGCGGCCTTGAGCCGCGCAACCGCGACGGCGTCTTCGCTCGCGACGAAATTCTTGAACGGCGGCAGGCCCCAGGTCGTCGGCAACCCCTTGATGTTGAATGACTCCTTGACCGTGGTGGGGATTCCCAGAAGCGGACGCCGCTCCCCGCGAGCGCGGGCCTCATCGGCGTGACGTGCTGCGAGGACGGCGCGGTCGAAATCGCGCACGCTGATGGCGTTGAGGTCGTGATCCCGTCGGGTGATCCGGTCGATCGCGGCCACGGTGAGTTCGACGGCGGAGACCGAGCCGCTATCCATCGCGGCGGTCAGTTCGGCCGCGGTCGCGTATGTGTAATCGGACGTAACCATGACGATCGCTTTCGCCTCTCCCGTCATCTGGGGCCGGACCTCGGCGGGACCTCGGCTGTGCTCGCCCGGACCAGCAGTGGCCGATGTGGCCACACCTAGACGAGCACGCTCCGACCGATGAACTTGCCTGCTAGTTACCCCATCGCCTCGATGGCGAGGTGTTCCCAGTCGGACCACTCGGCCAATCGCTCGGCATAGGCCGCCTTGGTCACTTGGGGGCCCAGCGCGCCGAACAGAACCCGCAACGGAGGAACCTCGGCATCGACTATTTTGAGCATGGCGGGACCAACGCCGGCCGGATCGCCCACGGGCAGGCTTGGCACCGTAGCGAAGAACTCGTCCTTGACCGGCTGATAGGCAGGCATGGTCTCTCCCCAGACCGCGGACTCGGTGTTGAACCCCGTTTTGTACGCGCCGAGTTCCACCAGCGTTACTTTTATGCCCATTCCGCCGACCTCCGCGGCCAACGCCTCCGTCAAGCCTTCGGTCGCCCACTTCGTTGCCTGGTAGCCGCCGAGCAGTGGCAGCGACACGACGCCATAGATGCTCGAAATCTGAATGAGATGGCCCGCACTCTGCGCGCGTAGCACCGGCAAGGCCGCTTGTGTCACGTTCAGCAAGCCGATCACGTTGGTCTCGAACTGGTCACGCAGCTGCTGCGGGCTGATCTCCTCGACCGCGCCGTACAACGGGTAGCCGGCGTTGTTGACCACCACATCGAGACGCCCGAAGGTCTGGACAGCCTGTTCGACCGTCGCGAACGCTTGGGTGCGATCGGTGACATCGAGGGTCAGCGGCAGGAACGCGTCGCCGTAGCGCTCGGTGAATTCCTCGAGAGCACCCGTGTCGCGCGCGGTCGCGGCGACCCGGTCCCCGCGACTGAGTGCGGCCGCCAGGTATTCGCGTCCGAGGCCCCGCCCCGCGCCGGTAATGAACCAGGTCTTACTCATATGCGTGAGAACCTTCCATCCTGCTGCTGGTCCGCAGTTCGATCGCTTGTGGCCCGAGAGTGGGCCACTGTCGCGTTGAGGCACACGCCGTCATCAGATGGCTCTTGAACCGGATGAAGCGATGCCGGACCGATTGGTCCGTAACTGACACTATCGAACTGCCCTGCCAGGTTCACCATGGCCAAAGTCACGCGAGGGTTTCAGCTGAGAATCGAGCACCCGCCGGCATGGCGACCACGGCCGAGGCCACGATCTGGCCATCCAGGTCCTTGCGACGCTAGGTCACGACGAGCAATGACGTCTTCAGTCAGTCGACTGAAGACGTCAGAAGATCCGGTGCAGTCCGTCGAGCACCGCGTCGAGGAAGCCCGGGAAGCGGGAGTCCAGATCCTCCTGCCGTAGACGAACGAGGTAGTTCCGTCCGACGAGCTGCGTCCTCGTCACACCAGCTTCGCGAAGAATCTTCTTGTGATGCGAGAGTGTCGATTTGTGAAAAGCCGCGAGCAGGCCCTCCGGACCACACGGATGATATTCACCGTCTTGCAAGGTCACCAGGATCCGCATCCTCGCGTCGTCTGAGATCGCACGCAGAACGTCATCGAATCGAATGTCCTTGACATCCGGCTCGACCAGGTAACGCGCCATCGCGACTCCTCCCGTGTGCCACCGACAACACTGTACCACATTCATCAAACCTTTGATTGACTAATCGCCTCCTGGATGCGTACGGTTTGAAATCGCTCAAACCTTGGCGTTGTTGAGGAGAAACGTGTACCGCCGCTTGCTCATGCTCACCCTGGGAACCTTCGCAGTAGGGACCGACGGCTTCGTCGTCGCCGGGATCCTGCCGGACGTGTCTCGAACACTCGACGTGAACACAACCTCGGCTGGACTGCTGGTCACGACGTTCGCACTGACCTACGCCATCTCTTCGCCGGTCATCGCGGCGACAGCGTCGCACCTGCCCCGTAAGCAACTACTGATCGCGGGGCTCGTCGTCCTCGCACTTGGCAATATCGCGACCGCGACGATGCCTACCTACGGCCTCGTCCTGGCCAGCCGCGTCGTCGCCGGCCTCGGCGCCGGCATGTTCACCCCGACCGCCACCGCGGCCGCCGCCGCACTGGCACCCGCACATCAGCGCGGAAAAGCACTGGCAATAGTCACCGCCGGGCTCAGCTCCGCCACCGCGCTGGGCGCACCGATCGGCACCGCCATCGGCAGCCAGACCAACTGGCAGACCACCCTGGTCTTCGTGGCAGCACTGGCCGTGCTCGCCGCAACCGGCATCGCGTTCATCCTTCCTGCGCTGCCCGCCGCACCGACCATCGGGCTCAAGGAGAGGCTGGCAACAGCCATGGATGCCCGGATCGGATTCACCCTGCTGACAACGCTGCTGGTCTTCACTGGCCTGCTCACCAACTACACCTTCGTTGCGGAATCATTCGACCGGGCAACCAGGGGAAACGGCCTGACACTCGCGATCCTTCTTTTCGTCTGGGGCACCGGAGCCACCATCGGCAGCCTGACCGCCGGCCACCTCGCCGACCGCATCTCGACCCAACGCATCATCGTCACAGCATTGGTCATCGTCGCCATCGACTTCACACTTCTCCCGCTGACCAATCAGCATCTTGCGACCGCCGTTGTCGCACTGTTCATCTGGGGCGCCTGCGGCTGGGCCCACCTCGTCCCCTTGCAGCATCGCCTCGTCGGCGTCGCCCCGGGACACGCACCAGTCACACTCGGCCTCAACGGTTCAGCAATCTACCTGGCAACCGCTGCATCCGGTCTGACCGGAGCTGCCGGCATCGGGCTCGTGGGCGTCCATAATCTTGGCCCGTTCGCGTTGATCTTCTTGGCACTCGGCCTTGTCGCGTCGCTCCTATCCGCCAAGCTGATCGCGATCCGGTCCGGCCAAAGCGAGGTACCAGCTCCGGCTCAACCTACGCCCACGCACTAAACGTTGACGGAAGCCGGGCACTACACCAGACGATCGCGTCAACCCCGAATTGCCCATCCGGCGGCAGGAACCTTCGGCCCCGATCAGCCCCCCATAATTAGCTCATATGAGTGCACACGCATTCCGGGATCGATGATCGGGCTGTGAATCATGATCTCGTCCGCCCCGAATCTGCCGGCCAGCTCGACCAGACGGGTGCGGACCACCTCCGGTGTGCCCTGCGCGGAATGCTTGCGGAACGCGGCGACCACCTGGCGCTCCTCTGCGCTGAACTCATACTTGGCGGCGTCGTCAATCCCGAGAACACCGATGCTCGGCTGATTGGTGGCGAGCCGGGCACGGATGACGTTCGCTGGACCTGCGAGTACCTCGGCTTCAGCGTCGCTGTCGGCGCCGATGGCGTGGACGGCGAGCATCAGCCGGGGTGCATCGTTCCAAGGGGACGGCCGGAACTCCGTGCGGTAACGATCCACCGCCGCCGTGGCGTTCTGCGGCCGGAGGTGGTGGGCGAAGGCCATCGGCAGGCCCAGCCTTGCCGCCAGTGCGGCACCGGCTGGGCTGGACGCGAGAAGCCACGGCTGAGCCGCATACTGATGGTTCGCTGTCAGGCGGAGGATCTCCGCCACGCTCGCGTGGTACTCCTCCTCGGTCGCCGGGTCCCGACGCCGCCGTAGGGCTCGTGCCACCTCTTCGGGAGCTCCCGGACCACGTCCTATGCCGAGATCGATACGCCCGGGAAAGAAGGAGGTGAGAGCCTCAAATTGTTCCGCGAGCGAGAGCGGGGCGTGGTTGACCGCCAGCACGCCACCCGAACCGACTCGGATAGATGTGGTCACGGACGCCACTCGGGCAATGACCACCGCCGGAGGGAACGCGATGAACGACAGCTCACCGTGGTGTTCGGTGTACCAGATCCGGTGGTAGCCGGCGCGGTCCGCGGCCTGGGCCACGTCGACGAAGCCGTGCGCGTCCACGGCGGGGTGGGCAGTGTCGGTAGAGAGGAGCTCCAGGACCGAAACCGGGAAATCCATCATCGCCGCGACTCCATCAATTGCGGCAGACACCGGAGCCCGAAGTCACATCGGGCAGCCGCACATCGCGGGCTTACCATCGTTGCTCACACATCCTGACTCTAGATATCGGTACCCTGGCTGCTGATCAACACCCGTGAGCCGCTGCCCCCGGGTTCGGCCAACGTGGTCCCGGCGTCGCGTTTAGTCCATCGCTGCTGGCTGCCGGAGCGAGCCGACGGCAGGTCGCCACCCGTGGTGTGGCAGGCTCTTGCAGGACCTCTCAACGAACAGCTTTCATCCGGTGATCGCCGCCGACACGGCCCGAATCAGCGATAGAGCACGGTTATCGCCGGTTGTTGTCCGAACCATTTTGTTCATGGCATAGCCATACGTGGCGCGGGCCTCCGGATCGATGACAGCCATCGAGCCACCGAAACCACCCCAGTACAAGGTGTTTCGACCGAAGGTACTTCCGTCGCCGAGACCGAAGCCAAGGCCGAAGCGAGCGGGGATGCCCATGACCACATCAAGCCCTTCGCCTTGAAGGTCGAATGCCTTGCGGGCGCCGGCTTCCGACATGAATCGATGGCCTTTGGCGACACCGCCGTTGGCGAGAATGGCGTGGACCTCAGCGATCGCCCGTGCATTACCCATGCCGCCGATAGCCGGGATCTCTGCCGCGCGCCAGGCTCGCGTACGGGTCGCTGCCACATCGACCGGAGGATTGGTTAGCATATTGTCCAGTAGAGAGGGAAGGCTGCCGCTGTGCCGCTGGTCGGCCGGTGGGATCAGGTCAGCGACGCGAAAATCCTCGGACTCCGGAAGTCCGATGTAGAAGTCCGCCTCGAGTGGCTCAGCGATCTCCTGACGGAAGACGGAACCGAGCGATTGCCCGGTAACCCGGCGGACCACCTCACCCACCAGATAACCCTGGGTCGTCCCGTGATAGCCGGGCGCCGTTCCTGGAACCCAGTACGGCGCTTGGGCGGCCAACAGTTCGGTGACTTTCTCCCAGTCGTACAGGTCAGTACCGCTAACCGGTTCCCTCCAGCCGGACAACCCCGCGGTGTGGCCCAGCACGTGGCGAACCAACACACCGCCCTTCCCGTTGGCGGCGAACTCGGGCCAGTAGCGAGCCACTGGCGCGTCGAGATCGAGGGCTCCGCGATCGGCGAGAAGCAGCGCCGTCAAATTGGTCATCGTCTTGGTCGTGGAGAACACGTTGACGATGGTGTCGCGGTCCCACGCCCGAGTCCGGCTCGCGTCCGCATACCCGCCCCAGAGGTCCACGACGGTCTCACCATCGACCGTCGCGCAGAACGATGCACCGACATCCGCGCCGTGGGCCAAGTGTTCACTGAATACCGCACGCACCTTCGCATACCGGTCGTGCGCGAATCCTTGGACCATTCCGCTGCTCACTTCGACTCCTTGATCTGCGGATCGAACATCAGAACGAACTTGTCCAGCGATACGCGGACAATCATCAAGCTTCGAGCAATCAAAACGTCGTCGTCATTGCGGTAGGAGTACCGAACGCAGGTTGGCTTGACTGAGGTTCTCGAATGCTTCCTCGGCCCGATCGAGGGGATACGTTTCGATGATCGGGCGGATGTTCCTGAGGACAGCGAAGTTCAGCGTCTCCTCGCTGTCGCGTGCGTGTCCGGCATACCGGCCCGAGATGCTCAGCTGGGGCTGCACCAGGTTATGGCCGGTGACGTGAATCGGGTCCAAGCCCTCCAGCACCAGCAATTGTCCGTTCGGTTTGAGGCCGTTGACCAGAGCGGACTGAAGGCCCCCCAAGGAGACTGTGTCCAGAATCGCCACCGCACCACCCATAGCATGCAAGGCGTCGCCGGGGTCGGTGGCGGTGCTGTCGACGAACTCGTCCGCGCCGAGTCGCCGAGCGAGTTCTTGCTTGACGCGTCCGCGACTGATCGCGACGGTACGGAAACCCATCGCCCTCGCGAACTGCACAGCCAGGTGGCCGAGTCCGCCGAAGCCGTGGATCGCGATGAGATCCCCCGGCCCTGCATGCGAACGCCGTAAGGCGTTGAATGCAGTGACGCCGGCACACATCATCGGCGCCGCCTCGGGAAAGTCTAGGCCCTCGGGCATGCGTGCGACCGCGTCCTGCGGCGCGACCATGTATTGGGCGTAACCGCCATCGTACGTGCTGCCGACAATCTTCCGGTCGACACAATTCAGGAAGTCACCGCGCCGGCAATAATCGCACGTTAAATCGCTTCCACCGAACCACCCGACACCGACGCGATCTCCAACATTCCACATATCGACGCCATCACCGAGCGCGTCGACGACGCCAGCAATCTCATGACCGGGCACCCTCGGCAGCTGCGTACCGAGAAATCCGTTCCGAGGGATTTCGTCGCCGGCACAAACCCCGCACGCGTGCACTTTCACGCGCACTTTCCCTGGCCCAGGGTCAGGCACGGGGACGTCGGCAAGGACAAACGGTTTGCCAGCTACCTGAGCTTGTACCACGCGCATCGACGCTGTCATCTAGTTCTTCTCCGAAACTGTGACCAGTGGGTTGGCTGACCACTACCGACAACACCAATCGCAACCTCGCCAGTGCGGATTACTTGCGGTAGCTCTGACTTTACACTTTACTACTCAGCCCGCTGCGGCCCGACGAGTCATATGTCACATCATCAATCGAAGACGCCGTACCCAACCTCATGGACGTCGATGAGCTGCGACGAAGCATCGTGTCTGCCGAGCAACCGGCGACCGGCGGAGTTCGCCGCAGCTCAGACACCGTGCTGCCACGGTTATTGGTTGAGCTTCGCCTCGAACATCCCTGCTAGTACCCTGACCACGAACGTTGAGGTGTCGAGGGTCAAGCTGCTCGGGCCGTAGTTTGGCCCCAGCGGCATCGGCGTTCGCTGCGGATGCGGGCGTGTTCGAGGCGTTGCGCCGCGAGGACGTCGGGGTGGCGGGCTTGGCGTTACGCCAGCACAGGTATCGGTGCAGGTGACGGGTCATGGCCGGATGGTTGCGGTGGTTCGAGCCGGCGATCACGAAGGTGCGTAGTGGCCCGAACTGAGCCTCGATCGGGTTGGCCCAGGAGGCGTAGGTCGGGTGAAACACAGCTCGACCTTGTTACTGGCCGCCCACGCCCCCATCGTTGCGCCTTTGTGCGCGGACAGATCGTCCAGGATGACGTAGATCGGAACCTTCCTTGAGGAGCATCGCCCGTACTGAATCTGCACTCGGGTGCAGAACTGCACTCGAGTGCACCATACTCTTGTCTGCGAGGATGGAGGCAATACAGAACGAGGAGCTCGCACGATGACGCTGGACACAACTGGACGGCCGGTCGGCGCCGGGTCGGCGCCGGTGACACGGGAACGGCTGTTCGAGGCCGCGATCGAAGTCATCACCGAGCGGGGATACGACCGGGCGACGATGGAGGACATCGCGACGAAAGCAGGCGTTGCTCGTCGCACCGCCTTCAACCACTTTCCCGCGAAGTCCGACATCGCAGTCGAGTGGGCAGTCAGGCGCGCCCACGATGCCTTTGGCCTGGCACGCCATAAGCGAACAGGCACTGATCGGGTGCGCGCCTACTTCCACGAGCTCGCCGCCATGAACGAGCGCAATTGGGAACAGACCCGGCAACTCACCAGAGGCTTGCTACGCAGTTACGGGTCGCCGAGCCATCGACCACACATGCCTCAAGAGCTGCGTGACTGGCTCGAGGAGACCGCGCACGCGTGGCCCGGGAGCTCCCTCCCGGAGGGGATGACGTATCCGACGCTCCTGACGGAGATGCTCTATGACATCTATCAGGGCGCACTTCTTCGACGAATAGGCGACGACCTCAAGCCAGGCTCGTTCATCCGTGAGGTCGACGCCGGAGTCAGCCTTGTTCTCGCCCGGAGCCTCGGCAGCTCTACTCAATGACCCGCCGGCAGACCCTGGACACGCAGCGAAGCCATCAACCGTTCGAGGGCCACTCCGGTGCGACCGCGGATGCGGATTTTCTGAGAAGGATCTTCTGCCGATCCTCGGAACTGTCCATCTCCACGCTGAGGCGATAGGCGAGCCCGCGGACCAGGGCCGGGAACTGAAACCGGTTGGGTCCGTTGCTCCGCGCAAGATGAAGGCGATGTATGGCCAGCAGCGCCGCAGCTGCCTCATGGGCCGTGATGCCCAGCAGATCTGCAGCCGACGCAGGGGTGATGTCGCCGGCGTCAAGCCAGGCAAGTAGCCGAAACACTCGTGCGTGGGAAGGGATGAGGCGCCGATAAGGTCGGCGAGCCCGCTCTTCTGCTTCGATACAGTCGTCCTGCTCAGCGCTGGAGGAATTCAGCTCGTTGATGATTTGCTGCTTCGCCGCGTCCAACGGGAGATGAGGGTGTATCGCGAGCCGGTTGGCGACGATCCGGATCATCATCGGGTTTCCGCAGGTCATCTCAATGATCTCGCGGGCCTCGCCCGGCTCGTTCCGCAGCCGCGCAACGCCCACCGTTTTCGCCAGCATCGTCCAGCTTTCGTCATCGCTGAGCTGCGGAATGGTGAACCACTCCGTTCCTGCCGGATGCCAGTGCCTCGTGAAACTGGTGATGATCGCGGCACTGCCGGCACCACCGGGCAACAGGTGGCGTATCTGCTCACCGTCGCGGGCGTCGTCGAGCACGATGAGAACTCGGCGCGCAGCGAGGACGTCCCGCCACTGCGCTGCCCTATCAGCGATTCGATGCGGCATCGCGGCGTCGGCGGCCGTGAACGCGCGTAGGAACGAGCCGAGCACGGCGTGTGGATCGGCAGGATTGGCGGTTGAGCCACCCAGATCAACGAAGAGTTGCCCGTCGGGAAAAGCATCGCTCAGCTTGGCGGCGACATGCACAGCCAGCGCCGTCTTGCCGACGCCGGCAAGGCCTTCCAGCCCGACCAGCGGCACTCCGTGCGGCCGGGTCAGCCGCTCGGTCAGGTCGGCCACAAGTGATGATCGCCCGACGAAGTCCGGCACATCTGATGGAAGCTGCCGCGGTCCGCGATTCGTATATGGCGATGGGGCTGCGCGGACGGCCACGGTGTTCGTCACGGCGCCCGAGGGGAGCAATGTGGGATCTCCTCGCAGCATCTTGGTGTGCAGCTCTTGGACCTCCGGCCCCGGCTCGACTCCGAGTTCCTGCCGCAGATCGCGTTGCAGCTCTCGGTATGCCTCGAACGCTTCCGCACGTAAGCCGGATCGGTAAAGCGCCACCATGTAGAACTCGTGGAGACGCTCACGGAAGGGATACACGGCGATCACGGTAGGGAACTCCGCGAGAATCTCGCGGTGGCGGCCGAGCTGCAACTCAAGACCGAAACGTTCCTCCATGACGGCCGCACGCTGATATTTCAACCGGCTGCGTTGCGTGTCGGCCCAGATACCGTCGACGCCGGCCAGTGGTTCCCCGCGAAACAGGGCGAGGGCTTCGTTAAGACGGGCGAGGTGCCTCTCGTCGTTCATGCCGATCGGAAGATGAGTAGCAAGCTCACGAAACCGGAGCATATCCAGGTTTTGCGACGACACCGGCATGGAATAGCCGTTCGCGACGGTCTCGACCGCTTGCGGGTCAGCGACCAGCGCGGCCCGCAGCCGCGAGACGTGGGTACGCACCGTCTTGACCGCGGAAGCCGGTGGCCGGTCACCCCAGACGACGTAGGCGAGTTCCTCGACCGTGGCCTGGGCCCCCTCGTGCAGCAGCAAGGCCGCCAGGACCGCTCGCTGCTGTGGTGAACCGAGGCGGACCGCCATCTTTTGCCCCTGCCACGCCTCGACTGGGCCGAGAACTCCGAAAGTCAGAACGTTGCCCACTTGCCAATCGTCTCTCGCCGAAGCCCCGCACCGACGTCCGTCGGCCCGGCGACCGATCACAATCAGCTCACAGACCAGCGACAACCCTCGACTGATGCGGTTGCGGCGTCATTTCCACCATGCAGCACGAGGACAAGCAGTGACGAACCCAACTCGAACGCCTGCCACCAGCCCCGACGAGGAGGCTTCCGCAGAAGCCATCCGCCTGACGCTGATGGCGCAAGGCTTCATGCATTCGCAGGCTCTGTACGTCATCGCCCGGATGGGGATCGCCAACGAGATGCTGGAAAGCCCCCGCACCATTCCGGACCTGGCGGCCGCCGTCGGGGCCGACACCGACTCGCTGCGGCGGTTGATGCGCATAGCGGCGAATTTCGGGCTGTTCCGTGAGGTCTCTCACGACACCTACTCGGCGACAAGCATGGGAAGACGCCTTGCCGCCGACGTTGAGGGCTCCATGGCAGACCTGCTCATCACCTGGATGGAGAGCCACTACGAGACGTTCGGACACCTCATCCGGCGAATCCGTACCGGCGAACCCGGCTTCCGTGCGCTAAACGGCACAGACTTCTTCACGTGGCTCGAAGGAGACCCCGAACAGCTCGGCTACTTCACGCGAGCCATGCGAAACTTCACGGAAGGCGTGCTGACCCCGCTGCTGAGTGATTATCAGCTACCCCCGGGCCGGCTCGTGGTCGATCTCGGTGGAGGCGACGGCAGCCTCATCGCAGCACTCCTGAAAGACGAACCGGACCGCAAAGGAATCATTCTCGAGCGACCAGAGTTGACGGCGCCGGCCCAGGCCCGGATGAGGGCCGAAGGCCTCGAAAGCCGGGTCCACGTCATCGCCGGCGACTTCTTCGAGTCCGTCCCCACCGCAGATACGTACCTGCTGAAGTACATTTTCCACGACTGGAACGACGAGAACTGCGTTCGGCTCCTGAACTCGATCAGCCGGGCTGCGCAGCCTGGCGCCCGAGTCATCGTCATTGAAGGTGTCATTCCGCCTGGCGACGAACCGCACCCCGTGAAGGCTGCCGACCTGACCATGCTCGGCATGCTCGAAGGTAAGGAACGGACCGAGGCTGAGTTCCGCACTCTGCTCACGGCCGCCGGCTTCCGACTCGACCGTGTTGTCCCGACGGCAACCTTCTACTCGATACTTGAGGCGACCAGGCTCTGAGGCCGATGAGGCCCGGCCAGGCCAGACCAGCAGGATTGGCCCGGCCGGGCTGCTCACCACTCCCGGGACTAATCGGCGTACCTCAAGGCACCGATGGCACGGGCAGCGACGGCGCGTCTACGAATCAACCCGCCGGGGCGCCAGGTGAGCTCAGCGCATACGGCGGCGGGTGTGCTTATCCCCCACAGTCGACGGCTGGAAGAGGATGTCTCGCTGATTAAGGTTGACCCCTGGGGGGACGATCTCGTCGATCGCGTCGAGCACATCGTTAGGAAGCACGATGTCGACACCGGACAGCAGATCGGCCAGCTGTGCCGGCGTGCGCGGTCCGATGAGAACGGAGGTGACCGCGGGGTGAGACAGAACGAAGGCGAGAGCGAGGTGGGGCATGGTCATCCCAGCTTCGGCCGCTAACTTGGCGAGTTCTGCGACGGCCGCCGCTTTTGCCTGGTTTCCCGGCTCGGCCGGGTCGAACAGCGGTGTCGCCGGGCCTGCGTTGCGATGGCCTCGCGTAGGGTCGGCCCGGCCCGATAGCCAGCCGGAGCCCAGCGGGCCGAATGTCAACACACCCATGCCGTAGCGGTGCGCGGTCGGCAGCGTCGTGCCTTCGATGCCGCGTAACAAGATGTTGTACGGCGGCTGCTCGGAGCGGATGCGACGGTAGTTACGCCGCTCGGCCAGCCATTGCGCTTCGACGATCTGCTCCGGATGAAATAAGGACGAGCCGATGGCACGCACCTTCCCGGCCTGGATCAGATCCGATAGTGCGGAGAGCGTCTCGTCGAGGTCGGTGACCGGATCCCACCGATGCATCTGATATAGATCGATGTAGTCAGTACCCAGTCGGCGCAGGCTGCCCTCTACCGCCTGCATGATCCACCGGCGGGATCCACCGCGACTGTTGCCGTCCGTGCCCATCGGCATCGAAAACTTGGTGGCGAGGATGACCTCGGCACGCCGTCCTTTGATCGCCTTCCCGACGATCGTCTCACTCTCGCCAGCGGAGTAGACATCCGCGGTATCGATCACGTTGATGCCGGCATCCAACGCTGTGTGGATCATGTTGACCGATTCATCGTGATCAGAGTTGCCCATCGAGCCGAGCATCATCGTGCCGAGGGCGAACTCGCTCACTGACATGCCCGTGCCGCCGAGGATTCTGTGTTTCATGGTGTCTCCACTGGTGTCTTGGCTTCGTTCAGTCAATCACCGGAACAGGTCGGTGCGCCTGTGCGTGAGAGGCACCAACGGACCCCCTCTGAGTGGTCTGGCAGGGCGGCCCGCGCAGCCGGGCGACATACGCTGGCGGTCATGAGCGAGAGCAATACGGAGCTTCGGAGCTTCCTGCGTACGCGACGGGCCAGGCTGGCGCCTGCACAGGTGGGCCTCGCCACGCAGCAAGGCATCCGCAGAGTGCCGGGGTTACGCCGGGAGGAAGTCGCCCGCCTCGCCGGTGTGAGCACGGACTACTACATTCGCCTGGAGCGCGGCCGGAGGCTCAACGTGTCGGAGTCGGTGCTGGAGTCGCTAGCTCGCGCGCTGCGACTCGACGAGACCGAACGCACCCACCTCTTCGCCCTGGCGACGGTCAAACGGTCCGGCTACCGACCGATGCCAGTGCAGCACGTGCGACGCGGCCTGTTGCAGACTCTCAACGCACTGACCGACGTACCTGCACTGGTGATCGGCCGCCGCTGCGACGTGCTAGCCAGCAACGCACTCGCCCGCAATCTCTATACCGACTTCGATTCGCTGCCGTTGGGCGAACGCAATCTGGTCCGGTTCCTCTTTCTCCATGATGCCGCACGGGACCTCTACGTCGACTGGCAAGAAGCTGCGCGCGACGCCGTTGCAGGCCTGCAGCTCTACGCTGGCCGCAATCCGAACGACCGTCATCTCGCGAAACTTGTCGAAGAATTGTCGGCACGGGACGCGAATTTCCGCCGCTGGTGGGCCAGCAATGACGTACACCAGCACACCCACGGAGCGTACCGTCTTCGCCACCCGGCCATCGGTGCGCTGACCCTCCACTATGAGACACTCGCGAACACCGCCGAGCCGGAACAGTTCATCGGGCTCTACACCGCCGAGCCGGGCTCTTCCTCGGAACAGGCGTTGCGCCGTCTCGCGAGTTGTACAACCACGCCGTCAAGGATCTAACCGGCGTGACCCCAGGGAGAACTGTCCCGGCTATGTGCTGACCTTAGCGGGCCGACCTCCCGCCCCGCTCTGTAGCGCGAGCACCCGTGCTCGAGCCGTGGCCGGCGCGGGAACCCTGTACCCATAGGTACTTCGAAAAGTGGGAAGCGGACCACTGTCCAGCCCGCGCCACTTTCCCGCTGCAAAAGTGATGTGAAGTATTTCTTCCGCGTCGTGCTCGACCTCCGGTTGTGGAAGATGGCCCCTCGTCGCGCGGTAGAACCACTGGTATAGGTCTACCGAAGCGAAGAGAGCGTCGTGCGGAGGCTTGGGAACGGCGGCAGATCCGTGTCTGCTAGTAACGCCAAGATTGTTCAGGTCGTCGAGGTACTGGCGGTAGGCCCGAAAGGCAAACCGCAACTGCTCGGCTGTATAGGCTGACACGCAGGCTTCCTTCGGGTTGCGACATCCAGTGGGTTTCGCAGGGTCACCGAGGTAGCAGATGTCATCGGCAGGCGACGGATGGATCGTCCTCATCCTGGTTGGAAAGTTATCTTCTGGCTACCTGTCTATCAAGCCAGATGGTGAGTGATCCTGATCATCCGCTAATCAGTCGCATAACGAAGCGCTTGCACACCGCGCGGTGCGCCTGCTGACCGCGGACGCAAGTTGAGTTCGCGGACGTCTCCTCAGGTAGCGGTAGTGGCCGCAGCAGGTCGTCGCAGGGCGGTCATGAGTGCTGACCTATGCAAACCGGACGGACTGCGGGCTTGTTTCGTCGCGTTGCCCCGCGGAGATGACGCTGCGATGACTGGTGTCGTCACGCCATCGACGACGTCCGACGCGCGCTCTGCTCGCCCGGGGCACGAATGTATCGCCGTCGCGGTGTGGCAAACCGGAGTGACTCCGAGTCCTATGTGCGGTAAGCGGTACGTCCGGGTTAGATCAGCCAAGGAAGGACGATCTGGCCGGCCTCGTCGCCTTCATCGACCCGACAGTCAACTTCGATGGTCTCGCCGCCGCCGGCAGTTCCCGGGTCGGCGAACGAAGCATGCCGACCCGGGAGTCCGTTCCGGGCTATTCCACCGAACGACTAAGTTCGGCAGCTCATAGCGTGACACTGGGCGGAGATATTTGATGCTGGTGGTGCGTGCGGCAGACGAAGCCTGAGCCTCGGCCCATCTCGGAGCGACCGCAGTGCCGCCACCGCGCGGGCCGGCCGAGTGGTCACCCTCCGTCGGTGTCATCACGCGTCATCTTGGTGCTGTGGGCCGAGGATTGGCGCGTCCGTAGGACAGCCGCGTAGCGTTTCAGAACCCGATGTGCCGGCGAATCAGGACGATGTGGATTCGGCCGGGCTGCTCGCGGTGGATCTCAAGGATCTTGCCGACGAAGCTATGAACCCCGTACGCGTCCATGACCCGCGCGTCTTCGCGTGGCAAGCTGTGCTCGTAGATTCGCTCACGTGCGGCTTCGAGCGTGGGCACGATCTTCTGTGCACCGGCGACGAAGATTACGTTGGCTGCGCCCCAGGCATAAGAGGCATGCTGACTGCCAGACATCGAGGCAATCAAGAGGGCTCCATCTTGGGTGATCGCGTGCACACTCCCGAGCGCGAAATCGGCGTGGCCGCTGATGCCCTTCATCTGCTGTGCCTGCGTTGCGGGGTCTAAACGAGCCATCTCGGCACGCGCCGAGACGTAGGGACCGCCGCTGTCGATTGCATCGACGATCCCTGTTTCGCCGAGCGTGACAGAGGAGTTCGTCATCACGGACGCCCCGTGCGGGATCCGAGCGAGAACGACGTCGCGCGCAGAGTCAGGACTGTCGACAACCTCGACGCTGAATCCGCTCTGCTCGAGGGCCTCCACGGTTTTCGTGAGTGTCTGGTCATCGGGCAAGGTCGCAAAGCGTTCTGATTGCTGCGCTGAAGTCATGGCTTACCTTCTTCATAACGAAACGCGCGATCGGGCTGAAGTCCGTCCCGATGAGGACTGCACCGAGCGGGCGCTTCCTGGTCCTTGACAGCTGTCAAGTCGGTCGATCACCAGATTACGTCTGACTTGACAAATGTCAAGTATGCATTGTTGTCTTCACAAGCACTCTCGCTCACAGCCCGCAGCACGCAGGTGCGACGCAACCCCGACCCCGTGTGGCCACGCGCCGACCATCCACTTCGACGCCAACACGATGGAACTCGGCATCGAGCGCCCGCCGGCGGATGCCGTGACAGCAGGCGTGATCCCCGTCGTCGCCTTTCAGCATTATCGGCGCCCGCCGTTCCCACTTCTGATCCGGCAGCTCAGGCGCCGCAACACAACAACATCGACCTACGTATCCGTCAGGATGCGCTCTAGCACGAGGGGTCCGGCAGTTGACCGGTGGTCGTCGCTCCGGCCGCAGGAAACACGGATCCCGCTGCGCGCTTGCCTGGCTCGGAGCTGGTCGGCTGAGGTTCCAATCGCCGGTACAGCCGTCTCGCCCGGATATGTGGACAAATCCCTGTCGGAGGTGTGTCGCCTCGGTTGCCAGCCGGCTCCGGTCAGCAGTCAGGGGCGGCTCCGCGTCCCGGTAGACGCTGCCGGCCGACGGACCTACACTGCGGCGCCGGTTGTCCGTGGTAGCAGCCCGTCTAGGAGCAGACGAGCCATCAGCTCCGCCCGCTCGCTACGTCCAGGCGTCGAGGAAATTCCCAACCGTCGCACAAGCGGATCGTGGGTCAATGCCAACGCAGACCCATTGATCGCGGCGAACACCACCTCGAGTGGTGCGTCCGGCATCTGGCGCGCCACCATAAGCCGCCTGAGGATAGGTTCCAGAACGGTAAAGAAGGGCTGAATGTACAGCACATTTATATAGTCCAGGCGATCCGACTCACGTGCCGACTCATCCGCGATGATCCGGTTCACCTCCGGTACCTTGCTTGCATGACGAAAGAGTTCGAACACAATACCGCGCAGGAGCTGGTCGTCCGGCAACGACTTATCGGCCGCCCAAACCAAATCATCACGAAGAGAAGTCATTGCGGCGTCCACCACCGCCCGCCAAAACTTGCCCTTGGAGCCAAACCGAACATTGATAAAGTTATGGCTCACGCCAAGCCGCCTGGCCAGCACCCGCACCGACGCACCCTCGTAACCCAACTCGGCGAAAGCCTCGAGGCCGCGCTTCAAGATATCTGCCTCAGACAGGGTGATCGGAGCGTTACGCTCCCCAGGGGTTGCCACCCGAGTATTGTTTCATCCCGCCCCGTCACATGCTCTTGGGTACTGCTTCAAGGCATCCGCTTCCACTCGACGCGTTTGGGACAGAGCGTCTTGGGTGAGCCCGAGGTGCGGCCGGTCGGTCCGTGTGGTGTATGCATCGCTCGCATCCGTCCTGACGTTCGACGGACCGTCGCGAACCCTCGAGCGCTCGAAACGTCGTGCGGCAGCCTTGGTACCGACATCGACTCCCCATAAGGTGAGCGCCTCAAGCGAAAGGCATCGGCTCGACACATAAGTTGATTCGCTGGAATCAGCTCAGCGCCAAGAACAGGATTATGTTGCTTCCGGAACGTTGATCACCCCTGTCAACCGGACCATCTCTTCATACCTGGCGAGCTGGTCGTCGTCGACTTGCGACGGCGGCGCCTGGCCGTACTGGACCGGTTGGGCGTAGTCGGCGATGACCTGCTCGGGCCCAGGAGGAGTGAACATGAAGATCATCCTCGCTGCGTGGGCGCCCCTGTTTTTGAAACGATGGCGGATCCCCCGCGGAACGTGGATAAAGTCCCCGGCACGAGCGGTGAAGACGTGGTCACCGTCGAGAAACTCCAGTTCACCGTCAAGGATCCTCCTCCTCGGGGTGAACATGGGCTTGAGGACCACCACCGGCAGGCACCGTGGCCACGATGAAACCAAATCCACCGTTCGTCTGTGCCCCGGTCGCCTTAATGGTGTAGACGTCGCCCACCGCCCACACCGTTGGGCCCTGGCCAGACGGGACGTAGAGCGCGCCCCGCCTGTTCCACTGCGGGTCATTGGCAGGGAGTTGAGCCAATGAAAAAGTCATAGGGACGTCTCTCGATTCTACGGTGAGACATGTGGTACCAGCTGCCCTCGATCACGGAGATAGCGGCTTGACACTTGTCAACATATCTTCAATTTGACAGTTGTCAAGTCTCAGCGGTGTGGTCAGTCAAAGCTGGGTGGCCTGCCCCGTTCATGACCGACATCGGCGAGCAGGGATCTGGAGTGGACACAGGCGTGCAATGCCGCGAGGTGGCGGTCGCCGACCTGACGGCGACCCGGTAGCGCACGTTCCGGTGCAGGTTCGTGGCGCACGTCGCCGCGGGCCCACGCGTAGCCGGTGGCAATGATCCAATCGTTCTTCACGCGGCGAGCGTCCACGAAACTGGAATTTCCATACGCTCCGGGTGCGGAGGTGAGACCTTCGCCGCGGTCCGGCAGAACCACCATCATCCAACGGTCAATGATCATCATCACGGCCAGCCGACGCGCCCGTTGACACTCAACCCGAAGCGCTTCTCAGACAGGCTCTCCGGGTGTCGCCTACCTGTTGCCACACGTCATTGACTCGTGAACGAGCTTCCGGCACTGCTGCGTCTAACTCGACATCGGCCGAATGTTGTGGTTCATGCGGAACATGTTGTGTGGGTCAAAGCGCTTCTTGATACCAGCAAGCCGGTCATAACGCTCGGCGCCATATACGAGGCGCACCCCCTCAGACGTCGTCGCTTCGTCCTTGGAGAGAAAGTTCAGCGCGCGGCGACTGTCGACCACCCACGGCTCGAACGTGTCGACCATGCGCTCGAGCCAGCCCTGCAGCGCACCGGCCTGATCGGGCCCGCCCATCCCGAGACCGAACAGCACGAACGGAAAGCCCCGGCTGGGCACCGCATTTGCAACCAAGGGTTCACGATCTAACGCGCCACCGAGAGCACGGATCTCGACCATCAACAGCGGGTTGTTCGTTCCCGGGCCGGCAAACTCCACCATGGCATCGACCGCCTCTGCGGAGAACTCCCTCATCGTGGAGGTGCGGTCGACGTACGGCAGCGGATCTGCCGGATCCAGGTGGATCAGCGGAGTCTCGGTGTACGGGCGTATCGCGATCATGTCGAGTACCGGGGGCGCGACCGCGCGGATCGGTGCAAGCAGTCGATCGCCGTCGGCGGCGGACCCCAGATGGGCAAACCTGACGTGCAGTACAAACGCGCCCTGCAGTGGCTGCGGCAGCTCCGGCAGACGTGGCAGGCGTAGCGCCGCGAACGATGTCGTCGCCTGCTCCGGCAGCGTGGGTGCCCAGGTGCTCCAGGCGCTCAACACATCAGCCATCCGCTCACCAGCGAAGAACACCCCGCCGCCATAGAACTCTGAGATCGGAAACAGCCCGAACTCGATCGCCGTCACCACACCGAAATTGCCCTTGCCACCGCGCAACGCCCAGAACAGATCCGGATCCTCATCCGCGGTGACTCGTCGCAACTCTCCATCTGCGGTCACGACCTCGATCCGTGAAACGTGATCCGCCGCGTACCCGTGCGATCGGCCCAATACTGGACTCTGGCCACCGCCGAGGGTGTAGCCGATGACGCCGACCGTTGGAGACGAGCCGCTAATCGGGGCGAGGCCGTACTTAGCAGCCGCCGCGATCGCGGCGCCCCAGCGGACGCCGGGCTCGACCCGGGCAGTGCGAGTGTCCGGGTCGATCCAGACGCGTTGCATCCTGGAGGTGTTGATCAGAACAGCGTCGTGTGCGTTGTTGACTACCTGATGCCCGGTTGCCCGTACGGCCACCGGCCGGTCGTGTTCGGCGGCGAACCGCACCACGGCCTGCACGTCGTCGGCGTTGGTGACGCCGACGACGACGGCCGGCTCGATCTTATTGTTCAGGTTGTACGAAGAGACCTCGGTCGCATACCCGTCGTCCCCGGGAAGCAGTACCGGCCCCTCGACTACCCGGCGCAGTCCAACAACATCAAATCCTTCTACCGTCACGGCCCGGATCCCCGCTCTCAGCACTTGGTCAATCCGATCGGCGACCGACGGTGATGCGGATCGCCGATCGTCGTCCTAACTATACTTATTAACGGTTAGGCCACGTCTGTCGTGGAGTCTTAAGTCACATCGAATGGCACATGTTGTCGTTACTCGGCACGCAAACTAGGCCTCGGCAATGTCGACAACACGAGGGACGGACTCTGCCGGATGGTCGATCCAGCCCGTCCGGGCTGACGATGACCATCCGTTACTTGAGGTACTCCCTGATGGTGGCGACGCCCGCGCCCTAGACACGGCGGTCCGCGTCCCAGCAAGCGATAGCTCTCGACCATCGGTCGATCAGCTGGGCTTGAACACGCGTTTCCCATTGTCATGGCCATGCGTGGGGCGGCGGCTCGGTAACCCTGGTTGGACAGTTGATCGAGGTAGGTTCCCGGTCAGACCTCTCGTTGATCACGCGGCTCGTAGCCGAGGCCGGCGGCAACTGGAAGCGCGCAAAGATTCACTACGGCGCCTCGGAGTTTGTCGGCTACGGTGAGCTCGATTTAGCTCCCGACCGAAGTGGACCGGGGCCCTCCTGATCACCAGACTGCGGCGAATGCCGAAACGTTGCAGACCGGTCACGGTTCGTTGAGTGGCCCATCACCGACAATCGACTGATTCGCTGGGTAGGTCCAAGATCCCTCAATGTCCGTGTCTGACGCTTTCAGTCGGCTGACTGACGACAGTCCGGCTCACCGTGACATAGCCTCGATAGGTCATTCACAACGGAGGGTCACTATGGTAAACGCAAGGGTTCAATCGGACGACACCCGCGAACGCGCCGAAGAGTTCTTACATCTCCTCGGCGGGGATGACGTCGACCGTATCAAGGACCTCTTCGCTGAAAGCATCGACTGGTACGTACCGGGCGATACTGATCTGCCTTGGACCGGCCCACGGACCCGAGGCTCCGACGTGCCGGCTTTCTTTAAGACCATGAATTCGGCGTTTCGGCCTGGCCAAAGCGAATATGCCGTGGACCACATCATCGTGGAAGACGACGATGCAGTCGTCGTCGCCAAAGCCACACATACCTTCACACGTAGCGGCAAACGCTTCACTACGCCGCTGATCATGCTCCTGCGCGTCAAGGATTCGAAGATCGTTCGCCTTCACCTGTACGAGGACACTTACCTGGTCTCCCGGTCGTTCTCGATCTGACGAGAGGCCATAGCAAACGCGCGCCCAGCGTTGCTTCTCGACTATGTAAGTTCCGACGGCGTCCCAAGGACCCACGGGTGCGGCTGACACCGCCGCCCGCCTTCAAACCGGTGCGACGGCGTCATGCACACAAGCCGTTCGCTGACCGCCGTTTGCGTTTCTTATCGCACCCCGGCGAGGTGCCGGTATCCGCTTCCGGTCGACATCGCCGCCGCATGCCCGACGGGTAATCCTGATCCCGCCGTCGGCATCTGCTGATCATCAATCCTCTCCGGTGCCGGCGCGGCTGCGAGACGACCTGACAGTCAACACGGCGTCCCGACGACGTGCCGCGTACTTCGGCCGGCACCGACTTCGGCGGCCTCATGGACGAACCAGCAGTGGCTCAGGGGTCATGACGTGCCGATGCCGATGCCGTCATCAAGGGATGAAATGAGCTAGCCTAGTTGCCGCGAACGGCTTCACCGATCAGGTCGGCGACCGCATGCGGATGGGTGACCATCGATAGGTGGGGCGCGTCGACGTTGACCACCCGTGCGTTTGCCTGCTTGGCCATCGCTTGTTGTGCCGCCGGCGGGATTACCTGGTCGGTCGTCCCCACGAAGGCCCACGACGGGATGGTTGTCCACCCAGGTATGCCTGTAAACGCCTCGGAGAGTGACGACAATGTCAGTGGACGCTGGTTCGCGGCAAGCGCTGCAACGGTTGCGCCTTCGAGGCCGCTCACGAAGAGCTGGCCGAAATAGTCGGCCTTGACGTAGACGTCAACGTCGATCGTGTTTCCTGAGGCGTCATGGAGCGGCACCGCGGTGACCGACCGCTCCGGATCCAGAGTCGATCCTGGCTGAGAAGCGGTGAGCTTCATGACGGTGTCACCATTCACCGGTATGTACGCGTTGACATAGACGAGGGCGCTCACGTGCTCGTTGTTGGCGGCGGCCGCGGTAATGACCATGCCAGCGTACGAATGGCCGACCAGCACGATCGGTCCAGCAATCGTGGCGAGATAGTCCTCCAGATATCGGCTGTCGTAGTCGATCCCGCGTAGTGGGTTGGGCGCGACGACGACGGTGTAGCCCTCACGCTGCAACTGATCGGTGACGGCTGCCCAGCTCGAGCCGTCCGCCCACGCTCCGTGCACCAGCACGACCGTAGGAACTACTCGCGACCCGCTCCGGGAAAATTGATCTTGGTAATCGGAGTGCTTTGACATGAGGATCCTCAAGTTGGTGCGATATGTGCGGACTCTTGCCTGTCGATCACGAAGAGCCGAGCTGTCTTGAACGAGAAGTTCACCAATAGAAGCCCCACGCCGACACTGATGTGATACCAGCATCGAGGTGTGGCGCGAATGATGCTTGAGTCAAGTGACTGAATCAGCTTGATTGGCATCTGCTGCAAAGCAGATGAAGACACGCGCCGTCGCGGCACGGGCACTTCTTCGGAGGCGGTTAACGCATCCACACTAACCCATCACGCGCCTAACTATCAAGTTTAATAGTCTGCAACTTCCCTACTTGGGCATCGATACGTCCTCGGCCGCCTCCGGGCTCGCGGCCACCACCGACTCCCTCCCAGCCGCCGCGCCAGCGGAGGCGGAATTGCATCGGCCAGCTACTGCTGTGCTCAGCATCACGCTGCCGCTGGACACCACGGCCTTCGTCGACCACCGCAAGATCCCCTCACCACGGTAGCCTTCGCCTCCCTCGTAGCAGGGTTGATCAACGGCGCTTGGTGCTGAGCGCAACGAGCACCGCGCCAACAACGTCAGCTGGACCCGAAGCTCCAGCGCGACATGTGCGGCCGCGTGGCGTGACAGACAAGTGCCTGGCCGTTTTTTCTCCTGCGACATCCGGGTCCGGCATCGCGGAACCCGCTGAAGCCGGCCCCGGGCCAGATGCTGCGGCTACGCAGTCTCCGGCAAATTCGGAGATCGCGAATCAACTACGCGCGCAGAGCCGTCGGGCCCCGTCGTGCTCGGCCTCGCAACGCGTGCGTGCGAGAGTGCTACACGGGTTAGCGCCATGCTCTCCCATCGCGAAGCGGTCCGAACACCTCGTGGTAGGCCTTGGGCCCCGCGATCGCCATATTGCGTTCACGCACATTCGCAGGCAACGCCAATGCTTGAGAGAAACGATCAGTCATGACCTGGACATGCTGGACGCGCTCGCGGCGCCGTTGTTGGTATCGCACCCCCGCGGTATCCCAATCGCCCTCGCTCAGCACCTTGGCAAGCGCGAGTGCATCCTCAACGGCGAGAGCCGCGCCTTGTGCCCACACGGGCGCGGTTGCGTGCGCGGCGTCACCGATCAGCGCTACACGTCCACGCGACCATTCGTCGGTCCGGACCTCCTCGATCGGTGAATGGTGCAGGACCTCGCGATGATGCCGTGCGTATGCCAAGACCGCCTTGACCGGCTCGGGGTAGTCCACAAAGGTTCGGTCCAGCCATGACGGATCCGCGTCGACCTGTCCGCCCCCGGTGGCGGAGGCGAACGCGTAAACCTCGTCGCCATCAACCGGTATCAGAAGAAATGTGCTGCCCGCACCTGACCACATCGTGTAGCAATCGAGTCCAGGGTTAGGCGCCATGATGCGAAAGGCCGCGGTACTGACGACCGCGGCACGTGATCGATGCCCAGGGAAAACAGAACCGCGGACTACGGACCGTACGCCATCCGCGCCGACAACGAACCCGTACCGTTCCACCTGACCGCCGACGAACGTGACCTCAGCGCCACCATCGCGTGGACGTACCGATTCGACAGCCGCTGACCGTCGGGTGTCATCGTGTTGCATGTCCAGCATCGCTAGCAAATCAGACCGACGCACGCAGCGCGGACGGGCGTGTGGACCCCAAAATTCGTCTTCATTAATCTCAAATAAGAGTGTTCCACCGGACGACCGGTACTCGCGGCGGCGGGTCGGTTGACCGACCTTGTTCAAGCGGTCGCTCAGACCCAGATGGGCGAACGCGGCCACCCCATTGCCCGCCAGGTTGATGGCCAACCCCGGTGCCGAAGTACGTGCGGCCCGCTCCACGACCACCGCGCGTATACCTCGGTTGCGTATCGCGCGAGCGATGGCCAAGCCAGCGACGCCCCCGCCAGCGACGAGCACAGAATCGGCTCTCAATATAGGTTTCCTTTGTACGACGACACAACCAGATGGAAGTGGGCGGCGACGAACGATGTCCCGAGGCGCTCGACACGCCGGGCAGATACGTGGCCGAAAAGGACAGATGACCAGTGGGGTCCGTCGGCGATGACCTTCGCCAGCTCGTCGCGACCCTCAGCCTTCAGCCCCGAAGGCCATATTCGTGAATACGCCGTTCGGGCGAAGCATGCAGTGGAAGGCCGCACCGTCCTGATCCTCGGCAACCTGGTACAGGTGGTGGATGAGCTGTTCGTTGCCGTGCGACACGACGATCTCCTCAGGACTAATTTTTACTGGTCGCTAAAAAACTAAGACACGCGACGTCGCCATGTCAAGGTTTGTTGCCAAGACGGCGGCCGCACTCTTGCTACGGGCTGGCAGTTCGTCAGCACGCGCGGTCGTGGACCCACACGGACGGACCTGGTTACACTGCCAGAATGAGGGCCGATCGCGAGATATCGACTCGGTCGCGTGCTGTAGCCTGATGTGGTAGGCGAAGACCATCGGCAGACCCGGCTCCGCGGCCAGCGTTGCGCCTGCCGTAAGCTGGACGCTTAGATCCGAGCTTCTGGCTCTCCGCCCGGCCAAATCCATGATCCCCGTGACGGTTGGCGATATTCCTCGTTGGCGGCTGGATGGGTACCACGACGCAAGAACCCGGGCGGCCGGTTCATACGATGTGCCCCGACAGTGGCCGATCCCCAGATCGATATGTGCCAAAAAGTATGAGGTCGTGAACTGTCCGGCAAGCGCGTACGGCATGTGGTTTACCGCGATGCCGGACCCGACTCGGTTGACGCCGTGGCCGGCTGCCACGCGAATCGCGACCATCGGTCGGTTGGAATGAGGCGTATACAAGGGATATCGCGCTCGGCATACCAGTGTCGCTGACAGCCCGGCCGCTCCACTCACTGGACGACCCGGACGATTCCCTCTCCGTCCACCATTGGAGACCTACCGACAAGGGACGAGATCTCCCGAACAGACAGTGGTAGATCAGACCTGGTTCTGGCTACCGTTCATGATATTCAGAGGACCGCGAGTTGATTACCGCAGGTGCTGGCCAGCCTCAGGGGGTTTAGCCAGTCGCGACCAGAGGTCATAACCCTGCCGAGGTAGCTAATCCATCAGTGCACGCACTGACGCCGGCCGTCCCGGGAGTCGGTAGGCCACCGTGTAGCAACCGTACAGCGCCGGCCGACTCAACCGACGGCTGGAGCAATTGCTGAAACGCTGGCCCTTCGGCTGAAGGACAAGGTAAACAGACACCCTGACTTGATGATGTAGTAGCCAGTTCCTGGACTTCTAGTTTCCTGTCACCGCAGTGGAGGAGTCGTATGCATACCAGCTTCGAAGGAGAACTCGGGGATCGCAGCGCCTGGGCACTCGAGCATTGCTCGATTGCGATGACGATGGACGCCATCGGCCAGCGGTCATCAATTCTGATCCTGCGCGAGGCGTTCTATGGGATCACACGTTTTGATGACTTCGTGCGCTTCACCCAGGGCTCCGAAGCAAACGTCGCCGTCCGCCTCAAGCACCTCACCGGCCTGGGATTGTTCACCAAGCACCCATACCAAGACCACGGCAAGCGCACTCGCTATGAATACGTACTAACTGACAAAGGCTCGGACTTGTTGCCAGCGCTGTTCGCCCTCCTGCAATGGGGCGATAATTATCTCCAGCCGGAAGGCACCAGGCCCTTGCGACTGGAAGAGCGCGCCACTGGAGAGCCTGTGAGAATAGTGGCACGCGGCGCCTCCGGTACCGACCTGTCCCTCAACGACATCGCGATCATCATGGACAGCAACCGAGCTAGTGCCCTGACCAAGAACGTTTGAGGTGTTGGGGTCAGGCTGCTCGGGTGGCGGGTTGGCCCCAGCGTCGTTGGCGTTCGCTGCGGATGCGGGCGCGTTCGCGGCGTTGGGCTGCGATGATGTCGGGGTGGCGGGCGTTGGCGTTGCGCCAGCGCAGGTAGTTGTGCAGGTGACGGGTCAACGCGGGGTGGTTCGGGTGGTTCGAGCCGGCGATCACGAAGGTGCGTAGCGGCCCGAACTGGGCCTCGATGGGGTTCGCCCAGGACGCGTAGGTCGGTGTGAAACACAGCTCGACCTTGTTCCGCGCTGCCCACGCCCGGATCCTTTTGCCCTTGTGCGCGGACAGATTGTCGAGGATGACGTAGATCGGTGCTCCGTCCGGGCGTGCCCGACGGATCGACTTGAGCGCGGCCAAGGTGTTCGCGGCACCTTTGCGTCGCCGCACGACGCCCCAGAGTTGGTCATCGCCGAGCGAGTAGCAGCCGTGGAACTGCCGGACACCGTGCAGCTTGTGATAGTTCGCGGGCAGCCTGCGCGGATGGCCTTTGCGGGCCCAGCCGGAACCGGCCTGCGGACGGATGACCAGTGGCCCGAACTCGTCGAACGCGAACACCCGCTGCGGAAAATGCGTGGTCACGTAGTCGATGCGGGCGAGTTTCGCGTCGCGCTGCGGGTCGGTCGATTCCTTCCACGTCTTGGTCCGCTGGAACGTGATCTGGTGCTTGATCAGCAGCAGTCGCAGCCGTTCGCGCCCGATCTCGATCGGGCGGGCGGCCAGCGAGCGCAGATGCTCGGCCAGCTTGCGAATGCTCCACCGGGTGAACGGGCGCCCCAAGGCCTCGGGACGGGTATTGGCCGTCGTGACGATGAACTGCTCGTCGTCGCTACTGATCAGGCGGGGACGGCCACCCGCCCACCGAGGGTCCAGGCTGGCCATCCCCATCTCGTTGAACCGGTGGATGACCTGCCGGATCGTGTCCTCATCGGCCTGCACGAGGCGGGCGATCGCCGGCACCGTGTTCCCGCCTGCCGACGCGAGCACAACCATGGCCCGCCGTAATCGGATCGGTGAGCCGGTGCCTCGACGGGTAATGCGCAGCAGCTGTTGACCTTCCTGGTCGCTGAGCCGCCGCACTCGTACTGGATCTGCCACCACCACAGCCTGACCGCCGCACCGCCATCCGGCCACCAGCCCGGACGGCGTGTCATCCAACACCGTGAACGTTCTTGGTCAGGGCACTAGCTCGAGCAGCGATCACCCTGGCGGAAATCTTCCCCAGGCGACTGGTGCCGAGGAAGCGCGGTAGGCGCAGCCAGCAACGCGTTGATCGCCGGCGTCATGAAGACCCGGCGGCAACTCGCGACTCATCCCTCTCAGTCGCTTTCCTCCTACCTCTGTGGCGATGCGCTCCACGCACTTCCCGCGACCCGGTTCCCTTGGCTGGGATGACACTCGCCTATGGCGTGAACGTCATCCCAGCCTCTATCGAAGGCAGCTCAGAACAAGGAAACGCCCGGATCGAGACCAAACCTGACACGGCCGGCAGCGTCGAACAGCGTGGCTGAGTGGTTCGCGTGCTGAAGCGTCACCATCCCGTCGCGGAACAGCCGCTCGATCGGATTGCCGATGTAGAGCGACGAGGAACTGCTCAGCTCATACATCGCGACTAGCACCTCGCGAACAACCTGAGCGGCGTGACTCATCGCTGACCGCATGGCGGCTCGACGCCGCAGGGAAGAGTCAACGTTCGCGATCGTGTCGAACAGCAGCAGCCGAGCGGCATCGAGGGCGGATTGCGACCGTGCGACAACCGACTGGGTGTGTGCGAGCTCCGCAAGCCGTGACCCGCTCATCCCCGTCTTTACCGTCGCAAGCTTCACGGTCTCGTCGATAGCAGTCTGGGCCAGACCGACCACCACCGCGGTGCAGCCGGGAATGACGAGTGCCGGGATGAACCCCCGGTAGAGCGGCCGGTCGATGACAGCTGGCCGGTCGAGCCGGACCACCAGGGCCTCGGCGACCACCGCGCCGTCGACGACGATATCGTCGCTGCCAGAACCCCGTAGACCGTTCACATTCCAGGTGTTCTTTATAGTGATTTGGTCCCGGCGCACCGGGAAGAGCCGGACGTCTGGTGTACCAGCTTCGGTGAGTCGCGGCGATCCGTCCTCCACAACGCCGGCGATTACGATCACCCAGTCAGCGCCGTTGACACCACTGACGAGCCGCCAGCTACCCGACACCCGGTAGCCATCCTCGACCGGTACCGCCACACCAGGCATTCCGGAGTTGGCGAAGACGGGCTCTGACTCGCCCCAAATACGCGCGGTCCCCGCCTCCTCCATCATTGCTCCGATAAAGCCGAAGTTTGCGTTCCACACCACCCAAGCGACCGAGGCATCGAGGCGGCCGAGTTGTTCGTACACCGTCATTGTAGTGGTCAGCGGCGCCTCGGCCCCACCGAGATTCTTCGGCGTGAGCATGCGGAATGCTCCCGCCTCCCGCAGCTCGGTACGCAGCCTCGCGGGAAGGTCGCTGCCCGCGTCAATGTCCGCAGCAGCGGCCCGGATTAACGGCGCGAGCAGGGTGGGAATCTTCTCAACATCGTTCGTCATAAGATACCTCCAGTCTGAGCAATTCATACGAGTGGCCCGGTCGAATTGATGATCGGGGATCCTGACTCGGGGCTTCGGCGTCGACGCTGATATCCCATGGGTGAACGCCGATCACGTAGGCACGCCCCGTCCGATGTTCGATGCCTCACATGACGGCGCTCTTCGGCCCAGAGTGCGGAGTCAGCGGGGTCAAGACACCGTCGTCGTCGTTCCGGCAACGGTTTCGCGGGCGCTTGTTGTGTGGTACGAGACGCCGAGACATACCACTGAACGCTGGGCGAGCTCGATGACGACTCGACACACCACCTCCGGGGCGTGACATAGGTACAGGCAACCGGTATCTGAAAGGTCAGAGGGCAGGCCGCCGGATACGGTGGAGGCGGGGCCGCGTCACGGCGTAGTAGCCGTGCCGCTCGTGCAGCTTTGTTGTCGAGGCCAGTGGCTTTCAAGGTAAGCGGGGTGCCCGGTAGCTTCGAGCCGAGTGCAGGTGTGGTCGAGCAGCCGGTTATCCCTGCATCAGTTCTGCGGCCAGCACGCACAGCGAGAAATAGCGGGTGCCAGCGTGGTTCGACCGCATCGATGGGCACGATCAACACATCAACGTGCTCGAGTGGGCCCGATCAGTACCGGCAGGTTCAGCGAGCCAAGTCACGTACTTTCGCGCTCGGAGAAAGAGCCGGCGGGGTCACACCACGCCGGTGCTGCAGAGCTCGCTTTACCCGAAAATGGTGGCCCACAGTGCTGTCGTCGGTCATCAGGGCCTCGACGTCCCCGATGATTGCGTTCTCGATGAGAATCCAGCACCCGGCCTGAGACCAGGTCCGCGCCCGGCCGGATCGAGCAGCAGAAACGAGACGATGTCGAGGTCGACGAGGCTGTCTTTAATCAGGGTGGCGCCGTGGCCATGTCACCCGTGCCTGAGGCGCGTCGCACAGGCATGCCGGTGTGCCGGGTCATGAAAGGTCCTTTCCGCAATGCGACATCTAACAGGGTCGCATTGCTGAGGCTCTTGTGGATCTTGGCCTGTCGTACGGCAGAGGAACCGTGGGGGGACGCCGGCGGTAGCCGCATCCGAGCGGATGGTGGTGACGTACCACACGACAGACTGCCCTGTGCTAACTCAGGTAGGGAGTAGTCAGCGTTATACTTCTAACACTGATGTCGCAGTGAGGAGTAGATATGTCGATCATCTTCGAAGGGAACCTCGCAGATCGCAGCACGTGGACACTCGACGACTGCTCGATCTCGATGACGATGGACGCCATCGGCAACCGGTCAACGATCGTGATCCTTCGCGAGGCGCTTTATGGAACAACGCGCTTCGACGACTTCGTCCGGCGCACCAAGACCACCGACGCCATCGTTGCCACCCGTCTCAAGCACCTCACCGAGCTGGGCTTGCTCACCAAGGAGCCGTACCAGGAGCCGGGCCAGCGCACCCGCTACGAGTACCTGCTCACCGACAAAGGCAAAGATCTTTTGCCCGCTCTGTTTGCGCTCAAACAGTGGGGAGACAAGTACCTCCAGCCAGAGGGTGGCGAGCCGCTGAGGCTCGTGGAGCGCGCCACTGGAGAGCCCATCGAGATCGTCGCCCGAAGCGCCTCAGCGACAGACCTAGGACTGGATGAACTTGCCATCGTGGCGAACGGAGCCTTGGCCCAGGAAAAGCGAAGGACGGGCGCTGCCACCCGCCGCAGGCCAAAGCAGTCCGCCTGACACCGCCGCGTCACCGTCCTCGCGCCGCCACCGATATGCACTGTCAACGTTGGATTACCAAAACGAGGCCAGGCTGCTGGAACTCCCGTGCTAACTGCCGAATTTGACGGGGCACCACGTTCTACTAATCAGTCGGGCAAGAAGACATTCTCCCATGTGTCCTGAACCCGAGATCGGTCATGCGGATCTTCCCGCATCACGGGACCGTCGAGAGCGAAGAGGCTCTCGCCGTGCAGCGGCAGCGAATCCCAGGTTGCGGCGAGATCCCGGCCGTGCCCTTCACCGAACAGATGCCAAATTAGTGCGATCGTGGCGGCGTGCACCGTTCCGGCGCCACCCGCCGTGAACAACTTATTCTCGGGGTCGACCCGCCAGGCCCGCCGTGGGGTCACGACCTTCGTGCCGAGCTGAGCCAGCCGGCGCGAGAGCGTTCCCGGCGTAGTCACCTCGCGGCCTTCGAGGATGCCGGAGCGGTGCAGAACTCCGACACCGGCGCAATTGCCGGCCACCCAGCGTCCTTCCGCGTGATGCGCCCGGATGAGGTCAAGTACTGCAGGGTCTTTCGAGGCTGCGCCAGCTCCGATGCCACCTGGTATGTAAAGCAGATCGAAACGGTCATCCGGCGTGATCTCGCGTTCGTTACGAACATGGGCTCCCATGTGGGTCGTGATCTCGCTTCCGGAGAAGGCGCCGAACGTAACCTCGAGCGACTCGCCTCGATTGTTGATTGACCAGGCCAATGACCTGAACAATTCCCAAGCGGCGAGCAAATCCTGCTCGCCGAACTGCGGAAAGGCGAGGAAATGGATCGATTTGATAATAGCCATGCAAACTCCTCGACTGGTACGGACCATCGACCGGGACGTACCTCCAGCCCCGTCCGACGCAGATTAGGCTGGCGGCGCGTGCTCCACTCTCATCGAAATCCTCATGCACGACGCTAGCGACTGGCTACCTGCCCATCAAGTCAGATCCCGAGTGACGATGGACATGACCATCACCGAGACCGTAGGCGTCCCCCCGTACGAATTGGCCTCGACGACCGACGACAGGCACGACGGGCCGCGGCTTACGGCGGCGCAGGCTGTAGCGGCTCGGGTTCGATGACTGCACTACATTCGATGAACTCGATCAAGACTCGCCCATGATCAACTCAAAGGAACGGGCGCGCTCCTTGGCGTCGATGATGGGGGTCCACAACATAAGTTCGTCCGCTCCGAACTGGGCTGTCAGCGCCGTTAAGCGCTCGTGGACGACCCGTGGGCTGCCCTGCACCGCATGCTCGCGCAATCCAGTGACCGCCGCGTTCTCTTGCGCCGTGAACTCGTACGAAGCGGCGCTGGTCATGTCCAGCAGCGGTTGATCAGTGTGATTGATGGCCTGCCTGGCCCGGTGGATCTCAATGGGACGGGCCAACGCGTCAGCCTCAGTGTCTGTCTCAGCGCAGATAGCCTGGATCGACAGCATCACCCGAGGGCTGTCGTTCCATCGCGAGGGCCGGAACGCAGTGCGATAGTACTCCAGCGTCTCTACCGCCTGCTGCGGCCTGATGTGGTAGGCGAATGCCATCGGCAGACCGAGGTCGGCAGCCAGCCGGGCACCCGAGGGGCTCGAAGCAAGAATCCACGCTTCCGCCGGGTCCGGCTGTTCACCGATGAGTCGCAGGATGTCGGCCACGCCACGGTGGTATCCCTCGTCGGTGACCGGCTCAGCGCCCGGACGAAGTGCCCTAGCTGTCGCTTGATCGACTGTACCGGGTCCTTTGCCGATACCTAGGTCGATCCGCGTAGGGAAAAACGCGGTCAACGCCGCGAACTGCTCAGCCACCGCCAGTGGCGCATGGTTGACCGCGAGCACACCGCCGGAGCCCACCCGGATCGACGAGGTTGCCGACGCCACCCGGGCAATGCTCACAGCCGGCGGAAAAGGCGGATACGCAAGGGATTTGTGTCGCTCTGCGTACCAGATTCGCTGGTAACCCAGACGCTCGACGGTTTGCGCGACATCGATGATTCCGCGTACGTCGACCGTCGGATGCGCGGTGACGAACGCAGGGATCTCCAATACGGACAGGGGAGTAACAGACATGCTCCTGACTATACTATTAGATAGTCAGGAGCATGAGGCCCTCCGCCTCTATCGAGTCCGACATCACACCAGCACGACGCCGCCGCGCGCCAAGCATTACGCCGAGGTGAGTGGCGTTGCCGCCGTCGAACTCGAGCGGCACGGCGAGATCGACGGCATCGACGGAACGTTCGCTACGCGGGATTGATGTTGAAGTTGACGCGAAAGATGTTGTCCGGGTCGTAGGTTCGCTTGACCGCGACAAGTCGGTCCCATGTATCACTTTCATAGGCTCGCCGGACACCTTCAGCATTGGCGTCGGCTGCAGAGAGGTAGTTGACGTTCTGGCGCCCGGTGCTCCACGGGGCGAGTCGCTGGATCAATTCGTCGAGGTGCAGATTCAGAGCGGCCATCTCGTCCGGTGAGGCAAGGCCGAGAGTATGCAACGCGAAGCCCGCGTCGCGGGCGCCGACGGCACTGGGATGAAACGCGGGAAGCGTGAGTGCTCCGCCGAGATGAAGCAGTTCGGTCAGAACCACAGGGCTATCCGCAGCAGGGCCGGCGAGCTGGACCAGGGCCTCGACTGCCCCAGCCGGCAGATCGCGCAACAGCAGGGATCGATCATGAAAAGGCAGCGGGTCGACGGGTTCGTTGTAGATCGAGTAGATCTCCGCGAATGGCATTTCCGCCACGGTGTCCAAGAGCCGAGGTCCGATGGCCCGAAGCGGTTCGATCAGGCGCTCGCCCTCACGGGTGCCACCTAGATAGGCAACACGGACCTGCGCGATGAGCTTGCCCCGCAACAGCTCGGGAAAAGGCGGGAAGGGAGGCACCCGCAACAGCCCAACGGACGAAGTCATCGCGTCAGGTTGGTCTGTAGTCCACCGGCTCCAGGTGCCAACCACCTCGGCGATGCAGTCGCCAGGGAAAACCAGGACACCGCCATACAGACGGACGACTGGGACGAGGCCAACCTCGATAGCCGTCACCACCCCGAAGTTGCCTTTGCCGCCGCGCACCGCCCAGAACAACTCGGGTTCGGTGTCGGGGGTGACATGCCGAAGGACGCCATCCGCGGTGACGAGGTCGAAGGTGAGGACCCGATCGGAGGCGAAGCCGTAGGCGCGGCTCAGCGGTCCAAGGCCGCCGCCGAGGGTATAACCGGCCACCGTGACGCCGCCCGCGCTGCCGGTCAACGGTGCCAGCAAAAACGGCGCTGTCTCCTCGACGAGGCGATGCATCCGGACTCCCGCACCGACGCGGGCGCTGCCAGCCCACGCATCGACAGTAACGCTGTCCATCCGTCGTGTATTGATCAATAGAGCGCCTTCGGCAGGCACCATGCTGCCGTGACCACTGCCCAGGACAGCGACCGGCATTGACTTCCTTGCCGCGAATCGCACTGCTGCCTGGACGTCGCGCTCAGTCGTCGCTCCGACGACCACTGCTGGACGTAACGGTACGGACAGGTTATAGCCGGCGCACTCACTCTCATAGCCTTCGTCACCTGGCTGCAGGACCGGCCCGGCGATCTCGCTCACCAGGTCACGGATGGTGCTGCTGCCGTGAAGATCCTCATCGCCTGCAAAAGTACTCATCTCGACGCCTTAACTAGACTCCATAGCTGGCTTGCCCGGACGGATGCCCGCCAGCGAGATCTGCTTCGTTGCGATTGCGTGGCCGCTTCGGGCAATCACCGCCCGGCAACACCGAGGAGCCAAGCGATCCGCGATCGGCGGACACGGCGGGAAATCCGTCCCTACGTGTCAGCTCCATTCCGCGGCCACGGCCATCAGTTTTAATCGTTCCGCACCGGCGTGGATGGCGGGAACAGTGCGTCGGGTCAACGTGAGCGTTGCGCTGGTCTCTTGCGGTCCGATATCGCCGATCTCGTCGTGGGCGGCGACGGTGTCGCCGCCCACGACGACGAGTTGCTGAGCATCGCTGGACAAGATGGGCGGTGCCTGCGGGGCGACCCGCCGGCCAGTCGGCACCGGCGATCCCCATGAGACGATCACGTCACGAGCGTGTAGGTCGGGCGAACAGTTCTTCACCCGTAGCCTGACGTAGGCCGAGTCAGTCGACAGTGCCGTGCGCGCGAGGTAGTCGTCAGTAACCTCGGCATCGTCAACAGGGTGCCAGAAAGCCAGGTAGTCGGGCAGGTCGTAGAAGGTGACTGCCGTGGCCAAGGTGGAACCTCCTCATGTATCGCCGCGGGCTTCGGCGGTTCGCGACGGCATGTGTCCACATCTACCGCCCTACCGGGTATTTTTTACCGCCGACTAAAAATCTAGGGTCACGACGATCGCGCGTCAAGCGGATGCCTTTTGCGCCACAGTCATGTGCTGCGTTGACATTCAGGACGGTCCGCACTAGTTTTTTAGCGTACGGTAAAGAACGCAGGCGAGTCGTGCACCTGCCCGACCCACACGTCCCATCACGATCCGTGAGCGAGGAACAGTAATGAACAAACCGTTTACAGGGAAGGTCGCCCTAGTGACTGGCGGTTCGCGAGGCTTAGGGGCGGCCACCGTCAAGATGCTCGCCGAGCAAGGCGCCGACGTGGCGTTCACCTATCACAGCTCGAGTGAGCTCGCAGAAACAGTCGTCGAGGAGGTGCACTCCAAAGGCGGCAAAGCTGTCGCGTTTCGCTCCGATCAGGCCGACACCGGCCGCGCAGCAGCGTTGGTCGGCGAGGTAGTGGCAGAATTCGGGGGGTTAGACATCCTCGTAAACAATGCGGCGATCTCGGTCGAGCAGGGACGCACGGTGGACGATCCCGACGCGGACACCGCCGCGCAGGATCGGATGCATGCAACGAACTACCTCGGTGTGATCGCCCTCATCCGAGCCGCCTCCAAGGTCATGCGCGACAACGGGCGCATCGTCTCGATCAGTTCAGGGCTTGGCACGTTGGTCGGTCTGCCAGGTCTGGCCGACTACTCTGCGAGTAAGTCCGGGATCGAGCGATACACCGCCGGCGCGGCGCGGGACCTCGGGCCTCGCGGTATCACAGCCAACGTCGTGCAAGCGGGGCTGATGGAGAGCCCGACGATGAAGCCGCCGCCTGAGGTCCTCGAGGCCCTGGTGAGTTCGTTATCGCTGAAGCGTATCGCCGACCCCGACGAGATCGCGGCGGCAATCGTCTTCCTGGCCAGCCCTGCTGCGTCATACATCACCGGGGCGAAACTGGACGCCAACGGCGGATACAACGCCTGAGAGGCGGCATACAGAACGGCCGAAGAGAGCGGGTTGACGAGTCCGTCAGCCCGTCTCTTGCCATCGTATTTACCGAACGGCTTGGCGAGTCCCGTCGGTTGCCACCGGGTCCCCTGCCCTCCCCCGCCTCTACTGCTACGAAGGGCTTGACACAACGCTGACAGCTTGCAGGGCCTGCGCCCCGGTGGTGGTTGCCGTCGCGGTATTTTAGTGACCGGGACAATGATTGGCGTGAACTGGAGGCGACGATGGCTGGTGGACGGCCGCGCTCGTTCGACCGTGATGCGGCTCTCGACCGAGCCCTGGAGGTCTTCTGGCGCCAAGGCTACGAGGGCACGGGGATCTCCGACCTGACCAAGGCGATGGGCATCAACAACGCCCCCAGCCTCTACCACGCCTTCGGGAACAAGGAACAACTCTTCCACCAGGTGCTCGACCGCTACACCGACGGCCCGGCCCGTTACATCCGTGAGGCGATGGCCCGCCCCACAGCACGCGACGCGGTCGAGGCGCTGCTGCATGGCGCCGCCGACGCGACAACCGATCCCGAACACCCTCGGGGGTGTATCACCGTGCAGGGCGCGCTGCCATTCTCGCCGGGTGCGCAGGCGGCGCACGACGAGCTGACCGCTCGTCGGGCGGCCGGAGAGGCGGCGCTTCGTAAGCGGCTACGGCGCGCCCGCAAAGACGGCGAGATTCCGGCCAGTGCCGACCCTGATCGGCTGGCACGTTACTTCACCACCATTTACCAGGGCATCGCGGTCCAGGCTGCCGGTGGGGCAACCCGGAAGCAGCTGCACCAGATCGTGGACACGGCCATGGCAGTCTGGCCCCGACAAGATGACGCCTGACCGGACGTCACGACGGTTCGCGAAAATAAGGGAAGGCTGCGGTCATCGTGGAGTTGTCCAACCCGATCAGCACAGGAGTGTTGGTCGCCATCGAGAACATCACGTTTGGCGCGTTGTCGATCAGCGACCGTCCGTTGATCTCCAAGAATCCGTAGACCGCCTGGGTACCCAGCGTGTAGGGCAGCACATCCGGGAGAAACCTGGCGGCGAAAGCTGCGCCGTATGCCTGCGGATCAAGCACATTGCCGTACGCGGCGACGAGAGCAGCGATCGCGCTGGCGAGTTGTTTGCCGTAGTTGACGGTGTCGTCGGCCGGAGGCGTGTGGTTCAGCTCCTCGCCCCACTGCTCGTCAAACTCGGCGAAGAGCGGATGGATCATCGGGAAACCGACTCGCTTGACCGGCTGCCATCCGTCAACGCCCGTGACCAGACTGGTCAGCGCCCAGACGGTGAACCGCTGATCATCCGCGAGCATCGGCTGGAGTTCATCGTCCGGAACCTCCAAGACGATGGTATATACGCTCTGCCTGGCGAACGGTCGTTCTGCCGCGGAGAGGTCCCCCGTGTCGATCCAGGACGGATCCCCGGCGCGTCCGGTCCATACCCGTGTGCCAGAGGGCGCTGTCACAGTCTGGCCGGTGACGCCCTCGAGGATCGTAACGTTCTCGGTTTCAGCGTGCGACAAAGCACTGGCAGTGTCATACAGCGCCTGCAGCGTCAGGGCCTGCCGTCCAGAATTGTCCAGCTCGCCGAAGGTAAACCGGTAGACCACGTTTTCTCTCGCGTCGCCGTCGGTGTCAAGCCTAAATTCGTACCGTGCTTCTGGGTGATATCCGGCGGGTGACTGTTTCCCAGTGACATCGGCGAAGAACGAGTGGTTGACGTTCATCACGAAGACTGTTCCTTCTTCGCCGCGAAACACGTACAGGTCAGCGATATTCAACCGAGTGTCATCGCGAGTCACCGGTGAATCAGGTTCGTACAACATGAGGGTTCACACCTCGCCTTCCATTGTAAGTCTGCTGCCCGCAGCTGCCGCCGGCGGCGGCGAGCGCGGGCCGTGTTAGAGCCGCGCCGCGGTCACGTGGCGGGCTACCGCCGAAGCTGCTCATCAGCACCGAACCGTTCGCCCCTGCCGCCAGACCTCTTCGCCGGAACCCCGCACGCGGGACTAGCGGTCACATCGATGTCGATTTCACGAACTCGTCACCGTCAATCACCACGAGATTCCGGCGACGGCGCCCCGGCGCACACAGCACGGGCTGGCATTTTGGTCTTCCTACTCACCACCCTAGTATCTGACTACCAGATCGCCAAGCTAGCGTAGCGCCGAGCGTACCCGCCACGGTCTTGACCCCCGAGCAGCAGCGACCACAGCCGCACCCCGCGGGCGTCCGAGCCAAGGCGCCGCGATCGTCGGACCTCGTCAACCGGCCCACCGGCGGCTTCGTCCGCTACCCCAATCAAAAGGACTGCGTGGCACGAGGGTCCGACCGCCTGAATCGAGGCAAAGGACACCGCACTGGAGAGGGTTGGACTCGCGGTCGAAGCGTCAGACAACAACGACCACATGCGTTTGCCGGACCTCGGCGTCGGCGTCGGCGTCGGCGTCGGCGGATCAGGCTGTGGTGTCGGTCTCCATACTCCGCCCTGACACATCTGAGTATTATAAGGTATAGTCAGATGCTCGGTGAGCATCGTTCCCCTCCTGGCGTCCTTATCACTTTTGATCGTGAGTAATGACAAACCGGCGGACGACCCACGGGTTCCACGGTCACTGGGTTTCCAAGCTCTCCTATTGCGCGTCGTCACCAAACTGCCAGGTAGGAGCAATGCGGTACCAATCATCATAGTTCCATCGTCTCTTTCATCGTCCGTGTGGAGGTCCGGCCTCCGCACGATCAGATGTCGTTGCTGAGAAGGGGTTTCTGGATGTCGGTGTTGCCCATCCTGAAGGTCGGCGATCCGGTACTACGCCAGGTCGCCGAGCCAGTGACCAATTTCGACGCAGAGCTTCGCCGCCTTGTAAGAGATTTGAACGCGACACTGAAGGCGTCACGTGGCGCCGGCCTGGCTGCACCACAGCTCGGCGTGGGGCTGCGAGTATTCGCCATCAACCCGCACCTGCCCGGCAACCGCTTGCGGCTGGACCACTTGGTCAACCCCGGCCTGAAGTTCCCCGACGAGGAGATGCAAGACGGGCTTGAAGGGTGTCTTTCCATCCCGGGGATCTACCTTGACACCAAGCGCCGGATGAATGTGGCAGCTACGGGCTACACCTCCCACGGCGACCCCGTTCAGATTGTCGGCAAGGGGCTGCTCGCCCGGTGTATACAACACGAGACCGATCATCTAGACGGCGTGCTGTTCATCGATCGGCAGGATCCAGAGGTTCAAGCGCAGCTGATCGCGACGTTGCGTGAGGCAGCCTGGTGGGACGCCGACATCCAGGTCAGCCCGCACGGATAAGCTTCACCAGGCCCTGCCGGCTCGACCGCGAGCGGCCAATGCCGCGTCGCGCCGACCTGAGACTGCGCAGCCTGATGCTCAGACCCACCAGCCGTACGGGCTGCCGTAGTGTTGATCCGGGGACCCGGAAACCGAAACAGAGCAACCGGATTTCGGGTCTCCAGCCTCCACGAGCAGCCACCGCCCCGGCGAACGCGCAGTTTCGGCACAGCCGCGGGCCGGCGTCGTATCGTGCGCACCCAGACGTTCCTTTGTTGAGATTAACGTCATCCTTGGACTCCGTTTGGGACGCCTTGTCGTCGCTGCTCATCTTGGCGTCCCCCAGAGAGGAATTCGCTGCACGGTAACGTCGATGGGCTTGTACGCCGGCGCACACAGCAACGAGAAATGCCACGGTCGAGTTCGAGCTTGCATCGGCTGCTCCTATCTCGCTGGTTCACCATTATGATCTGCGACATCGCCTCCAGTTGTCGACAATCGACGCTCATCTTCGGTCTTCGACATCGAAACAGAGTCCGCGGCGATCGGTTCGTCTTGCATGTTCGCTGCCACATGCCGGCCGTCACTATCGCAATCAGGTCTGTTGTGGCGTGATGAGAGAGCATCGCCTTGAGGCCGCCCGAGCCCAGATACCGAGATTGCGACCTCTATCTCAGAAAGAAGCAGAACTAGCCACGCTCATGTGCGTCTGAGTTGTCATGGGCATGATCAAATCCCGGCCCGCCGTAGATGGGGTTCGACTCACGCAAGGAGTAGTCATGAAAATCAGGAAGTTCAGCGTAGGTGTCCTCGTGGTGGCCTCGGCCGCCGCAGGCGCTGCGCTCATAGGCACCGTTCCTGCGATGGCCGCACCGGCGGACCACAGTCAGGCGATATCAACAACACCGAGTCACTCAGCGTCGGTTGGGCCTTTGGGAACTCTCACGAACCTCGTCGTCAAGCGTTTGTTTATCAGCGATGACGTCGCGGCCGCGAAGTTTGGCACCAGCTCTCCCATCGACGACCCGGTGCGCGAACAACAGGAACTCGATGAGGTCAGTCAGCGAGCCACCGAAATGGGCTTGGACCCGACGGCAACCGTCGCATTCTTTAAGGACCAGATCAGTGCCAGCAAGGTCGTCCAGAAGGGTGATTTCGCGCGGTGGACGGCGCACCCTGAAGAGGCGCCGACGACCCGGCCCGATCTCGGCCAGATCCGCATCGAGCTCGACCAGCTCACCACCCAGCTGCTCGACGAGCTGAAGACGACGGCACACCTGCGTGCAGAGCCTCTGGCCTGCTCGATCAGTCTGGCAATCGCGGCGCAGACCGCAACAGTGCTGGGACATCTCGACACTCTTCACCGGCAAGCGCTCGACGTCGCGACCCACGACGTCTGCGAGACCCCTCGCCACGTGTGAGCCGCCCGGCTGTGGTCGGAGGCATCGCCTCCGTCCACCGCCGCCGTCGATAATCGGGAACCCTTAATCGTGTGTGACGCAGAGCCTTGACGAGGCAGTTCGTGTGGCCACACCAAAGATAAGCCCACGCGGAGCGGCGGATGTTCCTGCTTATCCGGTAAGGGCAACAGCGAGGTGGTGCGCCGCCAGCTCATGATCGAGCAATTCTCATCGCTCGCGCGCAGGCCGGCCATACAATGATCGTCGACTTCGTGGTGTGCCATCCAGAAGCCGACGCAGGGGCAGCGATGCGAATGGCGTCCATCAGGGTGGCGGAGAGCAGCTCGTTCTCCGCCTCCGGGAACGGCTAGCGGCGGCGCACACAGGCGTACGAGATATCGAAGTCGGCGTCGGCCCAGCCCATCTATCCGTTCGCACCGTAATGTCCGAACGCTCGCTTCAGGACTCCGCGCTGAACCGTCGCTGCTGAACGACGCCTGCCCGAGTGCAAGGGCGGTCCGACGGTTCATAATCTCGATGGGCCGACGTGGCCAAATCCTCGGCAACCTCTGACAACGTTCCCGACTCCGGACCGGGTGTCGGCGCCTTTGCCGGGCTGGAAAGCGGCCATGAATCGAGATCCGAGGACAGCTCCCTTGGCGGCGTCAGTGTGTCCCGACGAGGTCGGTGCCGCCTCAAAGATTTACTACGAGACGCCCGCTCGCGTAGACGCAAAGCTGCACCCCGGGTCGATCTGCTGCGTACCAAGAAACGGGCAAGATGCTCTTCACACGACCAAAGCCCGGAGCCGCGAATCCATGTACCTCCACCATGCGATTGCCTTCGTTCACGTAACGCCGGAAGCCGCACGACCGCCGAACCGCACGTCCAAGCACACATCTGACTACCTAATATAGTATCCAGATAGGCCACGCTCACCGATAGGCGGGGAGACACCCTGGCCAGCAAAGGTCCGCCACGTCATCGCACAGCCTGACGGCGATGTCGGCTTTCACCGTCGCGGAGCGCTTGCTGCCCTTGGAAGGTTCGGTGGTGGCGCGCACACCGGAGGAATCACCAACTCGCTGGCTGCCTTCGCGCTGGCGATAAAGCCTGGCGGCAGGCCTGCGACGAGTGCATCGGACGCCGGACAGGTCCTCACTCCAACCAACCTGATACCGCTGCCGATCGTCATCTCCCCGCAGCAATGCAGAAGGAGACGAGATGCTGTTCCGATGGGTAGTACTACTGGCGATCGCCGGAATGTTAACGGCGTGCGGAACGGCGGGCAGCCTTGCGGCACGACCCTCCACAAGAGTGAGTAGTGGCATAGTGCCGTTGCCGTCACCCCAAACGCCGACTCCGCCACCGACCAAGATCACCTATCCCGCGAACGGCCACCGGAAGTGGATCATCGCTCCTACGGGCTCGGCTACGGTTGGCACCGCTGGACGGGTGCTTCGCTATCGGGTCGAGATCGAGAGCGACATCAAGGGCGTCTCGCCCACGGGATTCGCTCGTACGATCACTACCACGCTCGCCGACCGTCGCGGCTGGACTGCGGGCGGCGCTTGGCGATTCCGGCAGGTCGGGGCCGGCGAGACGTATGACACTACCGTGTATCTGGCGACACCGGATACGCGAGACAAGCTCTGTGAAGACACCCCGGACGGATACACTTCCTGCCGTAACGGCACGCGCGTGGTGCTGAACGTGGCTCGGTGGGTGAAGGGTGTACCCGACTACGGCGCACCGCTGGCCGTATACCGGACGTACATGATCAACCATGAGATGGGACACCGGCTTGGCTGGGGTCACCAGCTCTGCCCCGGTGCCGGGCGGCCGGCGCCCGTAATGCAGCAGCAGACGCTAGGCCTGCACGGATGTGACGCCAACCCCTGGCCCTACCCACACGGCATCCTGTACGCGGGTAGGTTCGGCGTTTACGCCGACAAGCCGCCAGCCCGCGATCGCGGGTCCAAGTAAGATGCCATCCAACGCCTAATTCTCGACGTGTTAGCGGTACGGCAGGCGGCATGATGTAACAGCAGCACGGTGGGCGATGCACTAACCATCCTCTGATCAAACCTCATGCCGTCTGCTCCCCAACCGGACAAAATTCACGACGACCGGTCAACGTCGCCCCACCAAGGCGCGGTTCATATATCGACGCGACATAGCCGGCCAGGCGGCGGTCCAACCTGTCGAACAACCGGCGGCAGCTGGAGGGATAGCGGAACAACTGCACGCCAGATATTGGCTCGGCCCGGGCCATGACCCCGCTTATCGTTTCGTCCGGCAGTTCACTCGCAAACTGCTCGAACTCCCCGACGTCTGCCGAAGGTGTGTTGTGCCAGCGGCTGAGCACTACCCAGCGGCTTGCCCTGCCGCTCACGACGCGACCAACATCTCCGGCGCCGACCCGCGCCGAGCGCATCGGCGACTAGTGCGGACGCTGACACCAGCTGCTCGAGTTCGCTGACAGGCGTACGTCTGCTTTGGACGGCAAATGCGATCCTTGACGTGCGGTCGCGCGCACGCGGCGCGATTCGCCCACGTCGACGCGCCCGTTGCCACACGGGGGCGCCGATAATCGATACCTGGTCGTCATAGGGGCAAGAATTAGGCGAAGATGTGGCCCAGTTCAAACCGGTGGATTGTCCGCCCCGGCTCACATTCGAGCCCACCTGTGTAGCCGCTACGCCCACGCCAATCTTCCGAACCTCACAACATTGAATCCGCCGTAGTGCTTCAGTTCCTCCACCGTCGTCAGCTGCATCCAGCCGACCTCGGACGGCGGCTCGTTCGCGTTGGGGTTGAGGTCGAGCGGATCGTAGGAGTACAACGGGCGATTCCAATGGCTCATCACGAGCTGGCGTCCCTGCGCATCACGCATGCCGAGACTAAGGGCGACGTGGTCACGAAATCTGTCGAAGATCACTACGTTTCCGACCGGAATGGTTGTCTGACCGATTCCGGTCGACGCCGTGGAGAAGTCATATGACGAAAGGTCTCCTCGATATAGCGCCCGTTCCAGTGACGAAAAATAGGCGTCGTCGCCCGCTTGCGCGATCTGCGCCGCGTCTGAGTACGATCGGACGTCTCCGATTTGATGCTGCTTGGCGTTCGCCGCTGAAGATGCCGTCCAGGTGGCGTGAGCGTATATGTTCTGGAGTTGCTGCTTGGTGACGAGTCCGGCCCGGTAGGCAGCGAAAAAGAGGGCTTCCCAGCAATTCATGACACCATCGGATATTGAGGGTTCGGCTATGAGATCCGCGCGATCCTGGATCCAGGATTGGAAGTCGTTGTGGTAGCCACCTGTAGTGGCAATTGATCCCGTCCAGCCGTTAGTGGCGTCGGCGCCGCTTCCACCACGCCACCGCAGCCCATTGATCATCGCGTACGCCGCGCGGGCCGCATGTTGGGATCGTGTCCCAGGCACGCCGATAAGAGACGCCGGGTAATGGTGCTGATACTGGGTTTGAGCGAGGTTCTGACCTTGGTTGTGGGCATGCCACTGGCTGGTGGAGTGTCCATAGCCGCCGCCGGAGGGCTGCATGCCGGGCCTGGCACGTCGCGGCGGGTCGGTGATGGCGGCGGCGAGGCTGGTATCCGCGACGGCCGGCGACGACGATCTCAGACCCACGTCCTGTTGAACCCACAAGAGGTAACCCTGATCGTTGACGGGTACCCACAGCGCACCCCCTAACGCCGACGGCAACGCGGCCGGATCCACCGCGATGTACCGCTCATCGCCAGCGGCCTGCGTCTCCACCAGCACCAGCCGGTCATCCGACGACGGCCTGCGTACCAACACCATATGCTGAGGATCGTTCGGACGCTTCGTCCACAGCACGGTGACCGCTCGCCGCGGCAACAGTGTCAACGCCTCAGATGAGGCGGGCACAAACTTCCCACCCAGTCGAAGGGCAATCTCGGACGCGGTCGCCACGTCGCCGTCACCGACCGACCGCAACGGTGGCACCCCTAACCCGGTCAGTACCGAGCCGACCCGGACCACGCAGTCCGCCGACTCACCGTCCCAGTTCTGCAGCCGGTCAAGCGCGGTCGCCACCCAGGTATCGCTGTCCGTGTCAGTGGTCATCCTGCGGCCGAACCGCTGGGTGAGCGTACTCATCTTGACTCGTGACTGTTCCGATCGCAGTGATTGTGTTGAACCGAGATTGAGGTTCGGCCGCCGTTCCACCGCCATGTACGACCGCTCTGCTGGGTCTCTAACGGCCGGCTGAGACGCACCGTTTCGTAGGCTGGGCCGCGGATTCATAACCGATTCCAGGGCTGGTCCGCCGGCGCCGCTTCGCAAACCAGGGCGCGCGCTTCGCGATGGATCGGTGAACGCGGACGTAAGACTGCCATCAGGTACAGCCACCCTCGCCGCTTGCACTCGCGGGCGTCCGCGAACCGAGTCTGCCTCGGCGTCCGTGTTCAGCCGGACGTAAAGGAGGTGGCCATCATCATCGACGGGTACCCGCAGCGAGCCAGACAGCGTAGTCGACCTCAGCACGGTGTACCGCTCGTTGCCGGAAGCCTGAGTCTCAACCAGCACTAGCGGCCGGTTAGGAGAACTTGGGCGGTGTACCAGCATCAGGTGCTGGTTATCGGACGGATGCTCCGTCCACACCACGGTAAGTGCACCCGCCGGCAACTGAGAGAACGCGCCAGCGGACGTAGGCTGAAAAAGCTGAGCGCCTAGTCGTTCTTGTATACGAATGACGTTTACCACGTCATCGTCGACCGGCCGCGACCCAACCTGCAGCGCCGCCAGCACCCGGTCGACACGGAGTACGCAATCCGCCGTTCTGCCGTCCCACTTCGGCAGCTGGGAAACCGCAGCTCCTACCCAGGTATCAAAGCGTGGCGGTTCGACGTCGCGAGGCCGCGGGCCGACCACACCTGCTCCACGAGAGGGAGCTGCCGAATCGGTGGGGGCCAGCCACCATGAGGCGGTTTCTCCCTGGATCTTGTGGATCCGGATTTCAGCGTCACCGTCTTTGATTCTTTTTCTGTTAATCCCCGCCGCAACGGCTCTTAGTTCTTTTTCGACCTCGCCAATAGCAATGGAGTCAGTCAAGCCCAGGGCTTTTCTAAATCTCGTCGTGCTGACGGGATTATCCCGGGAACTTTCGATTAGCAGCCCGAAGACCGCGGCTTGCTTTCTGTCATAGTCATCGACGGCGTCCATTCCACGGGGGCGCCGCCGGCTGACTCCCGGCGCTCCACGAGCCGGTTGCGACTGAGACTCCAGAAACGGTTGGGATTCCGGCCTTCCGCCACCAGATTTCTCACCATCCTGTCCACTCCGGGGCTGCCCCGCAGTCCTTTCCGCACGACGAGCCGGGCGTGGCCGCAAAGCCGGGATCCCGTCGGCGTTAGGGTCGGACCCGGCCGTCGCACCAGCCTTTTGATCTTGCGAAGCCAGCCGATTCTGCTCCATTCGTGGATTAGTTGGCCTGCTGATAGGTGGATCCAGCCACCACATCGACCTTTCCGGGTTTTCGAGAACCTGCGCTCCCGCGTGATTTTTTCCAAGGCTTTCATTAGTGGCCGCAACGACAGCGGCGATACTATCCAGGACTTGTCCTGTGGGGGTGGCGGAATTAAGGCCGAGGACTTCTCTAAAACTCTCCATCGTGATGGGGCTGTCCTCGGAACTCCTGAATAACAGCCGCAGAGCCGTGCTGGGAATCCTGTCTTCGGGAGGGGCCCGCTCGATCGGGGGTGGCGGCTGAGTTCTACTGACGAGGGGCCAGGCGTCGTAGTGTTGCTTTTCCAGCCAGACCCGCAGGGTTCCCGCATTCGGGTCATTGACAACTTGGGCTTGAGGGTCAGGGGAATAATACCCTTGCGGAGCACTGGGAGTCCCGATGAACAGCCGCATACCGACGGCGTCAGCCAGGAGAATCGGATAGTAGTCACCTATCTCCGACCCCCACGTGGCACCCCAGTTTCTGACCTTGTCCGCGACAGCTAGGCGCTCCGCGCGAGTTGGTTGTCCTTCAACATCCGCGAAACCGCGGTAGGCATAAATGGCGACAACACCGAAGTCTTCGTGGCGGATCATCAGATCGGCGATACGGTCGGCGATCGCGATGACCGCTTGTCCTAGTTCGGGCCGGGCGGAAGGGTCGTCGCGCTGCGGAAAAAAGTCCCGTACAGCGATATCAGCGCGACCTATATCCGTCAACGTGGCGATCTTGCCGAGCCAGGCCGCAACTCTGGGGTTGGTATTAAAGACCAGGCGTGCGAGCTGGCGCGGAGCGACGATGATCGCGGAGTTGATAAAACACCAGCCATCCGCGGGGACGGCTAGCCGCATGGGCAGCGACGACTGCAACGGCTCCTGCGTCGATCGCTCCTGCGCTGTCTGCGTCGACCCTGGCAACGCCCGCGAAGGCTGCGACGGCCCCTGCGACGGCCGCGACGGCCCCAGCTGATCTGCTCGGGGCCGCGGGCCCATCAACCGTGGGCCAGAACGATTTGACGCAAATGGCCGGGCCTGGTCCGGCTCAATGTGTCTTGGCCGGCCGGTCCCAGTCGGCCTAGGGCCGAGCGGTCGGGTCTGCGGACTCGGCTGCGTGCTTGCTGGGGCGTTGCCAGGCGCGGATGAGTCAGCCCCGTCTTCCGTAACAGCGAGTGCCTGCCATCGTGGTGTTTGCCTTGAACCAACCCCGGGATTCGGCTGCCCGTCGGTGAGAGCTCGTGCTGTCGACGGCCGAGTGAGGACACCAGGCCACGGTCGCGGGGTCCCGGCCGAGTCGATCAGAGCGGCGTACAGCCCCGTCGCCTGGGACAGGGCCGCCGGTTGCTCTCCCAATCCGAGAACCCTGCTGCCATCGGGCGCCTGGAGATCAACCCAGCGAGGCCCCTCAGAGGTGTGGTGCAGAACAAGCGCGTGGGCCTGCCTGCGACCCGGCCGAATCGCGACAACGAACGCCGATCCTCCGCGGCGGAGAGTCGCAGCCGCCGACTCCATGGCCGCGTAGTCCGTCGATGTCCAGAACCCGTCGGTGAGCAGCTGGTTGCGTGCCTCGGTGAGATTGGGCATCACGCGGCCGGTCGACCAGACGGCAGTGTCAGTGTGGGCGAAACCGGGTCGTCGGCCGTAGAGCCTCTCCCCGAAGGCGGTCGCGAGAGCGACACAGTCGGCGGGTGCCATCGCACCGTTGCCGGTGACAGTTCCCCGTACCGCTTCGACGGTTTCGGCGGCCACCCCGATAAGCGCCTGAGGCGCTCGACCCGCCACCGGTGCCAGCCGATCGAACACTCTTGAATCGGACAGCTGAGCCGCGAGTTCCGACCGCCGAGCTCCGTTGCTGGGGCCGGGTACCGGCAGCGCCTCGCTGATGGGGTTCAGTGCGGGACGCTGCATCGGGTACCGTGCCCGATCCTCGAGGCCGCGGGGTGTGCCGGCGTCCAAGCTCGGATCCACCAACGCCTCCGCGGTTCCGCCGCCACTGCCTTGGGCCGTCGACGCTGGCACGCTCGGCGTTACCCCGCCCAGATCAGGCAGGGCGATCGGCCGACCGCCGCTGTCGAACGCCAGCAGTTGCGTCCCCACCGCGCTCAGGTCGGCCGCTCGCGCATCGCCGGGCGTGGCCTGGTCGCGGAACGTCCCGCTCTGCTGGGAGTCGACCCAGCGTGGCTTTACCTCGCCCGTGCGCCCGTCCCCGACGAGGCCGTATACGTGACTGGTCCCATTGGGGCGGCGGGTGTGCAGGAGCACCATCGCACCCGGATTTCTTGTGACGAATTCGAACACCGTGCCGGGTGCGACACCACGCGCGGACGAGAACTCGCTACCGAGTGCCGTCTCCAGATCCGCGACCGTAGGAGTGAGGGTTACGCTGTCGTCGAGCGTCACACGGCCATTCCCCAACCGTCCGTATAGGGCGGTGAACGCGCCCAACGCTCGCGGCAGGCAATCCACCGCGTTGATGATCGCGTCGTCGTCGGAACTCACCTCGACGTCGGTAACCCACCGCTCCAGCCGATCCATCGATACCTCGGCAGAGCCGTCGCGGAACACCCGCATGGTCGCCTGCCGCAACGCTGACACGGCCCGGGGTGAAACATGGATATTGACGGCAGCTTCAACGGCGGCGGGATACACGGTTCCCTCAGGATCCGACGTCGTAGTGACGGGCATGTCCTGGGTTGAGCCGACCGATGGGGACTCGGTCGTGGCCGGGCTACCCGGCGATTCAGGCTGGTTGCTGATCGGTGGGGCAGCCGCGGGTGCAGACGAGGCAGTCGCCGTTGGGTTCACCGGATTTTCGGTACGCGTGGGGCCGGCGGCGGACGCGTCCTCGGGCTGAGACCAGACCTTCCGGGCTGCAGGCGGGGCGTCGACGGTCGACGTACTCGATGTAGCAGGCACCGCTTCGGCCGAGACTTTGGATGGTCCCTTCGGATCCGGCCCTCCCGGTGCCGGCGTGCCAGCGGTCGCCCGAGGGGCGTCATGTGCGGGCGCGTCAGTGTTTGTGGTCGTGCCCTCGTTTGCGACCAACGGAGCGTTGGTGCTTGGAGCAGTGTTTGCGCCCGGGCCGGTCTCCGTGGTCGGGGCGGTTCCCACCAGGCCGGCGCTCGTTGCCGGACCGCCGTTGGTGACGGGATTGCTGTTGCCATCCGGGTTGGTCGTGGTAAATACCGGGAAGGTGTCCGTTCTTCTGACGTCACTGCCGACAGGGCCGGAAGCCCTGGCGGGCGCAGCTGTCGCATCAGTCACAACGTCGCCCGTGGCCGACGTTCCGACCGGCCCGCTGTTTGGCCTATTCCCGGTTGGGCTGCTCTCCGGTACCGGATGAGCGAGAGAGGCCGGACCGCCACCTGGCGGCTCTCCAGTCAGGACAGGACTTTCTATGACGATCGCGTCTGCCTGGCCAGGACCGTCCGAAATAGCCCCCGTGTTCGGAGCAACCAACATCACCGGTTCATTCGAACTCTCGTAGGGTGGCGGCGGGCCGTTCGGGACAGCCGTCAACGGTGTCGCGTTCGCATAGGGCGGTGGCTTTTCGTATGGGGGTGGGGCTGTGTGGTCTGTCTTGGTGGGCGAGTGCTGGTCTGTCGAGGAGTGCTCGTCGTGTTTGTTGGTGGGTGAGTCGTGTGGCTGGGTGAGGTGGTTGAGGGAGGTACCGATGCTCGTTCCGGTGAAGGTCGCCAGCCCGGAGACTCCACCGGATACCGCGGTCATCGCTACACCGATCCCGGTGATCTGCTGATGCTTCATCCCGTTGTACGAGGTCTCCCCCGCGGTCTCGTGCACACCTTCCTCGCCGACATGCCCCACACCATGACCCAGCGTGCGAGCAACACTGTGTCCGCCACCGGCGTGACCTGCACCCCCACCCGCCGTCGTGACCAGCTTGTCCACCACCGCCTCGCCGGAACGGGATGCGGCACCGGTGAAAACCTTGGCCAGCGAGCCACCGACCACACCGCCGGCCCCACCCAGAAACAACCCGACCATGCCGGTCCACGCCCCGACCCCGGCCGCCTCCCGGGTGAAGTTGACGTTCCAGCCATGCGTGTCGGACATGATGCTCAACTGCGCGATCACATCCATCAGCACCTGCAAACCGATACCGACGACCTGACTGGCGACCACCGCAACGATCAACTGGGCAAGCCACTCCGCGATCACGAACCGGCCGATCACCAGCCGCGCCGCGATCTCACTCATGATCCCCGGATAAAACCAGGCGATCGCCAGCGCCACCGCCAACTCGACCATCAACTCGATAACGGTCAGCACCACCATAATCTGCGTGTATTCCACCTGATTCGCGGTGTCATCCAACCCGTTACCCATACGCCGCACATACTTCGACGCAACCGCAAGGAACCCATCGTCCGACACATAATCCTTCATCGTGTCGACAAAGGCCCGCTCGGACTCACCCATCACCCCCTCACGAATCCGATTAATCCCCGCAACCAACATCGGAATGACCTCGTCGACACCATCAGCAGCATCACCATGCGCCGCCGCAATCACACGCAGCAAATCCGGATCCGTACCCGGCAACTCTTCCCCGGTAAGCCACTTCAAAAACTCCGCGACCCCGTTCGACACCTCGATCACCGGCGACGCCCCATCCCCACCCCACCCACCACAGCCACACCAACACTCCCCCGGCATGACCCCACCACTAGCACTACCTAACGATGACCATTCTTGTCACTACCCGCACCAGCCCTACCCCCCTTACCACCCGCCTCACGAATATTGTCATCCTCAGCATTCTCCAAAAGAGACCGCAAACTATCCACCTTACTGACATCACCCTTAGACAAATCCGTGATACCACCCAAAACCTGACCCACCAAATCCCCCATCTGATTCACCGACGCGGTAATCGCCTTGTCGATGTCGGAGCGCTACCGGTCAGCACATCGCATAGCGGGTGGCCCAATCTGTCATGCCTCGACCGCCGCCGTACAGCTCTCGGCCGTGACCGCTGAGCAGTTGGCCATGAGGCATCCGTGGCGCTACTCGCCGTGGACCGCTTGGTGCGTTCACCGAAGAGATCAATCAGGCGGGGCAACAGAATCGAGTTCACGCTGGCGGCTTGGCCAAAATGCCCTGCCGGACCAAAGCTGATCGGCGGACATCGGGCCGCATTTTCGCGGTGCGGCCCTTACATCAAGTAACGATGACGACAGCTAAGCGCGGCCCCATCTCTTGCTCTGCGCCAATAGACTTATTGCGCATGATCATAGGGGCCGCGCTTACTTTCTGAAATTCGCACCTTGGTGCGGCTGCCTAGCTTCTTTGCCGACTGTTTCGTGCGATGATGCACGATAGCAGTGGCGACGTTGGCCAGGTTAGGGTGTGCCGAGCACCTTGTAATATGTATTGTGGTTTAGCGCGGTGAGTAGCATGTAAACGTAGACGCCTCGTGTGACCAGACCCACCGCCACACTAGTCCGCCAGTCTGCGAACCCGCTTACTTCCCGCTGGAATCCGCGAAAGACGAATGGGCGGCTGAAGCCCGGATCGATAACGCCGCTCCACACGTATCCATCGTCAGCGACATGTGACGTGATGGCTTCGCCATTCGAGTTGACGGCAATCGTTGGGCTGTGATGGGTGGTACCTCCCAGGCTCTGCCAGTCGGACCACCCTCTCACGGACGGGTAAAAGATCGAGAGATAGATGTGCCCGTCGGTGCCTTGGTGCACGGCGTAGTAGCGGTCGAGGCTTCCGCTGGGCACTTCCCTCTGCCATGCCACGGTGGGGGCCGATGGGCTGCGCGCGTTATTCCCCATGAGCTGGGGAGCGGACCAACGAAGGCCATCGAACTCGATGTACCACAAACGCTGGTCATCGCTTGTGGCTGTGTGGTCCCCGCGATACACCAACATCAGATGCTGGGAGCCAGGCCCTGGCTGGGCAACCGAAACACTCTGGGCCGTAGTATTGCCCACGATTGGGGTCCATTCACCCCAATCGGAAGGCCCAGTGGGACGGCTATCGGAGGTTGAGAAATAGATCCGGTGATCGGTACCTACATGGAACGCAGCCCAGCCGCCGCCCCACCGAACTATTGAAGGGGCGACGTTTGTGCGCGACCCTGCGCGTATCCGGTAAGGCGCAGCGTCGTTGTAGCTGACCCAGACGTCGTTGTCATCTATTCCGCGCCATATTCCCACCTGGTTGCCCGACGGATCGTTGGCTTCGTGGTACGTGTCTACTGTCTGCAGCGCTCTACCACCGACGAGTTCTTGGTAGAAGCTGGCTTGTTCCCCGGGTAGCGCAGCGTAGGCATTCCCGCTGGCGACAGTAACGGCAATGGCAGACGCTATCGCCACCACCCCGGCATGCCACTTTTTCACTCGGAGCAAGTTCCATCCTCTTTCTAGGTATTTGCTTGTTGCTCTAAGTAAATTGGGATCGGAAATCGTTACTCTCGCAGCATCAGGTTGCGCAAGAGTTCCCTCAGAACCTTCGCTTCCATTGCTGCTCAGATACTTCGTGGACTGCCCGTCTGGTAACTTGCGGCCATGATCAGATCCAACATGCCAGGAAATCGGCGCCACAGTCCTCGACGCACAACAGCGCAGGCTACCGGCATGCAGAACAGGGTGACCCAGCGATTCGCGCGTAGTTCCTTTCAAACGAAGGCGCGAACAGTGTTACGACAAATATTGATACGACCAGGTCAACATTCGAGACAACGACAGAGCCACGGTGACCCGACTGATCAGCCGCACATGAGAGGGACGCTATCTTCTGACTACTTGATCATCAAGTCAGCGTGAACGTGACGGCGGCCACGCCGATGTCGCTTCACTCAGGAAAGTCAAGGGGAGCAGCGCTTCCCACCGCACGGACAGCCGTTGAAAGTAGAGCAAACACGACCACGGACTCGTATCTCACAGACGGTAAGGACAAACGCGGAGCACATTGACGCCCCCTGTTGCCCACCCTCGCCAGCAGGCGCCCACGTTCGGACGGCCACCGGTCCGGCGCACTTGGCGCAGGCCTGCGCGGCGGTACAACTTGCCCGGGCCGGCAATCCACTAATGCCAGGCCGAAATGGTTGCCCGTCCAGGTGGAGAGCCTCACATCGCCATCACCCCGCACGAAGGTGACCCGTGGATCCGCGCCCGAGTGGCGACAGTGTCCCCTTGGAGGATGAGCCGGGCAGAGTCGAAGAGTGAAGCTGTGTCTGCTACGACATGCTGAACGCTCCCCGTTGACCTCGTCGTTCTGGTGTCGCGGCGTTCGAGTGCATCCGCCCTGCGCGTGAGGAATTCAGCCACCTCGTCGGACAGTCGCCCGGGCTGGTCTGCTTCATCCCCGTGCGCTCGGCAGCCTCACCCGCTGCGCGCACAGTCCGTTGTGCCTCGGTGTTGGCGAGATTCATCTAGCGGAGGCGGGTTTTTGGCGAGACCGATGTTTACTCGCGGTCGCATGAGGTCGGTCACGGACCAGAACCTCGGGCAGATGGTGGACGTCGGGTTCCTACATGCAGATAGACGACGGTTTGTGGCCGCCCGCGATGTTCGAGCCACAGCGAGAGATCGCGACGCACTACCATGAGCAGGGCTGGTGGCGGCCGACAACCCTCCTCGATGACCTCGTTGTTCGGCGCCGGGAGACGCCGAACGCGGTGGCGGTGCGCTCCTACCACGCGGAGGGAGGCTCTGAATCACTCTCCTGGTCCCAGTACGCCGACCGGGTCGAACGCTATGCCGCTGCTCTGCGGTCGCTGGGCGCCGGCCCCGGCCGTGTCGTCGCCGTTCAGATGCCGAACCTCTGGCAGACGAGCGCGCTGATTCTCGCTGTGCTCCGGACCGGGGCCGTAGTCGCGCCGATCACCACCACGTTCCGTGCGCGTGAGCTGGAGCGCATGCTTGATTGCCTGAAGCCGGTCGTGGTGATCACGGTGGCCGAGTTCGACATGTATAACCACGCCACCGCTCTCGCCGAAATGCGCACACGCCTGCCCTTCCTGCGAACCACCGTAGTGTTTGGCGATGGACCGGCAGATATCAATTTCCACAAGTACTTCGAGCAGCGGCAGTGGGAACCGCTGGCATTAGCGGACGCGCGTGACAACCCTGACCGCGTAGCCGCGGTGATGTTCACGTCGGGTACCACCGGCGAGCCGAAGGCCGTTCTGCACACCTACAACACGATGTATGCCGGTGGTCAGGACTACGCCGTACAAGAAGAGGTCGGCCCCGCCGATGTGATGTTCAATCCGCATGCGCTGACACACATGTTCGGTCTGCTCTACAGCTTGATGATGCCGGCGACAACAGGGGCTACCGCGGTACTGCTGGACGAGTGGTCACCCGCCGCCGCCCGGACTGTTATCGACGACGCCCACGCCACCCTCGTCAGTGGTTCGCCACAGTATCTGATCGGACTCTGGGAGCAGTACCCCGAGCTCACCACCGCATCCATCAGCCGCGTCATCACCGGCGCCACTACGGTCCCGCCCAACCTCGTGAGCAAGACCCGAGCGGTCACCGGCGTAGCCCTACAAAGCTTTTGGGCCATGACCGAAGTCATGCTCGGGACCTGGACCCGACGCACCGACCCACCGGACTGGAGCGCTCACAGTGACGGCCGACCCGGTGCCGGCACCGAGCTCGACCTCCGTGGCAACGACCCCATCGATCGGAACAACCCAGCAGCGCTGTTCATGCGTGGTCCTAGCGTCTGTATCGCGACCGTTGGACGGGACAGCGGCAAGGTGACCATGATTGCCGATCATGACGAAGGCTGGTACGAAACCGGCGATCTAGCCATCCCCGATGGACGCAACGGTATCCGCCTCATGGGCCGCACCGCTGACAGAATCAACCGCGGCTTTGTCGTGCCGGCCGCTGACGTAGAAGCAGAACTACTCAACCATCCCGGAATCCGCGACGTCGCCCTGGTCGGTGTATCCATCGAGGGCGAGATCCTGGACGAGGCGGTCGCCGTAATCGTGCCGTCCGGGCCGCCGCCAAGCCTCAATGAGCTAAACTCCTTCCTGACCGCTCGGGGTATGACCGACTGGTGCCTACCGACACAACTGAAAGTCGTGGACACACTCCCGCGCAACACCACCGGAAAAATACTGAAGAATGAGCTCCGCCGCGAGCTACGAGTCACCGCCACCGGCGGCGCGGTCTTCCGATGATCACGTGCGCAACGATTCAACACGTAACGCCCAGGTACGACCCGACGACCGAACAGCATAAAGATCACCCGCTCGCCATGGTGGTGACCCCACCTCCACCTAAGCGCTGAAACGGTGCATCCGGCGGGGCGAAGGCCCCCGGAGCGCGATCAATCGCGACCGCGATCCGCGCCCCGCATCCATCCACGCAACGGCACACCACTCGATGAGACGCGCCATCGCGTGCTCGGCGATCAACCGTTCGCAGAGCCATCTCGCGGTGTTCCATCGCTTACACGATCGCCGAGATCCACCCGGTTCTCGGCGATTTTGTCGGGCTGACAGGATTTGGATCCGGGGCCCCTGGACGGCAAGTCGGATCGCACGCCGCGATTCGGCTAAGCCACAGTCACTTCGCCGACGCCGGCAAGCCGCGCCAGGTACTGGTCCAGCGGCGCAATCCAACACTCGGGCAGATCATCACGAAACTGTTGGGCGGTTGCATCCATTGCCCATCCCATCGTGACCGTGACCTGATGGCTGAAGCCGAGAAATCTCTGCTCGCCAACGTCAGATAGCGGCCCCAACTCGGGAATGCATGCAACACAGTGGCCATATCTAGCCAGCCAAGCATGTTGACGGCGTCGGCTGGGAGGCCGACCTCCCGCACTGCTGCCGTCACCCGAGGAGCAACACTGAGGCAGTCACCGTCACGGGCCACGCCGACAAGCGAAAAGCTCCCCAGCAGGGCCGACAGCCTTTCAACCGCACCAGCCACCGACGTCGGATCAGGGGTCATGACACTCAGCACAGGGTCCAGCGACCGGGCAGAGCTGGGGCTTGACTGGTGTTTATGGTGGTCGTGTCGTGTTCGTCGGGGAGAACGGCTCCGGGAAATCGATGCTGGCGGCCATGATCGCCGGCCTGCGGACCCCGACCGACGGCGTCATCGAGTGGAACGGTGAACCTTTCACCCACTTTGACAACGACGGGCTGCGGGCGTGGACCCGTGGTGATGCAGGAACATCACCACGAGCTGTACAACGCCGCGGCGAACATCGCCATGGGAGACCTGTCCGCGACGCCGAACCAGGCCCGAATCGAGGCTGCCGCCCGGCAGGTCGCCGCGAACCTGGACCAACACAGGGCCTTCCTGAGTCCGGCGACGGCCAGAGCGGCGCCAACCCGGATCAGGGTCCGAGTCCGGACAGAAGCCCGGCGGACCGGCACCGCCGTCTCGACGACACCGACGAGAGCCGCGGCAACCGGGCGCCCAACCTGAAACTCGGCGGTCCAAAAGGCCTTAGTCCTTAGCAGGGCTCAGGAGTGCAGCGAGACGCGCTTCTTCGGCGCGGCTAACCAAAATATGGCCGCCGCCATCGACGGCCAAATTGCGGCCGTTGACCAGAGACGACGCATCACGTGCCAGCCACGTCACGGCGGAGGCGACATCGTCGGTGGTACCCGGTCGGCGAACCGGCTGGTAGTCCCCCATGATGTCGGGAAAAACGGCGGCCAGACCACCCGCGGTGCGATCAGCGACGGCCGGGTCGAGCCCCGCACCTTTACCGAAAATTCCCGTAAGCACAACGCTGGCCGACACGCTGTTGACCCGACCTCCACTCTCGCCCGGCTCCACTGCGGCAACACGCGTCATGTGGATGATCGTGGCCTTGGCCACCGAATAGCGGCCGGCTGCGTAGTGCGCTGGCACGGCCTGCTCACCTGCGTGATTGACGGAACCCAGCTCAGTGTGGCCGACAGCCGGCGAACCTTGGCCGTTACCGCAAAGCCTGTGGGAACCACGGCGGCTCCGGTTACCCCGTGCTACGCCTGTCCGCGCTGCTGTCCTGCGGCACCCGCTCGGTGCTCGACGCTGTGTTCGCCCCTTTGGGCACCAGCGAACTCGACCAGGCCCGACAACTGGCCCCAGCCTGCACCCGGGAATGCTGCTACTGGCCGACCGTAACTACGCCGCCGCCGAACTGTTCAACCGCGACCGGCGCTGACGTGCTGATCCGGTGCAAAGCGAACCGGAAGCTGCCCCTGATCGCCCGCCACCGGGACAGATCCTGGCAATCAGCGCTCGCCGGACGCACCATCCGGGTGATCGAGGCCCGCATCGCCGTCACAACCAGCAACGGCATACACACCATCGACCACCGAGGTGACCGTGCGGCTGCCCGCATACGCCGTCAATGTCGTGCCTTTCGATCGTGAGTCACACGGCCCGCGCACCCGCGTGAAACTGAGCTTGCTCGACCCGTCACTACGCCCGGACCAGCTGATCGAGCTGACCCCCGAACGTCTACGCGAACGCCTGCGCGACTCAGGCGACTA
>NZ_JABBNC010000028.1 GCF_012933445.1 Actinoplanes sp. TBRC 11911
TTGGCGCGCCGGCACGCGCGTAAGCTGTGCCGGGCGCATGGCTGTTCCGACGAATGCGCGATCATCGGCCTGCATGACCTGGCCGAGGCGGTCCCGCCGTTGATCTGGCCCGCCGAGGCAACCCTGACCCATCGCCCGGCGCCAGCGGCAGCCAACCAGCCGGATAGAGCAAGCAGTGCCGTGCCGGCAGGCTCCCCGGCCCCGGAAGCCACGCCGCATCGTGCCCGGCCTGCCGGCCCGGATGGACGAGCGGCGCCGGCGGGTCACCCCGATAACGTCGCCCGCCGCGACACCGGCCGGCACCGCGAACTCACCGGGCTGGTGGACCGCGCCGCACCTCGTAATCCGGCCGCACCCCGCAATTCAGTCGCCCCACCCAGCCCGGCCGTGCTCCGCGACGCAGCCGCGTCGCGCGAGAGTCGGGTCGCGTCGCGCGAGGGTCGCGTCGCGCGAGGGTCGCGTCGCGCGAGAGCCGGGTCGCGTCCGCGCGAGAGCCGGGTCGCGTCCGCGCAGCGTGGCGACCCGCACAGTGGGCCGCCCCCGTCCGCGGCGGGCATGCGGCCGCCAGACGAGAGCGCGGCCCCCGCCGCCCGCATGCTTGCACCAGCACGTCGCGCCCACCAGCACGGGAGGCGACCCACAGCGACGCCGCCGGCGGGCGCGGCAATCAGACCACCAGCTTTGCGACGACTCACACCCGCCCACCACATCGTGCCCGTATTCCGCTGTCACGCCACCGGCACACGAAAACCGCCCGGAAAACCCCGCCACCAATTCGCCTGTCCGTATCAGCGGGTAAAGCTCCGGAATATTGGACGAAAGGACCGCGGACCGCCGTGCGCCAACGTTTCCGATCGACGACGGCGAACGCCCTTTCAGCGGAACGGCTGTGCGGTCCACCCCGGCAGTTCAGGACTTTCGCTCGAGCTAGACGCGCCCGTCGCCACGCGTTTCACGCAGGGCTAGCCGAGCAATTCGCCGCACTGATATCGGCGGATTCGCGCGCCAGCGGCCCTGCAAGGCCCCACGGTGCGTGACGACCCGAGGCCGGCGGTCTTGAGCCACGTCCTCTTCGGCACATCGCGTCGGCTTGCCCCCGGACGGGCGTCTGTGCATATGGTCCTCGGCCGAGTGTTCATATGGTGCCCGCCGCTCCAGCGGGATGGGCGGTCGCACGTCTGGGAAAGCGCAGCCGCGGTCGCGGATGTGCAAGGCGCGCCGTAGCGCTGCGGTGGCGAGTCGGCGAGCACGGCCGGTGTCGAGGATCTGCCCGGCGCTGCCGAGCACTAACACCCCTGCGACGGTTTCGCCGGGCGCCAGGTCGCTGCGGAGATCCACATTCACCATGTGAAATCGCACCGGGAGCCCGCGGAACGCCGGGGCTCCCGGTCTCTCCTCGTAGGAGGGTCAGGCGACGCGGGCGGGGGTGCCGGTGAGCAGCTTCGCCTTCAGCAGCGCCAGGGTGAGCGGGCTCAGCTTCAGGCCGCGCAGCGCGTAGCCGGTCATCGAGCCGTAGGTGGCCTTGACCTGGTCCAGGCCCGCCTGCAGGTACTGCGGCTCGACGTCGAGCAGGTGGGTGTAGATCGCCGCGGTGGCCGGCGGCAGCGAGGCGAGCGTCTGCTGCACGCCCGGTGAGTTGAAGTAGTAGGTGTTGCTCAGCAGGTAGTCCTTCATGACCACGTCGGACGGCACGCCGAGCAAGGTCAGCAGGACGGCGGTGGACCAGCCGGTGCGGTCCTTGCCGGCCGAGCAGTTGAACAGGCCGGCGCCGGGGCTGTAGGCCAGCGTGGTGAACAGGTCGTGCAGAGCCTGCTTCGAGGCGTCGGAGAGGACCATCTGGCGTTCTCCGTCGACCAGCAGCTGCACCGCGGCGGCCTCGGTGGGGATCGACGGTGAGCCCGTGCTCGCCTCGCCCGTCATGTTGAAGTTGTGGTAGCGGGCACCGGCGGGGACCACGTCCGGCGTGGTGGCGATCTCGCCGGGCGTGCGCAGGTCGGCCACCGCGCGGATGCCGAGACCGTTGACCACCTTGAGGTCGGCGGGGGTGAGGGACAGCGCGCCGGACCGGTAGAGCACGTTCTCACGGACCCACTGCCCGGAGGTGGTGCGATAACCGCCCACGTCGCGCAGGTTCGGGTCGCTTGCCAGGCCGAAGCCGCGCTGGCTGACGGTCAGGGACGCGCCGCGGTCGGGCACCAGCCGGAAGTACTCGTGGGCGCCGGCCGGAACGCGGACCGTGAGCTTTCCGGTGCCGTGGCCGCCGCCGACGTATCGGTCGGTGCGCACCGGGGTCGCGCCCTCATAGACCCGGACGCTCCGGACGGCCGGTGCCGTCCAGGAGACCGTGACCGACCCGCCGGCCGGGTCGGTGACGGCGGCCGTGGTGAACGGGATCGCCGCGAGGGGCACCAAGCGGGCCGGCGCAGCCGCCGCCGGTGTGGCGATGGCGACAACCGCCGCGCCGCCGGCCACCGCCGTGATCAGCGCGCGCGCCGCTGAGAGCCGCCGCCGGCCCGCGGGGTAAACACTTTTCATGACCGCGACGGTAAAGATCACGGGTGGACGATGGCGGGCTCGCGGGAGAGACTCTGGTGACGTCCACACAAACCGGCGCGACTGCCGGGCGGGCAGAATTCACGTGGGTGACTCTCCCGCGTCGGGCTGGGGCATGGTTAGGTGTGCGGCGTGGATCTTGCCGACTTCTGGGATTTGATCGAACGTAGCGGGCAGAAAGAGCCCGACCCGGACGAACGCGCCGAGTGGCTCGTGGACAGGCTGATCAAGCTGTCGCCGGACGAGATCATCGACTTTCGTAAACATCTGGACGGGCTGCACGAGCGCGCGGACACCTGGCACATGTGGGGTGCGGCCACGCTGATCTGCGGCGGCGCGTCCGATGACAACTTCTGGTTCTTCCAGTCCTGGCTGGTCGGGCTGGGCCGGGAGACGTTCGAGCGGGCGGTGGCGAACCCGGACACGCTCGCCGACGTGCCGCTGGTGGTCGAGCTCGCGGACGCCGAGGAGTGGGACGACGAGGACTGGCCCGACTGGGAACAGCTCGAGTATGTGGCCGACGACGCGTACGAGGAAAAGACCGACGACGATCTGGACGAGGTCCTCGACGGCATCGGCCACCAGTATCGCCTGTCGCCCGACCCGGCCGATCCGGAGTTCGATCTGGATGACCGGGCCGAGCAGGAGAAGCGTTACCCCCGGCTGTCCGAACTGTTCGCGGAAGAGGAAGAGGAAGAGGAAGAGGACGAGGACGAGGACGAGGACGAGGACGAGTAGCGCAGCCAGACCGCGCCCAGCGGCGGCACCCGGAGGGCGACCGACGCGTTGAGCCCATGCCAGGGGATCTCCTCGGCCACGACCTCGCCGAGGTTGCCCACCCCGGACCCGCCGTACAAGGTGGAGTCCGTGTTGATCAGCTCGTGCCAGCGGCCGGCCCGGGGGAGACCGATCCGATAATCCTCGTACGGGATGGCGGCGAAGTTGACGATGCAGGCCAGCGCGTCCCCGTTGGGTGCGAACCGCAGGAACGAGAACGTGTTGTGCTGCGAGTCCTCACTGGTGATCCAGCGGAAGCCACTCGGTGACGTGTCCTGCGTCCACAACGCGGGAGTCGAACGATAGGCCGCGTTCAGGTCCTTGACCAGGGTCTGCAGACCTCCCGAGAGGTGCTCCCAGTCCAGCCCGCGCTCCTCGCTCCACTCCTGCATGTCGCCCATCTCGCCGCCCATGAACAGCAGCTGCTTGCCGGTGAACGCCCACATGAAACCGAGCAGCGCGCGAGTGTTCGCCAGCTTCTGCCACTCGTCACCGGGCATCTTGCCGGTCAGTGAGCCTTTGCCGTGGACCACCTCGTCGTGGCTGATCGGCAAAATGTAGTTCTCACTCCAGGCGTACACGGTGGCGAAGGTCATTTGGTGGTGGTGCCACTGGCGGTAGATGGGCTCCTTGACCATGTACGACAGGGTGTCGTTCATCCAGCCCATGTTCCACTTGAAGCCGAAGCCGAGCCCGCCGAGGTGGGTGGGCCGGGTGACGCCGGGCCAGGCGGTGGACTCCTCGGCGATCGTCATCACGCCGGGGTTGTTCTTGTAGACGGTCGCGTTCATCTCCTGCAGGAAGCTGATCGCGTCGAGGTTCTCCCGGCCGCCGTACTGGTTGGGGGTCCACTCCCCGTCCTTGCGCGAGTAGTCCAGGTACAGCATCGAGGCCACCGCGTCGACCCGCAGACCGTCCGCGTGGAACTCCTCGCACCAGTAGAGGGCGTTGGCGACCAGGAAGTTCCGCACCTCCTTGCGTCCGTAGTCGAAGACGTACGTGCCCCAGTCCGGGTGTTCGCCGCGCCGCCAGTCGCCGTGCTCGTACAGCGGAGTGCCGTCGAACCGGGCGAGCGCCCACTCGTCCTTCGGGAAGTGCGCCGGCACCCAGTCGAGGATCACGCCGATGCCGGCCTGGTGCAGCGCGTCCACCAGGTGCCGGAACTCGTCCGGGTTGCCGAACCGCGAGGTCGGCGCGAAATATCCGGTGACCTGATAGCCCCAGGAGCCGCCGAACGGGTGCTCCATCACGGGCATGAGCTCCACGTGCGTGAAACCCATTTCTTGCACGTACGCCGTGAGTTGCTCGGCAAGCTCAACGTAGGACAGGCCGGGGCGCCACGAGCCGAGGTGGACCTCGTACACGCTGATCGGCTCTTGGAACGACTGCTTGGTGGTGCGGTCGCGCATCCAGTCGGCGTCGCGCCACTCGTACGCGGATTCGTAGACCACCGACGCGGTCGCGGGCGGTACCTCGGTGTGCCGCGCGAGGGGGTCGGCGTGCTCGCGCCACGCCCCGTCCCGGCCGAGGATCTTGAACTTGTACTTGCTGCCGACACCGGCGCCGGGCACGTACAGCTCCCAGACGCCGCTGGAGCCGAGCGAGCGCATGGGCCAGCCGTCGTACGGGCCCCAGCCGACGAAGTCGCCGACCACCTGCACGCCCTGGGCGCTGGGGGCCCACACCGCGAACGCCACGCCGGTGCCGCGCGGCTGGGCGCCGAGCACGCGCCACAGCTTCTCGTGCCGGCCCTCGCCGATCAGGTGCAGGTCGAGCTCGCCCAGGGTGGGCAGGTGGCGGTACGGGTCGTCGAACTCCTCGCCGTCCACGTCGAGCCGGTAGTCGAGGACCGTGCCGGGCAACTCGGCGGCGAACAGGCCGGCGTCGTGCACTTTGATCATGGGGGTGTGTTCGCCGTCCACGACGACGCTGACCGCCTTGGCGCCCTTGCGGAGCGTCCGGATGACGGTGCTGTCGCCGCTCGGATGGGTGCCGAGGATGGCGTGCGGGTCGTGGGTGTCACCGGCCACCACGCTGTTCATGGCGCGCTGGTCGGCGGCGAGCGAGGAGGTGGCGGGGTGGCCGATCACTGCGGGCTCCTTTAAAGCGAAATATCGTGAAATGTCGGTTTAGGGGTGGGGAACGGGGTGGCGCGGGGCGGGTGCGCCGGGGACGCGCGGCGCGGGGTCACGCGGGCCGGGGTCGCGCGGGGCAGGGTCACGCCGTCACCCGACCAGGCGGGCTATCGAGCGCAACGGAATCCGCAACCACCCGGGCCGGTGACGCGCCTCGTACGCGGCCTCGTACACAGCCTTGTCCAGCTCGTACGCCGCGAGCAACTGCCCCTGCGCACGCGGGTCGCTGCCGGACGCCTTCGCATACCCGTCGCAGAAGGCCGCCTGGTTACGGTCCACCCACTCGCGGGCCCGCGCCGCCAGGTGCTCGTCGGCATCCTCGTCGACCAGCAACTGGTACGCCGCGTACTCGTACGAGCGCAGCACCCCGGCCACGTCCCGCAACGGCGAGTCGGGCAGGCGACGCTGGTCCAGCGGCGTCCCCGGCTCGCCCTCGAAGTCGATCAGCAGCCACGCCTCGGGAGTGCGCAGCACCTGGCCGAGATGCAGGTCGCCGTGCACGCGCTGCACGATGATCTGCTCGGCGCTGAGCTTGCGGTACTGCTCCTCGATGGCCGGGACGTGCCGCTGCAACTCCGGCACCCCGCCGGCCGAGGTGCGCAGCCGGGCCAGCATGCCGTCGACCGGGAACGGCGCCGGGCCCGCGCCCAGCTCGTCGGCCAGGTCGGCGTGCACCGACGCGACCGCCTCGCCCAGCCGGTACGACTCGCCCTGGAAGTCGCCGCCCACCTCGTCGGCGCGCAGTTCCGCGTCGGCGAACAGGTCGCGGGCCGAGGCGGTGGCCATCGCCCAGCCCTCGGCGGAGTTCCCGGCGTACGCGGTCACCATGCCCAGCGGGCACGGCTCACCGCCCTCGGTGGTCTCGAACGAGCCCATCAGCTTGGCCACGTGCGGGTTGCCGCGGCGGCCGAGCACCCGGTTGAGCTCGATGTCCGGGTTGATGCCCGGGGTGACCCGGCGGAAGATCTTGAGGATCGCGTCCTGCTCGAAGATGACGCTGGTGTTGCTCTGTTCCGCGTCGAAGACCCGCGAGCTCGCGCCGAAGCGGAACTCGGCGTCCGGCTCGGGCTCGAACACCACGTCCCCGGCGGTGCCGCCGGCTGCGACCATCTCGATCAGCCGGCCGGCCTTGACCGGGTCGTAGAGCGCGTCGTAGCCGGTGCGGTCGTCGTCGGCGCCGATGGTCGCGACCGTGTTGTACTCGGCGATCGGCCCGGACTCCCAGGCCACGATCACCTGGTACCGCTCCGAGCTGCCGTCGGTGTACTCGACGTCGATGAGCACCAGGTCGAGGTCGTCGTCGAGCGCGGTCGACGAGGCCTGCTTGACGGACTCGAGCGTGCGCGACTTACCGGCGTACCACCGCTGATGCGGTAGCCATTCGGCGAAAGGCAGCGTCATTGCTTCTCCTCCGACCCGCACAACTGGAACCAGTAGAAACCGTGTCCCGGAAGCGTCAAAAGGTACGGCAACTGGCCGATGCGCGGGAAGTTCACGTGTCCGGTCAGTTCCACCGGGGTGTACCCGTTCCAGTGCTGGAGGTTCAACTCGATGGGTTGCGGGAATCGGGACAGGTTGTTGATGCACAGCACCACGTCGTCGCCGTCCTCGCGCAGGAACGCGAGCACCGACGGGTTCGACCCGCCGAGCTCCCGGAAGGTGCCCACCGCGAACGCCTCGTGCCGGCGGCGCACCGCGAGCATCGTGCGCGTCCAGTTCAGCAGCGAGGTGTGGCTGTCGCGCTGGGCCTCCACGTTGACCGACTGGTATCCGTACACGGCGTCCTGGTTGGGCGGCAGGTAGAGGCGTCCCGGGTTGGCCGTGGAGAAGCCGGCGTTGCGGTCCGGCGTCCACTGCATCGGGGTGCGCACGCCGTCGCGGTCGCCGAGCCAGATGTTGTCGCCCATGCCGATCTCATCGCCGTAGTACAGCACCGGTGATCCGGGCAGCGACAGCAGCAGCGCCGTGAAGAGTTCGATCTGGTTGCGGTCGTTCTCCAGCAGCGGGGCGAGCCGGCGCCGGATACCCACGTTCGCCTTCATCCGCGGGTCCTTGGCGTACTCGGCGTACATGTAGTCGCGTTCCTCGTCGGTCACCATCTCGAGCGTGAGCTCGTCGTGGTTGCGCAGGAAGATGCCCCACTGGCAGTTCTCCGGGATGGCCGGCGTGTTCGCCATGATCTCGGAGATGGGGAAACGCGACTCGCGGCGCACCGCCATGAAGATCCGCGGCATCAGCGGGAAGTGGAACGCCATGTGGCACTCGTCGCCGCCGGTCTTGGAGTCGCCGAAGTACTCGACCACGTCGGCCGGCCACTGGTTCGCCTCGGCCAGCAGCACCCGGCCGGGGAACTCGTCGTCGATCACCTTGCGGCAGTGCTTGAGGAAGGCGTGCGTCTCCGGCAGGTTCTCACCGTTGGTGCCCTCCCGCTCGTACAGGTAGGGCACCGCGTCCAGCCGGAAACCGTCGATGCCCAGGTCCAGCCAGAACCGCAGGACGTCGAGCATCGCCTCCTGCACGGCCGGGTTGTCGTAGTTCAGGTCGGGCTGGTGGGAGAAGAACCGGTGCCAGAAGAACTGCCGGCGAACCGGGTCGAAGGTCCAGTTGGACTCCTCGGTGTCCACGAAGATGACCCGGGCGTCGGTGTACTTGTCGCTGGTGTCGCTCCACACATAGAAATCGCCGTACGGGCCGTCCGGGTCACGGCGTGACTCCTGGAACCAGGCGTGCTGGTCACTCGTATGGTTCATGACGAGGTCGGTGATCACCCGGATGCCGCGCTTGTGTGCCGCGTCGAGCAGCGCGACGAAGTCCTCCACCGTGCCGAACTCGGGCAGCACCTTGTAGAAGTCGCGGATGTCGTAGCCGCCGTCGCGCAGCGGGGAGTCGTAGAACGGCGGCAGCCACAGGCAGTCCACGCCGAGCCACTGCAGGTAGTCCAGGCGTTCGATCAGCCCGCGCAGGTCGCCGGAGCCGTCCGACCCGGAGTCGTAGAACGCCCGGACCAGGACCTCGTAGAAGACCGCACGCTGGAACCACGTGCGGTCGGCCGGCAACACCCGGGCGTGTTCGAAGTCGTCCGCGGTGGGATGCTCGACCACCCCGTCCTCGACGTGACTGCCCTCCGCCGGGTCGTGCTCGAGCGACGGGTCGAGGTCAAGGTCATTGATCTGGTCCATAGGGTTCCCCACCTACCCAAGAGCCTGTACTTGAATCACTTTCGCGGTTGCACGACGAAGATGTGGGCCGGTTCGACATACGGGTCGATCCGGACCGCGTTGTGCTGACCCCACTCGTACGTGGCGCCGGTGATCTGGTCGACGACCTCGAAGGTCTCGTGCCAGTCCAGGCCCAGCGCGGGCATGTCCAGCACGGTGTTGCCCCACTGCACGCCGGACGAGTCGAACGAGCAGATCACCAGCACGGTGTTGCCGGTGTCCGGGTCGCGCTTGGAGAAGCACAGCAGCGCGCCGTTGTCGATCTCGTGGAAGCTCAGGTTGCGCAACCAGTGCAGGGCGGGGTTCTCGTGACGGGTGCGGTTCAACCCGGTGATGTACGGCGCGAGCGAGCGGCCCGTACGTTCGGCCGCGGCCCAGTCGCGGGGCTTGAGCTCGAACTTCTCGTTGTCGATGTACTCCTCGGCGCCCGGCCGCGGGACGTGCTCGAACAACTCGAAGCCGGAGTACATGCCCCAGGACGGTGACAGCATGCTCGCCAGCACCGCCCGGATCTTGAACATCGGCGGGCCGCCGTGCTGCAGCGTCTCGTGCAGGATGTCCGGGGTGTTCGGCCAGAAGTTGGGCCGCATCCAGTCCACCGAGGCGATCAGCTGCTCCATGTACTCGCGCATCTCCCAGGCTGAGGTGCGCCAGGTGAAGTACGTGTACGACTGGCTGAAGCCGATCTTGCCGAGCCCGTTCATCATGGCCGGCCGGGTGAACGCCTCGGCCAGGAACAGCACGTCCGGCTCGGTCTCCTTGACCTTGGCGATCAGCCACTGCCAGAAGTTCAGCGCCTTGGTGTGCGGGTTGTCCACGCGGAAGATCTTGACGCCCTGCGCGACCCAGTGCATGACCACGCGGTAGACCTCGTCGCGCAGGCCCTTGTAGTCGTTGTCCCAGTTCAGCGGGTAGATGTCCTGGTATTTCTTGGGCGGGTTCTCGGCGTACGCGATGGTCCCGTCGGCGCGCGTGGTGAACCACTCCGGATGCTCTTTGACCCACGGGTGGTCCGGCGCCGTCTGCAGCGCCAGGTCCATCGCCACCTCGAGGCCGTTCGATTCGGCCGTACGGATGAACGCGCGGAAGTCCTCGAGCGTGCCCAGTTGCGGGTGGATCGCGTCGTGGCCGCCCTCGTCCGAGCCGATGGCCCACGGCGAGCCGACGTCCTGCGGGCGGGCCACCAGGGTGTTGTTGCGGCCCTTGCGGTTGACCTTGCCGATCGGGTGGATCGGCGGGAGGTAGAGCACGTCGAAGCCCATCGCCGCGACGGCCGGGATGCGCTCGGCCGCGGTCGCGAAGGTGCCGTGCTTGATCGGGATCGCGTCCGGGCCCACCTCGGCGCCCTCGGAGCGGGGGAAGAACTCGTACCACGCCGAGTAGAGCGCGCGCTTGCGGTCGACCCAGATCGCGAACGACCGGGTGGTGGTCACGAGCTGGCGGACCGGGTTCTGCCAGAGCAGGTCCTCCAGGTCGAGCGCGGGGGAGACACGGGCGAACAGCGACCGGTTGTCGTCGCGCAGCGCGGCCGCCGCGTCCCGGACGCGTTCCTCGTGCTCGTTCGGCACGATCTTGGTGGCGAGGTCGAGCACGTCGGCGCCCTCGGCCAGGTCGTTGTGCAGGTCCTCGAGGCCCTGACCGGCGCCGATCTTCTTCACCACGGCGTCACGCCAGGTGCGGTACGGGTCCTCGAACGCCTCGATGGTGAACGTCCAGCGGCCCACCCGGTCCGGCCGGATCACGCCGTGCCACGTGTCCAGCCCGGGTTCGCCGGGCTCCATGCGGGTGAACGGCTCGGCAACGCCCTCGGGCCCCTGCCATACCACATTCACACCGAGGGTGTGGTGACCTTCGCGATAGGACACCGCGGAAACCGGAACGAGTTCTCCGACGACCGCCTTGGCCGGGTACCGGCCGCAGGACACCGAGGGCGTCACGTCTTCGATGGGGAAACGACCGGTCATGATCTCCACCGTAGTCAGAAGGGCGCGGGCGAGTTCGGCGAAACCACACCGCCGTCAGGGCATACTTCTCCGCTGTGGAGGCACCGCAAACGACGGGCGTGCCGCTGCGCTCAACCTACCGGAGCAGACTCAGCCCGGCTCATCGAGGCGCGCCTTCGCACCCCCGATGAATTCCGCTAAATCGGTCCCGCCGACGACGCGTTCATCTTTCCCGCTTCGCATCACCGGAATGTGACCGGCGAGCAAAATGATGTTTCCGGCCCGGCGGCCGCGCAGAATCGCGGACTCGCCGAACAGGGCCACCTCGTCGAAGACGGACCGCGCGGTCGCGGCCTGGATCCGGGTCTGCGCCAGCGGCGGGATGTCGGTCAGATTCATCGCGAGCAGGCCGTCCGGTCGCAGCGCGCGGCGGGCCGCGGCGGCGAACTCGCTGGTACCGACCGTCGCCGGCATGGCCGCGCCCTGAAAGGCGTCCGCGACGATCAGGTCGTACGCCTGTGGAGCCGCTTGATCGAGGGCCGCGCGCGCGTCGGCGAGCCGCACCTCGATCGAGTCCGGATAAGGCAGATACATCCGTACCAGGCCGAGCAGTTCCGGATCCCGCTCGATCACCAGTTGCTCGGTCCGCGGGCGCAGGTGCGCCAGCATCCGGGGAATCATCAGGGCACCGCCGCCCAAGTGCAGCACGTGCCGCGCGGTTTTCATCCGCACCACGCGACCCAGCAGTTTCGCGTACGGGAATTCCAGGTGCCCGGGGTCGGAAAGATCCACGTACGACTGCGGGACCCCGTCCACCAGCAGCGTCCAGCCCTGCGGCCGGTCCGGGTCGGGTCGTAGCTCGGCGGTCCCGTACCGGACCGCCACGTGCACGGGTGCGCGTCGGTTGCCCTGCGGTGCCATCCGGTGACCCTACTCAACTACCCGCTCGCCGGAACCGAGGTGTTACCCCGACGCGGGTCGGCGAACGGCACCGCGCACGAGGCGAGGAGCACCACGTGAGTCCGTCTGTCGAGCTGTCGCCGGTGATCGCGGCGAGCACGCACTGGCTGTCGCGTGCCTACCCGTCGGGGGCGTCGGACTCGATCGCGCACACCCTGGCGGAGATGCAGGCCCGGCAGGCCGTGACGGTCGCCGCGTGGCTGCGCTACCCGACCCCGGTGGACGCCGCGCTGGTCGCGATCGCCGGCCCGGGCGGCTCGGCGGTGCTGGACTGGCGGGCCGGCAGCGAGCCGGACGACGAGAACGCCGAGGAGGAGGGCTGGCGGACCTGGGTCGACGAGGTCGTGGTGAGCTGGGCGGCGTGCCTGCTGGCCGACCCGGTGCTGGCCCGCCTCGGCGCCGACGCGGTCGCCGCCGCGATCCCGGCCGACCGGCCCCGCCCGTACCCGCGCGGCGGGCTGACCAGCGAGTTCGGCAAGCTGCTCGACCCGGACCAGCGCGACCTGGACGCCGCCGTACTGCTGCGCCACCCGGATCTGCTCGAGCCGGTCGCCGAGCTGCACCGCGACACCCTGGTCTACCTGCTCGGTGCTGAGGAGCATCTCGCGGCGTGACGACACGGGCGGCCGGTGTGCGCCGGCCGCCCGGAAGTCCTCAGTCCGCCAGGCGGGCCGGGAAGCCGCCGGTCGCGATCGGGCCCCACCGGTCGATCGTGACCCGGATGAGCGATTTGCCCTGGTCGGCCATGGCCTGGCGGTACTCGTCCCAGTCCGGGTGCTCGCCGGAGATGCAGCGGAAATACTCCACCAGCGGCTCCAGCGCGTCGGGCAGGTCGAGCACCTCGGCCGTGCCGTCGACCTGCACCCACGGGCCGCCGAAGTCGTCCGACAGCACGCACACCGAGACCTGCCCGTTGCGGCGCACGTTCATCGCCTTGGCCCGCTCCGGGTACGTCGACACGACGATGCGGCCCTGCGTGTCGACGCCGATGGTGTTCGGCGACGCCTGCGGCCGGCCGTCGCGGCGCGTGGTCATCAGGATCCCGTGATGCCGGATCCGGATGAACTCGAGTAACTCGTCGCGGGTGACCTGCGTGTTCGTCGCGATCGTGCGCGGCATCAGACCACGCCCGCCTTCGACGGGTCGGCGGCGCTGACCGCGGCGCCGATGATGCCCGCGTTGTTCAGCAGCGTCGCGGGAACCATCGGCGTCCGGATGTCGATCAGCGGGAAGAACCGGTCGGACTTGCGGCTGACCCCGCCGCCGACGATGAACAGCCGCGGCGAGAGCAGCGCCTCCACGTGCCGCAGATACTTCTGCACGTGCGACGCCCACTTCTCCCAGCTGAGGTCGCCCTCCTCCCGGGCCCGGTCGGAGGCACGCACCTCGGCGTCCTTGCCGTCGAGCTCCAGGTGCCCGAACTCGGTGTTCGGGATCAGCTTGCCGTCCAGGAACAGCGCGCTGCCGATGCCGGTGCCGAAGGTCAGCATCACGACCAGGCCGTGCTGGTCGCGGCCGGCGCCGAACGCGACCTCGGCCACCCCGGCCGCGTCGGCGTCGTTGAGGACCGTGACCGGCTTGCCCAGCCGGTCGCCGAACACCTTGGCGGCCGGCGCGTCGATCCACGATTTGTCCACGTTCGCGGCGGTACGGGTGACCCCGTCGACGCAGACGCCCGGGAACGTGATGCCGACCCGGTCGTACCCGTCGAACTGCGCCGCCACCCCGGCCACCGCCTCGACGACGCTGCTCACGTCCGAGGGCTGCGGCGTGGGGACCCGGACGCGCTCCTGCAGGAGCTCGCCCTTCGTGGTGTCGACCGGTGCCCCCTTCACCCCGGAGCCGCCGATGTCGATGCCGAGTATGGCCATCCCTTTTGTCCCGTCCATGGTTCCAATTTTGTTTCCCGGTGTTTACCACGGACGTGCGACATCGAATCGCACCGCAGGTCATCCCTACGTCACGTCACAGTTTTGTCACTGCGCGCCGGACGCCCGCCAGTTCAGCTGGGTCAGCAGCGAGCGGGCCTGATCCACCAGTTCCGCGTCGGTGGTCACCGAGTAGGTGCCGGCCTGGATCGAGCTGCGGGAGGCGAAGTCGCGCCGGCCGCCGGTCGCGGCGTGCGCGATCGCGCCGAAGATCGCACCCCAGGCGGCGCCGATGAGCAGGCCCGCGATGATCACGGCGAACCAGTTCGAGCTGGAGAACAGCCCGAACAGCAGGCCGATGAACAGACCGAACCAGGCGCCGCTGGCCGCGCCGGCGAGCGCGGCCCGGCCCACCGTGAGGCGGCCCAGCACGTTCTCCACCAGGCGCAGGTCGGTGCCGATGATCGCGGTGCGCTCGACCGGGAACTTCGCGTCGGACAGCGTGTCGACCGCCTGCTGCGCCATCGCGTAGTCGGGGTAGGTGCCGACCACGGTGACCGGGACGTTCGGCGAGGCGAGGTTCTGCTGGGGCAGGCTGGGCACCCCGGCCGGGCCGGGCGGGATGGTGTTGCCGGCGGAGGGGCTGGTCAACGGGTTGTTGGATGGAGTCGTCACGTGGTGCCTCCCTGAGGGGTGGTGCCGGGCGCGACTTCCGCCGAAGCGAGCCGCATCCAGAGGAGAAAGGTGCCGGCGACGGCGGCGGTGATGCACGCCGCACCGGCGAGGAACGCGAAACGGCCGGACACGAGGTCTGGCGTCACGCGTTCGGACAGGGCCACGGCGGCCAGGCCCAGCAAGCCCGTCACCGCGGTCACCGCCCCGATCGCGATCAATGGCAGGGTGGCTAGCCGGCCCGGTCGGCGCGACGCGGCTAGTGACCGGTAGCGACCGGCCCGAATACCGAATGTTGCCAAAGAACCCCAGGTCAGCACAATGAGCAGGGCGGCCACGGTGTCGCTGGGCCGGTGCCAGGCGGCCCAGACCGTGGCGATCGCGATCACCGCGACGTAGCCGGCGCCGATCAGCGCGACGGTGCCGCGAATCGCCTGTGGAAGCACCATGACCAGCGCGAACGCGACGGAGGCGGCGGCCGCGGTGTGGCCGGACGGGAACGAGTTCGGCGCCGGGAACTGATCGAGGTGCGGCCGGATCAGGTGGGTCTTGAGCAGCTGGACGCTGCCGTTCGACCCGAGCACGAGCAGGGCCGCTCCGACCGCCAGGTCGATCCGCTTGCGCAGCACGCCGATCGCGGCCGCGACCAGGCAGACCAGCACCAGGCTGACCAGCGTGGTGCCGTTGAGCGTGCGGTTCAGCACCTCGATGACCTTGGGATGGTGCACCTCGGCGCCGCGCATGGCCCGGGTGTCCACCGACTGGCCGAGCGTGGTGCGGATGAAGACCTGGTAGGTGGCGAAGGTGGCCGCTGCCGCGAGAACCAGGGTCACCAGCGGCGCGAGTAACCCGGGACGTGACGTGGCGGCGGCGGGGGGCGCCTGCTCGTGGGACGCCAGGACCGTCATCGGCGATGTCCTCCAAACGGCAAACAACGGGACGGGGAGACACAAGCGGTAGCCCTTGTGCCCAGACGCGCCCACTTTCAAGCACAACAACCTAGCTGCACCCGGCAGCGCTCTCGGCTCGCAACGCGCCCTCGCGACCTTCGACCGGAACAGCCGCAAGGCACCGGAACGAGGGGGAACGTTCGCATGAGCCAGCCCAGCCTGGGCAAGACCACCCGACGCCTGCTCGCGGGCCCGATGCTGGCGTTCGCCGTCGCGTCGGCGCTCGCGATGCCCGCCGCCGCCCACGCCGCCGGGGTGTCCGGCACGGCGAAGGCGCAGGCCGTCAAGGCCAAGCCCGCGAAGGCGAAGCCCGCCGCGAAGGCACCCGTCTACAAGGTCGGCACCGTGCGCAGCGCCGACGGCAAGGTCAACATCCGGACGGCGCCGTCGACCTCGGCGCCGGTCAAGCGCAGCGTGCTCACCGGCGCCAAGGTCAACGGCGTCTGCGGCGTGGTCGGCAGCCAGGTCAGCGGGACGGTCCGGTCGACCACCCAGTGGAACCGGCTGTCCGACGGCACGTACATCTCGCACGCGTACGTGGTGACGCCGACCCTGCACCTGTGCCCGGGCGCGTCGCTGACGCCTGCCGTGCCGCTGACGACCGCGCAGTTCCTGGCCGCCGCCGCGCCGGGCGCGCAGCAGGGCTGGCGCGAGTTCGGTGTCCCGGCGTCGGTCACCATGGCGCAGGCCATCCTCGAGTCGGGCTGGGGCCGCAGCGGCCTGTCCACCGCCGACAAGAACTACTTCGGGATCAAGTGCCAGAACGGCGCGTACGGGAAGATCGCCAACGGCTGCCACGTCTACACCACGCAGGAGTGCACCAAGGCCGGCACCTGCTTCACCACCACCGGAGCCTTCCGCACGTACGCCTCGATGGCGCACTCGTTCCGCGACCACGGCTCGTTCCTGCGGGTCAACAGCCGGTACAAGCCCGCGTTCGCCTACACCAAGGACGCCAACAAGTTCATCTGGCAGGTGTGGAAGGCGGGCTACGCGACCGACCCGAACTACTACACGAAGGTCACCGGGCTGATGACCACCTACAACCTGTACAAGTACGACACCTGGAAGTGACCGGGGCACCCCCGTCGGCCGAACCCGGCCGGTGGGGGTGTTTCGCGTTTTACGCTCTTTTAGGTGGAAATAGCGGAACGCGGTAGACAGGCACTCGCCCTCGCCGTGGTCGTCGCGGGTCTGGCCGGCACCGCCCTCACCAGCATGGCGATCCGCGCCGATCAGCGGGAGACCGCCGAGACGGTGATGGACCAGCGCACCGCGGCGGCCCTGGCGGCGGTGCGCACCGAGGCCGGCCGCTACCGCGCGCTGCTCGAGGCGACCGCCGCCGGCCTCGCCCTCGACGACCGGCTGAGCTGGGACGACTTCGACGCCGCGACGGCGCCGCTGGCCGCGGCCGGGCTGAGCGGGGCGACCAGCGTCGCCTACGTGGTGCCGGCCCGCACCGCGGACATCGCGGCCGTGCAGCGGCGCTGGCGCGAGCGCGGCGCGACCGGACTCGTGCTCCAGCCGGCGCCGGCGCGCGGCGAGCACTACTTCTCGATCTTCACCCGGCCGCTCGGCGGCACAAGCGCGTCGCCGGACGGGCTGGACGCAGGCGCATCCCCGGAGGCGGCCGAGGCCCTCGAAGGGTCACGTTCGTCCGGCCAGCCGAGCGTCTCCGACGCGTACGGGGACGGCCAGGGGTTTTCGTTCGTGTTCGCGGCCCCGCTCTGGACCCGCGCGAGCCGGCCCGAGTTCCGGGGGTGGCTCGTGGCCGGCCTGCGCGGCCCGGACTTCCTGAGCGGGCTGCCGGCCGCGGCCGGGCTGAACGCCGAGCTGCTGCCCACCGGACGCCCGCTGCCCGGCCGGCCCGGCCTGGAACGGCGCGGCACCGTCGAGGTCGCCGACCGGCAGTGGACCCTGATCACCCGCGCCGCGAGCGGCGGGCGCACCGGGCTGCCGCTGACCGTGCTGATCGGCGGCTGCGTGCTGACGCTGACCGTGGCCGGGCTCGTGCATGCGCTGGCCACCGCGCGCCGGCGCGCGGTGCGCACGGTCCGCCGCCAGGCCGCCCTGCTCAGCGAGCGGGCGGAACTGGAGGAGCTGACCCGGCACGCGCCCCCGGACGACCGGGTTCGCGATCCCAGCCGTGCGGTCGCCGATTGACGCGAGGCAGGATGGGAACTGTTGTCCCGTCAACATCCGGGAAGGAAGACCCCCATGACCATCCCAGCCCTCTCGCTGCCGAAAGCCGTCGACGGCACCCCGGTCGAGATGCCGTTACTCGGGTTCGGCACCTGGCAGATCCGTGGCGACACCGCGTACCGGTCGGTGCGGGATGCCCTCGAAGCCGGGTACCGGCATCTGGACACGGCGAACGCGTACGGCAACGAGGAACAGGTCGGGCGCGCGCTGAAGGACTCCGGCGTGCCGCGCGACGAAGTCTTCATCACCACGAAGGTGCCGGCCGAGCACGCCCGCCGGGCCCGCGCCACCCTCGACGGCAGCCTGCGCGCGCTCGGCGTGGACGCGGTCGACCTCTGGCTGATCCACTGGCCGCCGTCGCGCGGCGGTTCGGTGGCGTTCTGGCGCGATCTCGTCAACGCCCGCGAGGCCGGCCTGGCGCGCGCGGTCGGCGTCAGCAACTACAGCATCCGCGAGATCGACGAGCTGATCGACGCGACCGGTGAGCGGCCGGCCGTCAACCAGTTCCGCTTCGGCCCCGAGTTATGGGACCGGCGGCTGGTCGAGGCGCACCGCGAGCGCGGCGTCGTCGTCGAGGGATATTCGCCGTTCAAGACCACCAACCTGCACGACCCGGTGCTCACCCGGATCGCCGCGCAGCACGGCGTCGACACCGCCCGGGTGGTGCTGCGCTGGCACGTGCAGCACGAGATCGTGGTGATCCCGAAGTCGAAGACGCCGGAGCGGATCGCCCGCAACGCCGACATCGACGGTTTCGTGCTCACCGACGAGGAGATGAGCGCGATCGACGGGCTCGGCCGGGGGTAACGCGCGCGGCGATAATCACGAGGCGGTCGCTGCACGTTGTGACCTATCCTTGCCGGGACATGTCAGTAAGTGCAGAACTGCGCGGCCGGATCGCCGAGTTGCTCCCTCGCGACGAGCGAAGGCTCCAGCGCCGCCTCGAAGGCATCCGCAGAATCCGTGACGACGCCGCCCGCGAGGCGGTGCTCGCCGAGATAGCCACCGAGGTCGACCGGGCCGCCGAGCGCCTGGCGGCCCGGCTGGCCGGCCTACCCACGATCACGTACCCGGCGTCGCTGCCGGTCAGTCAGCGCAAGGACGACATCGCCGCCGCCATCCGCGACCACCAGGTCGTGGTGGTGGCCGGCGAGACCGGCTCCGGCAAGACCACCCAGCTGCCGAAGATCTGCCTGGAGCTGGGCCGCGGGGTGCGCGGCCAGATCGGGCACACGCAACCGCGGCGGATCGCGGCCCGCACGGTGGCCGAGCGCATCGCCGAGGAGCTGGACCGGCCGCTGGGCTCGACGGTCGGGTACAAGGTGCGCTTCACCGACCAGGTCAGCGACGACACCATGGTCAAGGTGATGACCGACGGCATCCTGCTGGCCGAGATCCAGACGGACCGGTCGCTGCGCCGCTACGACACGCTGATCATCGACGAGGCGCACGAGCGCAGCCTGAACATCGACTTCATCCTGGGCTATCTGCGCGAGCTGCTGCCGAAGCGGCCCGACCTGAAAGTGATCATCACGTCGGCGACGATCGAGACCGCGCGGTTTGCGACTCATTTTTCGGATATTTCCGGAAAGCCTGCTCCGGTGATCGAGGTGTCCGGCCGGACCTATCCGGTCGAGGTGCGCTATCGCCCGCTGGTGCAGACCACCGAGGACGACACCGAGGAGCCGATGGACCAGGTCGACGGCATCGCGGACGCGGTCGACGAACTGGGCCGCGACGGTGACGGCGACGTCCTGGTCTTCCTCTCCGGCGAGCGGGAGATCCGCGACACGGCCGACGCGCTGGGCAAACGCAACCTGCGCAACACCGAGATCGTTCCCCTGTACGGCCGGCTCTCCGCGGCCGAGCAGCACAAGGTCTTCGAACGGCACAGTCAGCGCCGGGTCGTGCTCGCCACGAACGTCGCCGAGACCTCGCTGACCGTCCCCGGCATCCACTATGTGATCGACCCGGGTACCGCGCGGATCAGCCGCTACTCCAGCCGCCTCAAGGTGCAGCGGCTGCCCATCGAGCCGATCTCGCAGGCCAGCGCCAACCAGCGCAAGGGCCGCAGCGGCCGGACCGCGGACGGCATCTGCATCCGGCTGTACTCGGAGGAGGACTTCGCGTCCCGCCCCGAGTACACCGAGCCCGAGATCCTGCGCACCAACCTCGCCAGCGTCATCCTGCAGATGACCAACCTGGGGCTGGGCGACCTCGCGAAGTTCCCGTTCATCGACCCGCCGGACCCGCGCAACATCAACGACGGCGTGAAACTGCTGGAGGAGCTCGGCGCCCTGGACGCGCGGCGGCTCACCCCGCTGGGCCGCCAGCTCGCCCAGCTCCCGGTCGACCCGCGGCTGGCCCGCATGGTCATCGAGGCGGACAAGCAGGAGTGCGTCGCCGAGGTCATGGTGATCGCCGCGGCACTGTCCATCCAGGACCCGCGCGAGCGTCCGAACGAGAAACAGCAGCAGGCCGACGAGAAGCACGCCCGGTTCACCGACAAGGAATCGGACTTCTTCAGCTACCTGAACCTGTGGCGCTACCTGCGCGAACGTCAGCAGGAGCTGTCCGGCAACCAGTTCCGCCGGCTGTGCCGCGCCGAATTCCTGAACTACCTGCGGGTACGGGAGTGGCAGGACATCTACGCACAACTGCGACAGGTAGCCCGTACGCTCAATCTGTCGTTGAATGAGGATCGTGAGGACCTGTCCCCGGGTCAGAACGTCCACACCGCACTGCTGTCCGGACTGCTCTCGCACATCGGGCTCAAGGACACCGACAAGCGCGAATATCTGGGCGCGCGCGGCGCCAAGTTCGCGATCTTCCCGGGCTCGGCGCTGTTCAAGAAGCAGCCGCGCTGGGTGATGTCCGCGGAGCTCGTCGAGACCAGCCGGCTGTGGGGGCGCGTCAACGCCCGCATCGAACCCGAGTGGGCCGAGAATCTCGCACCGCACCTGGTCAAACGGTCGTACAGCGAACCGCACTGGGAGAAGAAGCAGGGCGCCGTCATGGCGTACGAGAAAGTGACTCTCTACGGGTTGCCGATCGTGCCCCGGCGCCGTGTCGGATATTCCCGGATCGACCCGGTGCTGAGCCGTGAGCTGTTCATCCGGCACGCGCTGGTCGAGGGCGACTGGGACACCCACCACAAGTTCTACGACGAGAACCGGCGGCTGCTGGAACGCATCGAGGAGACCGAGAACCGGGCGCGCCGGCGCGACATCGCGGTCGACGACGAGACGGTGTTCTCGCTGTACGACGCGCGGATCCCGGCCGACGTGGTCTCGGTGCGGCACTTCGACGCGTGGTGGAAGAAGGCCCGCCGGGAAAATCCCGATCTTTTGACGTTCACCCGGGAAATGCTGGTCAACGCGGGACGCGACACCGTCGACCCGAACGCGTTCCCGGACGCCTGGCTGGCCGCCGGCGTCCGGCTGCCCCTCACGTACGCGTTCGAGCCGAACTCGCAGGCCGACGGCGTCACCGTGGAGGTGCCGCTGACCCTGCTGAACAAGCTGGACCCGGCCGACTTCGTGTGGTCCGTGCCGGGCATGCGCCGCGACGTGGTGATCGCGCTGATCCGGGCCCTGCCGAAGGCGCTGCGGACGAACTTCGTGCCGGTCCCGGACTGGGCCGACGCGGTGCTGGACCGGATCCCCGCGCGGCAGGGCTCGTTGCCGGACGCGGTCGGCAACGAACTGCGGCGGCTCACCGGCACGGTGGTGCCCCGCGACGCCTGGCATCCCGAGGAGGTGCCGTCCCACCTGCGGATGAACTTCCGCGTCCTCTCCGAGGCCGGCGAGGCGGTCGCCGAGGGCCGTGACCTCGAGGAGCTGCGCCGGCGGCTGGCGCCGAAGGTCCAGCAGACCATCTCGGCGGCGGCCGGCGACATCGAGCGCCGCGGGATCACCGTCAACGACTTCGGCGTGCTGCCGCGGCGGGTGGCGCAGGTCCGCGGCGGCTACGAGGTGAACGTCTACCCGGCGCTGGTCGACGAGGGCTCGTCGGTGGCGATCCGGGTCTTCGAGGACGAGCCCTCGCAGCGCGTGGCGATGGTCGCGGGCACCCGCAAGCTGTTGCTGCTGACCCTGCCGCCCGCGGCCAAGTACCTGCAGGGCCGCCTGGACAATCGGGCCAAGCTGGAGCTTTCTCGGGCGAACCCGTACAAATCGGTCGCCGAGCTGCTGGACGACTGCGCCGGCGCCGCGGTGGACAAGCTGGTGGCGGACGCCGGCGGCCCGGTGTGGTCGTCGATCGAGTTCGCCTCGCTGCGGGACACCGTGCGGCAGGACCTCGTCGACGCGGTCGCCTCCGTGGTCACCCAGGTGCAGGCGGTGCTGGCCGACACGTACGACGTCGAGCAGCGGCTGCGCAACCTGCGCGACCCCGGGCTGCTGAGCGCGCTGGCCGACATCCGGCAGCAGCTCAAGGGCCTGGTGCACCCCGGTTTCGTGACCGAGACCGGCTGGCGGCACCTGCACCACCTGCCCCGCTACCTGCGCGGCATCGTGCACCGGCTGGACCGCCTGGGCGGCAACCTGGCCCGCGACCGGCAGCTCACCGCCCAGATCCACGAGATCGAGTCCGAGTACCGGGAGCTGCGCGCGGAGGCCCCCGCGGGCGGGCCGGCCGATCCGGGGCTGTCCGAGATCCGCTGGATGATCGAGGAGTTGCGGATCAACTTCTTCGCCCAGGCGCTGGGCACGGCCTATCCGGTTTCGGACAAACGCATCTACAAGGCGATGGACCAGTTGCCGATGTAGCGGTCGGGTTGGCCCTCGGGTGCCGTTCGGTTACCCCTCTGTCGTGGCGTCGGCGCAGGCCCTAGCGTCTTCGCCATGACGAACGAATTCCTCGCCTTCGCCCCGATTTCCGCCACCCCGATCGCCGTCCCGTCGGACCCGGCGACCGCCGTGCTGGACGAGATGATGGCGCGGGTCGGCGTCGACGGCCTGGTCGCGGCGCTGACCGACCCGGCGCTGCTGGCCCTGGTCGACCAGCACGCGGCAGCGGTCCGGGAGGCCCTGCTCGCGGCCGGCCGCGAGATCTGCGCCGACGCCCTGGCCGGTTACGCCCGCTCGATCGTCTTCGCCGCCCGCCGCGCCGGCAGCACCGTGCCCGCGCCGGGCCAGGCCCCGGTCACGGCCGCCGCGTGGCGCGCCGCCGACTTCCACTCGATCCGCCTGCTCGCGGTGTGCGCGATCGCCGAGGAGTCCGCCCTGTTCTGACGGGGGAATCAAGCCGAAACGCCGAATCGCCTTTTTGGAATTTTTCGGTCTTTCCGGGACCTTTTCCCTATGAAGATCAGTCTGGGGGCGCTCGCCGCCCTCACCGCATTCGTCCTGCCGGCGGCGCCCGCGTCCGCGGCGCCCGCCGCCGGCACCGACACCGTGCCGCCCGCGGCGCTCGTGGCCCGCTACACCTTCGACGCCGGCGCCGTGAACGGGCGCGTCGCCGACCTGTCCGGCCGCGCCCCCGCCCTGACCGTCCGCTCGGCCGACCAGGGCGTCATCCGCTTCTCCGGCGGCACCGTCGCGTTCCCGGCCGCCTGCCGCAGCGGCGCCGACGCCTGCCCGCGCGGCCTGCTCGAAGCCCCCGACGACGCCGACCTCAACCCCGGCACCCGGGTGTTCCGCTGGTCGGCCCGGGTGGCGGTGACCAAGGCACAGCTCGCCGGCTCCTCCAACGTGCTGCAGAAGGGCGTGTCCACCGGCGGCAGCCAGTGGAAACTGCAGATCGGCGCCACCAACGGCCGGGCCCAGTGCATCGTGGCCGGGACGGGCACGACCGGCTCCTACGTGGTGCGGTCGTCGCAGACGGTGGCCGACGGCGCCTGGCACAAGGTGGTCTGCCAGCGCAACGGCACCAGCCTCTCGGTCTGGGTCGACAACGTGCAGCGCGGCGCCGCCACGATCCCGGCGTCGCTCTCGATCAGCAACAGCCTGCCGCTGCGCGTCGGCGGCCCGAACTTCAACACGCACAGCGACATGTACCACGGCCAGCTCGACGACGTGTACGCCGAACTGGGCTGACCCCACCGGCGGACGCGAACAGGCCCGGCACCGGGAGCGGTGCCGGGCCATTGTGGTGGGTCAGTCGATGTCCACCACGATCGGCGCGTGGTCGGACGGGCCCTTTCCCTTACGCGCCTCGCGGTCCACCACCGCGTCCGTGACGCGCGCGGCGACGTCCGGGGTGGCGTACACGAGATCGATCCGCATGCCTTTGTTCTGATGGAACATCCCGGCGCGGTAATCCCAATAGGTGAACGGGCGGTCGCCCTTCATCGGCCGTCCGACCACGTCACGCAGGCCCACCGCGCGGATGTCGGCGAGGGCCTGGCGCTCCGGGGGAGTCACGTGCGTCGCGCCGATGAAGACCGCCGGATCCCACACGTCGTCGTCGGTCGGCGCCACGTTGAAGTCACCGGCCACCACGGTCGGGCCTTGTGCGACGTCCGCGACCAGCGCCGTGCGCAAGGCTGCGAGCCAGGCGAGTTTGTACTGGTAGTGCGGATCCTCGGGCGTACGGCCATTGGGGATATATACCGACATGAACCGGATCCCGCCGCTGAGCGCGCTGACCGCCCGTGCCTCGGGATCCGGGTAGCCGGGCTCCCCGGCGAAACCGCGGCGCACATCGTCGAGCCCGACGCGGGAGAGAAGAGCAACCCCGTTCCACCGCCCTTGCCCGTACGCCTCCACGGCGTACCCAAGATCGCCCACCTCGGCGGACGGGAAGCCGTCGGCGGCCACCTTCGTCTCCTGAAGGCATACGACGTCGGGCTTGGTGGAGTCGAGCCAGTCGAGCAGGCGCGGCAGACGGGCCTTGACGGAGTTGACGTTCCAGGTAGCGAACCGCATCCGCCCAGCCTGCTACAAACGTTTGGTTGCCGCCATCAACGCCAGGCCGAGCCCGATGGTGAGCATGAGAAGGACGGCGACCAGTGTTGCCATGTCGTCTCCCAGCGTTTCTCAGAGACCGGAAAGGTGATCCCGGTTACCCCCGAGTACCGGCGGTGGGAACTATGCCCGAGCAAAGCCCCCGGCGCCAGCCTTGGTGCCGGGTTTGTCAGTATGCGTTGGTCAGCGCCGCGTTTTCCGGCGAACCGGTGCGTTGCGCCGGTATCACACTGCCGTGCACGAACACCGTCGGGCTCGCGCCGCGATGCAGCACCTCACGGGCCACCGAGCCGAGCAGCCCGGCGTCGCGGGTGCCGCGCGGGCCCAGCACGATCAGCCGCGCGAAGCCGGAGGCCCGCACCAGCGTGGGGCCGGGCAGGCCGCTGAGCACCCGCGTGACCGGGCGGCGCAGCTCCGGCACGTCGGCGACCGCGTCGGCCAGCAGCTTGTCGCCGCCCGGCTCGCCGCACACATAGACCACCTCGACCGGCACCTTGCGCCGGCGGCCCTCCGCAGCCGCCACCCGCAGCGCCAGCATCGAGCAGGCCGAGCCGTCGACCGCCACCAGCACCGGCCCCTTCTGCGGGCGCGGGCCGCGCGCGACCAGCACCGGGCACCACGCCCGCGCCACCGTCTGCACCAGCACCGACGAGGTGGGCAGCCACGGCGTGGTGGCCAGGTCGTCGTCGCCCAGCACGACCAGGGCGGCGCCGCGGCTGAGCCGCACCAGCACCCGGTCGGCGGGCCCGTCGACGAGTTGACCCGACACCCGCACCCGCGGTGTGGAACGCTTGGCGGTGGCGACCGCCTCCTCGACGGCCCGCGAGGCGGCCCGCCGGGTGGTTTCGTAGTCGAGATCGGCGGCCGGGCTGGGCCAGGTGAAAGCGTGCACGACTCGGAGCTGACACGCACGCGAGACCGCCTCGCGTGCGGCCAATCGCACGGCCGCGAGGCCGGCCGGTGTGCCGGTCACTCCGACCACAACAGGGTTCCGCATTGGCTTGCACCTCCGCTGCTGTCTGCCAACCATTATCTACGCCGGGACGCCACTCGTGGTGATCAATCCCTCAGCAGAAGGCCACCTGATGACCCATTCAGGTTGAGGGTTTACGGTAAACGTCAAAATTTGTGGGACATCTGCCGGTGAAGTGAGGGAAATACATGACGGATGTCAAGCTCGAGCATCCTGGCGGTCAGCTGTCGATGCCGGTACGGGAGGCGGTCGAGGGCCCGGGTGGCATCGACGTGAGCGCCCTCCTCAAGGAGACCGGCTTCGTCACTCTCGACCAGGGGTTCGTCAACACCGCTTCGACCACGTCGTCGATCACCTACATCGACGGCGACGCCGGCATTCTGCGGTACCGGGGATACCCGATCGAGCAGCTGGCCGAGAAAGCCTCTTTCCTCGAGGTTTCCTATCTGCTGATGCACGACGAGTTGCCGACGCCGACGCAGCTCAAGGACTTCGCCGACAAGATCCGGGTGCACACGCTCCTGCAGGAGGAGATGCGCACCTTCTTCTCCGGCTTCCCGCGCGACGCTCACCCCATGGCGGTGCTCTCCTCGGCCGTCACCGCGCTGTCGACGTTCTATCAGGACGCGCTTGATCCACTCGACCCCGAACAGGTCGAGATCTCGGGGATCCGGCTGATGGCGAAGCTTCCGACGATCGCCGCGTACGCGTACAAGAGGTCCATCGGGCACCCCCTGCCGTACCCGGACAACAGCCTCGACTACGTCGACAACTTCCTGCGTATGACGTTCGGGCTGCCCACTCTGCAGTACGACGTGGACCCCAAGGTCGCCAAGATCCTGGACATGCTCTTCGTCCTGCACGCGGACCACGAGCAGAACTGTTCCACGTCCACCGTCCGCCTGGTGGGATCGGCGCAGGCCAACCTGTTCGCGTCCGTCTCCGCGGGGGTGAACGCGCTGTCCGGCCCGCTGCACGGCGGCGCCAACGCGGCCGTGCTGGAGATGCTCGAGCAGATCCGCAAGGACGGCGGCGACGTCAACTCCTTCGTCACGCGAGTGAAGAACAAGGAGAAGGGCGTCAAGCTGATGGGCTTCGGCCACCGGGTCTACAAGAATTACGACCCGCGCGCCGCCATCGTGAAGAAGGCCGCCCTCCAGATGCTCAACACCCTGGACAAGCCGGACCCGCTGCTGGAGCTCGCGTTCCAGCTCGAGGAGATCGCGCTCAGCGACGACTACTTCGTCTCGCGCAAGCTCTACCCGAACGTGGACTTCTACACCGGCCTGATCTACAAGGCGATGGGCTTCCCGACCAAGATGTTCACGGTCCTGTTCGCGCTCGGCCGCCTGCCCGGCTGGATCGCCCAGTGGACCGAGATGATGAACGACCCGGCGACGAAGATCGGCCGCCCCCGCCAGCTCTACACCGGCGAGGCGTCCCGCGACTTCATCGAGATCGCCAAGCGCTGACCATCATTTTCCCGGTACGCCCCGTCTGCTCAGGCGGGGCGTACTTCGTTCGTCCTTCGTTCGTCCTTCGTTCGTCAGAGGAACTCCAGCTCGCCCGGCTCCTGGTCGTCCCCGACCAGGAAGAAGGCGGCGAACGTGACCCCTTCATCGGTGGCGTCGAGGCGCGAGATGCGCGCGCCTTCCGGTTCGTAGAAGGCGTCCCCCGCCCGCAGCAGGGTCTCCGCCTCCCCGTCGACCTGATAGATCGCGGCCCCTGCGACGATGGTCCCGAAGACCGGCCCGTTGTGCCGGTGCAGCCCCGCCACGCGGCCGGCGAGCATGCGGATCTCGCGAGCCTGCACGCGCGCGACAGCCTTGACGGCCGGCAGCCGCACATCCAGCCGAACGTCGCGGGTGACCGGGTTCTCCGGGGTGGGCGCATCGAGGGACGACATGCGCGCAGTCTAGAGACACCCGTTCGAGGGCCCAGCTCGGATGCGCTTCTGCCGGGCGGCCCTGAGGAGTGATCCCTGCCGCCTGTTTGCTCGAGGGCGTCCCGATCGGGTAGGGCCGGGATTGTCACTACCTCGTGGCGTTGGCGCATTTTGCCCGAACCGGTGCGACTGCGAGGCGTCCCGGCGGCGAGGTGACCGGACTCGTGCCCGCCGAATACCCCCGGTAGGTCCACGGCCACCGCCACCGCCACTGCCACCGCCACCGCCACCGGCCAGCGCCACCGCCATTGACACCACCACGGCCACCGCCACGGCCACTGCCAGCGCCATCTGCCACGGCCACCGCCACGGCCACTGCCAGCGCCATCTGCCACGGCCACCGCCACGGCCACTGCCAGCGCCATTGCCACGGCCACGGCCACTGCCAGCGCCACGGCCACTGCCAGCGCCACGGCCACTGCCAGCGCCACGGGCACTGCCAGTGCCGCGGCTACTGCCAGTGCCGCGGCTACTGCCAGCGCCGCGGCTACTGCCAGTGCCACGGCCACGGCCACGGCCACCGCCAGCGCCACGGCTACCGCCATCTGCCACGGCCACCGCCACGGGCACTGCCACCGGCCACCGGCCACCGCCAGCGCCACGGGCACTGCCACCGAGCAACGCCACCGCCAGCGCCGCACCACTACGGATATCGGCGCCTCTGCGGTGGCAGTGCGCTCGCGATACCACAATGTGGTCTTCGCGGCTCACATTCTGGGCTTTGCGGCGACCTTGGAGAGTTACGCCCACATACGAGCCATAACTCTCCAAGGTCCACGCCGGACAGGGAAATCCCGTCGAACAAAAGCCGCATGACGGGAGAAAAGACTATCCATAGTAGACGCCGATCCCGCATGCTGGACTCGCCGCCACGATGTGGTCACTGGTCCCACACAACGGACGCTCGTCCCACATCGTGGGTGTTGCGGGCGCGCGCGCCGGTGACGGAAGGCGGCCCGGCTCGAATGCCCCAGAGGGCTGCCCGGTTTGCCGGCTCTCGGGGTCCCGCACCAAATCCGCCACTGAATCGGCGCGAGCGACGAAGTGCGCAGAGTGGGTGCGGACCCGGTGGGCGGTACCGGCGGCGGGTGTGGGTTCCCGCGACCGGGGAAGCCGAGTGTCTTGGTGTGCAGTTGCGGTGTCGGCCTGCTCCCCGGCAGCCAAGCGGCGCCGGCCTGGGAGCTCGCAGTCACCGCTGCGTGCGGGTGTTGCGGGGGCGCGGGCCGTGCCGGTGTTGCGTGGGTGTGGGGCGTGCGGGTGTTGCGTGGGTGTGGCGCGCGCGGGTGTCGGGTGGGTGTGGGGCGTGCGGGTGTTGCGTGGGTGTGGCGCGCGCGGGTGTCGGGTGGGTGTGGGGCGTGCGGGTGTCGCGCGGGTGTGGGGCGCGTGTGTCGGGTGGGCTCGGCCCGTGCGGGCGTTGCTTAGGGCGCGGGCCGTGCGGGCAGTGCGGGCGTTGCGTAGGCATAGGCGCCCGCGACCGGGGAAGCCGAGTGTCCTGGTGTGTATTTATTGCGATGTCGGACGGCGTGCTCCTATGCGACCTTGGCGACCAAGCGGCGCCAGGCCGGGAGTTCGCGGTCACCACAAAGTGTGGGTGTTGCGTGGGCTCAGGCCGTGCGCGTGTTGCGTGGCTGCGGGGGCGTGCGGGTGTCGGGTGGGCGCGGGCGTTGCGTGTGTGCGGGTGTTGCGTGGGCGGGCCGGTGCGGGCGTTGCATCGGTGTGGGGCGTGCGGGTGTTGCATGGGTGTGGGGCGTGCGGGAGTGGCGTCGGCGCGGAGCGTGCGGGCTTTGCGTGGCGCGGGCGCTCGGATGGTGCCTGGGCGCGGGCGGTGCCGGGGTCAGGGGGTGGTGAGCCAAGCCAGCGGTCGGCGGTGGCGTCCTCGGCGGTGGGCTGGGCGGACAGGCCTGTGCGCGGGCGGTGCCGGGGTCAGGTGGCGGTGAGCCAAGCCAGCAGGTCGGCGGTGGCGTCCTCGGCGGTGAGCTGGGCGGACAGGCCTGTGCGCGGGCGGTGCCGGGGTCAGGTGGCGGTGAGCCAAGCCAGCAGGTCGGCGGTGGCGTCCTCGGCGGTGAGCTGGGCGGACAGGGCCTGTGCCCGGGCGGCGCGGTGCGGGTTGTCGCGGACATCGAGGAGGGCGTCGGCCAAGCGCTCGCCGGTCAGCGCGGGCATCGGGATCGGGCGGGCGGCGGCGCCCAAGTGGTGCACGCGGCGCGCCCAGAACGGCTGGTCGGCCAGGACCGGCACCGGGACCGCCGGGACGCCGGCCCGCAGCGCCGCGGCGGTCGTGCCGGCGCCGGCGTGGTGGACGACGGCGGACACCTGCGGGAACAGCCAGTCGTGCGGGACGTCGCCGATGCTCAGGACGTCGTCGGTCGGCCCGGTGGCCAGGCCCGACCAGCCGGACTGCAGGATCGCGCGGACGCCCGTGCGGTGGACCGCGTCCATGACTATCGCGGTCAGCCGGGAGCCGTGGCCGGGGGCCATGCTGCCGAATCCGATGTGGACGGGCGGCGGGCCGGCGGCCAGGAAGTCGACCAGCTCGGCGGGGGGCTGCCAGTCGCGGGGGCGGGCCGGCCACCAGTAGCCGCTGATGCGGAGCTGCGCGGGCCAATCGGCCGGCCGCGGCACAACTGCCCGGCTAAATCCGTAAAAAGTGGGGTAAAGCGATAACTGGGCGCGTTCAAGCGTACGTAAGCGGATGTCGGGAAGCGCGAGTGACGCACGCAGCGACCGAATCGCCCGGGTGTACATCGTCTGCGCCAGCGAGTCGACGAGATGGCCGAAGGCCAGGTTGCCCCACGGCCCGAACGACCGGCCCCCGACCAGCACCGACCCGAACTCGCGCGTCGGATACAGCGGCTGCGGGAACAGACCGGCGGCCTTGATCCGGTACGCCTCGGCGAGCTGATAACCGAGCGGCGCGACGAGCGTGGACAGCAGCAGCGCGTCCGGGCGCACCGACTCGACGACCGCGGCGATGCCGTCCGCCATCGACCGGATCAGCGGCCGGGCCAGCGACATCAGCTTGAGCAGCGCGCGCGGATCCGTGCCCGAGCCGCGCCCGTCCTGCCCGCGCGCCTGGGGCAGCACCGCGCGCATGTCACCCGGAATCGGCCGGAACGGCACCCCGGCCCCGGTGACCAGCGACCGGAACGGCGCATGCGTGGCGAGCGTGACGTCGTGGCCGGCGGACTGGAGGCGTACGGCGATGCCCAGATATGGCGCCACGTCGCCGGTCGAACCGGAGGTGACGATCAGAACCCGCACCGGACAAGTGTTCCACATGCCTTGACGGTTATATAACTGAGGTGGCATTCTGCGGGCATGGACGCGCTCACCGCCCTCGCCGAACCGACCCGCCGCCGGATAACCGACGCGCTGCGGGCCCGCGAGTGCAGCGTGTCCGACCTGGTCGCGATCGTGGGGATGAGCCAGCCCGCGGTGTCCAAGCACCTGCGGGTGCTGCGCGAGGCCGGCGTGGTGTCCGTGGAGATCCGTGCCCAGCGGCGGATCTACCGGTTGGAGCCGGCGTCGTTCCGCGAGCTGGACGCGTGGCTGGCGCCCTACCGGCGGTTGTGGACGCAGCACCTCGCCGCGCTGGAGCGACACCTGGATGCGAAGGGGGAAGCCGGATGAACTTCGCCCCGGACCGAATCTCGATGCGAAGGAGATGATCCCGTGAGCTTCGACCCCGGGCCCGTCGGCGACGCGACCCTCGAGGATTGGACCCTCGTTTTCGTACGCGAGTTGCGACACGCCCCCGACGTCGTCTGGCAGGCGCTCACCGATCCGGCCGAGCTCGACCAGTGGGCGCCGTTCCGGGCGGCGGCCGACCTGGCCAAGCCCGGCGACACCACGCTCACCATGATCGACGGCGACACCATGATGGACATGCCCGCCAGGGTGCTGGTCGCCGACCCGCCCACGCTGCTGGAATACACGTGGGGCGACGACCGGCTGCGCTGGACGCTGGAACCCTCCGAAGCCGGCACCCGGCTGATCCTGCGGCACACACTCGCCACCCGGGGGATGGAGGCGATGGTCGCGGCCGGCTGGCACATCTGCGTGGCGGTGCTCGCGCGCCTGCTCGACGGTGACCCGGTCGGCGTGATCCGCGGGTCGGACGCCATGGCGTACGGGTTCGAGCGGCTGCGCGACGGCTACGCGGAGAAGTTCGGCCGATAGGGTCGTCCGCATGGACGTCGTGATCGGGATCGACACCGGAACCACCGCCACCAAGGGCGTCGCCGCCGGTCTCGACGGGCGGCTGCGGGCGCGCGTCAGCGTGCACTACCCGTTGTCGGTGCCCGGTCCCGGTCGCGCCGAGCTCGACCCGGTCCACATCCAGGACGCCGCGGTCAAGGCGCTGACCGATGTCGCCGCTGCCTGCAGGGCCGACGGTGACCGGGTGGTCGCCGTCAGCCTCAGCGCCTTCCTGCACGCGCTGCTCCCGATGGACGCCGACGGCCGCCCGCTGGGTCCGGTGGTGACCTGGGCCGACGGCCGGGCCGCCGAGCAGGCCGAGCAGATCGTGGCGGCGGGCCTCGGACACAAACTTCAAGCCCGCTCCGGTACGCCTGTGCACCCCATGTCGCCGCTGGCCAAGCTCGCGTGGTGGAAGGCGCACGACCCGCACGTGCTCGACGAGACGCCGCGCTGGGCCGGGGTCAAGGAGCTGGTGCTCGCGGCGCTGGCCGACGGCCCGTACGTGGTGGACCTGTCGCTCGCCTCCGGGACGGGGCTCTACGACCTGCACGAGCGCCGCTGGGACCCGGAAGCGCTCTCGATCGCCGGGGTGAAGGAGTCGCAGCTTGCCTCCGTCGTGCCCACGGTCGAGCGGTTACGCCTGCGTCCGGCGGTCGCCGCCGCGGCCGGGCTGCCGGCGGACACTCCGCTGATCATCGGGGCCGCCGACGGGCCGCTGGCCAACCTCGGTGTCGGCGCCGTTCCCGCCGGGGTCGTGGCTATCTCCCTCGGTACCAGCGGCGCGCTGCGCACCATCGTCGACCGGCCCGCCACCGACGCGGCCGGGCGGCTGTTCTGCTACGCGCTCACCGAGGACCGCTGGGCCATCGGCGGCGCGATCAACAACGCGGGCTCGGTGGTGCGCTGGGCCGGGCAGGCGTTCGCGGGCGGGTTCGAGCGGCCCGGCGCCGAGGGCGAGGACGCGGACGAGCGGGACGCCGCCCTGGTCCTCGAGGCGCAGGACGCACCGGCCGGCAGCGACGGGCTGCTCTGCCTGCCCTATCTGCTCGGCGAACGCGCGCCCTGGTGGCGGCCCGGGCTGCGCGGGGCGTATCTGGGGCTGCGGCGCGAACATGGGCGGGCTCACCTCGTACGGGCGGCGATCGAAGGGGTTTGCCAGCAGCTCGCCCTGGTGCGGGACTCGTTCGCGGCCGAGGGGCACGAGGTCACCGAGGTGCGGGCGACCGGGGGAGCGGCCGCGTCGGACCTGTGGGTGAGCGTGCTGGCGTCGGCGCTGAACTTGCCGGTCGGGGTCGCGGATACGCCGGAAGGGACCGCGCTGGGGGCGTGCCTGCTGGGGTGGCACGCGCTCGGCGACCTGAGCGACCTGGACGAGGCCGCGTCGCTGGTGGGCGTGGGTGCGGCGAGGATGCCGGACCCGTCCGACGCCGCCCTGTACGCCCGGCTGCGGCCGCTCGTGGAGAAGTCGGCGCTCGCCATGATGGAAACCGTCAAGGAGCTGGACCGGTTGGCGCCGCCGCCGCTGCCTAGCACAGAAAAGGCCGCCTCATAACACGATCTTGACGAGCGGCGGTGACGTTGCCCGCGTTGACGGCGGGCACGCCGGTGAGAAAGCATGACCGGCGAGCGGTCGCGGAGGAACCCGGTGCGAGTCCGGGACGGTCCCGCCACTGTGACCGGGGAGCGACCCGTCCCGCATGCCACGGCGCGTCTGGCCGGAAGGCGGACGGGCCGCATCGATCCGGGAGTCAGGAGACTCCGGCCGCTCGTGCCACCGTCGTGCGGGCGTGGACACCCGCAGAAGGGAACTCCGTGACGCCGTACCCGTTCTCCGCCGTGGTCGGGCTTGACGACCTGCGCCTCGCGTTGCTGCTCACCGCCGTCTCACCCCACGTCGGCGGGGTGCTGGTCCGGGGTGAGAAGGGCACCGCCAAGAGCACGGTGGTGCGCGCGCTGGCCGGGCTGCTGCCGGACGTCGCCGTGGTGCGGGGGTGCCGTTTCGCCTGCGATCCGGCGGCGCCCGACCCGGACTGCCCGGACGGCCCGCACGCCCCCGACTCCCCGGCGGTGCGCCGGCCGTCGGCGCTGGTGGAGCTGCCGGTCGGGGCCACCGAGGATCGCGTCGTGGGCACGCTGGACATTCAGCGTGCGCTTGCCGACGGGGTGAAGGCGTACGAGCCGGGGCTGCTGGCGGCGGCCCACCGGGGCGTGCTCTACGTCGACGAGGTGAACCTGCTTCCGGACCACCTGGTCGACCTGCTGCTGGACGCGGCCGCGATGGGCCGCGCGCACGTCGAACGTGACGGGGTGTCGGTCAAGCACGCGGCCCGGTTCCTGCTGGTGGGCACGATGAACCCGGAGGAGGGCGAGCCGCGGCCGCAGCTCGTCGACCGGTTCGGCCTGGTCGTGACGGTGGCGGCGCCACGACAGGCGAAGGACCGGGCCGAGGTGGTCCGGCGGCGGCTCGCGTACGAGGCGGACCCGTCCGCCTTCGCGGCCCGCTTCGCGAACGACGAGGGGGAGCTCGCGCAGCGGATCGTGACGGCACGGCGGGTGCTGCCCCGGGTGGCGCTGCCGGACCGGATGCTCGACCGGATCGCCCGGGTGTGTCTCGCGTACGGGGTGGACGGTCTCCGCGCGGACATCGTGGTGGCCCGGTGCGCGGTGGCGCTGGCGGCCTGGTCCGGCCGGGAGACCGTGACCGGGCAGGACGTGCGGGACGCGGCCCGGCTGGCGCTGCCGCATCGGCGCCGGAAGGATCCGCTGGACCCGCCGGGTACGGATGAGCAGAAGCTGGAGGACGCGCTTGCCGAGGCGGAGGCCGGGGACGATCCGGACGATGACCCGCCGGGCGGTGGCGGGCCGGATTCAGGGCCGGATGGCGCGGGGCCGGATGGCGCGGGCTCGGATCGCGCGGGCGCGGACGGCTCGGGTTCGGACGGCAGCTCCCACCCATCCGACATTTCCGATTTTTCGGAAAGGTCGGATGGAGGCAAGTCGCCCCAGCGCTCCATGGCGCCCGGCACCGCGTCCGGCCGCAGCGACTTACGCGATAAATCGGAAATGTCCGGCGAGGCGGAGCGCTCGGCATCCGGCGCGACCGGCGACGGCGACACAGCCACCAACGGCGACGGCGCGGAACGACGGGACGGCGGCGACCCGCGCGCCGGCGCTCCCGCGGTCGCGGCCGGACAGGCGTACCGGACCCGGACCTTATCGATTGCCCGCCGGGGTGAGGGTGGGCACTCAGGCCGCCGCTCGCCCGCCTTTTCCCGGCGCGGCCGGGTCGTCGGCTCGCGCGTCCCGCACGGCAAGCTGACCGGCGCACCCCACTTGCCCGCCACCCTGCGCGCCGCCCTGCACCGAGGCACACCCCGCGGCGGGAGTGTCGTCGAGCCGCGGGACCTGCGCGAGTCCGTCCACGTCGGACGCGAGGCCAACCTGGTGCTCTTCGTCGTCGACGCGTCCGGTTCGATGGCCGCCCGCAAGCGCATGACCATCGTCAAGACCGCCGTGTTGTCGCTTCTCCGGGACGCCTACCAGCGGCGGGACCGGGTCGGGATGATCACGTTCCGGGGGCATGACGCCGAGCAGGTGCTGCCGCCGACGTCCAGCCACGAGGTCGGGGTGCTGCGGCTGGCGGCGTTGCGCACGGGAGGGCGGACACCGTTGGCGGCCGGCTTGCGCACCGCGGCCGCGACCATCGCCACCGAGCGGCGCCGTGATCCGCGCCGGCGTCCGCTGCTGGTGATCGTCACGGACGGGCGGGCCACCAGCGGGCCGGACCCGGTCCAGGTCGCGCCCGCGCTGGCCGGCGTCTCCACCGTGGTCGTCGACTGCGAGTCCGGGCCGATCCGTCTCGGGCTGGCCGGGCGGCTCGCCACCGCGCTCGACGCCGATCTCATGCCACTCGACCAGCTCGAAGTCCGGAGGGCCGCCTGAAATGCCGCAGGGCAAAGTCACCACCGTGCCGCAGGACGGGCTCACCACCCGGCAGCGCCGCCGCCAGGCCGTGCTCGCCGTCCACACCGGAGCGGGCAAGGGCAAGTCGACCGCCGCGTTCGGGATGGCGCTGCGGGCCTGGAGCGCGGGCTGGCCGATCGGCGTGTTCCAGTTCGTGAAGTCGGAGAAGTGGAAGGTCGGCGAGGAGACCGCGCTCAAGACGCTGGGCCGGTCCGGGGGAGCGCCGGTGACCTGGCACAAGATGGGTGAGGGCTGGTCCTGGATCCAGCGGCCGGGCACCGAACGCGATCACGCCGCCGAGGCCGCCGAGGGCTGGGCGCAGATCAAACGCGATCTGGCCGCCGAGACGTACAAATTCCTGGTGCTCGACGAATTCACGTACCCGATGAAGTGGGGCTGGGTCTCCGTGGACGACGTCGTCGCCACGCTCGCCGGACGGCCCGGCACGCAGCACGTCGTGATCACCGGCCGGGACGCGGCGCCGGGGCTGCTCGAGGCCGCCGACCTGGTCACCGAGATGACGAAGGTGAAGCACCCGATGGACGCCGGCCGCAAGGGACAGCAGGGCATCGAATGGTGACCGTGCCGCGCGTCGTGATCGCCGCACCCGCCTCCGGACACGGCAAGACCACCGTGGCGACCGGCCTGCTCGCGGCCTTCGCGAAGCGGGGGGTGCCGGTCGCGCCGTTCAAGGTCGGCCCCGACTACATCGACCCCGGCTACCACGCGCTGGCCGCCGGGCGCCCCGGCCGCAACCTCGACCCGGTGCTGGTCGGCGAGGAGCTGATCGCGCCGCTGTTCGCGCACGGGTCGGCCGGCGCCGAGATCGCGATCATCGAGGGCGTGATGGGCCTGTACGACGGCCGCACCGGCGCCGGTGAGACGGGTTCGACGGCGCAGGTCGCGCGCCTGCTGGAGGCCCCGGTGATCCTGGTGGTGGACGCCGCCGCCCAGGGCCGGTCGATCGCCGCGCTGGTGCACGGGTTCCGCAGCTTCGGCAACGTGCGGATGGCCGGCGTGATCCTCAACCGGGTCGGCTCGGACCGGCACGAGGCGATCCTGCGCGAGGCGTGCGAGGAGGTCGGCACCCCGGTGCTGGGCGCGTTGCGCCGGGCCGACGCGGTCGCCGCCCCGTCGCGGCACCTCGGTCTGGTGCCCGCCGCCGAACGCGCCGCCGAGGCCCAGGAATCGGTGAACGCGCTGGCCGCGCTGGTCGCCGCGTCGGTCGATCTCGATGAGGTGGCGGCGATCGCCCGGTCCGCGGCGCCGCTCTACGCGGACGCGTGGGATCCGGCGGCCGCGTCGCCGGTGGCGGGCCGTCCGGTGGTCGCGCTCGCCGGTGGTCCCGCTTTCTCCTTCTCGTACGCCGAGACCCCTGAGCTCCTGTCCGGCGCGGGCGCCGAGGTCGTGATCGTCGACCCGCTGCGCGACGAGGCCCTGCCGGCCGGCACGCGGGCCTTGGTGGTGGGTGGCGGTTTCCCCGAGGTGTACGCCTCGGAGCTGTCCGCCAACGAGTCACTGCGCAAGTCGGTGTCGTCGCTGGGCGCGTCCGGGGGCCCGATCGTCGCCGAGTGCGCGGGCCTGCTGTGGCTGTGCCGTTCGCTGGACGACGCCCCGATGTGCGGCATCCTGGACGCCGAGGCCGCGATGACCCCGACGTTGACGCTGGGTTACCGCGACGCGGTGGCGCTCAGTGACAGCCCGTTGGCGCCGGCGGGCACGCGGGTGACCGGCCACGAGTTTCACCGCACGACCGTCCATCCACGATCGGGTGTCCTGTTGTCGCCCGCCGGGGGTGCCGCGTGGGCGTGGCGGGGAGCCGACCCGGAGGGCTTCGCGACGCCGTCGCTGCACGCGTCCTACCTGCATCTGCACTGGGCGGGGCACCGGGGTTTCGCGGAGCGGCTGGTAGCGGCCGCGGCCGGTTGACCGGGGGGCCCGGTCATCGCCGCCGCCGGGATGGGGGAGGATCGTCCGGTGAGCCCTGTGAGCCGTGGACGGAAGAAAGCGAAATCCCGCCAATCCGGTCAACGCGTCCTGCGTGCGGTGACGACGCCGCCCGACGAGTGCGACTGCCCGGCGTGTTCCGGCATGCCGCTGGACGCGGAGGAGTTCCTCGACGATCTGCTGGACAGCGCCGCCGACCTGGTCGCCCTCGAGGACCCGCTGGACGTGGAACTCTTCGGGGCGACCGTGATCGCCGCGGGTGAGCTGGCCGGCGAGGCGTCGTTCCGCGAGGAGCTGACCGGCGGCATCATTCCGGCGCTGGCGGCGGCGGCCACCCCGGAGTCACTGGCCCTGCTGCTGGCGATCGACGCGGTCCACCCCGGTCAGGGCGCCTCGGACGCCGCACGTTCGCTGACCGGCGCGGGGGTCACCGCGCCGGCATGGCAGGCCGCGATGGCGCGCCCGATGCGGCTCACGGTGAGCCGGCGCTACGGCGACCTGGACGGCGAAGCGTCGATGCTGCTGTGCGTCTTCGAGCGGTCCGGCCACTCGCACGGCTTCATCGTGCATGTCGACCACACCGACTGTGACGCGGCCGCGGACATCATCACGTTCCCGGGTGAGCTGCTGGACGAGGTCACCGGCATGATCCAGGACGACGCCCGCCGGTCCGGGGTGACCCTGTCCGCCGACGACCTCGACCCCGGCGAATTCCGGTGGCAGGTCGAGCGTGCTCTCGACGCCCGCGCCGTCCACGATCGGGAAGGCCCGCCCGAGCTGGACGCCGGCGACGAGGACGGCCCCGGCTATCCCACGCTGGCGGTGGTGCTGCGCGCCCGGATGGCGATCCTCCCGGAACCGCCGCGGCCACCAGCCCCGCACGGCGATGGCCGGCCGGTTGCCACCGCACCGATCCCGATGCCGTCGCAGCGCCGGTCGTCGACGACCTTGCCGGCCAAGCGTAGGAAGTCCGGCGGGCCGGCCCCGATCTACCAGATCAAGGTCGGTCTGCGCGGGGCGAAACCCCCGATCTGGCGGCGGCTGGAGGTGCCCGGCGACATCGGGCTCGCCGATCTGCACCTCGTCATCCAGGTGGCTTTCGGCTGGAACGGCGGCCACCTGCACGTCTTCGAAACCCCGTACGGGAGCTTCGGGGTTGCCGACCCGGAGCTGGAACACCTCGCCGAAGCGCCGGTGACGCTGGAGCAGGTCGCCCCCGCCGCCGGCGACCGGATCCAGTATCTCTACGACTTCGGCGACGACTGGGACCACGACATCCGGGTGGAGAAGCTGCTCGACCGGCAGGCCGTGGCGTATCCGCGCTGCACCGGGGGCCGGCGTGCCGCCCCGCCGGACGACTGCGGCGGCATCTGGGCGTACACCGAGATCCTGGAGATCCTGGCCGACCCGGACCATCCCGACCACGACGAACGGCTGGAATGGCTCGACCTGGAATCCGCAGACGAGTTCCGGCCTGACGAGTTCGACGCCGCCGCCGTGACCCGGCTGCTCACCGCAATGCGCTGACCGGCGGCTATTCGAGAAGGCTCCGGATGTCGGCGGCGGTCAGCTCGGCGGAGGCGAAGTCGCCGCCGTCGAGCACGCTGCCGAACAGCTCCGCCTTCCGCGCCTGCAGGGCCATCACCTTTTCCTCGATGGTGTCCTTGGCGACGAACCGGTAGACCATGACCTTGCGGGTCTGCCCGATGCGGTGGACCCGGTCCACGGCCTGCGCCTCCGTCGCGGGATTCCACCACGGATCCAGCAGCACGCAGTAGTCGGCCTCGGTGAGGTTCAGCCCGAACCCGCCGGACTTGAGGCTGACCAGGAAGACCGGGGCGCCGCCGGCCTTGAAGCCGTCGATGACCTGGGCGCGGTTCCTGGTCTTGCCGTCCAGATAGGCGCACTCGATACCGGTGCTCTCCAGCCGCTGCCGGGCTGCCGACAGGAACCGGGTGAACTGGCTGAACACCAGGATCCGGTGGCCTTCGGCGACCACGTCGGTGACCCGCTCGACCAGGGCGTCCAGTTTGGTCGAGGCGACACCCTCGTGCTCCGGGTCGATCAGGGCGACGTCGAGGCTGGCCTGGCGCAGCAGCGTCAGCGACCGGAAGATCTCGAACCGGTTCCGCTGGAGGTCGCCGAGCAGGCCGAGCACCTTCTGCCGTTCCCGCTGCAGATACGTCTGGTAGATCCGGCGGTGCTTCGGGTTGAGCGGCAGTTCGACGATCTGTTCCTGCTTGGCCGGCAGCTCCCGGGCCACCTCGGTCTTACGGCGGCGCAGCATCAGCGGCCGGATCCGGCGGCGCAACTGAGCGAGCCGCTCCTTGTCGCGTTCCCGCTCGATCGGCTTGCGGTAGTAGTCGGTGAAGCGGTCGAGCCGCGGCAGCAGACCGGGCGCGGTGATGGACAGCAACGCCCAGAGCTCGGACAGGTTGTTCTCCATCGGCGTACCGGTGATGGCCAGCTTGAACGCGACGGGCAACTGCTTCGCGCACCGATAGTTCTGCGACTGGACGTTCTTGGCGAACTGCGCCTCGTCCAGGATCAGCCCGGCCCACGGCAGCGCCGCGTACGCGTCGTACTCGAGCCGGAACAGCGTGTACGAGGTCACCACCACCTGCGCGCCGCCGACCACGCTCGCCAGCGACTCGGGGCGCCGGGCCGCCGTCTGAACGACCGTGCGGACGGCGAGCTCCGGAGCGAAACGCGCGGCCTCGTGGGCCCAGTTGGCGACCACGCTGGCCGGCGCCACCACCAGGAAAGGCTCGCCGGCGCGGGCGTGGCACATCAGCGCGAGGGTCTGGATCGTCTTGCCCAGCCCCATGTCGTCGGCCAGCACACCGCCGAGACGGTGCTGATAGAGCGTCGCCAGCCACCGGAAACCGTGCAGCTGATAGGACCGCAACGTGGCGGCCAGCCCGCTCGGCGGATCGTCCGTGCTGGTCGCACCCAGCGCACGAACGGATTCCTGCCACGCCGCGGCCTGCCCGGCCACCTCCCCGACCTCGGACAGATCCCCCCACACGCCGGCCTGGAAGCGGCCCACCCGCAGCACTCCGGGTGGCGCGTCCTGCAGTTCGCGGGATTCGGCGATCAGCTCGTGCAGCTTGCGGAACTCGGGCTGGTCGAGCTTGAAGTACCGGCCACTCGGCAAGATCATGAACTCCTGGCCGGCCGCCAGCGCGATGAACAAACCCTCGAACGCGACCGCCTCACCACCGACGGACACGCGTACGGCCAGGTCGAACCAGTCCGGATGGGCGCCGGGAGTCGCCTCGTCCTCGCTCGCGAACGAGACGACCGGGGCGGCCGGCTCCTCGACGTATCCGGGGACGCCGTCCTCGGTCCGGACCAGCACGTCCAGGCCGTCCGCCTCGTCGAGCGCCGGGAACACCTCACGCACCACCCGCAGCATGGCGTCGCCGCCGAGCACCACGCTCGCCAGCAGCCTGCGCCCATCGGGAAAAGTCTCGATCATCCCGTACGCCGGTGCGGCCACCAGCTCCGTCGCCCGGCGCAGCAAGGCGGCCCGGTCGTCGTCGTGGCCCGCGTGCAGCGGCTCGCGCAGTGTCTCCGCACCGATGCGCGTGACCCACTCCCAGGTCAGCGACATCCGGTTGTCGCGCAGGAACCGGGCGGTCAGCGTCAGGGTCGCCGGCGCGAGGCCCGGCAGCGCGGCCGCCTCGTCGAGCGACACGACCTCGCCCCGGCGCGCGAGGCCCGGATAATACGTGCGCAGGAACCGTGACTCGTCCGCCTCCGGAACCACGATGGCCGGCGCCGACAGCGCCTCCATCGTCGCCACGCTGATCGGCCGTGCCGTCGGCGCGAGCCGCAAACCGGCCTCGTCCGCCCACCAGGCGACGCCGTGCGCCGGACGTCCCAGCGCGATGGACGTGGCCGGGTCGATCACCTCGTCGCCGTGGGCGAGCACCGGACGCAGCCGCAGACCGGCGTCGACCCGGTCGACGCGTACCGAGAAACGCACCGGCTGGGTGAGCACCGTGACCGGGCTCGCGGTCTTGCCGGCCCGCACCATCGGGAGGCCGGTGTCGCGCGCCTCGGCCAGCACGTCCCACACCCGCCGGCTGCCGAACTGATCGAGGTAGAGGACGCGCAGGTCCGCTCCGTAGTAGGTGTAGCCGTGCGTGTGGTCGGCGTCGGCCAGCGAGTACAGCTCGGTCAGCAGACCCACGTGACGCTCCGCGCGGCGCGACGACGGCCGGTACACATACTGCAGCGAGCCCCACGTCACCCCGGTGCGGACCCAGCCCCGCTTACCCGGCACGACCGGACGCAGCCCGATCCGCGGGGCGCCGCCGTCCTCCGCGGACTCGACGTCGAACTGCAGCGCCAGATCCGCTGCGACGGGCGCCTCGTCCGGAGCGTCGACCAGTGCCTCCAGCGAGGACTCCCACGACGCGGACCGGGGCGAGTGGCCGGCCAACGCGGTCAGCACCAGGGCGGTGGGATGCGCGCAGCGAGGCGAGTGACGGCACGAGCACACGCCGTGCACGCTTTTCACCGCCCCGTCGGCCCCGACCACGACCGACGCCGTCACCCGTGCGGATGACCCGCCGGACCGCACCGCCGCATACCCGATCCGGGCGGGCGCGCTCCACTGGATGTCGGTCAGTTCCTGACGCGCCACCGCGGCCCGGGCCTGCCGAAACGTCCCGTCGCCGACGGCCGCGCGGATGGCCGCCTCGTCCTCGGTCAGATCCACCCGGCACCCCCGTGACTTCGTGAGCGCCCAAAGGTACCCGGCGCCCCGAGTGGTACAGGCATGGACCACCCGCCGCGGTGACGGCGCTACGGTCAGCCATTGCCCCCATGACGGAGGTAGGCGCTGTGGTGATCCGTTCGCCGCCGGGCGTCCCGCTATGTGGACACCGCGGTCACATCATGGATTTTTGTGAACCTTGGAGAGTTGCGCCCACATACGAGCCATAACTCTCCAAGGTTCACATTCGGCCGGAAAAATGTGCCGGGCGAAAGCCTCGTTACGTGACAAAGGTATTCTCTACAATGGACGCTGGTCTCACACGCGGGCGGTGGGTCCATGATGCGGGCGCGGGTCTCAGCAGGCGGTCGCCCGTCTCACGGAATGGAAGCACCGCGCGGCTGCGCGCCGAGCCCGCCTGTCTGACGGCTCAGCCCATCCTGGAAATTTCGGGAAATGTCGGATATGCGAGAGGAGGCTGGCGGCGGCTGGCGGACGGACGGCGATCAGATTGCTGATCGCCTACGGGCACTGATTCGCTGTGGCCACCGACTCGGCTTAGGGCTTACTCGCCTAGGGGACGCGTGCGACGGCGGCGTACCCGGAGATGTCCTCGAAGCTCGGCCGTGGCTGCGGCTCGTCCTCGGCCCGCCACTCGGCGACCGAGACGATGCCCGGCGTCACGAGCTCGAGCCCGTCGAAGAACCGCGCGAACTCGGCCCGGCTGCGCGGCCGCGACTTCGGGTTGCCGCGGGCGTTGGCGGCCTCCAGCGCGGCGACCGTCGCCGGCGGGAGCGGGTCGTAGGTGGCTTGCGCCACCGCCAGGTAACTGCCCGGCGGCAGCGCTTCGACCAGCTCGCCCACGACCGCGTACGGGTCGTCCTCGTCCAGGATGAAATGCATGACCGCCACCAGCATCAACGCCACCGGCTGCTCGAAGTCCAGCGTCTGCCGCAGTTCTGGGTCACCGAGGATTTTCGCCGGCTCGCGCAGGTCGGCGTCGACGTAGGTGGTGGCGCCCTCCGGCGTACTGGTGAGCAGTGCCCGCGCGTGCACCAGCACCATCGGATCGTTGTCGACGTACGCGATGCGCGACCCCGGGGCGATGGCCTGCGCGACCTGGTGCGTGTTGTTCGCGGTGGGCAGGCCGGTGCCGACGTCCAGGAACTGGCGGATGCTGGCCTCTTCGGCCAGGAACCGCACCGCGCGCCGCAGGAAGCTCCGGTTTTCCCGCACCGCGAGCCGAATGGTGGGGAAGGCCGCCGCGACCGCGTCCCCCGACTCGCGGTCGGCGGCGAAGTTGTCCTTGCCGCCGAGCCAGTAGTCGTAGCGACGGGCGGCGTGCGCCACCGTGGTATCCAGCCGCGACGCGATCGACTCCTGCTCGGTTCCAGGCACCGCAGACCTCCATCCACCGCCCCCACGCCGACCCGACCGGCCAGGCGGGCGACGATGATCGGCACCATCGTAGCGGCGCCCCACCCACCACAGAACAGACGTGGATCACAGTCGCCTCGGCCGCGACCATGCCAGTCGCCCCGGTTGCCAGACACCCGTCGCCGACCCGTCCAGGAGCGGGTTCAGGAACGGCCGTCGCCATCTCCGGACAGCTCGGGCAGCCAGCGAAGCAGACCGATCCCGTCGCCGCGCCGCAATCCGTTTGCCGCGGCGTGGGGTGCGATCGCCGAGGAGATCGATCCGGGATCGTCGAAGCCGGGCCGCAGGGCATCGGCGATCACTTGGGCGATCGCACCCAGATCCGCTCGATCCGCCAGCAGATCCGCCGCGATCCTGCTCGGCCGGGTGACGGGGAGGCCCCGCAAGGTGACGATGTCGTGGTCGACAGGGCCTCGATGAAGTCGCACATCGTGTCGCCGCGTCTGCTTCCGGGACGGGAGCGTGAACTCGTGCGCATCCACGGGGAGATGCCCGATCCTGTAGAGCTCCGCCGCGGAACGATGTGACACGACTCCGGTAGCGGTGGTGCGCTCCCAGGCCGGGACCCCTGGCTCGAGTTGCAGCCAGGCGGCACGCAGGTCCACGTGATCAGGCTCGCCGCCGCCGCGTACTCGGTAGACACCGTGCGCGATGCGCTCCAGCGAACCTCGTTCGATCCGGCGCGCCAGCGTCGACCAGGCAAGTCCGGTCGTCTGCGCCTGTGCGCCACAATGCAGGTGCTCCTGCCAGTAGAGGTAGTCACCAGGCGCCTTGGCATTAGTCTAGGCCGATCGGGCGGCCGTTCGTCGATCTCTATTGAGGACAGGAACTGGCCTGATGGGCTCCTAGTGTCGTGTGTGGGCCGCGCCGCCGGCCCGGCGGCGCGAACAGGACAGGCAGGTCATGACGATTCTGATTACGGGTGCGACCGGTGCGGTCGGCCGGCATCTGGCGGCGAGCCTCGTGGAGCGCGGCGAGCGGGTGCGGGCGACGAGCCGTAAACCGGGGGACGCGCGATTAGCCGCGGGGGTCGAGGTGGTGGGCGCGGACCTCGCCGGCCCGTCGTCGATCGGCGCGGAGCTGTTCGACGGCGTGGACCGGATGTTCGTCTTCCCCTTCGCGCACGGCGTCGACGAGGTGGTCACCGCCGCGGTGGCCGCCGGCGTACGCAGGTTCGTGGTGCTGTCGTCGCTCGCCGCGGCCGGCGAGTTTCCCCGGGACATCGGCTCGGCCAGTTACACGCACCATCTGGCGATCGAACGGGCGGTGACATCCCGTACGGGGGAATGGACGGTTTTGCGGCCGGGCACCTTCGCGAACAATCTGCTCTCGTGGGCGTGGACCATCAAGGCCGGAGCGCCGGTCCGGGCACCCTACGTCAACTCCGCCCAGGCGCCCATTCACGAGAAGGACGTCGCGGACGTCGCGGCCGCGGTCCTCACCCGGGACGGCCACGGCGGCCGGACCTATGCGCTGACCGGCCCGCAGTCGCTCACCCGCGTCGAGCAGGTCGCCGCGATCGCCACGGGCATCGGGCGGGACATCCGTCTGCTGGAGATCAGCCCGGACGAGTTCCGTGCCGACGTGTCGCCGTTCATCCCGGAGGACATCATCGCGATGCTGCTCGCCTACTGGTCGGACACGGTCGCCGCGCCCGACGAGGTCCGCCCCGGCGTGCGTGACCTCACCGGACAAAGCGGCCGCACCCTCGAACAGTGGGCGCGCGACCACCGCGCGGACTTCGCCTGAGCCGCTATCGGCAGCGCCAGATGATCGGCAGGAACGGAACGTCGGGGTCGGCGCGGCTGCTCATCGCGGTGCCGGCCACCACGTGCACGTCGTCGCTCACCGCCTTGACCACGTACGCGTCGACCCCGTCATGGACCGACGGCATGTGCCGCGGCAACGCGAACGGCGTCCGCCCCGCCCAGACCTTGGGCAGGTCCTGGCCGAAGTTCGGGACGATGCCGGCCGCCGCCAACTGTGCCACGTTCATCCGGTCGGCGACGATCTGCCAGGTGCCGCTCACCGCATCGAATCGGTACACCCGGTAACTCTGGTCGTCCGGGGACGACGCCAGCACGTACAGCCACCCGAAACTAAACCCGGCGGTTCCCCGTACGCTCGGGCGCCGAGCTGAACAACGTACGCGAGGTACGCCGCATCGGAACTGTCATTCATCACCACTCCCGTCAGATGGTCGATGCTCTGCTCTTTAGACGCGGGACGCTCCGGATGGGTTGTCGGGCGCGTCTGTCGCGAGACCGTCGAGCATGGTTCACACTCACCCCCATGACCCGAGCTGACGGCACGGCTTCGCCGCCGGGCGCCGAGGTCCCCGTACGCCGATGGCCGCTCGGCGGACCCGAGGACGTGGTGGATGTCTTCGTCTACGTGGTGATCCTGAACCTGGCTGTCGAATACGTTCCGTCCGTGATCAGCGAAGGCTTCACCCTCTCGCTGCTCACCGCCGTGCTGCTCAAGCTTGCCCTGGAACTCGTGCTGATCCTGAAACAGCGGATCGTGAGCGGAATGCGCGCCGCCACGACCCGACCGGGCAAGGTGATCGCCGCCGTGACGCTGTGGGTGGTGGCGGCCGGCAGCAAATTCGTCGTCCTGGAACTGGTCGACCTCGTCTTCGGCGACGCGGTGAGCCTGGGCGGCTTCGTGTCGGTCACCCTGCTGATCGTCGCACTGCTCGCGGCCCGCGCCGCGGTCCGCCGCCTGCTGTCCGCCTGAGCAGCACGTCTCAGCGATCCGGAAGGGACGATCGGCGACGTCACCGCCCGCCCTGAGCCGGTCGTAGCCGGCCGAGCAGTTCGCCTAGGCGCTCGACCTCGGCGACAACTGGACGCATCTGTAAAGCGTCGCCGCTGAGTGCATCGAGCAGATCGGGATCGCGCCCGCGGTGCCGATGGCGTACCGCGGATGGGCCGATCTGCCCGACCAGTACGGCCGGCGCTGGCACGACGACGGCGGCGGGACGCGCACGCCGAGACGCCCGGGTGCGGCGCTCGAGGATCTATCGCCGCTCCTACCGGGATGGGGATAGTCGACCTACAGCAGGCCCGCGGGATACCCGCCGATCCAGCGCGGCACGTCTGAGGCGGGACAAATCGTGCCGGCTTTGAGGGCTCGACCACGTAGTCGAACTGAGCCTGCTGGCGCCCATGGTCAACAGGCGCCCGCCGCCCGCGAAGCTCCACAATGTGGGACGCGCGCCCATTACGCGGGACTGCCGACCACATCATGGATACCAAGCCCGCGATGTGAGACGCCGATCCACAGTAGAGCATCGTTCCGACACTTTTACGGTTTTTGTCCGGCCGGTTTCCCGGACGTTTTGTAGACCTTGGCAACTTATGGCTCGCATATGGGCGTAACTCTCCAAGGTCTCCAGTAAGCCCAGAATGTGATCGGGATCGTCCGCATCATGGGATCGATGGACGAGGCGCGTGTCGACCTCGAGACGTGTGCGGCTCGGTGGCGGTGGGTGTGGCCGTGGTGGCATGGCGGCGGTGGCCGTGGGTGCGATGGTGGCCGTGGCATGATGGCGATGGTCTGGGCGGGGTGACGGCTGTTGCGGAGGCGTGAGCAGCACGCTGTCGGGGGGTCGGCTGCGGCCTGGCGAGCTCGACGCTTTGGACTCCCGCGACCCGGGGATGGGCCAGCACGGCGTCCTAGCCGGTCAGCGTCGGCCCGGTGCGGTTGGGGATGGCGACGACGCGGATTCGGGCGCGGCACCTGAACGGTCTCTAGACTGCCGGCGTGCAGATTGATCTCGTGGCGCTGATTGTCGAGGAGTACGACCCGGCGATCGCGTTCTTCACCGAAGCGCTCGGCTTCGAGCTTGTGGAGGACTCACCCGCGTCGACCGGCGGTGGGGAACCCAAGCGGTGGGTGGTCGTTCGGCCGCCGGGGGCGCAGACGGGGATTCTGCTGGCTCGCGCCGACGGGGAACAACAACGCGCTGCCGCCGGCAACCAGACGGCCGGCCGGGTCGGCTTCTTCCTGCGCGTCGACGACTTCGACGCCGCGTACCGGCGGATGGCTGCCGCGGGCGTCATGTTCGTCGGCCCGGCCCGTGCTGAGCCGTACGGCCGGGTCGCGGTTTTTGCCGATATTTCGGGAAATCATTGGGACCTTCTCGGACCAGCGTGATCGGCGGGGCTGGCACTCGTGGTCAGCCGGGCTCGAACGGGCGTGATCAGGCGGGTTCGGACTCCTGGTCAGCCGGGCTCGGACTCGTGTCCGGCGGGGTGCGTGCGCAACAAGCCCTCGTACGCCCGCTCGGCCGTGATGTCGCCGGTGACGACACGGTGGATCGTGCGGGTGATGGGCATGGCAAGGCCGTGCCGGTCGGCCAGGCGCACCGCGGCGTGGACGGTCTTGACGCCCTCGGCGACCTGGCCCATCTCGGCGAGGATGGCGTCCAGGCTGCGCCCGCGGCCGAGTTGCTCGCCGACGTGCCGGTTGCGGCTGTGCGGGCTGATGCACGTCGCCACCAGGTCGCCCATCCCGGCCAGGCCGGCTAGCGTGCGCGGCTCGCCGCCCATCGCGACCGCCAGCGTGGTCAGCTCGGCCAGCCCGCGGGAGATCACCCCGGCCCGGGTGTTGTCGCCGACGCCGAGGCCCTGGGCTATGCCTGTCGCGATCGCCACGACGTTCTTCAGCGCGCCGCCGACCTCGCAGCCGATCACGTCGTGGTTGGTGTAAACGCGCAGCAAGCCCCGGCGGAACACTCGCTGGATCTCGGCCGCCACGGTGAGGTCCTCGGTCGCGATCACGGTGGCCGCCGCCATGCCCGCCATGATCTCCTTGGCGAGGTTGGGGCCGGTGAGCGCGGCGGCGGGATGTCCCGGGAGCACGTCTTTGATGACTTCGGTCATCCGCAGCAGTGAGTCGCGCTCCAGACCCTTGCTGAGGCTCACCACCGGGATCCAGGGGTGCAGGTCCGGCCGTACCCGCTCCAAGGTGGCGCGGAACGCCCCGGTGGGCACGCCGACGACGAGCAGTTCGGCGTGGGCCGCCGCCTCGGAGAGGTCCGCGGTGGCACGAAGCCGATCCGGCAGCGGGAAGCCGTCGAGATAACGCTCGTTGGTGTGCTTGTCATTGATCTCGCCGGCCGCGGCCGGATCGCGCGCCCAGACAAGCGATTCATGGTCCCGGCGGGTCAGGACGGACGCGACGGTGGTACCCCACGAACCCGCGCCCAGTACCGTGATCCGCATGGTTCCCCTTCCCCGGCGCCGAACAGTCAGGCGTGTTGACAATACGGCGGTAGGACACCCGGTGGCTGCCCTCCATCCGCGAGGTTCCGCCGGCCGCCGACGTCGGTGAACGCGGTTTGGCCGGCGACCGGTTGTGGGCCGTGCGCGATGCGGACGGAACGTTCGGCAGCGGCAGGAACAGCCGGGTGGGCGTGACGACGATGTTTCAATAGGGGTCGTGGCCGACCACAGCTCCGCATTCGTCGACGCGGCCGAGCCGTTCCGGCGCGAGTTGACGGCGCACTGCTACCGCATGCTCGGCTCGATCCAGGATGCCGAGGACGTGGTTCAGGAGACCTTCTTGCGGGCCTGGCGGTCGTACGGCGCGTTCGAGGGGCGCTCCTCGGTCCGCACGTGGCTCTACCAGATCGCCACCAACCGGTGCCTTACCGAACTGGCGGGGCAGCGCCGGCGGGTGCTGCCGTCGGGGGTTTTCGATGCCGAGCGCGATCCCGACGCGTACGTGCACGAAGCGGGACCGCAGGTGCGCTGGCTGCAGCCCGCGCCCGATGCGATGGTGCTGGATCCCGCGGACATCGTCGCCGCGCGCGAGGGCCTGCGGCTGGCGGTCGTGGCCAGCTTGCAGTTCCTTCCGCCGAGGCAGCGGGCGGTGCTGCTGCTGCGCGACGTGCTGGCGTTCCCGGCCGCCGAGGTCGCGGGCATGCTCGGCACCACGACGGCGTCGGTCAAGAGTGCGCTGCAGCGGGCTCGGGCACGGTTCGAGGAACTGAATCTGGCCAACGGCCACCTCACCGAACCGGCCGCGCCGCGGGCACGCGCGCTCCTCGACCAGTACATCGCGGCGTTCGAGAAGGCCGACATCGCGGCGCTCGAGCGCCTCCTGGTGGCGGATGCGACTCTGGAGGCGACCCCGTCGCGTACGTGGTTCGCCGGTCGCGATGTCTGCGTGCCGTTCCTCCGCGACCACCTCCTGGGCGAGCCCGGCGACTGGCGCATGCTCGCGACCAGCGCCAACGGGCAGCCCGCCGCGATCGTCTACCGGCACGATCAGCCGTACGGGATCTGCGTGCTGACCGTGACGGACGCGGGCATCCGCCGGATCTCGTCCTTCGGGGATCCCGCACTTCTCTCCTTCTTCGGGCAAGCGATTCCTTTGCCGGTCCCGCCGGGTCTTCCTGGGTAGGCGACTCCGACCACCCGAGCGAAGGAAACCGATTGCCATGCGCGCCCTGCAGCAGACCTCCCTCGACGGCCCGCAAGATCTGCACCTGATCGCCGACGCGCCGATGCCGGCCCCGGGCCCGGGGGAGGTGCTGGTCCGGGTCGGTGCCGCCGGCGTCAACTTCGTCGACATCTCGCAGGCTCGCGGCACGTTCGCGGGCGGTCCGCGGCCGCCGTATCTGGCGGGCATCGAGGGCGCGGGTGAGATCACCGCGGTCGGCGCCGGCGTGTCCGGACTGCGGCCCGGCATGCACGTGATCGGCGCGGGGATGGCCGGCGGTGCCTTCGCCGAGTACATGCTGCTGCCCGCGGCCGCCGCGGTCCCGGTGCCGGCGGGCTGGGCCGATCGGGAGGCGCTGGGCCTGGTGGTGAACTGGCCGACCGCGCTGGCCGCGCTCCGGACCCTGGGCGGCGTCACCGCGGGACAGACCGTGCTGATCCACGCGGCTGCCGGCGCGACCGGGCAGGCCGCGGTGCGGATCGCCAAACACTACGGCGCCACCGTGATCGCCACGGCCTCGCCGGGCAAACACGAGGTCGTCCGGGCACAGGGCGCCGACCATGTCCTCGACTCCCGTGCGGCCGGTGTTGCCGCGGCGGTCCGGCGGCTGACCGGGGGCGCGGGCGCCGACCTGGTCCTGGAGTCGGCGGGCGGCAGCACCCTCGACGCCAGCCTGGGCGCGGCCAAGCGGGTCACCGGCCGGGTTGTCGTCTACGGCCTGGCCGGCGGGGAAGCCAGGATCAGCAACTGGGACCTGGTGTACCGGCATCAGATCCACGTGATCGGCCTGAACATCGGGGTGCTGATCCAGGCCGCGCCGCACCTGTTCGGCGAGCTTGTGGGCGAGATGGCCGGCCTCATCGGGTCCGGGGTGCTGCGCCCGGCCCGGCCCACCGTCTACCCGCTGGCCGACGGGCCCCAGGCGCTCGCCGAGCTGGAAGCCCGGGCCACCGTCGGCAAGCTGGCCCTGCAGCCCTGAAACCTGGCCTAAAGTCAGGGTCGTGACCGATGTGATGGTGAGCGCCAGGCCGGCTCATTCCGACTGGAACGAGCCCGACTCGGTGCTCGGCACGTACGTGGCGCAGATGGACCGCCTCACCGATCCGGTCGACCCGGGCGTGCCGTTGAGTCTGACCGTTCACGGGCTGCTGGTCGCCGGCGAGCTGATCCCGCAGTGGCAGTGGTTCCTCGAGGTCAGCGAGCTGAACGAGCACCAGGACGCCTTCTACACCGGCATGGCCGAGCACGTGAAGGAACAGTCCGACCTGGCACACGGCGCGATCAAGCTGCGCGACGTCGGTGGCGAGGTGACCCAGCGCCAGCACAACGCGCTGATGGCACCGACGCGCTACATCCATCTGCGCAACGCCCGGATCCACTCCCCGGACCGTACGGGCGAGGAGCCCTGCCTGTGGCGCGGCCGGCTGTGTGACGTCTCCGGATGGACCCCGGGCGTCCAAACGGGTTAGGTCAGGCGGCGGTAGCGGTGGACCGCCAGCGGGACGAAGACGGCCAGCAGCGCCAGCGGCCACGCGACGGCCAGCCACACCGGCTGGTCGGCGCCCGGGTTGCCGAACAACGCGCGCGTCGCCCCGGCCGTCGCGGACAGCGGGTTCCCGTCGGCGATCGCGCCCAGCCAGCCGGGCATCGTCGACGGCGGGGTGAACACGCTCGACAGGAACGCCAGGGGCCAGACCAGGATCTGTAACGCCATCAACGTCTCCGGGCGGCCCGCCGCGAGGGCCAGCCACATTCCCAGCCACAGCAGGGCGAACCGCAGCAGGAGCAGCAGACCCACCGCGGCCAGCGCGGAAGCGAATCCGTTGTGCCAGCGCCAGCCCATCGCCAGGCCGCAGGCCAGCAGCACCAGCAGGCCGACGGCGGCGTTCAGCATGTCGGCGATGCTGCGGCCGGTCACCACGGCGCCGGCCGCGATCGGCATCGTGCGGAAGCGGTCGGTCACGCCGCGGGTGGCGTCCGTGGCGACGGCCGTATACGTGGTCTCGATGCCGAAGGCCATCGTCAGCGTGAACACGCCGGGCAGCAGGTATTCGTGGTAGTCGCCGCCGCCGGGGATCGCGATCGCGCCGCCGAACAGGTAGCCGAACATCAGCAGGATCATCACCGGGAACAGCAGGCCCAGCAGCAACTGCGCCGGTTGGTTGCGCCAGTGCAGCAGGGTGCGGCGGGTGAGGGTCCAGCTGTCCGAGGCCATCCAGTACGCCGTGGTCATGCCGGAGTCCTTTCCTCGGAACCCGCCGTGAGATGCAGGAACACCTCGTCCAAAGTGGGCTGTCGCAGCGCTATGTCGGCGGCGTCGATCCCGTTGTCCTGCAAGGCGCGAGCCGCGCCGGTCAGGGCCGCCACGCGGTCGCGTACGGGAAGGGTGATCTGTCGTTGATCTTTGTTGATCCGCACGGGACCGAACGCGGCGAGCAAGTGCGCCGCGTCTGTGAGACACAATGGGTCGCGGATCACCACATCCAGGTGGTCGTCGCCGAGGCGGCGCTTGAGGGCGTCCGTGGTGCCGGTCGCGAGCGTGCGGCCCGCGGCGATCACCGTGATGTGGTCGGCGAGCTGGTCGGCCTCGTCCAGGTACTGAGTGGTGAGCAGGACCGTCGTGCCGTTGGCGACCAGGCGGCGGATCGCGGACCACACCTCGGTGCGGGCGCGCGGGTCCAGGCCGGTGGTGGGCTCGTCGAGGAACAACACGGCGGGACTGATGATCAGGCCGGCCGCGAGGTCGAGGCGGCGGCGCATGCCTCCGGAATACTGGCGGACCGGCTTGTCCGGCAGGTCGAAACGCTCCAGCAGCTCGGTGGCCCGGGCGCGGGCCGGTCGCGTACCGAGATGGTGCAGGCGGCCGAACATCTCGAGGTTCTGCCGGCCGTCCAGCTCCTCGTCGACGGCGGCGTGCTGGCCGACCAGGCCGATCCGGGCGCGCACCCGCTCCGGATGCCGCGCGACGTCGTGCCCGGCGACCCGCGCGTGGCCGGAGCTCGGACGCAGCAGCGTGGTCAGCACCCGGATCGCGGTGGTCTTGCCCGCGCCGTTCGCTCCGAGCAGGCCGTGCACCGTGCCGGGCGGCACCACCAGGTCGAACCCGTCGAGAGCGGCAACCGCACCGAACCGGCGGGTCAGTTGCTCCACCATAATCATCGCTTCTCCTTACGCCGTACGGAGTTAACCACATTACTCCGTACGCTGTAAAGAGTGAGATGCTGGCACCGTGACGACGGACTTCAGCGGCGCCGGCGACCCCGTGCGCAGCATCGAACTGCTGTGGCGGGTGCAGGAGCGTCCCCGCCGCGGGCCCAAGCCCCGCTTCTCGGTGGACGACGTGGCGGCCGCCGCGATCGCGCTCGCCGACATCGACGGGCTCGGCGCGCTGTCGATGCGGCGGGTGGCCGAGCGGCTGGGCGTGCAGGCGATGTCGCTGTATACGTACGTGCCGGGCAAGGCCGAGCTCATCGACCTGATGCTGGACACGGTCTGCACCGAGATGCCGATGCCCGCCGACGTGCCGGGCGGCTGGCGGGCCCGGCTCACGCTGGTCGCCCGGTCGAACTGGGAGCTCTACCTGCGCCACCCGTGGATGCTGCAGGTCGCGACCACCCGCCCACCGCTGGGACCGAACCTGCTCGCGAAGTACGACTACGAGCTGCGCGCGGTCGACGGCGTCGGACTGTCCGATCTGGAGATGGACCTGATCGTGCAGATGGTGACCGACTACGTGCACGGGGCGGTGCGCGGCGCCGTGGGGGCTACCTTGGTGGCGCAGGCGACCGGGCTCAGCGACGAACAATGGTGGGAGCGGGCCGCGCCCGTACTGGAAAAGGTCTTTGATCCGGCCCGTCATCCGACGGCGGCGCGGGTGGGTGCGGCGGCCGGCGAGGAATATCAGGCCGCGGCGGATCCGGCGCGGGCGTTCGCGTTCGGGTTGGAGCGGCTGCTGGACGGCGTGGAGTCGCTGATTTCCCGCCAGACGGGCGATTCCGAAAAATAGCGACGGTGGCGGACCGTCACGCGGCGATCGGATTCTGCTTCGGCGGCATGGCGGCGCTGACCCTAGCCCGCTCGGGTGTGCCCCTGGCCGCGGCGGTCAGCGTGCACGGCACCCTGGAGACGAAAGCGACGACCGGGCCGGTGCAACCCAAAATCCTGGTGTGTCACGGTGCGCTGGATCCGCACGTACCGATGACGCAGGTCAATGCGTTCAGTGAGGAGATGACGGCGGCCGGGGCCGATTGGCAATTGATTGTGTACGGGGGAGCCCAGCACGGTTTCACCCATCGCGACGCGGTCGCCGGCTCGACACCCGGGGTTGCCTACGACGAGCGGGCCGATACGCGTTCGTTCGATGCGATCACACGGTTTCTGGCGGAGACCATGACGGCGTCCACACCGTGACATCCCGCAGATCGGCGCGACGCGACCGGCTGTACCGGCACAGTTTCCCCAACGCGGGATGCGGATTGTCGTCGCGCCAGATCAGCGACAGCGGATAGATCGGCGACGGGTCGCGCACCGGAACGCGCCGCAGGTCGTAACTGTCCGGCCACAGGTAACGCGAGCCGGCACCCACGAACGTCGCCAATTCGGCCGAATCGGCGATCTCCTCCAGCAGGGATTCGTTGCCGAACACCGGGCCCACCACGTCGATGGTCAGCCCGAACGCGCCGGCCAGTTCCGCGTAGTAGTCGGCCCATTCCGTGCCGGCCGCCATGCCGGGCATCCAGATGCGATGCCCGGCAAGTTGCGCCGGACTGACCGACGCGGCATTCGCGAACGGGTGCCGCGGGCCGACGAGAATCTCGTGCGGCTCGTCGATGACCCGCACCCAGGTGATGTGGTCCGGCAGATGCGTTCCGGGGACCCGTACGGCGTGGAAGGTCGCGTCGATCGTCCCGGACTCGACGGCGGCGATCGCGGCGTCCACGTCACCCGCGAGCGTGACGACGTCCAGCTCGATCGCCGGATGTGCCCGATAGAAATCCTGCAGCAGGATGGCGGACGCGATCCGCCGGTTGACGACGTCGACGCGGAGCGCGCGCCGGCCCGGACGCACCGAGGCATCGGCCCGATCGGCGACCCGCAGCAACTCCCGGGCATGGGGCAGGAACGCCTGGCCGTCGATCGTGAGCACCACACCGCGCGGGGTGCGGGTGAACAGGCGTACGGCCAAATCTTTCTCCAATGCGGCGATGCGCTTGGAGACGGCCTGCTGGGTGACCGACAGGGTGGCGGCGGCGTCCTGGAACTGGCCGGTTCCGGCGGCGGCGACGAACGTGCGTACGGCCTCGAGGTCCACCCGGGCGACCTTTCCACACAACGGACGGTTGTGACCCGCCGCCGTTTCCGTTGTTTGATCCGCCGGGCCGGCCCCTGCTTGGATCTCGTGCTTGCGACTCGGCGGGTCGAGGGGGCGGGGATGGGCCGGCACTTCCGATGGTTGTGGACGTCGTACGCGATCAGTGCGTACGGTTCCGGGCTCGGCTTCGGCGCGTTCCCGCTCATCGCCGTGCTCGTGCTGCATTCCGGTCCGGCCCAGGTGTCGGCGCTTTCCGCGATCGGGCCGGCCGTGGGCGCGCTCATCGCGTTACCGCTCGGCCCGTGGGTGGAATTCCGCCGCAAACGCCCCGTGATGATCACCATGGATCTGGTGCGGTTCGCGGCGATGATGACAATTCCTTGCGCGTACGCCTTCGGCCTGCTCAGTTTCGTCCAACTACTCGTCGTTTCGGCCGTGGTGGCGGCGGCGAAGATCGCGTTCAACGCGGCCAGTGGTGCGTTTGTGAAGGAGCTGGTCCCGCCGTCGCAATTGCTCGTGGCGAATGCGCGCTTCGAATCGACGACGTGGAGTTCGATCGCGGTCGGGCCGCCGTTGGGGGGCGCGGCCGTCGGGCTTTTCGGGCCGGTGACGACGGTGGTCGCGGACGCGGTCAGCTATTTGTTGTCGGCGCTCGGCATCACCGCTATCCGGCGGCGGGACGAGCATCGCCCGGTGCGCGCCGCCGGGAGTCGTCTCCGGTTCGGTGACGTGCTCGACGGCTGGCGGCATCTGCTCACGCATCGCGCTCTGCGGCCGTTCTTCCTCAACCACCTCCTGACCAGCGGCCTCATCATGGCGACCGAGCCGTTGCTGGCGGTGCTGATGCTGGGCCGGCTCGGGTTCCCGCCGTGGCAGTTCGGGCTCGCCTTCGCGGCGCCGTGCGTCGGCGGCTTCATCGGCTCCCGGCTGGCGCGGCGGGTCGTCGCCCGGTTCGGCCGGGACCGGATCCTGCTGGTGGTCGGCACGCTTCGAGCGGTGTGGCTGATCGGCCTGGCGTTCGTCCGGCCCGGCGTCGTGGGCCTGCTCACCGTGATGCTGGTGGAGTTCGCGATCATCGCCTGCATGAGCCTCTACAACCCGGTGTTCGTGACGTACCGCCTGGAGCAGACGCCGCCGGATCGCATCGCGCGCACGCTGACGGCCTGGTCGATCAGCAGCAGCGCGTCGATCGCGGTTTGTAGCGCGTTGGGCGGGGTGCTGGCGAGCTGGACGAGTCCGCGCACCGCTTTGGTGGTGGCCGGTTTGCTGATTCTGGCGACTCCGCTGTTGTTGCCGCGCCGCCGCGAGTTGCTGGGGGCCGGGGCGCCTGCCGCCGCCGTCACGTCTTCGCGGGCGGCCTCGCAGGTGGGGGCGGATGCGAGCGGGGGCGTCCGCGAATGAGCGCTCGTTTTCCGGGGGTGTCGGCGTAGATGCCGAGCTCGGTGTTGTCGAACGAGCGTTCGTTTTCCGGCGCTGTTGGCGTTGGCATCGGGCGTTCGGAGAACGAGCGTTCGTTTTAGGCCGTCGCCTTGCGCGGGCCGATGTTCAAGAACGAGCATTCGTTTTTGGGCTGTCGCCCATGAACGCCGGCCGGATGTCCGAGAACGAGCGTTCGTTTTGCGGCTGTTGGCCGTGGGCGCGGGTCGGGAGTCCGAGAACGAGCGTTCGTTTTTCCGGTGGCGGTGGCGGTGGCGGTGGTGCGGGTGCTGGGCTGGGAGGATCGGGGCGTGTTTGTCGTCGGGGTGGGTGCGCGCCGCGGAGTCTCGGTGGGGGATCTGCGGTCGGCCGTGGACACGGTTCTGCGGGAAGCCGGGCTGGTGGACGCCGACGTGCGCATCCTCGCGACCATCGAGCGGCGTGCGGCGGAGCGTGGCGTACGGGAAATGGCGCGGGAGAAAGGCTGGGAGCTCGTGCCGCTGGATGCCGTCGAGCTCGGGCGTCAGGATGTGCCCCACCCCAGCGCTACCGTGCATGCCGCCGTGGGGACCGCGAGCGTCGCTGAGGCCGCCGCGCTGGCCGCAGCCGGAAGCGGAAGCCGGCTCACCGTCCCGAAGCGGGTTTTTCCGGGCGTCACCGTCGCGGTTGCGGCGATGCGCTGACGGGTACGTGCCGCGTGGCGGTTGCGGCGATGCGCTGACGGGTACGTGCCGCGTGGCGGTTGCGGCGATGCGCTGACGGGTACGAGCCGCGTGGCGGGCGCGGCGACGGGCTGACGGGTGCGTTCCCGCTATGTGGACAACGCAGTCACATCGTGGACTTTTGGTGAACCTTGGCGAGTTGCGCCCACATACGAGCCATAACTTTCCAAGGTTCACATCCGGCCCCGAAAGGCTGCTGGACGAAAGCCACTTTGTGGGACAAAAGCTCCATCCACAATGGAGGCAGGTCCCACATTCCGGACGCCAGGTCCAGGATGCGGTCGACGGTCTCAGTAGATGGCCGTCCGTCCCACGGAATGGAAGCAGCTGCGGGCCGCTGGCTGGGTGAATAGTCCAGCAATTCAGCTGATCACGGGAAATGTCGGACATCGTTCCGGACGCGCCTGGCCGTGTTCGGTTACGCGGGGAGGGGTGGCGGGCGCGGCCGGTCGCCGTCACTGAAGATCCGGATGGGCCGAACTGTCATGGCCTTGTAGCCAGGGCCCTCTCTGGATGGCTGCGAGTTGTGACGGGGTGATCCGCTGTGCGTCTGTGAGACCCGCGGCTGCGAGGTTTGCACCAGATTTGGCGGGGAATGACAAGGCGCCGGCGCCCGACCGAGTACAAGCAATGAACGGTATTCGAGGAAACGCGTTGGATTACTGGGGCGGGAAGCATTTAAAGGGGAATGCGCGGGCCGTTTTGCGTTTTCCATGTTGCGGCTGTTTCTGAAGTGCTGGGAGTGTGCTTTGGGAATGCTGCGCGGGAAAGCTAAGACATTCTGAAAAAGCAGGATTTTTGGGTGTCGATGGCACTTGAATCTAACTTGTGGTGGTCCTCCGGTTTCATCCCGTCCGGCGGCTGGCCCTGCTGGTGGCGGTCGTCCTCGTCCTGACCATGTCGGCGCCGCCGCAGTGGGCGATGGCGGTAAGCCTGCTCGGCAGCTCGGCCGACGGCATCCGGGCAACCGTCAAGCTTCTGCAGCTGCCCATCCTGGGGCAGAACAGCGGAGTGACGCTGAACGTCGGTGTCCCGGCCAGCCCGAGCGCCTGGCCGGGTTCTCTGACAACGCAGAACCCGCAGACCAACGTCCTCAACATCCTCGGTCTCGGACAGCTCGCGTCGGCCGGCGTCATCACGCTCAACGCGAACTCGCCGGCCGGCGGCGGCAGCCACGCGGACGCGAGCGTCGCCAACCTCAATCTGCTCGGCGCCGTGACCAGCGTCGGCGCTATCAAGACTTCCTGTGACCTCACGCCGTCGGGTATCTCCTCGTTCACCGACGTCGCCGCGCTCAAGGTGAGCAACCTGGCGGTCAACCCGGACGTGAACGTCGCGGTCGATGTCCCCGGTCTCCTTACCGCGACCGTCGACCACCGGACTCTCACCTGGGATTCGAACACTGGGCTGCTGACCTACCGGGTCGGCGCCGTGGACGTCGACCTGCTCAACGCGCTCAGCATCATCGCCAGCGGCACCGTCAACATCGCCACGTCGACCTGCAAGGGCTATGTCAAATACGGCAACGTCGTCGTCGACGGGGCGACGCTGAGCCCCGGCCAGAGCGGCACCCCGACCGTCACCGTCAGCAACATCGGCGAGGTCGGCACCCCGAACACGGTCATCACGATCCCGGCGCCCCCGTCCGGCTACACCCTCGGCACCCCCACCGTCACCGGCGGCGGCACCTGCACCAAGAACGCCGCCCAGGTCACCACCTGCAGCGGGGTCACCGTCCCGGCCGGCGGCAGCGTGAAGGTCTCCCTGCCGGTCACCCTCAACGCCAACGCCACCGGCGTGGCCGCCGCCAACTGGGCCTCCGGCACGGGCGGGATCACCGTGGTCAGCACGCCGGTCGCGGGCGCCGGCGGCACGATCAGCCAGACCGGCACCGGCACGCTGGTCACCGCCAGCCCGCCGTTGAGCACCGGCGGCGCGCTCAACGTGGTGCCGCTGCAACTGCAGGCCGGCAAGAACGGCACCGCGAAGGTCACGATCACCAACAACGGCCCGTCCGACGCGGCGAACACCACGATCACCATTGCTCGAAGCGCGCTGCCCACCGGCGTACAGGTCAATTCGGTGAAGGTTGGCGGCAACCTCTGCACCGGCACGAGCACGATCACCTGCCCGAACGTGAACGTGCCCGCCGGCGGCACCGTCTCGGTCGACTTCGACGTCGCCGCCGGACCCCTTACCGCGGTGGGCTCGACCGTCAACGTCACCACCGCCACCGCCACCCTCAACAGCAGCGCCAACCTCAGCACCAGCGGGAACCTCATCACCATCACCGACCCCGACGTCAACCTGGACAGCGGCGTCAGCTTCACCGGGATGGACGCCGTCCCGGGTGGACCGCAGGTGACCCAGCAGGTGAAGGTCGCCAACGTGGGTGCCACCAACGCCACCGGCACCACGATCACGCTGCCCGCGGCGCCCGCCGGATACACCGTCGGACCGGTCACCACCTCCGGCGGCGGGACATGCACCGCGACCGGATGCACCGGCGTCACCGTGCCGGCCAAGGGCTTCGTCACCGTCACCATCCCGGTCACCCTCGGCCCGGCGGTCACGGCGCCCTGGACGGGGGCGGTCACCTCGGCCGGCGGCGGGTCGAGCGGCACGGTCTCCGGCACGCTGATCACCCCGAAGCCGTCGTACGCGTTGGGGATCAGCGCGACCGCACCACCGGACGGCAAGGTGAGCCCCGGGCAGACGACCAGCATGACGGTCCGGGTGTACGACCAGGGGCCGTCCAACGCGCCGGGCGCCTCGTTCGTGGTGGTCGCGCCGCCGAACACCACGTTCGCCCAGCCGACCGGCGTCTCGACGGCCGTCTGCCCGACGCAGACCAGCACCACGCTGACCTGCGCGACCCCGCTCAACGCCGGCGATCCGGGGGTCACCCTGACGCTGCCGCTCACGGTGTCGGCGGCCGCCGACACCACCCAGCCGATCACCGGAGGCTGCGTCAGCACCGACGGGGTCGCGGGATGCGGCGGGACCGACCCGAGTCTGCCCGCGTTCACCTTGCGCACCGCGCTCGAGACCAGGCTCACCGTGGACACCGTCCCCGCCACGATCACGCCGGGCACGACCGGGACCGCCAAGGTACGGCTGACGTCCGCTCAGGACGAGACCGGCCTGAACCTCACCGTCCCGACCACCGACCTGCCGGCCGGCTTCACCCCGCTCTCGGCGAGCGTGGCGGGCGGCCCGGTCTGTTCGATCGGCCCGCCGATCACCTGCACCGGGATCAGCCTGACCGCGGGCCAGCCGAAGGACGTGTCCATCCTCATCTCGCTGGGCCCGACGACCCAGCCGGCCACCTGGACGGCGAACGGCATCACCGTGATGTCGGGGGTCGAGAAGGACGTGAGCGACGGCAAGCTGGCGACCACCACGGCGCCGGCCGCGCGGCTGACCGCCGTCGTCACGGTGCCGCCGGACAACACCGTCGAGCCCGGCCAGACCGCGAACGTCGGGATGACGATCACGAACCAGGGCCCGTCCGCCGCGACCAACGCCACCGTCACGGTCACCCCGCCGATTGGTACGACGTTCGGCACGCTCACCGACCCGGCCGCCGTGGCGCTCTGCCCGACCCGGGTGGGCAGCGTGCTCACCTGTAAGGTGACCGCCGGCGTCGGCCAGTCGACCAGCACCGTCACGCTGCCGGTGAGCGTCCCCGCGTCGGCCGGCCCGGACACGAAACTCACCGGCGGCTGCGTCAACACCGACGGCGTGGCCGGCTGCCTGGGCGCGGACGACGCGGTCATCCCGGACATCAAGCTGAAGTGGCCGTTCGCGTCCCGGCTGACCTTCGCCGCCGACCCGGCCGCGGTGACACCGGGCTCGAACGGCACCGCGACGCTGCACGTCACGGCCGCGCACGGCGCGCTCAGCGGGCTGACCGTGACGGTCCCGCTGAGCCCGATCCCGGCCGGGGTCAGCGTCGGCCCGGGCGCCACCGTGACCGTCGGCGGCGTCACCACCCCCTGCGTCGTGACCACCACCGTGCAATGTGGCCCGCTGTCGCTGGCGGACGGTCAGACCGCCGACATCACGATGACCGTGGCCGCGACCTCGGACGCGCCGCAGGGCAGCTGGAACCCGGCCATCACCGCCGCCGCGGCCGGCGCTTCGACGCAGACGTCGCTGGACCTCGCCGACGTCGGGCCGCCCGCCTACAAACTCGGCGCGACCGTGACGCTGCCGCCCGCGACGACGCTGCTGCCCGGCGGCACCAGCACCCTGCAGGTCACCGTCGACAACAACAACGGACCGTCCGACGCGAACAACGCCAAGATCACCGTGCTGGCCCCGGCGGGTGCGCATTTCACCGCGCTCGCCCCGCCGACGTCCAGCTACTGCACGGTGATGCTGCCCGACGACACGCGGGCGCAGTGCACGCTCGACCTGGCCTACCAGCAGCAGGTGACGCTCAACCTGCCGATCCGGATCGACGCGTCGGCGCCGGCCGGGCAGCCCATCTCCGGGTGTGTCGACCTGAACAGCGACGGCGCGTGCACCGCGGCCTCCGATCGCAACATCCAGATCACCCTCGGTACGCCGTTGTCCAAGCGCCTGACCGTGGTCACCGACCCGGCCGGGATCGTCCCCGGCGACCCGACCACCAGCACCGCCACCGTGACGCTGACCTCGACGACGGCCGAGACCGGGCTCGCCGTCACCATCCCGTACACGGGCAAGGACGGAAGCATCACGGTCGGCTCGGCGACCGTCCCGGGCAGCACCTGCACCTGGAACGGACAGATCCAGTGCACCGGCATCACCCTCGCGGCGAACACGCCGAAGGTGATCTCGATCGGCATGACCGCGCCGCCGAACGCGCCGCAGAGCACGTGGACCACCAGCGGCATGACCGCGAAGACGGCCACCGAGACCGCCGCCGAAGCCGGTGACCTCGCCACCGTCCTCGCGCCGCGGACCTCGATCACCGTCACCGACGGCGTTCCGGCGGCGGGCACGGTGTCGGCCGGCGACGACGCGACGTTCACGGTGCGCGTCGACAACGCCGGGCCGTCCGACTCGCCGACCACGAAGTTCACCGTGAAGGCGCCGGACGGCACCACCTTCGTCACGGTGCCGAGCGGCTGCGCCATCACCCTCCCGGCCCTCGCCACCTGCTCGGTCAACGTGCCCGCCTCGGTGGGACCCGGCCCGGTCCTGAGCTTCAAGGTGCACATCCCGGACGACGCCGACCCCTTCACCCCGCTCGGCAACGGATGCGTCAACCTCGACGGCGGCGACTGCAAAGGCCCGGACGACGAGGTCATCGACCCGATCGTGCTGAAGGTCCCGCTCGCGCGGCGGGCGACCGTGACCACCACCCCGGCCACCGTCACCCCGGGCGCATCGGGCACCGCGCAGCTCAAGGTCACCGCCACCAACGGCGCGCTCAGCGGCGTCACCGTGGTGGTGCCGACCGGCGACCTGCCGGGCAAGATGCACGTCACCGCGATCAGCGGCGCGAGCTGCACCCCGCCGCCGGTGAGCTCGACCGACTGGACGTGCACGATCGCGTCGATCGCGGACAAGACGACCACCGTGCTGAGCGTGACCGTGACCGCGGACCCAGACGCGCCCACGTCCCTGACGTGGACCGCGCAGGGCATCAAGGTCAGTGACGCCTCGGACTCCATCCAGGTGGACCGTCCGATGGCCACCACCGGCGCGCCCTCCTACACACTGACGCCCGGCGCGACGCTGAGCCCCGCCACGATTCTGCCGGGCGGCACCGGGACCTACTCCGTCACGGTGCAGCACAGTGGACCGTCGAAGGCGTCCGGCGTCAAGTACGGCGTGATGGTCCCGGCCGGCGTCAGCTTCGGCACCCTGCCGGGGAACTGTGTGGCGGACCCGGCGTCGTCGCGCCGGCTCATCTGCACCGACGACTTCGCCCCCGGCGCCACCGTCACGACGTCCGTCCCGGTCCAGGTCAGCGGCACCGCGGACCCGGGCGCCGCGCTGGCCGGCGGCTGTGTGGACATCAACAACGACAGCTACTGCGCCACCCCGCCGGACTTCGCGCTGCCGGCGATCACGGTCGGCACCCCGTTCGACCGGCAGATCTCGATCACCACGCAGCCCGGCACGATCGGTTCGAACAGCAGCGGCACCGCGGCGGTCGTCGTGCACTCGACCACCGCGCAGACCTTGGACGTCAGCATCCCGCTGACCGGCAAGCCGGCCGAGATCGGGGTGAGCGGGGCGACCGCGAACAACACCCCCTGCACGGTCACCACGACGATCGACTGCGACAACATCACCCTGGCCGCGCCGGGCGACATCACCGTCACGCTGAACGTCGCGGTCGCCCAGGTGAGCCAGCCGATCACCTGGGCGAGCAGCGCCATCACGGTGACCGGGGCGAACCCCGGCGAGTCGGTCACCGGCGGCGGGGTGCTGGTCCATACGTCCGCGCCGCAGTACCACCTGACGGCGACCACCACCGCGCAGGCCGACGACGTCGTGCTGCCCGGCGGCACCGGCACGATCACCGCCACCATCAAGAACACCGGCACCGACCCGGCGCCCTCGATCCCGGTGACGCTGCGCGCCCCGGCCGGCACCACCTTCGGCGCGCTCAGCGGAACCACCTTGTCGCTGTGCCCGACCCGGACGCCGACCACCCTGACCTGCACGGTCACCGTGCCGGCCAACAACGGGACGGTCGGCCCGCTCACCCTGCCGATCGTGGTGCCCAGCACGGCCGGCGGCACGATCGACGGCGGTTGTCTCGACTTCAACGGCGACGCGACCTGTAGCACCTCCGCGCCCGACGTGGCGTTGCCCAAGTTCGTGCTGCGGGTGCCGCTGCCGCAGGTGATCAGCGAGGTGCCGGGCGCGGTCGAGACGATCACGCCGGGCCGCACCGCCACCGCCGAGGTCGACCTCAGCGCCAACGCCCTGCGCCCCGGCCTGCTGGTCACGATCGACACCAGCGACCGGCCGGCCGGGCTGGTGATCACCACCGCCAAGATCGGCAGCACCACCTGCAACGTCGACAACACCGCGAACACCATCACCTGTACGCCGGTGGACTTCCAGGGCGGCAAGACGCTCATCCTCGCGCTGGATCTGACCGCCGCGCCGATCACCGCGGCCAAGACCTGGTCGCCCGCGGTGACCATCGCCGAGATGGCCGGCAGCACGGTCAAGGACTCCACCCAGCTGCGCCCGGACGTGGTCACGGTCAACCCGCCGGACGCCACGGTCACGGCGAGCGTCGCCGTGCCGCCGCCGGGCAAGGTGCTGGCCGGCGACACCGCCGTCGTGACGGTCACGCTGCACAACACCGGGCCGTCCACCAAGGTCGGTGCCACGTACGCCTTCCGGGCGCCGGCCAACAGCACGTTCACCGCGCTGACCGGTGACGCCGCCGGCTACTGCCAGCGGGCCTCGGACGTGCTGGTCACGTGCACGCTCAACGTGCCGCCCGGCGACGTGGTCTTCGACCTGGGCCTGAAGGTGGCCGACAACGCCGACCCCGGCAGCACCCTGGGCGGCGGCTGCATCGACAACGACGGCAACAACGTCTGCAACGGCAACGATCCGGTCAAGATCACGATCCAGCTCGGCAAGACGTTCGCCGATCACGTCGACCTGAGCGTCGAGGGCGGCACGGTGGTCCCCGGCCGCACCGGCACCGGCCGGGTGCTCGCCGTCGCGGATCAGACGTTCACCAACGCGTCGCTGACGATCCCCACCACCGGTGCGAACGCGCTGCCGGCGAAGATGCGCGTCACGAACGTGACCGCGGGAACCGGCTCGCAGTGCACGTGGACCGGAAAGATCTCGTGTACCGCGGTCACCGTCCAATCCGGATCGCACCATGTGGTCACCGTGACCGTCGCCGCGGATCCCGACATCGCCGCCGGGGTCACCTGGACGCCGATCGTGACGCTCGCGGACAGCTCCGGCAGCCCGGTGCAGGCCAGCGGCGTACTGATCACCAGCGGCGCGCCGGAGTCCACCATCACCTACGCGCCGGCCGCGGTCACCGGCACGGTCAAGCCCGGTGACACGGTGACCATGGCGGTGACGGTGGGCAACGCCGGCCCGTCCGACGCCACCGACGTCACCACCCGCGTGAAGGCCCCGGACGGCACCCTGTTCGGCTCGCCGCCGCCGGCCGGATGCGTCGCGGTCGGCAACACCGTGTTCGACTGCAAGTTCAGCCTCGCCAACGGTGCCACGGTGAAGTGGAACCTGCCGATCCAGGTCCCGGCGAGCGCCGACCCGGCCAGGCCGGTCACCGGCGGGTGCGTCGACAAGGACCGCGACGGGTGCGGGACCGGCGACATCACGCTGCCCGACATCGCGCTGACCCCGACGTTCGTGCAGGCCGTCACGCTGTCCGCGGACCCGGCCGAGATCACGCCGGGCCGGTCCGGCACGGTCGCCGTCAAGGTCGCGGCCACCCACGTGCAGAACGGCATCAGCGTGACGATCCCGTTCGACGACCTGCCGCCCGGCATGACCGTCACCGGGGCACGCGCCGGCAGCGGCACGTGTGTGCTCGGCACCGGCGACGTCACCTGTTCCGGCCTGAGCGTCCCGGCCGGCGGGGCCACGCTCATCACGCTCGACGTCGCGGTCAAACCGGCGGCGCACCCCGGCGACGGCTGGTCGCCCGCGATCACCGCCACCGACGGGAAGCAGACGCTGCACAAGAGGCTCACGAACGCCGCCGTCATCGGCGCCGCGGACATCGCGGTCACGGCCGAGGTGGCCGACGTGCCCTCGGCCGGGACGGTGCACGCGGGCGGCACCGGCACCATCGGTGTCAAGCTGACCAACGGCGGCACGTCGTTCGCCGGCGCCCAGCAGTTCTCGATCGTCGCGCCGGACGGCGTCACGTTCCCGGCGCAGACCGGCACCACCGGGCAGATGTGCGCGAAGGTCTCGGACATCCGGCTGGACTGCACCGTGGACGTCGGCGGGAACGCGCGCACCCAGTTCCCGATCACCTTCGAGGCCGCCGCCGGCGCGGACCCGGCCAAGCCGCTGACCGGCGGGTGCGTGCGCACCGGCCTCGGGTCGGACTGCCGGTCCTCGGACGCGCCGATCCCGGACATCCAGCTGTTCCGGCCGGCCGCCGACACGATCGTGGTGACCGGCGCGCCGGACCACCCGGCCCCCGGCGCCAACGGGACCGGCGGCGTCGTGGTCACCTCGCCGACGAAGATCACCGGCGCCACCGTCACGGTGCCGCTGACCGGGCTGCCGGCCGGATTCACCTACGTCGGAGCGTCCGGACCGACCGGCTCGCAATGCTCGAAGACCGCCACCGAGGTGAAGTGCACGGGAGTCACCGTGGAAAGTGGCGGCGACACGCCCGTGAAGATCACCGTGCGGACGCCGGCGAACGCGACGTCGTCGGTGACCTGGCGGCCCACCGTCACGGTGGTCGCCGGCAACGCGACCGTGACCGGCACGGCGGATCTCATCACCCCCGGTGCCCCGGTGGCGCCGGTCTCGTTCACCGTCACCGGCCCGTCCGGCAGCGTCGCGCCCGGCGACACCACCACGTTGCGGATCAGCGTCGCCAACGCCGGCCCGTCGGTCGCCACCGGCCGCACCGCGACGATCAACGCGCCCACCCACACGAAGTTCGGAGCATTGTCCGGCCAGGTCGCGAAGGACTGCACGCGCACCAGCGACACCCAACTGAACTGCACGTACGACGTGGACCCGGCGACCAGCCTGGAATGGGTCGTGCCGCTGGAGGTGGACGGCGACGCCCAGGACGGCGACACCCTCTCCGACGGCTGTGTATCCGCCGGGACCGACAAGACCTGCGGCGACCCGGCCGACGTCGCGGTCGGCGACACGCCGGTCGACCAGCCGCTGAGCAGGACCGGCGCGGTGCAGCTCGGCACCGTCGTGGCGAAACCGGGCGAGCCGGCGACCACGAGCGTGACCATCTCGGCCACGGTGGACCACGACAACCTCACGCTGACCGTCCCGTTGAGCGCGCTGCCCACCGGCATCAAGGTGACCGGCGCGTCGATGGCGGACGCGTCCTGCACCGTGACGAGCACCCAGATCCGGTGCACCGGCGTCGATCTGGCGGCGGACACGCCGCGTACGTTGACGATCGATGTGGCCGTCGGTTCCGGGGTGAGCGCGGGCACCGCGTGGAAGGCCACCGGCATCGTGCTGGCCGACGCGGACGACGCCACCGACCGGCTCACCGCGTCCGGCACGCTGGTGACCACGGACACCCCGGCGTACACGGTCAGCGTCACCATCGGCTCCCCGTCGCCGGCCAAGCCCGCGTCCGGCGACACCGCGGTCCTGCCGATCCACATCGTGAACTCCGGTCCGGGCGACGCGAAACCGTACGAGATGGTGGTGGTCGTCCCGCCCGGCACGAAGCACGGCACCCTGCCGGCCGGCTGCGTCGAGGGCGCGAAGGCGAGCATCGTGATCTGCAAGGTCACCGTGCCCGCGGGGGAGTCGGTGAACCTCGAGGTGCCGATCGTGGTCGACGACGACGCCAAGCCCGGCGACCAGGTCTCGGACGGCTGCCTGGACGGTGCGCTGGCCACCGGCACCCCGAAGTTCGACTACACCTGCGGTGGCGACGACGACGTGGCGATCCCCGGATTCGAGGTCGGCCGGCACGCCGTCAACCTGGCCATCTCGTACGGGGGAGCGACGGTTCCCATCAAGCTGGGTGAGGACGGGCTGGTGGTCAAGGTCCCGTACGCCAACGACGGCACCCTGATCGCCGACAACGTGGCCTTCACGATCGCGCCGCCGGAGGACGTCTGGGTGGCGAAGGCGACCGTCCTGATCGACGACTCGAACGCCGAGGTGCAGGCGCTGGCCGCCGAGACGACCATGGTGGACACCACGTGCACCGGCGTGGCCTCGGGCGCGGCCAACGAGGTGGCCTGCGAGGCGCCCGACTCGGCGGCGCTGTCCGGAAGCGAGCTGTGGCTGACCCTCAAGGTGGGCTCGGGCGCGAAGGCCGGCACCCACCTCATGCGGGTGACCGTGTCGACCAGCAGCGCGGACGGCAACACCTCGGACAACGCGGTGGACATCCCGTTGGTGCTGGCCGCCGCCTCCGATAACGGGACAAATCCGGATAATGACGGATCGAGTGGGTCGGGCGGCGACACCAGCGGCACCGGCGGCGGCACCAACAACGCGGGCGGCCGGCTCGCCAAGACCGGTGCGCAGATCACCGGCCTCGCCCTGCTCTCGATGATCATGATGGTCGTCGGCTTCACGACCGTCACGCTGGCCCGCGAGCGGGGGCTCAGGCCGGGTACGGCCACTCGTGCACGGGCCGGTTCTCATGCATCAGCGGAAGGTATCGCCGAAGCATTTCGTGGAGCGCTTCGCGTCGGTCGTACCCGTCGGCCTCCACGGCATGCAAGGTCTGCACCTGCCAGGCGGCACCGTTGCGGTGAGTGAGGCAGCGCTGCTCGATCACCCCGAGCAGCCGGTCCCGCTCGGCCGGCGAGACACCCCACTTGTCCAGCCCGGCGTGCGCGAGCGGCAGCAACCGCCGCAGCACCAGCTCGGTCACCTGGATGTAGCCCAGGCCCGGCCAGAACACGCTGGCCTCGATGCCGTGCCGGGCGCAGGTGTGGAAATTCTCCTCGGCGGCGCTGAAGCTCATCTGCGTCCACAACGGGCGCTCGGCGTCCGCGAGCGTGCGGATCAGGCCGTAGTAGAACGCCGCGTTGGCCATCGTGTCGATGACCGTCGGACCGGCTGGCAACACCCGGTTCTCCACCCGCAGATGCGGCCGGCCCTTGACCACCGCGTAGATCGGCCGGTTCCAGCGGTAGACCGTGCCGTTGTGCAGCCGCAGCTCGCCCAGCTCAGGGATCTCGCCGCGTTCCAGGATGTCGGTCGGGTCGGCGTCGTCACAGATCGGCAGCAGCGCCGGGAAGTAGCGGACGTTCTCCTCGAACAGGTCGAACACGCTCGTGATCCAGCGTTCCCCGAACCACACCCGCGGCCGTACGCCCTGCGCCCTGATCTCCTCCGACCGGGTGTCGGTGGCCTGCTCGAACAGCGGGATGCGGGTCTCGCGCCACAACTCGCGGCCGAACAGCAGCGGCGAGTTCGAGCCGAGCGCCACCTGGACGCCCGCGATGACCTGGGCGGCATTCCAGTACGCGGCGAACTGCGCGGGGCTGACCTGCAGGTGGAACTGGGTGCTGGTGCAGGCGGACTCGGGCGCGATCGTGTCGGTGGTGACCGCGAGCCGGTCCACCCCGTCGATCCGGATGTCCAGATCCTCGCCGCGGGCCGCGAAGATCTGCTCGTTCAGCAGCTTGTACCGGGGATTGACGCTCAGTGCGTCTTCGGTCATGTGCTCGCGGCGTAATGTCGGTAATATCCCGATCATCACGGTATGGGCGCCGACCTCGCGGGCCCGCTTCTCCGCGTGGTTCAGGCTCGCGCGCAGCGTCCGCTCGAGATCCGCGTTCTCGTCGCCGGCCAGCCGGCGCGGCGGCACGTTGATCTCGATGTTGAACTGGCCCAGCTCGGTCTGGAAATCCGGGTCGGCGATCGCGTTCAGCACCTCGGAGTTGCGCATCGCCGGGTCGGCCCCGTTGTCGATGAGGTTGAGCTCGATCTCCATGCCGGTCAGCGGCCGCTCGAACTCGAACCGCGACTCCCGCAGCATCGCGGCGAAAACGTCCAGACTGCGCCGGATCTTGTGTCTGTAGCGCGCCCGATCCTCTCGGGTGAACTTGGTCTGCTCGACTTCCTCGCCCACCGCACACCACCTTCGTCGGCCATCTCAACCTTGCTATACCGATCCGATCGGCGCCAGGCGTGCGGCGGACCAGGTCCACTGTGGGTCCGCTACCGCATCGCGAAGGCGATCAGCAGGGCCGCGACCAGGACGCCGATGGTCGCCTGAATCAGCAGAGCCGGACCCATGTGCGACCACATCGTCGGGATCCGGGGCGTGAGCGGCTGCATCGTGGTGAGGTTGATGACCTGCTCCAGGCGTACCGGAAGCACTGGATCTCGTTGGGGTTTGACCCGCAGCTGGACCAGGTCGCCACGGTGGATCGCGGACTGCGGCAGGTGCCCGTGCATCTCCACCTCATAGACCTGACCGAGCTCATCCCGTACGCGAAGGGGAGTCACCAGGAACTCCGGGCCCTTCTTGAGCTCCTTGAAGGTGCGGCGCGCCGGCTTCATCCGCAGCAGCGAGCCGATCATCTGGGCGATGCCCGCGGTGAGGAAGACCAGGAGCAGCACCGGTTTACGCAGACTGATTTCCCTGGTGTACGAGGTTTGGAAGCCGGCAAAACGACCGGTGATGACGGGCCCGGCGTGCCGGAGGATTCGCTCGCGGTACAGCTCGACGTCGTCCATACGGGGATCACCTCCTGGGGGTATTGCTTATCGTACGGAATGTCACTCTCCGTGTACCGCGAGTGAATACTTACTCCTCGTTGTCGCTCATGGGGCCGTTTCCGCAGGTCCGCGCCGTTTTTCGGGTTCACACCAGCCACCCCGTCACCGATATGGCGAAAATCGCGCGAATCGCCCGCGTGGGGCGGTGAACTTGAGCTCGGACCGTGTTATGGCGCGCGGCCCCGACGGGGGGAAGAACCATGGGTGCTGCTTTCGTGAAGCCGGAGAGCTTGCTGGCTCGTACGGCCGGCGAGGTGCTCTCGGCACACAGCGGCGTCGACGGGACGCCGTGCCCGGCCTGCGGGGCGCTGTTGCCGTGCCCTGCGGGGTTGTCGGCCGCGGAGGTGGTTTCGGCGGCGGGGCTGGCGGAGTTGTCGGGGCTGGTGTCGGCGGCGCGAGGGGGGCGCGGGCCGGAGTCGTCGCCGTTGGGCGGCCCGGAGTCGTCGCCGTTGCCCGGCCTTGAATCGTCGCGGTCGGTCCGGCCCGAGTCGTCTGCGTCTCTCAGCCTTGAACCGTCTGCGCTCGACTTTGAGCCGTCCCGGTCGCCTGACCTTCATGCGTCCTCGTCGGCGGGGCCTGAGCGGACTGCGCTGCCCGGCGCCGAACCGTCTGCGCCCAGCCTTGAGCCGAATCGGTCGCTGAGCCGTGACGTGACTTCGTCGGCGGGTCCCGAGCGGTCCGCGTTGCCCGGCCCCGAATCGACTTCCGCCTCTCGGTCGCGCACCGGTGAGCCGCCCTCCTCGCTGAGCGCGTCTCCGCTGCTCGGCCCCGAGGCGTCGCGACCGGATCAGCCGGCCGCACTGGATCTGCCCCGTTCCTCAGCGCGCGCCCCTCTCCCTGAAGAATCGGATTTATCGGATTTCGGCAAGCGATCCGACTTGTCCGCGCTGGGTGGCCGGATCCCCGCGGAGCCGTCAGCCGGACCCGGCGGGCTGGAGCCGTCCGCACGACCCGGTGGGCTGGAGCCGTCCGCACGACCTGGCGGGCTGGAGCCGTCCGCACGACCTGGCGGGCTGGAGCCGTCCGCACGACCCGGTGGGCTGGAGCCGTCCGCACGACCCGGTGGGCTGGAGCCGTCCGCACGACCCGGTGGGCTGGAGCCGCCCGCCGTCCCGCCGTCGGAAATGGCATCCCGCCTCGCCCACGCGGCCCCGCAGCCAGACGCCGCGCCTTCCGGCCTTGCCGCCACCCAGCCCCCGCCAGCCCTCGGCGAGCCCGCGTCGGCCGAGCCGTTTTCTGGCCCCGCCGGGAGTCCTCCCGCGTCGGCTGACCTGCCAGGCGGTCCGACCGGGTCGCAGTCGCCTTCGGCCGAGCTGCTTTCTGGTCCGACCGGGTCGCAGCCGCCTTCGGCCGAGGTGCCTATCGGTCTCGCGGGGTCTCTGCTCCCGCCGACTGAGCCGCCCTCGGGTCTCGCCGGCTCTCAGCCCGACCCGGCCGACCCGTTTTCTGGCCTTGCCGCACCGCAGTCCAGGCCGGCCGACCCGGCATCCGGTCCGTCGGCCCCGCAGCCGGTGTCGCCCGCCGGGTCCCAGCCCGCTTCGGCTGAGCCGCCTTCCGGTCTCGCCGGACCACGGCCCGTGTCCGCGGAGCCGTCTTTCGGGTTCGGCGGGCCGCAGCCCGTGGGGGTTGAGCCGTCTTCGGGGTTCGGCGGGCCGGGGGCTGAGCCGTCTTCGGGGTTCGGCGGGCCGCAGCCCGTGGGGGTTGAGCCGTCTTCGGGGCTTGGCGGGCCGCAGCCCGGGCCGGCCGAGGCGACTCCTGGATTCGGCGAGCCGCGGCCCGCGTCCGCTGAGCCGCCTTCCGGGTTTGGCGGGCCGCCGCAGGTGGCGCTGGGCTCCGGCATCGAGGGACCGGCACCGGCCGGCGCCGGGCCGGTCGAGTCCACGGCGCAGCCTTCCGTCTCGGGGTCTGGCCTGGCTCCGCAACATGGCGAAGCTCCGGGGTTTGCCGATGCCCCACCCGTGGTCGCCCGGCCGGGCGCAGACTCGCCCACTGTCCAACCCGGTTCGGCACCCGAGGGCCTGTCCGCGGCGACCCAAGCCCCCGCACCTTTGTCACCAGCCGATCCTGCATCGCCTCCTCCGCAGTTCCAAAGCCACATCCCGTCAGACGAAGAACTGCTCAGCAAGCCACCCGTGACCTACTTGCAAGACCGGCCGCTGGACGCCCCACGGTTCAAGCCGTCGGCTCGCCCCGCACCCGCCAGCGACGCCGGCGGCAGCTTCCCCCTGCCGCATGCCGCCGGATCCGCGCAGCCACCAGCCACTCCGGGGACGCCAGGCTTTTCCGCCCCCGGCCAGCCGAGCCCGTTAGCCGCTCCGTCCCAAGCCCCGGGCCCCGTCCCGCAGGGCCCTGGCCATCCTTCCGGTCTCCTGCCCCCGCGATCCACCCCGCAGCCGGCGTCCGCGCCTCATCCGGGTGCACTTCCGCATCCCGGATCGGCGCTGTCGGGAGCCGGGCCGCAAGCGGGTGCCGTTCCGCATCCGGGACCCGTCCCGCAGCCGGGTTCCGCGCTGCATCCGGGAGGTGCTTCGCAGCCGGGTTCCGCGCTGCATCCGGGAGGCGCCTCGCAGCCGGGTTCTGCGCCGCAAGCGGGAGGTGTCGCGCATCCGGGGTCTGTGCCGCTTCCGGGATCCGCGCCGCAGGCGGGCGTTGCGTCCGGTTCTGGCCAACCCGTTGGATCAGGGCAGTCCGCGCCCCCGCCGACGCAGCTGTCCGGTGTGCCGCAGACGAGCCCGGCCATGCCGAGCGATCCGAGCCTGCCCGCGCGCCCCGGCCAGTCCGACCTCGGGCCCGGTCGTTCCGAATGGTTGAATGTGGACGCACCCAGCGACGAGCAACGGTCCGGCCTGAGTGGATTCGACCTCGGCCAGGCCAAGCCGGGCACGGCTCTTGGGAGCCCCTCCAACTTCGTCGAGACCGCAGGGGCAGGTTTAGCACGCCCGGCCGCCGCGGGTTCAGCCGAGTCCACCGGCCCGGCCTATCCCTCAGGCGACGCCACGTCGGGGCTTCCCGTCGCGGGCGGCATGGCCGGTAGCGAGCCGTCCGGGCTTCCGGGTAATGCCCACACCCGGGGCTCCGGCCCGTCCGGGTTTGCCGGTCTGCCGGGACCGTCGGAGCCGTCGGGATCCTCCGGACCGTCCGGACCGTCCGGACCGTTGGGATCCTCCGGACCGTCCGGATCGTCGGGATCCTCCGGACCGTCGGGACCCTTCGGGCCGTCCGGCGTCGAGCCGTCAGGTCTCGGCCGCCCGGACCCGGCCGGTGCGGCCCAGACCGGAGCGCCTCATTCGACGACGCCGTCGGGACCACCGTCCGGATTGGGCAATGGTCCCGCGCGGTTCGCGGGCTCCGCCGACGCTGATCATGCGGCGGCCACCGGCGGTCAAGGCCCTCAACCGGTAGGCCGGAGCAACCGCCCGCGTCTCGAGCCCCCACCTTCGGGTCAGCCGAACCGCCCACCCGCCGCCGCGAACCCGCCCGGCCATCCGTCCGCCGCCCATCCAAGTCTCGCGGCCCGCCCCGGCTCGCCGCCGCCCGGCGCGGGCCAGCCGGCCGCGCCGGATCAGTCCAGCAGCACCACCGCGCCCCGCACGATCCACCCGACCGGGAGGCCGGCTCGCGGCGAAGCGGCCTCCCCGAAGGATCAACAGTCACCGGGACCGGACGCAGCAGGCGGTGCCGGCCAGGCTGGTGCTCCCTCCGACGCGACAGCTCCGGGAGGCCGCCGAAACCGGCCACGGCTGGAGCCACCTCAGATGGGCCAACTGAACCGCCCGATGCCGGGTAGCGACGACCCCGAAGCACCACCCGCCGACAAGGCTTGATCCGTGCTGCCGTCCGGCCGGGCTTGATCCAGGCTGCCGTCCGGGCCGGGCTTGATTGGTGCAAAGGCAACGCCAGGGGCGGATGCGTCATGAAGCGTCGGCGGTGTCGCGCCCTGGACCGCAAGTCCCAGGCGCTCAGGTGATGGACAGGTGCCAGCGGCCGGGCGGTCGGCGGGGAACGCCAGCCCATGCGGCCCGCACCGGCGGTAGGCGGCTTGGCCATTCCTCGCATATCCGGTATTTCCGGTGATCCGCCGGGCCTGCTGGGCTTAGAGCCAGCTGGGCTGGGTGCGGCGCTCCCACTCCGTGGGACGGGCGGCCGCCTGCTGAGACCGGCGACCACATGGTGGACCCAGCGTCCGCGATGCGAGATTCTCATCCACGATGGAGGGTGGATTTGTCACCTAACGCTACTTTTGCGCGGCTGATATTTCCGACCGAATGTGAACCTTGGAGAGTTGTGGTCGGTATGTGGGCGCAACTCTCCAAGGTTCACGAAAGTGCACGATGTGGGCGCCGCGTCCCGCATCGCGTAACTGTTCAGCTGGTTCCGTCGGCCGGGAATCCCCGTGCGAGGCGACGCCGCCAGGCCCGGGCAGGTCCCAGTTCCCACAGTCGGCGCCTCACCCGGGTGTGGGCAGTAGCGACGCGGGGGAGGCTGTGGCTGCCCACACCGCGGCCACCCTCACCCACGTGTGGGGAGTCGCGACGGCGGGGAGGCTGTGGTTCCCCACACCGCGGCGACCCACAGCGGGTGTGGGGACCCGCCACGGCCGGAACGCCCCAGCTCCCCACGGCGACGGCCCTCAGGTCCGCCACGGAAGGCCAACGCATCGGAGGGTGAGCGGCGCGAGAACCAGCTGAACAGTTCCGCATCGGGAGCCTTCCGGGCCGCGAGCGGATCGCCGCGCGACCGCGACGACATCGGACCACCACTATCTGCGTGCCGGTTAGGGCGAGCGAGAGGTGGAGGCAGACGGTCTGGCGCGCGAGTTGTTGCGTGGGCGGGGACGGTGTGGGCGGCACAGGGCCGGGAGTCAGGCTGAGGTTAAGGGGCGGCAGAGGGCCGGGAGTCAGGCTGAGGTTAAGGGCCGGGGCTCAGTCAGGCCGAGGTCAGGCGGGTCCAGACGACCTTGCCGTCGGGGACCGGGAGGACGCCCCACGCCTCCGTCAAGTCGCGCACAAGCTGTAAGCCGCGCCCGCCCGCGTCGGACGGGGTCGTGTCGACCGGCCTGGGGAGGCGGCGGCTGCCGTCGCGCACTGTCATGCTCAGGCGGCCGCCCTGTAAGCCCAGCGTGAACTCCATCGTCGTGTGGGCGTGGCGGACCACGTTGGCGACCAGCTCGGTGGCGATCAAGGAGGCGGTGGCGGTCAGCTCGGCGCGGTGCCACGCGGTGCAGGCCTGGCTCACCAGCTGGCGGACCTGGCGGCAGGCGTCGGGGACGGGGCGCAGGCGTACGCGGATCTTCGGTGGCGTTGGTGCCGTGCCCGCCTCGGCCAGCGCGGCCGCGCACGAAGGGGCGTAGCGCAGGCCGGCGCAGTCGGGGTACGCCGAGATCATCGCGTAGGTGCGGGGGTCGCAACCGCAGAGCACGATCGGGATGCTCGGCCACTCCGCGGTTTCGCAGATCACCGTGCCCAGCGCCGCCAACGCGAGTGGGTCGCCGACGCGCAGGTCCGCGACGTCCAGCAGCAGGTGGGTGGGCTGGACGGCCAGGCTGCGCCGGACGGCCAGCTGCAGGGCGTCGCCGGTGACCAGGTCGAGCGTGCCGCTGACGCGAAGCACCGCCACCGGGAGATCCTGCTCCGGGCGGCACACCAACTGACTCGGCACCTCGCCCCCCACCATCGGAACGGCGTCAACCCGCTGATGGTGCCCGCCCGCGGGCCTCGACAAACCACGCCCGCCCGCGGGCCTCGACAAACCACGCCCGCCGGCGGCGATCTTTCTCAGGTGCCTCGGAGGCCGGTGTCGTGACCTACCGCTCAGCAAAATGAAGTAGCGTTGCCCGCCATGGGTGTGTCTACGCGGCTCAAAGGCCGGTTCCGCAAGTTTCTCCAGCGTCCGGGCACGACGGTGGACCTCGGCCCCTTCCGTAAGCGCCTCGACGCCATCGAAGCCCGTGAGGAGTCGCTTCAGGAACTGGACGACGGGGCTCTGACCGCGGCGGCTCAGGACGCGACCGAGTTCGTGGAGATCTGCGCGGTCGGCCGGGAGGCCGCCCGGCGGGCGATCGAGCAGCGGCCGTACGACGTGCAGCTGCTCGGTGTCATGGCGCTGCTCTCCGACGAGGTCGCCGAGATGGCCACCGGTGAGGGCAAGACGCTCACCGCCGCCGTCGCCGCGTACGGGCATGTCCGGATGGGGCACGGGCCGGTGCACGTGCTGACCGTCAACGACTATCTGGCCCGGCGCGACGCGGAGTGGATGGAGCCGGTCTACACCCTGCTCGGCCTGACCGTGGGCTGGGTGACCGAGGCGTCCACGCACGACGAGCGCCGCGAGGCGTACCTCAAGGACGTGACCTACGTCTCGGTGAGCGAGGGCGGCTTCGACTACCTGCGCGACCAGCTGGTCACCGACGTCGAGGAGCGGGTGCAGCGCGAGCTGGCCACCGCGATCGTCGACGAGGCCGACTCGATCCTCATCGACGAGGCCCGGGTGCCGATGGTGCTGGCCGGCAGCGTCGCCACCGAGAGCGACCCGGTGCACGAGGCCGCCGACCTCGTCCGCGAGCTCACCGCCAAGGACTACGAGGTCGCCGACGACGGCCGCAGCGTCGCGCTCACCGACAACGGCCTGAAGAAGGTCGAGGAGAAACTCGGCGGCATCGACCTGTACGCGGACGATCAGGTCGCCCACCTCTCCGCGATCAACGTGGCGCTGCACGCCCAGACGCTGCTGGACCGCGACGTCGACTACATCGTGCGCAACGGCACGGTCGAGCTGGTCGACGAGATGCGCGGCCGGGTCGCCCAGCGCCGCCGCTGGCCGGACGGTCTGCAGGCGGCGGTCGAGGCGAAGGAGGGGCTGAGCGCGACGGCCGAGGGCGAGGTCCTCGACACGATCACCGTGCAGGCGTACATCGCGCTCTATCAGCATGTGTGCGGCATGACGGCGACCGCGGTGCACGTCGGTGAGCAGCTCCGCGAGTATTTCAAGCTCGAGGTCGCGGTGATCCCGCCGAACACGCCGAACGTCCGCGAGGACGAGCCGGACCGGATCTACTCGGCGCACGACATGCGCGACGAGGCCCTGGTCGAGGAGATCAAGCTGGCGCACGAGAAGGGCCGGCCGGTGCTGATCGGCACCCTCGACGTGAAGGCGTCCGAGCTGCTCGCCAAGCAGCTGGCCGCGGCCGGTGTGCCGTCGCACGTGCTGAACGCGAAGAACGACGCCGAGGAAGCGTCGATCATCGCGGAGGCGGGCGCGAAGGGCGCGGTCACCGTCTCCACCCAGATGGCCGGCCGTGGTGTCGACATCCGGCTGGGCGGCAGCGACGAGGCCGACCGGGACGAGGTCGTCGAGCTGGGCGGCCTGTTCGTGATCGGCTCCGGACGGCACGACAGCCGCCGCGTCGACGACCAGCTGCGGGGCCGCGCCGGCCGCCAGGGTGACCCCGGTGGCTCGGTGTTCTTCGTGAGCCTCGAGGACGAGCTGGTCACCCGGCACGCCGGCGACGCGCTGCCGGCCTCGCCGCGGATGGACATGGACGGCGTGGTGCACGACGACCAGGTGGAGTACGCGGTCGAGCACGCCCAGCGGGTCGCCGAGGGCGTGAACCACGAGATCCACCGCAACACCTGGCGCTACAGCGTGGTCATCGAGCAGCAGCGGGTCGCCCTGGCCGAGCGCCGGGAGCGGCTGCTCACCTCCGAGATCGCCGCGATCATGCTGCTCGAGCGGTCGAGCGAGAAGGCCAAGGAGACCGACGAGGACGTGCTCTCCGAGGCCGCCCGCGCGATCGCGCTGTTCCACCTGGACCGGCTCTGGGCCGAGCACCTGGCCGAGCTCAACGAGGTGCGCGAGGGCGTGCACCTGCGCGCGCTGGGCAAGCTGGACCCGCTGGACGAGTTCCACCGGGCCGCCGTGCCGGCCTTCCAGAAGCTGCTGCTGGAGATCGAGTCACGCACCATCGCGACGTTCGAGGAGACGGATCTCTCCGACGGCTGGCAGCCGGAGAACGCCGACATCGTCCGGCCCAGCGCCACCTGGACGTACCTGGTGCACGACAACCCGTTCGGTTCCGAGCTGGACCGGCTCATCGCCAGCGTCGGCCGCCGGCTCACCGGCCGCGGTGAGTGAGGGGCCAACGCATTTTTCGTGGCGCGCGTCTCACAATTTTGGCGCGCGCCACATGATCTTTCGGCCCTTCGTTGACGGCTGAAGGTTTTTTCGGGATTGTGTACGCCCTGAGTCTGAGAAGTGTGTCACCTCGCCCTGCTCTCAGTATCGTCGCGGATCCATCCGTGCTATAGGCTCAAGCACGTCCGTATCAGCCCGTCTGTCCTGGTAGAACGCGGTGTTAACGAGCGTTGAGCAGGCATGGTGAGCTTCTGTCGCGGCCCGGAACGGCATCATGTGTCGGTTGGGCAATGCTTAAACAAGCTGACAGAATCCGTTCTCAGATTGCATTTCCGCGAGTCAAAGCTGACGCGGAAGATATTTCCGAAGTGTGGTCGCGCCTTGACCGGGCTACCACGTCGGCGGAAATATCTACAGCGATTAACAGAGGGTGATCGGGCATATTCGGTTGCCTGAGTTTCAACTGGGGGGCTCTCTCAATGCCGGTCAGCGCACTGTCGCCACGAACGAACCGTCACACCACCGGGCCGGGACGCGGTACCGCACCGCGCCGCCCGGCCGAACCCGCTCTGACCGTCACGCTCAACATCCCGTTGACCACCGACGCGCTCGCTCCGCAGGCGCATCGGCTGATCGAGGCGGTGCGTGAGCTGGCGGAGATCAGCCAGGGTGCCGTCATCGTCGAGCAGCCGGCATCGTTGCCGGTCCGCGAGGATCTTCCGGCCGGTCCGGAGGTCCGCATTCTCACCTCGTCGCGTCAGGTGTTCCTGGACAATGACGCGCTGCCGCTGACCCGCCTCGAGTTCGACCTGCTGCTGTTCCTGGCCGAGCGGCCGCGCCGGGTGTTCACCCGGGGGCAGCTGCTGGACGGCGTCTGGGGCTACGACCACACCGGCGAGCGCACCGTCGACGTGCACGTGCGCCGGCTGCGGCTCAAGCTGGGCGGCACGCTTCCGGTGATCACCACGGTGTACGGCGTGGGCTACCGGCTCTCCGACGACGCACGGGTCGTGATCCAGCCGCACGAGTAAAAAGCACTAAATTCCCGCCGGTACGCTTCGGCGAGTGCAAGCACGTCCCGTCTCACCCGACGTCCTCGTGACGGAGCTCACCGACCGGATCCTGAGTCGGGATTCCGACAGTCGCGTCCGGGTCGGTATCGATGGCCCGGACGCGGCGGCCCCGGAGCGTCTCGCCGACGCCCTGGTCGGCCCGCTGCGTGCCGGCGGCCGCCCGGTCGCCCGCGTGAACACCGCGGACTTCCTGCGCCCGGCCTCGCTGCGCCTGGAGTTCGGCCGCGAGAACCCGGACTCCTACTATCTGGGCTGGTACGACGAGTCCGGGCTCGCCCGCGAGGTCCTGGAGCCGGCCGGCCCGGCCGGTTCCGGACGCATCCTGACCAGACTGTGGGACGCCGGCACCGATCGCGCGGCCCGCCAGCCGTACCTCGACCTGCCACCCGGTGCCGTGGTGGTGGTGAGCGGCCCGCTGCTGCTCGGCGGCGGTCTCGTGTTCGATTTCACGGTCCATCTCGAAATCTCCGCTGCCGCGCTGCGCCGCCGCACCCCTGAGCAGGACCGATGGACGCTGCCCGCGTTCGCGAGGTACGCCGACGAGGTCGCCCCGGCCTCCTTCGCCGACCTCGTGGTCCGCACCGACGATCTGCGGCATCCCGCGATCGTCACGGAACGTTGGTGACGCGAGTCCGTAGCGGAGTCGGCCACTGACAGTTATGCTCCGGTTACTTTTTCAGCGGAGGCACTCGTTTGGGTCCTCCGGCGGTGGGTATGAGCGGTCTCCACGGCGTGACAGGGCCGCTCCCGGGGGAACCACCCGCAGGGGCAGAGGAAGGGGCAGGGGGAGCACATGCTCGTCAATGGAGCGGTAATCACGGGCAAGGGTGCCGCCAAGGGACGGTCGGCGGAAGAGGTCGAGCAGATCCGGGCGATCCTGCATGGCCGGTACGACGATCTGACCGCCGAGTACGAGGTGGCCGTCAGCGAGAACCAGAAGCTGCGGCTCGTCGAGATCGGTGACGCCGCGGGCGACGACCAGGCCGACAGCGGATCGAAGACGGCGGAACGGGACGCCGCCACGTCGCTGATCCGCACGCTGCTCGACCGGCGCACCCAGGCGGAGCACGCCATGCAGGCCCTGGAGAACGGGACGTACGGCAACTGCGAGGGTTGCGGCAACCCGATCCCGGTGGAGCGGCTGGAGGTGTTCCCCTCGGCGACCACCTGCGTCAACTGCAAGCAGACGCGCGAGCGCCGCGCGAGTTAGCACCACAGCGTCCCGGATCCGCCGCCCTGACCAGCGGCGGATTCGGCGTTATCGCGCGTTGCCGCGTTGATGAGTTCGGGCTTCGGTCGCCGCCGGCGCAGCCGTCGTCGAGCGCAGCCCGAACTCATCAACTTTCAGCGGCGCACGCGCGATAACGCGGGACAGCTCAGTGCTTAGGAGAGCAATGATCGAGGTGGGCACGGCGTCCTGGACGGACAAGACGCTTCTCGAGTCGGGCTGGTATCCGCAGTCCGCGGACAACCCCGAGAAACGGCTCGCCTACTACGCCAAGCAGTTCCCGGTGGTCGAGGTCGACTCCACCTACTACGGGCCGCCGGCCGAGCAGACCACCCGGCTGTGGGCGCAGCGCACCCCGGACGCCTTCACCTTCAACATCAAGGCGTTCAGCATGCTGACCGGCCACCCGACCAGGGTGTCCGCGCTCTACAAGGACCTGCGCCCGGAGACGGACAAGAAGAACATCTACCCGGGTGATCTGCCGCCGGAGGCGTACGAGCAGGTCTGGAGCCGGTTTCTCTCGGCGCTGGATCCGCTCGCCGAGGCCGGGAAGCTCGGCGCCCTGCTCTTCCAGTTTCCGCCGTGGTTCGGCATCAAGCGGTCCAACAAGGAGTACATGGTCGAGGTCGCGGCCCGCTGCAAGCCGCTGCGGCCGGTCTTCGAGCTGCGCAACGCGTCCTGGTTCGACGGCGACAACAAAGACGAGACGCTGGACTTCATGCGCGAGCACCACCTGCCGTTCGTCTGCGTCGACATGCCGCAGGGTTACAAGTCGTCGGTGCCGCCGATCGTGGAGGCGACCTCCGACCTGGCCGTGGTGCGCTTCCACGGGCACAGCGACAAGTGGACCAGCACCGACATCCACGAGAAGTTCGGCTACCGGTACTCGGCGACGGAACTCGACGAGTGGGCGCCGAAACTTCAGCAGCTCGCCGAGCGGGCCGACCGCACCCAGATCTACTTCAACAACTGCTACCGCGACTACGCCCAGACCAACGCGTCGACGCTGATCGACCTCCTACAGGACGTCGAAGGGGACTGAGCGCCAGGCGTCGCCGAGCAGCCCGGCGAGTTTGTCGTCGGCCGGGAACGGCACCCCGTCCACCGCGGCGACCGGGCGGGCCGGGCAGTTCGCGTTCGCGGTGACCGCCCCGGCCATCAGCGGCAGCTCGGCCGCGTCGACCGGGCGCAGCGTCCACGGCGTGCCCCGCATGGTCATCGCCACCTGCAGCAGCACCATCGTGGTGCCCTTGAGCATCGGCGCCTGCGGCCAGACCACCTGCTCGCCGTCGAACAGCGCGAGATTCCACGAGCTGCCCTCGGTGACCCGGTTCGCGGGATCGACGAACAACGCGTCGTCGAAGCCGTTCGCCACCGCCCGGCGCCGGGCCAGGACCTGGCCCATGGTGGCCGCGTGCTTGTGCGCCGGCCACGGCCGCTGATAGGTGTCGGTGCGCAACCGCACCGGCGCGGGCACGGTCTCCGGCCGCGGATCGGAGACGGCCACCAGGACGTCGGGCGGCGCGAGCGGATCCTGCGCGGGGACGAACTGCACGCGTACGGAAGCCTCGGTCTCGTCCTGCAAAGCCCGCGAGATCAATTCCCGTACGCGGTGTTCGTCGTCGATGTCCATGGCCCAGTCGAAGAAGGCCTCGTTCCCGTCGGCGAGCCGCGCGAAGTGCAGCGCCAGCCCGCGGACCGCCCCGCCGCGCACCTGCATCGCCGTGTAGTGCCCGTAGTTCACGGTGGCGAGCCGCTGGCACTCGGCCGGATCGGGCGCGCGTCCGTTGAGCTCCAGATTCCGCACGGCGTCAGCCTAGTGGGATGCCACGCCTGGCGGCGATCGCGGCCATCGCGCGGGCGTCGGCCACCGCCGCGCCACCGGTGTCGTTGTTGAAGAAGACGTACGCCTCCGCCAGCCCCTCGAGCCGGCCCACCCAGCTGCGCAACGCGGCCCGGCCGTACCGGGGACGCGGCCGCGCGCGGCCCACGTGCATCCGCAGGTAGCCGAACCCGGCCGTGGTCCACAACGGGGTGACCGGGCGACCCTGACGGTCCGCCCAGCTCAGCGCCGCGTGATGCCGTTCCAGCAGCTTGCGGCAGTCCTCGGTGAACCAGCTGTCGTGCCGGGGTTCGACCACGACGCGTACGGGGGACGGAAATTGATCGAGGGTCTCGTCGAGCGCCGCCAGATCAGCGCGCAGATTCGGCGGCAGCTGCAGCAGCACCGGACCCAGCTTGTCGCCGAGCCCGGCCGCCCGGCCCAGGAAGCGGGCCACCGGCTCGGCCGGATCCTTCAGCCGCCGGATGTGGGTGAGATACCGGCTCATCTTCACCGCGAACCGGAAGCCCGCCGGGGTCCGCGCCCGCCACTGCTCGAACGTGGCGCGCTCGGGCAGCCGGTAGAACGCGTTGTTGACCTCCACCGCGTCGAAGTGCGTGGCGTACTCCTCCAGCCAGAGCCGTTGCGGCACGCCGGGCGGGTAGAACGGGCCCCGCCAGTCGCGGTACTGCCAGCCGGACGTCCCAATCGTGAGCACGACCAGGAGATACCCGCGCCGCCCGGAGGTTAGACGTGATCAGGACCGGGTACGACGGGCGTCACCGACAACGAGAGGGAGCGGCCATGTCACTCAGCGACGACGACATCACCGGTGGCCCGGCATCGCGCGGCGGCGAAGGCCCGGCGGACGGCGGCGCGAACCCGGGCGGGCACGACGGCGGGGCGGACGGCGGCGCGGGCGAAGGACCCGCGGACGGCGGCGCGAACCCGGGCGGGCACGACGGCGGGGCGGACGGCGGCGCCGGTGAAGGACCGGCCGACGGCGGCGCGAACCCGCAGGGCCACGACGGGGGCGCCGATGGCAGTGCCCGCTGAGCTTTCCCGGGTCGTCGCCGCCGAGCAGGACAAGTTCGCGGCGGCGTACTGGGGCAAGGCACCACTGCTGTCGCGGGCCGGCGAGCTGGCCGGCCCGGACGGCTTCACCGGCCTGTTGTCCCCGGACGCGGTGGACGAGCTGCTCAGCCGGCGCGGCCTGCGCACCCCGTTCCTGCGGGTCGCGCAGAACGGCAAGGTGCTGCCCGCCGCCCGCTTCACCGGCGGCGGCGGGGCCGGGGCCGAGATCACCGACCAGGTCATCGACGATCAAGTGATGAGCCTGTACGCCGGTGGGGCCACCCTGGTCCTGCAAGGCCTGCACCGGATCTGGCCGCCGCTGATCGAGTTCGCCGGTCGGCTCGGCGCGGAACTGCGGCGCCCGCTGCAGGTCAACGCGTATCTGACCCCACCGGGCAGCCAGGGCTTCCACACCCACTACGACACCCACGACGTCTTCGTCCTGCAGGTCGACGGCACCAAGCGCTGGCGGGTGCACGAACCGGTCCTGAGCGACCCGCTGGAGGACCAGGCGTGGGGCGGCCGGCAGGAGGAGGTGGCCGCCACCGCGTCCGGTGCGCCGGCCCTGGACGTGGTCCTCGCCCCCGGCGACGCGATGTATCTGCCCCGCGGCTGGCTGCACTCGGCCGAGGCGCTCGGCTCCCGTTCCCTGCATCTGACCGTCGGCATCCGGTCGCTGACCCGGTACGCGATGGTCCAGGAACTGCTCGGCCTGGCCATGGGCGACCAGCGGCTGCGCGCCACCCTCCCGTACCGGCTGGACGTCTCCGACCCGGACGCGATCGAGCCGGAACTCACCGAGACGATCGAGGCGCTGCGCGACTGGCTCGCCACCGCGCCGGTGACCGAGGTGGCCGACCGGCTGCTGGCCCGGGACTGGCCGGCCGCGCGGGCGGCGCCGCTGCACCCGCTCGCGCAACTCGACTTCGCGGCCGGGCTCGGCCCCGACGACGTGATCGCGGTGCGGGCGGGCCTGCGGTGGCGGCTGCACGAGGACGGCGCCGACCGGATCGTGCTGCGGCTGGTCGGTCGCACGCTGAACTTCCCGGTCTCCTGCGCGGCGGCGCTGCGCACCGTCCTCGGCGGCGGACCGTGCCGGGTCGGCGACCTGCCGCTCGACACCGGCGCGGACCGGCTCGTGCTGGCCCGCCGCCTGCTCAACGAATCCCTGGTCGTGCCGGCCTAGCCGGTGGTGCGCAGCGCGGCGATCACCAGGCCGGCCGTGACCAGGCCGGCGACCAGCACCAGCGCGACCGTCGCGGCGTCCAGGCCGACGCCGCGATGGTCGGCCACCCGCTTGGTCGCCACCACCGCCAGCACCGGACAGGCGAGCAGCACCACCAGCGCCACCACCGGCAGCGCGTCCTGCCACGTGTCGGTGCGGCTGCCGCCGAGCTGCCGCAGCGCCTCGTTCGCGGCCGCCCCGGCCAGGCCACCGGCCACCCCGAACAGGATGAACAGTCCCTTCACCCCGACGTTGATCGGCCGGGCCTTCGGCGTGTACTCCACCTTGGCCGCCACCTCGTCGAGGTAGTCGTCCGGCTCGCGCTCGCCACGCTGATGCGGGATCGCCGGCTGCGGCGGCGTCTTGCCGAACCGCTCGGCGACCGGGCCGACCTTGTGCACGTATTCCGACCAGATCTGCGCGGCCCGCGCGTCCACCTGCTCCGCGGCGCGCTGCGCGTGCGTGATCGCCCGCTGCGCCTCGGCGACCTGCCGGTCGGCGTCACGGACCGCGTCGTCCGCCGCCTCGACCCGGCTGTCGTGCCAGCGCACCGCCTCGGCCCGCATCGCCGCGGCCTCGTCGTCCAGCGTGGTGAGCCGCCGCAGCACCGTGCGATAGTCGGCGGTCTCGAAGTCGGCCGGTTGAATCTGCGTCATGAGAGTCCATAAGGGATGATCACCTCAGCGCCACGATGCACCGAGCGGTCGAAATGCAGCGCGCGCCACGGCCGCGGATACCACGGCGGGGCGCCGGCGCCCGGGTAGAACGGGTTGAGCTCGCTGCCGTGCACGTCCAGCGCCACCCACGCGCCGATCGGATCGGTACGCGACGCCTGACCGCCCAGCGTGTCCCGCAGCAGCGCGGCCCCGCGCCACCAGCCCAGCACGTGGATGCGCCGCTCCGGGCCCTGCCGCAGGATCGTGCGCAGCGCGTCGGCCGCGTCCTTGCCGCCGGGCAGCGCGTCCGCGGCGAAGATGAAGATGAAGTGCGGGCGATCCGCCGGCCAGGACGCGGACGCCTCGGACGCGGCATCCTCCAGCAGCCAGTCGTAGTTGTCCGACTGGTACCAGCCGCACTCCGGCAGCGCGTCGCGCAACGCCTCCGCACCGGGCAGCGCGTCGCCGTCCAGGCACAGGATGGAGAACCGGGCGCCGTCCGGCGGGAACTGCGCGGCCAGCGACAACGCGGCGGTGCTCAGCACGGCGCAGGCGTCGTCGACCCGGGTGCCGAGCACGGCCAGGTTGCGGCCCGGGGCGCGGCGCAACACCGTACGGGCGGATCGGGCCTCGACGTCGATGGTCTCGCCGAGCAGCACCACCGGCGCCGGATTCGACTCGGCCGGCGCCAGCCGCCGGAAGTCCGGGCTGTCCACCAGCCGCGGCACCACGTCACCGTCGAACAGCCGCGGCGGGCCCAGCTCCGCCGGGCGCATCCGCCACAGCCGGTGCTGCAGCTTGTTCCACGAATCCCGGTCACCGGCCGAGGGCACCCGCACGATCCGGTTCGCCTCGGTCGCGCCGGAGTCCGCGTTCACCACCGCGTGGTAGCGCGGCAGCGACTCGGCCGCCGTGTTCGTCTCGGCCAGCACCCGCCGGGCCCGGGGCAGAGCGATCCGCAGCGAGAACTGCGCGACCAGCGCGGGCCGGCCCCACAACGCCTCGATGCCGGACACGTCCTGGCTCGCCAGGATCAGATGGATGCCCTGCGAACGACCCCGCCGCGCCAGGTCTTCCAGCAGGTCGACGGCCTCGGCGGCGACCGCGTCCCGGCCGGAGAGCAGCACCTGGAACTCGTCGACCACCGCGACGATCCGCGGCCACGCGCCCTCCGGGTTCTCGGCGCGCAGCTCGGCCAGGTTGGTCACCTCGTACTGCTTGGCGGCGTCCGCACGGCGGCGCAGCTCGTCGCTGAGGAACCGCAGCAGCGCCAGGCCGAACTCCCGGTCGGTGTTGACGTTGAGGCCGACCAGGCGGACGTGCGGCAGCCAGCTCTGATCGCGGCGGCCCGGCGCGAACCGGGCGAACGACACGCCCTCCTTGAAGTCGAGCAGGTAGAAGGCCAGCTCGGCGGGGGAGTAGCGGGCGGCGAGCGCACCCATCCAGGCGTAGATCAGGTTGGTCTTGCCGGTGCCGGACGGGCCGGCGATCAAGGCGTGCGGCGGATAGTCACTCAACGTCACATTTACCGGTACGCCCTGGGGACTGTCGCCGAGCGGGGCGGTCAACCCGGTCGCCGCGCTCTCCTGCCATTCCTCCTGCGGAAGCAGGCTGTCCAGGGCGACCGGGGCGGGACCGGCCGCGACGGCTTCGGCGATCCGGCGGCACGCGGCGGCGACCACCGGCTGCGGCGGGCCGGGGTCGAGGCGTACCGCCAGGGAACCGGCGCCGGACATCCGGGCGTGATCGTCGGCGGCGGCCGTGATGAACTCGATGCCGTCGCCGGCCGGCACCGGCAGGCCCTGGATGACCAGGTGCACGCCGCAGGCGGCGCCGGTGCGCAACAGCCGCTGCAGCTGCGTCTGCTCATGGCGGCTCAGCTCGCCCGCACCCAGCAGCACGGCCACCCGCCACGGCTCCGGCCGCCGGTGCGTGGCCGCGGCCAGCTCGCGCAACGACGTGTACTCGCCGGCCAGCACGGTCTCGTTGATGCGCCGCACGTTGGCGACCAGATCGTCGAGCAGAGCGGGCAGCCCGCCCGGCCCGACGAAGGTCAGCACCCCGGCGGGCGCGAGCGGGGCGAACCGGGCCAGCCCGCCGCCCAGATGCTCCGGGTCGTAGCCGATGAGCTGCACCCGGCCCGGCGCGGCGGTGCCGAGCGCGCGCAGCAGCAGACCGGCGACCACGTCGTCGCCGACCCGGCGGTCGCCACGCACCACGACGTGGCCCTGGTCGAGCAGCGGGACCAGCGCCGGCACGTGTTCCGGGTGCGGCAGCAGCAGCCGGCCCACGCGCAGCTCGGCGGCGACCTCCAGCGGGGTCGGCTGCCAGTCGTCCCACGGGTCGCCGGCCGCGCCCGGAGCCGCGCGGTCGGCGGCGTGCGCGGCGGCCTCGGCGTACGCGGCCAGGTCGTCGTGATGCCGCTGGTCGATGTCGCGCAGGCGGCCGTCGCGCGTCTCGGCGACCTTGGTGCGCCGGGCCACGGCGGCCTCGACGATCCGGCGGCGGCGGTCCAGGGCTTCCTCGTACGCGTCGTGGGCCGCCTGGACGGCGTCCGTGGCGGCGCCGAGCGCGTGCGAGAGCCCGGCCCGGATGTCCATCACCTGCTGTGTCGACTCAGCCATGTCTATTCTTTGCCGGCTTTTTCGTCGGGCCGGTGCAACGGTTCCGGGGCGTCCGGATCCAGCGCGGTGGCGTCCCGGCCGAGACGGGCCAGCAGCACGCCGGTGAGCACGCCCGCGGTGACCGCGCTGTCCGCGGGGTGGCCGGGCTTCGGGTTGTCGCCACCGCGGGTGGGAACGCGGCAGATGCGGGCGATCAGCGTCTCCAGCACCGCCGGGGAGGTGCCCGGCAGCAGCGAGCGCACCCGGCCCTCGGCGGCGGTCCGCAGCCGGGGCACGTCGTCCGGGCGGGGCTCGTGGCCCAGCAGGTCGCCGGCCAGTCTGTGCAGCACCGCCGGGGTGACCGCGGACATCGCCAGGCCGGTGGCGGCGTTCACCGCGTGCAGGTCACGGCCGACGCGGGCCCGGTCTCCCGCCCGTACGCCGCTGGCCACGCGCCGCAGGAGCTCGGCCGTGTCGGTGCCGTCGCGGCGTTCGTCGCCTTGGGGAGCGGGTTCGCCGGTGAGTTCCGCGACGCGGGCCTGCCACCAGGGGCCCAGTTGTTCGGGCGTGGTGGCACCCCCGTTTTGTCCGGATTTTTCATGATCTGGGGCCTTGAGGCCGGCGCGCCACTCCTGATCGGGCGGCGCGGCGGCGTCGCCGGTCAGGCCGATGGCGGCCAGGTAGGTGGCGATCGCGTCCTGGGTCAGGCGCAGCGCGGCGGCGGCCCGCTCGGCGTGCTCGGTCGCGTTGCCCAGCTGCGGGACGCCGACCGGGTCGATCGACTCCTCCCGCACCCACATGAGGATCTCGGTGGCGCTGCGCAGCTTCTCCATCGCGACCGTGACGAGTCCGGTGGGCAGTTCGTCGGAGGTAGCGCGAAGCTGGGCGCCGAGTTCCTGGATCAGCGACATCTTCTCAGAGCATCGCCGTGTAGGTCTGCGCCTGCTCGACGGCCAGATGCGTGGCGCCGAGACAGTCCTCCAGGGCCTGGTCGGCCTGGGTCAGCGAGGCGTGCGCGGCGCCCACCGAGTCGTGCGCACTGCCGTCGAAGGCCGCGGCCATGCTCTGCTGCGCCTCGCCGATCTTCTCGCGGGCCGCCTGGATCGCCGCCTGCCCCTCCTTGACCTGCTGGAGCGCGGCATCCACGGCCGCTTTGACCTCGGCGACGCTGGCCACCCGTGCAGCCTCCTGCTGTGCGGTACCCACGCGAGCGGTACCCGGTTGTCGGGACATCGGCTGTCCGGAACCCGATGGCTCTGAACCTCCTCAGCGTACTGCCCCCTTCCTGCCCGGCCGTCCGGGCACACCCCATTTGCCGCCTCTCCGGAGCATCGCCGCCCGCGCCCTGGCAAGCCCGCCCACTGTCCAAGATCCGACCATGACAAAACATGAATGACTCCCCGTACGCCGCGCAGCGTGGCCCCCTCCGCCGCCGTGGCTCCCCGGCTCCCCGCACTCCGTTCGCCTGCGCGCCACGGCTTGTCGATCAGGAACTCCGGCTCCGGCACGGCCGGCTCCGGGTCCGGCCGCAGTTGCCGGAAAACGAACGTTCGTTCGCGGTGCTTCGGTTCACGCATGCTCAGGCGGCGTCCAGAACGACGAGGTCGGCATGGAGAGCGGCGCTGCGGCGACCAGCGCAGCCCGGCCTCCGCCGCGCCGGGGGCGAAAAACGAACGTTCGTTCGCGGTGCTTCGGTTCATGCATGCTCAGGCGGCGTCCAGAACGACGAGGTCGGCATGGAGAGCGGCGCCGCGGCGACCAGCGCAGCCCGGCCCTCGCCGCGCCGGGGGCGACAAAACGAACGGAGCGGCACCGCGGCGACCAGCACAGCCCGGCCTCCGCCGCGCCGGGGGCGACAAAACGAACGTTCGTTCTCCGATACTGGCCCGGAGGCCCCGCGGTGTGGCCCGCACCGACGGTGCCGTATCGCTCCGAGCGCGTCGTCATTCGTCACAAATCGGAAATGTCATGCGATCGAGCTGGCCACGCGGCGATCTCTGTTCCAGTATTCGGTCGAGGGCGACCACATCGTGAGCGATCATCCGAAAAGGACGGTGACTTTGCCCCTTTCCACGGCTTTTGCGCCAAGCATTCGGCGTTCGATTTCGAGACCTTGGAGAGTTACGCCCACATACGAGCCATAACTCTCCAAGGTCTCGAAAATCCGGCTCGGGCGCCACAGCGGTCGCGGCGAACGCGGTCAGAGGCACCGAGCGAACGCTTGATCTCGCGCTGGCCGGAGCCTGGCTGTGGACCGGCGGCAGGTCTGTTCACGCCAAGTGTCGGCCGTCACCTGGTGCCCACAGAGAAGGCCGCGCAGAGACGCGGCCCACTGCGAAACGTGGCGGGCCGTAGCAGAGTGAGGGGAGCGGGCGCGCCCGGATCGGGCCGGCCGCGGTCTGCGCGGCGTTAACCTAACGCCGGGGGACGCTGGACGGGCCGCGCACCTCCGCGCCCAGCGGGACGACCCGTGCCCGTAACCCCCGGTCCGCCGTCACGACCACGGTGCGCCGGGCCGGGGCCTCGACGCGTACGAGATCGGTGATCTTGTCGTCGCCGGAAGCGGGGGCTCGCTCGATGCGTACACCGTTGCTGGTCTGGGGGATGTCGCGGGCCTTGCCCTCCACGACCAGCGCCACTTCGACGGGGCCGGGGAGATCGGGGAGTCCCTCGGCCAGGACCGCCGCGAGGCGGTCGCGTAGCCGGGCCGCCGCGGCCGGACGGTCACGCCACCACCCATCGGGGACGGAACCGACGACGTTGGCCCCGTCGACGATCACGAGGGGTACGGTCATGAAGTTGAGCCTACCCGTGTCAACTTCTCGCCGAAACTGGGAATCATTCCCGGGGGCAGGGCGCTAAGTCAGGGGCGTGCGGACCCCTGGGAAGCACGAATGACTGAGGTAGTGAGAGAGAGAAGACGTATGAGCATCGGACCGATCGGGCCTGGGCGGCCCGGCGAATGGGACGACTTCTTCGCGCGCTTCTTCGGTGCGGCTGACCCGCGCCGCCCGGCGCGTATCGACATCACGAAGTACATGAGCGGCGATGCTCGCGAGGTTCTCTCCGCCGCCGCCCGGCGGGCCGCCGAGCTCGCCGACCCCGACCGCTCGATCGCTGACCTGGACACCGACCACCTCCTGTGGGGTGTCCTGCAGCAGGAGCCGATGAAGCAGACCGTGCGCCGCGCCGGCGCCGACCCGGACGCGCTGCTCGGCGCGCTGGGACGGCCCGCGGGCGTACGCGAGGAGATGCCGCAGCAGGTGGCGCTGACCCCGGCGGCCAAGCGCGCGCTGCTCGACAGCCTGCAGATCTCCCGGGCGCTGGGCTCGTCGTACGTCGGCCCGGAGCACATCCTGATGGCGCTCGGGCTGAACCCGGACTCGGCGGCCGGGCGGCTGCTGGCCGGCAAGCTGGACCCGCAGGCGCTGCAGCAGCAGGCCGGCGAGCCCCAGCCGGCTCGGGGCGGCGGAAATCAAGGCGGCAACACCCCCACCCTCGAGCAGTACGGCGTGGACCTGACCGAGCTCGCCCGGCGCGGCGAGATCGACCCGGTCATCGGCCGCGCGGACGAGATCGAGCAGGCCGTGGAGATCCTGTCGAGGCGTACCAAGAACAACCCGGTGCTGATCGGTGAGGCCGGCGTCGGCAAGACCGCGATCGTCGAGGGCCTGGCCCAGCGCATCGTGGACGGCGACGTCCCGCTGACCCTGGAGGGCAAGCGGGTCATCCAGCTCGACCTGGCCGGCCTGGTGGCGGGCACCCGCTACCGCGGCGACTTCGAGGAGCGCCTGCGCAAGGTCATCGACGAGATCCAGAACGAGGGCGACGGCCTGATCGTCTTCCTCGACGAGATCCACACCCTGGTCGGCGCCGGTGGCGGCGGCGGGGACGGTGGCGGCATGGACGCCAGCAACATGTTGAAGCCGGCGTTGGCGCGCGGGCAGCTGCGGGTGGTCGGCGCGACCACGCTCGACGAGTACCGCAAGTACATCGAGAAGGACGCGGCACTGGCCCGGCGTTTCCAGCCGGTGCTGGTCGGCGAGCCCAGCGTCGAGGACACCGTGCAGATCCTGCGCGGCCTGCGCGACAACTACGAGGCGCACCACCAGGTGCGGATCACCGACGAGGCGCTGGACGCCGCGGCGGAGCTGTCCGACCGCTACATCACCGACCGGTTCCTGCCGGACAAGGCGATCGACCTGATCGACCAGGCCGGCGCGCGGGTGCGGCTGCGGGTGAAGACCCCGTCGGCGGACACGCGCGAGGACGAGCGGCGTCTCGAGCAGCTCAGCCGTGACCGTGACCAGGCGGTGTCGGCGGAGAACTACGAGAAGGCCTCGCAGCTCCGCGACGAGATCAACGCGATCAAGGAGAAGCTGGCGGCGGCCACGGTCAGCCCCGACGGTGTTCCGCAGGTGACCGACGCGGACATCGCCGAGGTGGTCTCGCGGGCCACCGGCATCCCGGTCGCGCAGCTCACCGAGGAGGAGCGGGACCGCCTGCTGCGCCTCGAAGCTCACCTGCATGAGCACGTCATCGGCCAGGACGACGCGGTCGTCGCGGTCGCCGAGGCGGTCCGGCGTTCCCGGGCCGGGCTGGGTGACCCGGACCGTCCGGTGGGCAGCTTCCTGTTCCTCGGGCCGACCGGTGTCGGCAAGACCGAGCTGGCCCGGTCGCTGGCCGGCGCGCTGTTCGGCGACCAGGAGCGGATGATCCGGCTGGACATGAGCGAGTTCCAGGAGCGGCACACCGTGTCGCGGCTGGTCGGTGCCCCGCCCGGATACGTCGGCTACGACGAGGCCGGGCAGCTCACCGAGGCGGTGCGGCGCCGCCCGTACAGCGTGGTGCTGCTGGACGAGATCGAGAAGGCGCACCCGGACGTGTTCAACATCCTGTTGCAGGTGCTGGACGACGGGCGCCTGACCGACAGCCAGGGCCGGACGGTGAGCTTCAAGAACACCGTGCTGATCATGACCAGCAACATCGGGTCGGACATCATCAGCGGTACGCGTCGCAGCGTGGGCTTCGGCACCGGCGACGACGCGGCGGCCGACGAGGGTCTGCGCGAGAAGCTGGACCGGCGGCTGAAGGACCAGTTGCGTCCCGAGTTCCTGAACCGGATCGATGAGATCATCATCTTCCGGTCGCTCGAGACCGACCAGCTCCGGAAGATCACCGAGCTGCTGCTGGAGGACACGAAGCGCCGCCTGCACGCGCAGGGCGTCGCGCTGGACATCAGCACCGCCGCGATCGACTGGCTCGCGGACAAGGGTTTCCAGCCCGAGTTCGGCGCCCGGCCGTTGCGCCGCACGATCCAGCGGGAGCTGGACAACCGGTTGTCGCGGATGCTGCTCAACACCGACGTGGCGTCCGGCCAGACGGTGCGGGTGGACGTCGCCGACGGCAAGCTGACGTTCGAGGTGACCGCTCCGGCGAATGCGAACGCGAATGCGAACGCGAACGCCTGAGCCGGACAACGGAGAAGGCCCGGCCGGAAGGCCGGGCCTTTTTCATCGGCCGTGCAACGCCAGCCCGTCGACTATCCCCAGGTGGGAGTAGTTGCCGCGCCAGGCCAGATAGGACGGATTGCGGGCGACGACCTCCACGTACGCCTCCTGGGCCATCTCCATCAGCTTCGGCGCGCTGCGTGCCGCCTCCGAGTCGGGGTGCCAGCCGAGCACGTACCGCCAGCGCAGCGGGGCACCGCGCAACGGGCGGTGAGCCAGCCCGGCCGGCGCCCGGAACGTCGGCTGGCAGAGGCCCAGCGCCAGACCGGACTCGACCATGTCGACACAGCCGCGGATGTCGCTCTCCAGCATCCGCAGTGGAGTGAACCCGGCCCGCGCGCACGCCGCCACGAAACAGTCGCTGAAGCAGCCGTCGCCGGTGCCCGCCACCCATTGCTCGCTGGCCAGCTCGGCGAGGTCCACGTCGACGTCCTTGGCGGCCGGATGGTCCTCGGGCATCAGCACGCACACCGCGTCGACCGCGACGGTCTGCCACACCAGCCCGTAGTCGGCCGACGGGATCGCGTCGCCGCAGACGCCCACCTGCGCGTAGTCGAGCTTGCCGGCCAGGACCATGTTGGCCAGATCCTCCACGTAGTACGACGCGTGGGTGGTGATCTGCGCGTCCGGCTGAGCGACCGAGAGCCGGTGCACCATGCCGCCGAGGATCGGGCCGCCGATCGCGCCGATCCGGTACCGGCTCATCGCGTCGGTCCCGCTCGCGCCGGCCATCCGGGCGGCCTCGTCCTGCAGGCCCTTCATCGCGGGCAGCAGCACCCGGGCCCGGGCCAGCACCAGCTCGCCGAGTGCGGTGGGCCGCGCGCCGCGCCGGTCCCGCTCGAACAACGGCCCGCCGAGGGTGCGCTCGATCCGCTGCAGCTGCGCGGTGAGTGCCGGCTGGGCCAAGCCGAGTTGTGAGGCCGCCTTGGTCACGCTGCCCGTCTCCGCGATGGCGCAGACCACCTTGAGATGCCGCAGCTCCAGGTTCATAGCGTGACGGTAGGACCTTAACGACATCGATGGCTAGTCTTCTGGACTGGCGATAGATCGTACACTTGCGACAATTCCGCAAATGAACCGCCTGTTATCGGTTCAAATCTTTCGGGTACGTCGCGCGCCCGGTGACGGCATCGCGCACTTTGTCCAAAACCGCGACGGCTGGATCAACAACCTTGTTCCACGGCGGCGTGGACGGGGTCGACGGATGCGGTCGCGTCGGGGCCGCCTCCTGCGCGGTCTCGAACCGGTTGCCGACCCGGATCAGCTCGTCCACCGGCGCCATCGCGACCAGCACCGGCAGCAGCTCCTCGGCGTCCGCCGCCACGTGCCGGCGCATCCCCTCGACCAGGCCGGCCGCGACCGGCTCGCCGTCGGCAAGACGCTTCAGCGTGATCAGGAGCTCGTGGTCCTCGGCCAGCTCCCGGTCGGCGATCGCCTCGCCGCCGGGCACCACGAGGCGTACGGCGGGATAAAGGTATTGCTCCTCGGCGCTGAGATGCCGGGACAGGGCGGCGATCACGACTCCGGCCAGCCGCTGGTCGTGCGGGGCCGCCGCCAGCAGCTCGCCGAGGTCGAGCAACTCGTCGTGCTGCTCGGTGACGACGTCGACGACGTTGCGGCCGGTGGCGTCGCCGGGGATCGGGGGCAACGGGGGAAGATTCAATGCGGTCACGGGCCGGGTGATACCCGATACATCTCCCTCGTCAAACTTTGCGTCACCACCCTGGTAAGAAAGGCAGATGGAGCTCACCGCCGCCGACGAAGTAGTCGGTATCTGCCGCGATCTGTTGCGCATCGACACCACCAACACCGGCGTACCGGAGACGACCGTCGGTGAGCGGGTCGCCGCCGAGTACGTCGCGCGCCTGCTGGCCGAGGCCGGTATCGAGGCCCGCATCCTCGAGTCCGGTCCGAACCGGGCCAACGTCGTCGCCCGCATCACCGGCGCCGACCCGTCGCGTGGTGCGCTGCTGCTGCACGGTCATCTGGATGTGGTGCCGGCCGAGGCGGGTGAGTGGTCGGTGCCGCCGTTCGAGGGCATCGAGAAGGACGGCTACCTCTACGGCCGCGGCGCGATCGACATGAAGGACTTCGACGCGATGATCCTGGCCGTGGTCCGGGACTGGAGGCGCATCGGTTACGTCCCGCCGCGTGACATCGTGATCGCGTTCACCGCGGACGAGGAAGCCGGGATGACCTTCGGCTCGAAATGGCTGGTGGAGAACCACCCGGACCTGTTCGCCGGGTGCACCGAGGCGATCGGCGAGGTGGGCGGGTATTCGTACACGGTCAACGACGACCGGCGGCTGTATCTGGTGCAGACCGCCGAGAAGGGGCTGGACTGGCTGCGGCTGACCGCGACCGGCCGGCCCGGGCACGGCTCGATGGTGCACGACGACAACGCGATCACCGCGCTCGCCGAGGCGGTCGCGCGGGTGGGCCGGCACCGTTTCCCGATCGTGCTGACCCCGACGGTGCGCACGTTCCTGGAGCTGGTCGCCGACGAGATGGGCGTCGAGTTCAACCCGGACGACCCGGAGCCGCTGATCGCCAAGCTGGGCGGCATCAAGAACATCATCGGGGCGTCGATCCGGAACACGGCGAACCCGACCCGCTTCGACGCCGGGTACAAGGACAACGTGATCCCGGGCAGCGCGTCCGCGTTGATCGACTGCCGGACGCTGCCCGGCTACGGCGAGCAGTTCCTGGCCGAGATCGCCGAGGTGATCGGGCCGGACATCGAGATCTCGCACCCGCAGCGGCTGCACCCGGTGGAGACCGAGTTCGACGGCGACCTGGTCAACGCGATGGGTGCCGCGCTGCGGGCCGAGGACCCGGGGGCGCGTACCGTTCCGTACCTGATGTTCGGTGCCACCGACGCCGCGTACTTCGCCGAGCTGGGGATGCGCTGCTTCGGGTTCGCCCCGCTGAAGATCCCGGCGGATCTGAACTTCTCGGCGCTGTTCCATGGCATCGACGAGCGGGTCCCGACCGAGGGACTAAAGTTCGGCGTGCGCGTGCTCGACCGCCTCCTGCGGACAAGCTGACACTTGTTGGAAGGACCCATAGCATGACCGACCAGAACGACGAGCTCGATGCTGCCCTCGAGCAGGTCATCGAGGCTGCCCGCGCGCATCTCGCGGCGGTCCGGGCGGCCGAGGGCCGGATCGACGACGACGACGTCTGGCAGGCGTACGTCAAGCTGAACAACGCTTCCTACGCGTACGACGAGCGGCTGCTCGACGCCTACGGCGAGGTCACGCCGTGGGACGTCGAGTCGATCGACCCGGACGAGGCCGACCAGCGCTTCGGCCTGGGCGTCGACGGCGGCGAGGGCGAGGAGTCGACGGATCCGTACCCGCAGGTGATCTCGGTGCGGCAGCGCCGCGACTACCGCGTGCCCAGCGTGTCGGCGCTGCTGCGGGCGGCCGAGGCGGCCCGGCGCACGTCGGTGCCGGAGGACGAGGACCCGGGCGCAGTCGAGTCGGTCGGCGAGGCGGTGCTGGAACTGCTGCAGGCCGGCGACGGGTCGCTCTCGTCGCTGGACGTGCCCGAGCTGGAGCCGCTCGACGGCCTGCTGACCGTGAGCGAGATCGCCGAGCCGCTCGACCTCGACCAGTACGAGGACTCGGACGGCGCCGGCCCGTTCACCCCGAACGAGTCCGACCTGCTGGTCGGCAGGCTCGACGAGCACCCCTTCCTCCCGGACGAGGAAGAGGATCACGCCGGCCACAACCACGGCTGAGTGACGGCGAAGGCCGGCCCGGTTTTCGGCCAGGCCGGCCTTCTAGTAACTCAACCCCGGCTGGGGTGTCGGCTGTATGCGCCGGCGGAGCATCACCTTGCGGGTGCCGTCCCGGAAGAGCTGCACGCGCGCCAGCTCCCACCCCGAGAACTCCGCCTGTATGGCGAGCTGCGCCGCCGCGGTCAACCTGTCGACATTCGATGGCAACCGCAGCGGCGCGTATTCGTAGTCCATGGCGTCTAATATGCGCCGCGACCCCGGCGAGGCACCACCCTTTGTTTCACTCCTGGACGCCGGTTCCCTCGCGTTCCGGGTAGCCGCTGTCGATCGCGGAAACGTCGTCGAGTGCCTGCGCGATCTCCACCGGCAGCGTCAGGTCTTCGCTGGCCAGCGCCCCCTGCAACTGCGCGGCGGTGCGGGCGCCGAGAATGGGCGCGGCCACCCCGGGACGGTCGCGGACCCAGGCGAGCGCCACCTCGAGCGGGGACACGCCGAGCCCGGTGGCCGCGGTCACCACCGCCTCGACGATGCTCGAACTACGCGGTTCCAGATAGGTCTGGACGAAAGGGGCGAAGTGCTCGGTCGCGGCGCGCGAGTCGATCGGGCGGCCGTTGCGGTACTTGCCGGTCAGCACCCCGCGGCCCAGCGGCGACCAGGCCAGGATGCCGAAGCCGAGTGCCGTGGACGCGGGCAGCATCTCGCGCTCGATGCCGCGCTCCAGCAGCGAATACTCCATCTGGGCGGCGACGATCGGGGCGCGAGCGGGATAGCCGGCCTGCCACGTCGCGGCCCGCGCGGTCTGCCAGGCGGCGAAGTTCGAAACCCCCGCGTACCGCACCCGGCCGCTGGTCACGGCGTGGTCGAGCGCGGCCATCGTCTCCTCGAACGGGGTGTGCGAGTCGTAGCCGTGCACGTGCCACAGGTCGACGTAGTCGGTGCCCAGGCGGCGCAGCGAGGCGTCCAGCGAGCGCAGCAGGTTTCCCCGGGAGTTGTCGCGGCGGCGCCAGGCGTTCGGCGTGACGCCGGCCTTGGTCGCGATCACCACCTCGTCCCGCGGCACCAGATGGTCGAGCAGCGAGCCGATCACCGACTCGGCGTCGCCGTCGCCGTACACCTCGGCGGTGTCGATCAGCGTGCCGCCGGCCTCCAGGTAGAACTTGAGCTGCGCGGCCGCGTCGTCGGGGTCGGTGTCACGCCCCCAGGTCATGGTGCCGAGCGCGAGCCGCGAGACCGCCAGCCCGCTTCGGCCGAGCGGTCGCTGTTGCATGAGTGAACCTTATTCAGACATTGTCTCGGTGGAAATGCTCAGCAGCAGGTCAACCAGGTCGGTTACCTGACGCTGCCGATAAGTAGGCTGCGAGCAGGCTCACGGATCACCAGGAGGCACACGTGCGGCTCGGACTCAACCTCGGCTATCAGTCCGCGTGGTCCACCCCGGCGGATCACCTGGCCATGGCCCAGGAGGCCGATCGGCTCGGCTTCGCGGTCGTCTGGTCCGCCGAGGCGTACGGGTCCGACGCGGTGAGCATGCTGGCCTGGATGGCCGGGCAGACCCGGCAGATCGACCTCGGCGCCGCGGCCATGCAGATCCCCGCGCGCACGCCGGCGATGACCGCGATGACCGCCGCCACCCTGGACGCGCTGTCCGGCGGCCGGTTCCGGCTGGGCCTGGGCGTCTCCGGGCCGCAGGTGTCCGAGGGCTGGCACGGCGTGCGGTTCGACAAGCCGCTCGCCCGTACCCGGGAGTATGTGGAGATCGTCAAGCTGGCGGTGGCCCGGCAGCCGGTCTCCTACCAGGGCGAGCACTACACGCTGCCGCTGCCGGACGGGCCGGGCAAGGTGCTCAAGCTCGGGTTCCACCCGCCGCGCGAGGCGATACCGCTCTACCTGGCCGCCATCGGCCCGAAGAATCTGGAGCTGGCCGGCGAGATCGCGGACGGCTGGCTGTCGGTCTTCTTCGCGCCGGACGCGGCCGGCGAGGTCCTGCAGCACATCGAGCGCGGCCGGGCCAAGCTCGGGCTGGGACTGACCGGCTTCGACGTGGCGCCGACCGTGCCGGTGGCGATCGGCGACAGCCTGGCCGCCTGCGCCGACCTGATCCGGCCGTACGCGGCTCTCTACCTGGGTGGCATGGGCAGCCGGGAGCAGAACTTCTACAACCAGATCGCCGTACGCATGGGGTACGCCGACGAGGCCGCTCGCGTGCAGGAGCTCTACCTCGCCGGCCAGAAGGCGGAGGCGGCGTCGGCGGTGCCGCAGGACTTCATCGAGCGCACCTCGATCATCGGCAACAGATTCCAGGTCAAGGAGCGGATCAAGATGTACGCGTCGGCGGGCGTCGGCACCTTGTCGGTGAGCCCGTACGTGGGGGATCGCAAGAGCGCCATCGACACGCTGCGGATCGTGGCCGAGGCGTACGAGGAATCGGGTGTGGCCGAGTAGTGGCTACCGTACTTCTGCTCCGGCACGGGCGTACCACCTCGAACGTGACCGGTGAGCTGGCCGGACGCCGTCCCGTCGAGCTCGACGACATCGGCCGCAAGCAGGCCGAGCGCGTCGGGGAGCGGCTGCGCCCGCTGCCGCTGGCCAAGGTGGTGACCAGCCCGTTGCTGCGCTGCCGGATGACGCTCGACCTGGCGCTGCCCGGCGCCACCCCGGTGGCCGACGAGGGGCTGACCGAGTGCGGCTACGGCGACTGGGAGGGCCGCCCGCTCAAGGAGCTGGCCCAGGACCCGCTCTGGCCGGTCGTGCAGCAGCATCCCAGCGGCGCCACCTTCCCGAACGGCGAGTCGATGGCCGCGATGTCCGCGCGGGCGGTGGCCGCGGTCCGGCGCTGGGACGCCGCGGTGCAGGCCGAGCACGGCGCCGGCGCGTTGTGGCTGGCGTGCAGCCACGGAGATGTGATCAAGGCCATCGTCGCCGATGCCCTGGGCCTCCATCTCGATCAATTCCAGCGGATCGTGGCCGATCCGGCATCGATCACGGTGATTCGTTACACCGCGCAACGACCCTTTGTCGTACGCGTCAACGACACCGCCGACCTGGCATCGCTGGTGCCCGCGCCGCAAACCGCCGCGGAATCCGACGCCGCGGTCGGGGGCGGCGCCGGCGGAGGGCTCTGACCGCACTGTGTGACGTGCGCGTCACCGCACTGAGACGCGGGTTGCGCCCTAGGCGAACCGACCCCGCCGGGGAGAGCGCCCGGCAGCCCCGATGGCTAGGGTTGATTCCATGACCCACCAGGTGCATTCCTTCGAGCCGCCGGAGCGGTTCATCGCCGGGACGGTGGGCGAGCCCGGCGACCGGACGTTCTTTCTCCAGGCGCGTGGCGGCGGGCGGGTGATCACCGTCGCGCTGGAGAAGGTCCAGGTGTCGCTGCTCGCCGAGAAACTCGAGGAGCTGCTCGTCGAGGCCAACAAGCGCTTCGGGGTGAAACTGCCCGACGACGAGGTCTTCTCGCACGACAACGAGCCGCTCGATACGCCGGTCGACGAGGAGTTCCGCGTCGGCACGCTGGGGCTGGCCTTCGACGTCGACACCAGCACGGTGGTCATCGAGGCGATCGAGGCCGGCGAGGCCGAGGTGGAGATCGAGCTCGGCAGCGACTCGCCCGAGCTCGACGAGGACGACGACGAGGACGAGGACGAGCCCGCCGACGACCTCGACCGGCTGCGCGTGCGCCTCACCCCCGAGGCGACCCGCGCGTTCATCGACCGCGCCCGCCGCGTGGTCGCCGCCGGCCGGCCGCCGTGCCCGCTGTGCGGTCAGCCGCTCGACCCGGCCGGCCACCTCTGCCCCCGGCACAACGGCTACCACCGGTGACCGCCTCGTGACGGCCGAGCCTGCTGCCGCGCTCGCCGAGCGCGACGCTCTGGAGCTGCTCACCCGCGGGCGGATCGAGATCGAGGGCCGGCTCGTCGACGCGTCGAACACGACGTTGCGGGCCGAGATCACGCTGGACGGGCTCACCCGGCGCTGCGTCTACAAACCGGTCGACGGCGAGAAACCGCTGTGGGACTTCCCGGACGGCACGCTCGCCGGGCGCGAGGTGTCGGCGTTCCTGGTCTCGCAGGCCACCGGCTGGGACGTGGTGCCGCCGACCATTCTGCGCGACGGCCCGCTCGGCATCGGCGCCCTGCAGCTCTGGATCGACGAGCCGGCCACCGCCGAGTCGCTGATCGGCTTCGTCCCCGCGTACGACGTGCCCGAGGGCTGGCTGGCGGTGGCCAACGCGCGCGACGAGGACGGCGACGCGTACGCGCTGGCGCACGCCGACGACCCGCGCCTGGCCCGCCTCGCGGTGTTCGACGCGGTGATCAACAACGGTGACCGCAAGGGCGGCCACGTGCTCTACCCGGCCACCGGCTCGATCCACGGCGTCGACCACGGCGTCACGTTCCACGTGGAGAACAAGCTGCGTACGGTGCTGTGGGGCTGGACCGGCACGCCGCTGATCGACGAGGCGTCCGACGTGCTGACCGGCCTCGCGACCCGGCTGGACGGCGATCTGGGTGCCGCGCTCGAGGAGCATCTGACGATCACCGAGGTGCAGCACGTACGCCTGCGGGTCCGTCGCCTGCTGCGGTCCCGGCGCTTCCCGAAACCGCCGCCGGACTGGCCGGCCATCCCGTGGCCGCCTATCTGATAGCTCACGGCGCCGGATTAGTTGCCCACGCACGCAGTTAGGCTCCTGACCATGGATCCATGGACCGGGCACGACATCCCCCAGTTGCCGGGCGCACCGGCAGCGCCGCGCCTTTACGACTCCGCCCGCCGCCAGGTGCAGCCTTCCGCTCCCGGCGACGTCGCCACGATGTACGTCTGCGGGATCACCCCGTACGACGCCACCCACCTCGGCCACGCCGCCACGATGATCACGTTCGACCTGATCAACCGGCTGTGGCGCGACAACGGGCGGTCGGTGCGATACGTGCAGAACGTGACCGACATCGACGACCCGCTGCTGGAGCGGGCGGCGCGGGACGGGGAGGACTGGGTCGTCCTCGGCATGCGGGAGACGGCGCTGTTCCGCGAGGACATGGAGGCGTTGCGGATCGTCCCGCCGGAGCACTACGTCGGCGCGGTCGAGTCCATCCCCGCGATCGCCGGGCACGTACGTGACCTGGTGGCCTCCGGCGCGGCGTACGACATCGGCGACGGCACCGGGGACGTCTACTTCTCGGTCGCGGCGGCGCCCTCGTTCGGGTACGAGTCGCATCTGTCCCGCGCCGAGATGATCGCGTTGTCCGCCGAGCGTGGCGGCGACCCGTCGCGGGCCGGCAAGCGTGACCCGCTGGATCCGCTGTTGTGGCGCGGCGCCCGCGAGGGCGAGCCGGCCTGGGACGGCGGCGACCTCGGGCTCGGCCGTCCCGGCTGGCACATCGAGTGCGCGGCGATCGCGCTGGGCCTGCTCGGCGACACGATCGACGTGCAGGGCGGCGGGAACGACCTGCTGTACCCGCATCACGAGTGCTCGGCGGCGCACGCCGAGGCGCTGACCGGCGCGGCGCCGTTCGCCCGGCACTACGTGCACGCCGGGATGATCGGCCTGGCCGGCGAGAAGATGTCCAAGTCGAAGGGAAATCTGGTCTTCGTCTCCCGGTTGCGCGCCGACGGGGTGGACCCGATGGCCGTACGGTTGGGGTTGCTGTCCGGGCACTACCGCGCGGATCGCGAGTGGACCGACGACGTACTCAAGGGTGGTTCCGAGCAGTTGGGGCGCTGGCGTTCGGCGGCGGCGGCACCGGCCGGTCCGTCCGGGGAGGGCCTGGTGGCGGCGGTGCGCGAGGCGCTGGCGAACGATCTTGACACGCCGGCGGTGCTGGCGGTTGTGGACGCCTGGGCGGACGCCGCGCTGGCCGGTGCGGGCGAGGACGAGCACGCTCCGGCGCTGATGTCGCGCACCGTGGACGCCCTGCTGGGAGTGCGTCTCTAGGGCGCGGATGCGGGCGCCGCATCGCGGTCGGGGAGAGCGCGCCCCGCGAGACTTTAGACCCCAAAACGGGAGTTACCGGGCGGTTTCGGGATTTAGTACGTGTTTGGCGTGACTTGGGAGAAATCAGCCACATTTCGGTCACGAAATGGGCGAAGCTATTCGAGGTCATACAAACCGTCTGAAAGGAAACACCAATGCGTCGTCCGGTTACGATCCTCGCGGGCCTGCTGCTCGCGGCCGGTTCGAGCTTCGCCATGGCGCTGCCGGCGTCCGCCGCCGTCTCGCACGGCACGCAGTCGTCCGTTTCTTCGTACAACCCGTACGACTGGGACGACGACGGCGACTACTTCAACAGCGGCGACGAGTGGAACGACGAGTTCGACGGAAGCGTCCGCGGTGACTTCGACAGCCGCATCAACCAGGATGTCGACAGCAACAGCAACCCCGACATCCGCATCGTCAACGACAACCGCAGCAACGCCGACTCGGACTCCCGCTCCCGGAGCAACCTTGACTCGCTGCTGGGCGTGGTCACCAAGGCCCTGGGCGGCGACGGTGGCGAAGGCGGCGACGGTGGCGAGGGCGGCGAGGGCACCGGCCTCGACCTGGGCTTCTGACGAGCCGGCCAACCGGTGATACACGGACCCGAGGTGCCTGCGGCACCTCGGGTCTTCCGCCTTTTCCCGGCTCAGATGAGCCCGCTGATCGGCTCCTCGATGCCGGCCAGCACACGGCCGTACATCTCCCGCGCCAGCCCGAGATTGAGTGCCGGATGCCGGGCCGCGGTCTGCAGATCCCGCCACGGGCGCTGGATGTCATTCGCGTGGGCGAACGCGCTCCCGCCCCGCACGGTCATCAGCAACTGCACCGCGTCCAGCATGGACTGCACCGCGTACGCGCCGTCCATCCGCAACCGGGTGCGCTGCCGCATCGTCAGCTCGGCGCCGGCTGCGGACGCGTCGGTCACCCGGCGGGCGGACCGGAACATGTGCAGCTCGGCCGTGTCGATCAGGTTGGCGGCGTCGGCCAGCGCGGCCTGCACGCTCGGCGCGTCGGCCAGCGACCGGTAGAACGACATGGACAGCGGCTTGCCGCGCTCCACCGCCTGGATCGTCTGGGCGTACACCTCGCGGGTGGCGCCGAGCAGCGCCGCGGCCAGGGCCAGGGTCATCGCGCCAGCCGGCACCCGGTACAGCGGCTCGATTCCGTCCAGCTTCCCGCTCACGATCTCGGCCATGGACTTGATCCGGTGGCTCGGGACGACCACGCCCTCGGCCACGATCGTGTCGCTCGCGGTGCCGCGCATCCCGACCATGTTCCATGAGGACTCGATGGTCAGCTCGGACATCGGCACCAGCACGAGCCCGTAGCCGCCGTCGGGCAGCGGCAGGTCCAGTTCGGCCCAGTGCGCCTCGTGGCAGCCGGACGCCCACGGCCAGCGGCCGGAGATCTCGACCCCACCCGCCACGGCGTTCGCGGTCACGCCGGTGCCGTTCAGCGAGGAACAGATCGGCACGTCCGGGCTGTCCCCCCAGAGCTCCTCGCGGACGCGATCGCCGAACGCGCCGGCGACCTGCTGCGACCCGTACGAGATGGCGGCCACCCAGCCGCACGACGCACAGGCCGCGCCGACCTCGGCGAACACCGGGATGGACGTCTCGACGTCAAGCTCCCGGCCCCCGAGGGTGAGCGGCACGCCCATGCGAAAAAGACCGGCGGCGGTCATCGCGTCGACCATCTCCTGCGGCAACCGGCTTTCCCGGTCGGCCTGGTCCGCGTACTTGCGCAGCACCGGGACGGCCGAGCTCGTGTCGATGACCGGAACAGGATTCTCTTCACTCACAACTTCGAAACGCACGGTTCCGTGGGTGAGTTCAGGATCTCGGCAGTGGTCCAGGTCACTATCGGCACCGCGCGGATCGGTGACCTGCCCGGTTACTTTGATCATGGCGTACGGAAATGGATTGATCTGTGTGATGTGCGGGCGATAGCGTGCGCGCGTGGTGATCCGAGAATTCACTGAGCGTGACTGGCCCGCCGTGTGGGAGATTGTCCGTGCGGTGGTGCGGGCCGGGGACACCTTCACGTACGAGACCGACATGTCCGAGAATGTCGCCCGCGAGGTGTGGGTCGAGTCGCCGCCCGGGCTCACCGTCGTCGCCGAGCGGGACGGTCAGATCGTGGGGACGGCCAAGATGGGCCCGAACCGGGGCGGGCCCGGGGCGCACGTGTCGACGGCGAGCTTCATGGTCGCGGACGGGCAGCGCGGGCGCGGGGTGGGGACGGCGCTGTGCCGGTTCGCGCTGACCTGGGCCGAGGAGCAGGGGTACGCCTCGATGCAGTTCAACGCCGTCGCGGCGACGAACCTCGGGGCGGTCGAGGTGTACCGGCGGCTCGGGTTCGTGATCGTCGGGACGGTGCCGCGCGCGTTCGAGCACCCGTCGCAGGGGCGGGTCGGGCTGCACGTCATGTACCGGGAGTTTGCCGGCGGAAGTGGTAGCGGTAGCGCTCGGTGAACCCGGTCCGGGCGTAGAGCAGTAACGCCGGGGCGTTGCGCAGCTCCACCTGCAGGAACAACGGGGTGCCGGCCCAGGCGGACAACGCGGCCAGCACCTGGTGGGCGGTGCCGCGGCCTCGCGCGCGCGGGACGGTCGCCATGCCGTAGACGCCGGTCCAGCCGTCCGTGCGCACGGCCCGCCCGACGGCGATCACCCCCAGATCATCCAGCACCGAGACGTACGCCGTGGGGTGCGCGATGCGGGCGAGCCGGGCGCGCTGGTCGAGCTCCGCGCCCGGGGTGCTGTGCATGGCGGACCAGGTGGCGAACCAGTCGTCGTCCGGGGTGTTGGACAGGCGTACCGGGAAAGCTCTTGGCGGCGGGGCGACCACCGGGGCCGTCTGGAGGGAGATCTCGCCGTCGCGCCGGTAGCCGCGTTCGGTGAGCGCGGCGTCCAGGCCCGGGGTGGCGGCCGGACTGATCTGGAACGCGGCCGGTCCCGGATAGAACCGCTCGGCGCGGGTGATGCGGTCCGCGAGCGCGTGCCGGGGCACCGGCCCGTGCGGGAGGACCGAGGCGTTCCACCAGTCGGGCGTGTCCGCGTGCCGCAGCCACCAGCCGTCCACCCGGGCCAGCCGCGCCGGGGGAAAGGCCGCCGTGGCCGCCTCTTGCAGCACGCGCGCAAGCTCTGCAATCACGGTGGCCATTGTGGTCGGCCCCGCAGCTGGGCGCCGCGCGGGGGATTCCGGCAGGAGGACGGTGGCCATTGTGGTCGGCCCTGCGGCTGCCGCCCTCCCGGCACGGGTGCGAGCCCGCGGCGTCAGAAGTAAGCGATAAAGCAGAAGAATCGGAAATGTCACGCTGGTGGAGACACAGCGACCTCGGTGACGTTGGTGAGGAACGGGCCGAGGAACACGGCCACACACAGCGTGGTGTACTGAGGCACGGCCGCCACATGGACGGAATAGAGAAGTCGGAAATATCCTGCCAAAGGAGACGCGCGCGACGAACGCGTTCCGCCGCTTCGTGGCCGCCGCTTCATGGCCGCCGCGCAGCCAAGTCGGAAATGTCTCGTCGTGGTCGTAATGCGGCACGGCGACCGCCGAACCGGCCGGCCAAGTCGGAAATGTCCGGCTGAAGGAGACGCGCACGTCGAACGCGTTCCGCCGCTTCGTGGCCGCCGCTTCATGGCCGCCGCTTCGTGGCCGCCGCTTCGTGGCCGCCGCGCAGCCAAGTCGGAAATGTCTCGTCGTGGTCGTAATGCGGCACGGCGACCGCCGAACCGGCCGGCCAAGTCGGAAGTGTCCGGCCGAAGGAGACGCGACCGCCGAACCGGCTTGCCAAGTCGGAAATGTCCGGCTGAAGGAGACGCCGGACCGCCACCCGACGATATCGGGCGGGCGGCCCGCGAAGGTGCGAGGTTCGGCCGGTAACCCCGCGGGCCGGGGCTGGCGTTCGAGGTTGCCGCGCGTCGGAGGCCCTAGACGAGTAAGTCCTACCGTGGTGGTAGGCGATGCGTGGCCTGGTCACGGTGTGGCTCCGGTTGCGCGGTGGTGCCAGAGCTGAGGCGCTGTGGCGATCCGTTCACAGCGGGGAGCCGCCGACCACCACCAGCCGCAGCGCGGCGGTCCCGCTATGTGGACAACGCGGTCACATCGTGGACTTTTGTGAACCTTGGAGAGTTGCGCCCACATGCGAGCCAATAACTCTCCAAGGTTCACATTCGGCCGGAAAAAGCTGCCGGGCGAAAGCCTCGTTACGTGACAAATATACTCTCTACAATGGACGCTGGTCCCACATCGCGGACGGTGGGTCCATGATGCGGACGCGGGTCTCAGCAGGCGGTCACCCGTCTCACACAATGGAAGCGCCGCGCGGCCGCGCGCCGAGCCCGCCCGTCCAGCGGCCTGGCCTCTCCCACAAATATTCGGAAATACCGGATATGCGAGGGGGGCGGCGTGGGGCTGGCGGACGGACGGTGATCAGGTCGCTGACTCGCCTACTGCCACCGACTCGGCTTAGGACTTACTTGTCTAGGCCAGGGCCAGGCCTGGGTCGGGGTCGGGCTCGGGGGAAGGGGCCGGGATCTTGTACTCCTCGGTCAGCGTCGTCATCGGGCCGGGCCACGTCGCCTGGGCGACCTCTATCGGCTTGCGGGACTCGTCGAACGCCACGTGCAGCAGGTGCAGGACGGGAGTGTCGGGGCGGATCTGGAGGATCTCGGCCTCGTCGCGGCTGGGCTGGCGGGCGCTGATCGTGTCGGTCGCCGAGGCGTAGCGCTTGCCGAGCACCTCCTCGGCCTCCTGGTAGAGGGGGCGCCCGAACGCCTCGGCGCGCTCCAGGGAGGTGCCGCTCGCGTCGGTCACCCGGAACCAGGACGCGCCCAGCTCGACGGTCGCCTCGTCGGTGCGGACGATGTGGCGGCGGACCAGCATCTCGGTGCCGTCGCGGACGCCGAACGCGTCGGCCACCTCGGCCGGGGCCGGCTCGCGGCCGACCGCCGTGAGCTGTTGGCGGTAGCGTGCGGCGAGGTCGGCGTGGTAGCCGCGGCGCGGGCCGTAGCGGCCCCGGGACAGGCGGTTGAGGCGGCGGCGGGTGCCTCGTACGTACGTACCGGAGCCGGGTTTGGTGATCAGGATGCCCTCGACCCGCAGCTGGTCGACGGTGCGCTGGACCGTCTGTTTCGCCACGCCGAACATCTCGGCCATCGCCGGGATGGACGGCAGGCGTTCGCCCGGTTGCCAGTCGCCGCGGCGGATGCGTTCGCGCAGTTGCGCGGCGATCTGCCGGTGGGGGAACTCGGCGGCGCCCGGATTGATCGTCATGGCGCACCTCCTCAGGACTAGGTTCCTAGGATGCGCCAAAGGGTGTGCGACACGGTGCCGCGACACGCCGAAAGGTGGACGCATCGAGCACTGACGATCTCGTAGCCTGAGTCACTCACCGTCTGGGGAGGTGGTGCGATGAGTGATCGCGAGCGTGCTGAGTCCGGGTGGATAAAAGGGAAATTTCCGGATCAGGACGGGGTGGAAGTCCGGTTTCTGCCCGAGGGCGTCATGCTGCGTAGCGCCCGCGACCCCGAGGATGTGCTGCGCTTCACGCCCGACGAGTGGGCGCAGTTCCTGCGGGGCGTGAAGCGCGGCGAGTTCGACGATTGACGAGCGCCGGCCGATGGCGGCGGCCGGTCTCCCGGAGAGCCGACGCCCCCGGAGAGCCGACGCCCCCGGGTCGACGCCCCCGGAGAGCCGACGCCCCCGGAGAGACAAGGCACGGAAAGACGCAACGGGATCCGAAGACGCCGGAGCACCAACGGTGACCGGCTCACCGGCCCGACGCGGCTGCCCCGCGCGACCCAGGGCCGCCCGTTCTAAGCCGCTCCCTACCAGGAGCCGGCCGTCGGGCCCGCCGAGCCGCCGCGGCGGCGCAGGTACTTCTCGAACTCGCTGGCGATCTCGTCGCCGGTCAGCGGCTGGATGCCCTCGTCGCCGACGCGCTCCTCCAGCTCGCGCACGTACTCGCCGAGCTCCGCGTCCTGCTCGGCGGCCGCGCGGACCCGCTTCTCCCACTCGTCGGCCTCCTCGGCCAGGTCGGCCATCGGGACCGGCAGGTCGAGCACGTCCTCGAGCCGCGACAGCAGGGACAGCGTCGCCTTCGGGCAGGGCGGGTTGTTCGCGTAGTGCGGCACGTGCACCCAGAACGACAACGCGTCCAGCTCGGCGCGGCCGGCCGCCTCGTGCAGCACGCCGACGATGCCGGTGGGGCCGTCGTAGCGGGTGGGGACCACGTTGTACTTCTCGGCGGCGTCCTTGTCGGTGGTGGTGCCGCTGATCGGCAGGGGCCGCGTGTAGGGCACGTCGGCCAGCAGAGCGCCCAGCAGCACGATCCGGTTGACTTCGAGGCTGTGGCAGATCTCCAGGACCTGCTCGCAGAAGGTGCGCCAGCGCATGCTCGGCTCGATGCCCCGGATGAGCACCACGTCGCGGTCGCTGCCGGGCGGGCTGGCCACGGTGAACCGGGTGGTGGGCCACTCGATCTTGCGGGTTTCGCCCTCGGACATGGTCACCGTCGGGCGGCTGACCTGAAAGTCGTAGAAGTCCTCGGGGTCGATCGTGGCGATTTCCCGGGCCTGCCACACCTGCTCGAGGTGTTCCACGGCCGCGGTCGATGCGTCCGCAGCATCATTCCAACCCTCGAATGCCGCGATGGCCACGGGGGAGCGGAGCACAGGAAGGCCGTCGAACTCAGTCATGAGTACAGCCTACGTGCGGCACGTGGAAGCCACTCGTCGGCACGTCGGGCGTCACACGCCTTGCGCCCACGACCCGAGCACCGCCGCACACCGTAAATTACGATATTTCCCTTTAAAATCCATCCCGTATCCGACGATCAACCCGTCCCCAACATCAAATCCTATGTACGTAGGAGTAGACGCGAATCGCGCGGTCTCCGGTTTGCGAAGCAGCGCACACACCGAGATCGACGCCGGCCGCCGCTGCGCCAGGTTCGAGATCAGCCAGGACATGGTCAGCCCCGTGTCGATCACCCCGTCCACGATGATCACGTCCCGGCCGGTGATGTCCAGGTCCAGGTCTTTCAGCACGCGCACCGACCCCGACGCCCGGTTGCGGGTGCTGTACGACTTGATCGCCATCCAGCCGATCTCGACCTGATCCGGGTACGCCCGTGCCAGGTCCACGGTGAACGTGGCCGCCCCGCCGAGCACCCCGACCAGCACCGGAACCCGGCCCGCCATGGTCTCGTGCAGTTCGGTGGCGAGCGCGGCGACCCGGGCGAGGATCTGCTCCTCCTCCAGGATCACCGATTCGAGATCCCCCGCGACGTCCTTGGCGTCCACCCGAGTCCCCCTTCAGAGCAAACGAACTTCAGAGCGAACGAACCGACGTGGCATGCGGCGCCACCATCTCCCGCAAAGCATGAACCGCCTCGTCCAGCCGGGCCGCCCCGTCCGCGCTCTCCAGCAGGAACATCACATCCCGCGAGGAACTCGTGACCTTGGTGCGTTCGGCGTCGTGATAGTTCCAGTGCCGGGTGAGCACGGATACGTCGTCGGCGTACACGATCTCGCCGCTCCTGGGATGTTCCACCGTGTCCGGCTCGCCGAGCGGCGTGAACCAGTCCCCGTCGCGGGCCTCGCGCAGCACCACGTCGCCGCGCACGGCGTCGAGGTCGAACGCCCCGGCCGCCACGACAAACCGGACCGAGACCCAGTTGTACGCGTCCACCGGCGCGTTGATGCGCGGCAGCGCGCCGGTCCGGGCCAGCCGCCGGCTCAGTGCCTCCACGCTGGGCCGCATGCGCCGCGGGTTGGTGCCGAACCGCCGGTACACCGCGTGCCAGGCCGCGATGGCCGGATCGTCCTCGCAGGCCGGGGTGAGCGCCGGCCGGGCCGCGTCGTCCCAGTCGCCGCCGCTGTCCAGTCCCTCCGCGATCAGAACGGCGACCAGCACTTCCGGGTACGCCTCGCGCACCGCCCCGGCCACCACCAAGGTCGTCATGGGAGCAGGGTCGCACAGGCCGGGGAACCGGGGCGGCGAGGGGAGCGCCACATTTCGCCCAGCAGATCTTGACGCACGAATCGGTGCGGGTTTTCCTGAGTCGCTCGTTTCTTAGTGGAGGCACACCGATTGCGTGGAATCACCCGCCACGGGCCTGCCTCGATCGCCGTCATCGCCGCTGTCACGGTTCTGGCACTGCTGGCGCTGGGCGGGGCCGCACCCGTTTCGTCGCCCGGCCGGCTGGCGATCGCCGGCAGCCTGCCGACCTGGTTGTCGCAGGCCCAGCAGCTCGGCGGGACACCCGGCGGCAGCCGCATCGACTTCGGGCTGGTCGTCGGCATGCGTGATCACGACGACGCGGTCGCCACGCTGCGGCGTATTTCCGATCCGGACAGCCCCGAATACGGCCGATGGCTGTCGAACAAGCAATTCCGGGACCGGTACGCGCCGGCCCCGCCGGACATCGCCGCGGTTCGCGACTGGATCCTCTCGCAGGGATTTCGCGTCGACAAGATTCTGCCGAGCGGAATGTACATCGAGGCGAGTGGCACCGCCGCGCGGGTGAACAAGGTCTTCGGCACCACTGTCGACAATTTCTCGTACCGGGGCGCGTTGGTGCACGCGAACGCCGGCGAGCTGTCCTTTCCGTCGCACACCCCGAAATCGGTCGTACGGCTGATCGGGGGTGTCCTCGGAATCGACCAGGGTGCGCAATTGCACGAGCTGGCCGATCCTGAGCCCGCGCCGGCGCCCGCGCTGACCAGCGGCACCCCCTGCTCGGACTATTACGGGCAGCGGACCGCCACCGATCAGCCCGCGTTCGACGGGCGGAAACAGCCCTATTCGATCTGTGGTTACACGCCCGATCAGCTCCAATCGGCGTACGGGGAAAGCTCGTTGTTAAATGCCGGAATCGACGGCCGTGGCGTCACCGTGGCGGTCGTGCTGGCGTACGCGTCGCGGACCATGCCCGGCGACGCGCAGCAGTACAACCGGGTGCATCACCAGCCGCTGTTCCGGCCGGGGCAGTATCGGCAGATCACCCCCGCGGCCGACGGCTACGGGCGAATTCAGGAATGTGACGCTCAGGGCGCCTATGTCGAGCAGGCCCTCGACGTCGAGGCGGTGCACGCGATGGCCCCGGGCGCCGGCATCGTCTATGTCGCCGGCACCGATTGCGACACGGGGCTGACCAACGCCTGGGCCGAGACGATCGACAACCACGTCGCCGACATCGTCACCGACTCGTGGAGTCTGGGCGGCGACGACGCCGCCACGGCCGGCGCCGACATGGTCAAGTTCTTCGACCAGTTCGCGCTGGAGGCGGCGCTGACCGGCATGACGGTCGTCTTCGCGACCGGCGATGTCAGCGACGGCGGCACGCAGCCGCCGGCGACGACGGTCAGCTTCCCGACCGACGACCCCTACGTCACCAGCGTCGGGGCCACCTCGCTGGCGATCGGCCGCGACGGGCGGCGCAAGTTCGAGTACGGATGGCAGAGCGCCTACGTCCGCGGCGCCCGGAACGGCGCCTGGGGTCCGCCGGATCTGCACGCCGGGGGAGGCGGTGGCACCAGCGCGATCTATCCGCAGCCCTTCTACCAGAAGGGGGTCGTGCCGGCCAGCACGATGCGGACGGTGCCGGACATCTCGGTGGACGGTGACTCGAACACCGGCTTTCTGCTGGGGGCGACGCAGAGCTTCCCGGACGGCCCGCGCTGGAGCCAGTTCCGGCTCGGCGGCACCAGCCTGTCCGCGCCGCTGCTGGCCGGCATGATCGCGGTCGCCGACCAGAACGCCGGTCACCGGCTCGGTTTCGTCAACCCGCTGTACTACAAAATGCTGAAGACGCCCGCGCTGTACGACGTCGTCGCGCCTAGCACGCCGGTTGCGCAGGTGCGCGCCGACTTCGTCAACGGCCGCGACGCCACCGGCGGCCGCAAGTTCCAGCTCGAGACCATCGACACCCCGACGACGCTGCACGACCGCACCGGCTACGACACGTCGACCGGGGTGGGCGCGCCGAACGGGCCGCGCTTCTTCGACCCGCCGGCCGGACCTGCCGCGCGCTGAGTCAGCTCTGGCCGGCCGCGAGCGTGAGCGCCCCGGCGACCAGCGTGGCGACCATGCTTTCCAGGGTGGACGCGAAGGGCAGGCGAAACTTGGTGAGCTCGGGATGGGCGTCGTAGGCGGCGATCATGCCGGGCGACGGCCGCGAGTGCGTCCACACGGCACCGGTCACCATGATGATCTGGGCGCACAGCTGCTCGGCCGCCGGACCTAGTTCGGGCAGCCGGGCGCGGACCAGCGCGGCCATCGCGAGCACGTTCTCGGCGGCCGCCTGTTTGTAGCGACCGGCGACCGCCGCGGAGACGTTGTGCTCGAGGACGCCCGCTTGCGCGCTGAGCAGGTCACACAGTTGCGGGTGCGCGGCCAGCGTCCGGGCGAGCACGACGGCGGTCCGGGCTCCTCGACGCTGGACGGCCGGATCGTCGTCCCCGTCGGCGGCGAGTTGCTCGCCCAGGTCGGCGATCCACTGCTGCCACGCCCGGTCGAGCAGCTCCAGCAGGACCGCCTCGCGGGACTCGAAGTATTTGACGAAGCCGGACTTGGCGAGGCGGCTGCGCCGGCTCAGCTCGTTGAGGGTGATGCTGCCGGTCGGCATCTCGGCGAGCATCTGCGACGCGGTGTCCAGGATCGCCTGCCGGCGGATCTCGCGGGCTTCCTCGCTGCGGGCGCGCTGGAACGTGGCCATGAGGACATCTTAAGAGACCTCCAGTACGTTGACACCGTACCGACGGTCTCTTATTCTGGATCCGTAAGGTACCTCCGGTACGTTAAGAACGGATGTGGACGACATGTTAAAGGTCTGGTTTGTCACGGGCAGCTCGCGCGGTCTGGGCCGCGCGATCGTCGAGAACGCGCTGCGGGCGGGTGACCAGGTGGTCGCCGGCGCCCGCCGGCCGGAGCTGCTCGACGACCTCGCCGACGCGTACGGCGACCGCATCCTGCCGGTGGCGCTGGACGTCACCGACGCCGGCGCGGTGCGCGACGCCGTCGAGCGGGGCCGGACGGCTTTCGGCCGCTACGACGTCGTGGTCAACAACGCCGGCTACGCGGACGTCGCCGCCGTCGAGGACGTCACCCCGCAGGACTTCCGCGCGCAGATCGACGCGAATTTCTACGGCGTCGTCAACGTCACGAAGGCCGTTCTCCCGATCCTGCGAAGCCAGGGCGGCGGGCACATCTTCCAGGTCTCCACCCTCGGCGGCCGGATCGGCACGCCCGGCCTCGCCGCGTACCAGAGCGCCAAATGGGCCGTCGGTGGCTTCTCGACCGTCCTCGCGCAGGAGGTGGCGCCGCTGGGCATCAAGGTCACCGTGCTGGAGCCGGGTGGCATGCGCACCGAGTGGGCCCGTTCGTCGATGACGATCCCGCCGGTCACCGAGCCGTACCGGCAGACCGTCGGTGTGGTCGCCGAGATGCTGCGCGGGCAGCCGATGCAGGTCGCCGACCCGGCGCGGATCGCCGCCATCGTGGCCGAGCTCGCCGGCCGCGACGACGCCCCGGTGCGAATCCTGCTCGGAAAGGACGCGGTCCAATATTGGGACGCGGCCGGCGCGGTGCTCGCCGAATCCGACGCGAAATGGCGCACGCTCTCCGAGTCGGCCTGGTCCTGACCACGGCAGTACGTCGGAAGGAACGCTCAGTTCCGGCGTTCCGGGTGAATAACCGCACGCCATTCGGCGCCGAATCGGATTTACGCTGGTGCCCGCGGAATTGATTCTTCGTTCTTGGGGGATATTCACCTTGGCTCGTCCATTGTTTCTTCTCGTCCACGGCGGCTATCACACGCCGGCCACCTGGCTGCCCCTGCAGCAGGAGCTCGCCGCGAACGGCTGGCGATCCGAGGCGATCCGCATGCCGAGCGCAGGCGACAATCCGACCGCCGGGCTGTACGACGACGCGGACACGCTCGCCGCGCGCCTGCGGCAGATCGACGGCCCGGTGATCGTCGTCGGTCACTCGCACTCCGGGCTCACCATCAGCCAGCTGGACGACGAGCATCCGAACGTGCTCCGGCTGATCTACGTCGCGGCTTTCATGCCGATCGTGGGTGAGTCCGCCGCCAGCGCCTTCGGCATTCCGGTTCCGGAAGATGTCAGCGGCGTGGCCCCGCGCGAGGCGTACCGGAACCCGAGGGAGACGTTCTACTCGGATCTGTCCGACGAGGCCGCGTCCGAGGCGATCGGCCGGCTCGTCGATCAGAGCCTGCTGTCTTGTGTCGAGCCGACCACGCGGGCGGCATGGCAGCACTTTCCGTCGACGTACGTCATCTGCGAGCGCGACCGGCAGTTCCCGGTGGCGCTGCAGGAGAAGTACGCCGCGCAGGCGACCACCGTCGAGCGGCTGCCGACCGGGCACATGCCGATGCTGTCCGCCCCGGCTCGCCTGGCCGCCGTACTGGAGACCTACGCGGCGTAATGGAGAACTACACGGTGGAAGTGCTGCGGAGGCTGCGTGCCGCGGGCGACTCAGAAGCCGTCGTCTTCGAGCATCGACGCATCAGCGGCACGGAGGCCGTGCGCACGATCCTCCGCTTCGCCGAGGCCCTGCGAGCCATGGGCCTCGGCGAAGGCGAAGGGGTGGCTCTGTTCACCGAGAACACCCCCGAAGCCTTGTTCCTCATGCTGGCCATCCACTACCTGGGTCTGCGGCTCGTCTTCGTGCCGCCCGAGCGTGGCGACGCCGAGCTCGCGGCATTCGTCCGGCGGGCCCAGGTCGAGATGCTGCTGGTCGATCCGGCCTTCCGGGAACGCGCCGAGCGGATGGCCGTCCAGCGCGTCTACGACATCGGCCCAGGCTTTCTGCGCACCGCCGCGGACCGCACCGACCTGACGATCGACGATGCCGCCGCCTCCCGCCGGCTCACGACGGTGTTCTACACCGGCGGCACCACCGGGGAACCCAAGCTCGTCACGCACGGCAACGGCTACTACCTCGACGTGACGCCGGCCCGGCAGGGTGCGGCCCGCATGCTCGTGGCCACCCCCATCACCCACACGAGCGGCCACATCGGCTCCCTGCGCGGGCTGCTCACCGGCGCGGTCGTGTTGCTGCGAACGTTCGACGCCGCCGCGACGCTGTCCGTGATGGGCCGCGAACGCGTCACCAGCGTGGTCGTGACGACCCCGATGCTGGACGAACTGCTCGACCAGCCCGGCTGCGACCCGGGCCGGTTCCCGGCGCTGACCAGCCTCATCTACGGTGGCGTGGCCCCAGCACCGGCCCGGCTCCGGCAGGCGATCGCGTGCTTCGGCCCGATACTGACCCAGGTGTACGGGACGACCGAATGCGGCGTCGTCGCCGTGCTCCCGCCACAAGCGCACGACCCGGCCCGTCCGGCGTCGCTGACCAGCTGCGGACGCCCGATCCCCGGCGTCGAGGTCGAACTGCGCGACGGCGAAGGCCGCGTGGTCGAGGCGCGACAGGCTGGCGAGTTGTGGGTCCGGTCCCGCTCCGTCATGACCGGCTACTGGGGTGACCCCCGGGCGACCGCGCGGGTGCTGGACGCCGGCGGCTGGTTTCGGACCGGCGACCTGGTGCGCCAGGACGACGACGGCTACCTCTACGTGCTGGACCGGCTGCGCGACGTCATCGTGACCGGCCGGGCGGCCGACAACGTCTACTCCAGGCTGCTGGACGACTTCCTGGTCGCGCAGCCCGGGATCCAGGAGGCCGCGACCGTCGGGCTGGCCGGTGCGGCCGGCGAGACCGTGCACGTCGTCCTCGTGGTGACCGATCCGCCCGACCTTCCGGAGCTGACCCGGCGGATCGTCGACGCGCTCGGCGAGATCTACCGGCCCGCCTCCTACCGGATCGTCGGCTCCCTTCCCCGTACGCCGCTGGGAAAGGTCGACAAGCGGGCCCTGCGAACCCTGCTCACGCGTCCAGCTCGCCCATCCGCTCGAAGGCGTACGTGAACTTCGTCAGGTCCAGCCCGTGCAGGTTGTCCAGGATCAGCCGGCGCAGGCTCGTCTGGTACGCGATCTTGCTGGCCTCGGCCAGTCGCACGCCGCTCTCGGTCAGCACGACCAGCTGCGAGCGGCGGTCGTCGACGGCGGGTTCGCGCCCGACGAAGCCGTGGCGGGCGAGCCGGTCGACGAGCCGGGTCAGCCCGCTGCGGGTCATCGGCACCCAGGCGGACAGCTCGGAGATGCGTACCGTGCGGCCGGGTGTCTCGGCCAGGCCGATCAGCACGCTGTACTCGGCGAGTGTCAGCTCGGTCGAGCGCATCAGCCGCGCGTCGATGATCTTGGGCAAGGTGAGCAGCGCGCGGGTGAGCGCGTCGCAGGCCGCCTGCTCGTCCGGTGTCAGGATTTCGTCGGCGACGTCCATGGGTGTGCATCCTCGGGGTTAGCTGCTGGCGGGCCACCTGGTCTACGCCGTGGCGGGGGCCGGGTTCGCGATCGTGACGGCGGACACGGTCAATGCGGCAGCGCCTGAATGTGGTGCACGTCCAGGCGCAGGTCGATGAGCAGCGGGGACGTCCGGTTCTCGACGGCCTTCGCGGCCTGCTCCAGGTCGAGCGGGCCGCGCACGGTGATGCCGTCGCCGCCGAGCGCCCCGGCCAGCTTCGCCAGGTCGGGCCAGTCGAACAAGGACAGTGCCGGGTCCAGGTCGCGACGGGTGTACTGGATGTGCTCGGCGCCGTAGCCGCCGTCGTTGCAGACCACGACGATGATGTCCAGGCCGTAGCGGGCCGCGGTGCTGAACTCGCCGGTGCCGGCGTGCATGAACCCGCCGTCGCCGCAGACCAGGATCACCGGCTCGCCGGTCCGGGCCGCCGCGGCGCCGACGGCCGCGCCCATGCCCATGCCGATCGACCCGAAATTCACCGGCAGCACGTACGCCCGTGGGTCGCCCGGATGCACGTACCGGGAAGACTCCATCATGAACCGTCCGGCGTCGCTGACCACCGTGCGAGGGCGCGGCAGGATCTCGTCGAGCCGGCGCAGCGCGGTGACCACGTCGACGGTTCCGGGCGCGGTCGGCGGCCGCTCGCCAGGTGCCGCCTGCGCGGTCAGCCGGTGAGCCATCTCCGGGGTGCGGAACTCGCGGCGCGGCACGTTCATCAGGTCCAGCAGGTCGATCAGCCGGTCGGTGACGGCGGTGGCGTCGCCGCGCAGCGTCGCCCGCGCCTCGTCGATGTCGATCACCACCTGCTTCTTGCCGCGCAGCAGCCGGCCGTTCTCGGTGGCGTAGCCGTTGAGGCTGGTCCCGATGCTGATGATCAGGTCCGCCGCGGCGAACACCTCGCGGGTGGCCGGCCCGGCGACCGCGCCGGCCACCTCCATGTCGAACGGCTCGCCGCGGAACAGGTCCTTCGCCTTGAGCGTGGTGGCCATCGGCGCGCCGATCCGCTCGGCCAGGCGCAGCACCGACGAGCGGGCGCCGATCGCGCCGCGGCCGGCCAGCAGCACCGGCCGGTCGGCGGCGGCGATCTCCAGGACCGCCTGCAGCAACGCCTCGCGGTCCGGCCCGAGCCGCTGCGGCGCCGGCAGGTCCAGCGGCACGTCCCAGTAGTCGACGTCGTGCCAGGTGAAGTCGACCGGAACGTTGAACACGACCGGCCGGCGTTCCACCACCGCGCGGCGAATGGCCAGGGCGAGGTCGGCGAGCGCGGTCTCCGGCGTACGGGCCTGCTCGAAACCGGCCCCGGTGGGCAGCACCACGTCGCGCTGCGGGATGTCCTGGATGCTGGAACGGCTGGTGGTGGCGGTGTCCCCGGCGATCACCAGCAGCGGGATCCGGCCGCGGACGGCCTCGACCAGCCCGGTGAGCGTGTTGGTCAGCGCCGGGCCGTGCGTCACGGTGACGACGCCGAGCTTGCCGGTCCGCCCGGCGTAGCCGAACGCCATGAACATCGCGCCGGCCTCGTGGACCGCTCCGACGTACTGGCCGCCGCCGTCGGCGAAGCTGTGCGCGAGAAACAGGTTCGCGTCACCGATCAGCCCGAACATGGTGTCGGTGCCGTGGTTCGCGAGGGCACGTGCCAGTGCCGCGTGGACCTTCATGGCCGGTTTCACGAACGGCGGCCACGGTAATTCCGCGGCGAGACGTTACTCACCGTCTATTTCTTCGATGGCGGGCATCGAAAAAGCGAAAGAATGTGATGGCGGGCACCGCGGCCGGGCGGAACGCGGACCCGATCGCGGCGTATTCGTAGACATGGCCACCCTGCGCGCCCTCGAGTGCCTCGTCTCGATCGTCGACCTGGGGTCGGTGACGCGGGCGGCCGCCGCGCTGCGCATCTCCCAGCCGGCGCTCTCGCATCAGATCCTGTCGCTGGAGAAGGAACTCGGCACCCAGGTCGTCGAACGTTTACCGCGCGGTGTGCGGCCCACCCCGGCCGGGCGGGCCGCCGCGCAGGAGGCCCGCAGCGCCCTGCACCACGCCGCGCTGGCGGTCACGATCGGCCGCAAGGTCGGCCGGGGCGAGGCCGGGCTGCTGCGCATCGCCACCGCCGAGACCATGACGCCGTGGCTGCTGACCCGCGCCATCCGGGAGTGGCGGCTGCGGCATCCCGAGGTCGACTTCGAGCTGAGCGAGTTCACCAGCGCCGACCGGATGGACGAGTTCCTGAGCGCCGGGCACGCCGACCTGATCGTCGGCCCGCGGCCCACCGAGACCTCGCACCACGTGGAGCTGCTCGGGCGCGAGGAGATGGTGGTCGTGGCCAGCGGCACCCACCCGTTCGCCGGTCTGCCGTCGGTCGCCGTCGCCGCGCTGGCCGGCGAGCCGTTCATCCACTACGTCCCGGAGAACGGGCTGTCGATCTGGGTCGACACCCTGATGGCCGAGCACCACGTCACGCTCAACACGATCCTGCGCACCCGCAGCCCGCGCACCGCCGCCGGGCTGGCCGCGGCCGACATCGGGGTGACCATCGTGCCGGTCTCGGCGCTGAGCACCCGTACCGAGGGCACGGTCCGCCCGCTGCGGCCGCAGATCCTGCGCGACGTCATCGCCACCATCGCGGCGCCGGCCGACGAGCTCAGCCGCCGGTTCGTCGACGACCTGGCCAAACGCGGCCTGCCGGACGACGGCCGGGCGGTCTTCGCCTAGCCCCGGGGTACGGCCCGGTGTCTTTACCGACTCGTCCGGGACCGCGCGCTGCCAGAGTGACGAGCCATGGCAGCGCTTCTGAGGCGACTGGGCTGGCTCACCGGCCGGGTCGTACGGCTGGTGCGGGAGACGCCGCGCTCGCGCACCATCGGCCTGATCGTTCCCGGCTGGCCGGGGCACCACCCGGGGCAGCACGTCGACCTGCGATTACCGGGCGCCGAGCGCAGCTACGCCATCGCGTCCGCGCCCGAGGACCGGTACCTGGAGCTGACCGTTGCCCGGGTGGCCGGCGGCGAGGTCTCCGGCTACCTCGTCGACGACCTGCGCGAGGGTGACCGGCTGGAGCTGCGCGGCCCGCTGGGCGCCGACTTCCGCTGGGACGCGACGAGCGGCGGCCCGCTGCTGCTGATCGCGGCCGGGCCCGGGATCGCGCCGCTGCGGTCCATGCTGCGCCACCATCGCGCGATCGAGAGCGAGGTGCCGGTGCGGCTGCTGTATTCGGTACCCGACGCGCTCGCCCTGCCGTACCCGGAGGAGATCATGCGGTTCGCCACGTCCGACCAGGTGGACGTCAACCTGACCTACACCCGGCGCGCGCCGGCACGCTGGAACGGTTACCGGCGCCGGATCGACGCGCCGATGCTGGCCGAGGTGAGCTGGCCGCCGGCCGAGCACCCGGTGACGTACGTGTGCGGGCCGACCACCTTTGTGGACACCGCCGCCGCGTTGCTGGTCGCGGCCGGGCACGACCCGGACGGCATCCACGCCGAGCGTTTCGGCGGCGGGCGATGACCGGCTGGGACGGCAACGCGGTCGCGGGCCTGCTCTACGACCTGTTCGGCCAGGAGATGACCGGCGTCGGCGCGACCTGCGCGCACTGCGGCCGGCGGTCGCTGCTGGCCCGCACCCGCGTGTTCCGCGGCCCGGGAACGGTGCTGCTGTGCCCGGCCTGCGGCGGCAGCATGCTCGTGGTGTGCGTGCGCGACGGCATCGCCTGCGTCGACGCCCCCGGGTTCGCCACCCTCGCCGTCCCGTTGCGCGAACCGGTCTCGCTGCGGCCGGTCGGGGATCAGTCGAGACCGCGTACCGCATGAAGCTTGGCCCTTGACTTGACGCCCAGCTTGGCGAACGCCTTGTGCAGGTGATACTCCACCGTGCGCGGGCTGACGAACAGCCGCTCGGCGATCTCGGCGTTGGTCAGGCCGTCGCGCGCCAGCGACGCCACCCGCACCTCCTGCGGGGTGAGCTGCCGCATGCTTTCGACCGTACGCTTGCGTGCCGCCTCCCCGGTCGCGAGCAGCTCGCGGCCGGCGCGTTCGGCGAAGGCGCCCGCCCCCAGCGCCGTAAAGTGCTCGCCCGCGGACCGCAGGTGCACCCGGGCGTCGATGCGGCGGTTGCGGCGGCGCAGCCACTCGCCGTAGACGAGTTCGGTCCGCGCCAGCTGCCACTGCTGTCCGGTGCGGCCGAGCCGGTCGAGCGCCTCGCGATACAACGCGTCCGCCTCGCTGCCGTCGGCGAGCAGCGCGGCCGTGGCGGCCTGGACCCCGGCGGCCCAGTCGGTGCCGGCCGGTCCGGTGCGTTCGGCGAGCCGGGCCTGCGCCTGCGCGGCCAGGTCCGCGTCCCCGGCCCGTACCGCGGCTTCGACCAGCTCGGCGAGACCCCGCCCGACGAACCCGGGATGCCCGCGCCGCAGCGTGTCGCGGACCGTGTAGATCGCCTCCTCGTAGTGCCCGGTGGCGTTGTGCAGCGCGGCGACCGCGGCGGCGCTGTGCGCTCCCGGGCCGGGCATCCGGTACCCGCCGTCGGAACGCCGGGTGAGATCGCGCCACGCCGGCTCCTCCCACAGGTCGGCGGCGATCAGCGCGGCCGCCCCGAGCCAGCGCGCCGTCCGCGAGTCGTCCGCACGCCGGTGGAACGCCGTGACCGCGGCCCGCAGCGGCCGCACCGACGCGGCATAGCCGTCCAGGATCCGCACCGCGAGCCCGTGCAGCAGCAGGTCGGCCGGGTGCGCCCGATGATCGGCGGCGGCGGCCAGCGCCTCGCGGGCGGCCTCGGCGAGAATCCCGCCGGTCTCGGCCGGGATCGCCGCGAACAGCACCTCCAGGTACGCCTCCCGGGCGCTCACCGGGTCGTGCCGGCGCAGCCGCCGCGCCGCGTCGAGCAGTGCCCGCGCCGAACCGGCCCCGGGCCGCACCGCCGTCTCGATCCGCGCCCGGTACCAGGACCGGCGGGCACAGCGCGCCACGTCGTCCGGTTCCGCCTCCACCCGGGCCAGCATCCGCTGCGCGGCGGCCAGGTCACCGCTGTCGTACTTGGCGGCGGCCGCGGCCAGCGCCCGGTCGGCGCGGCGGGCCGGGTCGCTGGTCAGCAGCGCCGCCATCGCCAGGAACGCGGCGCGGGCGGCGGCACCACCGCGGGCCTGCGCCAGCTCGGCGGTGCCCTCCAGCTCACCGGCCAGGGCGTCGTCGTCGCCGGTCGCGGCCAGCCCCAGATGCCAGACCCGGCGCGGCCGGTCGTCGCCGGTGTGGTCGGCGAGCTTGCGGTGGATCATCCGGCGCTCGGCGGGGGCCGCCGCGTAGTAGGTGAGGCACCGCAGCTGCGCGCAGGTGAACGTGACCCGCTCGCCGGCGACCAGCAGCCCGTGCGTGACCGGTTCGGCCGGGTCGGCGCCCAGGTCGGCGGCCAGCTTCCGGAACAGCGCGACGTCCCCGGTCGGCTCGGCCGCCGCTCCGAGCAGCAGCAGCCGCTCCGGCGGGCTCAGCCGTGCCGCCCGCTCGACGCAGTCATGCCCCGGCTCGCACGACAGGTCGTGCCGCGGACCGGGGATGCCGAACCCGCCGGCCAGCGCGGCCAGGCTCGCCAGGGCCTCGCCCAGCGCCCGGGGGTTGCCGTGCGACTCGGCCAGCACCCGCTCGGCGACCAGGCCGTCGATCGGCCCGGCGACCGCGCCGGCGAACAGGCCGCTGACCTCCTCGGAGCACAGCGGCCCGAGATATATCCGCGGGATCGGCCCGTCGCCGGTCGCGGCCGGGTCCTCGGCCAGCAGGATCAGCAGCGCGTGACCGGTCACGCGAGCGGCCACGTGGTTCAGGACCTGCGCGGTGGCGTCGTCCAGCCAGTGCGCGTCGTCGACCACCACCGCCACCGGCCGGGTCCGCGCGAGGCCGGTGAGCAGCTCGAAGGCGGCGGGCCCGACCACGTCCACGCCCGGCCGGGACGTGCCGGCCAGCCCGAAGGCGGCCTTGAGCGACGCCGGGACCGGACCGTCCCAGAGCAGATGCAGACCGGCGTACGGGAGATCGCGCTCGGCGGCCACGGCCCGGATCCGCAGCACCCGGAAACCCGCCGCCTGCTCGACCGCGTAGTCCAGGGCCGCCGACTTGCCCATGCCCGGCTCGCCGACGACGCGCAGCGCGCCCCGTTGCCCGCGGCCACCGCCCGCACCAGGTCGTCGAGCCGGGCCCGTTCCTCAAGACGGCGAAAATTGCTCACGCTCGAACGGTGCCCCGCCGGCGCCCTCCCGACGCCCGAGCCGGTCACCGGTGTTACCCCGGTCCTGCCTCGGGGTGTGGCCCGCGTCTCCGGGGTCACGCCCCGTGAACCCCGGGCCCGGACCGGGTGCATCGCGGGCGCGAGCGGGCCCGGATCGGCGGCAGGCTGGCGGGGACGGCACACGGCGGGGAGGAACCGATGCCACATTCACCCGACTGGACCAAGGTCGCCCGCGAGAACGTCATGAACGCCATCGCGGAATACGACCGTCTCGGACCGGACCAATTCTTCGCGGAACACGGATTCGCGCCGACCACGACATACGAGCTTCTGGTAAATGAACGAACCTATCCGCCGAAGGCGGTTCTCGGCGTCGCCTACGAACTCGCCACCGGGCAGCGGCTGGCCTCGGGTGACTTCGAGGGTGGCAAGGCGGGTGCCGTCCGCGTGCTCGGTGCGCTGGGCTTTACGGTCCGCCAGATCCACCGTTCCGCGACGTGACCGGGAGCACGCCCGCCGGCCGGGTCGCCGGCGGGCGCGGCGGCCAGCGGCTATTAGTACGATTTATCGCTGCGCGCGGAAACTTTCATGGATGCCGCGCGGCGGTGCGGACCGGGCCGTCCTAGGCTCCGGATTGTGCGATGGATTGTGCGATCGGAAAAAAGGACGCCGGCATTTCCCGAAGTGAATTCGGACCGTTGTTTCGCGCGATTTAAGGGCATGCGGATGCGGGCGACATGGTGATAGACCGGCGCGCCGAGCGGGCTGCCCTCGATCATCTGCTGACCGAGGTCCAGACCGGGCGCAGCGGTGCGCTGGTGCTGCGCGGCGAGGCCGGCATCGGCAAGAGCATGCTGCTCGACTACGTGGGCGGCCAGGCCGCGGCCGGCGGGCACATCGTGCGCACCGCGGGCGTGGAGGCCGAGCAGGAACTCCCGTTCGCGGCCCTGCACCAGGTGTGCGTGCCGATGCTCGACCGGCTGCACCACCTGCCCGGCCCGCAGCGCGACGCGTTGCGCACCGCGTTCGGGCTCAGCGCCGGCGATCCACCCGACCGGTTCCTGGTGGGCCTGGCGGTTCTCGGCCTGTTCGCGCAGCTGGCCCGCGATCAGCCGGTGGTGTGCCTGGTCGACGACGCGCACTGGCTGGACCGGGCGTCGGCGCAGGTGCTCGGGTTCGCCGCCCGCCGGTTGCGCGCCGAGTCGGTGGCGATGGTCTTCGCGGTCCGCGGCGAACCGATCGACGCGCTGGCCGGCCTGCCCGAGATCGTGGTGAGCGGGCTGCCCGAGGAGAGCGCCCGCGCGTTGCTGGCGTCCTCGCGTCTCGGCCCGGTCGACGACCGCGTCCTCGACCGCCTGATCGCGGAAAGCCACGGCAACCCCCTCGCCCTGGTCGAGCTGCCCCGGGGCTTCACCCCGGCCGAACTGGCCGGCGGCTTCGGGCTCTACGACGCCGAGGCGCTGCCCCGGCGCATCGAGGAAAGCTACCGGCGGCAGATCGCCGGGCTCGCGCCGCAGGCGCGGCAGGTCCTGCTGGTCGCCGCGGCCGAACCGACCGGCGATCCGGTGCTGGTGTGGCGCGCCGTCGACCGGCTCGGCCTCGACCCGGACGCCGAGGTCGCCGCCGCGCTCAAGGCCGCCGGGCTGGTGGAGTTCGGCTCGACCGTCCGGTTCCGGCACCCGCTGCTGCGCTCGGCCGTCTACCGCTCGGCGACCGCGGCCGAGCAGCGCCGGGCGCACGCCGTGCTCGCCGAGGTGATCGACCCGGCCACCGATCCGGACCGGCGCGCCTGGCAGCGGGCCCGGGCGGCGCCGGCCCCCGACGAGGACATCGCCGCCGAGCTCGAGCACGGTGCGCAACGGGCCCGCGCGCGCGGCGGACCGGCCGCGGCCGCCGCCTTCCTGGAACGGGCCGCCGAGCTCACCCCGGAGGCGAAACCGCGCGGCGAGCGGCTGCTGGAGGCGGCCCGGGCCAAACACGAGGCGGGCCTGCCGCACGCCGCGTTGCGGCTGGTGGCGATGGCCGACGCCACCCCGCTCGACGACCTCGCGCACGCCCACGCGGACCTGCTGCGCGCGCACCTCACGTTCGCGCTCAGCCGCGGCCGCGACTCGGCGGCGTTGCTGGTGAAGGCGGCCGACCGGCTGGCACCCCTGGACCCGGCCCTGGCGCGTACGACGTATCTGGAGGCGATGCGCGCCGCCTGGTACGCCGCCGACCCGGGCAACAGCGCCACCCTGCGCGACGTGGCCGACGCGGTGGCCGCCGCCCCGGTGCCGCCCGGCCCGGCCAAGCCGTCCGACCTGCTGCTCGACGGGCTCGCGGTGCGCTACACGGCCGGGTTCGTGGCCGGCGCGCCGAAGCTGCAGACGGCCGTGCAGGCCTTCCGCGAGCTGGCGCTGGCCCCGGGCGAGGCGTTGCGCTGGTACTGGTTCGCCTGCTCGGCCGCGATCGACCTGTTCGACGACGCCGGCGCCGACACGCTCGCCAACGGTTACGTCCGGCTGGCCCGCCGCACCGGAACCGTGTCGGCGCTGCCGCTCGCCCTGACCCAGCTGATCGTGCTGCGCGTCTTCGCCGGTGACCTGGCCGAGGCGGGCACGCTCGTGGCCGAGCTGCAGGAGATCGCCGACGGCACCGGGGTGCACCCACCGGCGTACACGGCGCAAATGCTGGCGGCCTGGCAGGGCCGGGAGAAAACAACGACGGAATTGACCGCACTGAACGCCGCGGACGCCTGGCGCCGCGGCGAGGGGCTCGGGCTGGTGCACTCGGCGTGGGCCAAATCGGTGCTGTGCAACGGGCTCGGCCGCTACGACGAGGCGCTGCACGCGGCGCGGCGGGCCACCCGGCCCGGTCCCGAACTGGGCGTCCTCACCTGGGCGCCGCTCGTCGAGCTCATCGTGGCCGCCGCGCACAGCGACGCCACCGACGGCACCGCGGCCCTGGACCGGCTGATCGAGATGACGCGGGCGTGCGGCACCGACTGGGCGCTCGGCGTCGAAGCCCTCGGCCGCGCCCTGCTCGGCGACAGCGAGCCGGACTACCGAGAGGCGATCGACAGGCTTTCCCGTACGCGTGTGCGCAGTCTCCTGGCCCGGGCACATCTCTACCTCGGCGAGTCGCTGTGGGACAGGGACCGGCGCGACGAGGCCCGTGAGCAGTTCCGCACCGCGCACGACCTGTTCGCGGCGATGGGCATGGAGGCCTTCACCGCGCTCGCCGCCGCCAAGCTCGGCGGCGTGGCCCGCAAACGCCCCGACGAGCCGGCCGGGCACCAGCTCACCGCCCAGGAGACGCAAATCGTGCGGCTGACCCGCGAGGGGCTGTCGAACGTGGAGATCGCCGCGCGTCTGTTCATCAGCCCGCGCACCGTCGAATGGCACCTGAGCAAGATATTCAGCAAGCTCGGCATGACCTCGCGGCGGCAGCTGCGCAATCTCGCACCCCACCCCGGGGGTCTGTCCCGGGGTTGACCGGGGGTGATGCGGAGGCGAAGCCCGCGTCGGCGGGCAACGCTTTCTCCCGGTACGGCGGTTTTCCAATCTCTTGAGGGGTGGCGACGATGCCCCATGGCACTCTCACTTGACGGCACCACGGTGGTGGTCATCGGCCGGCCCACCGGCATCGCCGCCGCCGTCATGGCCGGAGCCGGTGCGGGCGGGGCGAAAGTCATCGCCGCCGGCCGCGATCCCGGCGCCATCCGCGACGTCCTCGGCGACACCGTGCGTGCCGAGGAGCTCGACGTCACCGACGACGCGTCGATCGCCCGTTTCGGTGCGCGGGTCGGCACGATCGACCATCTCGTCAGCACGGCCTCCGCGCGGGCCCGGGGCAAACTGCCGGACCTCAAACGCGACGACGTCCTGCACTCGCTCAACACCAAGGTGGTCGGCCCGCTCATGCTCGCGGCCATCCTCGGGCCGGCGATCAGTCCGCGGGGGTCGTTCACGCTGTTCTCCGGGGTGGCCGCGTTCAAGCCCGCGGTCGGGTACTTAGGCGTGGCGCTGACCAACGGCGCCGCCGATTTCCTCACCCGTTCCCTGGCGCTGGAACTCGCGCCGGTCCGGGTCAACGCCATCTCCCCGGGAGTGGTGGACACCGGCATCTGGGACAGCCTCGGCGAAGAAGGCAAGGCCGCCTACTTCGAGCACCTGCGTACCCAGAACCCCGCGCGGCGGATCGGCACGGTCGGCGACATCGCCGGCGCGGTCCTGTTCGCGATGACCAATCCGTTCCTCACCGGCGTGACGCTGCGCGTCGACGGTGGCGAACCGCTCACCTGAGCTCCGTTGACGAGGAGTACGCATTGCCCAGCAACGACGACGTGGCGAAACTGCAGCGGATCATCGACGAGCGATCCGGGCCGCTGCTGCGCTTCCTGCGGCGCATCAACAACGACCGGCCGCACATCGTCGAGGACCTGCTGCAGGAGACGATGCTGCGGGTCTGGCTGCACATCGACGCCACCCCGCACACCGAGGAACACATCCAGGCCTGGCTGTTCACCATCGCCCGCAACGTGTCGGTCGACGAGGCACGCAAGCGCAGCCGCCGGCCCCAGGAGTCCGGCGGCGAGTACGACATCCTGAACCATTCCGCTCCGGCGGACCCGATGGAGGTCGTCATCGCGCGGGAGTCGATGCTCGAGGCGTACCGCAATCTGCCGCCGGACCGGCGCAAGGCGCTCGACGAGATCTATCTGAACAGCCGCAGCCCGACGGATGCGGCACACCGGTTGTCGGTGCCGGAGGGAACGGCGAAATCCCGGGCCTTCTACGCGATGAAGTCGCTGCGGACCGCGGTGTTCGCGAAATGAACCTGTCGAAGCTTCGGGCCGAGGTGAGCCGGGAATGGGCCGAACACGCCCTGCCCAGCCTCACCCAACTGATCCGCATCCCGGCGGTGTCCCCGGCGTACGACCCGGCATGGCACCAGAACGGGCATCTGCACGCGGCCGTGCGGCACGTCAAGGACTGGGTCGAGGCGCGTGACCTGCCCGGCGTGCGCTGCGAGATCCTCGAGATCGAGGGCCGGCCGCCGGTGCTGTTCGTCGAGGCCGGCGACGGCCCGGACACCACGCTGCTGTACGGGCATCTCGACCGGCAGCCGCCCACCGGCGAATGGGCGCACGACCCGTGGCAGCCGACGTTCGACGGCGACCGCCTCTACGGCCGCGGCACGGTCGACGACAGCTACTCGGCGTACGTGGCGGTCGGCGCTCTGGTCGCGCTGCGTGCGGTGGGCGGGACGCCGGGCCGGGTGGTGATGCTGCTGGAGACCGCCGAGGAGTCGGCGAGCGTGGACCTGCCCGCGTACCTGGACCTGCTCGGCCCGCGGCTCGGGGAGATCTCGCTGGTCGTCTGCCTCGACTCCGGCGGCGAGGACCACGACCGGCCGTGGCTGACCACCAGCCTGCGCGGAATCGTGCAGGCCACGGTCACCGTGCGGGTGCTCGACACGCCGGTGCACTCGGGGCTGGCGAGCGGGATCGTGCCGGACTCGTTCCGGATCATGCGCGCGCTGCTGGACCGGGTGGAGGACGCCGCCACCGGCGATCTGCCGGCGTTCCACGCGCCGATCCCGGACTATCGCGTCGCCGAGGCTCGTGCGCTGGCCGCGCTGCCCAACCGGCGGCCGCCCGCGTATCCGCTGTACGAGACGACGCGGGCGGTCTCTTCGGAGGCCGTCGAGCTGATCCTCAACAACACGTGGCGGCCGGCGCTGACGATCACCGGGGCGGCCGGGCTGCCAGCGGCCGGCAGCGCGGTGCCGATCGTGCGGGACTCGACGTCGTTGCGGCTCAGCCTGCGGTTGCCACCGACCGTCCTGGCCGCCGACGCCGCACATGCGCTCGTCTCGCGGCTGACGTCCGATGTCCCGTACGACGCGTCCGTGTCGGTCACCGACCTGATGCTGATCAACGGCTGGAACGCGCCGCCGCTGGCGCCCTGGCTCGCGGCGGCGCTGGAGGTGGCCTTCGACGGGGTGCCGGCGCAGTCGATCGGGCTCGGCGGCGGCATCCCGTTCATGGAAATGCTCGGCAATCGGTATCCCGAAGCCCAGTTCGTGGTGACCGGGGCCGTTCGTGCCGACTCCCATGTGCACGCTCCGGACGAGTGGCTGAGCGTTTCGTTCGCCCGCCGCCTGACCGTGGCGGTGGCAGGTGTTCTCGACGCCCACGCGCGGCGTCATCGCTGAGGTTCTGAGGGGGAAGTAATTATGAAAACCGCACTCACCGACCGCTCCGTGCTGGTCATCGGCCGCGGCAGCGGCATCGCGCACGCCGTCGTCACGGCCGTGCGCGAAGCCGGCGGCAAGGTCATCGTGGCCTCCCGCGACCAGGCCGCGCTGGACTCGGCGTACGACGGCGCCGTGGACACCGCGTCCGTCGACGTCACCGACGAGGCCAGCGTGGCCGCCCTGGCCGAACGCCTCGGCACGGTCGACCACGTGGTGTCGACCGCGTCCGCCCGGGCCCGCTCCACCCTGGCCGACATGCAGCCCAGCGCCGTGCTGCTGTCGCTGTCCACCAAAGTGCTCGGCCCGATCCTGCTGGCCAAGCACTTCGCCCCGCGGATGCCCCAGGACGGCAGCTTCGTGTTCTTCTCCGGCGCGACCGCCCGTAAGCCGTCGCCCGGGATGATCGCGGTCTCGGCCACGAACGGCGGCGTGGACGCGGTGACGCGCGCGCTGGCGGTGGACATCGCCCCGATCCGCGTCAACGCCGTCTCACCCGGGACGATCGACAGCGGCGCGTATGACGCGTTGGGGGAGGAGAAGAAGGCCGCCTTGTACCGGATGCGCGCCGAGCACAACCCGGCCCGCCGCGTGGGCACCCCCGACGACGCCGCGGCGGCGGTGATTTTCGCGCTGACCAGCACGTTCACGACGGGGGCGACGCTGGCGGTCGACGGTGGGGAGCACCTGGTCTGAACGGGGTGCCCTGCTTGGTGGGGGGCCTCGCCATCAGCCCGCGGGCGACTGGCGGGGCGGCCCCGCCGGCTGCTCGTGGTGGTTGACCGCCGTTGCCGTCGTGTGGTTGCGGGCGGCGCATGTCGCGTCCGCTCCTGGCGGCCATCGCGCCTGCCGTCTGGCCGCCCGCGACCTGCCGTCTGGCCGCCCGCGACCTGCCGTCTGGCCGCCCGCCGCCTACCGCCCGCTGCCGTCGCGGCCGTGATGTTTCGGGCCGATCGGCTGTGGCCTGTTGCGCTGGTCGTCGGGGCGCGCTCGGCGGCCATGGCCACCAGCCCGCATCCTGACGCTGCACTCGTTCCTGCCGCAGCTGGTCGGCGCGGCCGTGGACGAAACGCCTGGGCAGGATGCGAGCGGAGCTGGCGCCAACGCGTCGGCATCCCACCATCATCCTGCTATGTGGACATTAGCGCTCGCATCGTGGATTCCTTCGAGACCTTGGAGAGTTGCGCCCATATATAGACCACAAGTCTCCAAGATCCGCATTGGACGGTGAAACTCGATGGACAAAAGCCTCATCCATCGGCAATTCAGCGTATACATTGGACTGGAATCCCACATCGCGGTGCGGGTGACCGCGATGTGGTCGCCCCTCCCGAACAACGGGATCGCGTCCCAGATTGTGGAATCAGGGCGGGTGGCGGTCACCAACGAAGGCCGCCGACCGTCGTCCGCCGTGCTGCGGATCCAGGTGGCAGGACCGGGCGACGCTATCGCCACTGGATTGGCTCCGACCGCCCGGACTGCGTCGGTGGTTGCGCGGACTGAGCTCGCTCTTGCGCCGGCTGCGCTGATAGTTGCGCGGCCCGCGCTGGTGGTTGCGCGGGCCGGGCGGGTGGTTGCGCGGGCCGTGCTGGCGGTTGCGCGGGCCGGGCGGGTGGTTGCGCGGGCCGTGCTGGCGGTTGCGCGGGCCGGGCGGATGGTTGAGCGGACCGTGCTAGCGGTTGCGCGGGCCGGGCGGGTGGTTACGCGGACTGGGCTGCTGATTGCGCGGAGTGCGCTGCTGATTGCGCGGAGTGCGCTGCTGATTGTGCCGACTGAGCGGGTGGTTGTGCGGACTGGGCTGCTGATTGCGCGGACTGGGCTGGTGGTTGCGTGGAGTGTGAGGGTGACCGCCGGGGGTGCGGAGCCCGCACTGGTGACGTCGGCGCGCTGCGCGGTGGCGTGCGCGTGCCGTAGACGCGCTTCGCGTAGTCGCCGTACTCGTGTGGGGCCTTCTCGGTGATGGCTGCGCGGATCTCCGGCGGGATGCCCGCGAAGTAGGCCTCGACGGCGGACGGGGCGCCCTCGTACAAGAGCACTCCGTAGATCAGCGGCAGCGTGGACGGAGGGAAGCGCGTGGCGGCGTCGGCGAGCATGCCGGACCATTCGGTGGGCGTGATGTGCTTCTCGATGAGCGGGAGCACGTAGCGTTCCTCGAGCCCCAGGTGCTCCCACAGGATCGGCAACAGTGCGGACAGCGTGTGCAGCACGGCCTCGCGATGACTGACGCTCGCGTCGGTGCGCCACGCCGTGGTGTGCTTGGTCAGCTCGCCGGCCAGCGTCGCGATGCGGGCGTGATGGTCCTCCATGGCGTGCACGAGCGGGAGGATCTCCGCGGGGCAGCGTTCCAGGAGCCGGGGCCAGAGTGCCACGTCCTCGCCGTCGAGGTGATTCTGCAGCAAGGACAGCATCAGCTCGATATGGCCGGCTACCACCCCCGCCCGGTGCCGGCCGCCCTCGAAGACGCCGCGGGCCAGGTCGGGCATGAAGCCGAACTCCCGCCGGAGACCCGTGTGCACCATGACCATTTCGTTGGTCATCGCAGGCAATTTGTCCCCCTCGACGCCGACCGCTGTCACCAAACTCCAGACGCAGAACGCGGGCCCTGGTTCGCGAAAGCGCCCATTCGTGATCAGCATCAAGCCGGCCGGGCGGGGTTCAAACGATCAGGCCGCCGGTCGCGCGGAGGTTGCCGCCGGTGAGCCAGCCGCTGTCCGGGCCGGCCAGGAAGGCGACCACCGACGCCACATCGTCCGGCGTGCCCACCCGCTGCAGCGCGGTGATCGCGGCCATCTGCGCGGCGACGGCAGGCGGGTTCGCCGCACGGAACATCGGCGTGTCGGTGGCGCCGGGGGAGACCGAATTGACGGTGATGCCGCGCGGACCCAGCTCCCGGGCGGCGACCGCCGTCACCTGTTCCAGAGCCGCTTTGCTAGCGCAATACAAGGCGAGCCCGGGACCCGGCACGACGGTATTCAATGTCGACACGTTGATGATCCGCCCGCCGGAACGTAACAGCGGTGCCGCCCTCCGAATCACCATCAGCGGGAACTTCGTGTTGATGGTCAGCACCCGGTCGAATTCCGCCTCGGTGATGTCGGCGATCGGGATTTGGGAGCTGACCGCGGCATTGTTCACCAAAATGTCGAGGCCGTCGTCGAGCGGCTCGAACATAGCGTCGAGGGTTTCCAGGTCGGCCTGGTCGGCCTGAACGGCGACGGTCCCCGGCACGCAGGACATGATTTCGGCGGCCGCGTCCTTGCCGGTGTGATACGTGAAGACAACCCGCGCGCCGTCCGCAGCCAGCCGTTCCACGATGGCCCGGCCAATGCCACGCGAACCCCCGGTCACCAATGCCGTCTTCCCGCGAAGTGTCATGCCCCCGACGCTAGGCGCCGCGCACCGGCGTGTCTTGAACGATTGCGGCGCACCTCGAATCGACCAGGCCGCAGCCCGGATTGATAGCGGCGCACTCGATTGATCGCTGCGCGCCTCGGATCGATTGGGACGCAGCTCGGATTGATTGCGGCGCTCTCGGATTGATTGCTGCGAGACCCGAATCGATTGCGGCACAGCTAAAGTCGATGGTGGCGTGGTCCGAATTGATTGCGGCGCGGTCCGAATCGATTGCGGCACGGCTCGGACGGATTGAAGCGCGACCAATATCGAATGCCGCGCGGCTCCGATCGATTGTCACTCAGTCTGACACGAATGCGGCCGGCTCGGGCACGAATGCGGCCCGGCACAACGCACCCGGCGTGATCCCGGTGAGGGCCCGCATGTCCCGAGTGAGATGCGGTTGATCGGCATACCCTCCGACGGCGGCGGCATCGGCCAGCGTGGTGCCCCGACTCAGCGCGCCGACCGCCCGCTGGAACCGCGCGATCCGCGAGACCGCGGCCGGGGTGAGACCGACCTGCCGCACGAAGGACCGTTCAAGCCGGCGGCGGCTGACCCCGAGCGCGCTCGCGACGGCCCCGACACGCACTGGCGAAGGCCGCTGCAAGAGCTCCCACGCCGCCGCGACAACCGGATCCGGCGGGGGAGCCGGCCGCGCGGCCAGCCCCGGCAGGAGATCATCCAAGAGAGCGAATTGCCCACGTACGCCGGTCGCCCGCTCCCCGAGATTCCCAGCGTCGGGCAGCACTGTTGCTTGTTCGCCGGGGTCGGCGTCGCGTAGACCGGTCGGCCACCCGCCAAGATCGCCGGTCGGCAGCCGACCGAGTTCGCCGGTTGGCAGCCGGCCGCGATCAACGGCATCGCTCAGGCCGGTTGGTCGTTCGCTGGAGCCGGCAGCCTCGCGCACGCCGTCAGCCTGCCCACCGCGATCGCCCACGCCACCCACTCCGGCCAGCCGCTCGCCGAGCTCGGCCGCGCGCCGGCCGACCACGTCCCCGAGCAGCAGGCTCAACCCGGCCAGCGCACCCATCGGCACCCCGAGCAGCGCCGCCACCCCGTACGGCGTCAGGCCCACCGTGACCCCGCACCCCCATGTCGTGAGCCCATCCACCGCGGCGACACCTCGGGCCCCCGTCACCAGCACAACATCCCGGTCGAGGATCAGCGTCACGAACGGGACCGGCAGCAACCGGTGGGCGAGCGCGCGCCCCGACCCCGACCGGAAGCCGCCGTATCCGAGCACGAGCGGGCGCAGCCGGGGATGGGCGCGCCCGCCGGTCGTCACGCAGGGCGACTCGGGCGCCGTCAGCGGCACCGAGTGCACCTGCGCGACGGTCACGATCCGGCGAGGACCGCGTCGAGCTTCGTGAAGCTGGAGTTCCAGCCCTCGCGCGCGTTCGACTCCATCTCCGTCGAGTACGGGCCCTGGGTGATTTTCAGCAGCGTGCGCCCGCCCTCCTCGTCGTGGAACTCGATGCGGACGCGCATGACGAGGTCGCCGAAGGGCTCCTCGCCGATGATCAGCTCGTTCTCCACGACCTCGACGAACGTGGCGTTGACCGGGCTGGTCATGCTCGGGTCGTCGTCGTTGACCATGGTGAAGCGCTGCACGCCACCGGGCTTTGGCTCGATCTCGACGGATTCGCGGGGCACGTGCCAGCCGACCGGGCCGAACCAGGCCGCCAGCTGCTCGGGGTCGACGAACGCGCGGAAGACCATCGGGCGGGGGGCGTCGAAGACGCGGGACAGGACGAGTTCGGTCATGCGTGCCAAGCTATCGGCCGCGATCAAACCTTGCTCGGCAGCCGGCGGTGCAGTTCGGCTAGCAGCACCCGCGGGCCGGGCGACATCAAACCCACATCGACCAGGTACGCCCGTCCGCGCATCCGTGGCGAGCGCCCGGAGTCGCCGACCACCGCGAACTGGTCGTCCACCGGGGTCACGACCAGTTCGGTGAACGGGCCCCACCCGCGCAGCCGCACCTCGCCGACCCCGGCCCAGGGCACGTGCACCGCCCGGCGGCCCGTCGCGGCGAAGTCCAGACCCCGCATCGAGCTGTGCAGCCAGCCCAGCCGCCGCCACGCGACCAGCAGGATGAGCGCGGTGAACACCATCGGGACGATCAGCGCCACCTCCAGGTAGCGGATCAGGTCGCCGGCCCCGGACGGGATACCGAGCGCGAGGCGTACGGCTGCGAACAGGGCCAGCGCGAGCGCCCACACCGCCGTGACGACCCACAGCATCGTCACGAAGACCATGGCCCGCGGCTGGAAGAACGTGACCGTGTCGTCGTCCGGTCCGAGCACCTGGTCGATGTGCGCCACGAAAGCATTATGCCTGCTTTATCCGGATATACCGGTGATTATTGAGGCATGCAGGTGATGCGGTTGACCGACGCGACGCAACCGCTGCTGTCCGAGGCGGCGGCCCTGCTCGACCAGTACCGCCAGCATTATGGGGCGAACCCTGCGGCGGACGCGGTCGAGGAGTGGATGCTGGCCCAGGTGCGGCACGCCCGCTGCCTCATCTACGTGGCGGGCGAGGTGCAGGGCATCTGCTCGGTCTCCGTGGTGCCGGCCGCGCTCACGCTGCGGACCGTGTGGCTGATCCGCGACTTCTTCGTCCGCCCGGACGTGCGCCGCCAGGGAATCGGCCGCGCCCTGCTCGACCGCGTGATCGACGACGCCCGCCAGGCCGGCGCGCACCGGGTCTCGCTGCAGACCGAGACGGCCAACGTGCGGGCCATCGAGCTGTACGCCAAGAACGGCTTCCACGCCCAGACCGACGTGACCGTGATGGACGACCTGCTCTGACCCGCGCAGCCGCCGCCACGGCGCTGCCCGCCCGAAACGAACGTTCGTTCGCGGATCGGCGGGGATGGTCTGTCGGGCAGGCGTTCTAAAACGAACGCTCGTTCGCGGTTCAGAGGGGGTGGTCCGTCGGGCGGCCGTTCTAAAACGAACGTTCGTTTGTGGTTCAGAGGGGCGGCCTGTCGGGCGGCCGTTCTAAAACGAACGTTCGTTCGTGGCTCAGAGGGGGTGGTCTGTCGGGTGGGCGTTCTAAAACGAACGTTCGTTCGTGGCTCAGAGTGGCTGGTCCGTCGGGCGGCCGTTCTAAACGAACGTTCGTTCGCGGATCGGTGGGAGCGGTCTGTCGGGCAGGCGTTCTAAACGAACGTTCGTTCGCGGATCGGAGGGACGAGGCGTTCGCGCGAGACGGCTTCACCGAGATCGGCCGCGAACCGGAGAGCTGGGCCCCATTCTTCCGGCACGGCGTTTGCCGCCGACCTAGACGAGTAGTCCTAAGTCGAGTCGGTGGCAGCAGGTGAGTCAGCGGTCGGATCGCCGTCCGTGCGCCAGCCCCCAGGCCACTCTGCTCGTATATCCGACATTTACTGAGATTTACTGGATCGACTGGCTGCTGGACGGGCGCGCTCGGCGCGCGGCCGCGTGGCGCTTCCATTCCGTGAGACGAGTGACCGCTTGCTGAGACCCGCGCCCGCATCGTGGACCCACCGTCCGCAATGTGGGACCGGCGTCCATTGTGGAGAGTATGTTTGGCTGGTAACGAGGCTTTTGCCCGGCAGATTTTTCCGGCCGAATGTGAACCTTGGAGAGTTATGGCTCGTATGTGGGCGCAACTCTCCAAGGTTCACAAAAAATCCATCATGTGACCGCGGTGTCCACATAGCGGGACCGCCCGGCCGAGAACGGATCGCTACAGCGGCTCAGCTCCGGCGCCACCGCGCCACCGCGCCACCGCGCCACCGCGCCACCGCGCCACCGCGCCACCGCGCCAC
>NZ_JABBNC010000029.1 GCF_012933445.1 Actinoplanes sp. TBRC 11911
TCGCGCCTGCCTGTCTCGACGGCCCGGGTGATCGCGCCTGCCTGTCTCGACGGCCCGGGTGATTGCCCCTGCCTGTCTCAACTGTCCGAGTAACCGCTCCGCGCCTGACTCGACCGCCCGAGTAATCGCCACCGCGCTGACTCAAGCGCCCGAGTGCGGGCCTCCCGCAGCCTGATTCGAACTTTGGAGAGTTATGGCTCGTATGTGGGCGTAACTTTCCAAGGTCTCGACATCAAGCGGAAAATGGTGGCCGCAAAAGCTGTGATAGCGGGCAAAGTTACCGTCCTATTCGGACCATCGTTCACGATGCGAGCATCTGTGTCCGAATAGTGAGACGGCCGCCATGTTGCGAGTGGCACGCGTCGCTCACCGCCGCTCTTGGTGCCGGCCGAGGCCTGCCCTGGGCGGTTTGACCAGGTACGCGGTGCGCAAGACCCGGCTTGCCGCTCAGCCACGTCGGGCTGTCGGGGCTACGAGGTGTGGCGGCCTGGACCAGGCTTTCCGGCTTGTCGCTCCGCCACGTCGGGTTGTCGAGGGCTGTGGGGTGCCGATGGGCTGGACCGGGCCGTTCCGGTTTGCCGTTCCGCACGTCGGGTTGTCGAGGGCTGTGGGGTGCGATGGGCTGGACCGGGCCGTTCCGGCTTGCCGTTCCGCACGTCGGGTTGTCGAGGGCTGTGGGGTGCGATGGGCTGGACCGGGCCGTTCCGGTTTGCCGCTCCGCACGTCGGGCCGTCGAGGGTTATGGGGTGCGGCGGCCTTTGACCAGGCCTTTCCGGCGTCGTTCGGGTCGGGCCACACGGAAGCGGGGTGCTGTGCCGGGTGGTTGATGGGCGTCCGGGGGTGGGGGCACGCTGAGGGGGATAGCCTCGTGTGTGGATGATCACTACACGGTTGGAGGGCATCCGTTGATGCGGTATGCGGCCATCGGGGACAGCTTTACCGAAGGGCTCGGGGACGGGCTGCCGGATGGGTCGGTCCGGGGATGGGCCGACCTCGTCGCGGCCGGGCTCGCGGCGGGCACGGGGGAGACGGTCCAATATGCGAACCTGGCGGTTCGAGGGCGGCTCCTCGGGCCGATCGTTGATGAGCAGCTCGAGGCGGCGCTCGCCCTGGACCCGCGCCCCACGCTGCTGTCGCTCAACGGCGGCGGCAACGACATGATGCGGCCTGGCGGGGACATGGCGCGCCTGGGCGAAATCACCGAGCGGGCCATCCGCCGGTGCGGCGACGAAGGCGTACGGCTGCTGTTGCTCAGTGGCCCCGACCCCTCGGAGCGGCTGCCGTTCGGGCGGGTGATGCGGCGGCGCGGCGAGGTCATCACCGATCTGGCCGCCGGGTTCGCGCAACGGTACGACATCACGTTTGTCGACATGTTCCACGACGCCGAGATCCGGCGGGCGCCCTACTGGTCGCCGGACCGGTTACACCTCAACGCGGCCGGGCATCGCCGGGTCGCGGGAACGGTGCTGACCGCGCTCGGGTATTCGACAGCGGCGCATGTCGTCGACCCCGGGCCGAACGAGCGGCGTGGGGTGCTGGCCGAGGCCCGCTACTACCGTGAGCACGTCCTGCCGTGGATCAACCGCCGCGTGCGGGGCCGCTCCTCGGGCGATGACCGCGCCGGCAAGTTCCTCGACTGGGTCGCGATCGAGGCAGCAACGGTCTAGCCAAGACGGCAGCAACCGGTCTAGCCAAGACGGCAGCAACCGGTCTAGCCAAGACGGCAGCAACGGGTCTAGCCAAGACGAAGGCGGCACCGCGCTCAACGCGGCAACAAGCGCGCGGCGGCACCACGCTCGCGGCCGGCGACCGTCCAGGGAGCGCGAGCACCTAAGGCAAGCGCCGCGAGCGCACGTGGTCGTCGTGCCACACGTCGCCGACCTGGAAGCGCCGCACGCCGACCACCTCGAAGCCCTGCTTCGCGTAGAAGCGCGCCGCCCGCACGTTCTGCTGGTTCACCCCGAGCCAGCAGGAATCGGCGCCGGTCGCCGCGGCCTCGGCCAGGGTCGCGGTCATCAGCTCGGCGGCCGCGCCCGCGCCGTGCCAGCCGGGATCCACGTAGAACTTGCTCAGCTCGATGCTCTTCTCGTCGACGACGGCCGCCACGACCGGGTCCGTGATCGGGCCGCTGACCAGCATCGAATAGCCGATCGGCACACCCGATGACGACACGGTCAGCAGCACCCGGCCGGGGTCGGCAAGATATCCCACGAACGCCTCGCGCGATAAATTCCTTGCCACGTACGCCTCCACGTCGCTCACCAGCGTGCCCGGCGGACAGGCCAGCCCGAACGTGCGCGCGGCCAGATCGTGCAGAAGCTCGGCGTCGGAGTTGTCGGCGCGACGGGTCGTGAGCGGCATGAAGCGCAGTTTAAGGTCCAACGATGAGACAGCTCGTAGACGTCATCCCCCTTCCGGCGTCGGTGCGACCGGACCCGGCCGCGAACTTCACCCTGACCACGGGCGTATCGGTGAGCGCCGCCCCCGAACTCGCGGACCTCGCCGTGCACCTGGCCGAGCTGTTAAGGCGAGCCACCGGATTCCCGGTGCCGCTGCGAACCAACGGCCCGATCCGCATTCTGCTGGAGGGGTCTGACAAAAATTTCGTGGCCGGGTCCGGGCGAAATCCCGATCAAGAGCGCAGGACGGGCGCCTACCGCCTCGACATCAGCACCGATGGCGTTACGCTGCGCGCAGCAGACCAGGAGGGCCTCTTCGCCGGCATCCAGACCATCCGCCAGCTCCTGCCTGAGCCGATGGCGAACAAAGGCGGAATAACGGAAATATCCGAATCGGGGGAGCAGCACCCGGCGGCGACCCACGCGCTCCCCGGCGGCCGCATCGACGACGCCCCCCGCTTCCCCTACCGCGGCACCATGCTCGACCTGGCCCGCCACTTCTACCCCCTACCCGACCTCAAGCGCTACATCGACACCATCGCCCAGCTCAAGATCAACCACCTCCACCTGCACCTCACCGACGACCAGGGCTGGCGTCTGGAGATCCCGTCCTGGCCCAAGCTCACCGAGGTCAGCGGCGGCGCGGGCACCGGTGTCGACGGCGCCGGCCCGGGCTTTCTCTCGACGGCCGACTACACAGACCTCGTGGCGTACGCAAAAGGGCGTTTTGTCACCATCGTCCCCGAGATCGACATGCCCGGTCACGTCAACGCGGCTCAACGCGCCTACACCGACCTCACCACCGACCAAAAGCCCGTCCCGCAGCGCACCGACAAAACAGTCGGCTACAGCTCCCTCGCCGCGAACCAGGAAAACACCTACGAATTCGTCGAGGACGTGATCCGCGAGGTAGCCGCGATAACCCCCGGTCCGTACCTGCACATCGGCGGCGACGAGGCGTTCTCGACCCCGCCGGACGACTACCAGACCTTCATGAGCCGGGTGCTGCCGCTGATCGGCAAGTACGGCAAGCGGGCCATCGGCTGGCACGAGATGACCGCCGTGGAGCTGCCCGCCGACGCGATCCCGCAGTACTGGCGGATCGAAGCCACCCACGACGGCATAAAACGGGCAGCCGCCGCCGGGCATCAAGTGATCATGTCGCCCGCGGACCACACGTACCTCGACATGAAGTACGTCGAGGAAACGACGCTCGGGCTGGACTGGGCCGGCTTCCTCGACGTGCGACGGGCGTACGACTGGGACCCGGCCGACCGCCTGCCGGGAGTGGGGGAGGAGTCGCTGCTCGGCGTGGAGGCCCCGCTCTGGTCGGAGACCCTGCGCAGCCTGGCCGACGTGGAGTTCATGGCGTTCCCGCGCCTGGCCGCCATCGCCGAGGTCGCCTGGACGCCGCGCGCGGGCAGGGACTGGGAGTCGTTCCGCGCCAGGCTGACCAGCTTCGCCCCGCGCTGGACCGCCCAGGGCGTCAACTTCAATATCAACTGGGAATAGCTTCAGACGAATCCGGAAAATGCCGATTACTGGGTATGGGTCTCTGGCTGATCTGGCTGGTGCTCGGCACCTGCGCGGCGTTTACCTACCCTCTACTGCCGTCGTGGGGCTTTGCCATCCTCATCGGTGGGATCATCGGGCTCATTTCCTGTGTGGTGATGGTCCTCGGGCTGCGCCGCCATCGCCCGGCCGACATGTCCGCCTGGCTGCTGATCGCCTCCGGCCTGTTCCTGTGGGTCGGAGGCGACGTCGTCTTCATCGCCGAGGGCCTGCTGCGGGAGACCCAGGTCTATCCGACGTATGCCGACTTCGTCTATTTGACCGCCATGCCGGTCCTCGCGCTGGGGCTGTTCCGGATGTCCCGCGACCGCTGGCCGCGACTGTCCGCCCGCTTCACCGACTGGGCGATCATCGCGGTCAGCCTGGCGATCGTGTACTGGGTCTTCGTGATCGGCCCGGTCGCCACCGACGCCTCGCTGCCGCTGTCCACCAGACTGGTCACCACCGGGTATCCGACCACCGGCGTGGTGCTGTTCGCGGTCGTGCTGCCGATGGTCGTACGGCCCGGCCGGCAGACCGTGAGCCGGTGGCTGCTGATCGTGGGCAGCGTGTTCACGCTGATCTGCAACGTCCTCTACACGCTCGTACCCGCCGCCGCCGCGTACACGATGTGGGTCGGCGTGGGTTATCTGCTCGCGTACGTCTGCTGGTCCACCGCCGTGCTGCATCCCTCGGTACGCATGCCCGCCGCCGAACCGGTTGCCGAAACCTTCAGCCGGGGCCGCCTCCTGATGCTGTCGGTCTCGATGCTGCTGGTGCCCGGGGTGCTGCTGATCCGGCGGACGCACAGCGTCGACCACCTGAGCTGGCTGGTGATCGGCCTCGGCTCCGCCATCCTGTTCGTGCTGATCCTGCTGCGACTGTCCGGGTTCGTCTCGGCGGCGCAGAGCCTGGCGTTGCACGACGACCTGACCAGCCTGCCGAACCGGCGTAACTTCGAGCAGCGCGTCACGGCGGCGCTCGGGGCCGGCGGGTCGCCGCAGGTCGCGATCCTCAACCTGGCCGACTTCAAGAACATCAACGACCGGCTGGGCCGCGCCGCCGCGGACCGGGCCCTGGTCGCGATCGCCGACCGGCTCCGCGAGGCGACGGCCGAGCCGATGCTGGTGGCCCGCATCGGCGGCGACGAGTTCGCGCTGCTCATCCCGGACGCCTCGGCGGCCGAGTCGGAGGTCCTCGCCCGGCAGGTCGCCGACGCGCTGCGCCGGCCGATCGACACGGCCGGCCTGGAACTGCTGCTCAACGTGCGCGTCGGCATCTCCGACGGGGACGGCGTGTCGGACGCCGGCGAGCTGTTGCGCCGAGCCGACACCGCGCTGGACGCCGCCAAACGGCACGGCAGCCGGTTCCGTCGCTACGTCGTCGAGCTCGACGAGATCGCCGCCCGGGACGCCCAGATGGGTGCGGACCTGCGGCGGGCACTGGACGCGAACGAACAGTTCTTCCTCGTGTACCAGCCCATCGTGAGCCTGCCGGACGGGCGTACGGTCGCGGTCGAGGCCTTGGTCCGGTGGGAGCATCCGGTCCGTGGACTGGTCGGTCCGGTCGAGTTCATCCCGATCGCCGAGCGCAACGGGCTCATCGTCGAGCTCGGTGCCTGGATCATGCGGACCTCCTGCCGGCAGGCCCAGATCTGGCGCGACGAGCTCGGCGCGGACGCCCCGCAATACGTCAGCGTCAACGTCTCGGCGCATCAGCTCGCCCAGCCGGACTTCGCCGAGTTCGTCAGCTCGGTGCTCAAGTCGACCGGCCTGCCCGGCGAGCATCTGCTGGTCGAGGTCACCGAGACGGCCATCTTCTCGGGCGGCATCGCGGTGCGGACGCTGGAGAAGCTGCGGGCGCTGGGCGTACGCATCGCGCTCGACGACTTCGGCACCGGGCACTCGTCGCTCGGCCTGCTCCAGAACGTTCCGGTCGACGTGCTCAAGGTGGACAAGTCGTTCGTCGACAACATCACCATGGCCGGCCGGCACGCGGTCATCGCCGAGGCACTGATCAAGGTGGCCGACGGGCTCGGGCTGGGTGCGGTCGCCGAAGGGGTGGAGACCGCCGAGCAGGCCGCCGAGCTGCACCGGCTCGGGTACCGCCTGGCGCAGGGCTATCACTTCGGCAAGCCGGTGGTGTCGCCGTTCCGCGAGGCGGCGGGCGTCGGCTAAGGCACCACGATCTCGATGCCGCTGCGCACGCGTGCCGGAATGCGGCTCAACGAGATGCTCGTGTCCTGCGGCGGCAGGTAGTAGCCGAGCCGGACCAGGTGCTGCACCAGCGTCCCGAGCAGCGCGACCGTGATCGTCTCGCCCGGGCAGCGATGACCGGTGCGCGGATCGCCGCCACCCTGCGGGATCAGCTCGAACTCGCCGGCCGGGCGGCCCAGGAAGCGCTCCGGGCGGAACTCGTACGGGCGGGCCCACACGCGCGAGTCGTGGTGCTGCCCGTAGATGTCAAGCAGCACCAGGGTGCCGCGCGGGATCTCCTGGCCGTGGAAGCGGAGGTCGTCGGTGGCGATGCCCGGGACGAACGGCGCGAACGGGTAATAACGGCGCAGCTCGTGCACGAACGCCCGGGTGAAGTCGTCGTCGGTCAGGCCCGCGCGGTTCTCCGGCCAGCGGTCGAGCGCGTGCGCGGCGAAGGCGACATACCAGGCCACGGCCGTCGCGGGTCGGATGATGTTGAGCAGTTCCACGGCCGCGGTGTGCGCGTCGAGCAGGCGACCGTCCTCCCGGTGATGCGCGATCCGGGAGATCGGCGTCGTGGACTGTTCCTCCCGGCGTACGTCCTCGATCAAGCGCGACAGCACCGCCTCCTGACGCCGCCTCGCCTGCCGGGCCCGCAGCTGCCTCGGCCCGGCCGAGGCAAACCCGTCGACCATGGCCACGAGATCCGCCGCCGGCACCATTTCCCGTACGCCCGTCCACCGCGTCACGGCATCGGCGATCACCCCGGCAGCCTCGTCGAACAGGGTGACCGACCGCGCCGCACGCCACCGCTCGGACGCGTCGTCGAACGCCTCCCCGGCAAGCTTGGCCAGCGTATCGGCACCGTCCTCCAGCAAAAGATCAACAAACAGGGCTTTCCGTACGCGGTGCGCCTCGCCGTCGAGCGTATGCACGGCACCGCGTCCGAACAGTGTGTCCAGCACTTGCGGCGGGACCGCGTTCCGGCGTTCGAGGTGGCCCGGCTCGTAGAAGAAACGCACCGCGTCCGGCCCGCTGATCGCGACCGTGCGCCGCCCGGCGAGCCGCATCGTGAAGGGCCGGCCGTGATGCTTTCGCCGCAGGTCGGGCAGCCAGGCGTAGCCCTTCAAAGCCAACGGGAGAGTCTGGTCGAAAGCCACCATAGCGTTGCGTGTCCCCCTCGATGACGGCCCGGAACGAAGCCAAAAAACTTCCTTAAGTTTGGCCGTGAGCGGGCGTCACGTCTGGCGTTTCTGTCGGTACCCACCCCTAGGCTGTTGCCCCACCCAGTGCCTCGGGTGGGGTCGGCTACCGGCCGCCTCGGCGGCCCCTTCGAGGAGGAAGCTTGCAGGACGGCACCGGTTCGCGGCGGTCCGCCGTGCTGTTCGTGGGCTTCCTCGCGGTGGCGTGGCTCCAGGTCGGCGCCGCGCTGCTGATCGTCTACCTGTTCCTCGACCTGCTTCCGGGATCGATCGCCTTGCAGGTGGCCGTGCCGCTGACCATCGCGACCGGCGGCCTTCTCTGGTACGCGACGGTCCGCGCGCTCCGGCTGCCGCACCGGATTCCGGCCGGGGTGCCGATCTCCCGCACCGACGCACCCGCCCTGTGGTCCCTGGTGGACGCCGCGTCGGCCGCCGCCGGTGCCGTCCCGCCCGACGGCGTGCTCGTGATCGCCGGAGCCTCCGCCACGCTCGCCGAGCGGATCCGTCTCGGCGGGCTGGTCGGCGGCCGGCGTGACCTCCTGCTCGGGATGCCGTTGCTGCTCGCCTGGGACGAGGCGCAGCTGCGGGCCGTGGTCGCGCACGAGCTCGCGCACGGTTCGCCCCGCTTGGGCCGCTTCGCGCCGGCGGCGTATCGCGGGCGGGTGGCGATCGGCCGCATCGTGCGCCGGATCCCGCGGCGGAGCCCGGCCGGGCCGGTGCTGCGCGCCTATGCCGCCTGGTATCGCCGGGCCAGCGCACCGTTCGGCCTCGCGCAGGAGCTGGCGGCGGATCGTGTCGCCGCCGAGTTCGCCGGTCTGCGGACGGCGGCTGGGGTGCTGCGCGACGGCCCGGTGCTGGACGGCATGCAACACCTGTTCCACACCGAGTATCTGAGCCCGGGGTGGCAGGCCGGATATGCGCCGGTCGACGTGTTCGGCGGTTTCCTGCAGGTCTTGGCGGCGAGGGCGGAGGAGGCGGCGCGGTTGCGAGCGCTGACCCCCTCGCCGCCGTCCGAGTGGGACACCCACCCGCCGGTGACTGAGCGAGAGGCCGCCCTGGCTGCCGTTGTGCCCACGGTCGACGCTGCTGAGCCGGGTGCCGAACCGACTGACCCCGCGCCGTCCGGGCCTGCGGGGGATCTTGTGCCGGATCTGCCGGGGCTGGGGCGCGCGCTGCAGGCCGTCGCCTTTCCGCCCGGTGGGCGGGCGGTCGTCAGCTGGGACGAATTCTTCAGCCTGGCGCGCGACGCTGAGATGGAACGCGAGGCGGACGCCGCGCTGGGAGCCGTCTCGCGGGCCGCCGGATCGCCGGTGGCCGGCGCCGCCGACGTCCTCGACCTGGCCGCCGACGGCCGGCTGCAGAAGATCGCCGCGACCGTCTTCGGCGACCTGCCGGACGAGCAGACGGCCGACCGGATCATCGACCTGATCACCCTGCTGCTCGCCCTGGCCGCCCTGCGCAGTGGCGCCGCACGCTGGCGGCACAGCTGGACCGGCACGGCCGAGCTCGTCGCGATCGACGGCGCACACCTGGACCTGGCCGGCCCGGCCTCGCTCGCCACCGACCCATCGACCGTCGCCGACGCCCGCAAGTGGCTGGCTGCCCTGGACATCGATCTCACGGCCGCCCGAGGCGACGGTCGGGCCCGCGTCCCGGTCCTGGGCGGCGTGGTCAACATCGCGGTCGACGGCGCCCGCACCGACGTCCTGATCATCGAGACCGGCCTCGTCCTGCTCCCGAGCCTGCCGCGCTCCCGGCAGGCCGAGGCAAAGCGCCGCCTGACCCGCTGGGCCGCCGACGGCGTCCTGGCCGACGGCACCCCGGCCACCAACGCAACGGCACCGCCGGCACCCGAGCCACCCAGCTCAGCGGCCGATGACAGCAGCTCGGCGACGGACGCCACCGACGGTCCTCAAGAGAAGGCCGCCTTCCGCTTCGTCGCGTTCGCCGATGTGGCCCGCGCCTCGGCCACCCGGAACGGCCGCCGCTCCTGGGAGATCTCCCTGCGGGACGGCCGCACTGTGAACCTCCGCACCGGGCTCGACTCCGACGAACTCCCCGGCGGCTGGGCCGCGCTCACCGACGCGGTGGCCTTTCTCGCGGGCACCCGGTGAGTGACCTGCCACAACACCGTTGAGCAGGATCACGTACGCGTCCGGCAACTCTGCGTGGTCCTCGCACGTGTAGATAGCGGAACGGTCTCATCTCTGACGCAGCGCTCATTTGCTGGTCACTTTGGGCAACAATCACCTCACGGGTTTGTTTGGTTGCCGTTCGCACAAATGGGTAGGTGTGGGTCGCCGTCCGGCGAGATGATTTGTTTGACTTGGGGGAGGTCAACGATGGAACGGGGGCCTGTGGCGCTCTTCGGAGCGATCGTCGCGGTCGGGCTAGGGCCGGCGTTGTGGCTGGGTGTCCAGTTCGGCGCCGTGGAGCAACCTCCGATCAACCATCAACCGGCGGTGATTCAGCAGAAGCCGGCGGGCACCGAGCTGTTCGGCGGCACCGGCGCGGGTCAGCCGACGAACACCCCCGAGGACCACGAGATCCGCACGACTCCGCATCGCAACGCCGACCCCGTCACCCGTACGCCGTCGCGCAAGCCCACGCCCAGCCCGTCGCCGTCGGCCGAGCCGGAGCCGAGCAAGTCGTCGTCGCCCAGTTCCGGCACCAGCACCGACCCCTCGGACCCGGTGTCGCACCCGGCCGGTGACGACCCCACCGACCCGTCGAACGGCGACACCTCGGTCCCGCCCGACCCGCCGGACAACAGCGGCAACGGCGGCACCGGCAACGGCAATCAAGGCAGCGGCGATCAGAGCAGCGGTGATCAGAGCAGCGGTGATCAGGGCAGCATCGTCGCCGCCCACCGTTACTGATACTTCGCGATCAGCCCGCGCGCCGTCTCCGCGAACCGCTCCCGTAACTCGGCCGGCTCCAGCACCTCCGCCTGATCACCCAGTTTCAGCAGCTCGATGTGCCCATGCTTGAACGACTCGATCGGCACGGTCGTGACCACCCAGCCGTCCGGATCGGGAACGCCTGCCGACTCCCGGGCCACCCGCGACATCTCGGGCGGAAACACGAACGCCATCAGATCCAGGGCCGCGCGCGTCATGCGTACGGTCGCGGTCATCCGGTAGACGCTGCGTTCGTACCGCTCGGCCCAGTCCCGCCAGTACGCCCGGAGGTCGAAATCCGCCGGCCGCGCGGCCGGCGTCTCCAGCAGTTCCGCCTCGAGAATGTTCGCCACCCGGTACGACGTGGTCCGCTCCCGCGCGCTCGCCACCAGATACCACCGCCCGGCCTTCATCACGACGCCGAGCGGATGCAGCGTCCGGGTCACCTCGCGCGGCGCCTTCCACCGGCGATAACGCACCTCCAGCATCCGCTCCCGCCACACCGCGTCGGCCACGGTGGACAGATGCGGCGTGGGCTCATCGGCCCGGAACCAGCCGGGTGCGTCGAGATGAAACCTTTCCCGTACGCGATCGGCCCGCTCACCCAGCTCGTCCGGCAACGACGCGCGCAGTTTGAGCTCGGCCGCCGCCAGCACCGAACCGAGCCCGAGTTCGGCAGCCGCGTCCGGCATCCCGGCGAGGAACAACGTCCCCGCCTCTTCCTTGGTCAGCCCGGTCAGCCTGGTCCGATAACCGTCGAGCAGCTGGTAGCCGCCGGTCGGCCCGCGATCGGCGTAGATCGGCACCCCGGACGCGCCGAGCGACTCGACATCCCGGTAGACCGTGCGCACCGACACTTCGAGCTCGTCGGCGAGCGACTGCGCGGTCATCCGCCCCCGCGTCTGCAGGAGCAGCAGCAACGAGACAAGACGACCGGCTCTCATGCGGGCACGGTAACGCCGAAGGGGAGCCCGATGGACTCCCCCGATGCGGCCGGAAACCTCAGAGATTGAGTACGCGGTTGAGCAGTTCCCGATATCCCCGCAGCTCGACCCGCAGCTTCTCGGTGTCGTCCGAGTTGCTGGCCAGGTCGCCGCTGCGGCTCTTCAACGCGGCGGTCAGCTTGTCGAGCGCCTCGTCGACCAGGGCCGCGGCCTCGCCGGTCGCGTCCTTGGGGTTGTCCACGAACCGCAGCTGAATGTCGCGGAACCGGTCGGCCAGATCGTCGCCTTCCGGGAAGAACCGGTCGGTCCCGGCAGCCTTCTTCTCGTCCGCGACCGGGGTGGCGGCGGCGACCGGTTCGGCGTTCGCGTCGGCAACCAGCGAGTCGTCGACCTTCTCGCCGGCGGCGGGCTCGACCACGTCCGGGGTGCCCTCGTCCCGGATCGAACGCGGCTGCTCCGTGGAGGTCACCGTGCCGTCCGGACCGTACGTCGTGGTCCGCTGGTCGTCGTCATCAAGCGCCAGGTCAACCGGCTCGGCGGAGTCGTGGCGCAGGTCGGCGGTGGGCGCGTTGTCCGAGGTCGCGTCGGCCATCCGATCCGTCGTGTCGTCGATGCGGTCATCGTCGTCGCGACGATCAACGTCATCCGGACGATCGAGGTCGCCACGATCGAGCCCGTCGGGACGGTCGAGGTCGTCCTGACGATCAACGTCGTCGCGCCCGTCCACCTCGTCCAGGTCGGCCCGGCGATCCGCCACATCGCCACGGCGCCCGGCCACGCCGGCGTCCGCGCTGTCGATCACCACGGTGCGGTCGGCGTCGCGTACATCGTCATCGGTCCGGCCCGAGGCGTGGCTGAAGTCCACCACCGGCTGGGTGTCGCCGGGCGCGTCGCTCCACGGCGAACCGGCCCGCTGCTGCGGCACGGTCGTGCCTTCGGCCTGCGCCCGCTCGCGGGCACGGTCGTCGTCGTACGTCGTCTCGTCGCCCTGCCGGGCGGCGTCGTTGGAGAAGAACTTCATGGTGGGCGACTCCTAGCGGCGAGTATCGGGCGCTTGGGCTTCATCGTCGGCGGGCGTTCGCGGCGCCGGCGCCGTGCGGGGGACGGACTCAGCGGCCGGTGCCGAGTCACCGGAGCTCTCGGAATCCGTCGGCACCGTACCGAGCAGCTCCCCGAAGAGCGCCCGATAATGCACCAGCGCCTGCCGCAGCTCCTCGGTGTTCGCCTCACCGGCCGTGTTGCGCCGGCTGATGTCGTGGGCGTCCCGGTAGTGCTGCAGCGTCCCGGCGTGCTCCACGGACAGGTCGGCCAGCATGCTCTCGTAGTTCTCGGTGGGGTAGCCGCGTTCGGCCATCAGGCGGGTCACCAGGTCGTCCGCTGTCGTGACGGCCTCGGTGGGGTTGTCCACGAACTGGATCTGCACTTCTTCCCAGGCCGTGGCGTAGCGGTCCTGTGACTCCCGGCTGAGCGGCTTGAGCTCGAGCCCGGCGTGCCTCTTTTCACGTTCGCGCAGCTCCTTCTCCGCCTCGGTGCGACTCCCGGCGTCGGACACCACCCGGTCGTACTCGGGTCCGAAGGTGTTCTGAAGCTTTCTGCGCCGTGCGACCTGGATGCCGTAGACGATAGCGGCGATCACCACGATGATGACGACGATCAGGACGATGGTGGCAGTGGCGGACATCGGTCTCCTCCTCCTTCTTCACTCCCGGTATGCCCACTCACCGCAGGTCGCCAATCATTTAATTGCCGCCCGGGAGCCGTTTGAGAAGCCTCTGTCATATCTACGACTCGGTTGACCAGGTGATCTTCCCTGGACAATCAGGACAGAGAAGGAACAAACCACCTCGCCCGGGGTGTGGCTCTGATTGAAGCTTTTACGTATTCTGCCGGAGGCGCACGGTCCGCTCGTACGCCAACAGCTGTCAACCGGGCGGAGCCTGATGAAAAGCCGACACTGGTCGATCCGTTCGAAGATCATCGCGCTGATCTCCGTGCCACTGGTCGCGTTGCTCGCGCTGTGGGCGTTCGCGACGGTGCTCACCGCCGGCCCCGCGATCAACCTGCTGTCCGCCCGCACCCTGGTCACCCGCATCAACAACCCCGGTCAGGTCCTCGTCTCGGAGCTGCAGCGCGAGCGGCGCCTCTCGGTGGAATACCTGGCGACCCCCGGCACCGTGACGCCGGCGCTGACCGCGCAACGGGCCGCGACCGATCGCGCCGTGCTGGCGTTCCGGCAGTCGGCCGGCAGCCATGAGGTGGCCGGCAAGGCGAACGCCGCGCTGCACGCCCGGCTCGAACAGATGTTCCTCGATCTCAACACGCTGCCGAGCCAGCGCCTGCACGTCGACCGGCGTGAGGTGGACGCGGTCGGCGCCCAGGGCATCTACAACGAGACGATGGACGCGGCGTTCGAGATGTTCGCGGCGCTGGCCACGTTCGGTGACGAGAACGTGGACCGTGAGATCGACGCGCTGTCCACGGTCGGCGAGGGCCAGGAGTATCTGGCCCGCGTCGACTCGCTGCTGGCCGGCGCCACGGTGGCCGGCAAGTTCGACGACGCGGCGCGCTCCGAGCTGGTGCAGGACGTCGGTACCGGCCGTTTCCTGCTCCAGCAGGGCGTCGACGATCTCCCGGAGGCGCAGCGCACGGCGTACCAGACGCTCACCAGCAGCGCGTCCTTCGTGCAGCTGAACCGCCTGATGGACACGCTCGTGGCGCAGGCCCGGCCGGGTGCGGCACCGCCGGTCACCGGCGACCGCTGGCACGACGCGTACGCGACCTCGACGGTGGCCTTGAGCGGTTTCGAGTCCGACGCCATCGACGATTTAGCTTCCCGGACCACCCCGATCGCCGTACGCGTCCTGCTGCGTCTCGGCCTGGCCGGGGCTCTGGGCCTGGTGGCTCTGATCATCTCCGTGCTCGTGTCGATCAAGGTGGGCCGCTCGATCGTGGGCCGGCTGCGCGGACTGCGCGGCGAGGCCCTGGAGATGGCGACCGAGCGGCTGCCCAACGTGGTGCGCCGGCTGCAGCGCGGTGAAGAGGTCGACGTCAACGTCGAGACGCCGCCGCTCGCGTACGGGCTCGACGAGATCGGCGAGCTCGGCCAGGCGTTCAACGACGTGCAGCGCACGGCCGTGCAGTCCGCGGTCGAGGAGGCGAGCGTCCGGCGCGGACTCAACGAGGTGTTCCTGAACATCGCCCGGCGCAGCCAGACGCTGCTGCACCGCCAGCTCGCGCTGCTCGACAAGATGGAACGCCGCGAGACCGAACCGCAGGAGCTCGAAGACCTGTACCGCGTCGACCACCTCGCCACCCGGATGCGGCGGCACGCCGAGGACCTGGTCATCCTGGCCGGCGCCGCGCCCGGCCGGGGCTGGCGCAACCCGGTGCCGGTGATCGACGTGGTGCGCGGCGCGATCAGCGAGGTCGAGGACTACCGGCGGGTCGACATCCGCACGGTCGCGACGGCCTCGGTGCTGGGCCGTGCGGTCGGCGACATCATCCACCTGCTCGCCGAGCTGCTGGAGAACGCGGCGTCGTTCTCCCCGCCGCACACCCGGGTGCAGGTCAGCGGTCAGGTGCTGCCGAACGGGTACGCCGTCGAGATCGAGGACCGCGGCCTCGGCATGACCCTCGAAGCGATCGACGAGGTGAACCGCCGCCTGGTCGAGCCGCCCGAGTTCGACCCGTCGGACAGCGCCCGCCTCGGCCTGTTCGTGGTCGCCCAGCTCGCCAACCGGCACGGCATCCGGGTGGCGCTGCGGTCGTCCGCGTTCGGCGGCGTCACCGCGATCGTGTTCATCCCGGGCGCCCTGGTCACCGCGGGTCCGCTCGGCACGCTGCCGAGCGCCGAGCAGCCGCTGGTCGGCTCCGGCTCGGACGACCCGGCCCGGCATTCGCTGGCCGCACTGCAGTGGCAGGGCACCGAGGAGCTACGACAGGTCACCGTCTCCGGGCGTGCGACGACATCCGGCGAGGTCACCCGGCCGATCCCGCGGCAGCGCACGCGGCCCGCGCTGGAGGCCCCGCCGCCGCCGGCGCCGGCTCCGGTGGAGCCGCGCCCGGCCGCCAGCACGGTGGCCGCCGAGCTCAGCGTGGAGGGCCTGGTGCAGCGCCGCCGCGTGCGCCGCCCGGTCGACCTCGCCACCTCCGATGCCGCCGCACCGGCCGCCGCCCTCGCCCCCACCGGGGCGCCGGTCGCGGACACCCCGGCGGATCTCACCGAGGACGGCCTGCCCCGCCGCCGCCGGCAGGCGAACCTCGCCCCGCAGCTGCGCCGCACGAGCACCGAGCAGCCGCTCCCGGACGAGGACACCGTCGCGTTCCGGTCACCTGAGCAGGTGCGCAGCATCATGACCGCGCTGCAACGCGGCACCACCAAGGGACGCCTCGACGCCGCCAAGATCGGTGACGGTGGCGCCCCGGATCCCGGGCCGGAAGATCGGTCCAATGGCGAGGAATCAGGCAATGGGGGGCGGCTGGCTGATGCATCCTTCGCGGATGCGGCTACCGTCAGTTTCCCGGCGATCGTGAACTTCGCGATCGTCGAGGGCGAAGCATCAACCGGGGGCGGGACGGATGCGGCCGGCGACCGCGCCGACGGCCCCGGAGGCAACGAAGTTTCCAGGCCGGAGAAGGACGCAGAGTGACACAGACGACGAACCAGAGTGGGAACCTCACCTGGCTCCTGGACGATCTTGTGAAGCGGGTAACCACCGCGAAACAGGCGGTGGTGTTGTCGGCGGACGGCCTCATGATGGGCGCCTCGACGAGCATGACCCGGGAGGACGCCGAGCACCTGTCCGCGATGGCGGCGGGCTTTCAGAGCCTGGCGAAGGGCGCCAGCAGACATTTCAAGGCCGGTCCGGTCCGGCAGACGGTGGTCGAGATGGAAGACGCCTTCCTCTTCGTCACCGCGGCCGGTCAGGGCGCCTGTCTGGCGGTCGTCGCGACGGCCGACGCCGACCTGGGCCTCATCGCGTACGAGATGGCGATGCTGGTCACCCGCGTCGGCCCCAAGATGGACGCACCGGGACGCCCGGCGGCATCCAGCGATGCCGGCTGACGCGCACGACTGGCTCGACCACGACGCGGGCCCGGTGGTCCGGCCGTACGCGATGACGCAGGGCCGGGTGGCTCCCTCCAACGGGGAGTTCGACCTGGTGGCGTTCATCGTGGCGACGGCGCCCGACGGCGCGTCCGGTGCCGGGCTGCTGCCCGAGCACCACGCGATCGTCACGGCCGCATGGGAGCCGATCTCCGTGGTCGAGCTCGCCTCGGCGCTCGACCTGTCGATCGGGGTGATCCGGGTTTTACTCGGTGATCTACGCTCGGCAGGGCTCATCTCGATGTACGAACCCCCTGCGGCGTCCGCGCCGCACGACGTCGACGTACTCAAGGCGGTTGTCAATGGACTCCGTGCGCTCTGATCGCAACGGCGCGACGTCGCGCATCCCGGTCGCACTCAAAATTCTGATCGCCGGCGGCTTCGGCGCCGGCAAGACCACCATGGTCGGCTCGGTCAGCGAGATCCGTCCGCTGCAGACCGAGGAGGTCCTCACCGGTGTCGAGGGCGCCGACGACGTGAACGGGGTGGAGGGCAAGACCACCACCACCGTGACGATGGACTTCGGCCGCATCACGATCACCGACGACCTGCAGCTCTACCTGTTCGGCACGCCCGGGCAGGACCGGTTCTGGTTCCTCTGGGACGAGCTGTCCCAAGGCGCGCTCGGTGCCGTGGTGCTGGCCGACACGCGCCGGCTGGCCGACTGCTTCCCCTCGATCGACTACTTCGAGCAGCGCGGCACCCCGTTCGTGGTGGCGGTCAACTGCTTCGACTCGGAGCAGCGGTTCGCGGCCGAGGCGGTGGGCCGCGCCCTGGACCTCGACGAGGGTGTCCCGGTGGTGCTGTTCGACGCCCGCGAGCCGGTGGGCGCCCGCAACGTCCTCATCGAACTCGTCGAGTACGTGGCCCGTCGCCAGTTGACGGCCGCCGCATCCCGTTAGGGTTGCGGCGGCACCCACGGTGGCGGGCCCGCCACCTGGGCGGGCGGAACGGCGATGAGCCGCGGCCGCAGGCGCCGCATCCGCCCGGCCGTGATCAGGCCGCGCGCCACCAGATCGTCCGGGCTGCGGAACGGGCCGCGCTGATACCGGTCGGCCACGATGCGCTGCGCGGCCGCTCGGCCCAGCCGCGTGTACCGGGCTAGCCCGGCGCCGTCCATGTGGTTGATGTCGATCAGCCCGCCGTGGAAGGCGCGCGGCAGGTCCGGCCGCCCGATGCCCATCTGCCGGGCGAGGGCCGGGTCGTGGGCGGCGATCTGCAGTGCGTGCTCACGATGCACGCCCCGGCGGTTGCGGCCGGTCGTGGACAGGTGGGTGGCCATCACCACGCCGTGGATCGCGGAGGCGAGCAGGGTCAGGATGCAGAGCACGACGCCTGGATTCCCGGTGCTGGCGAAGTCGCCGCTGTCGTCCGGGGCCGGGTCCATCGCGATGAGAACGAACCCGATGGTGCCGGTGGCGGCGTAGCCGGCGGCAACCAGGTACTGCCGCTTGTCGCCTTGCCGGATCGCCAGGATGACGAAGTAGATCCATCCGAGGAACCCCAACGAGAAGATGGGAATCACCGCGGCGAGCAACACCTGAACAACCGGGATGCGGTGCTTGGGTGGCGCCGGTACGGGTGGCGCCGGCGTGGCCGGCCAGCCCGTCGGCGTGGGCGGCTGATAGCCATAGGGCAGCGGCACCGGTCCGGCCGGCGCCGCAGCCGGCGGAGCCTGGCCCGCGGCCGGCGAAACCGGCGTCGCGAACGGCGGAGCCTGGCCCGCCGCCGACGAGGCCGGCGCCGCGACCGGCAAAGCCTGACCCGCGGGAGCAGGCACCTCGCCGCGCAAAATCTGGCGATGCGCCACCTGCATCTTCTCGCCAGGCTCCACACCGAACTCGTCCAGGAAATACTCCCGGGCGTCGCGGAACGCCGCGAGTGCCTCGGCTTGCCGCCCGGCCCGGTGCAGCGCGAGCATCAGTTCGGCCCGCAGACCCTCCCGCAGCGGGAACTCGTCGACCAGCCGGGACAGATCGGGGATCAGCTCGGCGCTCTGCCCGCGTTCCAGCTCGATCTCGGCCCACGTCTCCCAGGCGGTGGCGTGCGACTCGGCGAGCCGGGTGCGCGCCGCCTCGAAGATCGGCCCGGTCAGCCCGGCCAGCGCCGCACCGCGCCACAGCGCGAGCCCGGCACGCAAGGTGGCCGCGGCCTCGGCGAGCAGACCGTCCGCACGCAGTGCACCCGCCTGGGCGCCGGCGTCGCGGAACTCGTCCGCGTCCAGGGTCGCCCCCGAGGTCCGCAACACGTAGCCCCCGCCGGTCAACGCGAGCAGTTCGCCAGGCGTACGGGGAGCTCGGTCTGGGTCCAGGACGCGGCGCAGACCGGCCACGTATTTCTGGACGACGTTCGCACCGTTCTCCGGCGGCTCGTCGCCCCAGACCCCGTCGACGATCTGGTGCGTCGGAACCGGCCGTCCGGCTTGGAGCAGTAGCACAGCGAGCACCGCCCGTTGCTTGGCGGGACCAAGATCAACGGTCCGCTCGCCACGTTGCACGCGCACGTCGCCCAAAATCTCGAAACGAAGTGCGGCAGCGCGGCCGTCGATCACCGCGACGCACCTCCTGACCAGCGAATATCCATAAAGGCAGCAGAACGGCAGCCGGCAGCAGCATAACCGCAGCGGTCCCGCAGCAGCGCCCCCGAGGGTCATCCCCGACAGCGGAACGACTGACGAAAGACAAAGGACGATGACCGCACGCATAACCGGCCCCGCAGCCGCCCTGCTGACCCTCTCGATCGCCCTGACCGGGTGCAGCGTCGCCTCCGATGACACGGCCGCCCCAGCCCCGGCCAAGAAGACGGTCACCCCGCACGACGCGCTCTTCCAATCGGTTCCCGGCGACGATGCGGGCGCGTACAAGTTCGAGGTGACGCAGCCGGACCAGACGAGCCTCTCCGGCTACTATGACGCGGCTCACCGAGCCTTCGACATGAAGATCTCCTACCGCGAGCACGACGACGACATCGACCTCACGCTCACCATGAACGCGCTCGTGCGCGACGAGGGCACCTGGATGAAGGCCGCGTTCAAACCGGCGAATCTGCCGGGGCTGCCGAAGCTGCCGAGCAAGTGGATGAAGCTCGACACCAGCCGGGTGAAGGACGCGGGCAGCCAAGGCTTCATCACCTTCAACGAGGACAACGCCGACCCCGGCGACGTGTACTTCCTGGCGATGCACGCGGCGACCGTGACCGAGACGGGTTCCGGCCAGTTCGCCGGGACCACCGACATCACGTCGGTGCCGACGGGTGACGAACTCCTGGACGAGGCGACTCTCAAGGCGCTCGGCGCCAAGGCGAAGACGGTGCCGTTCACCGCGGTCGTCGACGCCCAGGGGCACCTGACCTCGATGACCCTGAAGATCCCGGCCGCGGGCAAGAGCAAGGCCGGCACGTACACCGTCAAGTACTCCGATTACGGGAAGGCGACCGTCCCGGCGGTGCCCGCCCCGGGTGCGCAGACGCCCGCCCCGGACGCGGCGTACGACCTGCTGAACAGCTGATCAGAACCGTAGCTGGCGGTCGCGCGGGTCGGACGGGGGTCCGCGCGGCCGCCGCTTTTTCCGGCAAGGCGGAACCGTGACCGAGTGCTCACTCTGCGGCCGGCCCGTCCTCGGCCTGGCCGGCCAGGACTGGTCCGTGCTGCCATGGATGGTCGACCAGCGCGCCACCGACGTCCGGCCGGGTCCGGCGCATGTGCGGTGCCTGCACGAGTACGGCGTGGCCCGGGAGTGGGCCGAGGCGGTCGAGGCGTACTACTGCGCACGCTGGCCGCGCTGGCTGAGCGGCCCGGACTGGCGCCTGCACGTCAGCGCTCCGGCGCGCCGGTTCCACCTCTGGCGATCGGACGGCCGGCTCAGTTCCTTCCCGTACGCCTCACTGCGTCACCACCCCGCCCTGCTGGTGACCGAGCTCGCCGAGGTAGGCAACGGCGCGGCCCTGGCCACCGCGATGGGCACCGCGGACGCGGGCGTCGAGGTGCCGCTGGCGTGGGTACTACGGGAACTGCGTCTCACCGATCGCTACCCGGACGAAACCGGCACGATCGCGCGTCGGCTGCGCAGCGTCGGCACCGCCGGGCGGCCCGAGCTGATCGAGGTCCTGGTCGCCCGTCACCCGCTGCCGCTGGACACCGAATGCCGCCGGGCGGCCCACGCCCGCATGCACCGTCCAGTGTGATGCGAGGATCTACGTATGGAAGCGAACGGTGAACTCGTCTTTGTCGGTGGCTACACGCCGGACAAGGGTGGCGACGGTGCGGGCATCACCCTGTTCCGGCGCGATCCGGCGGCCGGTGCGCTGACTCCGCTCGGGGTGGCGGCCCGCACCCCGTCGCCGTCCTTCCTCATCCAGCACCCGGCGTTGCCGATCCTGTACGCGGTGAACGAGGTGGACCCCGAGGGCACGGTCAGCGCCTTCGCGGTGTCCGCCGACGGCGCGCTGACCGAGCTGGCGGTGCGCGCGACCGGCGGCACCGACCCGGCCCACCTCGCGATCACCCCGGACGCCCGGCACCTGCTGGTGGCGAACTACTCGTCCGGCTCGGTGTCGGTGCACCCGCTGGACGCCGCCGGCGTGCCCGCCGAACGCTCGGACCTGCTCGGCCTGACCGGCCGGGGCCCGGTCGCCGACCGGCAGGCCGGTCCGCACGCGCACATGGTGTTCCCGGAACGCGATGAGGTGCTCATCGCCGACCTGGGCTCGGACCGGGTGTGGCGCGCCCGGCTCGACCGGTCCGGGCGGCTCACCATGTCGGGGCCGGCCATCGTCGCCGAGCCCGGCACCGGTCCGCGCCACCTGCGCCGGTCGCCGGACGGCGCCCTGCTGATGGTCGGCGAGCTGGACGGCACGCTGAGCTGGTTCCGCCCGTCGGCCGACGGCACGCCGGCCCGGGCCGGCCGGGTGGCCACCACCACCCGCGACGGCGAGAACCTGCCGTCGGAGATCACCATGCGGCCGGACGGCCGTTTCGTCTACGTCGCGAACCGTGGTCCGGACACCGTCGCGACCTTCGCCTGGGACGGCGAGCAGGCCGTCCTGGTGGCCGAGACGCCGGTCGGGCACTGGCCGAGGCACATGACGCTGCTGGGGGATCACCTCTACGTAGCCAATCAGCTGTCACAGAGCGTGACGGCGCTCCGGATCGACGCGGAGACGGGGGTGCCCGTCCAGCAGGGCGAACCCACCATTGTGGCCAGCCCCACATGCCTGCTGGGCTGGGCGCCGAGGGTCGTCAGTTGATCTGTGATTTAGGACAGCTCCGGATTGAAGGCATTAATGAACCTAAATCCGACAGGCATTCACACTTAGCGGAATGACGCTATTACGCTCGGTGATCTGTCCTTAACTCTTTCCTAATCCGAGTAACTTTCGGCCGAACGTATATGGCATTCGCGTTGCGGCGTGCGCAATATAGAGCGCGTGTCTGGACGCCACCGTCGTAACTTCAACATGCGCGGAGCGGGCGTCGTCGGGGCTGCGATGGCGATCGTCGTCGTGCTGGCCGGTTCCTATCTTGGCTACCAACGACTGTCCGACTCCAAATGCACCGGCTCGACCCGCCTGACTGTTGCTGCCGCAAATGAAATTGCTCCAGCCGTCACGCAGACGGCCCAGAAGTGGATTAAGGACGGAGCGAATGTCAACGGCACCTGCGTCGCCGTTACCGTGACGCCGGTCAACTCGGCGACGATGGCCGCGGCCATCGCGGGCGAGCACCACGTGACGCTCAGTGGGCTGGGGGCGGCCCCCGAGTCGGTCAAGGTGCCCGACGTCTGGATCCCGGACTCGGACGCGTGGCTGCTGCGCCTGCACTCGGAGGCGGCCGGCTTCCTGCCGCAGGGCGCGCCCAAGCCGGTGGCGCAGAGCCCGATCGTGGTGGCGATGCCCGAGCCGGTCGCGAAGACCATCGGGTGGCCGAACAAGAAGCTGGGGTGGAAGGACCTGCTGGGCCTGGTCACCAAGAGCGGCAACATCCGCACCGGCATCGTCGACCCGGCCCGCGACTCCTCCGGCCTGGCGGCGCTGCTCGCGCTCGGTCAGGCGGCCGGCGTCGGCGCCGCCGCGCAGCAGGGCAAGGTCGAGGCGATCAAGGCGCTCGCGCAGAACGCGTCCTCGTTGAGCGACGACCTGCTGCAGAAGTTCCCGCACTCGCAGGACCCGAACGACATCGCCACGGCCCTGAGCGCCGCGCCGCTGTCCGAGGAGGCCGTGGTCGGGTACAACGCGCAGAAGCCGCCGGTCCCGCTGGTGGGGCTCTACCTGCAGCCGAACCCGCCGCCGCTCGACTACCCGTACACGATCATGCCGGAGGTCGATCTGCCGACGGCGTCGCTCGCCAACAGCCTGTTCGCCCAGCTGCAGACCCCGGCGTTCAAGAACACCCTGGCCACGGTCGGGCTGCGAGCCGCGGACGGATCGCTCGGCGCGGACTTCAGCCGGCCGCTGGGCGCCCCGGACTCGTCACCCCCGGCCAAGCCCGCGGGTGGCGACGGGGAGAACAGCGGGGGCGGCAGCGCGGCGGGCGGCGTGGACGCCGGCGTGGTCAGCCAGGCGCTGGGCGCGTGGACCGCGATCACGAAGCCCGGGCGGGCGCTCGCGGTGTTCGACGTCTCCGGTTCCATGAACGAGAAGGTTCCGACCGCCGGAAACCTGACCCGGGCGCAGGTCACCCAGCGCGCGGCCACTCAGGGGCTCGCGCTGTTCGGCGCCGACTGGGAGGTCGGCACCATGCTGTTCTCCACCGACATGGACGGAAAGCTGCCGTACAAACAGGTCGTGCCGATCACGCCGCTGGTGACCGGTCGCGAGCAGGTTCAGGCGGCGGTCGAGCAGATCGTGCCGAAGAAGGACGGCGACACCGGCCTCTACGACACGGTGCTCGCGGCGTACAAGGAAGTCCAGAAGGGCTGGGAGCCGGGCCGGGTCAACTCGGTCATCCTGTTCACCGACGGCAAGAACGAGAACCCGGACGGCATCACGCTGAACACGCTGGTGGCCCAGCTCAAGAAGCTGAACGACGCGACGAAGCCGGTCAAGGTCGTGATCATCGGTATCGGTACCGAGGTCAACCAGAAGGAACTCGAGACGATCACGAACGCCACGCCCAACGGCGGGACGTACATCGCGAAGGACCCCGCGAAGATCTCCGACATCTTCCTGCAGGCGCTGGCGAACCGCACCGGCACGGCGAACTGATCTTCGGTACGCCCGGACGGCCGTCACCGCAAGGTGGCGGCCGTCGCTAGTGCGGCACGCCAGTCCAGTCCAGGCAGACCGCTACGGCGTCGTCGTCGAGGTCGGTGTCGCCCAGGTACGTGCGCAGGTTGCCCAGCAGCGAGCGCACCACCTGCAGCGGCGCCATGGAGCCGGTGGCCCGGATGAACCGTTCCAGCGCCGTGTCGCCGTAGCGTCCGGTGGCGCCGGCGGCCGCGAACACGCCGTCGCTGACGAACACGAGACGGTCCGCGGTGCGCAGCGCCAACGACTCCGGGGCGTACTCGGAATCCTCGAACATGCCGAGCGGGAACTGGGGCTCGAGGCGTACGGCATGGATCGTCCCGTCCCGCATCAGCAGGGTGCGCGGTGAGCCGGCGTCGATCGCCTGCAGCTGCCCGGTGGCCAGATCGAGCTCCAGCAGCAGCACCGACACGTGCAGCGCGCCCCGGTACGCCGCGAACACCGCCTGATCGGCCAGCACCGCCTGGTCGGCGAGCGAGAGACCGGCCCGGCGGGCGTTGCGCAGCGCGTAGGTGGCCAGCGCGGTCAGCATCGACGACTCGACGCCCTCGCCCATCCCGTTCAGCACGCTGACGTAGAGCCGGCCGTCGTGCTCGGCCCAGTCGAAGCTGTCGCCGTTCACCGCGTACGACGGTTCCAGCTGCCCGGCCAGGCTGAACGAGGGCCGGATCCGGCTGCGACCGGGCAGCAGCTCCCACTGCATCTCGGCGGCGAGCGTGAGACGCCTGGTCCGGATCGTCATCCGGTAGCGGTCGGTGCCGGCCGCCGCGGACTGCAACTCGTGCCCGGTCAGCGTCGCGATCTCGGCCAGTTCGCCGCGCACGTCAGGGTCGTCCGGCACCGGCGCGCACCGCAGCACCCCCATCCGTTCACCCCGGGCGGTGACGGGCAGATACAGGTCGGTGTCCTCGACGACCTCGGTCTGATGGTCGAAGCTGCGCCACGCCGCGTCGCCGGGAAAGGTGCGCGCATCGTCGCCGATCAGCGGCAGCAGCGCCGCCAACCGATAGTCGACCAGGTAGACCTCGACGTCACGGAGGCCGTACTCCTGGGTGAGTCCATCGACCAAGCGCTCGGGTACCGCCTCGGCGGCGGCACCGGTCAGCATCCGCCGAACCGTCAGGAGCCTGTCGATCAATGGCCGACCTCCTCGAACCGTCCGCGACGTACCGGTAGTCTCTGCTGCACCATGGCCATTCACCATGGGCCGGATGGGCCGGACCCGATGAACGCCGCGGCGATCGACGACGCCGCGCACGCCTTGCTGCTCTCTTTCGATATTGCCCGGGAACAGGTGACGCCGCGGCTTTCCGGGCCACAACTGAACGCGCTGCTCGTGGTCGAGCGCTCCGAGGGCATCAACCTGGGCGGCCTGGCCGCCGAGATGAGCATGCTCCTTTCCTCGGCCAGCCGCCTGTGTGATCGGCTGGTTGCCTCCGGCATGGTCGAGCGGGTGCCCGGCCGGGCCGACCGGCGCGAGATCGCCCTCTACCTGACCCCGGCGTCGCGGGGGCTGCTCGGCGAGCTGCGCCTGATCCGCCGGCGCGCGCTGGCCGGCGTGCTGGAGAAGATGAGCCCCGCCGGGCGGGCCGCGCTGCTGCGCGGGCTCACCGAGTTCGCCGCGGCGGCCGACGACAGCGCCGGCAGCGCCTCAGCCCAGTCGGCCTGACCAGGCGGCCGGGTTGTCCCGCACGCCGCGGATCACCGCGTCGGCCGCACCGCGCATCGCGGCGTCCGCGCCGAGCGTCGCGGGCCGCAGCGTGACCGGCGCGAGCTCGGCGGTCAGCACCCGGCGGCGCAGTTCCGCCTCGATCCCCGGGCGCAGCCGGTCGAAGCCCGGCGCGTAGCCGCCGCCGAGCACGATCTGGTCGATGTCCAGCAGGTTCACCACCGCGGCCAGGGCGATGCCGAGCGCGGCGGCGGCCAGATCGGCGTCCGCGGCCATCGCCTCCTGGCCGGCGTACTGCTCCAGGCAGCCGTTCGCGCCGCATCGGCAGGGCCGGCCGTCCGGAAAGACCGTGACGTGCCCGATCTCGCCACTCCAGCCCCGCCCGCCGCGGTACAGCTCGCCGTCCAGCACGATGCCGGCGCCGATGCCCACCTCGCCGGAGACGTACAGGAAGGTCGGCTCCCCGCCGTGGTCCGCGCGCAGCTCGCCCAGCGCGGCCAGGTTGGCCTCGTTGTCGACGGCGACCGGCAGGTCGGCCAGCGCGGGCACCTTCCGCAGCGCCTGCGCCGCGTCCACGTCCTGCCAGCCCAGGTTGGGCGCGACCCGGACCAGGCCGTCAGGGGTGACCAGGCCGGGCACGGCGAGGGCGGCGCCGGCCAGGGTGAGCCCGTCGATGGTCGCGGCGGCCCGGGCCTGCGCGGCGAGCCGGCCCAGTTCGGCCAGCGCCGCCTCGGGGCTCAGTAATCGCTGATCGGCACGGGCGACGAGGCGGTGGCGTACGGCACCCGTGAGATCCACGACGCAGGCCGCCAGATAATCGACGTTGATCTCCAGCCCGAGGCCCGCCGGGCCGTCCGGAGCGAGCGCCAGACCGGCCGCCGGACGACCGGCGCCGGTGCGGGGCGCGGGCTCCAACTCCACCAGCAGGCCACCCTCGATAAGGTCGTCGACGAGGGCGGACACGGTCGCGCGGGTGAGCCCGGTCGATGCCGCGATGGCCGCGCGGGATGGTTGATCAGCACTGTTCGCCACGGTCTGCAGGACCAGCGCGAGATTATGGGCACGCACGCTGGACTGCCGGACGGGGGACCCTGAGGCGTTCATCATCCGGCCGTTCACGCCCTTGACAATGCCACAGCCCGCTCAAATAATTCAACCAATAAACAAATCCGAGCTGTTACGTGGAGGTAGCCGTGTCGGTCCAGCCCACACGCGAAGACAAGTTCTCTTTCGGTCTATGGACCGTCGGGTGGCAGGCCCGCGATCCGTTCGGTGACGCCACCCGCGGCCCGCTCGACCCGATCGAGGCGGTACAGAAGCTCGCCGAGATCGGTGCTTACGGCATCACCTTCCACGACGACGACCTGGTGCCGTTCGGCGCCGACGCGGCCAGCCGTGACAAGATCATCGCCAGCTTCAAGAAGGTTCTGGACGACACCGGCCTGATCGTCCCGATGGTCACCACCAACCTGTTCACCCACCCGGTGTTCAAGGACGGCGGCTTCACCAGCAACGACCGCAACGTCCGGCGGTACGCGATTCGCAAGGTCATGCGGCAGATGGACCTCGGCGCCGAGCTCGGTGCCCAGACCCTGGTGCTGTGGGGTGGCCGCGAGGGCGCCGAGTACGACGTGGCCAAGGACATCCGGGCCGCTCTCGACCGCTACGCCGAGGGCCTCAACCTGCTCGCGCAGTACTCCGAGGACCGCGGCTACGGCCTGCGCTTCGCGATCGAGCCGAAGCCGAACGAGCCGCGCGGCGACATCCTGCTGCCCACCGCGGGTCACGCCATCGCGTTCGTCAACGACCTCGAGCGGCCCGAGCTGTTCGGCATCAACCCCGAGGTCGGCCACGAGCAGATGTCCAACCTCAACTACACGGCCGGCATCGCCCAGGCGCTGTGGCACGGCAAGCTCTTCCACCTGGACCTGAACGGTCAGCACGGACCCAAGTTCGACCAGGACCTGGTCTTCGGCCACGGCGACCTGCTCAACGCGTTCTCCCTGGTCGACCTGCTCGAGTTCGGCAACCCCGAGGGCGGCCCGGCGTACGAGGGCCCGCGGCACTTCGACTACAAGCCGTCCCGTACCGAGGACTACGACGGCGTCTGGGAGTCGGCGAAGGCCAACATCCGGATGTACCTGCTGCTCAAGGAGCGGGCGCAGGCGTTCCGCGCCGACCCGGCCGTGCAGGAGGCGATCGCCGCGTCCAAGGTCAACGAGCTGCGCACCCCGACGCTGAACGCCGGCGAGACGTACCAGGACCTGCTCAACGACAAGAGCGCCTTCGAGGAGTTCGACGCCGACGCCGCCGGCGTACCGGGCTACGGCTTCGTCAAGCTGCACCAGCTGGCCATCGACCACGTGCTGAAGGCGAACTGAGGAAGAAATGACTCTCGTAGCCGGGATCGACAGTTCCACCCAATCCTGCAAGGTGGTCATCCGCGACGCGGAGACCGGAAAGCTCGTACGGCAGGGGCGCGCGAGCCATCCGGAGGGCACCGAGGTGCATCCGGACGCCTGGTGGGACGCGCTACGCAAGGCGATCGACGAGGCCGGCGGGCTGGATGACGTCGCCGCCGTCTCGGTCGCCGGGCAGCAGCACGGCATGGTGGTGCTCGACGAGAACGGCGAGGTGGTCCGCCCGGCGTTGCTGTGGAACGACACCCGCAGCGCCGGCGCGGCCGCCGACCTCATCGACGACCTCGGTGGGGGCGAGACGGGCCGCCGGGCCTGGGCCGACGCGGTCGGCATCGTCCCGGTGGCCAGCTTCACCCTGACCAAGCTGCGCTGGCTGGCTCGCCACGAGCCGGCCAACGCGGCCCGGGTGGCCGCGGTCTGCCTGCCGCACGACTGGCTGACCTGGAAGCTGTCCGGGTCGACCGACATCAGCACGATCAAGACCGACCGCAGCGACGCCAGCGGCACGCTCTACTGGTCGGCCGCCACCAACTCGTACCGCCCGGACCTGCTGGAGCTGGGCTTCGGCCGGCAGATCCGCACGCCCGAGGTGCTCGGCCCGACCGGCATCGCCGGCCACCTGCCGTCCGGGGTCCCGCTGGGCCCCGGCGCCGGGGACAACGCGGCGGCCGCCATCGGCACCGGTGCCGGCCCGGGCGACGTGATCGTCTCGATCGGCACGTCCGGCACGGTCTTCGTGTCGTCGGACGTGGCGCCCGACGACCCGAGCGGCACGGTGGCCGGCTTCGCCGACACCACCGGCCGGTTCCTGCCGATCGTGGTCACGCTCAACGCCGCCCGGGTGCTTGATGCCGCGGGCAAGTTGCTGAATGTCTCGCACGACGAGCTCTCCCGCCTGGCGCTGTCCGCGCCGGCCGGGGCCGACGGCCTGGTCCTGGTGCCGTACCTGGAAGGCGAGCGCACCCCGAACCGGCCGAGCGCGACCGGGGCGATCCACGGGCTCACGCTCAAGACCTCCGATCCGGCGCACCTGGCCCGGGCCGCCGTCGAGGGCATGCTGTGCGCGCTCGCCGACGGCCTGGACGCCCTGGTCGGGCACGGCGCCACGGCCAACCGCATCGTGCTGGTCGGCGGCGGCGCCCGCAGCGAGGCGGTCCGGCGGATCGCGCCCGAGCTGTTCGGGCTGCCGGTGCTGGTCCCGCCGCCCGGCGAGTACGTGGCGGACGGCGCGGCGCGTCAGGCGGCGTGGGTCGAGGCCGGGGGCGACCTGCCGCCCGCCTGGTCGGCGGAACCCCCGGAGACGTACGAGGAAACGCCGGTTCCGCTGATTCGTGAGCAGTACGCCGCTGCTAGGGACGCGGTTCTCGATCGGCGAGGCTAACCTTCTGGCGTGGGAAAGGGCGGCAGCGCGCACCGCGTCTACAGCGTCGTGGTGTTCGTGGTCCTGGCATCGCTCGACAACGTGGCGATCGGGCTGGTGCCGCCCCTCTACGGCAGCATCGGCGATGATCTAGGCGTTTCGCAGGGCCACATCGCGCTCGCCACCACGGTGATGTTCCTGATCAGCGCGGTGGCGGCGATCGGCTTCGCGTACGTCGGCGACCGCACCAACCGCAAGCCGGTGCTGGTCGTCGGCACGCTGATCTGGATCGCCGGCACCGCGATGTCCGGCGAGGCCCATTCGTACGCCGTCTTCCTGCTCGCCCAGGTCATCGCCGCGTTCGGCCTGGGCGCCGTGGCATCGGTCAGCTTCTCCGTGGTCAGCGACCTGATCACGCCGAAGCGGCGGGGCCTGGTGATGAGCTTCTGGGGCCTGTCCCAGGGCGTCGGCACCCTGGCCGGCACCCTGGTCGGCGGGATTCTGGGCCACGACAACTGGCGCGAGCCGTTCCTGGTCACCGCGGCCGCCGGCTGCGTCGCGACGGTCGCGTACCTGTTCACGTACAGCGTGCCGCGCGGCGACAGCCAGCCGGAGCTCGCCGGGGTCGAGTACGACGAGCGGATCCACCACGACGACCTGCCGGTCATCCTGCGCCGGCGGACCAACATCTGGCTGATCCTGCAGGGCGGCACCTCACAGATCGCCTTCGGCTCGCTGGTGTGGCTGCCCGTATTGTTCCGCGCTCGAGCCGAGGACCAGGGGTACTCGGCGCCCACCGCGATCCTGGTGGGCAGCGTGTTCGCCACCCTGTTCCAGCTCGGCGGCGCGCTGTCCATTCTCGGTGGTCTGGCCGGCGACCGCCTCCAACGCCGTACGCCGCGGGGCCGCGCCCTGGTCGCGGCGGTGGGCGTCCTCGCCGCCGTCCCGCTATATGTGGCCCTGTTCTTCGTCCCGATGCGGATCGAGGTGCCGGACGGCGCCGGTTCCGGGGCGGTGATCCGCGCCGTGATCACCGACGTGTTCACCGAGCCCACCGTCGGCGTCTGCCTGTTCATCGCGGTCATCGCCTTGATGCTGACCTCGGCGAACTCGCCCAACTGGTTCGCCATGATCGCCGACGTGAACCCGCCCGAGCACCGCGGCACGGTCTACAGCATGGGCAACCTGGTCAACGGGTTCGGGCGCGCGGGTGGCAACGTCATGGTCGACGTCGCCTTCCGCGGCTTAGCCGGGGCCTTCCCGCCGCCGCTGAACTACGCGGTCGGCCTGGCCGCCTTCCAGTTCTTCTTCGTCCCGACCGGTGTCATGTTCTGGCTGGCCAGCCGCACGGTGGCCAAGGACATGGCGAACACCCACGCCGGCCTGCTGGCCGCCGCCTCACAGAGCCGCCCAGAGGGTGACGTCACCGGGGACGCGCCCGTCGTCCCCGAGCGGCTCGCTGCTCAGCAGGACCCGAGCCCCGAGCGGTAACGACACCGGCTCGGCGCCGAAGTTGGTCAGCACCAGCACCTGCCCGTTGCGGAAGGCCAGCACGTCCTTCGTCTCGTCGAGCCAGGTCAAGTCTCCGAGCCCGAGGTGGTGCTCGCGTCGCAGCGCCAGCGCCGAGCGGTACAGCTCCCAGGTCGACCCGGCCACCCCCTGCTGGCGGTCCAGCGCGTACTCGGCCCACACCGCCGGCTGCGGCAACCAGCTTCGATCCGAGGGCCCGAAGCCGTACGACGGTGCGTCCGCCTCCCACGGCAGCGGCACCCGGCATCCGTCCCGGCCCCGCTCGGTGTGCCCGGAGCGTTCCCACGCCGGGTCCTGCCGGGCGTCGTCCGGCAGCGTGGTGTGCTCCGGCAGGCCCAGTTCCTCGCCCTGATACAGGTATGCCGAGCCGGGCAGCGCCAGCATCTGCAGGGTGGCCGCGCGGGCCCGGCGCAGACCCAGCCCGGTGTCCGGTTGCGGATCGCCGACGCCGATGCCCGGCATGCGGCCGCGGCTGCCCTCGTATCCGAGCCGGGTGGCGTGCCGGACCACGTCGTGGTTGGACAGCACCCAGGTGGTCGGCGCCCCCACCCCGTCGCCGGCCGCGAGCGAGACGTCGATGACCTGGCGCAGCTCGGCCGGCAGCCAGCGCGCCTCCATGTACTCGAAGTTGAAGGCCTGGTTCATCTCGTCGGACCGCACGTACCGGGCCAGCCGGTCGGCCGGCGACACCCAGGCCTCGGCCACCAGCACCCGGTCACCCGGGTACGCCTCGACGATCCGGCGCCACTGCCGGTAGATCTCGTGCACGCCCTCCTGGTCCCACATCGGCGGCGGCGGGCCGAGCGGATCGAGGCCGCCGAGCACCGCGCCCCGGTAGGTGTATTCGGCCAGGCCGGGGTCCTTGATCAGGCCGTGCGCCACGTCGACCCGGAAACCGTCGACGCCCCGATCGAGCCAGAACCGCAGGATGTCGGCGAACTCGTCGCGCACCTCCGGGTTGTCCCAGTTGAGGTCGGGCTGCGACACGTCGAACAGATGCAGATACCACTGCCCGTCCGGGACCTGCTGCCAGGCCGGCCCACCGAAGACGCTCTGCCAGGAGTTGGGCGGCTCGTCCCGGAAGATGTAGCGCGCCCGCTCGGGGCTGCCCGGCCCGGCGTTCAGCGCGGCGCGAAACCACTGATGCTCGCTGGAGGTGTGGTTCGGCACCAGGTCGACGATGAACCGGATGCCCAGCTCGTGCGCCGCGGTGATCAGCTTGCCGAGGTCGTCGAGGTCGCCGAACCGCGGGTCGACGTCGCGGTAGTCGGCCACGTCGTACCCGCCGTCGCGCTGCGGCGAGGGATAGAACGGCGACAGCCAGACGGCGTCCACGCCCAGCTCCTTGAGCTGCGGCAGGCGCTCGGTGATACCGCGGAGGTCACCCATCCCGTCGCCGTCGCTGTCCGCGAACGACCGCGGATAGACCTGGTAGATGACGGCGTCGCGCCACCAGACGTCAGACATAGGGGCAACCTTAGCCATCGAGGATCGCCGCGAAACGTTCCTCCGCCAGGTCGAGTTGATCAAGGATGTGATCCTTGGCCGCCAGCGACAGCGGGGTGTCCGGCCGGCCCACGAGCTCGCGGAGTTTCGGCACCAGCGGGCGGTATTTGGTGGCCGAGGAGAACGCCTTCTCCGGCGACGTGTGGATCACGCCGACGCCGTTGTCGGTGAAGTCGGAAACCTTGATGACCCGGGCCCAGGGGTCACGTTCCAAACTGTCCGCGACGTGCGCGCGATACTGCTCGTGGCGGTCCCGTTCCGGGTCGTACTCCGGGTTCGTGACCGAACGGACCAGCTCCGCCACCCGCGGGTTGTAGCGCAGCGCCAGCGCCGCGATCGCCGCCTCGGTCAACTCGTCGTGCGTGCCCGCCGGAAGCCCGCTCAGCTCGTCCGGGTGATCCTCCACGGCGTCGTGCAGCAGGGCCGCGGTGAGCACGTCCACGTCGCGTACCCCGTAGTAGCGGATGATCCGGATGGCGACCCGGAGCAGGTGATTCATGTACGGCTCGAAGACCCGGCGGTCGTGTGCGTGCAGCCGGCCGGCCAGGTTCAGCGCGTCCACGAGCTGGTCTCGGTCGGCCGGCGGGAACGACTCCAGCTCGATCAGGAGCCGCTGCCGCAGACCGTCCTCGCCGTACGCCTGGGTGATCGCGTGCAGCGACATCGAGTTCAGCTTCCGGGGCGCCATGCGCAGAACGTATCGGATGTGGCTCTCATCCGGGTATTGGTCGGCTTCCAGCGGTCAACTGCCCGTGGTCGACCGCAGCGGCACCGGGCGGGGCGACGGACGCCGTCCGGCGGCCGGGACGGGCGACACATGCTTGAGCGACCAGGGGTTCGCGCTCTCCGCGTGCACCCCGCGGCGCGGCGTGCCCTCGCCGTCGGTGAACTCCTCCTCGGTCATCGCCTGCAGCGCGCTCAGCGCGACCGCGACGATGGTGGCGGCGGCGAGGACGGTGATCGGCACGATCATGGTGAGCGGCCGGATCCCGGTCACGTGCGCGTCCGGCACCGGGTCGAGCCGCACCGACACCGCCGCCATGGCCGTGTAGTGCACGCCGCAGACGGCCGCACCGACGGCCGCCGACGCGAGGGTGATCCGGATCCAGCCGCGCACCGCGATCGCGAACCACATCGCGACCGTCGCCGACACCACCGCGATCAGCGCGGACGCGGCCACCAGGCCCTGGTCGTACTCGATGCGGCCGGCGACGTGCACGCCGTACATGCCGGTGTAGTGCATGGCCATGACCCCGGCTGCTGTTATCAGTCCGGCCGGGAACAGCTTGATCGCCCGGCGCCGGCCGTTGCCGACCAGGAGCAGGCCCAGGCCCACCCCGAGCACCGAGTACGCCAGGCTGGTCAGGGTCAGCGCGACGTTGAACCGGATCGGGCTGTCCGGCACGTCGAAACCGAGGAACGCGGTGAAGTGCATGAGCCAGACCGCGCCGCCGATCGAGAAGGCCGCGATCACCAGCCACCGGTTGCGGCGTCCCTTGGTGCGGGCGTCGCGCGCCCGGGCCGTGGAGAGCAGGCCGAAGAAGGAGCCGAGGAAAGCCAGCAGATAGGCGGCTATCGGGTTGAAGGCTCCGTACGTGAAGTGATGAACCTCGGCCACTGGGAGCACCTCGCCAAATAGATGAATGAACGCGAAGGATTCATCCAGAAGCGGGCACCATGAAGTCGCACCACAAGTGCGCAAAAGGAACCGGAGCCACCCGAAAGGGTGGCCCCGGTCGAGGCTTATTCACGACCTACCGCAAGCCAACGGTGGGCGCGAGGGATGCGCCCGGTCTCCACCGTCGTGAATAAGCCTCGCTCGTGCTGGGGGGACGCATCCGGCCTAGGTGAAGATGCTCACGCCACCGGGGCCGACCAGCAGGCCAACAATGATCAACACGATGCCCCAGAGGAGCTGCCGCCGGAACAACGCGAGGATGCCGGCGACCACCAGAATGACTGCGAGAATCCAAAGCAGTAGCGTCATGCACTCGGGTTACCCGGACCACAGAAATCGAAAACCACCTCACGAGACTCCGGCGAGTTCCGCGTCGGTCCGGTCGGAAAGTAGCTGGTAGACGTTGTATGCCTGCTTGATCACCGGGTGCGCCACGTTGCGGACCGCGACCCCGCCCGGCGTCCGTCCCCGCTCCGACCCGTGGTGCGCGTGCCCGTGCAGCGCGAGCGACGTGGGCGCCGAGTCGATCGCGCGCCCGAGCTGGTACGAGCCGAGGAACGGATAGATCTCCAGCGGCTCGCCCACCAGCGTCTCCGGCACCGGCGCATAGTGGGTGAGCGCGACCAGCGCGTCCACCTGGACCGACAGCAGCGCGGCGGCCAGCCGATCGGCGACCACCTCGGTGGTGCCCACGAAGTCCTTCATCTCGCGCTCGCCGAAGTTGCTCGCGCAGGCCCCGGCGAACCCGCCGCCGAAACCTTTCACGCCGGCGATGCCGAGCCGGTGCCCGTGCAGCTCCAGCACCGTCGCCTCGCCTTCGAGCACGGTGATCCCGGCCTCGGTGAGCACCTCGGCGACCCGGCTCTGCTGGTCGCTCTGATGGTCGTGGTTGCCGAGCACCACCACGACCGGGACGGCCAGCCCGCCGAACTCCGCCGCGAAGCAGCGGGCCTCCTCGACGGTGCCGTGCCGGGTGAGGTCGCCGGCCACCAGCAGGGCGTCGGCCCGGTACGGCAGTTGCTCGAGGGCGGGCCGGTAACGCCCCACCACGTCCTTGTCCACGTGCACGTCGCCCACGGCGGCGATCCGGATCATGAAATCTCCTCAACCTCGCTGGGCGCCTGGGCCCGGGTGATGCCGATGTCGCAGGTGATCGCCAGCTCGGGGAAGTGCTCGGCGATCTGCCGGCAGATCTCGTCCCGGCGCTGGTCGCTCTCCACGTCGCCGAGCAGCACCACCGCGTGTTCCCGCCGTTGCACGGTGATGCCCTGTTCGGCCACGCGCCCGTCCTCGGTGAGCAGCCGCTGGATCTCGGCCTCCAGGTATTCCTCATCGATCTGGTTCATGCTGAGACCTTTCTATCGGCATATTTCACGACATCCAGGCGATCGAGGAGAATGAGAAAGGCTTCCGCGTACGGGGATTTCGCCGTCTCCCGACGCACCCGCTCCCAATCGATCTGTTCCCGCAGCGATCGCGCCACCGGGAAGCCGGTCGCGAAGTCGCAGTAGTGCTGGCTGTAGCTGAGCAGCTTGTGCACCATCAGCCGGGTCGCCGAGATGACCGGCATGTAGATCGCCTCGACCGAGATCTGCTCGGTGTCGTGCAGCGTCTCGTCGGTCACCGGCGACTCGACCGGCCGGTAGATCAGATCCACCATCCGGTCCTCGTCGTAGACCTTGACCAGCCAGTCCTCCGGCGGCTGCTCGGTCCGGAACCCGACCTTCGCCAGTTCCGCGAGCGCGTGGTCCACATCCTCCTCGCGCAGCAGGAAGTCGACGTCATGATCACTGGAGTGGCCGCCGTGGGCGTACACCGCGAAGCTGCCGCCGAGCGCGAACGGGATGTCCGCGGACTTCAGCGTGGAGGCCACCCGCTTGAGCGTCATGGCGAGTCCGACATCCACCTGGTGCGGCATGAGGATCTCCCTGTCAACGTGTGCGGTCGTTGCGCAGTACGACTACCCGAGCCGCCCCCCGTTGACACGCATGCCCGGCTTGCCCCCATTTTGATACGCGAATGGGTCCCGTCGCCGGGGAACGCGTGTGCGCGCGCCCGTTACCGTTGATGAGATGGCGCTCACCTCAGGTAACCCCCGAACCATTGCGCTCGTCGGCATCGACGGATCGGGCAAGACCACGCAGGCGCACCGGCTCGCCGACGAACTGGTCGCGGCGGGCGTCCATGCCGCCTATCGGCGCAATGCGGGCGGCCGGCATTGGTTCCGCCTTCTTGCCGTACGCCTCGGGCGCCGCGACGGCGAGCACCTGCTCGGCCGCCGTGGCATGCTGCTGGTCGAGTTCTTCCTGCGCTGGTTAGCCATTCTCCGTACGCTGCTGCGCCGCGCCCTGACCGGCGAGGTGGCCGTGATGGACCGCTACGCCGTCTGCCAGTACGTCAGCCTCCAGGCCCGGGGTGGTGGCCCGGGTGGCGTCCGGCTCGCCCGCCTGGCCTACCGCCTCTTCCCGGAACCGTCCCGGACGATCTTCCTGGACGTCGACCCGTCCGTGGCGCACCGCCGGATCGAGTCCCGTGGCTACGACAGCGAGACCATGGAATACCTGAACGCCGCCGCGGCCGCCTACCGCTCGCTGCCCGAGTACGCCGGCTTCGTGATCGTCGACGCGAACGGCGAACCGGACGAGGTCGCGGCCCGGATCCGCGCGGTCATCCCGGAACTGGCCGCGCGGACCAGCCACCGGCTGGTCCGCACCCTGATCCTGGCCGGTGGCCCGCTCGCGGCCCTCGCCGCCGCGCTGGGCTTCCAGCTCGCCGACGCTCTGTGAGGCGTGCTCAGGCCTGTCCGTAGACCGGGATCTGCGCGCCGCTGGTCGGCGCCGACGCGTCCGAGGCCAGGAAGAGCAGCAGCGGCGTGATCTCGTCGGGCCGCACCCAGCGGGACGGGTCACCGCCCATGCTGCTCCGGTTTCCCGGGGTGTCGATCACGCTGGGCAGCACCGTATTGCAGCGCACCTTCTGTTTCCGATACTCGACCGCCACCGTGTTCGCGAACGCCAGCACGGCGGCCTTGCCCACCACGTAGCCCACCGCACCGGGGAACGGCGCCACTGCGGCCCGGGTCGCCATACAGACGATCGAGCCACCCCCGCCGGCCACCAGGTGGGGGAGTGCCGCGGCCGTGATGAGGTACGTCGGCCGCAAGTTGGACCGCAGCAGCGCCTCGAACTCATCGACCGGTGTCTCGGCGACCAGCCCGCTGCCGCCGTACCCGCCCACCAGGTTGATCACCGCGCGTAGCGGAGCCGCGGCCTCGGCGGTCGCCACCTCGATCGCGGTGGCCGCGGACGACTCATCGAAGAGATCGCCCTCGACCGGCACCGCGCCCTTCGGGAGCCGGTCCGTGCTACCCGGCCGGATCGGCGCGACGACCCGCCATCCGTCGGCGACGAAGGCCGACACCGCGGCGCCGCCCAGCCCTCCCGTACCACCCGTGATGACGACCGTGCGTCCGTTGTCCATACGTGCATGCTGCCCGTTAGGTGGACGCGCGGTCTGTGTCTTTCGTCACGTCGCGTGACGGATGACGGCGTACCTGGGAATTCGTTGTCAACGATGTTCAGCCGCTCGTGCGTCACCCGGATGGGCGAGTGAACAGCGGCGCGAGGTGCAGCATCGTGTCAGGTGGCCCATCCCGGCCCGAACCTTACGGATCCCGAGCCGTCAGCGTTCGCGGCAAAACGGCCGGGAAGCTGTCGATGCTGCACGTGAACCTGCAAAGCCATCTGGCCGTATGGGGTAGTGACGAGTGTCCCAAGCGAGGTGGTGATGCCCGTCGCTGCGTCTGATAGGGGTCGGTGGTGTCATGTCACAAGCGGCGGGTATGCGTCCGTCTACTAGAGGGACGACAGCCGCGGGTCGTTACGCCGGAGCAAGATCTCTGCTCAGCAAGTATGCAGTCGGCTCTCAGGTTTCGGCCAGGCGTTCGTGACACTTTCGACCCACCAGCCGGAATCAGTGCAGGCAGCCATTTGTTGTGTAGATGCCAGTAACCGCGATGTGCGAACCGCGGACGTTACGGGGAGGAACTGATGGACACAGGTATCGCCCGTAACGGGGTTAGTAGTGATGGCAATGAGGGGACCGTGGGCAACGTGGAGAACAACACCGTCATGCGGACTGATCAGGTCGCTGAGGAGCGTGACCTGGTTGGCGTCTACCTGCACGAGATCTCCCGGACGCCGCTTCTGGATGCCGCCAAAGAGGTCGAGCTTTCCAAGGCGATCGAGGCGGGCCTCTATGCCGAGTTCCTGCTCGACGAGGGCGAGGTTCCGCGCGGCGTGAGCCGGGAGGAACTGGAGCGACTCGTCACCGAGGGCCGGCGAGCCAAGGACCTGTTCATCCGAGCCAACCTGCGCCTGGTCGTGTCGATCGCGCGGCGGTATGTGCGGTCCGGCATGCCGATGCTCGACCTGATCCAGGAGGGCAACACCGGCCTGGTTCGCGCGGTCGAGAAGTTCGACTACGAGCGCGGATACAAGTTCTCGACGTACGCGACGTGGTGGGTTCGCCAGGCGATCAGCCGGGCGATCGCGCAGCAGGAGCGCACCGTGCGCCTGCCCGTGCACCTCGTCGAGGACGTCAACCGGATGCGTAACGTGACCCGTCAGCTCGTCCGCGAGCTGGGCGGCGACCCGGAGCCCGAGCAGATCGCGGCGGCGCTGGGCGTCACTGTCGAGCGGGTCAACGAGCTCACCCGCTGGGCTCAGGACACGGTGTCGCTGGACACCCCGGTCGGCGACGACGGCGACACGAACCTCGGCGACCTGGTCGCCGACGGCGACGCCCCGTCCCCCGAGGAGATCGTGCTGACCGCACTGGAGCGGCAGCGCATCGAGGGCCTGCTGAACCACCTGGACGACCGTTCGGCCGGCATCATGCGGGCGCGGTACGGCCTGGAGGACGGCCGGGAGCACTCGCTCACCGAGGTGGCGTCGCGCTTCTCGCTCAGCCGCGAGCGCATCCGCCAGCTCGAGATCCAGGCGCTCGGCCGGTTGCGCGAGCTGGCCCGGGCCGAGGGCCTGCAGGCCGCCTGATTTTCCCCCCGTTACGAGACAACAAAGGCCGGTACCCGTCGTGGGTACCGGCCTTCTTCGTGCCCGGCTCGGTTAGGTCACCCGGCCGTAGCCGTAGATCGACATGCCCAGGTTGATCGACCGTACCGAGACGAATCCGCCCGGCTTGGGTGCGTCGATGATCTGGCCGCCGCCGACATACAGCGCCACATGTTGCAGGCCCGCGTAGAACACCAGGTCGCCGGCCTTGAGATCGCCGCGGCTGATATGCGCCGTGGCACTCCATTGCGCCGCCGCGTTGTGCGGAAGCGAGTAGCCGGCCGCCCGCCACGCCATCATGGTGAGCCCGGAGCAGTCCCAGCTATCGGGTCCGGCCGCATTGATTTTGTACGGTTCGCCCTGCTGCGCGTAGGCGAAGTCGACGGCCTCGCCGGCCGCGCCGGAGAGCGCGGGTGCCTTCTGCGCCTTGCCCGGCGTGTCCTGCGCCGACCCGAACGCGCTGATCTTCATCTCGTTGAGATCGGCCAGCTTGGAATCCGCGGCCTTCTTCTGGGCCTTCAGCACGTTCAGCTGAGCGGCTTGCTTGTCCTGTGTCGCCTTCAACGCGGCCTGCCGCTGCGTGAACGTCTGGGTCGTCTCGGTGAAGGTGTCGATGTCGCGCTGGTTCGAGGCCTGGATGACTTCGAGGTAGCTCATCTTCTGGATGAGGTTGGTGCCGTCGCCGCTGAGCAGCGCGCTGGCCGGGCCGACCGGGCCCTGCTGGTACGCGGTGCCGGCGATCGTGGTGACCTGGGCGCTGGCGTTCGCGAGCGCGACCCTGGCGGGCGCCAGCGAGGCCTGCAGCTTCTTCTGGTTGTCTTGGGTCTTCTTGAGGCTGATGTTCGTCGCGTTGATCGACTCGGCGATCTTCTCCACCTGATCGGACGCGGCGTCGATCTTCTTGGTGAGATCGGTCGAGGGACTCGCGTTCGCGGCATGTGCACCGGTCAGGGTGATCGCGCAGGCCGCCACCGCGACCACGAGTGCTCTCAGCCTCGTGCGGGGGTGTCGCACCGGTATGGGGGACCTTTCTTTCCGCCAGGCCGCCTACCGGATATTCCGCAACGTGGCCGGATCGCTCGTCGAGTGAGCGATCCGGCCACGGCGGATGATTTCGGCGGCGTTGGCCGGCGCCACGAAGGGGAGTGGCTGCGGACCGAACCAACCGGATCAACTTATCGGGGGCTTAATAAAAACTAAAGTCCGCCCCGGATTATTTAAGGAAACGGGAACGACTCGACACGCATAGTCATTCCCTCTTTGCTCTTAGGTGACCCGGCCGTAGCCGTCGACCGGCATTCCTCGGTCGATGGATCGGACGTCCACCGGTTTTCCCTCGGTCGGCGCGTCGATGACCTGGTCGTTGCCGACGTAGATCGCGACGTGCGCGAGTCCGTTGTAGAACACCAGGTCGCCGGCCTTGAGATCGCCGCGGCTGATCCGGGTTGTCGCGTCCCACTGAGCCGCGGCATTGTGCGGCAGCGACTTACCCGCCGCTCCCCAGGCGCCCATGGTCAGACCGGAACAGTCCCAGGAGTTGGGCCCCGCGTCGCCGAAGCCGTACGAGTCGCCAACCTGGTCGTACGCGAATCGGACCGCGACGCCGGCCGAACCGGAGATGCTGGGAATCGTGCCGTTGAAGGTCGCCTTCTCGTTCGCGGTCCCGAACGCCGCGACCCGCTTGGCCTTGAGATCCTTGATGTCGGACTCGATCTTCTTCCGATGAGCCGCGATCTCCTGGAGCTGTGCGCTCTGCTTGGCCTTTGTGGTGTTGAGAGCGGTCTGACGCTGGGTGAACGTCTGCGTCGTTTCGGTGAAGGTGTTGATGTCGCGCTGGTTGCCCGCCTGGATGACTTCGAGGTAGCTCATCTTCTGGATCAGGTTGGCGCCGTCGCCGCTGAGCAACGCGCTCGCCGGGCCCACCGGGCCCTGCTGATACGCGGTACCCGCGATCGTGTTGACCTGAGCGCTCGCGTTCGCCAGCGCCACTTTGGCGGGTGCCAGCGAGGCTTGCAGTTTCTTCTGGTCGTCCTGCGTCTTCTTGAGGCTGATGTTCAGCGCGTTGTACGACTCGACAACCTTTTCGAGATCTTGCCCCTGTTTGTCGATCTGCTTCTGGAGGTCGCTGGCCGACGGGCTCGCGTGGGCGGCCGGAGCCGCGGTGAGGGCGATCGCGAACGTCGTGGCCGCGACTACCAACGCCCGAAACCTCGTACGGGGGTGTGGCACCGGTGTAGTGGCCTTTCTTCCGCTTGGCCGCCTACCGGGTTAGCTGACGGATTCGGGCGGGAAGAAGGCCCTACCGCAATCGCGGATTCACCCCAAGTAACCGGTTCCCCGGTACGCCGCGACACCTGGCCGCTCGGGGGAGAGCAGTTCGGAGTTCACGGTGATTCGGCGGCGTTGGCCGGCGCCACTGAGGGAAGCGGCTGCGGACCGAACCAACCGGATCAACGTATCCGTACTGAAATCAAAATCAAGACTTTTAGAAGTTACTTAAGGAATGCGTTCTGCGCGTAAATGGTGCGCCACGCTTAGTTGTCAGACCGGGCTTTTTGCCGGGGCGGCACTCGCCGTCGGGACCCAGTTGCGACTGACCTTGCGCTCGGTCCAGAACGACAGGAACGGGATCGTGCCGGCCAGCATGACCAGGACCATCCGCGGGAACGCCCAGCGCGCGCGGCGGGCCAGGTCGAACGTCAGCAGCAGGTAGACGATGAAGAGGAAGCCGTGCAGGGGGCCGACGATCGCGACCACCGAGTCGTTGTCCCCGATGTACTTCAGCGGCATTCCGACCACCACGAGCGCGAGCAGGCCGGTGCCGACGACCCACGCGATGATGCGGTAGCGGATGAGTGCTCCCTGCACGTTGCACGTCCTATTTCTTGAGGTGTCCGGGGTAGTCCGCGGGGCGGGCGCCGGGATTGGCGGCCAGCCAGGCGAGATAGTCGTTGTAGGCGTCCAGTTCGGGGTCGTCCTCGGTGGCGTCCCGGCGCACCGCGACCTTGACCGGGCGGCCGACCGTAACAGGGGAACCTGGGAGGCGTTCCGGCCGTTTTTCCGGTGCCGGCTCGGGCTCCGGCTCGGAGCGTGCCGGTTCGCCGCGGGCCTGCCGCAGGGCCAGCTGGACCTCGCGGTACCAGAGGAAGATCACGAAGCCGGCGAAGACCGGCCACTCGAACGTGTAACCCCAGCTCAGGCCGTTACCGCCGGTGGCCCGGCTGAGCTGCCACCAACCGAGGCCGAGGCAGCCGGCGGTGGCCGCCAGCGCCAGGACGTGCCGGGCGATCCACGCCGGCGTCCAGAGCCCCTTCATGACACCGAGAGTACCGGCGCGGCAGCGGGTCGCCTCAGGTGCCTACGAGAGCCCCTTGAGTGTGGTCCGGGTCACAACAGCTCACGGAATCGCGACCGCCGTCCGAAGGTTGACAGTGGATGTCGGTGTGTTCAGTGTCCCCGGGCCTCACCACATTGCCTTCACGGATTACCGTTCGGCTGGAGCCGTGTCGCGCCACTCGCCGCGAGGCGACATGCACACCGACACCCGCGCCGCCCCCGGCATCGCCGAGGGCGGCGCATTTGTTTTGCCCCGGAACTGAACCTGTGGCCCGCGCAACTGCCGCGAACACTCCCGACTTCGGAGCCGTTTGGAGCTATGCCCCAAGACGTACCCGATTCGCACTGGAGGTCCGATGCGGCGACACGAGCGGGACAAGTTTTTCGTGGTGGACGAGGGCGTGTTCACCGGCGACGGCACTCGGAAACGTTCGCGCCCGAACGCCCAGGAAGAGATCCGTTCGTTCCGCTTCTCCCGCCTTGGGCCGGCCAACGAGGAGACCGGCGAGGACAGCCTGCACACCGCTCTCGCGACCGCGATGACGACCGGCACCGCTCCGGACTCGGCGGGCGTCCCGGCCGGGTTCACGTACCTCGGACAGTTCGTCGACCACGACCTGACCATGGACAACACGGCAACGGTGCTGGGCACCGAGGTGACCGTCGAGGAGCTGCTGCAGGGCCGGTCGCCGGCGCTCGACCTCGACTCGCTGTACGGCCGTGGCCCGGACGCCGAGCCGCGCTTCTACCAGCCCGACAAGATCCGGCTCAAGACCGGCAAGACCGCGGCCGTGCCCGGCGACCCGGTCGCGGGCCGCGACCTCGACGGCTTCGATCTACCCCGGGTCGGCGAGGGGTCCACCAAGGGGGCGCGCCGGCTCGCGGTGATCCCGGACTCGCGCAACGACGAGAACCTGATCGTCGCCCAGACGCACCTCGCGTTCATCCGCTTCCACAACAAGATCGCGGACACGCTCGTCGCCCAGGGCATGACCGGCGCGGAGCTGTTCGCGAAGACCCGCGAGCTGGTGACGCTGCACTACCAGTGGATCGTGCGGCACGACTTCCTGCCGCGCGTCATCGATCCGGCCATCGTCGACGACGTCTTCACCAACGGCCGCAAGCTCGTCGATGCCGGGCCGGGCGCTCGCATCGACGAGCCGCCCACCATGCCGATCGAGTTCTCCGTCGCGGCGTACCGCTTCGGCCACAGCATGGTGCGTGACCAGTACGAGTGGAACCGCTTCTTCAACTCCGGTGCCGGCGCGATCACGAAGGCCACCCTGCCGTTGCTGTTCAACTTCAGCGGCACGAGCGGGACGCTGTCCCCGGATGGCAAGCCGGACGACCCGGAGACCGGCGGATTCGAGCGCCTGCCCACGAACTGGTGCGCCGACTTCCGCCGCTTGTATGACTTCACCGAGGCCGGCCGCGACGACCTGAAGGGCCCCGGCGTCAACCTCACGAAGCGGGTCGACAGCCTGCTGGTGGACCCGCTCAAGGCGGTTCCGGCCGGCTCGTTCAACGGCCGCGGCTCGGCGCTCGACTCGATCGAACGCAACCTGGCGTTCCGCAACCTGACCCGGGCCTCCATGGTCGACCTGGCGACCGGTCAGCAGATGGCCGAGTTGCTGGGGGAGAAGCCGTTGACGGCGAGCCAGCTCCTGGACGGCGACGGCTCCGGCGCGGCCCTCAAGGACCTCGCTGACGACGACCGGGACCGGCTGGTGAGTAAGACGCCGCTGTGGTTCTACATCCTGCGCGAGGCCGAGGTGAACGACGGGAAGCTGGGCGCGGTGGGCGGGCGCATCGTGGTCGAGACCTTCCACCGCGCGATCGAGGCGAGCCGTATCTCGATCGTCCGGCAGCCGGCCTGGCGGCCCACGCTGGGCGCCGAGAAGGACGTCTTCCGCATGGTCGACCTGCTGCTGTTCCTGTCGGACGGCAAGGAGGACCTGCTCAACCCGCTAGGCGACCCGAGCTGAAAAAAGGGGGGAGCCGCCGGCTCCCCCCTTTTCTCCCGATGGGTCAGGCTTCGTGCTTGCCCGGGTCACGCAGCGGGCCGGCGCCGACCTCACCGGGCACGCCGTCGCTGTTCTCCGCGGCCAGGATGTCGTCGGCGCGCTGCTGCTGCGCCGAGCGTTGCGCCAGCGGGATCTCCGGCAGGAAGAAGACGACGACCAAGCCCACCAGCATGATGATCAGGGCCATCAGGAACACGGTCTGGATGCCGTCCGAGAAGCCGACCTTGAACGGGTGCGCGACGACGTCGGACAGCTTGTTGATCCACGACGTGTCGCTCAGGTCGCCGCCGCCCGCGGTCGCGGACTGCAGAATCTGCGCCTGGTCCGGGTGCTGCTGCAGGGCCTGCTGGAACTCCGGCGTCCCCTTGGCCGCGTCGAACGCGTGCGAGATCTTGCCGGGGAGCACGTTGAACAGCACGGACAGGAAGACCGCCGTGCCGAGCGTGCCGCCCATCGACCGGAAGAACGTCACCGAGCTGGTCGCCACGCCGATCTCGCGCGGGCTCACCGCGTTCTGCACCGCGGTGATCATCGGCTGCATGTTGCCGCCGAGGCCGAGGCCCATCACCACCATGATCAGCATGGTCCGCCACAGCGGGGTGTCGGCGCCGATCGTCGCGAACAGGGCCAGCGAGATCGCCATCAGGGTGCTGCCGATGATCGGGAAGATCCGGTACCGGCCGGTCCGCGCGATGAGCTGACCGGCGGTGATCGAGCCGGCCATGATGCCCACCACGAACGGGATCATCTGCAGGCCGGCCGCCGTCGCCGAGGAGCCCTTCACGATCTGCAGGTACAGCGGGACGGTCAGCAGCCCACCGAACATCGCGATGCCCAGGATCGAGCTCGAGGTCGCCCCCACCGCGACGGTCCGGTTCCGGAACAGCCGCAACGGCAGAAGAGCCTCTTCCCCGTACGCCCGTTCGGCCAGCCAGAAGCCGATCAGGCCGAGCGCGCCGATCACGTAGCAGGCGAGCGACCGCCCCGAGCTCCAGCCCCATTCCCGGCCCTGCTCGGCCACGGTCAGCAGCGGCACCAGCCCGATGATCAGGGTGAGCGCACCCGGCCAGTCGATGCGGTGGTTGACCCGGTGGTGCGGCAGGTGCAGCACCCGGGCCACGACGATCATCGCGGCGATGCCGATCGGCACGTTCAGGTAGAACACCCAGCGCCAGCCGGACACCCAGAGCAGCGTGTCGGCACCCGCGAAGAAGCCGCCCAGGATCGGGCCGAGCACGCTCGCCGTACCGAAGACCGCCAGGAAGTAGCCCTGGTAACGGGCCCGCTCCCGGGGCGGGACGATGTCGCCGATGATGGCCAGCGCCATCGACATCAGACCACCGGCGCCGATGCCCTGCACGGCACGGAACGCGGCCAGCTCGTACATGTTCTGGGAGAGACCGCAGAGGAACGAGCCGACGATGAAGATGGCGATCGCGAACAGGAAGAAGCCGCGCCGGCCGTAGATGTCGGACAGCTTCCCGTACAACGGCGTGGAGATCGTCGAGGTGATCAGGAAGGCCGTCGTCGCCCAGGCCTGCAGGTTGAAGCCGTGCAGGTCGTCGGCGATGGTGCGGGTGGCCGTCGCCATGATGGTCTGGTCCAGGGCGGCGAGGAACATGCCCATCATCAGGCCGACGAGGATCGTCAGGATCTGCCGATGGGTGAACTCCACGGACGGTCTGGCGGCCGGCGGGCCGCCCGCCGTCCCGGCCCCTGCCGGTGCGGTGGTCGTCGGGTTAGTCACGCGTTCTCCCGTGGTGGTGTTCCGGCCGGGTCGTTGCGCAGTTGCGCCTCGACCGAGCTATTGAATTCTTCGAAAAGTTCGACGAAGGCGGCCACACGATTGGCTGGCCAGTGCCTCAGGGACTCGCGCAGCCAGGCCTGACGCCGCTGGTCGAGCTGCTCGCAGGCGGCCAGCCCGGCCTCGGTGATCGCCAGGCGCGACGCCCGGCCGTCGGACAGGTCGGCCTCGCGGCGGGCAAATCCGGCCTTTACCAGCTGGGCCGCCTGCCGGCTGATCGTGGACGGGTCGGCCTTCTTGATCTCGGCCAGGTCGGTGACCCGCAACGGCCCCATCGTGCGCAGCGGGACCAGCAGCAACAGGGCGGAGAACTCCGCACCCAGGTCTCCGAGATCGAGCATGCTCTTGGCCCGCGTGACCAGCCGGTGGAATCGCTGAAGTTCATCGGCCAGCCGCGACGTGGAGCGCTCGATGTCCGATTCGCGCACGCGTCTATGCCCCTAACAGCGCAGCCATCCAAGGGGGTTGATTGGTTGCGTGTAGCGTACAACTTCTTGAGTGACGAACGCATCTCGGTTCACTCAGAGGTGAGTGACGCTCATCGCATTCGCCAGACCCCCGTCGCCAGGGTCTCGGCGTCCTCGAGGGCCGCCGGCACCGGCACCACATACTCCGCAACCTGCTCGAACAGGTGCTCCGGGAAATACCCGCGGCCGGGGTCGCCGACCAGCACGCTGACGCCCTGCTTCCGCGCGGCCCGAAGCCGGCTCGTGATGAGGGGCGCCACCGCCGGGCTGTAGAAGACGTCACCCGCCAGCAGGACGTCCACCCCGGCGCCGCCGGCCGCGTCGTGGCTGGCCGCCAGGTTCACGCCGCGGCCGGCGTCGTCGCTGGTTCCTGGACGCGCGCCGCGGCCGGCGTCGTCGCCGGTCCCCAGATTTACGCCGTTGGCGACGGCGTTGCGGTGCGCGGCTTGCACGGCGGCGGGATCGACGTCGGTCGCGGTCACGTCGGCCGCGCCGGCCAGCGCCGCGGCGATCGCGACGATGCCGCTCCCGGTCGCCTCGTCGTGAACGCGGAGGCCGGCCACTTCGGCCGGGTGGTCCAGCAGGTAGCGCGCCAGAGCTTGACCGCCCGCCCAGACGAAGGCCCAGAACGGCGGCGGCTCGTCACTGCGAAACTCGCCCCCGGCCAGGTCGAACAGCCCGACCGGCTCGGCCACGAGATAGAGCGAGATCTCCGGCACCAGCGGCACCGGCATCAGCTGTGTAGTCGGCCGCGTCATTCGTCGATCCTCCACCCGCCCTCGCCCCACTCCAGAGCGCGGGGACGTGCGCCGCTCCGAGCACCAGATCCCCACACCTTGGGGTGTGGTGCCGGGGTGTGGGGAGGTGGGGTGCTGTGGGTGTCGGGGGTGCCCACGCCTTGGGGTGTGGGGCCGGGGTGTGGGGAGGTGGGGTGCTGTGGGTGTCGGGGGTGCCCACGCCTTGGGGTGTGGTGCCGGGGTGTGGGGAGGTGGGGTGCTGTGGGTGTCGGGGGTGCCCACACCTTGGGGTGTGGTGCCGGGGTGTGGGGAGGTGGGGTGCTGTGGGTGTCGGGGGTGCCCACACCTTGGGGTGTGGTGCCGGGGTGTGGGGAGGTGCGGTGCTGTGGGTGTCGGGGGTGCCCACACCTTGGGGTGTGGTGCCGGGGTGTGGGGAGGTGCGGTGCTGTGGGCGTTGGGGATGCCCACAGCTTTGGGCGTGCTGGTGGGGTGTGGGGAGGTGCGCCGGTCTCGGCGGGCGAGATGGCTGGGCTCGGGCGAGGTGGGCTGGACCCGGGCGGGGTGGGTCAGTGGACGGCGTCGGCGGGGTGGGTGGTCATGAGCTTCGCGCGGTACTCGGCGCGCGCCTCGGCGGCCCACGGCTCGTGCTCGTCCTCGAGCAGCGGACGATTCGCCACAAATCCGGCCGCGGCCAACGGCTTCACGGCTCGGTCGGCCGGGCGGTGCGCGGCCGCGGCCATGAGCTCGTCGAAACGGGCCACGTCGACCCGGACCCGCTCGGGGTTGAGCGACCACCGGCCGCGGTGGCCCACGACGACGGATTCGTGGGATGAAACGCCCGGCTCCAATTTATCGCGCAAAACCGACATGTCGGTTTCGACGTCTTTCTTCCCGGTGTTCAAAATTCCGGCCAGCTCCGACGTGGACAGCTCGCCACGCAGCGCGATCAACGCCAGCAAATGCCGCGGCCGATCTCCGCCGAAATCGGTCCCCACCAGGCGAATGCCTCGGGTCCGCACCTCGAGGCGACCGAAAAGCTGGATGTCGAACATGTTTCGGAACTCTGCAAGTGAGAGAGTTAGACAGCAAGCCCCAAACCGAGGGGGGCGCTCACCCGAAAGACTGGTGATCTCGTCCGCTTGGACTCATCCGATCATCGGGTGTACCGACGGATCGAAGCCGGGCCGGTGGACCGAGCGCCTGTTGGTACGGCCAAGATGAGTGCGGGTACTCCTTAGACTTCGTCGGAACGTTGAAGAGAAAGGTGGCGCATGACTAACGGCGATGCGATCAGCGTTCTCGTCGTCGACGGCCACCAGACGTTCGCCGAGCTGCTCGGACACGCTCTGGCCGGCCAGCCCGACCTCGAGTACGTGGGGCACGCCCTGACCGGGGCGGAGGCGATTCGGCTGGCCGCGGAGCTCAAGCCGAACGTCATCCTGCTCGATCCCGATTTGTCCGATGGGGACGGTATTGCGATTGCCGAATTGATCCGGCATCGGCAGCCGGACACCCGTGTGGTGATCCTCACGGCAAGCGATGAATCATCATTGGTGACCCGCGCCACTGCCGCCGGCGCCGCCGGATTCTTGTCGAAGAATGGCGCGCTCGGTGACGTTTTGAATGCGCTGCGCACCGCCCACGGCGGCGGAATGACCGTTTCCACGGACATCCTGGCGCGATTACTGCGAACGACATCGCCGGTGGTCGGCCCGCGCGGCGGCGGCCTCACCGTCCGTGAGGACGAGGTGCTGAACCTGATGGCGGCCGGGCTCGACGCCCGCGCGATCGCCCGGCGGCTCGGCATCAGCCTGCACACCTGCCGCGGCTACGTGAAGGCGGTGCTCGCCAAGCTCGGTGCGCACAGCCAGCTCGAAGCGGTCGCGATCGCCACCCGGCGCGGCTTGATCCGGCCCGGCCGACCGTAACCCTAAGTAGTTCCCGTCACCACTCATCCGGGACGACGCCAAATCCGTACCTGTGGGCGGGGGTCGCTCCGGCGGCGACAGGGAGGGTTCGCGTGGACCGAGCAGACGACGCACCGTCCGATGTGGCGGCGAGCGTTCCGCGGGGTTCCCGGGGAGTGGGGCGGGGCGGCGACATGATGTACCGGCGTCCGGCGGCACAACCCGAGGCCGTGGCCGGATCGTGGTTCGGCCTCGGCACCGCGACCACCGCACCGGATCCGGGGCCCGGTCCCGCCCGCGTCTCGTACGGCTTCTCGGCCGGCCCGATCTCGCCGAACCGTCAGGTCGCGGCACCCATCCGGCCGGCCCTCCCGGCGGCCCCGACCGCCTTCGATCCGCTGCAGGACTCCCCGACGCTCGATCAGCCGGCCATCGCCGGACCGGTCGGCCAGTCCGAGAGCCCGGTGACCTTCGGGCCGCTGCGGAGCTCGGTCGCGGCCGATCGGCAGCGCAGCCCGGTGACCATCGATCAGCGACCGGTCACCACCGATGAGTTCGAGGCGCTGCGTCCGAGGGTCGACGTGCGCGCCGAACCCCCGCGGGGTGTCGAGGTGCACCCCGAACCACCGCGGGGTGCCGAAACGCATGCCGAACCGCCGCGCGCTGCCGACGTGCGCGCCGAACCGCCGCCGCGACGGTCGCGGCTGTTCACCTTTGGCGTGGTCGTGCTCAGCGCGATCGTCCTGCTGGGCGGCTCGATCGTCGGCGTCGTCTACTTCTCCGGCGACTCCGGCACCACAGTGGACGCCGCGATCCAGGCGGGCGTCGGCAACACCGCCAAGCGTACGGTGACCGCCCCGCTGAACAACCGCACCAAGGCCGCGTTCGAACTGCTGGCCGGCGCCGACGTCGTCAACCTGAGCATCAAGGACCTGGGCGACGACCTCTACCGGATTTCCACACCGGACAACGCCGGCATCCGGCCCAGCCCGCAGGTCCGCGACGACGCCGTGAAGCTGCAGGTCGCCGCCGACGGGAACGGCGGCGGTGGCGAGATCGACGTGGTGCTCGCGGCCAAGGTGCGCTGGTCGTTGCGTTTCACCGGGTACGCCGAGGAGCGGCGCCTCGACCTGTCCGGCGGCCGGGTAACCGGCATCGAGATGGTGGCCGGCACCGGCAAGGCCGCGGTCACACTAGCTAGGGCGAGCGGTACCGTGCCCGTGAAAATCAGCGGCGCGGTGAACGAGCTGGTCCTGAAATCGCCGTCCGACAGCCCGGTGCGCGTACGGGTGGACGGTGGGGCGAAATCCGTGGTGGCCGGGTCCCGGGCGTTGCAAGACGTCGCGGCCGGTTCCACATTGACCCCTAGGAACTGGGCGACCCAAGACCGTTACGACGTTGCCGTTGGGGCACGGATCACGTCGTTGACGGTGGAAAACGCCTAGGTGGGTGCGCACTCCGGGCCGCCGGCACCGGCCCGGAGGCGTACGCAGGCAATCAGGGCAGCAAGACGCCTGGATTGAGCAGACCGGCCGGATCGAGCGAAGCTTTGATCCGGCGCATGGTGTCGATCTCGGCGGCCGAGCGGGAGAGCGAAAGCCAGTGCGCCTTGGCGCGCCCGACGCCGTGTTCCGAGCTGATGCTGCCGTGCTTGCTCGCCACCAGACGCAGGACCGCGTCGGTGACCCGCTCCGCGAGATCCCCGGCGTCCAGCACGTTGACATGCAGGTTGCCCTCGGCCATGTGGCCGAAGATGATCGGCCGGGCCGCCGGGGCGATCGCGGCCACCGTCGCCGGTAGCTCATCGACCAGCGACGCCAGCTCAGCGAGCGGCACGCTGACATCAAGCTTCACCGGTACGCCCGCGGCACTGATCGCTTCGGTGTGCATCTCGCGGTGCGCCCACAGACGGGCCACCCCGGCCGCGTCGGAGGCGACGGTCGCGTCCAGCACGGCTTCCGACTCGGCCAGCACCTCGAGCAGGTCGTCGGTCTGGTCCTTGGGGGCCGCGCATTCCAGCACCACGTACGCGGGGTAGGTCTCGGTGAAGGGGGCCGCGAGCCGTCCGTACCCGCGTACGAGATCGAGACCGTCGGCCAGGAAGAGCTCGGCGGCCGCCAGGAACGGCAGCCCGGCACGTGCGGTGACCAGCAGATCCAGGGCTTCCGCCACGCCCGCCACCGCGACCAGCGCCACCGATCGGGCGGTCATCAGCGGCACCAGCCGCAACCGCACCTTGGTGATCACCGCGAGGGTGCCCTCGCTGCCGGCCAGCAGCTGCGTCAGGTCGTACCCGGTGTTGTCCTTGGCCAGGCCGGCCAGGCGGGTGATCACGCTGCCGTCGGCGAGCACCGCCTCGAATCCGGTGAGCTGCTCGCGCATGCTGCCGTAGCGGACCACCCGGACGCCGCCGGCGTTCGTGGCCACCAGGCCGCCGACCGTGGCCGCGGACCGCGCCGCGAGATCGACGCCGACGTCCAGACCGGCCGCGCGGGCGTGCTGCTGCAGCTTCTCGAGCGTGACGCCGGCACCCACGGTGACCTGCGCCTCGAGCGTGTCCACCCGGTCCAGCTCGGTGAGCCGGCCGAGGCTGAGCAGCACCTCGCCGCCGGCCGGAATGCTCGCCCCGACCAGCCCGGTGTTGCCGCCCTGCACGGTGATCGGCACGCCCGCGTCCGCGCACGCCCGGACGACCGCGGCGACCTGCGCCGTGTCGGCCGGGCGCACCACGCACCGGGACTCGCCGGTGAACCGCCTGGTCCAGTCGGTCTCGTACGACGCCTTCAGATCACCGTCGGTCAGCACGTGCCCCGCGCCGACGATCTCGGTCAGGCGGTCCTCGAGATCACTCACCAGAGCACCCGCAGCCGGACCGTCTGTTCCATCGCCTGCAGACGCGCCAGCACCTCGTCGCTGAAGTCGCCGCCGATGTCGGTGATCAGGTAGCCGTACTCGCCGCGCGTGCTCAGCAGCTGGCCCTCGATGTTCACCCGGTGCTCGGCCAGGATGCTGTTGACCTGCGCGAGCACGCCCGGGGTGTTGATGTGCACGTGCACGATCCGCGACACGCCGGACTGCGACGGCAGCGCCACGCCGGGGAGGTTCACGCTCAGCGTGGTGTTGCCCTCCTCGACGAAGCCGTTCAGCTTGTTCGCCACGAAGCCGCCGATGTCGGCCTGCGCCTCCTCGGTCGAACCGCCGATGTGCGGGGTGAGGATCACGTTCGGGTGTCCGCGCAGCTCGGAGACGAACTCGTCACCGCGGCCCTTGGGCTCGGACGGGAAGACGTCGACCGCGGCGCCGGCCAGATGGCCGTCGTCCAGCGCCTCACGAAGCGCCACGTGGTCGACCACGATGCCGCGCGACAGGTTGAGGAAGAGCGCGCCCTGACGCATCCGCTTGAACTGCTCGGCGCCGAAGAAACCGGCGTTGCCGGGCCGGCCGTCGACGTGCAGCGTGACGATGTCGCTGGTCTCCAGCAGCTCCTCGAGGCTGGCGCAGCGGTGGGCGTTGCTCAGCGCGAGCTTGTCGGCGGTGTCGTAGAAGGAGACGGACATCCCCAGGTTCTCGGCGAGCACCGACAACTGCGTGCCGATGTTGCCGTAGCCGACGATGCCCAGCCGGCGGCCGCGGATCTCGTGCGCGCCGTCCGCCGACTTGTCCCAGACGCCCTCGTGCATCATCCGGTTCTTCTCGGTGAGCCGGCGCGTCATCGAGATGATCTCGGCGATGGCCAGCTCGACGACCGACCGCGTGTTCGAGAACGGGGCGTTGAAGACCGCCACGCCCTTCGTGCTCGCCGTGGTCAGGTCGATCTGGTCGGTGCCGATGCAGAACGCGCCGATCGCGACGAGGTTGTCGGCGGCCTCCAGAACCCTCGCGGTGACCTTGGTCTTGGAGCGGATGCCCAGCAGGTGCACGCCGGGGATGCGCTCGATCAGCTCGGATTCGTCGAGGGCGTTGCGAACGGACTCGACCTGGTAGCCAGCCTCCTCGAGCCGGGTTACCGCATCGGGATGGATGCTTTCCAACAACAGGACTCGCACCTTGGCCTGGTCGATCATCTTGTTCCGTTCCGTGTGAGTTTGTCCGTCCGGGCCGCCACGCCGAAGCCCGAGTTATCCAGACTAGTGCCAACACTTTTGGGGGCCTGGTGGGTGTGCTTCACCTCCCACCTGATGGGGCTTGACTACGCCCAACGGTGGATTCGGAAGCTACAACCGTGGGTGGATGTCCGATTCATGATTCTTCGGCACGCTGTGGGATGGCAGGCACGTGAGGCATGCTCGAAGAGGGGTGTCATGGGGGCGCTGTTTTGGGCGGTCGCACTTTCGGTGTTGTCCGCGGCCAGTTACGCGGCCGCGGCGATAGCGCAGGAGCGTCTCGCCGAGCATGGTCAACGAGGCTTGGCCCGGTGGGCGGTGGCGTTGCTGCTGACCGTGGGCGGCGTCGCGCTGCACCTCGTCGCGCTCAACTTCGGCACCGTCGCGGTGGTGCAGGCGCTGGGCACGCTCACCCTGCTGTTCGCCCTGCCGATCGCGGTGATCCGCTATAAGACCAAGATCAGCGCGGCGGGCTGGGTCGACGCGATCCTCACCGTGGCCGGGCTGGCAGTGATCCTGTCGCTGTCGGTGGAGTCCGACGAGCCCGCCCTGCTGTCCGACTCGACCGCGCGCTACCTGTCCGTGATCACGCTGGCGACGGTTCTGGTGCTGACCGTCGCCTCCTGGCCGTCCGGGCCACGGCTGCGGGCCGTCCTGCTGGCGGGCGCCGCCGGCGTCGCGTTCGGCATCGGGTCGGTGATGTCCAAGGCGATCCTGGGCGAGATCACCGAGCATGGTCTTTCCTCGGTGTCCTGGCTGGTCGTCGGCGTCGTGGTGCTGCTCTCCGGCGGCGGCTATCTGCTCGGCCAGCTCTCCTACCAAGGGGCCGGCCTGGCCGCGCCGCTGGCCACGGTCAGCGTGTCCAACCCGGTGGTGGCCGCGACCGCCGGCATCGTCGTCTTCGACGAAAGCTTCCGCCACGGCCTGGCCGGCGACGTGATCGTGGCGGTGGCCGCGGTGGTGATGACGCTCGGCGTGATCGGCCTGTCCCGCCGTTCCGCCGCCCCGGCCGCGCTTGTTTCGTCCGCCGAGGAAAAACAGGAGGACCGGGTCATCGCCTGATCGGGTAACAGCCTTGTCGGGCTGCCGACTTCCCGATAACCGCCTCCCGGCCGCGCGTTGCACTGGCAGGAAAGCCGAATCCGGGAGGACCTGCCATGGCGACCACGATGCTGGTGACACTGCTGGAGCCGGAGGATGCCACGGCGGTCCGCGGCACCGGCGTGGAGGTCCTGGCCGAATACCCGGACTCGATGCTCGTGCGCGGCACCGACGACCAGCGGACCGCCCTGACCGGCCGGGGCGTCGAGGTCACCACGCTGCCGGACCAGGCCACCCAGGTCGCCGGCGCGACGTTCGCGTTCGCCGACGCGGTGCGCGCCCAGGACGCGGCGCCGGTCGACCAGCGACCCGGCCGCACCGCGTATTACCTGGTCAAGCTCGCCGGGCCGGCCGCGCCGGAATGGCTGAACGCGGTACGGTCACTCGGCGTCACGGTGCTGGACAGCCTGCCCGGCTTCACCCTGCTGGTCGGCATGTTGCCGGAGCGGGTCGAGGCGCTGGCCGCGCTGCCCTGGGTGGAGGACGTCACACCGTACCGGGCGGCCATGAAGGTCTCCCCGAAACTGCGCCGCGGCGTGCCCCGCGACCTGGGCACCTCCCTGCTGACCGGGCTTTCCGCGGACGACCTGAGCGGCGCCGAGTCGGAGCGGGTCGAGGTCACCGTCTTCCCCGGCGAGAGCGTCGAGGAGGTGGCCGCCCGGATCCGTGCGGCGAACGGCGTGGTGCTGACCACCGCCGGTCGTACGGTGGTCGGCGAGGTCGGACCCGCGGTCATCGCCGAGCTGGCCGCCACCCAGAGCGTCCAGGCGGTGCTGCCGTTCGCCTTCGCCGAGCTGCACAACGACCGCGCGCTGGCCGTCATGCGGGTGCCCACCGGACACACCTTCGCCGGCCGTACGGTGACCGGCCGGGGTCAGATCGTCGGGATCGCCGACTCCGGGCTGGACACCGGCAACCCGGACCGGATGCATCCGGACATCCGGGGCCGGGTGCACGGCATCACCAGCCTGCCGACCCGCGCCGGGCTGGCACAGTTGATCACCGATCCGCCCGGGAGCGACGACGGACCGGCCGACGGCGACTCCGGGCACGGCACCCACGTGACCGGCTCGGTGCTCGGCGACGGTGCCGCGGCCAAGGCGATCGGCTCGGCCTTCGTGCCGGCCGGCGCCGCCCCCGAGGCCCGGGTCTACTTCCAGGCGATCGGCCAGCGGGTGCACTGGAAGAGCGCCGAGCAGCTCGCCGCCGAGGGTGTTCCGGTGAACCCGGCCAAGTGGCCACCGGCGACGGCCGGGCTGTGGGGGCTGCCGGACGACATCGGCGAGGTGTTCGCGCAGGCGTACGCGCGGGACGCCCGCATCCACACCAACTCGTGGGGCGCACCGACCGCCGGCGTCTATGACGCGACGTCGCGGGCCGTGGACAAGTTCATGTGGAACAACCCGGACATGCTGATCCTGTTCTCGGCCGGCAACGATGGCAAGGACGTCGAGAACCCCAGCGGCGTGGTCGACCCCGACTCGATCGGAACGCCCGGCACCGCGAAGAACTGCCTGACCGTGGGCGCCAGCGAGAACGACCGCCCGCACGGCTCGATGCCGCCGCCTGGCCGGGACTTCAACTGGAGCCAGACAGAGAAGTTTCCGCGGCTGACCGGGGCCGGGCACGTGTCCGACAACGTGGACGGCATGGCCGCGTTCTCGTCCCGCGGCCCGACCGACGACGGCCGGATCAAGCCGGACGTGGTCGCGCCCGGCACCAACGTGCTGTCCATGTTGTCGTCGGTGTTCCCGCCCGACAAGGACCCGCTGTGGGGCCGGCTGCCGCAGAACCACGACCTGCGCGACTTCTACTGCTGGAGCGGTGGCACGAGCATGGCCACGCCGCTGGTCGCGGGCGCGGCGGCACTGGTCCGGGAACGCCTGGCCGAGATCCACCCCGCGCCCTCGGCCGCGCTGATCAAAGCCGTCCTGATCAACGGCGCGGTGCCGATGCGCGGCCAGTTCCCCGGGGAGATCACCGCCGGGCCGAACAACGTGAGCGGCTTCGGCCGAGTCGACGTCACCGCCGCGCTGACGCCGGAGCCGGGCCACGAACTGCGGTACGACGACGACCCGGGTCACAGCGTCGCCTGCGGTCAGATGCGCCGCTACGCCGTCGAGGCCGTGGGCCCGGACGTGCCGCTGAAGGTCACGCTGGTCTGGACCGACGCGCCGTCGCTGGAAGGCGTCGGCCACCTCGTGAACCAGCTGTACCTGCAGGTGCAGGCGCCGGACGGGACACTGTTCGACGGCGACACGACGCCGTTCGGTGCGGCCACGAACAACGTGCAACAGGTCTCGATCGTTTCTCCGGCGGCCGGTGCCTACACCGTCCGCGTACGCGGTCTGTCGGTCACCGAGCACGCGCCGGGCGCGACGCCGGCCGACAAGCCGAGGCAGACGTTCGCGGTGGTGATGTCCGGCGGCACCGGCTTGACTTTGAAATAGCGCCTTAGGGTGGGTGCCGTGACGCAGCTACCCGAGGGGCACGCGGCCGAGGCGGCACGCCTCGTCTGCACGGAGTATGCCGACACCGCGCTCTACCACCACTCGGTTCGGTCGTACCTGTTCGGTGCGGCCTGGGCGGAGGCGGCGGGTTTCGAGTTCGATCGCGAGCTCTTCTTCGTCTCCGCCATGCTGCACGACCTCGCCCTCACGGCGCCCTTCGACAGCCACACACTGGCGTTCGAGGAGGCCGGCGGGCACCTCGCCCGGGTTTTCACGGCCGGTCTGGGCTGGCCCGCGCGGCGCCGTGACCGAGTGGCCGAGCTGATCGTGCTCCACATGCGGGACGACGTCTCCCCGCAGGTCGATGTGGAGAGCCGGATGTTGCAGGTGGGGACCAGCGCCGACGTGTCCGGAACCGGTGTCGAATCCTTCGACCCCGCGTTCCGGGAGGCGCTGGTGCGGGACTATCCACGGCTGGGCTTTGCCGACGCGTTCGTCCGGCTCTTTCAGGATCAGGCCGTACGCAAACCCGGATGCGCGGCCGCGGAGCTGGTGGTGGGCGACTGGGCGCAACGGACCCGGTCGAATCCTCTCGATCGGGACTGACCTGCGGACTTACCCTCGAGGGCATGACGACCAACGGGGATGCTGCTGGAGCGCTGCTCGCGAGCCTTGACGAACACCAGCGCCGGCTGGTCGGTGGCGACTTCGCCGACTCCCGGATGCGACAGTGGACCTACCTGCCGGGGGATCGTCCCGGCCTGCCGATGGAAGACCTCAGCGCGGCGCAGCATGCTCTCGCGATCGAGCTGCTGCGGTCGGCCGACGGTAACGATCTCGCGATGGGCGCGGTCGAGATCGAGCGGGTCCGGCGGGAGCTTGGCAGCGGGTCACCGCCCGCCGGCGACCGGTACTGGCTGCGTGTGCTGGGCGATCCGGGTGGTGACGGACCGTGGGGGTGGCGGATCAACGGGCATCACCTCGCCGTGCACGTGATCGCGACGGACGGTGGGACGACGTACACGCCGCATTTCATCGGTTCCGAGCCGGCCGTGGTGCCGTCCGGGCCGTACGCGGGGCGCCGGATTCTTGGTCCGGAGGAGGATCTGGGGCGTGCGCTGGCGTCCAGTTTGGACCCGGATCAGCGCGCGGCCGGCATCAGCTCGGACGTCGCGCCCGCCGACATCCTTACCCGGGCCGACCCGGTGTGCGACCCGTCGGTGCTGCCTACGGGCATCGGGCGGGGCCTACTGCGGCCGGATCAACGGGACGTTCTCGATCGCCTGGTGCGGCGCTACCTTGACCGCACCACATCGGCCAGGGTGCCGACCCCGGCATCGACCGGATAGCCGAAGTGTGCCCACGCCGTACGGGCAAGAATGCTGGAATGCCGCCGAGGCCGCGGGCCTCGACCAGATCTCGTTCGCCTGGGCCGGGCCGACCACGCTCGGTGCGGGCCATTACTACTGTGTACGCGCTCCCGAGTTCCTCATCGAGTACGACAACACGCAGGACGGCGCTAACCACGTGCACTCCGTGTGGCGGCATATGCGTGACGACTGGGGTGGCGACCTGCTCCGCGCCCACTACGCGCGGCAACACCCCTAGGCGCGCCGCGGCCCGAACCGCTGGTGCGGTCCGGGCCGGTTCGAGAAACCGTCAGGCGCGCTTCTTGAAGGTGGCGGTCGCCCACACGTAGCCGACCACGGCGATCCCCACGCACCAGGCGGTCGCGGCGATCGCGTCCCCCGCCGACGGAGTGCCCGCCAGCAGCCCGCGGAAGGTTTCGATGATCGGGGTGAAGGGCTGGTACCGGGCGAACTGCGCGACACCGGCGCCCATCTTGTCGGCCGGCACGATCGCGCTGCTGAAGAACGGCAGCATGATCAGCGGCACGGTGGCCAGGCCGGCCGTCTCGACCGACTTGGCGGCCAGTCCCAAAGCGACGGTGAGCCAGCTGACCGAGAAGCTGAGCAGCACGACCAGGCCGATCACCCCGAGCCACTCGGTGAAGCTGGCGGACGGGCGGAACCCGAGCGCGAAGGCCGTCCCGATGATCGCCGCCACCGCGATCACGTTGTTCAGCATGCTGGCGACGACCTGGCCGGTCAGCACCGCGCCCCGGGAGACGTCCATGACCTTGAACCGGTTGATGATGCCCTTGGTCATGTCCGAGTTCGCGGCCGTCGCGGTGGCGCCGAGCCCGTAGCAGACGGCCAGCAGAATCATGCCCGGCGTCGCGTAGTCCACGTAGTCGACGCCGACGCTGAACGCGTCGCCGAGCACGTACACGAACATCAGCATCAGGATGACCGGGAACAGGATGGCGTTGAACACCGAGGTCGGGTTCCGGACGGTGTGTTTGAAGTTGCGTCGCAGCATGATCGCCGAGTCACCCATGCTCATTTCGCCATCTCCTCGTTGCTCGCGTGGCCGGTCAGGGCCAGGAAAACGTCGTCCAGGTCGGGGGTGTGCACGGAGAACTCCTCCGCCTGCACGGATTGCTCGTCGAGCCGGTTGAGCAGGTCACGCAGCGACTTCGTGCCGCCGTCGCTGGGGACCGCCAGGGTGAGTGCCTCGTCGTCGCGGGTTCCGCCGGGCAGGACCAGCGCGGCCGCGTCCAGCTCGCGGACGTCGGCGAACCGGAGCCGGACGTGTCCGCCGGGGATCCGTCGCTTCAGCTCGGCGGCCGTCCCCTGGGCGACCAGGCGGCCGCCGTCCAGCACGGCGATCCGGTCGGCGAGCTGGTCGGCCTCCTCGAGGTACTGCGTGGTGAGGAAGATGGTCACGCCGCGGGCGACCAGCTCGCGGATGATCCCCCACATCGTGCGGCGGCTGCGCGGGTCCAGGCCCGTCGTCGGCTCGTCCAGGAAGATGATCTGCGGGTCGCCGACCAGCGTCATCGCCAGGTCGAGCTTGCGTCGCATGCCGCCGGAGTAGGTTGACGCCAGTTTCTGCGCCGACTCCGTCAGCTCGAAATGCTCCAGCAGCTCCGGGATGATCCGCTTGCTCTCGGCCGCGCCCAGCCGGTGCAGGTCGGCCATGAGCTGCAGGTTCTCCTGCCCGGAGAGCAGTTCGTCCACCGCCGCGAACTGACCCGTGACGCCGATCGCCGCGCGGACCGCCTTGGCGTCGGTCGCGGCGTCGTGCCCGGCGACGCGTACGGTGCCGCCGTCTGCCTTGATCAACGTGGTCAGCACGTTGACCGTTGTCGTCTTGCCCGCCCCGTTGGGGCCGAGCAGGGAGAATATGGTGCCGGCCTGGACCTCCAGGTCGATGCCGCCGAGGACCACCTTGTCCCCGAAGGCCTTGCGCAGCCCGGAAACCTCGATCGCTGAACTTCTCATGCGGACCACGATCGGCGGGCGGCCTGTCACGCCCCTGTCACGGCCCTGACACGGGCCCTGACATCAGGGTTCGATCGAGTCGAGAACGGCCGGCCAGAACGAGTCCGGGTCCTCGGTGGTCGCACTGTCGATCGTGGTCAGAGCGGCGCGGAGGGCATCGCTGCCGGTGTCCGGGTCGGCGGCCAGCGCGAGGCATTCGGCGAACGTCCGCACGCTGCTGTTGACCAGGATCGGCGCGTCCGGCCGCCACGGCGCCAGCAGCCAGACCTTGGACTGCTCGTAGTCCAGGGCGAGCTCGTGATGCTCGGCGGAGAAACCGAGCACGATGCCGTCGATCTCGCGGCCACCGAAGTATCGGGACGTCTTGGCACTTCGCGTGGCCGCCGCGAAGATCGTGCCCACTCGCCGCGGAAGCCCGTGTTCCAGCAGGAACTCACGAGCCTCCGCCGGGCACCCGTCCAGAGCCGCGGCCGCGGGCTTCACGTAGTCAGTCATCAGCGCGGCAGTTTAGTTCCTCTCAAGATCCACAAGATGAACGACTGTCCATGATCTGGTGGTCTTTCGCTGAGTTCTCTCTCTACTCTCACGTCCATCGCAGGCGCGGGATCGTCATCACCCAGATTGACACGTTGAACAAGGGCAACGAGCGAGGATGCGGCGACGACAACCCGTACAACTAGTCGAAAAGAGATCGCCCCGGGAAGGTCGTTGTGCCATGGCGACGGCCGCCGGGGCTTTCCGATCGTTACTGGGTCATTTGGCTGGTCGCCGCCGGGCACCCGCCCGACGCCGCCGAAGGGTGGGCGTCGCGCGTACCTGCTTGGCGAGCCGCGCCGCCGGCCGGAGTCAGGGCATTCGCTGAGGCGAACGCGCGACTGTGGACAGAGATCGGTGGGGAGCGTCCGGACGCTTGGACGAGCCGCCTGGTCGAGGCTTCGTCCGCATGGCGTCGATACACGTCGACACGTTGGTGACCCGGCCACGACGGCGAGCACTCACCTCGAACGCCAGCGAATGACTGTCGACGGGCGAGGTCGCGCAGTAGCGAACGCGCGAAGCGTCGGGACTCCGGGGGCCGCCCGGGCGTGGGGTCTGGGGGCTCGGCCCCCAGGAATAACGCGCGACCGGAACGGTTCGCGCTCTTCGCGGACAGGAAACACGCCCGGTCGTGCGCCCGGCAGGATTCGAACCTGCGACCGACGGATTAGCAGACCTGCCGGGCGCGCTGGATCATGGAAGTTCATCGGGAAGCATCCTGAACTGGGAAGACGGGATAGTTCTCGGCTCGGACCTAATCCAAGATCATGCCGGTCAACGGGTAATAACGTCGATGACGGGTAACAAAGTCGGTAACCAGCGGACACCCGATTGGTGCCTGAAACGGCTGGCGGTCGGGCGGGCGACACGTCATGGTGAGTCGTGATCACGATCCAGCGGGTACGCGTGCGGTGGAGCGCGGCGTCACGTGGTGCGCGGCAAGCGGACGCCCGGCGTGGCATGGACTGTCCCGTAGAGCTTCCCGCCCTCCTGCCGGCGTCTGAGGTCGCGATTCATGACGTGCTCGCTGATGAGGCCAACGGCTACGAGCGCCACGACGACGTGTTATGCGGCGGTGTCGAGCGAGGCGGGGACATCGGCCCGTGGCTGACGAGTGAGGGCGCGACGCTGGTAGTCGATCGGCTGCCGGAGAGGGCGGCCTTACCCGCGTCACAGCGGGACCGCACGCCTGTTCACGCTCCTGCCGGGCGAGGTGGGGCGGTATCGAGCCAACTTCCGACTCGCGGGGAGCTGTTGCGACCGGGCCTGGCATTACGAGAGCTGGTCGGTGCACGTCAGCAACGGCAGGGTAGAGCCTGACCGGTTCGTTCGAGACGAGCCTGACCATGACGTCGACAAGCGGGTGCACGTCTACGGCGGATCAGTTCGTTCGGCAGGTCGCATCCACGGTCGGTGAAGGCCGACGCCGCCGACGGTCAGCGGGGATGACCGGTCAGTGCTGGGTGCGGCATGATTGCCGGTCATGCGAAGCGTCAATCCGTACGTGGTTGTTGAGGAACCAACGTTCGTGGTCCGCTTCCTCCTCGACGCTCGCGTCGACACGGCTGACTCGGTCGCCAACGTGGATGCGTTCGTGGACCTTCCGGATGGGTCTAGTTGGGCCTTGACGATATTCACGGCCGACGAGGTTCGGCGTCGTCTGGCGGTTTGGAAGGCGACCGGCGAAGTGGCGAACGGCAGTTACTTCTGGGCCGTTGACCAGGTGATCGTGCCGAAGCCTGGCCTTCCGGCGATGACCGCCGCAATCCGAGAACTCGTTCGCAGCGGCGAACTCGCGAGCGTCGGCGTGCGGTGCGAGTCCCCGTGACCCGGGACCTGGGGGTATGACCCCTTCGAACCGATGAGCCGGACCGCTATGTGATAGCAGCCCAAAACCTGCCACGGTTTTAGGGTCGTTGCGAGTTGCGTAACGTGGTTCAAAAATCGATCAGGTGTCTTCCGTTTGCGGGCAGCTTCGTGTGCGGAATCCCTGCTAGGAGGCGCTCCAGCTGAGTCGGGTCTTCGCTAGTTGCGTATACTATTTGAGCGTTTCTGCTATCGTATCTCAATCGGTGAAGGAACGCGGCCAAGCTGTCGCGGTCGGTTTCCTGCTGTCGCGGCTCGTCAAGCATAAGGAGGCCAAGATGCCTTCCGCCTTGCGCGGAGATCGCGGTCTCCAGTAGCGCAGCATAGTATGCCCATTTGGTGCGGATTGTGTCTGAGGCGCTGATTCCGAAAGCAACATCAAAGGTGAGCTCGAATCCATCATTTACTGGCAGTAGCGTTCTGTCGTCAATGCTGACTGATTCGGGAGAAAGGCTTCGGAGGTTGTATGCAGCCAGCTGTTGTTGGAAGCTTCTTCGAAAATTCTGGAGTGTAGCTCGATCCTCTGCATCCGTGATGTTGGAGTCAAGGTTCGCCCGTCGTGCACGGGTGTCATCTACAATCTCAGCCAGTTCGTCAAGCTCCTCATCTATTCCGGCCACCAGTCGACGAGCGTGCGTAGCGGCACGAAGCCTTCCTTCAAGAACCAGGCGCTCCTGAATGTCGGCGATGCTTGGCGCGTTAGAGGGGCCAATAAGTTCATCGCGAAGGAGACGAACTCGGTCGCGCGCCTCTGAAAGCGATGCTTCGGCATTGGCCAACGATCTGGCGAGGTTGGCTGTGCGGGTAGCAGCTGAGTTCTGAAGGGCTTGCAGGGCGAGGCGCTCGGAATCGAGGAGGGAGATGTTTTCTTCGACTGGAGTAACAGTTTCCGTTGCTACCAGTCGCCCGTCTACTTCCTGTGAGCAGGTCGGACATCTGCCCTCGGAGAGCAGAGGTAATTCTAACTCGCCGCCGAGGCTCACGATCTTCTTTAGATCTTGCAGGCGTCTCTTGTCTTCGGCAAGGCTGGACAGTCTTGCAACTATGGCGTCCTCATCACTCGCCGAAAGGTTAAGCTGCTCATGTAAGTTTCTCGCCGTTGCGCTAAGGCGTTGAACCTCGCGCTCGGCATCAGCGAGTTGCTCTCGCGTTTGGGTCGTTCGGGCGCCGGCATCCATCCCGACATCCCGCAAGTCGCTCAGCCTACGCCTCCAAATTGCTTCAGCGTCTTGTAGGCCATGCCACTCTGAATTAATGTTCGCCTCTACCTCGGCGTTGCGTCGTTGTGGACGTCCGGTAGGCTTTTCTTGAAGATAAGAAATTCGGAAATTCTCGGCCTGCGCCGTGGCTTGTGCTTTGCTGACCAAAGATGCCCACTGGCGGCTTGCGGCAGCGGCCTCCTCGCGGAGTGCGTCGGCTTGACGAATCCTTTCGAGCGTGTGTAGCCCAAGTGTGAACTCAACGCCTCGCCGTAAGGGTTCCCTAATGCCATAATGGGTGGGAATGCGGGGACCTATGCCGGACCAGCCATATTTTTGCTCGATGTAGAACAATGGAAACAGGACTTCAAGATATAGTCGGGTCTCCGTCCCGGAAAAGTTCGGTACCATAGGAAGATTCCAGCCGACGAATTCGGCGAGAAGGCGATGAAAGCCGACGCGGCTAGTGGTTGATCCGGCATCGCGAACGAACATGTCTCGCCGTTCGGCTTGACGTAAGCCTTGTTCATCGCTGGCTGTCCAAACCTGCACCAGGTTCAAGCTTCTGTCGGCGCTCTTTCCCCAACGTCGAACTTGAAGGAATCTACGATCTCGATTCGAGATCGTCAGGGTGACGTATGACTCGATGACGCCGTATCTCCCTCGCCCGGTCTCAATGACAGTGGTCATTGCGGGGCCGAGAGGGGACCGACGACTTGCTGATTGTGATCCTTCGAGGCCGAGGGCGTATACCATTGCCTGAAGGAGCGTTGACTTCCCCCAACTGTTTGGCGCGTTTAGGACGTTCAGTCCGTGACCGAAGCGGACGTTATAGTTTGCAGTGCCGTCTGTGCTGACAACCGTAAGCGAAGCTGCAACTATTTGAACGGTCATGTCTGGCTTCCTATAGAGTTGTCATTTTGCAATTTCGCTGGTGTGCCTAGTTTCCTCCACATTGCCGCCTCAGAAACCTGCCCGAGAGCTGATAGAAGTAGTTGTTCCCGCTCCATTAGGCCATGCTCATCACCCCTGATCGCCGATGCAAGAGTTTTTCCTAGAGCAGTAAGTTTCCTTCGACCATTAGCTTGGGCTTCTACCAAGCCTGATGCCTGCGCAAGGCGCAACGTATCTTCTAGAGCGCTATCCCACGCTCGCAGGGGGGCATTGCGTCCTGGTGGCGCACTCCACGCTTCCAGAAGTTGACGCTCGTTCTGCCCGTCCCTCAACGACCAGCAGAGGATATGCAGCTGTTCGACAGTTGCCGACTGCCCTCTGCACCCAGCGAGGCAAAGGACTAGAGCGGACACTCGCCATGCTGCGCGCTCTCGACCGGGTAAGGGAAGCGCAACCTGCCGAGTGGAAAGGATGGTCCCCTCAAGTTCTCGCCAATTGCTTTGGCGTGATCTCCGAGGACTGGCAAGCGGGGCAGAGGTCTCAGTCTCGCGTCGGTCGCTTGAATTTTCGGTCATACCGCAGCTCCGCCCAGGCGGAGTGGGCATTGTATGAGCCAGGATGCAATGTAGTGATGTGCCAGTTCATCGCACAATAGCGAAGATAGCGTCGGTACATCCCTCGAAAAGCTGGCTGCGAGTTGCTGGGCGAGTTGCGCTATTTCTTGGTGGGTACGGGCGCCATCTACGGCGTTGCTCTTTCTGATCGTTCGATATGTTGTATTCGCGCGTCTTAGTATGACCTCGTGCGCCAGCCCGTAACGGGCCTCAAGGGCTTCAAGGTGTTTCTGGCCGTAGACGTATTCGTAGAGGGTGTCCTGGCAGTATGCCTGTAGGCGGTCCGGGTCCTCCGCAAGCTGTGGATGTTCCAGGAGCTTTTCTCTGAGGCCCTGCTCGAACGGCTTTCCGTGACGTTCGACCTCATGCAGCTGAGGTTCCATAGTGGTCAAGCGAATCTGTCCTGAAAGCAGTCCATTCAATTTCTTCAGTTCTGCTGGGAACAATTCTCGATCATTGTAAATAAGGATCTGAAAATCGTCGTGACACCAGGGTGGGCGTGGAACTGAGTCGCGAACTCGTTTGCTCTTCAGGCGGGCATACTTGACCAATTCCTTGTCATCGTAATCTGGCGTCAGCAGTATCCATCGCCGAATTCGATAGCTAGGCCCGAGTAGTCTCATGGTCTCGGCGGTTTTGTTGACAAGTTTTCCTACATCATCACGGATCTTGCCTTTTTGGGATTCGGTTTGAGAGGCGACGGTGAACGAGTCTTCCGGCGAATAGCACTGATAGACGATGCCGTCATCGAGCCGATAGGCCTCCATGCCGCCGTCGCCGTCGACTCTTGCTGGAATAAATTGGATGTCGTCACCATGTTTGAGGCCAAGAAGCCGACAGCAATGATCTTGCCATTCGTTGCCATCCCACTGCTCCCGCACGGACATGAGCAACTCCAGTTTGCTTCCCGAGCCGGAAGCGAGCCTTCAAGTCGGTCTGCTGGTAGGTGCCGATCCACTCTCCACTGTCGCTTTCGCATCGTAACCAAGACAGGACGTTCTGTGAATGTCCTTGCTTGTATGGTCAACGGAGCTCCGAGACGACCTTCATGGCGAGGTCGAGACTGCCTGCGGCTACGAACCGCTGCCTTCGGTCCATCGCCTTCGCCACGTCCGTGAACGAGTCGAAGCCGTAGTCGAGCGGCACGGGGTTGGCGTCCAGGTCGAGCACCGTGCCGCCGGAGGCGTGCAGGATGTAGTGCCCCGGCGCGAGGTCCCAGACGGCGAAGCCCTTGGCGAACTCGATGACTGCCTCTGTCATGCCGGCGGCGACGTGGCACAGGCTGACGGAGCCGAAGTCCACGCCGATCCGGCCCCGGCTCTTGCCGTCTTCGCCCGGCGCGTCCAGCGCCTGCATGAGCTGGGTCTGCTGGGACAGCGGGAGGAAGCGCTCGCCTGGCCGCATCAGGAAGTTGGTGACCAGCGACTCAGACAGCTTCTTCTTCGAGCGCTGCTTCAGCTCAAAGGTCTGCGAGTCCGCGGTGATGACGAACGCCCGGTCAACGCCCTGGTCGTCGCGGGCGCCGACGTAGAGCTGAAGGTGGTGGAAGATGTCGCCGACCACCGCGATGACGGGCTGCGCAGCCTCACGGCTGTAGACCATGACGTGCGTGTACCCGAGCAGGCCGCGCACTGCCAACTCGCTGGTGTCGAGCGGGTCGACGAGCACGCAGAGGTCAGCGTCGGGGTTGTCGCCGATCACCTCGGGCTCTGCCTCCTCGGAGGCGTAGACGAACGAGCCGAGGATCGGTGTCAGGAGTTCCCGATACCGCCGGTGCATCCACAGATCGTGCTCCGACAGGAAATTGTCCTCGTGGCGGAGGTTCTCGCTTTCGCCTCGCTGGCCCGTCAGGGCCGCCTCGATGAGGCGCGGGCGTAGTTCCAGCATGACGCCGCGGACCGTTTCGGCGATCTTCTGGGCGAGCGGTGGGATGTCCGTGGCCTGCTCCATCGGTGCGTCTCCAGTCTGGTCAGCGCAGTTCTAGCGGTGGCTCGATACCGGGCGGGCTCATCGTCGCGGCGATGAACACCGCCTCGAAGTTCGCCGCCTGCATGATCTTCGCCCCGGTGAGGTCTTCGAAGCTGTCGACTTCCAAGGAACTGCCCTTGGTCATGGCTCCGAAAACGGCGAAGTACAACTCCGCGCCCGGATACCGTTGGCGAAGCTCACGGGCAACGAGGCCGACGACGTCGGCATGCTTCACCTCGAAGTCGCAGATCACGATTACCGGCGACTCGACCGACTCGGGAAAGTGGGAGTCCGTACCGAAGGTGATCTCGTTCTTGGCGCGATTGCATCTGAGGTAGCCGATGGAGCACCGGTTGAACTGGGCGGAAGCCAGGAACGTGGCCATGACCAGGCCAGCTTCATTTATCCCGAAGCAGATGTCCGCATCCAGCCTGCGTCCCAGGCTCCTGATCTGCCTCATCAGGCGCTGGATACCGAAGCCGAAGGTGTTCCAGGTCAAGTCGAGCAACTGCGCGGGGTTGGGATTGGGCAACGAGAAGGCGCAGATGGCCGGGTTCCCGTTGTCGATCGTGGGGACGAGCAGGTTGAAGTCCGGACCGATGACATTGTCCGCGTCCGGCGAGCCGTCGATGACGCCGTTCCGCACCCGGAGCGAGTCGCTGGTAGCGGGAATCGGTGAGCGCTCGGACGCGGTCTTCAACGCCAACTGGTCTTCCACTGGAAGCTTCTCGTACGCCTCTTGCACCAAGTCGCCGGGCGAGATCACCTCGTCGGCTGTGCTGTGTGGACCACGCCCGTAGGCGATGGCGAGGATGAGCAGGCTGGCGAATGACGGTGGTGAGCCAGCGCCGGCGGTGCCGCGTGCCCTCGCCCAGCTCTCCCAGGCATTGATCGTGGTTCCGCCCAAGGCGGTCTGATTTCCCGCCACCTCGTTGTAGCGGGCGGCAGCCTGGTCCTGCGACAGCCCGGCCGCGTAGCGGTACGCCTGAATGCTTGGCAGGTCCTGGTGTCGGTTCATCAACTGGCGCGCCGCCGCATTGACTGAGCCGTACTCGAAGAACAGAGCCTTGCCTTGCCGGGCAAGCTCTCGCCCGCGTGCTTGCGGAGATAGGTTCTGCTGTGCGGTGGCGCCCATGCTGGCCTCTCCATCGCTGACTGCGCGTCTGGAATCTCTCACCGGTCGTGACCGCAACGCTACTGTTGCCCACCGCAATGGGCAATCCGCGTCGACCGGTCGTGAATCCGCAGGTCGTCGCCGCCCATAGATCCGATGGCGTTCGGACCGTCGCGCAGGTGTGCCCGACTCCCTGGTGATGCGACCGTTTCTCCACGTTGACCTTCGGGTCGGCCTTTCAGAACTCCGCTCGCCGTCCCAGCAAATGAGCGAAGGCGGCGAGCGGTCACCAACCGGAGGGGAGAGGCATGTCGGAGTCGACGACGCCGCACGTCCCCTCACGGCCGGACTGGAACTGTGCGACGCCAGGATGCGGACAACCGTGGCCTTGCGCGACGGAGCGAGCGGACTTGCTGCGAACGTTCCGGCATGCGCGCTTGACGCTGCGGATGTACCTGGCCGCGCACATGCAGAAGGCGATCGACGACGCCGTTCGCCATCCAATGGACGTCGACATCGACTTCTGGTCGCGCTTCATGGGTTGGGTTCCCCTGAGCATGCGTCCACCACCCACCGGACCGGCGGCCCAACAACCCGCCCGTGGAGAAGTGCAGGACTGCGAAACGCACGTCACGATTCCGTGCCGCGTGATCGGAGCCGGGCGGGCGTGACAGGTTCCCGTGCTGGTCATGCCTGCCCAGCGCACCCGTGACGTCCGTTCTCCGGATTGGAGGAGCGATGTACCAGGCGATCGTGAGCCCGCAAGAAGACATGTTCATCGCCGTGCGGCCCGGCCATACGGCGGCTATGCAGCTTCCGTCCGCCTACTACGCCGAACTCGCGGACATCGCCGACCGGGATGAGCCAGTCCCCGATTGGTTCGCGGACGCGGCGCATCAGGCGTGGAGCATCGAGCTGGACGGGCGGCCTATCAACGACGTCCTGGTGATACGACCGCCATCGGTCTCACCGGTCACCTACAGCCGGGCGTCATGGGAGATCAACAAGGGCTGCAACTTCTCGTGTGAGCACTGTTACCTTGAACAACGGCCTTTCGCAGGTCTGCCGCTACCCGAGAAGCTGCGCCTGCTCGACATGCTCCGCGACATGGGCGTCATCTGGTTCGAGGTCACCGGCGGAGAACCGCTAATCGACCAGGACTTCGTGCCCGCGTACGAGCATGCTCACGCCGCCGGAATGATGATGGAGATCCTGACCAACGGCTCCCGGCTTTACCGGGACGAGTTGCTCGACGCCTTCATCGCTCGTCGGCCTCACAAGATCACCGTCTCGTTGTACGGAGCGAGCCCCGAGACGGCCGATGCCCTCACGCAGACGCGCGGCGCGTTCAAGAACGCGTACCGCGGCCTCGTCGCGGCGGCCGGCGTTGGTCTACCGCTTGAGGTCACGCTGATCGTCACCAAGCACAACGTCGATGAACTCGACGAGATGCGCGCGATGGTGCGCGAACTGGGCTTGCCGTTCAAGGAGTACGCCTCGATCTCGCCGACCTACACCGGCAAGGGCACGACCCTGGAGACCCAGGTGCCGAGCTTGATCGGCAAGAGTGACGTCTTCCAGGGCTTCCCGGCGGGGCACACGTCGTTTCACGTCGATCCGCTCGGGTTCACGACGATGTGCAAGGTCGGCCGGGACAACCCCATCAATCTGATCACCGAAGGCCCGGAAGGGCTGCTGCGTCTGCCCGCGATCGCAGACGCCCAGATGCTTCGCACAGGCGGATGCAGTGGCTGCAAGCTCTCGTCCACCTGCCGGGTATGCCGACCCATGGCGCGCGTGTACCAGGAGGCGAAGGCACCACTCAGTCACTATTGCCAGCACGGCATGAAGGAGAAGTCATGAGCGCAACCCCCGTGCAGATCCTCAGCCGCCCGCCGCACGCGGGCAACGCCGCCAAGAAGCTGACCAGCAAGACCGAACCCGCCGGAGTCGTCATCACGCAGATCGACAGCCTGACCACCGGCAATGAGCGAGGCTGCGGCGACGACAACCCGTACAACTAGTCCGAGAAGGGAACCCCGGAAGGTCGTTGTGCCATGGCGACGGCCGCCGGGGTGGCCCGATCCAGGAGAAGAACGTGCCCGTCAGCCGCATCGCCTACGCCGACCTGCCGGAGCCGGTCCGGTATGCCATCGAAGAGATCACGGGTCCACCCGATGTTTTAGAACCGGCGAGTGGCGGCCTGAACAGCGCGGTTGCGGCGACGCTGAGCAGCGTCAAAGGTGCGTATTTCGTCAAGGCGTTGCCGACTGATCATCGGTGGGTGTGGACGCAGGTGCGAGAGGCCGAGGTGGCGCCGCATGTTCAGGCCGTCGCGCCACCTCTCGTCGGGCGAGTAGTAGAAGCGGGCTGGGACGCGAACGTCTTCCGGGCCGTCGAAGGACACCAGGCCGACTACACGCCCGGCTCGCCCGACCTGCCGCTGGTGGCCGACCTGCTCGCCCAGCTCGGGAAGATTCCGTGCCCGGAGATCACCCTGCGGCGGGCGGAACAGCGGCTGAGCGCCTTCGCCGACGCGGGGGACCTGCATTACTTCGCCGGGGACGCTCTGCTGCACACCGACCTGAACAACGCCAACGTCATCGTCGGCAAGGACCGTGCCCGCATCGTCGACTGGGGATGGGCCACCCGTGGTGCCGCCTGGCTCGACGCGGCTTACTGGATCATTTGGCTGATCGCCGCCGGGCACGCGCCCGGAGCGGCCGAACGATGGGCGGCGCGCATACCCGCGTGGCGAGCCGCGCCGCCGGCTGGCGTCCAGGCATTCGCCAAGGTGAACGCGCAGCTATGGGCAGAGATCGGTGGCGAGCATCCGGACGTCTGGACATGTCGCCTCGTCGTCGCCTCGGAGGCATGGCGGCGGAAGCAAACGGCCCAGGCTGGGTCCGCCGGTCGTGCTTGACCTGGCGCGCTTGTAGTCGATGGCAAGAAAATGGGAGGAGATGAATTAAGTACCCGGTTAGCTATATTTGGCCCGAAGGGTCGACTATCGAATCTGGTCAGCGGCGAACCTGTTGACTCGTAGAGGCCCGAAGGGCCTTCCCGGCGAAGCGGCTACCAGGGTGGGACTTTCAGTCCTTATGGGTTAACGCTATACGGGAGTGAAAGTCCCACCCATCCAAGACGGGATGAGGGATCGGCTCAGGCGAGTCCGCTGACTTGGCCGAGGGCGGCGATTGTGACCTGATGCCGAGCGCGGGTGATAGCCGTGTAGAGCCATTGGGCTGCCTGGGAGCTGCCCATGATTCTTTCCAGATCATCGAGGTCCACGACGACGAGCACCCGCCCGCCGCGCATCTGCTCGATCAGACTCCACCGGTCGGCGTTCTTGTAAACGATGATTGCGTCGTAGTCGTGCGGGTTGACCAGACCAGAAGCGTGGGTCGGATGGCCGTAGACCGCTGCCCGATCCCACGTGCCGCTGCGTAGTCGGTGGGCCAGGTCGAGAACTTCCGCAGCGTCGCTTCGCAAGACCTCGGTCAGTTCGTATTCGCACTCACCACGAACGGCCCACGGTGCGCCGTCGCTGTTGACGGGCGGGAGCTGCATCGGATCGCCGACAGCGACCACGGCGCGGACGTTGTACGCGAAGTGATCCGCCATCTGCTCGGAGACCATCGAGCACTCGTCGATGATGACGACATCGACTGCGGTGATGGCGGCGTCCAAGTTCACGGAGAATTCGGGGGAGCCGTCATCAGACTCGCCCCGAGGTTGGTAGAGCGCGGAGTGGGCCGTGGTCGCCGCGAGGCCCTTCTGCCGCAGTACGTGGGCAGCCTTGCCGGTGGGGCCGACGACCGCGCAGGACTTTCCCGCTGCCTCCAACTCCCGCAGGGCTGCTGCGATAACGGTGGTCTTGCCGGTGCCCGCATACCCGTGGACGCGGAGAACCCGTGTCAGGCCGGTGATCTTCGGGCGTTGGGTTCCGACGTCGACGATGCCGTTCACCGCCCTCCGCTGCTCCTCGGTCAGAACAATCTCGCTCGTGAACGCCGTTGGCTGGGTCTTTCGATCAGCCAGGCTGACCTGTGTCGCCAGGTCGGAAGGGATGCGGAGTCCCACGGCAGCCGGCGCCCTGCCCGTAGGCGCGGTCAGCTCGACGGTCAGCCCGGCCCGCGCCAGTTCGATGTTGACGGTCCGCACCTGATCCCTTGTCACCTGACTCGTGGTCGCCAACTCGCTGAGCGAGATCCGGGAGACCAGTTCGCCGTTCTCACGTTCGGCCTGATCGGCTCGGGTCGCAGCTACTGGCACAAGTGCCTTGCTGCGGGACGTCTCCGCATGCAAACGAGCCGCCGCAAGCCAGTCGGCGGGCTCGATGGCTTCCGGCGGAGTCACGCGCTCGCTCCCAGAACGAGCGTCTGCCGTTCGAAAGCCTCGACGTCCACGAGTCGGTAGCGGACGCGACCGCCCAACTTCAGGTAGACGGGGCCAGCCTCCATGCTGCGGAGATTCGGCTTTGGAGGCGGCAGTCACGCCGGATGCGGTCACGCCGGATGCGGTCACGCCCGTCGTTCGTGTGGGAGACGGCAGGCGAGACAGCTTCGTCGTGCTTCGTCACCACGACGGCGAGCAGGACTGGCTCGTGGCTTTCCGCTTCGCCGCAGTCGACGACCGTCTCGGTGAGCGACGACCTGTCGAGTTCGCGGTGCGGCAGGCAGACGAAGCGGCGCTGTCGGGCATGACAAGCAAGACCATCCGAGCGCTGCCCATCGGCGAGCTGCTCGCGGCGGCGAGGAGGGCACTAAGCGCCGATCGTGGGGCTACGCCCGGCGAATCCAAGCTGAGAATCGTGACCCCTTCCGCCGTCCGGCTACCGCCCTTCCTGGAAGACGCGCGGGGCCGACAACCCCGCGACGACAAGGCGTACGCCGGGCTTGCGTTTGAGTACGCGCTTCTCGTTCGAGACGGCGACCGCACGCCCGCCAAGACGCTCGCCGACCGGCACGGCGGCGCAAGTGGCACCTGGGCAAACCGCATAGCCGAGGCGCGCAAGCGTGGCCTGCTCACCGCCGTCAAATCAGGCGAAGCCGGCGGCGGTCTGAGCGACAAGGCCATCGAACTTGTCCATCCGGGCTGGTCGTCGGAGGACGACGCCCGTATCGACGCCGAAATAACAGAGGAGGAGTGACGCATGGGCAGACGAGCACTTGAACTCGGCGAGCACGGCGAGATCGAAGCAACGCCACAGGTCCGGGACGTGGCCGGGAAGTGGAAGCGTGCGGCCACGGCTCGGGGTGCCGACCGCTGGCGTGCCCGGTGCTACTACCGGGGCTACGACGGAATGGTCAAAGAGGTGTCACGCTTCGGGGCCACCAAGCGGGTGGCCCTCAAGGCGGTGGAGAATGCGCTCGTTGAGATGGAGCGTGGCCACGCCGAGATGACGTCGGGGACGAAGCTGGTCGCGGCGGGTGAGATGTGGTTGACGCAGATCCGGCGGACGGACTCACGCCTCAGCGCCCGGACTGTCCTCGACTACAGCCGCACCTTCGCCCGCTATATCGACGCGGACAGGTCGAGCGTTCGAGGGCTCACCCTGACTCAAGCCAACGATCCGCAGCGTCTCCGGAACTTCCTCCAGGTCGTGGCGGACAAGCACGGCACCGGAGCCGCGAAGATCAGCAAGAGCGTCCTCTCCGGCATCCTCAACTTCGCCATCGAGAACGGCATCCTGAAGCTCAACGCTCTTCGCCAGGTGCGTCCCGTGAAGGCTCAAACGGTCAAGACGAGCGAGCGGGACACGACCCGAGCCTTGACCAGGGACGAGCGGGAAGCCGTCATGGCCTACGCCGACAAGCTGGCACGAGACGAGTCCGTGAACCCGCGTACGCGACGGAAGCGGGAGACGGTCGCAGATCTGGTCGCGTTCATGGCTGGGACGGGCGTACGGATCAATGAGGCTCGCAATCTTCGCTGGGCCGACGTGGACCTCGAAGCAGGCAGTGTCCACATCCGCGGCACCAAGACGCGGGCCTCGGACCGGCGGCTGACCCTGCCCGGATGGCTCGTCGACCGGATGAAGGACCGGGCGGAGCGGTTCGGCGACGACGGGTTGGTGTTCAGTTCGCCGCACCACCTCAGCGAGCCCGAGCGAGTCTGGGACCAGAGCAACTCGGCCAAGGCTTTGGCGAGCATCATCAAGGACAGCGGCTTTCGGTGGGCCACGCCCCATAGCTTCTGGCGTACCGTGGCGACGTTGCTCGACCAAGCCGGAGTGCCGATTGCGACGATCGCCGACCAGCTCGGGCACACGGATCCGGCTATGACGGCGAGCAAGTATCTTGGTCCTGACCTGATGGGCGACAAGCCGTCGGTCGCTGAGCACCTGTGACGCTGACCAGCGAAAACGGGTAACAAAACAGGTAACCAGCCCTTGCGGCAGATCCACGCGGATCGTCGATGTCCTGGTAGATCGAGGGAGTGGTGCGCCCGGCAGGATTCGAACCTGCGACCGACGGATTAGAAGTCCGTTGCTCTATCCGCTGAGCTACGAGCGCGTGGAAGCACAGACTATCTTGCCGGTCACCCTGTCGGGCTGACCAGCCTTGGGCTCATGTAGCTTCGTCAACCCCAGCCTCGTGTACCGCGGCCAGCCGGTCCAGGGCTTCCCGCGCCCGGTCCTGCTCCTCCGGTTCGTCGATGGAGATCGCCAACTCCAGGGCGGCGCGGTGGCGTTCGGTCGCCGTGGCGTGACGCCCCAGGCCGGTCAGTGCCTCACCCAACCCGTTCAGCGCACACGTCTGCCCATAGCGTTCGCCCAGCTCACCGAAGATCGCCAAGGCCTGCTCGTGCTCCACGACCGCTTCCGGGTGCCGCCCCAGGCGTACATGCACGTCGCCCAGGTTCGTCAGGGCGGTCGCCTCGCCGCCGCGGTGGCCTTGGGCGCGGAAGATCTCCAAGGCCCGGGCGTGATGATCGGCCGCGGGGCCCACCCGCCCTAACCGCACGTACGCGTCGCCGATGTTGGTCAACGTGTTGGCCTCGCCCACATGGTCACCGATAGCGACGAACCGGGACAGGGCTTCGTCATGGAAGTCGATGGACAGCTCGAGCTGACCGGTCTTGGTATAGGCGACGCCGAGGTTGCCCAGCGCGCGCGCCTCACCGCGCACGTCGCCGACCGCGCGGAACAATTCCAGCGATTGGGTGAGCTCCTCGATCGCGGCCGGATAATTGCCCATCTGCCAGTGGACGACACCGAGGCTGATCAATGCGCCGGCCTCCGCGCCCCGATCGCCGAGGTGCTGCGCCGCATGCCGCGCCTCGGTGTGCATGGTGACGGCGTCGGCGGGATAGCCGCCATTGTCGAGATACGAATACAGGGTCGCGGCCAGCCGGATCGCTTGCCACGGCCAGTCGTTGCGGGCGGCGTGCAGGCTCACCGCCACCAGCGTCGCGCGCTCTGCGTCGAGCCAGCTCAGCGCGGCCTTGGCGGTCGGCGGACCGGGGAACGGGCCGATGAAGTCGAGTTTCGGGCGACGATGTTTCTCGGCCGGATAAAGCAGGTCCATCGCGGCCGCGGCCCCGAAGAGGTAATGGTCGAAAAGGCGGGTCAGCGCGTCCCGGCGATCCTGCGGGCGGTCCTCTTCCACGGACCGTTCGGCGGCGTACGAGCGTACGAGGTCATGCAGCGAGAAACGGCCCGGAACCGGCTGTTCGACCAGGTGATCGGCGGTGAGCTGGGCCAGATGCTCGCCGGTCTCGGCGAGGTCCGCGGACAGCAACGCGGCCGCGGCCTGGTCGTCCAGGTCCTGGCCGGGATGCGCGGCCAGGCGCCGCAACAGGATCTGCCGGGCCGGCGGCAGGCTCTGATACGACGAATGCAACGCCAGTTCCACGCCCGAGTCGAGCCGGTGGTGCCGGTGGCGTTCGTCGAGCCGGTCCGCGTGATCGGTCGCCGTCCAGCCCGGCGTGGCGGCCATTTGACCGCCGACGACGGTCAATGCGAGAGGCAGAAAACCACATCGACGGGCCACCCTCCCGTACGCCGACGGGTCGGCACCCACCGGAATCAACGGCACCGTCTCGGAGAGTAATCGAACCGACTCGGGTGGTGACAGAACGTCGACACTGAGCCGGACGACGCCGTCCAGTCCGCTCAGCTCCCGCCGCGACGTCACCACGGTCAGCACGCCGGGCGCCGCGACGAGCAACGGGCGTACCTGATCCTCGTCCGCGGCATTGTCCAGAATGACCAGCGCACGCCGCGAGGTCAGGCGCGACGCGAAGGCGGCCACGCGACCCTCGAGGGTGTGCGGGATGTGCACCGCGGGCACGCCGAGGAGTCGCAGAAAGCCGTCCAGAACGGCACTCGGCGATGCCGGCGGCTGCGACGCGTCCGGGTGGAAGCCGCGCAGGTTGACGAACAGCTTGGTGTCGAAGCCGTTTCGCAGGTGTCCGGCGTGGACGGCCAACTGTGTCTTCCCGACACCCGCCATGCCGGTCAATATGAAAACGCCGCCGGAAGCCTGCCGCAGCACGGAAAGCTGAGCGTCGCGCCCGGTGAACGCCGCGGTGTCGCCCGGCAGCCGATCGAACACGCGCACCTGACTGCCGGCGCGCGTCTCGGCGAGCGTGACCCGCATCGCCTGACGCCAATGCGCCACGTACCCGGTCTCGTCGTGCAGAACCCGCACCACCGCGATCATCAGATCGGTGTTGAGCCGTCGCCGGCCGCGGCGGAAACAATCGACAACGGTGCCCCGCCGCGCGTGCTCGTTCGCGGGGCGACCGGCGGCCGACCAACGCGCGTTCACCCGGCGGGTGATGGTGTCGTAGGACGGATCGCCCGCCCAGACTTTGAGTGCCCGGAGACAGTCGACCAATTCGTCGAGATTGCGGGCGGTGCCGGGGTCGGGCGGTTGGTCCGTCGCTGCTGCGGACATCGCGGCACCTCCCGTCGTGACGATACCAATCGATGCGTACGGGATCGTTTGGATATCGCCGTGACGGGCCGGGCCGCTGATGGGATCGCTCAGCCGACGTCCGTCACATCGAGGGGGACGGATGGGCGGTGCGCTCCTCGGGCGCCGGTGGCACCTCGATCTCCGGGGTGCCCACCGGCCGGAGATAGGCGTCGACCCAGCGGCCCAATTCGCGGAACACCTCGGCGCGCACGTCCCGGCCGGACAGCGTGAGATCGTGCATGCCGCCGTCGAATCGCGCGATGCTCACCCGTGGGCCCAGGCCGGGCGCCCAGCGGACGATGTGCTCGACGTCCAGCACGGAATCGCTGATCCGCACGTCGTCATTCCATTCCTTGCCGCGGAACGTCCGGCTCGAGCAGGCCACCAGGATCGGCGCGTCGATCGACAGCCCGGCGCGTAGTCGGCGTTGACCGCGGCGAATGGCCGACAGCCAGCCGGCCGTCACCGGAAAACCCAGGACCGGCTTCCATGCCAGGTCGTATGTCCATTCGCCGTGGTGCTCGGCGTGCAGGCTCTGGCCGTAGAGCCCGAGGTTGGACTGCGGGATCGCCCGGTACGGCGTACGCCGGTTCACCGCGATCGTCGCCGCCATGATCGGACGTTTGACCAGCCAGGGCAGGTTGAAGTCGAAGAACGGGCTGTTCAGGAAGAGACCGTCGACAATGCCGGAGCCCTGCCGGGAATGTGACCAGAGGGACGTGATGAGACCACCGGTGGAATGGCCGGCGACGAGCAGCCGGTCGTGGCCGTCCTGGTCCCGGATGATCCGCGCGGCCTCGTCCAGTTCGGGGTAGTAATCGGTGAGGCTGCGGGCGAAGTTCGGCGTCTGGTGCGGTAACAGGCTGCGGCCGTACTTGCGCAGGTCCAGCGCGTAGAAGTCCCAGCCGAGCTCGGCGAAGAAGTCGGCCAGGTGGGTCTGGAAGAAGTAGTCGACGAATCCGTGCACATAAAGCACGGCACGGGTCGTCGGCCGGCTGGCGCGTCGCCGCACGAGGGTGGCGATCACCGCGCCCTCGTCGTCGTCGGCCAGCTCGATCGTGTGCCGCTCGTACGGCGGTCCGAGGACGTCGGTCTCCACGTGCTCCAGGTTACCCAGCGGTTTCGATGACTGCCTCCATAACAGATCCACCGGCCGGGAGCCGCGATTTCCCCGGCGCGGGGTTGTCCACAGCCAGATTCCCCTTCGGTACGCGGGCCAGGCCATGCTGCCCGCCTCACATCCGACAAGGAGGGCACCGTGTTCGACACGAATCTTGTGATCGTGGGAAATGTGCTGGTCGCGCCGCAGTGGCGCCGGGTCGACCGGAACGGCGTGCTGGTGGCGCACTTCCGGGTCGCGTCCACCGCCCGGCGCTACGACCGGGAGAGCAAGTCCTGGGTCGACGGCAACAACCTGCGCGTGCGGGTCACCGCGTGGCGCCGGCTGGCCGAGGGCGTCGCGTCGTCACTCACCGTGGGTGATCCCGTGATCATCTACGGCCGGCTCTACACCCGGGACTGGAAGGACGACAAGGGCAACAACCGGATCTCGTACGAGATGGTGGCGTCCTCGATCGGCCACGATCTGGCACGCGGGCGGGCCAGGTTCTACCGCACGAAGGCGACGCAGGAGGCCGGCATGATCGACGAGGCGGACGAGGAGGTCTTCGTCGGCGGCGAGGCGTCGATGCCGCTCGCCACCGAGGAGGTGCCGGTCACCTACGGTGACGGAGTCCCCGACGGGGAGGAGCCCGACTTCCTCGAGGTCGTCGCCGGGCTGGACGACCCGCCGATGCCGCCCGAGCAGGGCGACAGCGCCGCACCGCCGGAGGGTAATCGGCGCTCACGCCGGAGCTCGAAACGGGAACCGGTCGCGGCCTGACACCACGGACGGGGTGGTCCGATCATCCCAGCACACCCCGAATGGGGTGGTCCGATCGTGCCGCGCGATCGGACCACCCATCCGACCTGCCCGATTGGTCTCGACGTGCGTCGTACCGGCAGACTGGGTCCGTGCTGTTGAAGGAGATCCGCGCCATCGCGGGGGAGACGTTGGTTCTCGCACCCCACGACCAGGCGGCCGAGAACGTCAACACCAGCTGGTTCAGTGCGCCACCCCACGAGCGCATGGGCCTGTCGCCGGAGGAGGTGGTGTCCGCCTTCGAGGAGACGGCGGAGCTCCTTCGCGACCAGGTCACCACCCTGAAGCACGACGGGCCGGTGACGTTCTACGTTTGGCACGACCAGGAGGCGGGGCAGCTACGCTGCTCGACCGGCTCCTGCCACCAGAACGCTCTGCCGTTCGGCGGGGCCTACCACCTGACCAGTGATCTGCAGTCCATCGTCGTCGAGTTCCTGGAGGATCGCGCACCGGGCGCGATCGCCTGGGGTCAATTGGAACCGTTCCCGTTTCCCGACTCTCCGGAGCCGGTGACGGGGGAAATCCCGGTCTGGGTCTGCGACCTCCGTCCATGATCGTCAGGTCGGGCCCGGCCGGCGATCATGCGTACGAGGAGGGGACATGGCGGTGACCGCGGATGCCGCGGGCCTGGCGGCGGGCTACCTGCTCGACGCCGTGCTCGGTGATCCGCGCCGCTTCCATCCGGTGGCCGGCTTCGGCACCGCGGCCGGCGCGCTGGAGCGCAAGCTCTACGCGCCGAACCGCCGGTCCGGGGCGGCGTTCACCGCCGTGGCGGTGGGGGTGCCCGCGCTCGCGGGCGTCGCCGCCGCGACGGCGACGAAAAATCACTCGATCGCCCGCGCGGCGCTGGTGGCGGCCGCGACCTGGACCGTGCTCGGCGGCCGCACGCTGCGCCGCGAGTCCCGGCTCATGGCGGGCCACCTGGAGCACGACGACCTCAGCGCCGCGCGCGACCGGCTCAGCCACCTCTGCGGGCGCGACCCGGCCCGGCTCGACGAGCCGGAACTGGCCCGCGCCACGGTCGAGTCGGTCGCCGAGAACACCTCCGACGCCGTGGTCGCGCCCCTGCTCTGGGGCGGCCTGCTCGGGCTGCCGGGCCTGCTGGCGTACCGCGCGGCCAACACGCTGGACGCGATGGTCGGGCACCGGTCGCCGCGATATGCGAGGTTCGGCACGCCGTCGGCGCGGCTGGACGACGTGCTCAACCTGGCGCCCGCCCGGCTCACCGGCCTGCTGACCGTCGCGGTGTCGCCGCTCGCCGGTGGCTCGCCCCAGGAGACGCTGCGGGTGTGGCGGCGCGACCGCAACGACCACCCGTCACCGAACGCCGGGCAGTGCGAGTCGGCGATGGCCGGCGCGCTCGGCGTCCGCCTCGGCGGGCGAAACATCTATTTCGGACGCAGTGAGACGCGTCCGTTCCTCGGCGACGGGCCGCGACCCTCCGCGGCACATCTGCGTAAGGCGGCCCGGGTCTCCGGTGCGGTCGGTCTCGCGGCGGCCGGCATCGCCGCCGGGATCGCCCTGCTGCGCGGGCGGATCCGATGAGCGGCGGCCTGCTCGTCGCGGGGACGACCTCGGACGCCGGCAAGAGCGTGCTCACCGCCGGTATCTGTCGCTGGCTGTATCGCCGCGGCGTGAAGGTCGCGCCGTTCAAGGCGCAGAACATGTCGAACAACTCAGCCGTGGTGCTCGGCCCGGACGGGCGTGGCGGCGAGATCGGCCGGGCGCAGGCGATGCAGGCCGCGGCCGCCGGGGTCGCCCCCGACCTGCGGTTCAACCCGGTGCTGCTGAAGCCGGGCAGCGACCTGTCGAGCCAGGTGGTGCTGCTCGGCGAGGCCATCGACACGGTGACCGCGGGAAACTATCGGGCGTTGCGGCCACGGCTGGCCGAGACCGCGCACGCCACGCTGGCTGCGCTGCGCGACGAGTACGACGTGGTGATCTGCGAGGGCGCGGGCAGCCCCACCGAGATCAACCTGCGGGACGGCGATTTCACGAACATGGGCCTGGCCCGGCACGCGGGCTTCCCGGCGATCGTGGTCGGCGACATCGACCGCGGCGGGGTGTTCGCGGCGCTGTTCGGCACGATCGCGCTGCTCGAACCGGCCGACCAGGCGCTGATCAGCGGGTTCGTCATCAACAAGTTCCGCGGCGACCTCGGCCTGTTGCGTCCGGGGCTCGACATGATCACCTCGGCGACCGGGCGGCCGGTGCACGGCGTGCTGCCGTTCCACCCGGACGTCTGGCTCGACGCGGAGGACTCACTGGCGTACGGGCGGTTGCTGGGGCGGCCGGCCCCGCCGCGTGGCAGCGAGTGGTTGCGGGTCGCGGTGGTGCGGTTGCCGCGCATCTCGAACGCCACCGACGCGGAGGCGTTGGCCGCCGAGCCGGGCGTGCGGGTGCGGCTGACCGTGGAACCGGCCGAGATCGCCGAGGCCGACCTGGTCGTGCTGCCCGGATCCAAGGCGACCGTCAGCGACCTCGCGTGGCTGCGGTCGACCGGGCTGGCCGGCGCGGTGGCGGAACACGCGGCCGCGGGTAAGCCGCTGCTCGGTGTCTGCGGCGGCTTCCAAATGCTGGCCGAGACGATCCACGACGAGGTCGAGAGCAAGCGCGGCGAGGTGCCGGGGCTGGGCCTGCTGCCCGTACGCGTCGGGTTCGCCGAGCGCAAGACGCTGGCTCGCTCGACCGGGTCCGGCCTGGGCGCGGCCGTCGACGGCTACGAGATCCACCACGGGTTCGTCGCCGCGGGCTCGCCGGATCCGTTGCTGCGCTACGCCGACGGCCGGCCCGAGGGTGCCGTCGTCGGCAACGTCAGCGGCACCCACTGGCACGGTGCGTTCGAGTCCGACGAGTTCCGCCGCCGCTTCCTGACCGAGGCCGCGCGCCAGGCCGGGCGGCACGGGTTCGCGGTGGCGCCGGACACGCGGTACGCGGCCGTCCGCGAACGTGCGCTGGACACGCTCGGCGACCTGGTGGCGGAACACCTGGACACCGACGCGCTGTGGCGGCTCATCGAGGACGGGCCGCCGGCCGGGTTGCCGTTCCTGCCACCCGGGGCGCCCGGTGCCTCCTGACGGCACGTTCGCCGCGCTCGCCGCGTACGTGCTGAAATTGCCGCCGCGCCTGGGCCGCGTCCGCCTGGTCGCCGTGGACGGGCCCAGCGGCGCCGGGAAGACGTCGTTCGCGCTGCGGCTGGCCAAGGAGCTGGACGCGCCGGTCGTGCACACCGACGACCTGCTCGACGGCTGGGACGACCAGTTCACCTTCTGGACGCGCCTGGAGGAGCTGGTGCTCGGCCCGCTGCGGCGTGGCTCGACCGCGACGTATCGACGATATCTGTGGCACCGCGGCGTATTCGGCGGCAACCCGGTGTCCGTCGCGCCGGGCCCGGTCGTGCTCCTGGAGGGGGTCAGCACCGCCCGCCGGGAGATCCGCCCGGAGCTGAGCCTGGCGGTCTTCGTCACGGCGCCGTCCGACCTTCGGCTGGCCCGGGCGTTGGCTCGCGATGGCGACGACAGCGTTGCGTTTCGGGCGTACCTTGAGCGATGGCGCGCTGCCGAGGATCGGCATTTCGCCGAGGACGAGACCGCCGCTGCCGCCGACCTGATCGTCGACGGTGCGGCGACCGCGGGCGATGACCGCTTCGCCCGGTATGAGCCGTGACCAGCGAGGACGGGGTGGCACGATGACCGACGAGGAGAACCGGCCGGTACGCCGCCGGGTCACGCTGACCGGGATCAGCTCGCGGGCCTGGGAGCATCCGGCCGACCGTGGCGCCCTCACCGCCCTGCGCGAGCTGCGCGGCTTCGACGAGGTGGTCAAGGCCTTCTTCGGCATGTGGAACGAGCGCGGCTTCCGGCTGTCGTTCCTGGCCGGCGCCATCCGGGTCGATCACCGGCAGTACCCGAGGGTCTACCAGCGGTTCACCGAGGCGGCCGCGGTGCTCGACGTCGCCGAGCCGCCCGAGCTGTTCGTGGCGCAAGATCCGGTGATCAACGGCTCGGCCATCGGCATGAACAAGCCGTTCATCGTGATCACCACGGCCGCTGTCGACCGGCTGGACGACGACGAGCTGCGCGCGATGCTCGGCCACGAGATCGGCCACATCGGCAGCGGGCACGCCGTCTACAAGACCATCATGATGATCCTTACCCGATGGGCGGCCAACCTGAGCTGGCTCCCGGTCGGCGCGATCGCGCTGCGGGCCATCATCACGGCGATGTTCGAGTGGTGGCGCAAGGCCGAGCTCTCCGCCGACCGCGCCGGGCTGCTCGCCGGGCAGGACCCGGCAGCCTCGATGCGGCTGCTGATGAAGCTGGCCGGCGGCGGCGACCTGTCGCAGATCGACACGGCCGCGTTCCTGGAGCAGGCCGCCGAGTACGAGAGCGGCGGCGACCTGCGCGACAGCATCCACAAGATCGGCCTGAACCTGTGGAGCACCCACCCGGTGCCCGTCGCCCGGGCCGCCGAGCTGCGCAAATGGATCGACTCCGGGGCGTACGCGGAGATCCTCGGCGGCGACTACCCGCGCCGCGACTCGGACGGCGACGCCTCGGTCACCGACGACGTGAAGGCCGCCGCGAACTCGTACCGGGAGACGTTCAACAACTCACAGGACCCGCTGGTCGGCCTGATGCGCAAGCTGGGCGACGGCGCCGGCGATCTGGCCGGGTCGGCAGTGCGCGGCGCCCGCTCCTGGGTCGGCGACGCGGGCCGCCGCAACCGTCGCGGACCGGATGAAGAAGGCTGACACCGAAAGCAAATTTGTCTCACCCCAGCCCTAGGATCGGCCCCATGAGCTTGAGTGAAACAGATCTGCGCAGCGCGATCGCGCGGGAGATGCCCGGGGTCCGTGCCGACTTGGAGCGGCTGATCCGCATCCCGGGGATCGCCTTCGACGGCTTCGACCACTCGCACGTGGAGCGGTCCGCCGAGGCCGTCGCCGAGCTGCTGCGCGGGTGCGGTCTCGACACGCAGATCGTGCGGCACGGCGGGCAGCCCGCCGTGATCGGGCGCAAGGCCGCCCCGGCCGGCGCACCCACCGTGCTGCTCTACGCGCATCACGACGTGCAGCCGGTCGGCGACCCGGCGCTCTGGACGAATGACCCGTTCGAGCCGACCGAGCGCGACGGCCGCCTCTACGCCCGCGGCGCCGCCGACGACAAGGCCGGCGTGCTGGCCCACGTCGCCGCGTTACGCGCCTTCGGCGACCGCTTGCCGGTCGGCGTGGTGGTGTTCGTCGAGGGCGAGGAGGAGTACGGGTCGGACTCGCTCGACGCGATCATCCAGGCGCATCTCGACGAGCTGCGGTCGGACGTGATCGTGATCGCCGACTCGAGCAACTGGGACATCGGAACCCCCGCGCTGACCACCTCGCTGCGCGGCATCGTCAACCTCTTCGCCGAGGTCAAGGTGCTCAAGAGCGCGGTGCACAGCGGCATGTTCGGCGGCCCGGTGCCGGACGCGCTGACCACCCTCGCCCGCCTGCTGTCGACGCTGCACGACGAGAACGGCGAGGTCGCCGTCGACGGGCTGATCGGCCGCGAGGGCGCCTCGGTGGACTACTCGGAGGACCGTTTCCGGCTCGAGGCCGGCGTGCTCGACGGCGTGCGGCTCACCGGCCACGGCACGATCACCGATCGTCTCTGGACCAAGCCCGCCATCGCGGTGCTCGGCATCGACGCCCCGCGCACTTCGGAGGCGGCGAACGCGCTCCAGCCCTCGGCGAAAGCGAAGATCAGCCTGCGGCTCGCGCCCGGCGACGACCCCAAGTCCGCGTACGCGGCGATCCGCGCCCACCTGGAGAAGTTCGTGCCGTGGGGCGCCCGGATCGAGGTGACGCTGGAGGCCGGCGGCGCGCCCTGCGTGATCGACGCGACCGGCCCGGCGTTCGAGGCGGCGCGCGCCGCGTTCGCGTCGGCGTGGGACGGCGCGCAGCCGGTCGACATGGGCATGGGCGGGTCGATCCCGTTCATCGCGACGTTCCAGGAGCTGTTCCCGCAGGCCGCGATCCTCGTGACCGGCGTCGAAGACCCGCACGCGGCGGCGCACGCCCCCGACGAGAGCCTGCATCTCGGCGAGTTCGAGCGGGCCTGCCTCGCCGAGGCCCTGTTACTCAAGAACGTGGCGGAAACCTTGACCGAGTAGGAGGACCTCCGATGGCCGAGCAGAGGTGTGACGTGCTGGTCGCGGGCGCCGGCCCCACCGGGCTGATGCTGGCGAACTGGCTGGTCAAACTCGGGGTCGACGTGATCGTCGTGGACGGCAAGGACGGGCCCACCCGGGAGTCTCGGGCGCTCGTCCTGCAGGCCCGCAGCATCGAGATCTACGACCAGCTCGGCCTCGGCGACCAGGTGCTCGAGGCGGCCCACCGGGCGGACGCGCTGGCGCCCGGTGCCCGCAGCCGCGTGTTCGGCCGCATCCCGCTGGGCCCGCTCGGCACCGAGGTGACTCCGTACCCGTACCTGGAAATCCTGGAACAAAGCCGCAACGAGGAGATCCTGTACGACAACCTGCAGAAACTCGGCGCCGACGTGCGCTGGGAAACGCCGGTGACCGGGGTCGCGCAGGTCGACGACGGCGTCGAGGTGAAGGCCGGCAACGACACGATCCGGGCGCGCTTCTGCGTCGGCTGCGACGGGGCGAACTCGACGATCCGCAAGGCGCGCCGCATCGCCTTCGAGGGCATCACCAACCCGCATCGCTTCTTCGTGCTCGACGCCCTCGGCACCGGCGGCATGGTCGGCGACGCGGTCAACGTACGCCCCGGCGGCGACGATTTCCTGCTCGGCTTCCCGATGAAGGGCGTCGGCACGTGGCGGGTGATCGGCCTGGTCCGCGACGACGACGGCGACGGCGAGCTCACCGAGGACGACGTCCGCCCGCGCCTGCGTAAGTTCGCGGTGACCTACGACCGGGCGCGCTGGTTCGCCACGTACCGGGTGCACCACCGCGTCGCCGCCGCCTTCCGCGACGGCCCGTTCTTCCTGGCCGGCGACGCCGCGCACGTGCACTCCCCGGTCGGCGGCCAGGGCATGAACACGGGCTTGCAGGACGCGCACAACCTCGCCTTCAAGCTGGCCGACGTCCTGCGGGGCCGCCGCCGGGACGCGTGGCTGGACCGCTACGAGGCGGAGCGCCGCCCGGTCGCCCGCCGGTTGGTGTCGACCACCGACCGCATCTTCAACTTCGTCACCTCGCAGCGCTTCCTGGTCCGCACGCTGCGCCGCCTGGCCGTGCCGCTGTTCGCCCCGCTCGGCGTCCGCACGCTGCCGCGGAGCTCGGGCGGTTCCCGCCTCTTCCAGTACGTCTCCCAGATCCGCATCCACTACTGGATGACCCCCGACGCGAAGCGGGCCGCCCACGGCCGCCGCGACCCGGTGGTGGGCCGGCGTCTGCCCTGGTCAGGCGCGAACTTCGCAGAGCTGCGTTCCCTGACGTGGCAGGTCCACGCCTACGGCGGCGTAACCGAGCCGGACATTCCCGACATCGGCTTACCGGTCCACGTGTTCCCCGAGGCGGCCCCCGCAACGTCGTTGAAGCCAGGCTTCCTCTACCTCGTACGCCCAGACGGCTTCGTAGCCGCCGAAAGCTCCCCAGCCGAGGCCCCCGACGCGTTCCGCCGAGCCATGTCCGACTGACCACGCGCCGCCGCAGCGACCGGGCGGCCCTACTAGCACCGCGCCTCCGCGCCTCGCTCGCCGTGTGATGAGCGGCGCCGCACTATTCGTCGGAGTCACCGCGCTGGTGCACCTCTTGTTTGGTGCGAAACGCTGCACCCTTTGCCCGGGCTTCCCACCCAGCGCGCCCAGCGTGCGTGGCGCGGCCGACCGTGCGTGGCGGCCTGGCGTGCGTGGCGCGGCCGACCGTGCGTGACGGCCTGGCGTGCGTGGCGCGGCCGACCGTGCATGGCGGCCTGGCGTGGCCTACCGTGCGCGGCCCGGTCTTACCGTGCGCAGCGCGGCCGACCGTGTGCGGCGGGGCCTACCGTGAGTGGCACCGCCTGGCGCGGCCCCGGGTAACAGAACGTGGCCCTGGCGAGCGAGACCGTGCGTGGCTGGCCATCGTGCGTGGTACGGCCGATCGTGCGCATCGCGCCACCCCACCCTGCGCGGCGCCGCTCATCGTGCGGGGTCGGCCCATCGTGCGTCGCGAATTCCATAGTGCGTGGGCGTAGCTGTTCACCCGTCCGCAGCAGATGGACTGTCACGCTTAGACCGCATAAAACGGTATTTGCCGATGCATAAGGTGCGGCCATGACGGCGGCGCGTGCCTCGGGCAGCCGGCAATCGTCCCACTATCCGGGCACGGCTGCTTGCATCGTGGACATGAGTCCGAATAGGACGGTTGATTTGGTCGCTTCACGGCCTTTGTGACCATCATTTTCGGGCCGATTTCGGGACCTTGGAGAGTTACGCCCATATACGAGCCATAACTCTCCAAGGTCTTGAAAATTGTCGGGCTGGCCGGTTCGACGCGGAACGTGCTCGATCTGATCGGCCGCGTGCTGCGTACGTCGCGGGTGGGCGTCTGCGGCGACTCCGAGCTAGGGAAGCGCGACGAGTGATCGCTGGGCGCCGGCCCCCATCCGCGCCGTCAACATCCTCGTCCAGAACGGCCAGAACAGCGGCGCGGACACCCGAGGTCGGCATTGCCGGGCCGTAGTTGTCGAGCCATATGAGGTCGCGATGGGTGGCAGCTCCGCCCGGAGCGGGCGGCAATGGCTTGACCACCGTGGAGATCGCCGAGTGACACGGGACTCATCGCACGCCGTACATCTGAAAGGTTTTTGTGCAGGTCGATTGGGGTGTCCTCGAACGGATGAAGGGGTGCGCTCGCGGTCCGAGTCCTGTTAGGATCTCGAACATGCGTTCGAATGATGTGCCTGCCACGGTGATTCCGGCGGTGCGGCCGATGCCCGCCGGGCCGCGTAACGCGATTGATCGGCTTCACTCCCATGATCAGATCGAGTCGATCGTGCGGCTGCGGGCTGCCGTGCGGGCGATGGGTCAGGTGGACGTCTCGGGGTGGGACGAGAAATCGCTGGCCGAGCATCTCGACGAGATCTCGGCGACGCTGTGCGCGATCGACGCGCAACTGACACGGATGGCTGATGCGGTGCGGGCGCGCGGGTTCCGCATCGAGGAGCCACTCGCGGCCTGAGGCCGGCCTCGCGGCGCCATCGTCGAACGACGCGGTGCGTCAGCTGCCGAGCGACAGGCGCGTCTGCTGCCGAAGGACGGGTGGGTCTGACGGCTTACGACGGATGCGCCCGCCGCTTGCTGGCCGTGGTCGCGGACAGGACGACGGTCCCGGACGCCTTCATCCGGTGATTGGCGACGAGTCCGAAATATCCGTCGCATCTGAAGTATCGGTCTGCCCTCGTCGCGGGGGTGGCTCGGTTGCGCGGGCTGTCGACGGGGGAGTGCCGCGCGACCGGGCGAAAATGTCAGAGGTGGCTGCCAGGATGAGGTCGTGCTTTTCCTCGACCTGGCAGCCACCTCGGCTGCCGTGACGGCGGTGCCCGGGCGCAAGGCCAAGATTGAGCTCATGGCCGACGCGCTCCGCCGGCTTGAGCCCGATGAGATCGCGGCGGGGTCCGCCTATCTCGCGGGTGAGCTGCGGCAACGGCAGACCGGGGTGGGCTATGCGAGCCTGCGCGACCGGCCGCCGGCCGCGGCCGAGGCGACGCTGAGCGTGGCGGCGGTTGACGCGGCGATCGCCGAGATCTCGGCGGTGGCCGGCGCGGGGTCCCAGGCGCGGCGGCGTGAGCTGCTGAACGCGTTGTTCGCGGCCGCCACCACCGACGAGCAGCGGCTGTTGATCGGGCTGTTCGGCGGTGAGTTACGCCAGGGTGCGCAGGCGGGGCTGCTGGCTGACGCCATCGCCAAGGCGGCCGAGGTTCCGGTGACGGCCGTCCGGCGGGCGCTGCTGCTCTCCGGTGATCTCAAGCAGGTGGCGGTCGCGGCGCTGACCGGGGGTGCGGCGGCGCTGGCCGAGATCAGTCTGCGGGTGGGCACGCCGCTGTCGCCGATGCTTGCGCAGAGTGCTCCCGACGTGAGCGCCGCGCTGCTCGCGACCGGTGCGCCGGCCACCGTGGATGTGAAGCTCGACGGCATCCGCATTCAGGTGCATCGATCCGGCGACGAGGTGGCCGTGTTCACGCGCAGCCTCGACGACATCACCCCACGCATGCCCGAGGTGGTCGCCGCGGTGCGGTCATTGCCGGTACGCGAGATCGTGCTCGACGGCGAAGCCATGGCTCTCGACGCCACGGGCCGGCCGCGCCCGTTTCAGGAGACGTCGAGCCGTGCGGCCACGCGAGGGGCGGCGGCCGTCGCGCTGAGTCCATACTTCTTCGATCTCCTGCACCTCGACGGCACCGACCTGCTCGACCGGCCGGGCCGGGAGCGCTGGGCGGCGCTCGCCGACGCGCTGCCGGGCTCGCTGATCGTGGGCCGGACGACCGCGACGTCGGAAGAGGAGGCCGCCGCCGCGTTCGCCGCCGCCCTCGCCGACGGGCAGGAGGGCGTGGTGATCAAGGCGGTCGAGGCGCCGTACGACGTGGGGCGCCGCGGCTCCGCCTGGGTCAAGGTCAAACCGAGGCACACGCTCGACCTGGTCGTGCTGGCCGTCGAGTGGGGGCACGGGCGGCGCCGGGGGTGGCTGTCCAATCTGCACCTGGGCGCGCGCGATCCGCGCACCGGCGGGTTCGTGATGCTCGGCAAGACCTTCAAGGGGCTGACCGACGAGTTGCTCCGATGGCAGACCGAGCGCTTCAAAGAGCTGGCGACCAGCGACAACGGATGGGTCGTCGAGGTGCGGCCCGAGCAGGTGGTGGAGATCGCGTTCGACGGCGTGCAGGCGTCGCCACGCTACCCGGGCGGGGTGGCGTTGCGGTTCGCGCGCGTCCTGGGTTACCGGGAGGACAAACGAGCGGAGGAGGCCGACACGATCGACATGGTCAAAGAGATCGGCGGGTACGCGTGAGGAAATCGGTCACGGTCGCCACGAGCCACCGCGGGTCGTCCAGCCACGGGAAGTGACCGGACTCCTCGAGCACGGCCAGCCGGGCCTGCGGGAAGAGAGCGGCGTAGTCGGCGGCACGTTTCGGCGGGATCTGGATGTCGTATTCGCCGCTGGTCAGCAGGACCGGCACGGGCAGGCGGGACAGCTCGGCGCGGACGGACGCCGGGTCGATGCCGCCTTCTCCGTAGTAGGCGGCGGCCGCCTCCTGATTCCGGCGGACCGGGTCGTCGTCGTTGCGCCGGCCGTAGTTGAACGGCTGAATCGCGGCGCCGTCGCCGGGCTTGCCCTCGTCCGCCCATAGCCGCTCGAGGGCGGCGAAAGCCGCCGGGAACCATGGTTCGCCCCGGCGCAGCTCGGCGATCTCCCGGCGGTCGTCGTCGGTGATGTCCAGCGCCACCACACGAGGGGAGGGGTTGATCAGCGCCAGGCGAGCGACGCGGTTCGGGTGGCGCGTCGCGTAGAGCAGGGCGAGGGCCGCGCCGGCGGAATGCGCCAGCAGATCGACGCGGTCCATGCCGAGATGTGCGCGGAACGCCTCGACATCGTCTACCTGGCGGTCCACGCGATAGGTGGCTTTGTCCTCGGGGATCGCGGAGTCGCCGGTGCCGCGCAGATCCAGCACGATCAACTCGCGCTCGGCAGAGAGACCGCCGAGATCACCGAGGTAGCCGGACGCCTGCATGGGACCGCCGGGTAGGCAGAGAACCGGTGTACCCGAGCCGATGCGGCGGTAGGCCAGCCGTGTCCCGTCGAAGCTCTCGAAATCCGCCATGCCGTGATCTTATTGGCGGCCTTCCATGTCCGGTCTACACGGGACGATCGCCGGACGCGGCACGCTTGCGGTCCGCTTCCTCGACCCGGTCACCCGAAGAGGCTGCACGCCGCCGGTCGGCCTCCTCCACGCGATCCCCGGACGACTTCGCCCGCTTCGCCTCCTTGGCGGCGCGCCGCCGATCGGCTTCGTCCACGCGGTCCGTGGAATCGCGGCGCCGGTCCGCCTCCTCCACGCCGGCACCCACTCCCGCGCGCCTCTGATCCGCGTCCGCCACGCGGTCCCCGGAACCCACGCCGTCCCCGGAACGCATGCCATCCCCCGGAGGAGGGACCAACTCCCGCTCCGGCACCTCCTCCGATCGGGGGAGCTTTCCGGAGAGCATCAATGCCTCCTTGCGCGCCACCCACCCGTACGCGAAAAGGGCCATCGCGGCAAAGAGCCACCACTGCACCGTGTACCCGGCGTTCTGCCAGGAGTCCTCTTTATCGATGGGGATCTGCGCGAAGGCCGGATCCGCAACGGGCGTTTGCGACGTAAGCAACACATACGCCCCATAAACCGGGTACGGCATCTGCTCCGCGAGCTTCGACACCGAGATCCGCCGCGTGTCGAGGCGGCCGTCGCGGTGCGAGATCGCGCTCGGTCGGCTTTCCGACAAGTGGATCTGCCCGACCACCGTGACCTGCCCGGTCGGCGCCGGCGGAACCGTCGGCGCGGCGGTCGCGGAGGCCCCGGCGGGGAGGAAGCCGCGGTCCACGAGCACCGCCGTCCCGTCGCCGAGGATCAGCGGTGTGACGATTTCGAAGCCGACGTCGCCGTTCACCGTGCGACCGCGCGCCTGGATCTCGTGAGCCGGATCATAGCGACCGCTCATCGACACCTTTGTCCAGGCCAGGTCGTTGCCGGGTGAGCTGCCGGCCGCCCCCGACCGGGTCGGGACATGGAGAAGGCCGACCAGCGGAACCGCCGAAACCGAGTCAGCGGTGTCGATTCGATGATTGATCCCACTGCGTTCCTGGTACCGGTGCAGCTGCCAATTGCCGAGCAGCACCATGACCACCGAGGCGGCGATGGCCAGCGCGGCGCCGCCCAGCCAGCGCGGGGTCACCAGGAAGCGGTACACGCCCCGAGGCTACCCGTCGCCCCGGTAGCCGCGGCCGGAGCCGGGTACTGTGCGCAACCGGCAGCACTTTTAGTCAGCTCAAGAGAACCAAGCGTCGGGAGAACCTTCATGAGCGCCCAGCCTCGCCTGGTCGTGAGCGCCCCTTCCTCGGGGCACGGGAAGACCGCCATCGCGGTCGGCCTGCTCGCGGCGGCAACGGCTCGTGGCATCCAGGCGGCCGGCTTCAAGGTCGGGCCTGATCACACCGACGCCGCGTACCTGGGGATGGCGGCCGGACGTCCCGGTCGCAACCTCGACCCCCGCCTGGTCGGCGCCCAGCGCGTCGCACCGCTGTTCGCGCACGGGGCGTCCGGAGCGCAACTGTCGATCATCGAAGGCGCGATGGGGCTGTTCGACTCGCTGACCGGCCAGCCCGAGATCGACGGCACGGCCGCCGTCGCCGCCTCGCTGCGCGCCCCGGTCGTGCTGGTCGTCGACGTCGCCGCCATGGGTCACTCGATCGCCGCGCTGGTGCACGGCTTCCGCATGTTCGACGAGATGGTCCATCTCGGCGGCGTGATCCTCAACCGGGTGGCCTCCTCTCGTCACGAGCAGATGCTGCGTACGGCGTTGGACGACATCGGCATGCCGGTGCTCGGTGCATTGCGCCGTGGTGATCTGCCCAACGTGCTGCCGGCTCGCGCGCACGGTCCGGTCCCGGTCGCGCACCGCACGATGGAAGCGATCCGGGCCGTCCGGCGTCTGGGCGAGGCCGTCGGCGGCTGCCTCGACCTGGATCGGCTGATGGCGCTCGCCGGTTCCGCGCCGGCCCTGCCCGGCGCCCTCTGGTCTCCCGCCGAGGCGGTCGGCGGCGAGGTCTCCGAGCAACGACCGGTGGTTGCGCTGGCCGGCGGCCCTGGGGCGCTTTTCACGTACGCCGAGACCGCCGAACTCTTGTCCGCCGCGGGCGCCGAGGTCATGGTCGTCGACCCGCTCCGCGACGAGAGCCTCCCGGCCGGCACCCGAGCGCTGGTCGTCGGCGCCGGCCTGCCCGAGGGGTACGCCGAAGAGTTGTCCGCCAACCGCCGCCTCTCCGCCGAGGTGGCCCGGTTCGCCCTGGACGGGTGGCCGGTCGTCGCCGAGGGCGTGGCGCTTCCGTGGCTGGCCCGTGACTTAGACGGCCGCCCGATGTGCGGCGTGCTCGACGCCTCGGCGGTGACCGGCGAGCAGACCGTGGCGGGTTACCGCGAGGCGACCGCGCCGACCACGTCGTCGATGGCACCGGCGGGCGCCCGCATCACCGGGTACAAACAGCACCGGGCGATCGTCACGCCGCGAGCCGGGGTGGTTCCGGCGTGGACGTGGTCCGGCGGCCACCCGGAAGGCTTCGTCTGGCGGCAGGTGCACGCTTCCCAGCTCGGGCTGCACTGGGCCGCCGCGCCGGAGATCGCCAAGCGGATCGTGGGCGCGGCCATGGCCGGTCCGGTGCCCAGCGCGCCGCCCGGGCACCAGGCGATGCCGACAACGCTGGTGCACCAGATCCCGCAGCAGACGACGGTTCCGGTGCAGCAGATCCCGCACAATGCGATGCCCGCCGCGCAGAGCAGCGCGCAGGGACCGCAGAACGCGGTGCCTGCGCAGCAAGGCTCGATGGCCGGCCCGCACAACGCGGTGCCTGCGCAGCAAGGCTCGATGCCCGGCCCGCACAACGCGATGCCGGCACCGCAGCCGATGCCCGGCCCACAGAACGCGATGCCGGCGGCCGGCCACGCGGTCCCGCCCGCCGGCCACGCGGTCCTGCCCGCCGACTACGCGGTTCCGCCCGCGTCGGGGACGCCGGCCGCCGGCCAGGCGCTGCCGCCCATGTCCGGTATGCCGGCCCTCGGCCAGGCGCTTCCGCCCATGTCCGCGATGCCGACGGCCGGGCACGCGCCGGGCATGCCACCCACCTCACCACATTCGCCGTCACCCGCGATGGGCCAGCCGTTCTCGGTGGATCCGCTCGCCTCGGGGGCCGTCTCGGCGGTGTACGAGCCGACCCAGCAGCTTTCCCCCGCGCAGCTGACGCCGGAGAGCCCGGCCGAGCCGCCGGCCAACCTCAGCGACACGCTGGACATCACCGCACCCTGAGCCGGGCACGTATCGAAAAGCGCGAAAACGCGCGCCTCCTGTCGCGAAAGTGTCGTACCCCACACGTAACGTGGGGTTAACCATCGTGAGGAGGTTGGTCGTGGCCGATCGTGTGCCGCTGGATTTTGACCCGCCGGTTCGTGTCCTGCGAGCGTTACTGCTGGGTGTCGACGACGACGAGTTACTCGCGCCGACGCCCTGCCCCGGCTGGAGTGTCGCCGCCCTCCTTGATCATCTGATGGGGCTCACCTACGCGTTCACCCAGGCCGCCCGGAAACGCACCGACGCGTCCGGCGTCACCGGCCCGCCGCCGGAGCCCGCGGCCGATCATCTGTCCCGCCATTGGCGCAGCCGCCTGCCCGTGCAGCTGGAAGAGCTCGCCACCGCCTGGAAGGAGCCGGCGGCCTGGACGGGCACGTCACAGGCCGGCGGCGTGACGATGCCGGCGAACGCGATGGGCGCTGTCGCCATGAACGAGCTGATCATGCACAGCTGGGACCTGGCGCGGGCGACCGGCCAGGAATATGCGGCCGATCCTCGCACCCTCGACGTGCTGATCGAGTTCCTGTCGCAGGGCCCGGCCGAGGGCACGCCGGGCATGTTCGGCCCGGTCGTGCCGACCGACAGCGAGGCGAGCCTGCTGGACCAGACGATCGCGCTGGCCGGCCGCGACCCGAAGTGGAAACCACCGCGCCGCAGGGCCGAGCGCGCGGCGTAGGGAGGCGCCGAAGGACGGCGTCAGTCCCGCGACCTCTCGTGCTGTTTCTTGTGCGAGCTCTTCGACTTCTTGTGACCACCCGAGTTCTGGTGACCGCGAGACCCCGCAGATCCCTTCTCACCGCGAGACCCCGCAGATCCCTTCTCACCGCGAGACCCCTTCGAGCCCCACGCGATGTCCTTCGACGGCGGCGTGAACTTCGCCTTCGGCAACCCCTTCAGCGCGTCCTTGAACGTCTCCGCCACCGTGAACTTCGAGATCGTCCCCCGGCTCGTGCCCACGTGATTCTCCGGATTGTCCGGGTCGGCGACGAAGGCCGCGGCCGCCAGCTGCGGCGTGAACCCGCAGAACCACGCCGTCTTGTTGCTGTCCGTGGTGCCGCTCTTGCCGGCCACCGGGCGCTTCAGCGTGCCGTACACCATGGGTGATGTCTCCCAGCCGCCGCAGGAACCGCGCGCCGACCCATAGCCGGTCACACATCGCGCCGCATCCGTCGCGGCCCGCGCCACGTCCACCGACACCGCGCGGTGGCAGCGCGGCGCCGCCACCGGCTTGCCCTGATAGACCGCGTCCGTCCCGTCCCGGTTCGTGATCGAGTGCACCGGCAACGGCTCGCAGTACTGTCCCTCCGCGGCCAGCGTCGCGAACACGTTCGCCATCTCCACCGGCGTGACGTCGCTGACCCCGAGCGTGAACGCTCCCCACCCGCGGGCCCGCGACGGCGTCGCCAGCGTGCGGTCCACCTCGGTACGCCAGCGCAGGCCTAAGCGCTCGGCCATCTTGACCGCTTTCTCCGCGCCCACCTTCTGTTCGAGCTGCACGAAGTAGGTGTTCACCGACTTCCCGAACCCGCTCCACATGGTCTGCCGCCCGGTCATCGAGCCGGTGGAGTTCTTCGGGCACCAGTGGATGCCGCACGTCGCCGGCCCGGGCGCGGTGATGTATTTCGACACGAACCGCGGCGGCGCGTAGAACGACGTCCGCAACGGCATCCCCGAGTCCAGGGCCGCCAGCATCGTGAAGATCTTGAACGTGGACCCGGCCTGGTAACCCGCCATCGACCCGCCGCCGAGCAGCGGGTTCACCGTGTTCGGGTAGTTGCCCCGCGCCCCCCGATGCTTGGTGTGCTTGCCGTTGCCCGCCTGGTCGAGCGAGTACGTCCGGTTCACCGCCATGCTCAGGATCCGCCCGGACCGCGGCTCGATCAGCACCTCGCCGTGCGCGAACTTGCTGCGCTTACGCTCCTTGTCCAGCACGTGCTTCATGGCCGACGCCTGGATCTTCGGATCGATCGAGGTGACGACCCGGTAGCCGCCGCGTCGCAGGCTCTCCTCACGCTCCTGCGCGTTCGCCCCGAACGCCGGCTGCGACAGCCACCACGACTTGAAGTAGTCGCAGAAGAAGCCCCAGTCGTTGTGCTCCGGCGAGATCGACACGCAGTCGTTCGGCGGTGAGGTCAGCCGGAGCTTGATCTTTTCCTTCTTGGCCGTCGCCGCTCGATCGGGCGTGATCGATCCCATCTTCGCCATCTGGTCGATCACGTAGTTGCGCCGCCCGATCGCCGCGCCCTGATCCTGGCTCGCCGGATCGTACGCGGACGGCGCCTTCACCAGCCCCGCCAGCAGCGCCGCCTCGTTGAGGTTCAGCTCGTCCGGCGTCTTCGAGAAGAAAACCTGAGAAGCCGCATAGATCCCGTACGCCCGATGTCCGAAATACGCCGAGTTCAGGTACCGCTCGAGGATCTCCGACTTGCTGAGCTGCTGTTCGAGTTCCACGGCGAGGCGCATCTCGCGCAGTTTCCGCGACGCGGTCTGCTCGGTCGCCTCCAGCGCCTCCTTGGGGGTCTTCGCGCCGTCCCGCAACGCCATCCGCACGTACTGCATGGTCAGCGTCGACGCGCCCTGCGAGACCCCGCCGGCCTTCTGGTTCGCCACGAACGCCCGCGCCACGCCCTTCGCGTCCACCCCGTTGTGCTGGTAGAACCGGGTGTCCTCGGACGCGACGATCGCCTGCGTGATGTACGGCGACATCTCTTCGATCGTGGTCGGCCGCCGGTTCTCCTCATAGAACGCGGTGATCAGCGTGTGCCCGTCCTTGGCGTACACATAAGTGGTTTGCGCGGTCGGCACCTCTTTGAGCGCGTCCGGCAGGCCCTGCAGCGCCTCGGTGCCCTTCTTGACGCCGATGCCGGCGAGCGCTGCCAGGGGATAGGCGAGTCCGGCGATCACGAGACCCGCGATCAGGCCGGCACGGACGAGGGGTGCGACTTTTCCGGCTGCCACCTATCGAAGGTATGACAAAAACCCTCATGTCCTGACGGAACGGCCGAAGTGCGACCGGGAAATCCGTCCGGCATCCTTGGTCCATGACGATCGACCTCGGCCACCACGGCGACGCGGAGGTGGGCGCCGGGTTGATCGACCTGGCGGTCAACGTGCGCCACGAGCCCATGCCCGAGTGGTTGTCCGGGCCGATTACCGCTTCCCTCCATCATCTGCGGCAATATCCCGATAAATCGGGCGCGACCTCCGCGGTGGCGAGAAGGCATCGGCGCGCCGAGAACGAGGTGCTGCTGACGGCCGGCGCCGCACAGGCGTTCGTGCTGCTTGCGCAGGCATTGCGAACGAGCCGGAAGCCGGTCGTGGTGCACCCCCAGTTCACCGAGCCCGAGGCGGCCCTGCGCAACGCCGGACACACGATCGAGCGCGTTCTGCTGCCCGAGGAGGACGGCTTCCGGCTGGACGCGACCCTCGTGCCGGACGACGCCGACCTGGTCTTCATCGGCAACCCGACGAACCCGACCTCGGTCCTGCATCCGGCCGCCGAGATCGCCAAGCTGGCCCGGCCCGGCCGCGTGCTGGTGGTCGACGAGGCCTTCTCCGACACGACCTTCCGGCCGGGCGTCGACGGCGAGCCCGAGTCGCTGGCCGGCCGCGGCGATCTGCCCGGCCTGGTCGTGCTGCGCAGCCTCACCAAGACGTGGGGGCTGGCCGGCCTGCGTATCGGTTACCTGCTCGCGCCCGCCGATCTCGTCGCGAAACTGGCGAAAGCGCAGCCGCTCTGGGCCGTTTCCACCCCGGCTCTCGCCGCCGCCATCGCCTGCGCCTCGCCCACCGCGATCTCGGCCGAACGCGACATCGCGGCGCGACTCGCGACCGAGCGGTCGCATCTGCTCGACCGGCTGAAGCACGTGCCGAACCTCACGGTTACCGGCACACCGGCGAGTGCGTTTGTCCCCGTACGCCTGTCCGAAGCCGACAAGGTGCGCCTTGAACTGCGCGAACGCGGCTACGCCGTACGCCGTGGCGACACCTTCCCCGGGCTGGGCCCCGATTGGCTGCGGATCGCGGTGCGCGACACTGCCACCACCGACGCATTCGTCGAGACCTTGATCGCCGTGCTGAAGGAGCGTTCGTGACCCTGGAGCAGACCGTCGACGCCATCCGGCCGGCGGACGAGACAGCAATGACCGAGGCGCGCGAACTGCAGGCACGCCTCACCAAGCCGGCCGGTTCTCTCGGTGCTCTGGAGGAGCTTTCGGTACGCCTCGCCGGCCTCGCCGGTGTGTGCCCGCCCCCGCTGCCCGAGCCCGCCACCGTCGCCGTTTTCGCCGGGGACCACGGCGTGCACGCCCAGGGCGTGAGCCCGTGGCCGCAGGAGGTCACCGCGCAGATGGTGGCCAACTTCGTGGCCGGCGGCGCGGTCGTCAACGCGTTAGCGCGCCAGGCCGGCGCCGATGTCATGGTCGTCGACGTCGGCGTGGCGGTCCCGCCGCCGGCCGGCCCGGCGCTGCTGGCGGCCAACATCCGCCGCGGCACCCGGGACATGACCGTCGAGCCGGCGCTGACCCGCGACGAGGCCCGCGCCGCCGTCGAACTCGGCATCCAGGTCGCCGGCCAGCTCATCGCGTCCGGCGCGAAGTGCCTGATCACCGGCGACATGGGCATCGCCAACACGACTCCGGCCGCGGCCCTGATCGCGGTTTTCACCGGGCGCTCGGCGGCCGACGTCACCGGCCGGGGCACCGGTATCGACGACGCCATGCTGACCCACAAGATCGCCGTGGTGACCGAGGCGCTGGACCGGCACGCACCGGACCGGGCCGACCCGCTCGGCGTGCTGGCCGCGGTCGGCGGCCTCGAACACGCCGCGCTGACCGGCCTCATCCTCGGCGCCGCCGCACACCGGGTGCCGGTGATCGTCGACGGCGTGATCGCCGGTTCGGCCGCGCTCGCCGCCGCCGCGTTCGCACCCGACGCCGTGGCCGCCATGGTCGCCGGGCACCGCTCGGCCGAGCCGGGCGCACCCGTCGCGCTCGAACACCTGGGTCTCCACCCGGTGCTCGACCTCGGCATGCGGCTGGGCGAGGGCACCGGCGCGGCGCTCGCGCTGCCGGTGGTGTCGGCCGCCGTCCGGGTGCTGCACGAGGTGGCCACGTTCGACTCCGCGGGAGTGTCCGAGAAGTGAGTCTGTATCCGCTCGCTCTCATCCTGACCGGCCGCCGGGTCCTGGTGGTCGGTGGCGGCGCGGTGGCCAGCCGGCGGGTGCCGGCCCTGCTCGCGGCCGGTGCCGAGGTGGAGATCGTCTCGCCGGTGCTGACCCCCGCCCTGCACGCCGTCGTGGACGCCGGCCGGGCCACCTGGCAGCAGCGCCGATTCGAGCCGGCCGACGTCGAGGGCGCCTGGCTGGTCCAGGTCGCGGTCGACGATCCGGAGGCGGCCGCCCTGGTCAGCAACGTCGCGGAGCGGCTGCGGGTGTTCTGCGTGCGAGCCGACGACCGGGACGCGGCCACCGCCTGGACCCCGGCCGTCACCCGGCAGGGCCCGGTCACGGTCGCGGTCACCGACGGCGGGGACCGCCGGCGGGCCATCGCGGTCCGTGACATGGTCGCCCGGGCGCTGGAGAGCGAGCCGCCCGCGATGCCCGAGTACAAGGGCGTCGCGCTGGTCGGCGCCGGTCCGGGCGACCCCGAGCTGATCACGGTGAAGGGGCGCCGGATGCTCGCGGCCGCCGACGTCGTGGTCGCCGACCGCCTGGTGCCCGGCATGCTGCTCAGCGAATTACGCGCCGGCGTCGAATTCGTGGACGCTGCCAAGATCCCGTACGGGCCGTCGGTGGCTCAGGAGGAGATCAACCGGATCCTGATCGACCGCGCCCAGCAGGGGAAGTTCGTGGTCCGCCTCAAGGGTGGCGACCCGTTCGTCTTCGGTCGCGGCGGCGAGGAGGTGATCGCCTGCGCCGAGGCGGGTGTCCCGGTCGTCGTGGTGCCGGGCGTGACCAGCTCGATCGCCGCGCCGGCGCTGGCCGGCATCCCGGTCACCCATCGCGGCGTGGCGCGCGAGTTCACCGTGGTGTCCGGCAACATCGCGCCGGACAGCCGGTCCTCCGCTGTGGACTGGCCGGCGCTGGCCCGGCTGCGCGGCACGCTGGTCGTCATGATGGGGGTCAAGAACCTGCCCGCCATCACGGCGCGGCTGGTCGCCGAGGGACGTCCGGCGGACACCCCGGCCGCTGCCGTCCAGGAGGGTTCGACCGATCACCAGCGGGTGGTCCGTGGCACGCTCGGCACCATCGCCGAGGCCGCTGCGGAGGCCGGGATCCGCTCGCCCGCCGTTATAGTGATTGGCGACGTCGTTAACGCTACGGCATAGGTCCGTTACGACCGGGTATGGCGAAGACATGGACGCACGGCCGCAAATGATGCTGACGGGTGTCGTGCTGGACGCGCCGGACGCCCGTGATCTGGCCGCCTTCTATCAGCGGCTGCTGGGCTGGAGTGCCACCCAGGACGAAGAGGACTGGGTCACGCTGGCAGCGCCCGGCGGCGGCGCCGGGCTGTCCTTCCAGACCGAGAAGCTTTACGTACGCCCGGTGTGGCCGGCCCGGCCGGGCGAGCCGCAGATGAGCAGCCACCTGGACATCCGGGTCGACGACCTGCGGGACGCCTGCGCGCACGCGGAACGGGCCGGCGCCACCCTGGCCGCCTACCAGCCGCAGGAGCACGTCCGGGTCTACCTCGACCCGGCCGGCCACCCGTTCTGCCTCTACGTGGGCTGAGAAGTCTCCCGGCCGCCGGCCGCGGTGGCCAGCTCGTCCAGGAACATGCGCGCCCACTCGGCCACATCGTGCGTACGCAGGTGTCGCTGCATCACCCGCATCCGCCGCTTCAGCTCCGGCGTCTCGGCCTGGACCGCCCGCATCAGCGCCTCTTTCACGCCGTCCGGGTCGTGCGGGTTGCACAGGAACGCCTGGCGCAGCTCGGTGGCCGCACCGGCGAACTCGCTGAGCACCAGCGCGCCGCCGGTGTCCGCGCGGCACGCCACGTACTCCTTCGCGACCAGGTTCATGCCGTCACGCAGCGGGGTCACCATCATGACGTCGGCCGCCACGTACAGCGCCGCGAGCTCCTGCTTGCTGTACGACTGATGCAGATAGTGCACCGCGGGCACGCCGACCCGGCCGAACTCGCCGTTGATCCGCCCCACCTCGCGCTCGACCTTGACGCGCAGCGCCTGGTAGTGCTCGACGCGTTCCCGGCTCGGCGTGGCCACCTGCACCATCACCGCCTCGCCGACCTTGAGCTTGCCGTCCGAGAGCAGCTCGCGGAACGCCTTGAGGCGCAGCTCGATGCCCTTGGTGTAGTCGAGCCGGTCGACGCCCAGCACGATCGTCTGCGGGTCGCCCAGCTCGGCCCGGATCTCCTTGGCCCGGGCCTGCACCTTCGGGTCGGCGGCCAGCCGCTCCATCTCCCGGGTGTCGATGCTGATCGGGAAGGCACCCGCCTTGACCTTGCGGCCGTCCACCTGGATCGACTGCCCTTCGTACCGCAGGCCGAGCAGGTGGCGGGCCAGCCGCACGAAGTTCTGCGCCGCCAGCCGCTGCTGGAAGCCGACCAGGTCGGCGCCGAGCAGGCCGCGCAGCACCTCGGCCCGGAACGGCATCTGCATGAACAGCTCGATCGGCGGGAACGGGATGTGCAGGAAGAACCCGATCTTGAGGTCCGGGCGCAGCTCCCGCAGCATGGCCGGAACCAGCTGAAGCTGGTAGTCCTGCACCCACACGGTGGCGCCGTCGTCGGCGACCTCCGCGGCGGCCCGCGCGAACCGCTGGTTCACGATGCGGTACGAGTCGCGCCAGCGCCGCTTGTACACCGGGGTCTCGACCGCGTCGTGGTAGAGCGGCCAGATCGTGGCGTTGGACTGCCCCTCGTAGTAGCGCTCCAGCTCGTCCGAGCTCAGCGGAACCGGGTGGATCCGGATTCCTTCGAGTTCGAACGGGTCGGGCGCCTCGCCGGTCCCGCCGGCCCACCCGATCCACGTGCCGCCGTGCTGGGTGAGGACCGGATGCAGGGCCGTGACCAGGCCACCCGGGCTCGTGCGCCACTGGCGCTCCCCGTCGGGGGTGGTCACCTCATCGACGGGCAGACGGTTCGCGACTACGACGAAGGAACTTCGTTCGGCCACGCTGAGTGCACCTCCGGGTCGTTTCTGTTCCCACTGGCGAGCGTACTTTGCGTAGCGGCCCAGGGGATGCCCAGGTGTCGCCGCTGTGATGGACGCACGTGCGGCCGGGTGCCATCCTGAGCCCGTGACACCGTCCGACGATCTTTCCCCGCCGCGGCGGCCGATCTTCTTCCCTGTGGTCATTGCCACCGTTTTCCTCACGATCATCGGGCTGACCGCAGGTTTCGTGCTGGGCGAACGGCGCAAGAACGAGGCGAGAGCGGCGCAACCGGGGCCGGCCTCGACGCCGAACCAGCCCGCCATCTGGACGCCGCCGCCGACCCCCGCCGGCGAGTTATGCCCGGTGGAGACGCGCGAGTTCGCGGCCGCGCAGGGTTTCCCGGCCGACCTGCGCCAGGTGTTGCGGATCGAAACGGACAACCGCACCGTGGTCTGGATCTGCCAGGACGCTGACGAGGGGCTTTACTACCAGGGGAAGACGCCCCGTGCGGACGGGCAGCTGGTGCAGAACCAGAACGGGCTGTTCCTGCCGGGCGTCACCGAGCTGGCGACCGGCGAGTATCAGGCCCGCGCGACGAACGGGAACCGCATCATCGTGAGCCGGGAGATGCTCGAGATCAGGTTCACCAGCGGCAAGGTCGAAAAGCACAAAGTCGTCGCCGCGGACTAGGACCCGGGAACACGTACGGGCGGGAAGGGGTTGACTTCAGAGGCCGGAGGGCAACCTGGAAAGATTGCCCCTTGCACTTCTGCAACTCCATCCGGCTTCCCATCCAACCGCCCCACCCGCCACCCTCGAGCGGACTGAAGGCCTAATTTCTATCGCGGAGGTAGGGCACACCGTGGCCCAGTACATCTACGTCCTGGAGAAGGCGCGCAAGGCGCACGGCGACAAGGTCGTGCTCGACAACGTGACGCTGAACTTCCTGCCGGGCGCCAAGATCGGTGTGGTCGGCCCGAACGGCGCCGGTAAGTCCAGCCTTCTCAAGATCATGGCGGGCCTGGACACCCCGAGCAACGGCGAGGCGCGGCTCATGCCCGGCTACACGGTCGGCATGCTGGCCCAGGAACCGCCGCTCAACGACGCGAAGACGGTCCTCGGCAACATCGAGGAAGCGGTCGCCGAGACCAAGGCCAAGCTGGAGCGGTTCAACAAGATCGCCGAGCAGATGGCCACCGACTACTCGGACGAGCTGATGGAGGAGATGGGCAAGCTCCAGGAGGAGCTCGACCACGCCGACGCGTGGGACATCGACTCGCAGCTCGAACTGGCGATGGACGCCCTGCGCTGTCCGCCGCCGGACGCCGACGTCACCCAGCTCTCCGGTGGTGAGCGACGCCGTGTCGCGCTCTGCAAGCTGCTGCTCGAGGCGCCCGACCTGCTGCTGCTGGACGAGCCCACCAACCACCTGGACGCCGAGAGCGTGCACTGGCTGGAGCAGCACCTGGCCAAGTACGCCGGCACCGTCATCGCCATCACCCACGACCGGTACTTCCTGGACAACGTGGCCAACTGGATCCTCGAGCTGGACCGCGGCCGGACGTACCCGTACGAGGGCAACTACTCGACGTACCTGGACAAGAAGGCGCAGCGTCTCGCGGTCGAGGGCCGCAAGGACGCCAAGCTCAAGCGGCGCCTGACCGAGGAGCTCGAGTGGGTGCGCTCGAACGCCAAGGCGCGCCAGACCAAGAGCCGGGCCCGTCTGGACCGGTACGAGGAGATGGCCACCGAGGCGGAGAAGACCCGCAAGCTGGACTTCGAGGAGATCCAGATTCCGCCGGGCCCGCGTCTGGGCAACACCGTCATCGAGGCCCACGACCTGGTCAAGGGCTTCGACGGACACACCCTGATCGATCACCTGTCGTTCTCGCTGCCGCGTAACGGCATCGTCGGCATCATCGGTCCGAACGGCGTCGGCAAGACCACGCTGTTCAAGACCATCGTCGGGCTGGAGAAGCCGGACGAGGGTAGCGTGCGCGTCGGCGAGACGGTCACCCTGTCGTACGTCGATCAGAACCGCTCCGGCCTCGACGGCACCAAGACGGTGTGGGAGGTCGTCTCCGACGGTCTCGATCACCTGATGGTCGGCAAGGTCGAGATGCCCTCCCGGGCGTACGTGGCGGCGTTCGGCTTCAAGGGCCCGGACCAGCAGAAGCCGGTCAAGGTGCTCTCCGGCGGTGAGCGCAACCGGCTGAACCTCGCGATGACGCTGAAGATCGGCGGCAACGTGATCCTGCTCGACGAGCCGACCAACGACCTGGACGTGGAGACGCTGTCCAGCCTCGAGAACGCGCTGCTGGAGTTCCCCGGCTGCGCCGTGGTCATCTCCCACGACCGGATGTTCCTCGACCGGGTCGCCACCCACATGCTCGCGTGGGAGGGCACCGACGAGGACCCGGACAAGTGGTTCTGGTTCGAGGGCAACTACGAGGCGTACGAGAAGAACAAGATCGACCGGCTCGGCGCCGAGGCGGCCCGTCCGCACCGGGTCACCTACCGCAAGCTGACCCGTGACTGAGAGATACATCGTCGACGTGCCCGTTCGCTGGTCCGACATGGACGCGTTCGGGCACGTCAACAACGCGCGCTTCCTCACCCTGTACGAGGAGGCGCGCTGCGAGCTGTTCTTCGGCCAGGCTCACAAGCACGGGCTCGACTCGTTCGAGGCGGGCACGGTCATCGCCCGCCACGAGATCGAGTATCTACGTCCGGTCGACTACGGCGACCCGGTGCGGATCGAGATGTGGGTCTCCGAACTGCGTGCTTCCACCATCACCGTCTCGTACGAGCTGTTCGACAACGGTGTGCTGGCCAGCCGCGCGAAGTCGGTTCTGGTGCCGTACGACCTGGCCAACGGGCGGCCCCGGCGGCTGTCCGATGCCGAGCGCGAGTTCCTCACCCCGTACGTCATCTCCGCATGACCGCTCACGGGCTGGCCGGCGTCGACGATGCGGGGGCGTTCCTGGCCCGGCTGATCCGGCTCGATCGCGGCGCGCCGGTGCGGTTGCGAGGATCCGGATCCCGTACGGCGTTGTGGGCTCGCCTTCCGTGGGATGTGCTGGTCACTCGCGAGGTGGCCGGTCGTGGCCCGGACGACGCCACGGTCGCCGCCGCCGAACTGCTGGCCGTGCTGGCCAAGGGCGGCGACCAGTTGCCACCGCTGCGGGACGCCCAGTGGCGGTGGCCGCTGCCGCCGCCGGCCGCCGAGACCGTCGAATCGGTGTCCAGTATAGAGATCGGTAAATTAGCGGCCGCCGCGGCCGGGACGTTGCGCGAGGTCACGGCCGGTGGGCTGGCCGGTCGGGCGGTGGGGCAGCGCGTGGTGCGGGACGCCCTCCTCGACCATGTGGCACTCGTCGTCACTCCGGGGCCGGTCGAGGTCCCCCAACGGCTGATTCAAGCCGTCTCCCGGATGGGTTTTCTCGGTCCGGAGAGTGCCGATCTCCCCGACACTCGGGTGCGCGTGGCGGGCCGTTGGGTCGGACTTTCGGCACCATACGGAGTCGCGTGGCTACAGGCCGTCAAGAAATTGACCGTTACGCCTATAGGTAGTCACCCGAACGGGTGATGCCGGGTCGTCTGACCGGTCCCGCCCTCCCGTTGGGGGGATGACCTCCGCGAACTGTACGGGTACCGTCGGCCCTCGGATCCACTTCGCTACGTCCGGCGATGACGGGTCCGCTGGGGAGTGAGGTGCACACGATGCCGTGGTGGTCATGGCGTTCGGGTTCGGCCGCCGACAGTGCGTCCGCCACCGACGACAAGTCACCGGTAAGCAGCGCCGTGCGCGTCGGCGTTCCGGCGCAACGCGAGCCCGCGCGACCGCCGGCGCTACCGGCCGCGGCCGACCCGGCCCGCACCGAGGAGGCCGAACCGGTCGCCCCGGTCACGCTGGCCCGCATCGGCAAGGCGCTCGACCTGCTCGACATAAGGTTCCTCGCCGACGGCGGCGGCAGTCTGCTGGCCATGTGGGAACGACACGCGGTGCTGTTCACACTCGAGGGCCCGGACGACGAGATCCTGGTGATCCGCGCGCGTCCGCATGCGACAGTGCCGCCGGACTGGGCGGACCGCGCCTATCGCGTGGTCAACGAGTGGAACCACACACGACGGTTCTGCAAGGCGTACGTGGGGGACCCCACCGAGCGGGGCCAGCTCCCGATCTACGCCGAGCTGCAGGTGCCATTAGCCGCCGGAGCCCACGACGCCCTCGTCACGGAGCTCCTCGACTGCGGCGCCGCGGTAGCAACGTCTTTTGTCGACTGGCTCCATGACGAGGGCGCTCTGCTTTAATGGCCTCGCTCCGCTCGGCGGGCGATCGCCTTGTAACCGGTGACATGGCAGGCAATTTTCCGCCACCTGCAAACCCCGCAGGCGTCGAAAAATCGTCTGCCATGTCACCGGCGGCGATCGCGATGGTTACGTGGCTGCTACAGCGGGAAGAGGCCGATGCGGCCGTGGTACTCCCTGCCCAGTTGGTCGGTGTCGGAGCCGACCAGCAGGCCGTGGGGGACCGGGAGCAGGCAGCGGACGCCCACGCCGCGGGCGCGAGTCGGGTTCCACGACAGGGCGCGCCCGGTGGTCGGGCTGACCGCGCCGATGCCCGGCCGGGAGACCGCGCCGGGGCCGGGGCCGTGCGCGTCGGTGCCCTGCGGGTTGTCGAAGTAGCGCTGGTGCCCGCCCAGGTAGACGGCCGAGCCGGTGACCGCGACCGCGTACAGGGAATCGCCGCCGGTGCGCTGCACCCAGGTCGGGTTGTGCCGGCCCGAACCGCCGGTCTCGAACCGCGCCGCCGAGTCGCAGAGCTTGACCGGCGAGGAGGCCCGCCCGGTCGCGGCGACCACGAAGTACGAGCCGTCCGGCGAGAACTTCACCTGCCGCAGATAGGTGTCGAAACCCTTCATGCACTGCGGCTTGTACGCGTCGGTGTACCAGTTCACCAGCTCCGCCGACGAGCCGGACAGGTCGAACATCGCGATCTGCGTCCGGTCGTACCCGCCGGACTTGAGGATCGCGCCGACCGCGACCAGCCGGCTGCCGTCCGGGGAGATGTCGAAGTGCTCGACCCGCGTGCGGGTCAGGCCCGGTGCGCTGAGCCGGGCGTCGAAGCCGGTGTCGACCGAGCCGCTTTCCGCGTACATCCGGGCGAGCGCGGGCCGTTCCACGCCGTTGATCGCGGAGAACGTGCCGGCCGCGTACAGGCGCCCGCCACGGTTCGCCAACGAGCGTACGTCGCCCCAATTGATCTTTGCTTTGAAGGACGAGACGCGCTGGCCGTCACCGAGGTCGAGCCGGGTCAGACCGCGCTGCGCCGTCCCGTTCACGGTCTTGAACGCGCCGCCGGCGTACACCGTGCCGTCGGCACCCGCGGCGAGCGAGTAGATCGCCCCGTCCACGTCCGGCGCGAACGACCGGATCGTGCCGTCACCCAGGTCGAACGCGAAGATGTTCTTCCGCGCGTAGGTGTTCTTGCGGGAGCTGTCCGCGACCTTGGTGAACGCCCCGCCGACCACCACCGTGTCGCCGACGACAGCCATGGTCCACACGGTGCCGTCCAGCACGTGCGGGGTGAAGTCGACCGGGTTGGCGGAGACCACCGATGACTGAGCTAGATCGGCAGTGGCCGGATGCGCGCCCGCGACGGCGGCGAAGACGAGCGTGACGGCGGCGAGCAGGCGGCGACGCATGCGGCGGCTCCCGGGCGGGTGATCAGGACTTGGTCACCCGCTCAACGAGCCACCAGCAGGCCCGGAAACGATCGCGCAATTGCCGTCGGTGAGTGGGCGCCCGGTTTTCTGACGCCCGTGGGGTTTGCGGGTGGCAGAAAACCGGGTGTCCGCTCACCGACCTAAAGGGCAATTGCGCCTGCGGAGCGGAGCGACGCCATCTACTCAGCGTTTACCATGAAGTGCGCAGCACGCTCTAAATAGTCCCAAAGAGTCTTGTGCTGGTCCTCCGGGAGATCCAGCGAATCCACCGCGTCCCGCATGTGCTTGAGCCAGGCGTCCCGCGCGATCACGTCGACCGTGAACGGCGCGTGCCGCATCCGCAGACGGGGGTGCCCGCGCGTCGCCCCGTACGTGTTCGGGCCGCCCCAATACTGCATGAGGAACAGCGTCAGGCGCTCGGTGGCGGGACCCAGATCCTCCTCCGGGTACATCGGCCGGAGCAGCGGGTCGTCGGCGACCCCCTCGTAGAACCGTTTGACGAGACGGCGGAACGTGGGCTCGCCGCCGATGGCGTCGTAGAAGCTGGTCTCTTCGGGGACGGGTGCGGTCACCCATCTATGGTGCCAGCCGGTCAGGAGCGCTCGGGTGTGACCCTGCTCGTGACGAGCGCGTGCCGAGCGGTCGGCGCGGAGACGACGGCCGCGGCCTGGTCGGCGGCCTCGGCGAAGGCGGACGGCAGCGGCCAGCGCAACACCAGCGTCACCATCACGATCACGCCGGCCACGCTCCACAGCCCGACCACCAGCGGCAGCCGGAAGTGGTCGGCCAGCACACCGGTGACGACCACCGCGCCGAACTGGCTGAGCTGCACACCGCTCTGCATCACGCCGAACGCGCGCGCCCGGTACCCGTGCGGCAGGATCAGCACGAACTTGCCGTTCAGTGTGGGGATCAGGCCGCCCACCGCCATGCCGGCCAGGGCCACCAGGATCGCCACCGTCGGTGCCGGCGGCCCGGCGAACGCCGGCACCAGCGCGAGCGGGCAGAGCACCGCGAGCGGACGGATCAGGCGTTCCCGCTGCGCCGTGCCGAACAGCCGGCTGACCAGGATGCCGCCCACCACGAACCCGATCGGTCCGGCCGCCATGATCAGGCCCTGGTTGAGGCCACGCGACGCGGAGCTGCCCGAATCCTCGGCGGCCCAGGCCGCGGCCAGCGCTTCCGGCACCACGACGAACATGGTCGCGACGAACGCCATCAGCGCGATGGCCCGCAGCGTCTCGGTGCCGAAGACCAGCCGGAACCCCTCGCCGGACTCGCGCAGCAGGTGGCGCTCCTTGCTGGTGCGCGTGGCCGGACGGTGCCTGATCCCGAAGAGGACCAGCAACGCCGAGAGGCCGAAGGTGATCGCGTCGATGCCGAGCGCCGCCTGCGGATTGATCGCGGCGGCCAGCGACGCGCCGGCCAGGTAGCCCACCACCTGCGCGGCCTGGCCGGTGGTGGCGTTCATGGCGAGCGCGGTGGGCAGCCGGTGGGCGTCCACGAGCAGCGGCAGCAGGGCGGACCGCGCGGCCTGGGTGGGCGGCGCGCCGAGGCTGGAGACGAAGATCACGACCAGCATGACCTCGACCGGAAGATGCGGGATCAGCAGCAGCGCGATGAGGCACATCCGGACCAGGTCGGAGCTGATCAGCACCGATCGGTACGGGAAGCGGTCGGCCAGCGCGGAGAGGACCGGGCCGCCGACGACCCAGGGCAGGAAGCTGATCGCGAACGCGGCGGCGGACAGCAGCACCGAGCTGCTCTGCTGATAGACGAGCACGGTGATGGCGGCCCGGGACAGATAGTCGCCGACGAGGTTGACGACCAGGGAGAAATAGACCGCGCGATATTCGCGTATGGCGAAGACGTCTCGAAATGTAACTGGTTGGTCGCTCTCGGTCACCTCTTTGGCGGCGTGCTTAGGCACCAAGTCCTCCATCGATCTCGGCGCGCGCCGCGCTTGCGAAACTCGGGCGCGGCGGTGCCCGGGGCATCTTCCGGTCGGTCTGCCCCCGCCGGGAACTTGATGCCGCATGTGCATCTGCTCACTGCGAATTCTGCCCGATCGCCCGAGACGAAGCTAGGGCGTACGGCCGGAAAGTCGCACGCAGGAGATCGATGCTCAGGTCAGGTCGGACCGCCCGTACGCTCGTCGTTCTCCCCCGGAAAGAGATAAGGCGGCGGCACGGCGGAGCGCGGCACCAATCGAGATGCGGCGATGCGCTCGGACAATCCGGAGTTCTCCAGCGCCTCGGTGAGCGCGCGCTGCAGTTCCCGCTGCACGATCAGCTGGCCGTCCGCTGTGGTCTTGGCGATCGTGCGGATCGTGGCGCCGTCCACGGTCAGTTGCTCGACGCCGACCACGTCCGGCGGCTCGAGGAACTCGGTCTGATGCTCCGGCTGCGCGGCCACCGCCTCGGCCGCGTCCCGGAGCACCGCGCTCGCCTGCTCCGAGTTGACGAAGCCGATCGGGATGTCGATGACCACCATGGCCCAGCCCTGGCTCTTGTTGCCGACCCGGATGATCTCGCCGTTGCGGATGTACCAGAGCACGCCGCGGCCGTCCCGGACCGTGGTGATGCGCAGGCCGACGGTCTCGACGACCCCGGTTGCCTCGCCCAGATCCACCGTGTCGCCCACGCCGTACTGATCCTCCAAAAGCATGAAAAGACCGGCTATAAGGTCTTTCACCAGGCTTTGTGCACCGAAGCCGAGGGCGACGCCGACGATCCCGGCGCTGGCCAGCAACGGTGCGAGGTTGAAGCCGAACTCTCCGAACACGAGTAGCGCGGCCATCGTGAAGACCGTGGCCGTGACGAAGCTGCGCAGCACCGACCCGATCGCCTCGGCGCGCTGCCGGCGGCGTTCCGGGATGAATTGCCCCTCTTCGGCCGTCGCGGTGGCCTTCTCCTTCAACGGCTTGAGCAGCGCCGGCATCGAGGCCCGCGTCGTACTCGTGGTGAGCCGGTTGATCGCGCGGTGCAGCAACCAGCGGATCAGCATCGCGACCAGGATGATCCCGATGATCCGCAGCGGTTTGACGACGATCCAGTAGCTGCTGTTCGCCAGCCACTGGTTGTGCGTCCAGTCGAAGACCCGGCTGCACAACAGGTCGTCCCGGCAGATCGCGGTCGTGTCCGGCGTCGTGAAGACGTCCGGGCTGGAGGCGGGCGGCGCCGAAGGGGTCGGTGCGAGGAGTAACACGGGTAGCCAACCTACCGGGCGAACAATCCGCGGCTCTCAGCGCTCGCACAGCGCAGAGTCGTCAGACCTTAACCCCGCGGCCACAGATAAGGCTCGCAATTTGGTCATCCATCAGGGACTATTGGCGCACGAGCCTCGTCACCGAGGCCCCGGAGACGACTATGCAGCGGGAGCGCTACAAAGCAATTACACCCGGAGGGTGATCACGATGCCTGACATACGACCCACAGTGGGCTCATCCGCATTGGTTCTGAATGCCACCTACGAGCCGCTGTGCGTCGTATCGGTGCGTCGGGCGACCATCCTGGTCCTGACCGCCAAGGCAGAGTGCGTCACCGACGGTGAGGGCATTTTGCACTCCGCTCACCAGAATCTCCCGGTTCCGTCCGTGGTCCGCCTCACTCGGTACGTGAAAGTTCCCTACCGTACGCATGTGGGCCTCTCCCGCCGCGCGATCTTCGCCCGGGACGGCGGCCGCTGCGCCTACTGCCGCGGGTCGGCCGAGACCATCGACCACGTGTTCCCGCGCAGCCGCGGCGGCCTGCACTCCTGGGAGAACGTGGTCGCCGCCTGCGCCAAGTGCAATCACAGCAAGGGCGACAAGACTCCGGCCGAGCTCGGGTGGCGGTTGCATTCCATACCGGCGGCGCCACGGGGGGTGGCGTGGCGTGTTCTCGGACACCGCACGCCCGACCCTCGTTGGGCAGACTGGCTGGACCTTCCCGCCGCCCCGGTTGAAGCCGAGGCGGCTTAAGTATTTTTAGGCGCCCTTCGTGGTGACCAGCGACGCGAAGACGATGATGTTGTCGGAGTAACCCGCGTCACCGCCCAGCCACGTTCCGCCGCAGGTCATCAGCCGCAGCGACGGCCGGCTGTAATCGCCGTACACCCGCTGGATCGGCAGCCGGCTCTTGTCGAAATGCTCGACCGAGTTCACCTCGAAAACCGCAACCGACCGGTCGGCCCGCCGCACCTCGATCTTCTGCCCCGCCTTCATCCGGTGCAGCTCATGGAAGATCGACGGCCCGGTACGCGTGTCCGCGTGCCCGACGATCAAAGCCGGCCCGAACTGCCCCGGAGTCGGTCCGCCGGAGAACCAGCCGGCCTCGTTGTGCCGGCCCAGCGGCGGCACCCCCACCGACCCGTCCGAGGCGAGCCCCACGTCCAGGATCGGCGCCTGCACGTTGATCGACGGGATGCTCAACCGTTCCGGGCGGCTCGGCTCCATGACCGGGAACGCGCGCGGCGGTGCCCCGGTCGGCTCCGGGCGACCGAACGACAGGTCCAGATTGGTCGCCGCGCCCAGGCCCATCGCCACGATGAACAGCCCCAGGAAGAGCAGGGCCAGCGCGATCAGCCCGATCGGTATCGGACGTTTGCCGCGAATCGGTCGGGGTGGCTGCCGTGGCCGCGGCGCCGGCGTGCCTCGAAAGGGGTGGCGTCCCGGCGCGGACGGCGGCGGCGGGAGCGGCCCGGTGATGGTCCCCGGCGGCGGGGCCACGATCTCGGCCGACTTCTTGCGCAGCACCGACTCGGGCATGCGCGGCCCGGTCACCGACCGGGGCGTCTCGGCGCTCACGCTCGGCCTCAGCCGAGACGGCGTCGTCGAAGAGACACCACTCCGAGCGCGGCCCCGGCGGCCAGGACGACGAAACCGGTGCCGAGCATGAGCGAGGCGTTGCGGCCCGGCGCGGTGCCGCCCCCGCCGGTGGCCGGTCCCTGCGTCGGTTGCACCTTCGCCACCACGTGCAGGATGGTCGACGCCGCCTTCTGATCCGGTTTGGCGGGGCAGTGCAGGTCGACCGGGTAGTCACCGGCTTTCGTGCCGGCCGGCACGTGCACGGTGGCGGTCAGAAAGCCGTACTGCGGTGTGACGCTGACCGCACCGAACAGCGGCGACTCGACCTTCGCCGCTTCCAGATTCTCCTCACAACTGGCCCGCAGCCCGACCTCGTCGCCGGCCGGTACGGTGCTCGGGTTGGTCTCCACGAAGACCGCCGCCGCGTACGCCGGAGTCTCCGTGAACAGGACAGGTAAGCCCAGGATGAGCGCCGCCAGCGCGGCCGGGACGGACATGCGCATGGATACCCCCTCCAGCCGTTCGCGGGGCACCGGGGCACGAACGGCGCGTGTGGGTGATTTTCGCACTCCGCGGCCACTTACGCCGAGATCTCTACGGCGTGAGAAGCTGGGTTCCAGACCCGACGGTCCGGCGCGACCTGCACTCCGCTACCGTGACTCTTGTTCGGATCAACTGGGAACACTGGCGCCTGGGGGCGTTGAGATTGTCGGTTTCAAACACCGTTCTGGTCTTCTTGATCATCCCACTGGGGGTGATCCTGGTGGTGGGCGCGCTCGTCTTCGCCGGCAGCGACCGCACGCGGCGTACCCATCGTTACCGGCCGGGCCGGCCGTATGATTTCCAGCCGATCTGGTTCCTGGCCTCGCCGGAGCAGGTCGCTCACACGGCGCCCGCGCTGAGCGGGAATCAGTCCCGCCAGGCGCTCGAGGCACCCGTCCTGGAGGACGCTGCCGGCCACCGCGTGAAGCCCGGTTCGACAGGAGGCGCAAGTGACAGCTGGTGACCTGGGGCAGACGGCTGCCGCCGAGCACGAGCAGCCGATGACCGAGCTGGAGCACCCGGGCGGCGACTCGATCCTGCACGACCCGAACCCGGTGTCCGAGGGCCCGTTCTCGGTCCGGCAGCTGCTCCGCCTCGACGAGGCGCTGCGCGCCGCCGACCAGCAGACCGGCCTGACGTTCAGCGTCTACATCGGCGAGCTCGAGACGCCCACCCGCGAGCACGCGGAGAAGCTGCACCGCCAGATCGAGAACGGCGACCGTGCCGTGCTGATCGCGGTCTCGCCGAACCAGCGCCGGCTGGAGATCGTGACCGGCAACGAGGCGCGCAAGCGCATCACCGATCGCGACGCCAAGCTCGCGGGCCTGTCCATGTCGGCCTCGTTCGCCGGCGGCGACCTGGCCGGCGGCGTCCTCAGCGGCATCGACCAGCTGGCGGGCCACGCCGGCCGCAATTAACTGAGAAACCCGCCCCGGATCGCCGGGACGGGTTTTTTCGTGTTCCGAAGATCACTGACGGTGAGTAGGCTGTCACCTCATGGTGGCGATGAGTGCGGCTCGGTGGACCGCTCCCGAGGGCGCCTGGACAGAGCCCGACCTGCACCTTTTCCCCCAGGACGGGCATCGCTACGAGATCGTCGACGGCTGCCTGCACGTGGCGCCCACGCCGCCGGAGTCGCACGAGTCGGTGGTCCGCTCGGTGGTGACCACGCTGCGCTCGGCCGCACCACCCGGCTGGTGGGTGTGCGACCGGCTCGGCGTCGCGATCGGCGAGAGCAACCTGGTGGCCGACGTGGCCGTGCTGCGCCCGCGTTCCTCCGGCGCGGTCTGGAGCGATCCGCGCGACGTCGCGCTGGTGGTCGAGGTGGAGACGTCGGCCACCCGCCGATTCGACCGCTTTCTCAAGCCTTCCCTGTACGCCGAGGCGGGCATCCCGTCGTTCTGGCGGGTCGAGCCGGGCCCGGCCACGCCTCTGCTCCGCACGTTCGAGCTGGCGGGTGACGCGTATCGCGCGGAGCACAGCATCGAGGGCGCCGAGCCGGTCAAGCTCGACGCCCCCTTCCCGCTCCGGATCGCCCCGGCCGCCTGGCTCTAGTTCCCGGCGGCGGTGTCCTTCGCGCGCGCCTTCAAGGCCCGCAGGATGCCGTCGCGTCCCTCGTTGACCAGCCGCCGCAGCGAGGCCGGGTGCCCGTCCTGCGCCAGCCACGCGTCGGTGAGCGCGACCGTCTCCTCGCTGATCTGGTAGACCGGGTAACCCAGCATCACGAACTCCTGCGCCGGCTCACTGTCCGATCGGGCCCACACGTCGCCGACAACCTCGAAGAACTTCTGCGCGTACGGGGCGGTCAGCGCCACCTGCTTGACGCTCTGGAAGCCACTGAGCAGCGACCGGTTCAGCCAGTTCGGCAGGTCGTCGGTGGTGGTCAGCTCGGTCCACACCGCGGCCTTGTTCTCCGGCGTCGGGATCAGCGCCCGCGCGACCGCCGCCTCCCGCTCGCCGCTGGCGGTACGGTCGCCGGCCAGCTCCTCGTCGATCTCCGCGCGGTCGGCCGCACCGAGCGACACCAGCGACTGCAGCAGCTGCCAGCGCAGCTCGGTGTCGACGGTCAGGCCCTCCGGCACACCCTCGCCGGCCAGCCAGCCGCGCAGCACGGCCAGCTCCTCCGGGGTGCGCGCCGAGCTGATGAACGAGCGCGCCCAGCTGAGTTGCCAGCCGCTGCCCGGGGTCGCGTCGGCGAGCTGGGTGCGGGCCAGGTCGGCCAGCATCTGCCAGCCGGTCGGCTGCCACGCCGGGTCCGCGTACTGCGCGATCGCGGTGGCCGCCTGCCGCGCGGTCCAGGTGGTGAGGTTGATGTCGGTCTCCCGCGGCAGCCCCGAGCAGACCAGCGTCACGTAGTCGCGGGCGGCCAGCTCGGCGTCACGCAGCATGTCCCACGCGGCGTTCCAGACCAGCGCCCGGGCCAGCGACGAGTCCAGCCCGCCGAGGTGCCGGACCACGACCGCCATCGACCGGTCGTCGAGCCGCAGCTTCGTGTAGGACAGGTCGTCGTCGTTGAGCAGCAGCACGTCGGCGGCCCGGACCCCGGTCAGCGCCGGGATCGCGGTGTGCTCGCCGGTCACGTCGAGCTCGAGCAGCTCGCGCCGGATCAGCCGGTCACCGTCGAGGTCGTAGAGGCCGACCCCGATGCGGTGGGTGCGCAGCGTCGGGTACCCGGCGGGCGCCTCCTGCCGCACCGCGACGCTCGCGTACGTGCCGTCCGGCCCGATCTCGATCTCCAGCCGCAGCGTGTTGACCTGCGCCGTCTCCAGCCACTGCGCGGCGAACTTGCGCAGTTCCCGGCCGGACGCCGTCTCCAGCTCGGTGAGCAGATCGTCGAAGGTGGCGTTGGCCCACGCGTGCTTGGCGAAGTACGCCCGCAGGCCGGTGACGAACGAATCCAGTCCCACGTACGCCACGAGCTGCTTGATGACGCTCGCGCCCTTGGCGTACGTGATGCCGTCGAAGTTGACCTCGACGGCCTCCAGGTCGGGCATCTCGGTGTAGACCGGGTGCGTCGAGGAGAGCTGGTCCTGGCGGTAGCCCCAGCTCTTGCGCACGGACAGGAACGTCGTCCAGGCGTCCGAGAAGCGGGTCGCCTCGGCGTTGCACCAGTGGCTCGCCCACTCGGCGAACGACTCGTTCAGCCACAGGTCGTTCCACCAGCGCATGGTCACCAGGTCGCCGAACCACATGTGCGCGAGCTCGTGCAGGATCGTGTTCGCCCGCTGCTCGTACTCGAAGTCGGTGACCTGCGACCGGAAGATGTAATGCGACTCGGCGTGCGTGACACAGCCGAAGTTCTCCATCGCGCCGGCGTTGAAGTCGGGCACCCACAACTGGTCGTACTTGGGCAGCGGGTACCGGATGCCGAACTGCTCCTGGAAGAAGTCGAAGCCCTGCTTGGTGATCAGGTGGAGGTCGTCGGCGTCCAGGTACTGCGCCATGCTCGCGCGGCAGAAATACCCCATGTCGATGCCGTCGTGCTCGTACCGCACCTCGTGGTACGGGCCGGCGCAGATCGCCGTGATGTACGAGCTCATCCGTGCCGACGTCGGGAAGTGCACGGTCTTCGCGCCGGCCGCGCCCGCTTCCTCGCGGTCGACCGGCATGTTCGAGATGACCTTCCAGTGCGCCGGCACGGTGGCGTGCCACGTGTAGACGCTCTTGAGGTCGGGCTGGTCGAACACCGCGTACACGCGCTGGGCGTCGGCGGTCTCGAACTGGCTGTGCAGGTAGATCTCCTGGTCCACCGGGTCGAGGCTGCGCTGCAGGCCCTGACCGGTCGCCGAGTACGCGAAGTCGGCGTCGACCTCGAGCCGGTTCTCCGTCTCGAGGCCGGTGAGCGTCAGGCCCCGCTCGGCGCTGAAGCCGGCGAGATCGACGGGCCGCCCGTTGAGCGTGGCGGACCGGACGCTCTGCGCGGCGGTCTCGATGAAGGTCTCGGCGCCCGGTTCCCGGCAGGTGAACGTGACGACCGTGGTGGATCGGAACGTTCCGTCGCCGGGGTTTCCCTGGCCGTCGGTGAGGTCCAGGGTGATGTCGTACCCGGTGACCTCGAGCAGGCGAGCCCGCTCAGCAGCCTCCACCTGGGTCAGGTTGCGAACTCCGGCCACAGTCACTCTCCTCTGAGCGCACGAGCGTTACCCCTGCAAGGGTAGGGCTCGCCCCGGCGCGCCACCGCACCCGCCCGCGTTTGGAAACGGCCGGGATTCTTCCCATCGCGCCATCCAGGGCGCATAACGATGGGTTTCGTACGGTCGTGCCCCTCGGTTCCGGGCCCCGGGCGACCCGGTAAGTTGCGCCACATGACGGTCGTGCATCCGATCAGCCGTGCCTGGATCACTACGGGCGGGACCGGCGCGCAGAACTACGACGAATTCGCCGACGACTCCGAGATCACCGCGATCATCGCGGACAACCCGCACAGCGCGCTCGCGATCGAGATGCCGCATCTGGCTCCGGAGACGGTCGGCAAGTCGTTCGCCGACTCGTTGCCGGACGCGGTGGCCCGGCTCGCGCTGGAACGGGCCGAGGGCGGTTACCGATCCGCGGAACAGGTCGTGGTGCTCTACCGGATCACCGGCGAGGGCGAACCACCGGCGTACGGGCTGTGGAGCATGGTCGACACCGACCAGATCTCCACCAGCGCCGACGAACCGGGTCTGGTCATCCGCAACGAGGACGTGTTCATCGCCAAGGTGCGCGAACGGGTGGCGCTGGCCGAGGCGATCGGCACGCTGCTCTCGCCGGTGCTGCTGCTGCAGACCGGCAAGGGTGACGAGTTGCACGCCGCGCTGGCCGAGGCGATCGAGGCCGCCGGCGAGCCGGACGCGACCGATGTGGATCAGAGCGGGCGGACACACGCCATCTGGGTCGTCGAGCCGGGCCCGCGGCAGGATTCGCTGACCGGGCTGGCCGGCGCCGGCGAACTGGTGGTGGCCGACGGCAACCACCGCAGCCTGGCCGCGCAGACCGGTGGCCTGCCGCGTTTCCTCGCCGTGGTCACCACGCCCGCGTCGGTCGCCATCCAGCCGTACAATCGCCTGCTCAGCGAACTGCCGATGCCCATCGAGGACGTTCTCGCCCGGTTGCGCGCGGCCGGGGCGACGGTCACCGAGGTGCCGCGCCCCGCGGTCATCCCGGCCAAGGGCACGATCGAGATGTACGCCTCGGGCCGCACCTTCACGCTGGGCCTGCCCGTCGACCCGGCCCTCGACCCGGTGGAGAACCTGGATCACGCGCTGGTCGAGCGGGTGCTGCTGGGCGGGGCACTGGGCCTGGACCCGGGCGACAAGCGGGTCTCCTACATCGGCGGCGACTACCCGGCCGAGTGGCTGCGCGGCGAGGTCGACGCCGGGCGCTCCGAGCTGGCCGTGCTGATCGCGCCGGTGACCGTCGAGGACTTCGTCGCGGTCAACCTGGAACGGCACAAGCTGCCGCGCAAGAGCACCTGGTTCACCCCGAAAGCGCGTGGGGGTCTCGTCCTGGCCCAGCTCGACTGATGCTGAACCCGCAGATCAAGGCCGCCGAGGCGCTCCGGGCGCGGCCGCCGGCGACGATGACCGACCCGGTCGAGCTGCTCGCGTTCGTCCGGCAGGCACAACGCGACGCGGTGGACGCCGAGTGCGGCCCGGCGCTGCCGCTGCCGGTGGTCGTCGATGTGGACGCCGGCGGCGTGCCGTGCCGGCTGTACGCGACCCGGGCGGACGCGCCGGTGTTCGTCCACGTGCACGGCGGCGGCTGGATGTACGGCAGCATCGAGGCGGCCGACCGGGTGAGCCGGCGGATCGCCGACCGGTCCGGGTGCGCGGTGCTGGCGGTGGGCTACCGGCTCGCCCCGGAACACCCGTTCCCGGCCGCCCTGCAGGACGTGGAGACGGTTCTCACGTTCGTCCGCAAGTCGGCCGCCGAGCTGGGGGTGGACGCGTCCCGGCTGGCGATCGGCGGGGACAGCTCGGGCGCTCACCTGGCCACCATCGCGGCGCGCCGGCAGCGCGACGCCGGGACGCCGCTCGACTACCAGGTCCTGATCTATCCGGTGATCGACCCGTTGCTGGCGTCGGAGTCGTTCGACGAGCTCGGGGCGTACGGGCTGACCCGGGAATCGATGCGGGTGGCCTGGGAGACCTTCATCCCGGACCGGGCGCAGCGGCTCACCCCGGACGCGGCGCCGCTGGCCGCCGACCTGACCGGCATGCCGCCCACGCTGATCATCACGGCCGAGTACGACGTGCTGCGGGACGAGGGCGCCGACTACGCGGACGCGTTGCTCAGCGCCGGCGTCCCGGTCGTGCACACGCGTTACATGGGGGTGAATCACGGCTTCGCGCGCAAGCTGGCTGTGATAGACGCCGCCCGGGCCGCGACTGATCAGGTAGCGTCCGCCCTGCGTACCCAGTTGACCTTCTGAAAGACTCTTTGACATGCGCGTTTACCTTGGTTCCGACCATGCCGGCTATGAGCTGAAGATGCACCTCGTCAACCACCTGACGAAGCAGGGGCACGACGTGGTCGACGTGGGCCCGCACGTGTACGACCCGGAGGACGACTACCCCGCCTTCTGCCTGCACACGGGCGCCCGCGTGGTGGCCGACCCGGGCTCGCTGGGCATCGTCATCGGTGGTTCCGGCAACGGCGAGCAGATCGCCGCCAACAAGATCCCCGGCGTGCGTGCGGCGCTGGCCTGGCGGGTCGAGATCGCCCAGCTCGCCCGGCAGCACAACGACGCGAACGTGATCTCGCTGGGCGCCCGCGAGCACACCCTGGACGAGGCGACCTCGTTCGTCGAGGCGTTCCTGGCCACCCCGTTCTCGGGGGATCCGCGGCACGCTCGCCGAATCGGCCAGCTCGCCACGTACGAGCAGTCCCGCGAACTCCCGGACTTGCCCGCCTCCTAGCGCTTGGGGAGCTCTTCTCGCGGCTGCCAGTTGCGGCGAACGATGGGCAGGTTGGTGTCGGCGTCGGCCAGCTGCTCGTCGGTGGGGCGCGCGGCGTCCCGGGCGCGCATCGCCGCGCCCACGCTGACCTGCGAAGAGCCCGAGCCGACCAGGCCGCGGAGCCCGCGCTCGGCCTCGCGGTCGTCGGTACCGCCACCGCCCGCCCCGGCGCCGGACGTCGGGCGGCGCGGCGGCGCCGGCCGCGTCACCGGCGTACCGGCGGGCGTCCCGGCGGTCTCGTCGCCGGGGGCCGGCACGGCGGCCGACGGCGCGGGCGTAGCGGAGGGACGCAGACGGCGTCGACGGCGTTCGGGCTCAGCCATGCCGCCGACGCTACCGCGTGCGGCACTCAGAACCCCTCGATCGGATTCGGTTGCCGATGCCAGCCGAACGCCACCGACGGCAGGTTCCCGGTGAACTGCCGCACCCGCCCGGCCGCCGCCAGCCCGGCCAGCGACGTCCCGCCCAGATAAACCGCGCCGAGCTCGGTGATCGAACAGGCGAAGTCCGGCGGATCCTCGGTGCGGGTGCAGGTGGCCTTCGCCGGCCCGCCGGTCAGCCGCCAGCGCCCGTTGTTCGCCTCGATCAGCGGGTCGGTCACCTCGACGACCACGTCCAGCCCGGTCGCGTACTGCCGGGCCTCCAGCGCCGCGGGCAGGTCGACGATCCGCAGGTAGAGCCCGTCGCCCACCCCGATACCGAGGCGCCGCGGCTCGTCCACCATGTACTGCAGCGGCTCGTCCAGCGCGGCCATGCCGTAGGAGGCGGACCGGGTCAGGTCGATCCCGAGCAGAAAACCCCACAATTGCGCGTACGTCTCCGGATCCGGCGCGACCACCTCGCGTACCTGGACCTCGCCGTTCGGGCCGTGATTGTTCCAGCGCTCCACGACGCGCCACAGCGCATATCCGATCGGGCCGTCCGGGCCGTCCGCGATCACGGCGTGCGTCTCGGTGGCGCCGTCGCGCCGCGACTCCGGGTCGGCGAGCAGATAGCGCCACCAGTACTCGGGGCGGCTCGACCAGCCGACCCGCTCGGCCCGCTGACTCTCGTGCACCCGTTTCAGGTCGTCCAGCGCCGCCATTGGCGCGGAAACGCGCAGCCGGGCGGACGGCGGCCCGGGCGGGGTCAGCCGGACCTCGCGTGTCATCACGTCGAACCGCAGACGAAGATTCGCCAGACCGTAGCCGAACCGTGGGTAGATCTTGGTCTCGCTCGCCCAGAGCACCGCGATCGGCTCCCGGCCGGCCGCCGCGATCTCGCTGAGCTGGCGGCGCATCATCGCGGTCAGGATGCCGCGGCGGCGGTGCGTCGGGGCCACGCCCACGCCGGTGACATGCGCGGCCGCGATGATCGCTCCCGGTACCGTCATGTCCCGGGTCTGGGCCGTCGCGTGCGCCACGACCAGCCCGTCGTCGTCCGCGACCAGCGAACGCGACACCTCGGTGATCGCCTTCTCGAGGGCGTGGAGCTCCTCGTTCGCCGGGTCGTGGAAGACGAACCCGACGAGGTCCGCGATGGCGTCCAGGTCGGTGTCCACGGCCGGGCGCAACGATACGGATTCGTCCATGGAGTCTGTGTAGCGGACTCGGGCCGAGACGGCGAACGATTTGTCGGCTCGCTACTCTCGATGGCGGGGCCGGGTCGTCCAACCGGGAGGGGACCGAAATGCCGGAGCAACCGCAGTGGTCGGAGCGGACGCTCGACATGCCACCGCAGGATCCATGGGCGGAACACCCGACCGCACCAGCGCCTGCCGCGCCGCCGGTCAACGCGCCGCCGCCGTTCCACACCACGCCGTTCGACACCGCACCGCCGCCGCCCACGGGCGCGCCGCAGCCGACTGCCTTCGGTGGCGCGCAGCCGACGGCCTTCGGCGGTCCGCAGCCGACGCCGGAAACCAGGCCGTTCGCCGGCCCGCCACCCGCGGCGTACTCGCCGTACAGCCAGGGCCGCGCCCAGGTGAGCGCCCGCGGTCCCGCCGCCGAGCACGAGCCGACCGGCACCGGCTGGCCGGGCGCCGAGCCGCTCGCCCCGAGCGGCATGAGCTGGCGCTGGAGCGAGTTGCGCCGCGGCGGCGAGTGGACCACCGCCGCGCTGCTGTTCGCCTTCGTCTGCTGGGGCATCTGGGCGCTCTCCGAGGGCGGTTCCCTCGGCACGCCGTTCATCATCTTCGTGGTCAGCCTGATCGTCGCGGCCGGCGTCTTCTGCCTGGCCCGCGTCGTCGGCTACTACGTGCTGGAGCGGGGCATGGGCCGGGCCCGCCACACGGCCCGCGGCTCGCACCTGGTGACCGCCCTGTTCCTGGCCGGCGTCGGCATCGCCCACCTGCAGAACACCGGCTGGGTGGTCGACGCCTGGAACTGGGTCGCGAACACGCTGTAAAACGGCCTCGCTCCGCTCGGCGAAAATCTTGGTTACGTGCTGGGTCAATCGTCTTTTTTGCGTGGCCAGAGCGCGAAGACGATCATCCCGATGCCTATCACGATCAGTAGCGCCCACAGCACCGTCGCGTTCACGCGCGGAGACTAGCGGCTGGAAGCGGGCCGGCCCACCCCCCGTTCGTGCTGGGCCGGCCCGTCATCTCATTGGGAGAAGGACTTGCCGGTCTCGAGCAGGGTCTTGAGGTCGCTGAGGATCCACTGCCAGCCGCCGCCCGCGCCGCCGTCGTCGGTGCCGGCGACCATCGCGGCCGTGGCCGGCGCGTCGGTCAGCTGGTGCGTGACGGTGAGCCGGCAGACGCCAGGCTGGGTCTTCGCGTCGTCGATCTCGTAGGTCAGCGTGGTGAACGGCTCGGCCGCCGTGGTCGGGTCCATCAGCATCCGCCAGGTCTGCACCAGGCGCCGCGGCGGATCCGACTCCAGCACCTCGCCGTCGATGATCGTGTCCGGCACCTCGAACCCGTTCGCCGCCGCGTACTCCTTCATCTCCTTGGTCGCGGTCGAGTAGTACGAACCGCCCTGCCGGAGGTCGAAGTACGCGGGGGCGGAGTACGCGTACCTCGTCGTCCACTCCGGGTCGGTGATCGCTTCCCAGATCCGCTCCGGGCTCGCCTTGATCCAGACCCGGTAGACCTGGGTGGTGGCGGCGGTCGTTTCGATGGTCATGATGGCTCTTCCCTCTCCAGCGTGTTCTTGAGATCGACGAGCGCCGTGATGTGGTGCTCGGTGTACTTGTCGATCCATCGGTCGTGGATCAGCCGGATCGGTACGGGATTGAGGAAGTGCAGCTTCTCCCGCCCGGAACGGCGCGTGACGACGAGCCCGGCCTCCTCCAGCACCCGCAGGTGCTTCGCGACGCCGAACCGCGTCATCTCCAGCTCGGACTCCAGCTCGGTGAGCGTGCGGCCGTCACGCGCGAAGAGCAGATCGAGAAGGAACCGGCGGCTCGGATCCGCCAGCGCCTTGAAGACTCGATCGTCGTCGTCCGTCATGACGCCAAGTTATGAGACCAATTGGTCACATGTCAAGGCCGAAACTTCCCGACCGTACGGGGAAGGGGGTTGGGGTCAAGGCCGGGGCACAACGCAGGGCCGCCACCCTGCGTTGTGCCGTCTCCACCGACAGAGTGCCGGGAGTTCGGGCGAAACCGGACGTCAAAGTAGCGCCACATGTCGATGTTCGTCTATTAGCGGCATCTTAAATCTGACTCGCTGGCTAAGAACGGTCACGTACGGCAATATGAACCCATGGCGCCGCCCGAGGAACGGCCCGAGAGCGACCTGCCGCCACCGGCCGGGCCGTCCACCACGTTGCCGCCTGTGCCGACTCACCCCACCGCGACCGGCACCCGCCGCCCGTACACCCGGATCCGCGCCGCCTGGGTGGGCGTCTGGGCCGGTCTCCTCGCGATCATCCTGCTGATCATTTTCGTCGCGCAGAACACCGCGAAGGTCGACATCCACTTCCTGTGGATGGACGGGCGCATCCCGGTCGCTCTCGCTCTGCTCATCGCTGGGGTGGGCGGGGCCATCATCGCGCTCGCCGTGTCCGCGGCCCGGATGATTCAGATGCGCCGCCACCTACGCCGCGACAGCTGATCCGTCGAACCTTTCGCGGCCCGGAGCCGTGTCACCTGGCGTGCCCGACTCCACCGCCACGGCTGCACCCGCACGCGCCGACCCGACGGAAAGGCACCCACCGCCCCGGATCGCCGGCCTGGACGGTTTGCGCGGGCTCTGCGCCCTGTACGTGATGATGTTCCACGTCTGGGCCTTCACCTACCGCGGTTTTCCGCGCACGCGCAGCCCGCACTGGCTCTACTGGCTCGGCTACGGCCGGCTGGCGGTCGTGCTGTTCCTGATCCTCTCCGGCTTCTCGCTGGCGTACGCGGCGGCCGCCCGCGGCTGGCGTCTCGGCTCGATCCGCGAATTCGCCCGCCGCCGCGCCTGGCGGATCCTGCCGGCCTACTGGGCCGCGCTCGCGTTCAGCCTGGCCGTCGCTTGGCTGGTGGTGAAGCAGCCACACTCGGCCCCGCCGACGCGGGAGTCCGTCGTCGTGTACGGCCTGCTGCTGCAGGACCTGATCAGCGCCCCCACGCCCAACGGTGCGTTCTGGTCGATCGGCGTCGAGGCGCTGCTCTACCTGCTTTTCCCGCTGCTGATCGCGATCACCCGCCGGGTCGGCGTGTGGGCGATGCTGGCCTACGCGACCGTCCCGGTGCTGCTGGTCGCCGTGATCATCTTCAACGGCGCACCCCCGGAAGGCGACTATCGGCTCGCGCCGCACCTGCTGCCGGTCTTCGCGGCCGGGATCGCCGCCGCCGGAATCGCGACCGCCACCGAACGGATCCGTCGCCTCCCGTGGTTCGCGTTCGCGCTGGCCGCGTCCGTCCCGGCGATCGCGCTGCTGCTCCACCAGGGCGCCCGCTGGACCGTCAACCACTACTTCTGGGTCGACCTGGCCGTCACCCCTTCCCTGACCCTGCTGGTCGTGGCCTTGGCGACGGCCCGCCCCGCGCCCCTGGTCCGGCTTCTGGAGACCCGGCCATTGGCCCGGCTGGGCGCGTGCTCGTACAGCATGTACCTGACCCACGTGCCGATCGTGTTCGCCATCAGCGAGCGCGTCTTCGTGCCGGCGTTCGGCCACGGCTCCCGCGCCTTCGCCGCCACGACGGTCGTCGCCGGCACCGCGTCGCTGCTCGCCGCGTGCCTCTTCGCCAGGCTGTTCGAGCTCCCGTTCCAGAGACACCGCTCGTGGTCCGCCCTCCGGTACGGCCGCAAAGTGTCTGACGGTTCACGCATGCTCCGCGCGGCGAAGCCGTAGCGCAGTGGTCGTCGTGCCGAGCCCCATCCGCAGGCCCCATCCGCTTTTGGCCGTGCCCCCAATGCGCAGGCCCATCCGGTTTTGGCCGTGCTCCCCATCCGCAGGCCCACCCGGTTTTGGCCGTGCTCCCCATGCGCAGGCTCGTCCGTTTTGGCCGTGCTCCCCATCCGCAGGCCCATCCGGTTGAAGCGCTCCCACCGCACCGCGGGGTCTGGGGGCTCGGCCCCCAGGCGGAATGGCGGAACGCAGGCGTCGGTGCACCCCGCCGACACACTCCACCCCAAGTGGAGCGGGCGACGAGAATCGAACTCGCGTAATCAGTTTGGAAGACTGAGGCTCTACCATTGAGCTACGCCCGCGAGCCCCGCTTGCGCGGGGACGCCTGGACATCGTACTGAATCATGTCCCGCCCGCGCGAACCGGATTCCCCACCAGGTGACTCCAGCGCGCACACGCGGAAGCGGACCGCATACACTGGCCGTCGCCACGGGGTGTGGCGCAGCTTGGTAGCGCACTCGCTTTGGGAGCGAGGGGCCGTGGGTTCAAATCCCGCCACCCCGACTGACATCATCTATCCGCAGCAACAAGGAGTACGCCTGTGAAGAGCACCGTCGAGACTCTGAGCCCGACCAGGGTGAAGCTCGCCATCGAGGTGCCGTTCGACGAGCTCAAGCCGAGCCTGCAGAAGGCGTACCGGGAGATCGGCGCGCAGGTGCAGGTGCCGGGCTTCCGTCGCGGCAAGATCCCGGCAGCGGTCATCGACCAGCGTGTCGGGCGTGGCGCGGTCCTGAACGAGGCCGTGCAGGAGGCGATCCCGGAGCAGATCCTCGCCGCGGTCCGTGAGCACGACGTGAAGACGCTGGGCCGTCCCGAGGTGGAGATCACCGAGTTCGGCGACAACGAGCCGCTGCGGTTCACCGCCGAGGTCGACGTCCGGCCCGAGATCACGATCCCGGATCTCTCCAGCGTCTCGGTCACGGTCCCGGCGATCGAGATCAGCGACGCCGACATCGACGAGCAGATCAACGGCCTGCGCGAGCGTTTCGCCACCCTGAAGACCGTCGAGCGGCCCGCCGCCGAGGGCGACTACGTGCAGCTCGACCTGCGCGCCACCGTCGACGGCGAGGAGGTGCCGGGCGGCTCGGCCACCAACATCTCGCACGAGGTCGGCAGCAAGCAGCTGCTCCCGGGTCTCGACGAGGTGCTGGTCGGGATGAGCGCCGAGGAGACCAAGGAGTTCACCACCCAGCTCGTCGGCGGTGACTTCGCCGGCCGCGACGCCGACGTGTCGGTGACCGTGCGCAGCGTCAAGGACAAGCAGCTGCCCGAGGTCGACGACGAGTTCGCCCAGCTGGCGAGCGAGTTCGACACGATCGACGAGCTGCGTGCCGACCTGAGCGAGCGGCTCACCCGGGTGAAGAAGGTCGAGCAGATCTACGCGGCCCGCGACGAGGCGCTCAAGGAGCTGGTCGAGGCGGCGAACATCCCGGCGCCCGAGGGCGTCGTCAAGGACGAGGTCGACGGCCGTAAGCAGGCCATGACCGACCAGCTGGAGCGCATCGGCGCCACCCTCGCCGACTACCTGACCTCGGAGGAGAAGACCGAGGAGCAGATCGACGAGGAGCTGACCCAGGCGGCCCAGGAGGGCGTCCGGATCCAGTTGCTGCTCGACACCATCGCCGACGCGGAGGACGTGCAGGTCTCCGACGACGAGTTCGGTCACGAGATCGTGCACCGCGCGCAGCACGCCAACATGCAGCCCCAGCAGTATTACGACCAGCTGGTCCAGTCGGGCACCGCGGCCGCCGTGTTCGGCGACGTACGCCGCGGCAAGGCCCTCGCCTCGGTGATGGACCAGGTCACGATGAAGGACTCGGACGGCAACGTCCTCAACCTGGAGGACCTGCGGGCCGCCAGCGAGGCCGAGCAGCCGGGCCACCCGCACCCGTGATCATCGGTCGCAGGCCGCCGCGTTGCGCGGCGGCCTGCGACTTCGTAAAGACCCGTGCGCTGTCAGCGAACACCTGCCCGAGCGGGAAGCTGATGCGCATTCGACCGGTTAGGTTGGTCGTACGACGGACAACCTGCCGGCCGGAGCTCGGCCGACACAGTCAGCTGTGAAGGGCTGCCATGACTGATCTTCATATCCCCGCGAGCCCCGTGCTGCGGAGTGACTCCCTCAGTGGCAACCTCGACGACTCGGTCTTCAACCGCCTGCTGCGCGAGCGGATCATCTTCCTCGGCAGCGAGGTGACCGACGCGGTCGCCAACCGCATCTGCGCGCAGCTGCTGCTGCTTTCCGCCGAGGACCCGGAGCGGGACATCAACCTCTGGATCAACTCGCCGGGCGGTTCGGTCTATTCGGGCATGGCGATCTACGACACCATGCAGTTCATCGACAACGACGTCTCGACCGTCGCGATGGGCATGGCCGCGTCGATGGGGCAGTTCCTGCTCTGCGCCGGCGCCCCCGGCAAGCGTTACGCGCTGCCGCACGCGCGGGTCATGATGCACCAGCCGTCCGGTGGCATGGGCGGTACGGCCGCCGACATCGCCATCCAGGCCGAGCAGATGCTCTACACCAAGCGCATGTTCCAGGAGCGGATCGCGTACCACACCGGTCAGACCCAGGAGCAGATCGAGATCGACTTCGACCGGGACCGCTGGTTCACGGCCACCGAGGCCAAGGACTATGGCTTCATCGACAAGGTGATCACTGGAGCCACTGAGGTGCCTGAGGGCGCCGGAACGCTGAACTGAGGAGCGAAAAAATGACCGACCTGACCATGCCTCCCGGGTTCGCTCCGGTGCATAACCGTTACGTGCTGCCGTCCTTCATCGAGCGTTCGTCGAACGGGATGATGAAGGAGACGAACCCGTACAACAAGATGTTCGAGGACCGGATCATCTTCCTCGGCGTCCAGGTGGACGACGCGTCGGCCAACGACGTGATGGCCCAGCTGCTGACGCTGGAGAGCTCCGACCCGGACCGCGACATCACGATGTACATCAACTCCCCGGGTGGTTCGTTCACGGCGATGACGGCCATCTACGACACCATGCAGTACGTCCGGCCGGACATCTCGACGGTCTGCCTCGGGCAGGCCGCCAGCGCCGCCGCCGTGCTGCTCGCCGGTGGCACGCCCGGCAAGCGCCTCGCCCTGCCGCACTCTCGGGTCCTGATCCACCAGCCGGCCACCGAGGGCGGCTACGGGCAGGGCTCGGACATCGAGATCCAGGCGCGTGAGATCCTCCGGATGCGCACGCAGCTGGAGGAGATGATCGCGCGGCACTCCGGCCAGGCGGTCGACAAGGTCCGCAAGGACATCGACCGTGACAAGATCATGACGGCCGAGGAAGCCAAGGAGTACGGCATCGTCGACACCGTTCTGGTCAGCCGGAAGAAGACGCTGACCGCGGTCGGCTCCGGCAACTGAAAGCACTCCGTCAGGGGGCCGGCCGGGGCACGTTAGACTGGCCGACCCCTGACACGCCCGTTTTGGGGGGTCGGAGAACAGCCCCTTTGCGGGTAACGTCGAGCATGCAGCCTCAGTTACGCGGTTCGGCAGACGATGAGATGGCAACGAGGCGCTTAGTCCTCGGTCCAGGTGTCGGCGCGAGCCGGCGTTGAGCTCAAGGAGAACGTAGGTGGCACGGATCGGCGACGGCGGCGACCTACTGAAGTGCTCCTTCTGTGGGAAGTCGCAGAAGCAGGTCAAAAAGCTCATCGCGGGACCGGGTGTCTACATCTGCGACGAGTGCATTGACCTCTGCAACGAGATCATCGAAGAGGAGCTGGCCGAGACCGGCGAGGTGAAGTGGGAAGAGCTTCCCAAGCCGATGGAGATCTGCCAGTTCCTGGACCAGTACGTGGTGGGCCAGGAGCAGGCGAAGAAGGCACTCTCGGTCGCGGTCTACAACCACTACAAGCGCATCCAGGCCGAGTCGGCCGGCGCGCCCGGCGCGGGCAGCGACGTCGAGGTGGCCAAGTCCAACATCATGCTCATCGGCCCCACGGGCTGCGGTAAGACACACCTGGCGCAGACCTTGGCCCGCATGCTGAACGTGCCGTTCGCGATCGCGGACGCCACGGCGCTGACCGAGGCGGGCTACGTCGGTGAGGACGTGGAGAACATTCTCCTCAAGCTCATCCAGGCCGCCGACTACGACGTGAAGCGCGCCGAGCAGGGCATCATCTATATCGACGAGGTCGACAAGATCGCCCGCAAGAGCGAAAACCCGTCGATCACCCGCGACGTCTCCGGTGAGGGCGTCCAGCAGGCCCTCCTCAAGATCCTCGAGGGCACGGTGGCGAACGTTCCGCCCCAGGGCGGCCGCAAGCACCCGCACCAGGAGTTCATCCAGATCGACACGACGAACGTCCTGTTCATCGTGGGCGGCGCCTTCGCCGGCCTGGACCGCATCATCGAGTCCCGCGTCGGCCACGGCGGCGTCGGCTTCGGCGCCCACCTCCGCTCGATCTCGGAGCGCAACACCGACGACATCTTCAGCAAGGTCATGCCCGAGGACATGCTGAAGTTCGGCCTGATCCCCGAGTTCATCGGCCGCCTCCCGGTCATCACCACGGTCCGCAACCTGGACCGCGAGGCCCTGATCAAAATCCTGACCGAGCCCCGCAACGCGTACGTGAAGCAGTACCAACGCCTGTTCGAGCTGGACGGCGTGGAGCTCGAGTTCGACTACGGCGCCCTGGAGGCCATCGCCGACCAGGCCATGCTCCGCGGCACCGGCGCCCGAGGACTGCGCGCCATCATGGAAGAGGTGTTGCTCTCCGTGATGTACGAGGTCCCCAGCAACCCGGACGCCGCCCGCGTGGTCATCACCCGCGAGGTCGTCCTCGAAAACGTGAACCCCACGATCGTCCCCCGCGAGTTCGTCGGCCGCCGCCGCCGCGAGCGCGAGGAAAAGAGCGCCTGAGCGCCCCGTAAGAGCGAAACCCCGCCGCCGCCCACTCTTGGACGGCGGCGTTCGCTTTTCCCCGCGTACGCGGCAGCAGCCACCCCAAAAGCACCACGCCACCCCCGCCCCACACACCGGCGCCGCGACCACTCGCGCTCCGCGGTGCCGTTCCGGCCGGTTCACCACTCAAGCCGGCCGGTAGCACCGGGCCGTCGTTGTCGGGCTTGGCGTCGGGCGGGCGGGGAGCTTGCAAACTGGGCACTCCGCGGTGCCGTTTCAGACTGGTTCACAGCATGCCGGTCAGACTTGTTGACAGCATGCCGGCCGTCCTGGTCGGAGCCAAGCTGGGCCGGACGCGACGAGCCCGACCGGTCACGCGGTTTGCCGACCGCCTCGTCTTGGCAATCCCGTTTCCTTCCGCTCGGCCATGTCATGCCCCGGCCTGCCAAGATCAAAAGTATGCCGGGCCAGCGGATCGTTCAGGTCCCAGGGGCGACCTCTAAACGAGTAAGTTGTGACCGCGGTTGATGGTCGAGCTGGACATGCCCGACGATATGCGGTGCGGATCGTGGCCGCGGCTGCCGCCGTCGTGGGTCATCGGCGACCTGGTTACGGGTTGTCGCTGCCACTGCCCGGACACCGTTGGGGAAGCCTCCGCCTTTCCGGCCCTCTTCGCGGCCGTTCCCGGTGCGGCGCGGCCGTTCCGCGAACGAGCGTTCGTTTTAGCAGCGAGCCGGCTCTCCGGTACGCGCCATCCACCCCGCGCCCCGTATCCGGTGCCATCCCGCGCGCGCCTCGTATCCGGTGCCTTCGCGCGCGCCTCTGGTATTCGGTGCCTTCGCGCGCCTCTGGTATTCGGTGCCTTCGCGCGCCTCTGGTATTCGGTGCCTTCGCGCCCGCGTGCCGTATCCCCGTCGCCGTGCGAGGCTGCACATTCGCCGGCGACACCATATACACCATTTCGCCCGCTTCGGCCGCTGTCATGTCGACGCCGGCCGGGTGCGCGGGAGCGGTTTTCGAGACCTTGGAGAGTTAGGGTTCGTATATGGGCATAACTCTCCAAGGTCTCGAAATCACCCGACCTGCAGCTCGCCCAAAAGCCACTAACATGGATAAAACTATTGTCCTATTCGGACGCTGGTCCCGGCATGTGGGCGTCCTCGACCGCATGGTGAGAGCACGGCCGCACGCGGGCGCCGTCCCGTCAACTCACCCGCGACTTCGGAAAGCGCGGCGAGTTTTATCTGCATTTATCGGATATCGGGCGCCACTGCTGCCGGGACCTTCGGCACTACTGCCGGTCTCTTCGGCACTACTGCCGGTCTCTTCGGCAGTCCTGCCGGCCTCTCCGGTAGCCACGCGAACGCCTGGGCTTGGTCGCGATCATGGTGCGGCCCGCTGTTAAAGGACACGAGATGATCGGGGTGGTGCGGTCATCGGCTTTAGGGCTGGTCGAACGCCTGTCGACTGGATCGAGCTGTTGCCAGGCGTGGCCAGTTAGGGCGCTGCCCGACATGGCAGCCAGTGAGCGTGTGTCGGCCGGGTGATGCAGGATCGCACTCGCACTCTGCCGATCGCCGGGCGGGCGCGTTGTCGAGGTCGCCGCTAGGAAAGCCGCCGACTCGGCCGGAACGGGCGGACGGCCCGGGGTTGCCGAGAGCTGGCCTGCGGGGCCCGGTTCTTTTGCCGTCGCGTACATCTGGGAATTTGTCTTTGAGATTGACGGCCGCCGTGCGAAAAACTGTGGGTATGCGTGTTGCCGTGTGTCAGCTGAATTCGCGTGAGGATCGGGACGAGAACCTTCGGGTGGCTCGTGAGCTGCTGGAACGCGCCGCCGATGCGGGGGCGAGGCTGGCGGTGCTGCCGGAGTATGTCGACTATCTCGGGCCGGGCAAGACCGCGCCGGAACCGGAAACCGACGACGGGGAATTTGCGCGATCATTTTCGGCCGCGGCTCGGGAGTTGGGGATGTGGGTGCATGCCGGGTCGTTTCATGAGGCCGGGCCGGATGAGTCGCGGACGTACAACACTTCGCTGATCTTCGATCCGGCGGGGGAGTTGGTGGCGCGCTATCGGAAGATCCATCTGTACGACGTGGAGATTCCGGGGCGGGTCTCGTACCAGGAGTCGAAGTCGGTGGCGCCGGGGTCGTCGACCGTTGTCACGGCGATCGATGGGGTGCCGACGGGGCTGTCGATCTGTTACGACCTGCGGTTTCCGGAGCTTTATCGGCGGCTGGCCGTGGAGGGGGCCGCGCGGGTGCTCGTGGTGCCGGCCGCGTTCATGATGCACACCGGGCGGGATCATTGGGAGGTTCTGCTGCGGGCGCGGGCGATCGAGAATCAGTGCTATGTGGTTGCCGCGGGGCAAATCGGAAATCACGCGCCCGGCCGTACGTGTTTTGGCCGCAGCATGATCGTGGATCCGTGGGGGACCGTGCTCGCTCAGGCGCCGGACACGATCGGGATCGTGACCGCGGACCTGGATCTGGATCGTCTCGAGCTCATCCGCTCCGAGTTGCCGAGCCTGGCCAACCGCCGGCTGTGACGCCTGTATGGCGGATCACAGCAACTGCACCAGATAGCCCACGACGGCCAGGCCGACGACCGCGCCGCCGGTGATCAGCAGGGCGCCGCCCATCCGAGTGGGGCCCCTCATGAGCAGGCGGTGCACCGACAGCACGAGCGTGACCAGCACAAGCGCGCCGATCAGCAACTGCCCGATCGGCAGCACCATGTCGAGCAGCACGTCGGCCGCCAGCGTCCGGGAGGAAGCCATGCTCCCACTCTGTCATGGCCGCCGTGGCAACCGGTGACCATGGCTTTCGGCTTGGGGTGGGGGTCGATTTGCATCCCCGTACGTGGTCGCGTAACTTTCTCTCTGCCCGAGGGAAACCCGGACGGAGCGGCACGAAAGTGACGAACCGACGGGGGTTCGGAGGGCCGCCGAGGCAAGCGCTACGCTTGACGACGCGCCGGGCGATGCGGCGGAGTCAACGGGAAACCGGGGATTGCGCCAGCGAGATCGACCGGGTAGAGTTACACAGCCGGGCAGGAGCCGGACGCACCGCTAAGCGGTCGTTGGCCGGTCTGCTGGGCCACCTCCACGACATACCCGCTTAGCGGCGGGTGCGCCATGTGGAAAACATTCGGGCGGTGCCGCAAGATCTAGGATCTTGTCTTGGCGAAGCCGACCGGGTAATTTGGAACGGTTGCCCCGAGAGCGGGTCCCTTGGATGGGGTTCGAGTTTCGGTGTGTGGTTGTTCTTTGAGAACTCAACAGGGTGCTTTGTAAAGCCAGTGCCAATTGTTTTTTACCCCGGGCCGGTTTTATTCCGGCTTGGATTCCTTTGGCAAATGTTTATTGTTTGCCGGGACGCTTTTCTGACA